>NZ_JASGGO010000006.1:0-126067 GCF_047605025.1 Paracoccus sp. (in: a-proteobacteria) | reverse complement strand
CATCCTTTTCACCGTTTCGGTGGCAATCTGCGAACTGCCTGCGACATGAAGTTCATAGAACTTCCGCCTGCTGTGCGCCCAACACCCGGCGAGCCGCAGGCTGTCGTTGCGGCCGTCCTTGGGCACCAGCTTGTTGTAGGCCCCGTATCCATCGACCTGCAGGATGCCGCGATAGCCGCGCAGATGTCGGAGCACACAGTCCCCGGACCGGCTGTCCTCGAAGCGATAGGCGACCATGGGCGGGGTATTCCCGCCGAAGGTGCTGTCGTCGCGGGCGTAGGCCCAGAGCCAGGCCGTCTTGGTTTTGCCCGTGCCGGGAGCGAGGGTCGGCAGACTGGTCTCATCCGCAAAGACCCGTTCACCCTTGCAGACCTCGGTCAGCACATGCCCGGCGAGGAGTTCGAGTTCGAAGCCGACCCTGCCCAGCCATTGCGACATCAGGCGGCGCTCAAGTTCCACGCCATCTCGGGCGTAGATCCCCTCCTGGCGGTAGAGCGGCAGGCCGTCGGCATATTTGGAGACCGCGATCTGGGCCAGCAGCGCCTCGGTCGGGATGCCGCCCTCGATGAGATGGGCCGGTGCCGGGGCCTGGATTACGCCATCGGCGTTCTTGAAGGCGTATTTCGGGCGGCGGGTGACGATGACGCGGAACTTCGCCGGCACCACGTCCAGCCGCTGCGAGACGTCCTCGCCGATCAGAACCTTCTGCTTGCCCTCATGCTCCGGCAGGTCTTCCGGTTCGATCACCACCTCGATCCGCTCCAGATGCGGGGCGAAGTCTTTGCGCGGGCGCGGTGCGCGCTTTTCACCCGCGGAGCGGCCCTTGCCAACCTGCGCCTGCAATGCCGCAATACCGATCTCGATCTCTTCGAAGACAAAGGCCTGCTGTGCTTCATCATCCGCCGACATGGCACCGAGCTTTTCCGAGCGACGGCCGAAGCGCGCCCGGTCAAAGGCCTTCAGGATGGCGGTCAGTTCACTGATCCGCTCTTCCGCAGCGGCATTTCTGATCTTCAACGCCTCGATCTCGCGTTCAAGCCCCTCCGCGCGCACTGCTTTCGCAGCCATTTCGCGGATCATGGATTTCAGCAGATCCATGTCGTCAGGAAGGGGAAGATCATCAGCGCTCATGCCGGACAAGATAGCAGAATTGCCCGGTTTGACCCAGCGTTTCCGTGCTGGAACGGCGCCAAAGTTCACTTTGCCAAAGGCAGATTATCCCACAAGTTCAGGGGCTTTTACCGTCATCGGCCGGACCCGCTTCCAGTCCAGCCCGTCCAGAAGTGCGAGGAGCTGGGCGTGGTTCAGATGCACGCGCGCCGCGCCGATCCGCGGCCAGCAGAACGAGGATTTCTCCAGACGCTTTGCATAGAGACAGACCCCGCTGCCATCCCACCAGACGATGCGAACCCTGTCCGCCCGTTTCGAGCGGAACACATAGAGCGACCCACTGAACGGATCGCTGCCGCTGTCGCGCACCAGCGCCAGCAGAGAATCCATGCCCTTCCTGAAGTCGATCGGCTGGCTGGCAAGGAAGACCTTCACGCCAGACGGGATCATGCCGAACGCACCGCCCGAAGAATGCGCCGTAGCCCAGCATCACCAAAATCAGCGCCGACGCGAATGGTGATATCGCCGAACAAAATCTCAATCTGCACCGGAGGCGTCGACGGAGCCTCCCCTCGCGAGGCACCCTGCTTATCCAGGAACGCCTTGCGCCAACCGAACAGCTGCGGCGGGGTCAGCCCCAATCGCCGCGCCAGCGCAGAAACATTAATCCCCGGCTCAAGCGATGCCGCCACCGCATCGGCCTTAAACTCGTCAGACCATCGGCGCCGCTCGCCAACAGGCGCACCGTCAAACCGCTCCACGACAGCCTCCACTAATTGGAAGCTACCAGTCGTAGGGATGACCGTAGAGATAGTCATGGACGCATATCCTCCCGCCGTTACGCACAACAGGACAATAAACCCCCAACAAAACGGCAGTAACCCACGCGCATGGCTCCACGCTTACCAACCGACAGGGCAAGATGCGGCTTCTGTTCAAGCAGTC
Organism: Paracoccus sp. (in: a-proteobacteria); assembly: GCF_047605025.1. Lineage (GTDB taxonomy): Bacteria > Pseudomonadota > Alphaproteobacteria > Rhodobacterales > Rhodobacteraceae > Paracoccus. Next base: position 124,012 of record NZ_JASGGO010000006.1, on the reverse strand, counting down.
CAATGACGCGCGCCTCGTATTGAGCGCGTGTAACGGCACCGACTTTCAGGCCGAAATTGCGCAGCAACCCGCGCCATCCATCACACAGACGCTTGTGGTGCGAACCGAAACATCCAAACCGACAAACAGATCCATGGCAGTGCCTGCCGAATACATGACCAGCAGGAAAGCTTGCCCGGCTAACCACCAGCCTGCCACCCCGCCGAGGAAGCAACGGGGCGGCCCCCAGTCATCCCATCTTTTTCATGCCTAGACGAAGGTGAAGTCCGAGGCGTCAAGCTGTCCGGCATTCACATTGGCCAGCGTGATCACGGTGCCGCCCAGCGTGATCACGGCATTCGCCCCCTGCTGGCCGATACGCAGGTCGTCGAAGCTGTCATAGCGCACCCCCTGCCAACTGCCCGACTGGATACGCAAGCCGTCGATGCCGTTCTGCCAATCGGTCACGCGATCCGCGCCCTGGCTTACGCCGAAAACGAAGATATCGGCACCCGCGCCTCCGGCCAGCGTGTCGGCCCCGGCACCGCCGTTCAGCGTGTCGTTCCCGGCGCCGCCGCGCAACTGGTCCGCACCCGCGCCGCCGTTTAGCATGTCGTGCCCGGCCGCGCCGCTCAGCGTATCGTTCCCGGCACCGCCGTTCAGCACGTTCGCCGCCGCGTTGCCAGTCAGTGCGTCGGCGAAGCGCGAGCCGTTGACGTTCTCGATCTGGATCAACTGGTCGCTGCCATAGCCGCCGCCGATGAACTGCCGCGCCGTCAGAGCCAGATCGACCGTTATCCCGCCCGAGGCATTGCCGAAGGTGGCCGTGTCGATCCCCGCGCCGCCGTTCAGCACGTCGTTGCCCGCGCCGCCATTCAGCGTGTCCTTACCGGCACCGCCGTTCAGGGTATCCCTTCCCGCACCGCCGTTCAGCACGTCGTTCCCGGCGCCGCCGTTCAGCACGTTCGCCGCCGCGTTGCCGGTCAGCGCGTCGGCAAAGCGCGAGCCGTTGACGTTCTCGATGTTCAGCAAGGTATCCGTGCCCTGGCCGCCGCCGATGACCTGGGCCGATGTCAGGGACAGGTTGACCCGGATCCCGCCCGTCGCGGCGCCGTAGCCCAACAGGTCGAACCCATCGCCGCCGTCCAGCCGGTCATCGCCGGCCCCACCGATCAGCGTGTCGTTGCCCGAATCGCCCGTCAGGCTGTCATTGCCCGCGCCGCCGTTCAGCACGTCATTGCCCGAACCGCCATCGACCAGATCGTTGCCGACATAGCCGGTGAAGGTGTCGTTGCCATCGTAAAGATAGATGCGGTCATAGCTTGACGCATAGGTGATGCCGCTGATGTTGATGATGTCATTCGCCCCCGTCCCCTCGATGTCATAGATCGAGAAGTCCAGCGTCTCGGTGCTGTTCACATAGGCGGAGGTCAGCAGCAGGCTGGAAGTCGTCACGTCCGAGGACAGCCGGATCCTGTCCGCGCCGTCGCCGCCGTTATAGTTGTCGCGGCCAACCTCGGTGCCGCCGATATAGAAGGTATCGTCGCCAGAGCCGCCGTTCAGCGTGTCGTCACCCGAACCGCCCGTCAGGCTGTCATTGCCCGCGCCGCCGTTCAGCACGTCATTGCCCGAACCGCCATCGACCAGATCGTTGCCGACATAGCCGGTGAAGGTGTCGTTGCCATCGTAAAGATAGATGCGGTCATAGCTTGACGCATAGGTGATGCCGCTGATGTTGATGATGTCATTCGCCCCCGTCCCCTCGATGTCATAGATCGAGAAGTCCAGCGTCTCGGTGCTGTTCACATAGGCGGAGGTCAGCAGCAGGCTGGAAGTCGTCACGTCCGAGGACAGCCGGATCCTGTCCGCGCCGTCGCCGCCGTTATAGTTGTCGCGGCCAACCTCGGTGCCGCCGATATAGAAGGTATCGTCGCCAGAGCCGCCGTTCAGCGTGTCGTCACCCGAACCGCCCGTCAGGCTGTCATTGCCCGCGCCGCCGTTCAGCACGTCATTGCCCGAACCGCCATCGACCAGATCGTTGCCGACATAGCCGGTGAAGGTGTCGTTGCCATCGTAAAGATAGATGCGGTCATAGCTTGACGCATAGGTGATGCCGCTGATGTTGATGATGTCATTCGCCCCCGTCCCCTCGATGTCATAGATCGAGAAGTCCAGCGTCTCGGTGCTGTTCACATAGGCGGAGGTCAGCAGCAGGCTGGAAGTCGTCACGTCCGAGGACAGCCGGATCCTGTCCGCGCCGTCGCCGCCGTTATAAGTGGCGCGGCCGATACTTGTGCCGCCGATATAAAAAGTGTCGTTACCCGAACCGCCGTTCAGCGTATCGTCGCCACCATTGCCGTAGATGCTGTCATCCCCGGCCAGGCCGTTGATGACCTCGGACGCGTTGGTCCCGCGCAAGGTGTCGCTTCCGCTTGTTCCGTCAATCGCCATATTATCCCGCTTTCAATAAAAAAACCCTTACTTTCCCGGCGACGAGTTCTGCCGCAATCGCCAGGCATGTCAAGCAAGCCCCCCGCCTGGCACCGCTGGGTCCGGCGGATACCGTGCCGGGCCTGATGGCGATAACGGTGCGAAATTTTGCGATCACAGCCGGAATGGGTGTGATCACAAACCCTGAAAACAAGTCGATTTTATGTGATTTGAGGCACTTGGCGCTTTGGCGTGCAGCCCTAATGTGCCAAAAGCCCAGCAACCGACAAATGCGGGGAATAAGCATGAACATCCATGAATACCAGGCCAAGGCGCTGCTGCGCCAATACGGCGCGCCGGTCTCGGACGGTCGTGTGGTCATCAAGGCCGACGAGGCCAAGACCGCCGCCGGCGAGCTTGACGGACCGCTTTGGGTCGTCAAGGCGCAGATCCATGCCGGCGGTCGCGGCAAGGGTCATTTCAAGGAAAAGGAAGCCGGTGAAAAAGGCGGCGTCCGCCTGGCGAAATCGGTCTCGGAAGCCGAGGAGCTGAGCCGCCAGATGCTGGGCCGCACCCTGGTCACGCACCAGACCGGCGAGACCGGCAAGCAGGTCAACCGCATCTATATCGAGGATGGCAGCGACATCGCGCGCGAGCTTTACCTTGCGCTGCTGGTCGATCGCGGCACCTCGCGCGTCAGCTTCGTCGCCTCGACCGAGGGCGGCATGGACATCGAGGAAGTCGCTGCCTCGACCCCCGAAAAAATCATCAGCTTCAGCGTCGATCCGGCCTCGGGCCTGTCGGATTTCCATGGCCGCCGCGTGGCCTTCGCGCTGGGTCTGACCGGCGGTCAGGTCAAGCAATGCGTGGCGCTGGTCAAGAACCTGTATCGCATGTTCATCGAAAAGGACATGGAGATGCTGGAGATCAACCCGCTGATCGTGACGCCCGATGGCAACATCAAATGCCTCGACGCGAAAATGGGCTTCGATAACAACGCCCTTTACCGCCAGCCCGACATCATGGCGCTGCGCGACGAGACCGAGGAAGACCCCAAGGAACTGGCCGCGTCCAAGTTCGACCTGAACTATATCGCGCTCGACGGCGAGATCGGCTGCATGGTGAACGGCGCGGGCCTGGCCATGGCCACCATGGACATCATCAAGCTTTACGGCGCGGAACCGGCGAACTTCCTGGACGTGGGCGGCGGCGCGACCAAGGAAAAGGTGACCGAGGCGTTCAAGATCATCACCTCGGACCCGAACGTCAAAGGCATCCTGGTCAACATCTTCGGCGGCATCATGCGCTGCGACATCATCGCGGAAGGCATCATCGCCGCCGTGAAGGAGGTCGGCTTGCAGGTTCCGCTGGTCGTGCGCCTGGAAGGCACCAACGTGGACCTGGGCAAGAAGATCATCGGCGATTCGGGCCTGAACGTCATCGCCGCCGACGACCTGTCGGACGCGGCGCAGAAGATCGTGCAGGCGGTCAAGGGCTGATGCACAAGGCGGCGGGAAAGCTGTTCGGCGCCGGCGCGGGGGTCATCGCCCTGCTGGCGCTCGCAGGGTGCGAGGAGGGCGGCAGCAGCATGTCCGCCTCGGACCAGGCGCAGGTCGGACAGCTTAGCATGCAGTTCCAAAGCGTCTGCGGCGTGCTTGCGCGCAGCGGCAGCCTGGACGCCACCCGCCGCGCCGCCTTGCAGGCAGGATTCCAGGAAGACGGCATCGACGCCGATGTCGCGGGCTACGGGTTCACGGATTTCGAATATCTGTCCCAGGGTCCGGTCCAGATCCAGCTTAGCAAGACGCGGGCGGGCGGTGCGCCGCCACCCAAGGCCCAATTCTGCGGCATCGTCGCCCAGTCCCAGCAGGGCCGGGTGTCGGATGCGCTGTTCAAGGCATCGGCCAGTGCCATGGCAAAGACCAATGGCACCGCCCCATCGCAACCGCCCAAGACCTGGGCGAACGACGTTGGCATGCTGCAATTCGTGACGGGCAACCGCACGGTCCGGCTTGGCCACCAGTCGCTTCCCGCGGGTCTGGTTCTATACACATTCGCCGGCTCAGCCGCTGGTCAGAAGTAAGGAACGAAACCATGTCCGTTCTTGTCAACAAGGACACTAAAGTCATCTGCCAGGGTCTCACCGGCAGCCAAGGCACCTTCCACACCGAACAGGCCATCGCCTATGGCACCAAGATGGTCGGCGGCGTGACCCCCGGCAAAGGCGGGTCCGAGCATCTGGGCCTGCCCGTCTTCAACTCGGTCCACGAGGCCGTGGCGAAGACCGGCGCCAATGCGACCGCGATCTATGTGCCGCCGCCCTTCGCGGCCGACTCGATCCTGGAGGCCATCGACGCCGAAATCCCGCTGATCGTAGCCATCACCGAGGGCATCCCGGTCCTGGACATGATGAAGGTCAAGCGCGCGCTGCAAGGCTCGAACTCGCTGCTGATCGGGCCGAACTGCCCCGGCATCATGACGCCGGACGAATGCAAGATCGGCATCATGCCGGGCAGCATCTTCAAGCGCGGCTCGGTCGGCGTCGTCTCGCGCTCGGGGACGCTGACCTATGAGGCGGTCAAGCAGACCTCGGACGTGGGCCTGGGCCAATCCTCGGCCGTGGGCATCGGCGGCGACCCGATCAAGGGCATGGAGCATATCGACGTGCTGCGCATGTTCCTGGACGACCCGGAAACCGAATCGATCATCATGATCGGCGAGATCGGCGGTTCCGCCGAGGAAGAGGCCGCCGAATTCCTGGCCGAGCAGAAGCGCAAGGGCCGCTGGAAGCCGACCGCCGGCTTCATCGCGGGCCGGACCGCGCCGAAGGGCCGCCGCATGGGCCATGCCGGCGCCATCGTCTCGGGCGGCAAGGGCGACGCGGAGAGCAAGATCGAGGCCATGAAATCGGCCGGGATCATCGTCGCCGACAGCCCGGCGGGCCTGGGCGAGGCCGTGCTGAAGGCGATTGGCCGGTGATCCGGTAACAAGATCGTAAGAGTTTTGACTTAGGCGTGGTCCCCGCCTACCTTCTGGGGGCCACGCGATGACAACCCGCTTCAGGTAAAGCGATTGGACCGCAAACGGATCTTGACCAGGAAGGCCCAAAGGCTCGGACAGAGCCTCGGTCCGATCGTGGGCCGGCGGCACCTTCCCCTCCCGGCAGGCCTGGCCACATCGCCGGGACTGTCCGCGCTGTGCCTGGCGCTGTTGGTCCTGACCGCCGCCTGCGGGCGCGGACCAAGCGAAGACATCCTGCGCGGCGGCGTTCCCGCGCGCACCGACCTGCATCAGTCCACCGGCCTGCCTGCCCCGGCGGTGCGCACCATCAACCGCAACGATGCGGGCTGGCGGCTGATCTATCACCCCGCCCGCGCGCCGGCCGGGGCCGAACAACAGGCCGCACGCGCCCTGTGCGGGCTGGAAAAACGGGGGGTCGCGCGCATCGTGCGGCTGCCGCTGGATGCACCTTTCGACGATCCGGGTGCCACCAAGATCGATGTCGTCTGTGCCTGACATGACCCCGCCAGGACCGCAGATGCGCAGACCCTCAGACCGGCAGACGACGCCGCTTCTGCCCATTCACCAGCCGCCGAAGCGCGACGGCAAGCAACTGGACGATCAGAGATGAACGATCAATCTCCCAACGCAATCATGCATGATTCGAGCTTTCTTCAGGGGCATAACGCGGCCTATGTCGAACAGCTTTACGGCCAATGGGCGGCGAACCCCGCCGTCGTGGACCAAGTGTGGGACGCCTTCTTCCGCAGCCTGGGCGATGACGAAAGCACCGTCGCGCGCGAAGCCAAGGGCGCAAGCTGGAGCCGTTCGGACTGGCCACCGGCCCCCACCGACGAAAACACCTCGGCACTGACCGGGGAATGGCCGGTGATGCCCAAGGCCGAGGCCAAGGCCGCGCTGGACAAGATCGCGGCCAAGGCCAGCGAAAAGGGCGTGCAGCTTTCGGACGAACAGCTCAAGCGTGCCGTTCTGGACAGCATCCGCGCGATCATGCTGATCCGCTCCTTCCGCATCCGGGGCCATCTGCATGCCGACCTGGACCCGCTGGGGATGCGCGAGGTTCCCGACAATGGCGATCTGAACCCCGAGAACTACGGCTTCACCGAGGCCGACCTGGATCGGCCGATCTTCATCGACAACGTGCTGGGCCTTCAGGTCGCCTCGATCCGCCAGATCACCGACCTGATGAAGCGGACCTATTGCGGCACCTTCGCCATCCAGTTCATGCATATCTCGAACCCCGAGGAAGCCGGCTGGCTGAAGGAGCGGATCGAGGGCTATGGCAAGGAGATCGCCTTTACCCGCGAGGGGCGCCGCGCCATCCTGAACAAGCTGGTCGAGGCCGAGGGCTTCGAGAAGTTCCTGCATGTCAAATACATGGGCACGAAGCGTTTCGGCCTTGACGGCGGCGAGGCGCTGATCCCCGCGATGGAGCAGATCATCAAGCGCGGCGGCGCGCTGGGGGTCAAGGATGTCGTGATCGGCATGCCGCATCGCGGCCGCCTCTCGGTCCTGGCCAATGTCATGGGCAAGCCCTATCGCGCCATCTTCCACGAATTCCAGGGCGGCAGCTACAAGCCCGAGGACGTGGACGGCTCGGGCGACGTGAAATACCACCTGGGCGCCTCGTCCGATCGCACCTTCGACGAGAACACCGTCCACCTGTCGCTGACCGCCAACCCCTCGCACCTGGAGGCGGTCAACCCGGTCGTGCTGGGCAAGGTCCGCGCCAAGCAGGACCAGATGTCCGACACCACCCACCGCAGCGCCGTGCTGCCGATCCTGCTGCACGGGGACGCGGCCTTCGCGGGCCAGGGCATCGTCGCGGAATGCTTCCAGCTTTCCGGGATTCGCGGCCACGGCACCGGCGGGACCATCCATGTCGTGGTGAACAACCAGATCGGCTTTACCACGGCGCCGCATTTCAGCCGCACCTCGCCCTATTGCACCGACATCGCGCTGATGGTCGAGGCGCCGATCTTCCACGTGAACGGCGACGACCCCGAGGCGGTGGTCCACGCCGCCAAGGTCGCGACCGAGTTCCGCCAGACGTTCCACAAGGACGTGGTCATCGACATCTTCTGTTATCGCCGCTTCGGCCATAACGAAGGCGACGAGCCGATGTTCACCAACCCGGCGATGTATAAGAACATCAAAAGCCACAAGACCACGCTTCAGCTTTACACCGAACGGCTGGTCGCCGACGGGCTGGTTCCGGCCGGCGAGATCGAAGAGATGAAGGCCGCCTTCCAGTCGCATCTGAACGAAGAGTTCGAGGTCGGCAAGAACTTCAAGCCGAACAAGGCCGACTGGCTGGACGGCAAATGGTCCGGCCTTGAGGCCGAGGGCGCGGAATATCAGGCCGGCCAGACCGGCATCGCCCCCGAGACCATGGCCGAGATCGGCACCGCCCTGACCCGCGCGCCCGAAGGCTTCGAACTGCACAAGACCGTGGGCCGGCTTCTGGACGCCAAGAAGCAGATGTTCGCGACCGGCGCGGGCTTCGACTGGGCCACGGGCGAGGCGCTGGCCTTCGGCTCGCTGCTGGTCGAAGGCTCGGCGGTGCGGCTGGCAGGGCAGGATTCGACCCGCGGCACCTTCTCGCAGCGTCATTCCGCCTTCATCGACCAGGCCACCGAGGAGCGTTACTATCCGCTGAACCACATCCGGGGCGGGCAGGCGCGCTACGAGGTCATCGATTCGATGCTGTCGGAATATGCGGTCCTGGGCTTCGAATACGGCTATTCGCTGGCCGAGCCGAACACCCTGACCCTGTGGGAAGCGCAATTCGGCGATTTCGCCAATGGCGCGCAGATCATGTTCGACCAGTTCATCAACTCGGGCGAAAAGAAATGGCTGCGCATGTCGGGCCTCGTGGTCCTGATGCCGCATGGCTACGAAGGCCAGGGGCCGGAACACAGTTCGGCGCGTCTGGAACGCTGGCTGCAAATGTCGGCCGAGGATAACTGGATCGTCGCGAACTGCACCACGCCCGCGAACTATTTCCACATCCTGCGCCGGCAATTGAAGCGCCCCTTCCGCAAGCCGCTGATCATGATGACGCCGAAATCGCTGCTGCGTCACCCGATGGCGGTCTCGAAAGCGGAAGAGTTCCAGACCGGCTCGACCTTCCACCGCGTGCTTTGGGACGATGCCGAGCGCGGCAACTCCAAGCTGGCGCTGAAGCCCGACAACGAGATCCGCCGCGTCGTCATCTGCTCGGGCAAGGTTTATTACGACCTTCTGGCCGCGCGCGACGCCGCGGGGGCGGACGATGTCTATCTGATGCGGCTTGAGCAGTTCTATCCCTTCCCGGCCCAGGCGCTGACCAAGGAACTGGCCCGGTTCAAGGATGCCGAGGTCGTCTGGTGCCAGGAAGAGTCCAAGAACATGGGCGGCTGGACCTTTGTCGAGCCGAATATCGAATGGGTCCTGACGCGCATCGGCGCCAAGCATAGCCGCCCGCGCTATGTCGGTCGCGCCGCCTCGGCATCGCCCGCGACGGGTCTGGCCTCGCGTCACAAGGCCGAGCAAGAGGCGCTGGTGGCCGAAGCCATCACCATCGAGCAGTAAGATGGCGGCCCAAGTCCGAGTCCCCGCGCTGGGAGAATCCGTCGCCGAAGCGACCGTGGCCACCTGGTTCAAGAAACCGGGCGACCCGGTCGCGGTCGATGAGATGCTCTGCGAACTGGAAACCGACAAGGTGACGGTGGAAGTGCCCTCGCCCGTTGCCGGGAAACTGGCCGAGATCGTCGCGCCCGAGGGCGAGACGGTCACCCCGAACGCCCTGCTGGCCCAGATCGCGGAAATGGGCGACGCAGGCCCCGAGGAAATGTTGCCGAAAGTAGAAGCGGGCAGCAAGCCCCAGGAAGGACAGAGAAAGATGAGCGGAAAATCCGTCGACGTTATGGTGCCCACCCTGGGCGAAAGCGTGACCGAAGCGACGGTCGCGACCTGGTTCAAGAAGGTTGGCGACAGCGTCACCCAGGACGAGATGCTCTGTGAGCTTGAAACCGACAAGGTGTCGGTCGAGGTTCCGGCTCCCGCCTCGGGCGTGCTGGCCGAAATCCTGGCCCCCGAGGGTGAGACGGTCGATGCCAAGGCCCGGCTCGCCGTGATCACCGAAGGCGCCGCCGGTGCCGCCGCCCCCGCCAAGGCCGAACCCGAAGCGAAGCGCGCCGCCGTCGTCGAATCGCCCGGCGCCGGTCCCGAGACGCCCGCGCGCCGCAAGGATATCGAGGACGCACCCTCGGCCAAGAAGGCCATGGCCGAGGCGGGGCTTTCGCGCGATGCGGTCAGCGGCTCGGGCCGCGACGGGCGCGTCATGAAAGAGGATGTGGCCCGCGCCGGCTCGGCGCCCGCCCCTTCGGCGGCGCCCGCGCCCGCCGCGGCACCCCGCGCCCCCAGCTCCGCCGAGGATGCCGCGCGCGAAGAGCGCGTCAAGATGACCCGCCTGCGCGCCACCATCGCCCGCCGCCTGAAGGACGCGCAGAACACCGCCGCGATGCTGACCACCTATAACGAGGTGGACATGTCGGGCGTCATGGACCTGCGCAACAGCTACAAGGACCAGTTCGAGAAGAAGCACAAGGTCAAGCTGGGCTTCATGTCCTTCTTCGTGAAAGCCTGCTGCCACGCGCTGAAGGAAGTCCCCGAGGTCAATGCCGAGATCGACGGCGGCGATGTGGTCTACAAGCATTTCGTCCATATGGGCGTGGCCGTCGGCACCCCGAACGGCCTGGTCGTACCGGTGGTGCGCGATGCCGACCGCAAGGGCTTCGCCCAGATCGAGAAGGAAATCGCCGAACTGGGCACCAAGGGCCGCGACGGCAAGCTGACCATGGCGGAAATGCAGGGCGGCACCTTCACCATCTCGAACGGCGGCGTCTACGGCTCGTTGATGTCCTCGCCGATCCTGAACCCGCCGCAATCGGGCATCCTGGGCATGCACAAGATCCAGGACCGCCCGGTCGTGGTGAACGGACAGATCGTCATCCGCCCGATGATGTATCTGGCGCTGAGCTATGACCACCGCATCGTGGACGGCAAGGGCGCCGTGACCTTCCTGGTCCGCGTCAAGGAAGCCCTGGAAGACCCGCGCCGTCTGCTGATGGATCTGTGAGATGGAGCAGGGCCAGGACATGAATGGGGGCGTGATCAAGGAACTTGGGATGTTCGGTCTCAAGAGCCTGCTCACACTCAATGCAGGTTCATGCCTGGCCTTGCTCGCCTTTCTGGCGAATATTCTTGCCGCTGAGAAAACCACGGCAAAAATCGACCTAGTGACGCTTCGCCTTTCACTTATCTACTTTATTGCAGGGATCGGCCTCGTATTACTCGCAGTCGTAGTTACATATATCCAGGCTCAATTAGCATTCGTGGGCAAAGCAGGGCCGCAAAGACTGTGGGCTTTTCTTTCGCTGATGATCGCGCCATCGTTCCTTTCATTTGTGGCGTTTGCTTGCGGGGCGTGGACCGCCATAGCCGCAGTGAACTGGTAGAAGGACTGAGGTGGACTGATAGCGTTTTCAATACTCGCATTCGCTATCTTCATCTTGACTAAGGAGAGCTGCCATGACCCAGATGATCGCCCGCTACAGCATGTCCGATTACGCGACCTTCAAACCCGCCTTCGACGCCGACGCCGAGGATCGCGGCAATAACGGCCTGTCGCTCTTGCAGCTTTGGCGCGAGAACGACCACACCGCCTGGGCGCTGTTCAGCGTTTCCGATGCCGGGGCCGCCCGCGCCTATCTGGACGGCGCGGCGGGCGTGTTCAACAGCCAGGCCGGCGTCACCGGCACCGAATTTCACCTTGTGGAGACAGCCTGATGGCAGCCGAGACCGCCGCCCTCGGCCTGGCCGCGCTGTTGCAGGCGGTTCAGATCGGCCTTGCCGGCCAGTCGATGAACCGCGATGTCGGCGCAAGCTGGAATGCCGGACCAAGGGACGACCAGCCGCAGCTTTCGGCCCGGACGGGGCGGTTGCGGCGCGCCGTCAACAACCATTTCGAGGGGCTGATCCTTTTCACCATCGCGGTGGTGCTGGTGACGCTGACCGACAGCAGCAACGGACTGACCGGCCTTTGTGCCTGGCTCTACCTGATCGCCCGGCTGCTTTATGTGCCGGCCTATGCCTATGGCTGGACGCCCTGGCGCTCGGCCATCTGGGCGCTTGGCTTTCTAGCCACCCTGGTGATGATCGTCACCAGCCTGATTTCATGAACCGACCCGGCAGCTTGGCCGGATTGCCAAGGAGAGTTGAATGTCCACCTATGACCTGATCGTGATCGGCGCCGGTCCCGGCGGCTATGTCTGCGCCATCCGCGCGGCCCAGCTTGGCCTGAAGGTCGCCTGCGTCGAGGGTCGCGAGACGCTGGGCGGCACTTGCCTGAACGTGGGCTGCATCCCCTCGAAGGCGCTGCTGCATGCCAGCCATATGCTGCACGAAACGCATGAGAACTTCGCGAAGATGGGCCTGATGAACGCTCATGTCGATGTGGATTGGAGCCGGATGCAGTCCTATAAGGCCGAGACGGTCGCGGGCAATACCAAGGGTATCGAGTTCCTGTTCAAGAAGAACAAGATCGACTGGATCAAGGGCTGGGCCGAGATCGAGGGGCCGGGCAAGGTCAAGGTCGGGGATACGACCCATGAGGCGAAGAACATCGTCATCGCCTCGGGCTCGGAACCGTCCAGCCTGAAGGGTGTCGAGGTGGACAATGCCGGCGGCGTGGTGGTCGATTCGACCGGCGCCCTGGCCCTGCCCAACATCCCGAAATCCATGGTGGTGATCGGCGCCGGCGTGATCGGGCTTGAGCTTGGCTCGGCCTATTCGCGGCTTGGAACCGAGGTTACCGTCGTCGAGTTCCTGGACGCCATCACCCCCGGCATGGACGCAGAGGTGCAAAAGCAGTTCCAGAAAATCCTGGCGAAACAGGGGCTGAAATTCGTGCTGGGCGCCGCGGTATCCGGCGTGGCCCAGGAAGACGGCGGCGCGAAAGTCAGCTACAAGTTGCGCAAGGATGGCAGCGAGCAGTCTATCGAGGCCGAGACGGTCCTGGTCGCCACCGGCCGCCGCCCCTATCTGGCGGGCCTCGGCCTGGACAAGCTGGGGGTCGAACTGACGGATCGCGGCTTCGTCAAGGTGGACGGCCATTGGCAGACCAGCCTGAAAGGCGTCTACGCCATCGGCGACGCGGTGCCCGGCCCGATGCTGGCCCACAAGGCCGAGGATGAGGGCATGGCGGTCGCCGAGGTCATCGCCGGCAAGCATGGCCATGTGAACTATGCGGTCATCCCCGGCGTGATCTATACTACGCCCGAGGTCGCCTCGGTCGGGTTGACCGAAGAGGCCGCCAAGGAAACGGGCCGCAAGGTCAAGGTGGGCAAGTTCCCCTTCATGGGCAATGCCCGCGCCAAGGCTTTGTTCCAGGCCGACGGCTTCGTCAAGATGATCGCCGATGCCGAGACTGATCGCGTTCTGGGTTGCCACATTATCGGCCCGAACGCGGGCGAGATGATCCATGAGGTTTGCGTCGCGATGGAGTTTGGGGCCTCGGCCCAGGACATCGCGCTGACCTGCCACGCGCATCCGACCTGTTCCGAGGCGGTGCGCGAGGCGGCCCTGGCCTGTGGCGACGGCGCGATTCACGCCTGAAATCATTAACATTTCGGCAATGTTCCGCCGAGGTTCGGCGAAAATCCACCGATCCACGCATCGCCGATAAGCAAGAAACTGCCCAGGGGCCGCTTTGACCAAGGCGGCCCCGATCTTTTGGGTTCTGGAATTCCCCGGCACTGGCTAAGCCATACAACAGGAAACACGGGGATATTGATGCGGAACCTTATCCGGCTGCTGGCCTTGGGCACGGTCTTGGCGCTTGGCGCATGCGGCGACAACACCGTCGATCCCGACCGTCGTTACCTGGTCGAGCCGCGCGACATAGCCGACCGCTCGAACCTGCACCCGAACGAGACGCCCGAACTGCGTCACCTGATCAACAAATACGCCGCGCAATATGACGTGCCGGTGGATCTGGTACAGCGCGTGGTGATCCGCGAATCGCGCCATCGCCCCGGCGCACGCAATGGCCCCTATGTCGGACTGATGCAGATGCTGCCCGCCACCGCTCGGGGCATGGGCTATAAGGGCGAGGCACGCGGCCTTCTGGATGCCGAGACCAACCTGAAATACGGCGTCAAATATCTTCGCGGCGCCTATATGGTCGCGGGCGGAAATCAGGACGCCGCGGTAAAATGGTATTCCCGCGGCTATTACTACGAGGCCAAGAAGAAGGGCCTTCTGGAAGCGACCGGCCTGCGCTAAGGCTTTGAGCCGCCATAATCCCGCCGCAAAGCGGGGTTTTCATGGGTCAAGCGCCCGTGTCGTAAAAGTCCTGTAAAAGATTCACTCCTCGGGTCCAGCATGGTGGCTGGACGACCGACATCCTTGATCCGCAGGACTTGGAACCGGCCATTCCACAACGGGACGCTGAAGCGTCGTGGCTGTTGACGGTCCAGTCTTATCCCACAACACGCGCGCCCCAGGCCGCCGCGCCGACCGGCAAGCAGGGCCGTCAGCCATTCTGTCACGATACGGCGATACAAAGCCGCCTGACACCGAAGGCGGGAAGGCTTTAGGCTTGGGTGGGGTCGTAATCGTAAAGCCAGGCGAAACGCTGGATCATGCGGGCCGGGGCAAACTTCGAGACCGCGCGCAGCCCGGCATGGGCCACGGCGCGGGTCGGGCCTTTCAGGTGGTAGTTGCGGGCATTGCCGTTCGCCGCTTCGACGATACGCCGGCATCGGGGCTGGCGCAGCGCCTGAAAGCGGGCAAGCGCGGGGGCAAGATCACCGGCGGCCAGGCAGGCAGTCAGGATCCAGGCATCCTCGATGGCCATGACCGCGCCCTGGGCCAGGAAAGGCAGGGTGGGATGCGCCGCGTCTCCGATCAGGGCCAGGGCGGGGCCTTGGCCGGGAGGGCGGTGCCAATGCGCCGCGACCGGGTGGCGGAAAAGGCCCCAGAGGCTGGTTTCCCGGACCTGGGCCAGCCAGCCGGGCACAGGGCCGCCGAAACGGGCGAAGGCCGCGCGCAGGTCCTGGGGATCGCCGGGCCGAGACCAGCCCTCATCCTGCCAATCGGGGCGCTCCAGCACCGCAACAAGATTGCGCAGCCCCCCGGACAGCGGATAACTGACAAGATGCCGGCCCGGCCCCATGAAGATCTGCGCCATGGGCTGGGGATCGGCCTCGACAGGGATGAGCGCCCTCCAGGCGGTTTGCCCGGTGAAAAAGGGCGTCTCGGTCCCGTTCAGCAGTGGGCGGATGCGGCTTTTGACGCCATCCGCGCCGATGACCAGATCGGCCTGGGGCAGATCGGTGACGTTCTGGCCGAAGATCAGCCGTGCCCCGGCCTGGCGGGCGGCGTCGGCCAGAAGTTCGACCAGCCGGGCGCGATGGATCATGCAAAAGCGGTCCTCGGGGCGAAAGCGCGCAAGATCCAGCCGCGCGATCAACCGCCCCAGACTGTCCAGAAGTTCGACCCGCTGCGAACGCGCCGAGATCGCCTGGAACCGGGAACCAAGGCCCAGGGCATCCAGCACCCGCATGGCATTGGGCGAGATCTGAATCCCCGCCCCGACCTCTTGAAGGGCAGGCGCGCGTTCCAGCACGGTCACGCCCGCACCGCGCTGCGCCAGCGCCGTCGCCGCCGTCAGCCCGGCAATGCCACCGCCGATGACGGCGACGGAAAGCCCCGTCAGATCCGCCATGCCTCAGTCGTCGCGGTGAACACGCTCGCGACGCTCATGCTTTTCCTGCGCTTCCAGCGTCAGGGTCGCAATCGGACGCGCATCCAGCCGCTTGAGGCTGATCGGCTCTCCGGTCATTTCGCAATAGCCGTAATCGCCGGTCTCGATCCGCCGCAGGGCGCTGTCGATCTTGCTGACCAGCTTGCGCTGGCGGTCGCGGGTCCGCAATTCCAGCGAGCGATCCGTCTCTTCGGACGCGCGATCAGCCAGGTCGGGCACGTTGCGCGCACTTTCCTGAAGACCTTCCAGCGTTTCGGCGGACTGATCGAGAAGTTCCTGTTTCCAGGAAATCAGCTTGCGGCGAAAATATTCCAGCTGCCGCTCATTCATGAAAGGTTCATCTTCGGCGGGGCGATAATCTTCGGGCAGAAAGGTCTGGGCTTTCATCGGTCCTCCGGGATCCCGACGCCTGAATGCGGGATCCTTGCGCGTCCCATAATGGATGCTTGGACGAATGTCACTATAGCTTTCGGACAGGATGCGATGCTGCGCTTGCGAAGCAACCGGCTGCCCCTTAGGCTGGCCGCATTGCGTAAAGGACAGGCGGATGCAGTTTTCCTCGACCCAGACCTATATCGCTCCGCCGGACCTGACGGTCGCCGTCAATGCCGCGATCACGCTTGAGCGCCCGCTGCTGGTCAAGGGCGAGCCGGGCACCGGCAAGACCGAGCTGGCGCGGCAGGTCGCGGCCAGCCTGGGCCTGCCGATCATCGAGTGGAACGTGAAGTCGACCACGCGCGCGCAGCAGGGGCTTTACGAATACGACGCCGTTTCTCGCCTGCGCGACAGCCAGCTTGGCGATGCCCGCGTCCACGAGATCGGCAACTATATCCGCAAGGGCAAGCTCTGGCAGTCCTTCGAGGCGCCGGGCAAGGTCGTGCTGCTGATCGATGAGATCGACAAGGCCGATATCGAATTCCCCAACGACCTGCTGCAAGAACTGGACCGGATGGAATTCCATGTCTACGAGACGGGCGAGACCGTCGCGGCGCGGCACCGCCCGGTGGTCATCATCACCTCGAACAATGAAAAGGAATTGCCGGACGCCTTTCTGCGCCGCTGCTTCTTTCATTACATCCGCTTTCCCGATCCCGAGACGCTGAAGCGCATTGTCGCGGTGCATTTCCCCGACCTGAAACCGCGCATTCTGGACGAGGCGCTGACCCAGTTCCTGGAACTGCGCGAGGTGCAGGGGCTGAAGAAGAAGCCCTCGACCAGCGAACTGCTGGACTGGCTGAAGCTGATCCTGGCCGAGGATCTGGCGCCCGAAGACCTGAAGCGACCGGCGGGCGAGATGCTGCCCAAGCTGCACGGCGCGCTGTTGAAGAACGAACAGGACGTGGCCCTGTTCGAGCGGCTGGCCTTCATGGCGCGGCGGCAGCGGTGAGCGTGGCGATCCGACCCCTGGAGACGCGCGACAAGCCCGCATGGCAGCGGCTATACGACGGCTATCATCGCTTCTATGAGCGGCCCGGCTTGGCGCAGTCCTTCTTCGATCAGGCTTTCGCACGTCTCATTTCGGGCGACACGCGGGATTATCGCGCCTTGGTGGCCGAGCGGGACGGTCAGTTGCTGGGCCTGGCGCATTACGTCTTTCACCCTCATCTGTGGCGGCCCGAGGGAATCTGCTATCTGCAAGACCTGTTCACCGCCGCCGAGGCACGAGGCCAGGGCGTGGGCCGCGCGCTGATCGAGGCGGTCTATGCGGCGGCGGATCGCGCCGGCGTGCAGGGGGTCTATTGGACAACCGCCGAGAACAATTACGCCGGGCGGATGCTTTACGACCGCGTGGGGGAGAGAACGCCTTTTATCAAGTATAACCGGCGATCCGGCTAGGACGCGCCAAGACATCCGGGACGCCGCAGGAACGATTCAGGGAAAAAAAGACCCCGCCCGGACGGACCCGGACGGGGCAAGGCGGTCCCGGCCGCGCCAGAGCACGCGGAATGCCGAGACTTGGCGAACCGGGTTCAATGCGGGCGACGATCGCCTTCCATCTCGGCGCGGATCTGCTGGCGCAGGATGTCTATGGGGATCATCTTGCCCTCGCGGCGAAAGTGCCAATAGGTCCAGCCGTTGCAACTGGGCGCGCCTTCCAAAGCCGCGCCGACCTGATGGATGCTACCCTTGACATCATTGCCGATCAGGCTGCCATCGGCACGCACCTTGGCCTTGTGGCGGCTGTTCATCGAATAAAGCTCTTCGCCGGGACGCAGCATGCCACGCTCGATCACCTGGCCGAAGGGCACGCGCGGTTCGGCGCGCTTGGCCTTGGTGGTGGCGATGGCCTCGCTGTCGAACTTGCGGATGCGGGCCAGGCGCTTCTCGGCCACCTCGCGATAGGCGGCCTCACGCTCGATCCCGATGAAATCGCGGCCCAGCATCTTGGCGACGGCGCCGGTGGTCCCGGTGCCGAAGAACGGATCCAGCACCACATCGCCCGGATTCGTGGATCCCACCAGCACGCGATGCAGTAGCGCCTCGGGCTTTTGCGTCGGATGAGCCTTGGCGCCGCCCGCATCCTTCAGCCGCTCGCCCCCGGTGCAGATCGGCAGCACCCAGTCCGAGCGCATCTGCACACCCTCGTTCAGCGATTTCAGCGCCTCGTAATTGAAGGTGTATTTCCCCGCCTCGGACTTGCTGGCCCAGATCATCGTCTCATGCGCGTTGGTCAGGCGCTTGCCCCGAAAGTTCGGCATCGGGTTGGCCTTGCGCCAGACCACATCGTTCAAAATCCAGAACCCCTGGTTCTGCAACTCGGCCCCGACGCGGAAAATATTGTGATAGGAACCGATGACCCAGATCGCCCCGTCCGGCTTCAGGATACGCCGCGCGGCGGCCATCCAGGCGCGGGTGAACTGGTCATAGGCCGCGAAACCGGAAAACTGGTCCCAATGATCGTCCACGGCATCGACGCGGCTGTTGTCGGGCCGGTGCAGTTCGCCCTTAAGTTGCAGGTTATAGGGCGGATCGGCAAAGATCAGATCGACGCTGTTTTCGGGCAGCGCGTTCATCATCTCGACGCAATCGCCAGCCAGGATCTGGTTCAACGGAAGGGGCCGCGCGGCGGCGCGGATCTTGCTCTCATACTTGGTCATCTGTGCCTCGGGTTTCGGCTGTTCATCGCCGATTTGCTTGCCCCGATGATGATTCAGACCCGATTCGGCGTCAAATTCTTTTTTGAATCAACAGCTTGTTGTTTGATCTTTACACAAGATGTTGTGGACGGGTGCAAAGCTGCGCCTATGATATGGGGTCACGCCCAGATCTAGCAGCGCGCGACGATGCGAGGGCGTCGGGTAACCTGCGTTAACCTCCCAGCCATAGCCGGGGTAATGTTGCGCCAAATCCACCATGACGCGATCGCGCGCGGTCTTGGCCAGGATCGAGGCGGCGGCGATGGACAGGCTGCGCGCGTCGCCGCCGATCACCGCCTGTCCCGGCAGATCCAGTTCGCGGGGCAGCATATTGCCGTCGATCAGCACCAGGCAGGGGCGCCGGCGCAGGCCCGCGATGGCACGACACATTGCCAGATGCGAGGCGCGCAGGATGTTCAGCTGGTCGATTTCCTCGACGCTGGCATGGGCCACGGCCCAGTCGCCGCACAGCATGATGGCCTCTGCCAGGGTCTCGCGCCGCTTCGCGGTCAGCTTCTTCGAATCGTTCAGCCCCTCTGGAATGCGGGCCACATCCAGCACCACCGCCGCCGCCGTCACCGGCCCGGCCAAAGGCCCGCGCCCCACCTCGTCCACGCCCGCGACCAGCCGCGCCCCGCCGGCCAGCGCGGCAGCCTCGAAGGAATAGTCCGGCCCGCTCATGCCGTGATGGTGACCGGGGCGATGGTGACCTCTTCCAGGTTCACACCCTCGCCCTCACGATCGACGACCAGAAAATCCGCCGCCCGATCCAGGGGCGTCAGCACCCCGTGCCAGACCCCCGCGCGCAGGTTCACCCCCACGCCCGCGGGCACCAGGAAGGCCAAGGGCGCGCCCGGCCGCCCGTCCTCGTCCGGGGCCACGACGGACAGCCAGGGATCCGGCCCCAGCGGCATGAAGGCTTGGCTACCCAAGGGATGGCGCTCCAGAAGCGCGCAATCATAAGGCAGGCTCACCGGCTCGGAGCGAAAGATCGAGATGATCGCCTCGCCCTCGCCCCGCTCGACGGTGGCCAGGGCGTGATGACGCTCGCAGCGCCCGGCATTGATCATCCGGCTGGGCGCCGGCCGCGCGACCAGCAGATCGCCGAAGGGCGCGAATTCCTCGGCCGAGATCGGCCTGACGCTAATCGTGGTCATATCGTCTTTCTTGTCCAAATATCCTCGGGGGTCCGGGGGCGGAAAGCCCCCGGCGCGACACTCACGCCCGTTCCATCCGTGGCAGGAAGATCGTCAGAAGCCCCATCAACGGCAGGAAGGAACAGATCTTATAGACGAACTCGATCCCCTTGGCATCGGCGACCACGCCCAGCACGGCGGCGGCGATCCCGCCCATCCCGAAGGCGAAGCCAAAGAAGATCCCGGCGATCAGCCCGGTCCGGCCCGGCACCAACTCTTGCGCAAAGACCACGATGGCCGGGAAAGCCGAGGCCAGGATCAGCCCGATCACCACCGTCAGCACCCCGGTCGCGGCCAGCCCCACATGCGGCAGGGCCAGCGTAAAGGGCAGGATCCCCAGGATCGAGAACCAGATCACCTTCAGCGGTCCCACCCTGTCGCCCAGCAGGCCGCCCAGCATCACCCCGCCCGCCATGCCACCCAGAAACAGGAACAGCATCATCTGCGCCTGCTGCGTGCTCAGATGGAATTTGTCGATCAGAAAGAAAGTGTAATAGCTCGACAGGCTGGCGGTATAGATGTTCTTGGTGAAGGTCAGCAGCGCCAGGACCAGAATGGCGACGGCGACGCGGCGGCGCGACAGTTTCAGCGCGGTGCCGGGCCGCGCGCCGCCCACCTTGCGCCGGCCCTCGGCCCAGGCGCCAATGCGCCACAGCATGCCCGAGCCAAGCAGCGCCGCAGCCGAGAAGATCGCGATCGAGGGACGGCCCAGGGGCACGACGATGAAGGCGGCCAGCAGCGGCCCCAGCGCCGTGCCGAAATTGCCCCCCAGTTGAAACAACGACTGCGCCGTGCCGAACCGCCCGCCCGAGGCCACGCGCGCCACGCGCGAGCTTTCTGGATGGAACACCGACGAACCGACCCCGATCAGCATCGCGCCCGCCAGCAGCACCCAATATTGATGCGCCAAGGCCAGCAGCAGCACCCCGCAGAAGGTCGAGCCCATGCCCACCGCCAGCGATTTCGGCATCGGATTCTTGTCGGTGACCGCCCCCACCACCGGCTGAAGCAGCGAGGCCGTCACTTGGAAGGCAAAGGTCATCAGCCCGATCTGCCAATAGGACAGCGCGAATTCCTGCTGCAAAAGCGGATAGATCGCCGCCAGCATCGACTGCATCACGTCGTTGATCATGTGGCACAGGCTGATGCCGACCAGCACCGTCCATGCCGTCGTCACGGGGCTGGCGCCCCGCGATGTCGCCGCATCCGACATTTTCACCCCCGGAAGAACGCGGGGAACCTCTGCTCTGATTAGGAAATTGTCAACCTTGCTCGCCCATCAAGTGAAAGTTCATGAATACACTTGACCCTAGGGAGCAATAGCATCAAAACTGCACAGTATAGTTTAATTTCTGGCGCATTCGTAATATTGTGTCAAATCAGATGTCGCACTCAGGCGGGCTCAATCAGACGGTGCTCCCCCTCCCTCTCGCTGAAGATATGGACAAGCCTAGAAAGATGTTTGAATCAGCCCTTACCTCTCCTTCGGCCTCCTCGGTCGTCCTGCTCGGCCCGAAACGCAAAAGCATGACCTGGCAGGCCGTGCAGGACATCGTGCTTGAGCGTATTCGGAACGGCGACTGGAAAGAGGGAGAGCTTATTCCCACGGAAAGCGATCTCGCCATCGAGCTGGGCTGCGCCCGCGCCACGGTGAACCGTGCCATGCAGGCCCTTGCCGCCAGCGGCGTGATCGAGCGGCGGCGCAAGGTCGGCACTCGGGTCAGCGCCCATCCCCCGGTGCAACTGGTCCGCACACTGCTGCGCCGCGATCTCGAATCCGCCGGCCATGTCTATGGCTACAAGCTGGCCTCCTGCAGCGAAGAGCCGCCGCCGCCCGCCATCGCCCAGGCGATGCTGCTGCGCCCCTCGGAGCCGCTGCTGCACAGCCGCTGCTATTTCTACTCGGACGGCCAGCCCTATTGCTGCGAGGAACGCTGGACCAATGGCTTCACCGCACCGGGCATGAACGCCCAGGCGCTGGAGCGGATCAGCCCCTGCGAATGGCTGGTCGGGCATGTGCCGCTGAACCGCGCCAGCATGTCGATCGGCCTGGGCGTGGCGGATGCCGAGTTCATCGCCCCCGCTTTGGGTGTCCAGCCCGGCGAAGCGGTGCTTCAGCTTGAGCGGCTGGAATGGCTGGCCAATATGCCCGTCTCGCTGTCGCTGCGCTTCTTCCCGCCCGGACATCGCTTCGAGGGCGAGATCTGACGTTCTTTTCACGCCGATTTGGGCGAGCCTTGCTTGCTTAAACCCCCGGCGCGGTCCAATGCTCGGACCGAGCAGATAAGAAACGCCGCAACAAGATCGGGACCAAGCATGTTCCTTAGCCGCAACGCCGCCGGCGCGCTGCCGGGCATCGTTATTGCCCTTGTCGCAACCATGGCGACCCCGCTTTTCGCCGAGCGCGCGCCGGTGCCGCGACCGCCCATTCGTGCGCTGGCGATCCCGGCGACGCTTCCCGCGCAAAATGCCACCGTCCCCGCGACGGCGCTGACCGCCCTTGGCACCACCGCCTCGACCGCCGGGCAGGCTCAGGGCAAGCAGGCGCTGCGCTCGATCTCGGCCGCCGAAATCGAGACGGCGACCTATGACGGCGGCGATCTGCCGCCCGGACAATCGGCCCTGACGGCCAAGGTGCAGGTGTTGCTGGACCGTTCGGGCATCTCGCCGGGCGTCGTCGACGGCTGGCGCGGCGGCATGAGCGAAAGTGCCGTCCTGGCCTTTCAGCGCCGCGCGGGGCTGCCGATGACGGGGCGCATGGACCACGCGGTCTGGGATCTGCTGCGCGGCTTCGCCGCCGAGCCGGTGACGGGATCCTATACCATCACCGAAGCCGACGCCCAGGGCTTGGTGGACCGCATCCCCACCGACTACGCCGAAAAGGCCGCGATGTCCTCGCAGGGCTATACCAGCGTGCTGGAAAAGCTCTCGGAGCGATTCCACATGGACGAGAAGTTCCTGGCCAAGATGAACCCCGGCATCAGCTTCCAGCCCGGCCAGACCATCGGCATCACCTTGCCCGCCAAGCCCATCCGCGCAACGGTGACGCGGATCATCGTGGACAAGGCTACCCGCCGCGTCGCCGCCTATGACGCGCGCGGCAATATGGTCGCGGACTATCCGGCGACGGTCGGCTCGTCGGACACGCCCTCGCCGCATGGGACGCATGTGGTGAACGCGGTGGCGCTGAACCCGACCTATACCTACAATCCGCAGCGCAATTTCAAGCAGGGCAACAACGACCGGGTGCTGATCGTGCCGCCGGGACCGAACGCGCCGGTCGGCAATGTCTGGATCGACCTCAGCGAACCCACCTATGGCATCCACGGAACCCCGACCCCCTCGCAATTGTTCGTCAACCAGTCCCACGGCTGCGTGCGGCTGACGAACTGGGACGCATGGGAGCTGGCGCATATGGTCAAGGCCAAGGTCACGACGGTTGAGTTCCTGGCCCCCGGCATCGGCATCGCCGACGTGACCGGCGGTGCGGCACCCGCGCCGGTGGCCGCGCAGGTGCGGGCGCAAAGCGCCCTGGCCGCGACCCGGCCGCCGATGCGCACGGCAAGCGTCGCGGCGCGGGGCGCAATCGCCGGGACAGGCCAGGCGGCGACGGCTTCACCGCCCGCACAGACGATCCCCGCGCAGGCGGCGACGGCGCCCCCCGCGCCGGACGCGGTGTCGACCGGACAGGCCGCGCCCGCCGCCGTGGCGCAAGGCGAATCGCTTTCCGACGCGCTGGCACGGGCCGAGGCGCTGGCGGATCAGATGCTGGCGCGGGAACGGCAAGCCGCGGTGCCATCGGACACGCCGGCAAGCGGCCAGATCCCGCCCACGCTGCCGAATCAGGGTCTTTGATGCGCCGGGCCGTGCGGCAAGGCATGGCTCTGCTCTTGATCACCCTGCCGGCGCTGGCGCAGGAGGCTCCGCCCCCCGCGCCGGGCCGCGAGGCACCCATGGACGCGGAACGGCCCGCGCCAAGGCCCTCCCCGCCCGAAAACACCCCACCCGAAAACGCCCCACCCGAAAACGCCCCACCCGCGAAGCCGCGTGAGGAACCGCCCCCGTCCGAAAGCGCGGCACAGCCGGACCCCGACGCGCGCGCCATGCGCGAGACCCTGCGCGAAAAGGATTTCCCCTATTCCGCCTGCCTGCTGGATCTGACGCTGCTGGGCGCCCGTTACCGGGAAGAGCCGCCCATCACCGACCCCGATCAACGCGATTGCGGAATCGCCCGCCCGATCCGGCTGGATGCGCCCCTGCCCGGCATCGAGATCGCGGGCGGCGCCGTGATGCGCTGTGAAACCGCCTGGCACCTGGCCCATTGGCTAAGGGATTTCGTGCTGCCCGCCGCCGCCCTGCTGCCCGGCGGCATCCGGCCCGTGGCCATTGAGCCGGGCACGACCTATCAATGCCGCGCGACCGTGGGCGATGCGACCGAAAACCTCTCGGAACATGCTTTCGGAAATGCCTTCGATGTCTCGGCCCTGCGCTTTTCGGATGGCTCGCGGTTCCAGATCCAGCCCCGCCAGGGCAAGGGCGACATGGCCGAGGCGTTCCAGGCGGCGATCCGGGCCTCGGCCTGCCTGCATTTCACCACGGTGCTGGGACCGGGGGCGAACGCGGCCCATGACGACCACCTGCATCTGGACATCAAGCCGCGCAAAAATGGCTGGCGTTTGTGCCAATAATTCAGCGGCGGATACGGTCCAGTTCCAGATAGACCGGATCGAAGCGTCCGATCCGCGCCAACCCCACCCAATCCAGGATCTGCACCTCTTGGCCGACCCAGCGGATCAGCCGGCTGTCGCGCAGATCGCGGACCGCGCGATTGATATGGATCGGGGTATAGCCCAGGATGCCGGCCAACTCTTTTTGCAGCAGCGGCAGGGTAAAGCTGTGATCCCGCGCCGCGCCGATGCTGGCCAGCCGGGTGTAGATCTCGCAAAACAGATGCGCCAGATGCCCGCTTGAACGCAGCGAGGCCGAGGCGACCAGCCATTGCCGGTGAATCGACGCGTCGATCACGGTGGACATCCACAACAGCCGGGTCAGATGCGGGAAGTTCTGGGTGATGTCGCGCAACTCGTCATGATCGACGAACTCGACCTCGGACAGACCCAGCGAAACCACGTCATGTTCCAACCCCGCCAGGACGAAGCCGTGCAGGTCCACGAAATCGCCCGGCACATGCAGCGCGGTGATCACCCGTTCGCCCGGACGGCTGGCCAGGTCATGCTGGCGCGCTGACATTCCCCGCAGCATCATGCAGCTGCGATCCGCGATGACGCCCTTCGGGACGATCACCTCGCCAGGGCCAAAGCTTTGATGCGTGGTGCGGATCGCGCGCAGCCTGTCGATGTCCTTGGCGCCAAGCTGATCGCGACGTTGCAGATAGCGGACGAAGTATTCGGTGATGGCCATCGTCTTCCTCATCTCGCGCACCCAAGATTGTCGACCCGGCCCGGCGGGCGCAATCCCAAGGCGGCAGGCTTAACATTCATCAAGCCCGCATATTCCCTTTTTTGCCAAAGACTCAGCAGAGGCATCTAACGCGGCGCGGGAAGCCCCAGCGCCTCGGCCAACAGTCCGAAGCTTTGGCGCGCATCCCTGGTCCGTTGGGTAAAGAACGCATCAAGGCCGGGGTAGATCCGCACGGCCTCGTCAAGCTTCGCATCCGAGCCCTGGGCATAAAGCCCGGCGCGGATCATCAGTTCGGATTCGGCATAGGTGCCAAGCGCCGCCCGCGCCCGTGCGATCAGGGCGTTTTCCGCCGCGTTCGCCGCCTGCGGCAGCGAGCGCGAAACCGAGCGCAGCACATCCACCGCCGGAAAGCGCCCGCGCTCGGCGATGGCGCGGTCCAGGACGACATGGCCGTCCAGCACGCCGCGCAGGATGTCCGCCACCGGCTCATCCATGTCCGACCCCGCGACCAGCACGCTGAAGATGGCGGTGATGTCGCCCGCCCCGACCGCCCCCGGACCGGAGCGCTCGGCAAGCGACATGATCAGATGCGAGGTCGAAGGCGGATAGCCCCGATAGCTGGGGCTTTCACCAGCGGCCAGCGCGATCTCGCGATGCGCCTCGGCCAGGCGGGTGATCGAATCGGCCAGGAACAGGACATGCCTGCCCTGATCGCGGAAATGCTCGGCCACCGTCATCGCGGCCCAGGCGCAGCGCCGCCGCGTCAGGGGAGACTGGTCCGAGGTCGCGGCGATGACCACCGCCCGCGCCATCCCCTCGGCGCCCAGCGTTTCCTCGACGAATTCGCGCAGTTCCCGGCCCCGCTCGCCGATCAGCCCGATGACGACGACATCCGCCGTCACCCCCTTGGCCAGCGCGGAAAGCAAGGTGGACTTGCCGACGCCGGAGCCCGCGAACAGCCCCACGCGCTGTCCCCGCACCAAGGGCAGGATGGTGTCGAAAACCGCAAGCCCCGTATCCAACCGCTTTCCCAGCCGCCCCCGCGAGGCCGCGGGCGGGGGCGGACTGCGAAAGCTCCGCTCGGCAGCGCCGGGGCTTAGCGGGCGCCCATCCAGCGGGCGGCCATAGGGGTCGATGATTCGCCCGATCCAACCATCCGAGGGCGCCAGATGCGGGGCGAAAAGCAGCTCGGCCTCGGTTCCGATGGACAGGCCCTCGACCGGGCCTTCGGCCAGGACACCCGCCATCTGCGGCGTCAGCGAAACCACCTCTCCGAACAGGCCATCCCAGGAGCGCATTGAAAAGATTACACGATCCCCGACCGACGCGTGACTGTTCAGCCCCGAGACCATGATCAGCCCGCCCTGAATCGCGCTGACCCGACCGAAATGCCGCGTCATCCGCACTCGCTTCATCCGCGCGATGACCGATTGAATTTTATCCATTCCGCGAGCCCCGAATTTCGCCCGAAGCGGGCCTGATGAAAGAGTTTTTAAACCTATTGGAGTTAAGACCCGGTTATCGGAACTGAGGAGAAGCCTCGATGTTTGACCGGATCGAAACCCTCCGCATGGCTGGCGCGCTGACCACCCATGCCTCGGAACGCCAAAGGCTGATCGCGCGGAACGTGGCGAATGCCGACACGCCCGGCTTCAGGTCAAAGGATCTGGGCCGATTCGCTGAAACCTATCGAAGCGACGCCGCGACCGCCATGCGCGCGACCCGGCCCGGCCATGCCACCGGCATCACCTGGGGCGACACGCCCCGCGCCCACGATGGCGGCGACGAACCGGCGCCGAACGGCAACAGCGTCTCGCTTGAGGAAGAGATGATCCGCACCGCCCAGGCGCGGCGAGAGTTCGACGTTTCGGTGGCGGTCATGCGCTCATCCTTGTCGATGATCCGCACCAGCCTTGGCCGCAGGACGTGACCGCCATGACCCAGCCGCTTTCCGCCATCGAACTTGCCGCCTCCGGGATGCGCGCCCAGGCCGTGCGCCTGCGCCATGTGTCCGAGAATATCGCCAATGTGGATACGCCCGGCTATCGCCGCAAGCTGGTCTCGTTCGAGCCCGAGGCGGATTTCGGCCGCGCCACCGGGGCCGTGCAGACCAGCCCGACCCGGCTTGATCCACGCGACCTGCCCGAAATCTACGACCCCGCGAATCCGATGGCCGACGAGAGCGGCTATTACCACGGCTCGAACGTGGACCTGGTGGTCGAGATCGCCGATTCGCGTGAGGCCGCCCGCAGCTACGAGGCCAATCTTCGCGTCTTCGAACAATCCCGCCAGATGAGCAGCGCACTGCTGGATCTGATCCGCCGCTGAAAGGAAGCGCCATGATCGCATCGACACTAGCCGCCAGCGCCTATGACCGCGCCCGCCCCGCCATCGCCCCCGCCGAGGGCTTGCCCCAGGGTGTCACCAACGCCGCCGCCGATTTCGCCAAAATCATGGAGCAGGTGGATATTTCCGCCACCGGCGCGATGACGGGCAGCTCGGACACGCATCAGCTTGTCCAAAGCATCGCCCAGGCCGAAGTCGCCCTGGAAACCGCCGTGGCCATTCGCGACAAGGTGGTCGAGGCATATCAGGAAATCCTGCGGATGCCGGTCTGAACCATGGACGAGAACGCGATCTTCGACATCACCCGCCAGGCGCTCTGGATCGCCGTGCGCATGTCGGCGCCGATGCTGGCCGTGGCGCTGGTGGTGGGCGTGGCGATCGGGCTTTTCCAGGCACTGACCTCGGTGCAGGAAATGACGCTGACCTTCGTGCCCAAGATCGGCCTGATGCTGGTCGTGTTCTGGGTCAGCATGAGCTTCATGACAGCAACCCTGGTCAGCTTCTTCCTGGACCAGCTTCTGCCCATGATCGCGGCGAGCTAGGCCATGGATAACGCGATCTATGCCTCGCTGACCCGCCAGTCCGGCCTGATGCGCGAGATGCGCGCCATCGCCAACAACATGGCCAACGCCAGCACCACCGGCTTTCGGCGCGAGGGGGTGCTGTTTTCCGAATACATGGTGCCGCTGGACTTCAACGGCGAAACGCTGGCCATGGCGAATGTCCGGGGCCGGATGGTCGATCTTGGGCAGGGCGCGATGACGCTGACCAACGGCACCTACGACCTGGCCATCGACGGCGAGGGCTTTTTCATGGTCCAGACGCCCCTGGGCAACCGCCTGACCCGTGCCGGCGCTTTCCAGCCCAATGCGGAAGGCGAGTTGGTCAACCCGGACGGCTACCTGCTTCTGGACGACGGTCAGGCCCCGATCGTGATCCCGCCCGGCACGCGCGGCGTGGGGATCGGGGCCGATGGCACGGTGTCGGCCGATGGGCTGCCCCTGGGCCGGGTGGGGGTCTTTGCCAATCCCGACCCGGCGGACCTGCGCCATGTCGCGGGCACGCTTTTCGACGCCGGCGACGCGCCCGAGCCTTTGGACGATGCCAAGGTCCGCCAGGGCTTTATCGAGGATTCGAACGTCAACCCCGTGACCGAGATCGCCCGCATGATCGAGGTCCAGCGATCTTACGAGCTTGGCCAGTCCTTCCTGGACCGCGAGGATCAACGGATCCGCCAGGCCATCACCTCGCTCACGCGATGAAAGGAACCGCAAGATGAAGGCCCTGCAAATCGCCGCCAGCGGCATGAGCGCCCAGCAGATGCGCGTCGAGGTCATCTCGAACAACCTCGCCAACATGTCGACGACCGGCTACAACCCCCGCCGCGCCGAATTCGCCGACCTGCAATACCAGCAGGCGACGCGGCCCGGCACCCTGACCGCCACCACCGGCGCTATGGTGCCGGCGGGGGTGCAGCTTGGCCTGGGCGTGCGCCCGGCCTCGGTCGCGGTGATGCTGGCCCAAGGCTCTTCGATGCAGACCGGCAGCGATCTGGACGTGGCGATCGAGGGTAGCGGCTATCTTGAGGTGACGATGCCCTCGGGTATCTCGGGCTATACCCGCGACGGCAGCCTGAAACGCTCGGCCGAGGGGCAGATCGTCACCTCCGAAGGCTATCCGGTCGTGCCCGACATCACCATCCCGCAAGAAGCGAAAAGCATCTCGATCTCGCCCAGCGGCGAGGTGATGGCCTATTTCGACGACCAGGTGGACCCCGAGAACCTGGGCCAGATCACGCTGGCGAATTTCATCAACCCCAAGGGGCTCGAAGCCATCGGCTCGAACCTGTTTCTTGAGACCACGGCCTCGGGCGCGGCCCAGGTCTCGGCGCCGGGGCAAGACGGGCTGGGCACCTTGCGCGCGGGCTATCTTGAGGAAAGCGCCGTCGATCCCGTGCGCGAGATTACCGAACTGATCAAGGCGCAACGCGGCTACGAACTGAACTCCAAGGTGATCACGGCGGTCGACCAGATGCTGGGCGCCACGGTGCAGGTGCGCTGATGCTGCGGATCCTGGCTTTCGCCCTGTTGCTGCCGCTGCCCGCCATGGCCGACGCGGTGATCGCGGCCAGGACGCTGCGCCCCGGCATGGTGCTGGCCGCAAGCGATGTCATGGTCGCAACCGCGGTGGACGGCCCCTTCTCGCGGCCCGATCAGGTCGTCGGGCAGCAATTGCAGGCTATGGTCTCGAAAGGGCGCCCGATCACGCCGGCGCAGCTTTCCGCCCCCATCCTGATCGAGCGCAACCAACTGGTCACGCTGGTCTATGACCGCGCCTCCCTGCGCATCGAGGCCGAGGGCCGCGCCCTGGGTCCCGGCGCCGTGGGCCAGGTCATCCGCATCATGAACAACAATTCGCGCGTCACGGTCTCGGGCCGGGTCGCCGCCGATGGCACTGTCGTCATCGGCCAGAACTGAGGGAATTTTTTCATGCGTCAGAATGCGCTTTTCCTGTCCCGCCTGACCCTTGCCGCGATGGCGCTGACGGCCGGGCTGTCGGCCTGCGGCCGCGTCTCGAACGTGGGCCGGGTGCCCGAGATGACCCAGGTCGATGCGGGCCGCGAGTTTCAGGCCCTGGCAGCGCCCGATGACGGCATGGATAGCCTGCCCGCGCGGCCCGACAGTTCGGCCTCGCTTTGGACCACCTCGCATAATTCTCTGGTCTCGGACCGGCGGGCATCGAATCGTGGCGACATCCTGACCGTGGTGATCGAGATCAACGACCAGGCCTCGATCCAGAACAGTTCCGGCCGTAGCCGCAGCGCATCGGACAAGGTCGGCATCCCCTCGATGGCGGGCATTCCCCAGCGCATCGACGATATGCTGCCCGAGGGCGCCAGCATGGACGAGTTGGCCGAAGCCAAGGGGTCCTCGACCTTCAAGGGCAGCGGCAACATCACCCGCAAGGACAAGATCACGCTTCGCGTCGCCGCGACCGTGACCGAGCGGCTGCCGAACGGCGTCCTGCGCATCGAGGGCTCGCAAGAGGTGCGGGTGAATTACGAGGTCCGTGTCCTGACCGTCAGCGGCTTCGTGCGCCCGCAGGATATCGGGCGCCGCAACGAGATCGCCTATGACCGCATCGCCGGGGCGCGCATCTCTTACGGCGGGCGCGGCCAGATCAGCGATGTGCAACAGCCGCGCTATGGTCAGCAGGTCGCCGATATCATCCTGCCCTATTGAGGTTCTTGGAATGAAAAAGATCCTGCTTCTGCTTCTGCCGGTTCTTGCCTTCATCGGCGGCGCGGTCGGCGGCGACATGCTGAAACCGGGCGAGGCCGCCGAGCCCATCCCCCATGCCGAGGGCGCCCCCGCCGATGCCGCGCATGGCGCCGAGACCGGCCATGACGCCACCGACGAAAGCAGCGCCGCCTCTTTCCGCTTTCCGAACCAGTTCTTCGTCCCCATCCTGCGCAATGGCGCCACGCTGGGGGTGATGGTGCTGACCCTGTCGCTTGCGATCCCCTCGGACCTGACCGCCGATATCGAGGCGAAAGAGGCCGTGCTGCGCGACGCCCTGCTGAACGCGCTGCTGATCGAGGCCAACACGGGCGGGTTCGACGGAAATTTCACCTCGGAACCCAGCCTGAGCCGGCTTCGCGCATCGCTTCTGACAGCCGCGAAAAGGGCTGGGGACGCCAGGATCTCACGCGTGCTGATCGAGGATATTGCCCGGCAGGACCAGTAGAACTGGAATCCGGCGCCGCCCAGGTATAGGCCGGGGCGCGAAACGGCAAAGGATCCGCAAGTGCCCCAGCAGATCACCATCCTGATGGCGACCTATGACGGGGCGACCTATCTGGCGGCGCAGATCGACAGTCTGCTGGCCCAGACGGATCGCAACTGGAGGCTTCTTGTCTCGGATGACGGCTCCCACGACGAGACGCGCGCGATCCTGGACGGCTATGCCCGCGGACGCCTTGCGGGGCGTCTAAGCGTCATCGACGGGCCAGGACAAGGGGCGACGGCAAATTTTCTGAGCCTGATCCGTCAGGCCGAAACCGGCGACTGGATCGCCTTCTGCGATCAGGACGATATCTGGCACCCCGAGAAGCTGGCCCGCGCGCGCGCCTGGCTTTCGGGACAGGCCGGCCCGGCGGTCTATGCCGCCCGCACAACGATCTGCGATCAGGACATGCACCCTCTCGGTCCAGCACCGCATTTCCCCGGCCCCTTCGGTTTCCGCAATGCGCTTGTCCAAGCCTGCCTGCCCGGAAACACCACGCTGGTGAACGCACTGGGCCTGGCGCTTCTGCAAGCCGCCTCGCCCGCCGCCGAAGCCGCCGGGATCGTCTCGCATGATTGGTGGGTCTATCAGATCATGGCCGGCGCGGATGCCCGGATCCACCGCGACGCCGCGCAAGTGCTGCTTTATCGCCAGCATCCCGGCAATGTGATGGGCCGAAACGACACGACGAGCGCGCGGGCCGCCCGCGCCTCGATGTTGTTCGACGGCACATTCGCGGGGTGGCTGGCGGCGAACCAGGCTGCTCTGGAAGCGGCGGCGCCCCTCCTGAGCCTGCCCAACCGTCAGATTCTGAGGCATTTCCGCGAGGTGATGCAAGCGCCCGGACCGCTGGCCTTTTCCCGCATGCTGCGCATGGGCCTTTATCGCCAGACCAGACCCGCCAGCCTGGCGCTTTACCTGGCGGCCCTGGCTGGGCGATTGCGCGGACGATGACCTGCGCGGCCCGCTGATCCAAAGGCGGGCGTCGGCGGAAAAAGCAAGCTCGGGCATGGCCGTCGCAAGCGTGGCCCATTCCCCGACGGGCTTCGCAGATCCTCTCTGCACTTGGGCAGATCAACGACATGGCGCCCCGCACAGCGAGCACCGTCCTGAAACCCTAGTTGCAGCCCGGAAAATGCCCTGCCTGAACTGCACGATGCCCGCGAGGAAGGTGGAGCGGTCGATCCAACCGCCGTTTATGCGTTGACGAAAACCGGAACTGAAGCGCCGGCCAAGGGCTTCTTGGACCGTCGGCCTCGAATGGAGCAGGTCATCAATCGCCTGTCTGAGCCTGGCCATCATGGCCGTCCCTTCTTACCGCACGGTGAGCACGATCTTGCCCTGGATGTGCCCCCGCGCCGCGCGCTCGTGCGCTTTGGCCGCATCAGCCAACGGATAGGAACTGTCGATCACCGCGCGAATCGTGCCGGCATCCAGCAAGCGCGCGAGTTCCGCAAGCTGTGCGCCATTCGAGCGCACCTAGGTTGCCGAGACGGTGACGCCCAACCTCTCGGCCTCCTCGGCAGCCGAGAAACCCAGCGGAAAGATCGGGAACAGGGCCCCACCGCGCCTGAGCGTGCGCAGGAAACGCCCCGATCTCGGCCCCCCAACGGCATCCACGACAAGATCGACATTGCGAACGACGGCGTCGGCCTGCGTCCGGGTGTAGTCGATGAATTCGTCCGCGCCAAGATCACGCAAAAGCGCCTCATGCCTGCCAGAGGCCACGGCAATCACGCGCGCGCCCTTCCATTTGGCGAGCTGCACCACGAAATGCCCAACGCCACCGGCGGCACCGTTGACGAGCACGGTTCTGCCTTCAAGCGGCACCGGCTCATGCTGATCGGGCTGGAGCGGATTCAGTTCGTCATGTCCCAGTTCCACCAGAAACTGCCATGCGGTGAGCAGGGACATCGGTGCGGCCGCGGCATGCGCATGGTCGATGCCCGCCGGCTTGAGCGCGACCTCCAGCGCCGGCACGCCGACATATTCGGCATAGGCCCTGCCGCCGCCGGCCATGCCGCCCGGAAACCGGACCATCGAATACACCTCATCCCCGACCGAGAAGCCCTTGACATCATCGGCCACCGCAGCGACGGCACCCGAAATATCCGTCCCCAGGATCAAGGGAAAGGACACCTGCGGCCGCCACTCCGGCGGCAGCATCCTGTATCCGTCGCGCAGATACCAATCGGGGGGATTGATGCCTGCCGCGTAAACCCGCACAAGCACTTCCCCCGGCTTCAGTTCGGGTATTGGCGCATCTTCATAGCGCAACAGATCGGGACCGCCGAACGCATGTTGTCGCACCGCCTTCATCGTCCTGGCTGGCATGGCCTTGTCCTTTTGCAGAAATGAGCTATCGTGAACGGAACAGTGCTCCGAATATACGGAGCCATGTTCCGTTTATCAAGGAGCCTCATGCGCGCCGACGCGAAAAAGAACTACGACCAGATACTCGCGGTCGCCCGTGACATCTTCGCCGAACAAGGTGCTGATGCATCCTTGCGCGATGTCGCGCGACGGGCCGGCGTCGGCCTGGGCACGCTTTACCGACGTTTCCCGACGCGCGAAGCCCTGCTTGAAGCCTTGCTGCGCTCAAGCTTCGATGCGCTGGCGGCAAGGGCCAGGGGGCTGGAAACGTCTGATGCTCCGGACGACGCCCTGCTGTCGTGGTTGCACGAAACCATCGCGTTCACGCACGAGCACCGCGGAGTCATCGCGCCGATGATGCATGCCATCGAGGATGAAAGCTCCGCGCTGCACGCTTCCTGCGTCTCGTTGCGCGCGGCGGGTGCGGCCCTGCTTGCCCGCGCCCAGGCCAAGGGAAATGCGCGAAGCGATCTTGACGGGGCAGAGCTGTTCGATCTGATCGCGGCGCTTGCCTGGCTGCGCGAGCAGCCGTCGCACGCGCCCCGCGCCGATCGTCTTTTCCATGTGATTGCCGGCGCGATCCTGGCGAACCATCGTCCTGCCGACGATTCAAGATGCGGTGCCGGGGGAAACGGCTAGCGGCTACGGCACGCCAAGGCCCCGCCGCTTTCCGATTTCCCGACGCGCCGCCGCCTCGAAGCCCTGCGGGAACCAGGACGAACGGGGCGCGCCCGATCCTCGCCAATCCCCGGCCTTGGGCTTGCCGATCCGCATCGGCCGGGCACGAACAATCGGACACCGAGAAGCGGCCTGATCGGCATGAACTCGGCACAAGGGACCGCGCGGAAGGGGCGGGTCGACCTGGCCAATGACGCCAGCCGCTCCCGGCGCTTCAACCCATATCCAGCGGCTGCATTCCGCGCCGATAATAGACCAGCGGCATCTCGTCCCAGGTGTCATGGTTCGCGCCCAGGACATCCGCGAAGAAGACCCCATGCGTTCCCGCCTGATAAATGTCGGTCACGCAACAATCCAGCCAGGCCGAGGCGCCCTCGATCAGCGGGCTGCCGGTGATGCCGGTCTGCAAGCCGATGCCGCGAAAGCGCGTTGCCTGGTCCAGGCCGGGCGTGGCGAAGCGAATGGCGATATCCTCTTGCGAGCCGCCCAGGATATTGATCGCATAGACCCCCGATTTCTCGATGGCCGCATAGCCCCGGCTGTTGCGGTTCAGGCAGATCAGCACGCGCGGCGGCACGAAGCAGACCGAGGTGAACGAATTGATCGTCATCCCCACCGGCCCGTCGTCGTCGAAGCTGCTGGCGACGACAACGCCGGTCGGCAGCCGCGACATGGCCTGCCGCAGGTCCTCGGCGCTGACGATGGAAACGGGCTCGACGCGATCCATCTCAGGCCCCTTCCCGCGAACCGAGGAACTCCAGAAGGGCGGCAAGGATCGCGACATCCTGATAGGCCGCGAGGTTCAGGCGCGTCAGCGCCGATGCCCGCGCCAGCACCCCCGCCAGCGTCTCGCGGCCTTGATCATGCGCCGATGCCAGGGCGGCCAGATCGCCGTCATGCTCGATGAAGCCGCGCAGGGCGGCAAGGATCTCGGCCCGCTCGGCGCGCTCAAGGTCCAGGACCGGGCCGAGCACCTGGCGCAGGCTGCTTTCGCCCTGCCCGGCGGCCAGATCGGACAGAACCCGTGCCAGTCGCGGCGTATCGCCATGACAGGAAACCGCGCCCTTGCCGGCCCGCCCGATGGCGCCTTGCGACTGCCTGTAACCCTCGGCGATCCGGTCGATGCCGTTCAGCGCCAGGCTGACGCCGACCGAGACCTGCACGGACAGCAGCGCACGCAGCTTTTCGAACCGTGCATCCAGATCCCCTGCATCGTCGCGCAACAGCACCACGACATCGTTGTTCAACGCGGCGGCGGCGATGACCCCCAGCCCCGCCTCGGAGCCGCGCCCGATGGCGGTGGCGCAGCGAAAGGCGGCCTCGGGCGTCTGGGTGCGGATCGAGGCCACGCGCAGCGGCGTCCCGGCCGAGACCATCAGCAGATCGGCCAGGTCTCGGCGGCGCAGTTCGTTGGTATCGCGCGCGCAAAGCCCCAGCAGCGCCAGCGGGCGCACGACATCGACCATGCGCCCATCATGCTTCAGCATCCCCAGCCGGGTGGACATCAGGTCGGCCAGGCAGGCGATCAGCCGCATCGCCTCGACCTCGCGCGCGCTGACGGCGGGGGTGACGAGGATCGCGCCCGAAAGCCGCGCCGTATCCGGGTCGCGCGACAGCAGCCGGCCGGTGATCTCGCGCGTGGTCGCCTCGCCCGCCAGCACGGCGGAAACCGCGCCGTGCAACAGCTCCTTTTCGGCGGGCCCGGCGACCGCAGCCACCTCATGCCCCTCGCCGTCCACGATCAGCAGAGAGCGGTTCAGGGCCGAGGACACCACCCCCGCCAGATGCGCCGCGCGGGACGAGGATTTGCCGATGGCCGCATCCAGCAGCTTTTGCTGGGCAAAGGCGATGCGGGCGCGGGCGTTTTCCTGATCGCGCAGCGCGCGCATCCGGTCGGCGGCGGCGCGGGCATCGTGGCGCAGCGCCTCGATGCCCAGCGCGACGGCGACCACGCCGGCGGCGGCCTGCCACAGCGGGGCAGAGCCAAGGGTCTCGGCGGCGGCCGCCTCCGACAGATGGCAGACCGCGACGGCGATCACGTCAAGCGAACCGTAGCTGCGGCCAGAGACGGCCAGCGGCACGGCGACGCTCTCGACATGCCGGGTTGCCCCCTCTGCGTCGCTGCGGATGCCGCTGGCGGGGATCAGGCCGCGCGCGCCACTTTCGCGCGCCGCGCCAAGGGACCATTCCGCCCCCGGCACCTCGACCCAGCCATCGGCGCCGGCAACCGGCTCGGCATCCACCGGCAGGCCCCAGGGACCATCCGCGCGCAACCCGCCTTCGGCCGCGACCCACAGATCGACGGCAATCGCGCCGACCGCCTCGCGGATCAGCGCGGCGGTCCGGGCCAGCGTTTCGGCCAGCGGCAACAGGCCGCCCTTGCGGTGCAAAGCCTCGATCATGCGGGCGGTGTCGGATGTCGTCCCGGATGCGCTCATTCCGCGGCGCTCAGCGTCAGCCCCCGCGTTTCCAGCGCCCAGCGGCCCAGATCGCGTTCGCGGATGGTCAGCACGTCCTGCACGCTAAGCGTGCGGGCATTGCGCCAGAAGCGGTCAAGCCGATAGTGATTCGAACTGGACTGCCCGCCACACAGCACATGCATCTCGCCCCCCACCTCGGTCGCGGTGCGGATCGCCATCAGCTTGGCGGCGGCAGCCATCGACATCGCCTCGGGGCCGGAGACGCTCCCTTCCCCGCGCAGGAACTTCTCGGCCATGCGGGCCGATTGCAGCAGCGTCGATTTCGCGGCCATGACGGCGGCGGTATAGCGACCGATCGCGCCAAGGATCACCGGATCCTCGGTCGCGCCGGCATAGGACGCGCGGTTGCGCATGAAGTCGCACAGCGCGTCCAGCGCGCCCTCGGCGATGCCGACGGTCATGGCGGCCAGGTTGTTCTGGCGGTCCGGCGCCCCCCAGGGCACGGTGGTGCCCTGGGGCGACCAATGGAACCCGTCCGGCACGAAGACATCGTGATAGGTGACCGAATGGCTGCATGTGGCGCGCTGGCCCATGTTGTCCCAATCGTCATGAACCTCGATGCCATCGGTCTTCAGGTCGATCAGCACCTCGTGGTCGCCAAGGCGATTGCCGTCCCTGTCCAGCATCGCGACAGTCGAGTGCACATAGGTCGCGCCCGAGATGCCGGTGCCGAAATGCTTGGTCCCGCTGATGATCACGCCGCCATCCACCTTGCGGCAGGGCAGTTCGAACAGGTGGCGCACCTTGTAGCGTTCGGCCGAGGCATCGCAGAATCGCACCCGCTCGGACTTCATGCGCTGGATCAGCGTATCGCGCGCCCCGGCGCCAAGGGGCGAGCCCTCACGCAGGTAGTCATAGCTGTGCTGGCGCGTCACCAGCCAGATCTGCGCGGTCGAGCTTTCGCCGGCGGCGATTTCCATGATGATCCGGGTCAGCGCCGTCACATCGTCCAGCCGGTCATGCGAGGCGTTGCCGTCGTTGATCCCGATGGGCACGCCCAGCGTGGACAGGCCCGCATCCTCGATGATCCTCATGTTCTCGAATGGATAGGTTCCGGCGCGGTCGACTTGGGCCGAGGTCTTTTGCAGTTCGGCGCGGACGGCCTGGGCGACAGGGATGAAGTCCCAGGCACGGCTTTGGTTGGAAATCTGGGTCATGACTTGCTCCGAAGACTGCATGGCTTAGAGAATGGGTGCGATAGGGGCCGGCGGGGCGGCATCGCCCGCGACATATGTGCGCAGCGAGGGCGGCGAGGCTTGCAGAAGCTGGGCGACGTAATCCGATTGCGGGTTTTCGAACAGATCTTCGCAGGGGCGCTGCTCGACCAGATCGCCATAGAGCATCACCGCCACCTCGTCGGCGATGCTGCGCACCAGCGGCAACTGGTGGGTGATCATCAGGATGCCGACCTCCCCCGCATCGACGAGGCTGCGCAAGAGTTCGATGATCCCGGCCTGAACCGACACGTCGAGCGAAGCCGTCACCTCGTCGCACAGCAGGAACTGCGGCTCGCAGACCAGGGCGCGGGCGATGGCGACGCGCTGACGCTCACCCCCGCTAAGCTGGCCGGGATAGCGGTGCCACAGCGCCTCGGACAGCCCCACGCGGTTCAGCGCGCGCTCGACGCTGGCATGGCTCTGGGCGGCGGTTTCGCGGGGAAAGACGGTGCGGCGCGCGTTCAGCACGCTGCCATGGGCGCGGCGCTTGGGGTTCAGGCAGGCATGAGGGCTTTGGAAGATATACTGGATGCGGCGATGCGCGTCGCCGTCACGCTCGCGCACGCCCACCGCCAGTTCCCGGCCATCCAGCAGCACCTGCCCGGCGCCATAGCGGTTCAGCCCGATCACCGCCTTGGCAAAGGACGACTTGCCGCTGCCGGATTGCCCGACCAGCGCCAGGCATTGCCCGACGCGCACCTGCAAGCTGACGCCGTGGACGACCTCGGTTCCGCCATAGCTGACGCGCAGGCCGCGCGCCTCAAGGACCGGGCCGGTCCCGGCGGCACGCTTTTGGACTGCCGCAAGCCCGCCCAGATCCAGCGGCCTGACCGCCTCGCTGCGGATGCAGCGGGCGAAATGCCCCTCGCCCACCTCGTGCAGAGCCGGCATTTCGCGGGTGCAGGCGCTTTCCGGGATCGGGCAGCGCGGCTGATAGGCACAGCCCGAGGGGCGGTCGTCCACGCGCGGCGGCTTGCCGGCGATGCCCTGCAACCGGCTGGGCCGCGACATGTCGGGCGAGGCTTCCATCAGCCCCTTGGAATAGGGATGGCCGGGCTGGCGCAGGACATCGCGCAGCGGGCCTTGCTCAATGATCCGGCCCGAATACATGACGCAGACGGTATCGGCCAGTTCCGCGACGATCTCCAGGTCGTGGCTGACAAAGATCACCGCCGTCCGCTGCGAGCGCGCCAGCGCCACGATCAGTTCCAGCATCCGGCGCTGCACGATCACGTCCAGCCCGGTGGTCGGCTCGTCCATGACCACGACGCTGGGATCGCCGCTGAAGGCGCAGGCGATGGCCAGCCGCTGCTGCTGGCCGCCCGACAACTCGTGCGGAAAGCGGCGCAGGAATGTGGCATCGGTGGGCAGTCCCACGCCCGTCAGCAGGGTCGAGATACGCTTGGCGATCTCGGCCTTGCCGGCCGAGGTCAGGCGGTGGCGCAGCAGTTCCTCAAGCGTGCGGCCGACGCGGCGGGCGGGGTTCAGCGCGGTGCTGGCATCCTGCGGCACATAGGAAATCACCCGGCCGCGCAGATGGCGGCGCTGCGCCTCGTTCAGGTCCAGCAGGTTCCGGCCCCCGACGACGACCTCGCCCTCCAGTGTCAGATCCGGCGGGGCATAGCCCAGCAAAGCCTGCGCCATCGTCGATTTGCCTGAACCGGATTCGCCGACCAGGCCCAGGATCTCGCCCACCGACAGCGACAGCGAAACCGCCTCCACGATGGGCGCCCCGTTGCGCAGCCGCACCGTCAGCCGGTCGGCACGCAGCACCTGGGCTTTTGCGGTCCTGTGCGGGGCAGTCGGCATTTCCATCACATATGCACGCTTTGATCCAGATAGCGCCGGGTCAGCCCGTCGGTGACAAGGTTCACGCCCACGCAGACGGCGACGATCGCCATGACCGGCAGCACGACACCCCAGGGTTGCAGTTCCAGCCCGCTCTGGTTTTCGGCCAGCATCACGCCCCAGTCGGGGTTGAAGGGCGACACGCCATAGCCAAGGAAGTGAACGGCGGTCGCCAGCGACAGCGAGGCGGTGAAATAGATCGGGACCAGCGCCAGCATCTGCGGCACGACATTCGGCGCGATTTCCTGTGCCAGCAGGCGCCAGCGGCTGGTGCCGATGCTGACCGCCGCCTGAAAGTAATCCGACAGCGAGACCGAGACCGCCGCCACCCGGATGATGCGCGCGACCGGCGGCACCAGCACCAGCCACAAGACAAACAGGACCGCCGCCTCGCCCGCATCGGTGCCGGTCATGACGACCAGGATCAGCACCAGCGGCGGGAACATCATCACCCCGTCCAGCACGCGATACAGAATGTCCACGCCCCGCCCGCTGAACACGCCCCCGGCAAGCCCAAGGATGCTGCCCAGAAGCACCGCCCCCAGCGAGCCCAGCGTCGCGATCAGCAGCAGGTGCCAGCCGCCATGCAGAAAACGGCTCAGAACGTCATGGCCTTCGAAATCGGTGCCGAAGGCGGTCATATCGCTGGGCGGCGCCAGCGGCATGTCCACGAAGTCGATGGGGCCATAGGGGCTGAACCAGGCACCAAGGATGCCGATCAGCAGCACCGGCACCACCAGCGCGATGCCGATCCAGCTACGCAGCGGCAGATAGGCGAGTGTGCTCAGGAAAGCTGCTCTCATGCGCGGCGGGTCCTGTCTTTCGGGGTCGCCAGCCGGGCCAGCACGTCCGACAGGATGAAGACGCAGACCACGGCGACGGCGATGCTGACCGTCAACGCCTGCACGACCTGGATGTCGCGGTTACGAACCGCCTGGTTCAGCGCGCTGCCGACACCGGGCAGGCCGAACAGCATCTCGACCACGACGGCGCCGCCAAGCGTGTCGGCCAGCGCCACGCCGATGGCCTGGATGCTGGTCGGCATGGCGTTGGGCAGCGCCTGGGAAAAGATGACGTTCCGCTCGGGCAGGCCGTTCAGGCGGGCGCTGGTGATATAGCTGCTTTGCATCACGTCGCGCATGGCGGCGCGGGTGTTGTAGATCACCACCGGCGCCACGCTTAGCGCC
The DNA here is from genome assembly GCF_047605025.1 of Paracoccus sp. (in: a-proteobacteria). Taxonomy (GTDB): domain Bacteria; phylum Pseudomonadota; class Alphaproteobacteria; order Rhodobacterales; family Rhodobacteraceae; genus Paracoccus. The sequence continues at coordinate 83,102 of NZ_JASGGO010000006.1, read as the reverse complement.
AGGGTCAGGGCGGGCAGGACGAACAGCGGTAGTTGCCGCCACAGCGGCCGCTCGGGCGAGATGGCCGAGATCGCCGGAAGGATCGCCCAGATCGAGGTGGCGAAGATCAGCGTCAGCAACATGCCGGTGACCACGTTCGGCACCGCGCCGAAAACGATGGTCAGGCTGGCGACGGCGCGATCCATCATGGATCCGGGGCGCACCGCCGACAGAACCGCAATCACCACCGAAATCGGATAGGCGATGACGCTGGCCATCAGCACCAGCACCCCGGTCACGGCGAAGCGGTACGAAACGAAATCCCAGACCGGCATGCCATTGACCAGCGAGGTGCCGAAATCGCCCCTCACCGCGCCTTGCAGCCACAGCAGGTAACGCTCCCATCCCGGCAGGTCCAGCTTCAGTTGCTGGCGCAGTTCCGCGATACGTTCCGGGCTGGCCTCTTGCCCAAGGATGACGCGCGCGGTGTCGCCGGGCAGGATCTGCGTCGCCAGAAAGACGGCGATGCTGATGACAAGCACCGTGACCGCGCCATATCCGATGCGGCGCAGCACGAAGCCGGACCAGCTTCGCGGCTGCAACCAGCCGCTAAGCCGCGCGCGCAAGGTCGTCGGGGCGCCCCGCATCGCCGTCCGCTCAGCCGACGCGCCGCAACGAGGCATAGTCCGGGCGCAGCGTGAATGGCTGCTCGGTCATGCCGGCGGTGTGGGGCGAGAAGGCGTCGACGGCCTTGGGGTTGACCGGGACCAGGACCGGGCCGCGCTCGACCTCGATGCGCTGCAATTCGGACATCAGTTCCTGCCGCTTCTCGCGCGAGGCTTCGGCGCGGGCGGCCTCGAAGATGCGGGTGAAATCCTCGTCGACCCAGCCGGTGGCGTTGAAGGGCGAATCCGGCAGGCGCGTCAGCAGCACCAGCGAGGAAATCGTGTGGCCGGGCCAATAGCTGGAAGAAAGCTGCCGCGTCTTGTATTCGGGGCCATAGAAGGTCGCCTCGTCCAGATTGCGGACGGTGACGTTCAGCCCGTGCGCCTTCCATTGCTGGCCGATGACATTGGCAAGGTTCACCTGGTTGGGAAAGCCGTTATTGGTGTCGATGATGAATTCAGCGCCCAGGGCATCGGCTTCCTTCAGCATCGCCAGCGCCTTGTCGGGATCGTGGTCCAGCGGCTTGATCGAATTGTCGCGATACGGGTCCAGCGGCGCGAACATGTCGTTGCCGGCGGTCGCGTGGCCCGAAAACGCCTGCTTCACGATGCCCTCGCGGTCCATCAGCATCTTCAGCGCCTGCCGCACCCGCAGATCGCCGAGGGGCGCGATGGCGGTGTTCATGTTGATCTGAAGCGTGGCGCCCGACGTGTATTCCGAAACGTGGAAGTCCGGCCGCCGCTCGACCAGCGCCAGCAGCCGCGTATCAAGGCGGGTGACGATATCGGCCTGCCCCGCCAGCAGCCCGTTGACCTGGGCCGAAGGATCCTGGATCGACAGCGTGACCAGCGAGTCCAGATAGGGCTGGCCCGCCTTCCAGTAATTCTCGTTGCGGACGAATTCGCTGCGCGAGCCGGGCGTGAAGGACTTGAACTTGAACGGCCCGGTTCCGATCGGATTTTCCTTGTTGAAATCCTGCGGGATGATGAACAGCCGCCACAAGGCCAGATCCAGCATCGAGTCGGGGCGCTTCAGGTCAAGCTGCACCGAGCGGTCATCCAGTTTCTTGATCCCGGCGGGATCCACGGCGTTCAGCAGCGTGGCATTGGTGCTGCCGGGCGATTTGATGGCGTTGTTCAGGGTAAAGATCAGGTCATCCGCCGTGACCGGCCGGCCATCGTGGAACGTGATGCCCTGCCGCAGGCGAATGATCCATTTCGACGGGTTTTCCATCACCACCTCTTCGGCCACGACATGGTCGTAGCCGCGCGGATCGGTGGATTGCACGGTCAGCGTCTCGCAGATCTGGTTGATCCGGGTCGAGGAATAGGTCAGCGAGTTCGGGTCCAGGCTGTCGCCGCTATTGCCCGAGGCCGCGATGATCAACTGCCCGCCGGTCGAGGGCGCCGCCGCCTGCGCCCAGACGCGCCCGCCCGCCGCCCCCGTCAGACCCAGCCCAAGCGCGCCCGCGACGCCAAGACGCAGAACGTCCCGGCGACCGGGCTGCTGCCCCACGGAGTTAAGAAATTTCCCATCAGCCATGGCGATCCCTGTTCCCTGTTCATGCGAGGATTCTTTCAAGAAGCGTAGCACTGCGGCAATGAACGTCAACACTTTTGGAAATAATTGCACCGATATTCCCTTTATGACGTTTGTAGTGTTAACAATACTTCCCCCGGCCCCTCAATGCGCGGATTTCAGGCAGGTCGGCGGGACTCGCCGCAGGCGGATGACATGTCAACGAAATCAAGGCCATCGACCAGCGGCACGTCGCGCCAGGGTCCGCCTGCGATGGCGGGCCGCGCTTCAAGAACGAGACAGCGCGGGCACGGGCTGAATGGATATGAGCGGCCTTCGCAGCCACGCCAAATGCTTGAAGGCAAACGACAGCCGGCGCATGCGAATGGGTTCCTTCCATAGCCGCATGGAGTTCGGCATGGGCCGACGAAGTGCGCCCAATCGGTTCAAGCAGAGGGCGGTTGTTGCATCAGTCGGCCCATTCGCGCATGGCGCATCCCACGGCCTCGACTTGGGTGCGCGCCATTGGCCGGGCCAGGCACGGGATGACCGCCGGGATCCAGGCCCTCACCGATGCGTTGGTTAATCTCTTGCGCTGCCGTCCGATGCCGGACCGGCGCTAACAACGTCTAGATGGCGTCCTCATTATGCGATCCATACCCCTGCACGGGCGAGGTCGACCAACGACGAACCGGCGGCAGAACCTGCGGATCACGACGGCCGATGCGGTCCCGGCAAGCTGCCCTGACAATCCGGCGCCTTTAGCCAAGCAGCCGCAACAGATATTTGCCGTAGTCGTTCTTGGCGAATTTCTCGGCCCTTGCGCGCAGCTGTTCGGCGTCGATCCAGCCCTGATCGAAGGCGATCTCCTCGGGGCAGCCGGTTTGCAGGCCCTGGCGCTGTTCCAGCGTGCGCACGAAATTTCCGGCATCCAGCAGACTTGCATGGGTGCCGGTATCCAGCCAGGCGAAGCCCCTGCCCATCTTCTCGACGGTCAGGCTGCCGTCGTGCAGGTAGCTCTCCAGAAGCGTGGTGATCTCGATCTCGCCTCGGGCCGAGGGCTGGACCTCGCGCGCGCGCGCCGGCGCGGTGCCGTCCAGGAAGTAAAGCCCCGTCACCGCGTAATCCGAAGGCGGCTGCTGCGGCTTCTCGATGATCTGGCTGACATTGCCCTGCACGTCGAAGGCGACGACGCCGTAACGCTCGGGATCGGCGACGCGATAGCCGAAGACGGTGCCGCCCTGGATCCTCCTGTCCGCCGCCGCCAAAAGCAAGGGCAGCCCATGTCCGAAAAAGATGTTGTCGCCCAGCACCATGGCCGAGGGCGCGCCGGCCAGGAAATCCTCGGCCAGGATATAGGCTTGCGCAAGCCCGTCGGGCGAGGGCTGCACGATATAGGTGAACTCCAGCCCCCATTGCCTGCCATCGCCCAGCAGGCGCTGGAACTGGGTCTGATCCTCGGGCGTGGTGATGATCGCGATCTGGCGGATGCCGGCGAACATCAGGACCGAGATCGGATAATAGATCATCGGCTTGTCATAGATCGGCAGAAGCTGCTTCGACACGCCCATGGTGATCGGGTAAAGCCGCGTCCCCGAGCCCCCCGCCAGAATGATGCCCTTGCGCCCGCTTGAATTGGTCATGGCTGAAGCTCCGTGATGACCTGTGCCAGTCCGGCGCGCCAGTCGGGGCGCGCGATGCCGAAATCCCTTTGGATCGCGCCGCAATCCAGGCGCGAATTGCCCGGCCTGCGGGCCGGGGTCGGATAGTCGCTGGTCGCGATGCCGCGCACCCGGCAGGCCAGCCCCGCCTGCGCCATGATCGCGCGGGCGAAATCGGCCCAGGTGCAGTCGGGCGCGCCCGCGAAATGATAGATCCCGCCCTGGGTCGGATCGCTGCGCATGGCGGCGATCATGGCAAGGCAGGCGCCCGCGATGTCGCGCGCAGGCGTCGGGCCGCCATGCTGGTCGGCGACCACGCCCAGTTCCTCGCGTTCGGCGCCCAGGCGCAGCATGGTCTTGACGAAATTCGCGCCATGGGCCGAGAACACCCAGGAGGTGCGCAGGACCGCCCATTGTCCCCCCGCCGCCGCGATCCCCCGCTCACCCGCAAGCTTCGAGGCGCCGTAGACCCCCAGCGGGCCTGTCGGATCGCCTTCGCGCCAAGGCGCGTCGCCCGAGCCGTCGAAAACGTAATCGGTCGAGATGTGCAGGAAGGGCACGCCCAAGCTCGCGGCGGCACGCGCCATGGCGGCGGGGGCGGCGGCGTTGACGGCATGGGCCAGGTCGGGTTCGGATTCGGCGCGGTCGACGGCGGTATGGGCGGCGGCGTTGATCACCGCCGCCGGACGCGCCGCGGTCAGCACGCGCGCGCAGGCCGCCGGATCCGAAAGATCGGCGCTGTCGCGGCCCAGGAAACGCGCCTCGGGCGCCAGCCGCGCCAGTTCGCGCGCGACCTGCCCGGTCCGGCCAAAGACCAGAAGCCCGGTCATGCCTTGCCGAGCCTTTCACCGACCCCCTTGCGGTCCAGCAGCGGCTGCCACCAGTCGCGATTGTCCAGATACCACTCGACCGTGCGCTTCAGCCCCTCTTCGACCGTGACCGAGGGGCGCCAGCCCAATTCGTCGCGGATGCGGGTCGGGTCGATGGCATAACGCCGATCATGGCCGGGCCGGTCGGTGACGAAGGTGATCAGCCGGTCATGCGGCGCGTTTTCAGGCCGCAGCCGGTCCATATGCGCGCAGATCGTGCGCACCAGGTCGATATTCCTCGCCTCGTTCTCGCCGCCGATGTTGTAGCTGCGGCCCAGCTCGCCCTTTTCCAACACCAGAAGCAGCGCGTCGGCGTGATCCTCGACATAAAGCCAGTCGCGGACATTGCCGCCATCGCCATAGACCGGGATCGGACGGCCGTGCAGCGCGTTCAGGATCACCACCGGCACCAGCTTTTCGGGGAAATGGAACGGCCCGTAATTATTCGAGCAATTGGTCAGAACGACGGGCAGGCCATAGGTCTCGTGCCAGGCGCGCACCAGATGGTCCGAAGCCGCCTTGCTGGCGGAATAAGGGCTGCGCGGGTCATAGGGCGTTTCCTCGGTGAACTGGCCCGTCTCGCCCAGGCTGCCGAAAACCTCGTCGGTCGAGATATGGTGAAAGCGGAACCCCTGGGGGCGGCCCTGCGCGATCCAATGGGCGCGCGCGGCTTCCAGCAGATTGTAGGTGCCCGTCACGTTGGTTTCGACAAAGGCGCCCGGCCCGTCGATCGAGCGGTCAACATGGCTTTCCGCCGCCAGATGCATGATCGCGTCGGGCCTGTGATCGGCCAGCACCCGGTCCAGGCTGGCGCGGTCGCGCAGATCGGCCTGTTCGAAGGCGTAAAGCGGGCTATCCGCGACCGAGGCCACGTTTTCCAGGTTCGCGGCATAGGTCAGCGCGTCCAGGTTCACCACCTGATGCCCGCGCCCGACCGCCAGCCGCACCACGGCCGAGCCGATAAACCCGGCGCCGCCGGTAACCAGAATCTTCATGCTTCGGCCTCATCCGCGGCTTGGTAAATGAAAGGGCTTTCAAAATCGGCGAATCTGGTCGCCCCGGCATCCTTGGCCGACAAAAGCGGCGCGCCCTGGACGCCCCAATCGATGCCGACGCTGTCCCAGGCGACGCTGCCGTCGCATTCCGGGGCATAATGATCGGTGCATTTGTAGCAAATTTCCGTGTCGTCGGCGCGGGTCAGAAAACCGTGCAGGAAACCCGGCGGAATCCAAAGCTGGCGCCCGTTCTGAAAGGAAAGTTCGGTGCCGAACCATCCCCCATAGGTCGGACTGCCCTTGCGGATATCGACGGCGACATCGAAAAGCCGCCCCCGCCCACAGCGCACCAGCTTGCCCTGGGCATGCGGCGGGGCCTGGAAATGCAGCCCGCGCAATGTGCCGCAAGCCGCTGACATAGAGTGATTATCCTGAACGAACTCGGGCAGGTCCAGCCCGGATTCCAGCAAGGTCCGGCGATTCCAGCTTTCCGAGAAGAAGCCCCGCGCATCGCCGTGGCGGCGGGGAACCAGGATCAGGACTCCGGGAAGCGTGGTCTTTTCGATCTGCATGTCTGGCCTGAAAGAGATTCCCACATCCGGTATGGCGCAACTTGGAATGGCGCACAACCCGAGAGGACAGGACCGCCCCAATCCAGACCCAATCCAGACCCAATGCAGATAAAATGCTTCGGGAATAGGACGTGACGCAAGCGAGGGATGGGGGTTGTCTTGACGGGCCGCAAAAGCCGGCCGCCACCGCAACGCAAAACGCTGAACGACTGTGCCATGATTTCCTATCGTCATGTCGCGACATACCGAGGCAATCAGATCCCCTTCGCATCCGCCATCACGGATCTGCGGGTGGCCAAGACCTCCTCCGGTTATGCGCTGTATACCGTGACCCATCTCGGCGGCGGCATCGCCGCCTACAGCTTCGCGTCCGCAGACCAGCAGATCACGCTGACTTCGTCGCGCGCCTATGGCGGGGGGCTGTCCTATCTGGACAAGCCCTTGGCCGGACTGATCGCCTATGGCGACAAGCAGGCGGTGTTCGGCGCCGGCCTGACCAATGCGGCGGGTGCCGGCTTCTATCTGGGCAATCAGGGGCAACTGGGCGCTTCAGTCGGCCTGATGGACAACGGCCGGTTGGGCGACAACATCATCCAGATGGGCAGCTTCCAGACGCCCCTGGGCGATTTTCTTTATACCGTGGGGAACGGACAGACGGGCTTCGACACCTGGCGCATCGCCGGTGACGGCACGGTCAGCCGCGTCGCCTCGGTCAGCCTGCCCTGGACCCCCGGCCAGCAGGGGGCCGAGGTCAACGACATGCAGGTGATCGCGGTCGGCGACCGAAATTACATGGTCACCGTCTCCAGTCTGGGGAATTATGTCGCGGTCCAGGGGATCGAGGGCGACGGCTCGGTCGGCGGCGCCCAGGTGCTCTGGTCGGATCGCGGCGACGGGATCGCCTCGCCCAGCCATATCGGCATGGTCACGGTCCAGGGCGTGACCTATGTGGTGGTCGGCGCCTCGCAAAGCTCGTCGCTGACGGTGATGCGGCTGGGCTATGACGGCTCTCTTCAGCCGATCGATCACGTCATCGACGAATTGTCCACCCGCTTCGCCGGCGTGACCGCGATGGATACGGTGACGCTGGACGGGCGCGCCTTCATCTTCGCGGGCGGGCACGACGACGGCATCTCGGTCTTCACGGTGATGCCGAACGGGCGGCTGCTGTTTCTGACGACCATCGCCGACCGCGACGATTACAGTCTGGACGATCCCTCGGCCATCTCGGCCACGGTGGTGAACGGCAAGATCGTGGTCTTCGTCGCCTCGCGCACCGAAAGCGGGATCACGCAACTGGTCTTCGAACCCGGCACCATCGGCGAGACCCGCACGGTCGAAGCCGGAGCGGTGACGGGCACCTCCGACGCCGATCTTCTGCGCGCCGGGACGGGCACGACCCGGATCAGCGGCGGCGCGGGCGACGACATCCTGATCTCGGGCTCCGAAACGGTCGAGTTGCAGGGCGGCGACGGCGCCGATATCTTCGTGGCGACCGCCATCGAAGGCACCATCACCATCCGCGACTATGAGCCGGGGGTGGACAGGATCGACCTGTCCAATCTGGGCATGATCCGCAGCACTGCGCAACTGGCATGGCGCTGGCAATGGGACGGGATCAAGATCGTCTTCGGCGACACCACCATCGTGGTCCGCACCAAGGACGGCGACCTGCTGCAATCCAGCGACTTCGGCAACGACCTGTTTCCCGTGGCGCATTACCAGCCGCCGCAGATGCCGTCGAACCTGATCGGGACGGTTGGGGCGGATACGCTGGTGGCGGGCGATCGCGGCTCGTATCTTTACGGCCTGGGGGGGGCCGACATGCTGATCGGCGCCGAGGGCGGCGATACCATCGTCGGCGGCGACGGCCAGGACACGCTGACCGGCGACGAAGGCCATGACCGGCTGATGGGCGAGGCCGGCGACGACCTGATCTCGGGGGGCGACGGCGACGACATCCTGATGGGCGGCATGGGCAACGACACGCTTTACGGCGGCGCGGGCCTGGACCGGATCTATGGCGATGAGGGCAATGATTTCGTCCATGGCGATGACGGCGACGACCTGATCACCGACCTCCAGGGCTCGAACAGGATCTGGGGCGGCAATGGCGATGACGAAATCAACACCGGCGCCGGAAATGACAGCATCACGGGCGATGGGGGCCGGGACACGATCTGGGCGGGCGCCGGGAACGACCGGATCTGGGGCGGCGCGGATGACGACCAGATCTTTGCCGGCGCGGGTCTGGACAGCGTGCTGGGCGGCGCCGGAAATGACAGCATCCTGGGCGGACCCGGGAATGACACGCTGGACGGCGGCGCCGGCAATGACAGTATCTGGGGCGGGGACGGAACCGACCGCATCCTGGGCGGCCTCGGCCATGACGCGATCTATGGCGGCAACGGCAACGACACGATCTGGGGCGGGTATGGCAATGATCGCCTGTCCGGGGGCAATGGCAACGATAAGATCTGGGGCGACGCGGGCAACGACCGCATCCTGGGCGAGGCTGGAAACGATTCCCTGGCCGGGAATGCCGGCAATGACGCGATCTATGGAGGCGCGGGCAACGATTCGCTTTGGGGGAATGCGGGCAACGACACGATTTACGGGGATATCGGCAATGACCGCCTGCGAGGCGGCGCGGATCGTGATCGCCTTTACGGCGGTGCCGGCAATGACACGCTGTATGGCGGGAACGACAATGACACCCTTTCCGGCGGCTATGGCGCGGACCGGCTTGAGGGCGGCAACGGCAATGACCAGCTCAGCGGCGACCAGGACAATGACCTGCTTTACGGCCAGAACGGCAATGACAGCCTGATCGGCGGCCGGGGCAGCGACACGCTTTACGGAGGCAACGGCAATGACCACCTGCTGGGCCAGGATGGCCATGACTATCTGCATGGCGGCTGGGGCAATGATACGCTGCTGGGGGGTATCGGCAACGATCATCTGCTGGGCGAGGCCGGCGACGACATGCTGTTCGGAGAGGCCGGGGACGATCGGCTGCTGGGCGGATTCGGCCATGACCGCTTGTCGGGCGGCGACGGCAACGATTATCTGGCCGGCCAGCAGGGCCGCGACACGATCTATGGCGGACGTGGCAATGACACGCTGATCGGGAATTCGGATAACGACTGGCTTTCCGGCGAGGATGGCAATGACCTGCTTTCGGGCGGGCTTGGCTGGGACACCCTGCTGGGCGGCGCGGGCGCGGATCGCCTGACCGACCTTTACGGCAACAACTACCTGTCGGGGGGGCTCGGCAATGACATCCTGATCGCCGGCAAGGGGAACGACACGCTTGAGGGGGGCGCGGGCCAGGATCACATGACCGGCGGCGCCGGGGCGGATCTTTTCGTCTTTACCCGGCGCGCGGATTTCGACGGCGGCGTCGATCAGATCGCCGATTTCGGCAATGGCGCCGACCGCATCGACCTGCGTGGACTGGGCCTGACCTTTCAGGGCACAAACGATTTCAGCGGCACCGGCCCCGAGATGCGGTCATGGGACGGCGCCTATGGCGGCATGGTCGCCATCGACATCGACGGGGATGGCGCGGCCGATCTGCAAATCTCGCTGGGGCGCCATGGGGCGGGGACGGCCGGGGACTTCCTGCTCTAGCCGGTCCAGGCTGTGGCAAGGGAACGGCCCGGGGCAAGGACATTCGGCCATAAGGATGGCCCACTTCTGCCGGCAGCAGCTTGACCACGGCGTCATCGCGACAGCCTCGCCCGAGGGGCTCAAAGACCCGCCGCCCGGAAACATCATCACATGGGGCCCGATGAAACGGGTCTGGCCCTAGCGTTCCAGGAAGTTGCGGTAGTTGCGTGACAGCAACAAAAGCCCGAACAGCGTCAGCACCGCGGACAGGCCAAAGACATAGGCGGGCGAGACGAAACTGCCCTGATAGGTCGGGTAAATCCCGCGCCGCAATTGCGAGATGCAATGCAGCACGGGGTTATAAATCAGGACGTTCTGCGCGCCCATCGGCATGGATTCAAACAGGAAGAACACGCCCGAGACAAGGAAAAGCGGTCGCGTGATGATCTGCCAGGCGCGCTCCCAGATCGGGAAGGCGCTGATCAGGTAGCAGTTCAGCGTCCCCACGCCGACCGCGATGGCCACGACCATCAGCACGGCCTCGAAGATCTCACCCAGATTGACCACGAACGGGATCTGGAAGATCACGAAAAGACCGCCGAAAATGATCACCATCACCGCGATATGGGTCAATGAGTTCAAGATGATGCGGGCCAGGATCGCGTCGATGTAGGTGACCGCCGGATAGGCCAGCAGGGGCTTCGAATAGCGAATCGAGCTTTGCACCCGGTTCGTCATCGAATTGAACATGGTGAAGGGCAGAAACCCCGTCGCGTAAAATAGCGGGAAGTTCGTTCCCAGTTGCGGCTTGTGCAGCGCCAGGCTGAACACCACCGTCAGCAGCAGCACCCCCAGCACCGGCTCTAGAATCGCCCAGATATAACCGCCGGCCGAGCGGCCATAGGTCGTCGCCATCTCGCGCAGCACCAGCGCCACCAGAATGCGCGGCATGCGCCATCGCTTGCTGGCGGGGCGTGGGTTTTGCGGTATCGGCTCGAAGGGGGTCATCTCGGACATTTGAACGCGAAGACTGGTCTTGAAGAGCTGCAATATGTATCAACTGCGCTGAAAAGGTAAACCAGCGAAAGCGCCACGGCTGTGAGCACATCGAACGATCAGGCCGGCCCCGCCGGCGGCCCCGTGACCCGCGCCGACCAGCCAGGCGCCGAAGACGGCCCCCGCGTCCGGCCGGTGACGAACGAAACTGCCGCCCCGGCGCGGCCCTTCCAGAACACGCCGCGCATCCAGCCGGCCGCCGACGCCCCCCGCCCGGTCCTGCGCCCTTTCCAGGCCGAGCCGATGCGGGCCGAGACGGCGGCCGCGCGCGCGATGCCGCAGCCGATCCCGGTCCGGCCGATGCCCAGGGCGGTGGCGGTTCCCGACACCCCGGCGACGCGAGGCGGGCGCGCCGGCCCGCCCCAGACCGCGGTGCGGCCCCCGGCCTCGCTCGCCGAGCCGAAGCGGCGGCATTGGTGGCTGCTGGTCTCGTTCCTGGTCATGGTCGTGCTGCCCGTCGCGATCTGGTCCTGGTATCTCTGGGCGCGGGCCTCGGACCAATATGTCTCGACCGTGGGCTTTTCGGTCCATCGCGAAGGCGCGGTGCCCTCGATCGACCTGCTGGGCGGCATTGGCGCGCTGGCCGGGGGCAGTTCCGGCTCGACCGACACGGATGTGCTTTACGAGTTCATCCGCAGCCAGGACATGGTCGAGAAGGTCGATGCAAAGCTGGACCTGCGCCAGAAATTCTCGCGCGACTGGCCGCATGATTTCGTCTTCGCCTATGACCCCAAAGGCCAGATCGAGGATCTGACCGAATATTGGACCCGCCAGGTCCGTGTGCTTTACGATACCTCGACCAGTCTGATCACGCTACGCGTGAATGCCTTCACCCCGACCGACGCACAGCAGATCGCGCAGACGGTGTTTCAGGAAAGCTCGCAGAAGATCAATGAGCTTTCGGCCATCGCACGCGAGGACACGATCCGCCTGGCCAATGCCGAATTGGAAAAGGCCCGCGCAGAACTGACCCGCACCCGCCAGGCCATGACCGATTTCCGCGTCCGCTCGCAGATCGTGGACCCGCAGGCGGATCTAAGCAGCCAGATGGGCGTGATCAGCGGCCTTCAGGCCCGGCTGGCCGAACAACTGGTCGCCAATGACCTGCTTCTGGACAATGCCAAGCCGACCGATCACCGCGTGATCCAGTCACAGCAAAAGATCGACGCCCTGCGCCGCCTGATCGACGACGAGCGCGCCAAGTTCGGCAGCGCCACCGCCGGTCCGGGGGGAGAGAGCTATTCCAAGCTGATGGCCGATTATGAAAAGCTGGCCGTGGATCGCGAATTCGCCGAGGGCGCCTATCGCTCGGCCCGAATCGCCTATGAGACGGCACTGGCCGAGGCGCAGCGCAAATCGCGCTATCTGGCCGCGCATATCGAACCGAAGGTGGCGCAAAGCTCGACCGCGCCGGACCGGCCCTGGCTGCTGATGGTCGGCGCGGGTTCGCTTTTGATCCTGTGGTCGATCATGGTGCTGATCTATTACAGCATCCGGGATCGCGCCTAAGCCATGATCTGGCTGGAAAACCTGACCAAGACCTATCGTCTGAAGGGGCGGCGGCATGTGGTCGCCGACCGGCTGAACGCGGTCTTTCCGACCGGCGCCTCGGTCGCGCTTCTGGGCCGGAACGGAGCAGGGAAATCCACGCTTCTGCGAATGATCGCGGGGACCATCTCACCCACCTCGGGACGGGTGCTGTCGGACGGCTCGATCTCATGGCCTGTGGGTTTCGCGGGCAGCTTTCACGGCGAATTGACCGGGGCGCAGAATGTCCGCTTCATCGCCCGGATCTATGGCGTCGATACCGATGAGCTGATCGATTATGTCGCCGATTTCGCCGAGCTTGGCGCGCATTATCACCAGCCCTTTTCCAGCTACTCCTCGGGGATGCGCTCGCGGCTGGCGATGGGGACCAGCATGGGGATCTATTTCGACACCTATCTGGTGGATGAGGTGACCAGCGTCGGGGATGCCGATTTCCGCATGAAGTCGCAACGTGTCTTCAAGGACCGGATGAGCAGGTCTGGCGCCATCGTGGTAAGCCATTCCATGCCGATGATCCGGCAGATGTGCGACATGGGCGCGGTGCTGGATCGCGGACAATTGACGGTGTTCGAGGATCTGGAGCAAGCCATCGCCATGCACGAGTCGATCCTGCGCGTCCCACCGGACGTGGCCGGGGATTAAGACCTGGCGGGGACCCGAGGCGGGGGCCCTGCGGATGTCTTCACATGACGTAAGCCGCGTTCGGCGGCTTAAACCTGGGAGCAGGGCTTCAGGCGGCGGTGAAATCGGCAGGATGCGCCTGCGGTCGATCATGCCAGTCATGCTTTGGGCGCTTCACGGCGGCCTCCTTGATCGTGCGGCTCATGCTCGCGACCTGTCCATTCGCTCTGGGATGTTTGAATTTTGCCCACCGGCAATCGATCTCATGTTCACGGCACCCAGAGCCCCTTCCAGCTCCAGCGATTGAACCTGTTGCAGATCGTCATCGGCGGGCTGGTTCGCCGGCAGCAGCGGCTCGATCGTCGCCCATACCTCGCCCGAAACCCGGAACTCCCCCGCCATCTCGTCCCTCCGAACTATATTTCCAAAAAGAAATCAAAAGGAAGGCGTAGCTTCAATAGGTTGATTGGGGTTGGACACTAAGGCACGGCACGTCCTTAATGAATAACGGACCATATCACCCTGACCAACCTGCGCCGGGGCACACGCAATTGACCGTGCATGGGCAGTTCCAAGCCAACTGAAAAACGGCGCGGCCGCCCGGACTTCGCCGCCGCAACCCCGGTTCCCGCACCCATTCGCCATCCCCGGAGCAGCAGCCCCATGCAGGTGCTCGGAGCTTTCCCGACCGCGCGACCTGGGCGCAGTCGGATCGAATTCATCGACATGATCCCCGGCAGACCGATCAAGGTCGGGGCGCGCGGCCGCGACGATGCCCCGCAAGTCATCCTGCCGGCAGGTCACCCCAAGCGCGGGCGGCCAGTCCGCCTGAAGCCCGCAAGGACGCGCATCTCGGTCGGCTTCGCCCTTAGACGGCCAGAAAACCGCCATCGACCGGCAGCACCGCGCCCGAGATCATCCGGCTGTCCTCGGACAGAAGCAGCGCGATGCTTTGCGCGACCTCCTGCGCCTCGGCGAAGCGATTCAGCGGGTGGCGGATCATCATCGGCTGGCTTTTCACTGGATCGGACCAGGCTTCGGCGGCCAGTTCGGTCAGGGTGATCGTGGGCGCCACCGCATTCACGCGGATGCCATGCGGCCCCAGTTCCTTGGCCAGAACGCGGGTCGCGCCCTCAAGCCCCGCCTTCGAGGCGGCATAGCACAGATGGTCCTGAAAGCCGCGATGCCCCGCGATCGAGGTGATGTTGACGATCGCCCCACCGCCGCCCGCCGCCACGCGCGCGCGGGCGAATTCCTGGCAGGTCAGCAGGGCCGCGCGCAGGTTGATGCCCATCACGGCCTCATAGCCCGCCTCGGTCATGTCGAGCACGCTTTCCAGCACGTTGATGCCCGCGCTGTTGATCAGGAAATCGGCCGTGCCCGCCTGCGCCATCGCGGCGCGGGTGGCGGCGGAATCGGCCAGATCGACCTGGATCGAGCGCCCGCCGATCTGGCCGCGCAGGCTGTCCAGATCCGAGCCGGTGCGGCTGAGCGCGATCACCTCGGCGCCGCGTTCGGCCATGACCAGGGCGCAGGCGCGGCCGATGCCCTTGCCGGCGCCGGTGATGATGACGGATTTGCCTGAGAAATTCATCTTGCCTCGCATGCTACGTTCTGGACGGACAGAACGTCCGACATCTGGTTGCGGATTTGCCGCCCGGTATCCTGCAAGCTGCGGAAGGCCGCATAGCGCGCGTCCTGAACCGGCCGCTGGGCAGCGACGGGGGCGCAACTGCGTGCCACGCGCGACATGGCGGGCATGGCCGTGGCAAGGTCGGGATAGACCCCGCCCGCCACCGCGCCCAGCATGGCCGATCCCAGCAGGACCGGCTCGGGGCAGGCGGTGACTTCGACGGGCAGGCCGGTGGCGTCGGCCAGAAGCTGGTGGTTCAGCGGATGCGCGCCAGCGCCGCCGCTGGTGCTGATCGTGCTGACCGGGGCACCATGGGCGGCCTGCGTCTCGATGATCTGGCGCAGGCCATAGCCCAGACCGCAGATCCCAGCGACATAAAGCGCGACCAGGCTGTCCACGCTGGTCTCCATCCCCTGCCCCATGACCAGGGCGCGGGCGTGGGGATCGGCGAAGGGCGCGCGATTGCCCAGGAATTCGGGCACCACATGCAGGTCGTCGGCCAGACGCACGGCGCGGCTGGCATCGCCCGCCAGTTCCAGCGCGCGGTCGGCCAGCCATTGCGGCAGCGCCTTGCCGGCCGCGCGCGCCAGCGCCGCCGCCTCGGCGGTGGCGGGATGCAATTGCACCAATTGGTCGATGGCCGCGCCGGCGGCGGACTGACCGCCCTCGTTCAGCCACATGCCCGGCACCATGGCCGAGAAATACGGCCCCCAGACGCCCGGCACGAAGGCGGGTTCGCGCGTCGTGGTCATGGTGCAGGACGAGGTGCCGAAGACATAGCCCAGACAGGCCGTGGCATCGCCGCCCGCCGCCACCGTGCCGACGCCGCCGGCATGGGCATCGATCAGCCCCGCCGCGACGGCGATGCCGGGGCGCAGGCCCATCTCGGCCGCCGCGGCCTGGGTCAGGCCCGCGCCCAGCGAGGTGCCCGGATCGACGACCCGCGCGCCGATGCGCGCGAAGCCCTGATCGGCCAGGTCGTCCAGCCCGACCTGGCGGAAATACCCCTCATCCCAGCGACGTTCATGCGCCAGATACGTCCATTTGCAGGTGACCGTGCAGGCCGAACGCTCAAGCGCGCCGCTGGCCTTCCAGGTCAGAAAATCGGTCAGATCGAAGAAATGCGCCGCCGCCGCATAGATCTCGGGGCGGTTCTCGCGCAGCCACAGCAGTTTCGGCGTCTCCATCTCGGGCGAGATGCGGCCGCCGACATAGCGCAGAACGTCATGGCCTTGCGCATTGATGCGCTCGGCCTGTTCCAGCGCGCGATGGTCCATCCAGACGATGATGTCGCGTTCGGGATGGGCCGGGTCGCCCACCGGCAGAAGTTCGTCGCCCGCCCCCCGGACGACAAGAGAGCATGTGGCATCGAAGCCGATGCCCGCGACCTGGGCGGGGTCGATCCCCGCCCCGGCCACGCTTTCGCGCACGCTTTCGCAGACGGCCCGCCAGACCTGTTCGCTGGACTGCTCGGCGATCACGCCGCCCTCGCGGTGCATCTCGACGGGGCGCTTGGCCGTGGCCAGAAGCGTTCCCCCGGTGTCGAACACCCCGGCGCGGGCCGAGCCGGTGCCCACGTCGATGCCGATCAGGTATTGGGCCATCGCGATCTCTCCTTACACGCGGTCGAAGCCGGTCGGCAGGACCAGCATGTCGCGGATGGTGACGGTGCGCTTGCGCGTCAGCATGTAAAGCACCGCGTCCGAAACCTCGGTCGGGTCCATCAGCGCGCCTGCCTCCTTGGCCTTGCGCAGGTTCTCCTCGGGCCAGTCGTTCAGCAGCGCCGAGACGACCGGACCGGGCGAGACCTGCATGACGCGCACGCCATGCGGGATCATCTGCCGGCGCATGCCCTGCACGAAGCTGGTGATCGCCCATTTCGAGCCGGAATAGACCGGCTCCCAATAGGTCGGGAAATGGCCGGCGATGGAACAGGTCACCACGATGTCGCCGGTCTTGCGCTCGATCATGTGGGGGACCACGGCGCGGACGTTCTTCATCACCGCGTTGACGTTCAGGTTCAGCATGCGGTCGATGGCTTCGGGGGTCGTCTCGGTCAGATCGCCGCCGATATAGATGCCGGCGTTGCAGTAAAGGATGTCGATATGGCCGACCTTGGCAAGGATCTCGGGGATCATCGCATTGCAGCTTTCCGCGTCCAGCAGGTTCGTCACCTGCGCGATGGCCTTGGAGCCAAGGCGCGCGGTTTCATCCGCCAGCGCCTTTTCGTTCCAGTCCACCATCACCACGGTCGCGCCCTGTTCCAGCAGCGCCTCGGTCGTGGCCAGCCCGATCCCTGAGGCCGCGCCGGTGATGACCGCGACCTTGCCTTGCAGCGATTCAGACATGTTTCGTCTCCTGTTTGTCGAAATTTCGCGGGGCATGCGAGCGGCTTAGCGCCACTCGCGCCCGATATAGATGGCCAGAAGGATGATGCCGCCCTTGATCACGTCCTGAAGATAGGGGTTGATCCCCATCAGGTTCAGCCCGTTGTTCAGGATGCCCAGCAGGACCGCCCCGATCAGCGTGCCCAGGATCAGCCCGCGCCCACCGGCAATGGCGGTGCCGCCAAGAACGACGGCGGCGATGGCGTCCAGCTCGAAGCCCACGCCCGCGTTGGGCTGGCCGCTCATCAGGCGGCCCGTCAGGACCACCGCCGCCAGGGCCGAAGTCAGGCCCGCGATGCCATAGACCACCAGCTTGACGCGCTGGGTCTTGACGCCCGACAGCCGCGCCGCCGTTTCATTGCCGCCGATGGCGTAGACATGGCGCCCGAAGGCCGTGCGTTGCAGCAGCACCCAGGCCAGCGCATAGATCACCAGCATGAAGATCACCGGCACCGGGACGACGCCGATACGGCCGACGCCGAACCACGAGATCCAGCTTGGGATGCCGCTGATCGGATAGCCACCCGAATAGATCAGGCCGATGCCGCGCGCCATGCCCATGGTCGCCAGCGTCACGATGATCGCGGGCATCTTGCCCCAGGCGACAAGGAAGCCATTGGCAAGCCCGATGCCCAGGCCGATCAGCAGCCCGATCACCAGCGCGGGCACGGCGGGAAAGCCGTTGTTGACCATCAGCCCCGAGGCCAGCGTGCCCACCAGCGCCATGACCGCGCCGACCGACAGGTCGATCCCGCCGGTCAGGATCACGAAGGTCATGCCGACCGCCAGGATGCCCACGACCGAGACCTGCCGCAGCACGTTCATGATGTTGTTGAGGCTGAAGAAGTTGTCGCTGGCCAGCCCCATCAGGCAGGATACGACGATCAGCCCGATCAGCGGAAGGGCCAGAGGGGAATGCAGCAGCCTGCCGAAGGAAAAGCCCGCGGCTTTCCCGGCTGCGCCGGTATTGGCGTCATGCGACATTTTCGATCCTCCCGGTCGTGGCATGTGTCATGATGGTTTCCGAATTGATGTCCTCGCCCTGAACCGTGGCCACGATCCCGCCCGAGCGGAAGACGCAGACGCGGTCGGACATGCCGATCACCTCGGGCAGTTCCGAGGAAATCATGATGATCGCACCACCCCTGGCGGTGAATTCACGCATCAGTGCATAGATCTCGGCCTTGGCACCCACGTCGATGCCGCGCGTGGGTTCGTCGAAGATCAGCACCTGCATGTCGTGGTTCAGCCAGCGGGCGATGACCACCTTTTGCTGATTGCCGCCCGACAGCGTGTCCACGCGGGCATGGGGACCCTGGGACTTGACGCGAACCTGCTTCATGGCGACCTGCGAGCAGTCCAGTTCCTTCTTCAGGTCGATGAACCAGCGGCCCTTGCGATATTTGCCGTAATTGTTCAGCGAGATGTTTTGCAGGATCGAAAAGCTGGTGATCAGCCCCTGTTCCTTGCGGCTTTCCGGCAGCAGGCCGATGCCGCTGGCCAGCCCCTCGTCCGGTCCCGAGAAACGCTTCTCGGCCCCGTCCATCTTCACCTTGCAGCGTTGCGCGGGATAGGCGCCCAGCATGGCCAGGACCGTTTCCGTCCGCCCCGAGCCGACCAGCCCGGCAAAGCCCAGCACCTCGCCCTTGCGCAGAGTAAAGCGCGACACCGGGCCGCCCTTCTTCAACTGCACCTCCTCGGCCTCGATCACCACGGGGGCGGTCGAGGGCGCGGGTTTCGGCGGGAAGTTGTTCTCGATGCGGCGGCCGACCATCATCTCGACCAGGCGGTCATTATCCACATCGGCGACGGCGCAGGCGCCGACGAATTCGCCATCCCGCAGGATGGTGATGCGGTCGCAGATCTCGAAGATCTCCTCAAGGTGATGCGAGATGAAGATGATCGCCACGCCCTGGCGGCGCAGTTCGCGCATGACCTTGAACAAGTGTTCGACCTCGGATGGGGTCAGCGTCGCGGTCGGCTCATCCAGGACCAGGATGCGCGCGTTCAGCGACAGCGCCTTGGCGATCTCGACGAATTGCTGTTCGGCCACCGAAAGCCGGCTGATCGGCACGTCCAGCGCCACATCGACGCCCAGTTGGCGCATGATCTCGACCGCGCGCGCATGCATGGCCTTGCGGTCCAGCATCCGCAGCGGCCCCCGTATCTCGCGGGCAAGAAACATGTTCTCGACCGCGTCCAGATGCGGGATCAGGCTGAATTCCTGAAACACGATGCCGATGCCGGCGGCGATGGCCGCGTCGTAATCGGCGAAGCGCTGCTCTTGCCCCTCGATGCGGATCGTGCCCTCGCTGGGTTGCAGGATGCCGCAAAGGATCTTCATCAGCGTCGATTTCCCGGCGCCGTTCTCGCCCAGAAGGGCATGCACCTCACCGGCGCGCACCGACAGATCGACGCCATGCAGCACCTCGATCTTGCCGAAGCTTTTCTTGATTCCGTTCAGTTCCAGCATCACTCCCTCCCGAAGCTTGCCATGCCTGCCCCGGCGCGATGCCGGAGCAGGCGCAGGGGATGCGTATTACCAGCTGAAATCAGCCGCTTTTTCCTTGTCGATCACCATCACGTCGATCGGCACCTCTTTCGGCACCACGCGGGCACCCCATTTCTGCGCCAGCGCCATGGCCAGGCCGACGCGGACCTGGTCGCGCGGGAATTGCGCGGTGGTCTCGATGAAGGGACCACCCTCGGTGATCGCCGTGATCGCTTCCGGCGCGCCGTCGACCGAGGTCAGCTTGATGTCCTTGCCCGAGCCCTGGATCGCCGCCAGCGCGCCCATCGCGCCGCCGTCGTTGACCGAGAAGATGCCCGCGAGGTTCGGCTTGGACTGGATCATGTTTTCCACCACGCCCAACGCGACCGAGCGGTCCTGACGGCCGTTCTGCGTATCGACAAGCTGGATGTCGGGGAATTCCGCCAAGGCGGCCTTGCAGCCCTCGACGCGCTGAAGGATCGGCACGACCGGGATGCCGTCCAGGATCGCGACATCGCCCTTGCCGCCGATCGCGTCACCCAGGTATTTGCACGACAGATAGCCCGCATCGCGGTTCTTCGAGCCGACGAAGGTATCGACCGGACCGTTCGCGTTCGCGTCCACCGCGACCACGATGACACCGGCGGCCTTGGCGGCGTGGACGGCGGCTTCGATCCCGGCGCTGTCGGTCGGGTTCAAAAGCAGGATGTCGATGTTTTGTTGCAGCATGTCCTCGACATCCGAGATCTGCTTGGCGACATCATGGCCGGCGTCGGTGATGACGACATCCGCGCCCAGCGCCTTGGCGGCCTCGTTCAGCGCCTCTTGCATCGAGACGAAATAGGGGTTGTTCAGCTCTTGAAAGGTCATGCCGATCTTGAGCTTGTCCTGCGCCAGAGCCGGCGCTGCCACGAGCGCCAGCGCGCAAGAGGCGGTAAGCAGTTTCGATTTCATCTGGTTTCCTCCCAGGGGGTTGATGCAGGCCGGGCCTGCGCGTCTTCCGGCCGGCGCCGCGCCGTCCGAATGGGTTCGGCTTTTCGTCATTCCGCGATGACCGCCGCTTTCTGGGCCGCGAAGATGGCCCGGAATTGTGAGGGGGATATTCCCTTCAATCTCAGGAAATGCCGATTGAAGTTCGACAGATTCGAGAAGCCGACCTGATAGCAGATCTCGGCCACCTTGCTGTCGGGCTCGGCGATCAGAATCTGACAGGCCAGATCCACCCGCAACTGGTTGCGATAGCGCACCAGGGTCGTGCCGGTATGGCGCTTGAAGGCGCGGGAAAAGGCGCTTTGGCTTTGGCCGACCATGGCGGCAAGCTCCGCCTCCTCGATCTGCTCGGTCAGATGCTCGCGCAGATAGGTCAGCGCGCGATTGATGCCGCCATCGTTGATCCGCGCGATGTCCAGTTCGAAGCTGAGGCTCGCCAGCACCTCGTGCTGGCGGGCATCGACCAGGATGTCCAGAATTTCCCAGAACAGGGCCAGGCGGCGGATGCCCTGCGCCTCGATCAGCCGCTCGATCAGGGGACGGATGCGGGCGCTGGTCGGATCGTCAAAAAGGATGCCGCGGCGCGAGCGGTCCAGAAGCGGGCGCAGCGCCTGCATCTCGGGCATGGCGGCGCAGGCTTCCTCGATGAAGCTCTCGGGGAACTGGATCACCATCGAGCGCACCGGCACGATTTCGCCGGGCTGGATGTCGCTGACCCAGTTCTGCGGCAGGTTCGGGCCGGTCATGATCAACTGCCCCGGTTCGAACGTGCCGACATGATCGCCGATATAGAAGGTGCCCGAGGTCGCGTTGACCAGATGAATCTCGTATTCCGGGTGATAGTGCCAACGCACCGTGCGGAACGGATAGCCATGCATCCAGGCGGCGAAGGATTCGCCCTTGCGGATATGGACCAGTTCCAGATCGGGTTGCATCGCGTTCCTCCCCCGTGCCGCACCCTCGCGGGCGGGACGCGGCCGCTCCGACCCCGCCGCATCCATCGCATGGACGCAAACTACGCTTGAGAGGGGCATGTTTTCCACATCATTGCGCAGAAATTCATGATACTTTTTTGCGCGAAAAGCAGCGGAATCGGACCAGATCTTTCGTCATCGCGCCAAAGCGGCCCGGCAGGCGTGGCGCACCCATGCCGCAGTGCAGCGACACGGGCGCGATTCTTGCCAGAAAAACAGGCGTTTCCCAAGGTGTGACGCCTATCCACGCCAGCCGTCAAGCTGCCTCAGGGGCTTATAAGCGGCACGATAAGCCTTATACTTTTCCGCATATTGCTCGGCCAGCCGGGGGTCCGGCGCGATCTCGGCGCGCACGGTCGGCCTTGCGAAGGTGCGTTCCGACAGGTCGCCCGTCACGCAGGCCGCCGCCAGCCGCGCCGCCCCGAAGGCCGCGCCGAAATCCCCGTCCTCGGGCTCCAGAAGCGTCAGCCCGGTGATCGAGGCGATGATGCGCAGCCATTCCCGCGACCGCGCGCCGCCGCCGACGGCATAGGCCGCGTCGATGCCGGTGCCCGCCTTGCGCAGCGCCTGGACGCAATCGGCGAAGGCCATGCCCACGCCCTCCATCACCGCCTGCGCCAGATCGGGCAGCCCCGAGGCGCGGCGCAGGCCCAGAAGCGCCCCGCTTGCATCGGGATCGTTCAGCGGCGTCCGCTCGCCCGAGAGATAGGGCAGGAACGTCACCGGCGAGGGCGCCTGCACATCCGTCACCATCGCCGCCAGTTCCGGCACGGGACGGCCGGTGATCTCGGACAGCCAGGTCATGCTGTCGGTGGCCGACAGGATCACCCCCATCTGGTGCCAGGTGCGCGGCACGGCGTGGCAGAAGGTATGCACCGCCTCGCCCGTGTTCGGCGCATAGCTTTCCGTCGCCGCGAAAAGCACCCCCGAGGTGCCCAGCGACAGAAAACCCGCGCCCGGCGTCATCACGCCCATGCCGCAGGCCGTCGCGGCATTGTCGCCGCCGCCGCCCGCCACCGGCACCCGCGCGATGCCCCAGCGTTCCGCCAGATCCGCGCGCAGATGCCCCGAAACGTCGCTGCCCTCGACCAGCGCGGGCATCTGCGACCGGCTCAGCCCGGTCGCCGTCAGCAGGTCGTCCGACCAGTCGCGCCGCGCCACGTCCAGCCACAGCGTGCCCGCCGCGTCCGACATCTCGGCCACATGCTCGCCGGTCAGCCACAGCCGCAGGTAATCCTTGGGCAGCAGCACCTTGGCCACGCGCCCGAAGATCTCGGGCTCGTGCTGGGCGACCCAAAGCAGTTTCGGCGCGGTAAAGCCCGCCATCACCAGATTGCCGGCGATGCCGTGGAAATCCGCCCGCGCGGTCAGTTCGGCGCATTGCGGCCCCGAGCGGCCGTCATTCCACAGGATGCAGGGCCGCAGCACCCGGTCCGAGGCATCAAGCAGCGTGGCGCCGTGCATCTGTCCCGACAGGCCGATGGATTGCAGCCGCGCCATCTCGGACGGATGCTCGCGCGACAGGGCGGCGATCACCTCCTCGCAAGCGGCAATCCAGTCCGCCGGCTCCTGCTCGGACCAGCCCGGATGCGGGCGGTCGACCGCCAGGGCGGCATGGGCCACCCCGGCGACAGAGAAATCCTCGCGCAGCAGCATCGCCTTGATGCCCGAGGTGCCCAGATCTATGCCCAGATACATCGCGTTACGCCGGCATCACGATTTGCAGCTTCACGTCGGTATCGCGCGCCTCGACCGCGCGGTCGAAACCGGCGATGCTGTCGGCAAAGGGGATTGTGGCCGAGATCAGCGGCTTCAGATCCACCTTGCCCGAAGCGATCAGCGCGATGGAGCGGTCATAGACATTGGCATAGCGGAACACGGTTTCCACCCGAAGTTCCTTGGCC
This sequence comes from Paracoccus sp. (in: a-proteobacteria), assembly GCF_047605025.1. Taxonomy (GTDB): domain Bacteria; phylum Pseudomonadota; class Alphaproteobacteria; order Rhodobacterales; family Rhodobacteraceae; genus Paracoccus. The sequence goes on along the minus strand of NZ_JASGGO010000006.1, from coordinate 59,626 downwards.
TGAAGGCCCACGATATCGACCGGCACCGGATCGACCGGCATGCCGACCAGCACGATGGCCCCGCCGGGACGCGCCAACTGGTGCATGCCCAGGATCGCGGGGGCCGCGCCGGAACATTCGAAAACGATGTCCGCGCCCCAACCATCGGTCGCCTCGGCCACCGCATCGGCCAGGGGGCGGTTGCGGATGTTCACCGTCTCGATGCCCTGATAGGCGCCGATGATGTCCAGCTTGGGCTGGGCCAGGTCGGCCACGATCACGCGCGAACAGCCGCCGGCCAGCGCCGCCAGCGCCACCATCATCCCGATGGGACCGGCGCCCGTCACCACGGCCACATCGCCCGGCTGGATGCGGGCGCGCAAGGCGGCCTGCATGCCGATGGCGAAGGGCTCGACCATCGCGCCCTCGGCGAAGCTGACATTATCGGGAAGCTTGTAGGTGAAGGCGGCGGGGTGGATCACCTCGGGCGTCAGGCAGCCGTGGACCGGAGGCGTCGCCCAGAAGGTTACCGCCGGATCGACGTTGTAGATCCCCAGCTTGGACGCGCGCGAGGTCGGGTCGGGAATGCCCGGCTCCATGCAGACGCGATCGCCGGGCTTCAGATGGGTGACCGCCGCCCCCGTCTCGATCACCGTGCCGGCGGCCTCGTGGCCCAGCACCATCGGCGCGTTGACGACGAAATGACCGATCTTGCCATGCGTATAGTAATGCACGTCCGAGCCGCAGATGCCGACGGTATGGACGCGGATACGCACGTCGTCGGGGCCCATTTCGCCCGGAATGTCGAAATCCCGCAGCGAGAGCCGCCCGCGCGATTCAAGAACCAGAGACTGCATCGAATCATCACCCTTTCATCAAATGGCACCCGCCGGGGGTCCGTTCGATACTGTTCATGCGACCGAAAACCGCACAAGGCAAATGAAACAGCCGGACAGGAGGGCAGTTTGTGATCGGGATGAAAATTCGTATCGGCGGCCTTGGGAAATCCGCCCGGCTCCCAGGGTCGGGCCGCGCATCCGGCCCGGATCAGGCCCCGAACCCGGTGGCAAATCCGGTGACGGATCCGGCGGTAAATCCGGCCCGCGATTCGCGGCGCGGCTATTGCGGCGCGGCGGCGCCGGCCAGCGGCTCAAGCGCGGCACCTTCGGCGCCCAAGGCAACCCGCAGCCCGCGATAATCCTCGATGGCCGGCACGCTTTCGTCCTGGGGCGCGGTGTGCGGCCCCGCGATGCGGATGACCTGCGCGCCCGCGTTGCGGCCGGCCTGCAAGCCCGCCTCGGTATCCTCGAAGACCAGGCAATCGCGGATGTCCAGGCCCAGGCGGCGGGCGCCCAGCAGATAGCCCTCGGGATCGGGCTTGCCCTGGGACACGTCGTCGGCGGTGACGAGGGTGGCTGGCAGCGGCAGACCCGCCGCCGCCAGCCGGGCCAGCGCCAGCTTGCGGCTGGCCGAGGTCACGACCGCCCAGCGGGCGGGCGGCAGCGCGGCCAGGATCTCGGCCGCGCCGGGAATGGCGATGACACCCTCCACATCCGCGATCTCGCGCGCCTCGACCCAGGCGACCTCTTCATCGATCAGGACGCCCGGCGGCGCGAAATGATGCACGGTATCGACGGCGCGGCGGCCATGCAGATGTGCCAGCACCTCGTCCACCGGCACGCCGACACGGTTCGCCCAATCGGTCCAGACCCGTTCGACCGCCGGGATCGAGGTCAGCAACGTCCCGTCCATATCGAACAGGAAACCCGCGAAGATCCGTCCCGTCTTGCCCATCCGCCCGTGCCTTTTATCCGCTTGCGTCCGGCGGCATGAGTGGACGAGGCTGCGGGGAATGGCAAGACCGCGATGCCACGCGGCGGCTCAGCGCGCCCTGGTCCCCAGCACCCAGATCAATTCGGCGTCGATCTCGCCCTGCGATGTCCAGCAATGCTCGGTCGAGGCATCGTAATACATGCTGTCCCCCGGATAGAGGACCAGCGGCTCATAGATGCGGCTGTGGATCACCAGCTCACCCTTGAGGACGGTCAGGAAGATCTCGCCGTCCGAGACGCCCCATGCCTCGTATTCCTCGGGGGCGCGGGCCTTGACCACGGTGTAGATGGGGGTGAAGTATTTGTCCTTTAGATCGGTGCAAAGCAGCTTGTTGTTGCAGGTGGCGTTGTCCAGGTTGTCGCCCTGCCCGGCGCGGGCGATGCTGCGGCGGCCTGGGGCGGGCGCATGGCCCGGCTCTTCGCCCAGAAGCGCCGAAAGCTCGACCTGGATGCCACTGGCGATGCGCTGCAAGGTGGTCAGCGTGGGCGACAGATCGTTGCGCTCGATCTTGGACAGGGCCGAGGTCGAAACTCCCGTCAGCCGCGCCATCTCCTGCAAGGTCAGTTGCTGGCCCTTGCGCAGGGCCTTCAGCCGGCGGCCAAGCTCCAGCGGCGGCTTGGCCGCCGGCCGCGCCCTGCGGCGCTGCCGCATCGCGATGTCACCAATCTGATTCACGATCGGCACCCCTGTCAGCCTAGCATCCATGCGCTCACATTATCCGCTCTGGCCATTCCTGTCCCCCAAGTTTCCGGGCAAGCCCGCCCCTAAATAAGGCCGCAGATCGACGGCGATAAGAGCCGCTGCCCACGCCGGGCCGGGGGTCCGAAATGACCCTTGCGGCATGGTGCTGCGTTTCGTCATCAAAATTCCATCACCCGACTTATCGCCTGAAACATCCTTGCCGCGAACGCAAGATCCCCGCCGCCGGCCAGGCCAAGGCATAAGGCCGCCAGAGCCGCCTCTTATTCTCATAATGCCGCTTTTCCAGGCTAACGTGGCGTGCGCATTCACTAAAGTATCATATTTTTCGTATACGATAAAATTTTCTATCAATGCCCATGCCCTCGGGCTACAAAATGAAAAGGAACGATTCTGCGGCGAGCGCATCGAAGATGTCGCCTTACGCGCCTGGAGAAACCGACATGACTGCGCTTCCATCGCCTGAGCCCCGCTCCGACCTGATGCAGGAGATCCGCGACCTGCTGGGGCCGGGGGCGGTGATCGAGGACCCGGCCGAGGCCGCAGGTTATTGCACCGATGCCAGGCGCAAGTTCGACGCACCCGCGCTTTGCGTCTGCAAGCCGCGCGACACGGCTCAGCTTGCGGCCCTGGTCGCCCTTCTGCATCGTCATGGCTGGCCGATGCTGCCGCAGGGCGGCAATACCAGCCTGTGCGGCGGCGCGACGCCGGATGATCGGCGGCCGGTGATCGTCTCGACCCAGCGGCTGAACCGGATTCGCGCCATCGATCCCTTCGGGCTGACCATCGCGGCGGATGCCGGCTGCACGCTTGTCCAGCTTCAGGAGGCCGCCAGCGCGCAGGGAATGCTTTATCCCGTCAGCCTGGGATCCGAGGGAAGCTGCCAGTTGGGCGGCACCATCGCCACCAATGCCGGAGGCACGGCGGTGTTGCGCTACGGCACCACGCGCGCGAACACCCTGGGCCTTGAGGTGGTGCTGCCCGATGGCCGACTGCTTGAGATGATGCGGCCGCTGCACAAGGACACGTCCGGTTACGACCTGAAGCAGCTTTTCATCGGCGCCGAGGGGACACTGGGCATCATCACCGGCGCGGTGATGCGACTTTATCCGGCCACGCCCGCCATCAGCATGGCCTGGCTGCGGCTTGACGCACCCGCGCGGGCGCTGGACCTGCTGCGGCTTTTCCGCCAGCACGCCGGGCGCAGCCTGACCGCGTTCGAGATGATAAACGCGCAGCAATTACGCAATGTGCTGGCCCATGGCGATCACGCGGCCCCCGTCGATGCCCTGGAGGGCTGGCATCTGATGGTCGAACTGGCCGATGCCGAGAACCAGGACGCGCGGATGACCGAGATCCTGGAACAGGCATTCGAGGCCGGGCTGATCCAGGACGGCAGCATCGCGCAGAACCTGGCGCAGGCCGAGGCGATGTGGGCGATCCGCCACAGCGTGACCGAGGCGAATGCCCGGATCGGCGTCTCGATCACCTCGGATACGGCGGTGCCGGTGGCGCATGCGCCTGAATTCATCGCCCGCGCCGAGCAGGCGGTGACGGCGATCCATCCCGGCATCCTGGTGACGGTCGTGGGCCATGTCGGCGACGGCAACATCCATTTCATCGCCCTGTTCCCCCACTCTGTCTGGTCCGCCCTGCCCGATCCGAAAGGGATCGAGGCGCGGATCCGCAATGCGGTCAACGACATCGCCATCGAGCTTGGCGGCACGTTCAGCGCCGAGCATGGCGTGGGCCAGACCATGACCGGCCTGATGGAACGCTACAAGGCCGGCGCCGAACTGGACCTGATGCGCGCCATCCGGCGCTGCATCGATCCCGCCGGGCTGATGAACCGCGACCGGGTGACCGGCCCGGCACATTGACAAACGGCGCTTTGACAGACCGGCGCATCAGGCGCCCGCCGCCATCCACGACCCCGGCCAGCGACAGCCCGGCCGCCGACACCCCGGAACCAACCAACAGGAGAGACGTGACATGACCCAATCCAACATGCCGACGATCAAGCGCCGGACCCTTCTGCTGGGGGCGGCCGCAGGGCTTGCGGCCCCGGCGCTATGGCGTCCCAGCCAGGCCCGCGCCGCCAGCACCCGCATCGTCGTGCGCGACGACGGCGGCATCTATACCCAGGCTTACACCGAGGTCTTCTACAAGCCCTTCACCGAGGCAACCGGGATCGAGGTGGTTCCCGCCCAGGCCCAGGCCGAGCCGACGGCGCAGATCCGCTCGATGGTCGAGACCGAGACCTATACCTGGGACATGGGCAAGATCTCGGTGCCCGCCGTGCTGCAACTGACCGCCGGCGAGACGAAATACCTTGAGCCCATCGGTCTGGACGCCGAGGCGGTGGTCCAGTCGATCCCGGCGCAATACCGCAACGAATACCAGGTCGGCACGAATGTCTATTCGACCGTCCTGGCCTATCGCAAGGACGCCTTCGAAGGCCGCGAGGCGCCCGCGTCCTGGGCGGACCTGCTGGACGCCGATAAGTTCCCCGGCCGCCGCGCCCTGCGCCGGCACCCCTACGACACGCTGGAAGAGGCGCTGATGGCCGATGGCGTGCCCGTGGATCAGGTCTATCCGCTGGACATCGACCGCGCCTTCGCCCGGCTCGAAAAGGTCAAGATGGCGACGGATGTGTGGTGGACCAGCGGCGCGCAGGCCGAGCAGCTGCTGATCTCGGGCGAGGTCGATCTGCTGGCGACCTGGGTGTCGCGCGCGCAATCCGCGCAGGCCGCCGGCGCGCCGGTCGAGATCGTCTGGAACCAGAACATCTGGGGCTGCGACGGCTGGTCGATCCTGAAGGGCACGCCCAATGCCGATGCCTGCCGCGAGCTGATCAAGTTCGCCTCGGATCCGGCCCGCATGGCACAACTGGTCAAGTTCTTCCCGGCGGGCATCGTCCAGCCGGCGGCCTTCGAGCAGATCCCCGCGGACGTAGCCAGGAACTGCCCGACCTTCCCCGCCAACATCGAGACCGGGCTTCAGATCAACGCCAAGTATTGGCTGGAGAATTCGGAAAGCGTGATCGAACGCTTCAACACCTGGTTCATCGGCTGAGCGGGGGCGGATCGCGACATGAGCACTCTTGAGACGCAGGGCCTGGGCAAGGTCTACGGCGATTTCGTGGCCCTTGCGCCCACCGACATCACGGTCGAGAAGGGCGAGTTCCTGACATTGCTCGGGCCTTCGGGCTCGGGCAAGACCACGCTGCTGAGCCTGATCGCCGGCCTTTCCGAGGCCGATAGCGGGCGCATCCTGATGAACGGCCAGGATGTCACCTATGCCGCGCCCTATCAGCGCGACATCGGCATGATGTTCCAGAACTATGCGCTGTTCCCGCACATGACCATCGCCGAGAACATCGCCTTTCCCCTGAAGATGCGCGGCACGCCCTCGGCCGAGATCAAGAAGCTGGTGCAAGAGGCGCTGGACATGGTGCGCCTGCCCCATATCGCCGAGCGCTTCCCGAAAGAGCTTTCCGGCGGCCAGCAGCAGCGCGTGGCGCTGGCGCGCTGCACCATCTATCGCCCCTCGGTCATCCTGATGGACGAACCGCTGGGCGCGCTGGACAAGAAGCTGCGCGACCAGATGCAGTTCGAGATCCTGCGCATCCACAAGGAGATCGGCGGCACCATCGTCTATGTCACCCACGACCAGGAAGAGGCGATGACCATGTCGGACCGCATCTGCCTGATGAACGGCGGCAAGATCGCGCAGCTTGGCAGCCCGGCGGATCTGTATTTCCGCCCGCAATCGCTGTTCGTCGCCGATTTCCTGGGCGAGGCGAACCTGATCGACGGGCGCCTGGCCTCGGCCGGCGACGGCGTGGTGGAATTGCGCGACGGCAGCCGCATCAGCGTCACCCTGCCCGCGCCGCTTGCCAATGGCGCGGCGGTCAAGGTCATGCTGCGGCCCCAGAACCTGAAGCTGGCCGAGGGCGAGGCACCCGGCCAGGGCGTCAGCGCCCGTCTGGCCAGCGCCAGCGTGACGGGCGCCAGCACCAAGCTTTTCTTCGACGCCCCGGCCCTGACAGCCGAGCCGCTGATCGCCACCCGCGCCACCGCGCTCAGCGCCTCGACGCTTGAGCCGGGCCGCGACTACCGGCTGACCTTCGACGCCCGCGACGCGGTCGCCATCGCCGCCGCCGAGGCCGCGTGATGAAGCGCGCCGCCCCGATCCCGGCCGCGACCCGGCGGCCGATGAGCCAGCGAAGCAAGCAGCTTCTGATGATGGCGCCGATGATCCTGCTGCTGGTGACCTTCCTGGTCTATCCTTCGGCGCAGCTTTTCCTGCTGTCCTTCCAGAAGGGCGGAGGCTTCTCGCTGGAAAACTACCAGCGCCTGCTCAGCACGCCGGTCTATATCACGGTGATGATGCTGACGCTGAAGATTTCCATCGTCACGACGATCTTCGCCGTCATCGCGGGCTATCCGGTGGCCTATCTGATCTCGATCCTGCCCAAGGCGGGCAAGGGCAAGCTGCTGTTCTGGATCCTGCTGTCCTTCTGGACCTCGTTTCTGGTGCGCGCTTTCGCCTGGATCATCCTGCTGGGCCGCAACGGGGTGGTGAACAAGCTGATGCAGACCGTCGGCGCAAGCGATGCGCCGGTCGCGCTGATGTATAACTTCCCCGCCGTGGTGATCGGCATGGTCCATGCGATGCTGCCGCTGGCCGTGCTGACCATGCTGTCGGTGATGGAGAACATCGACCGCAACCTGACCCGCGCCGCCTCGACGCTGGGCGCGAAACCGGGCATGGCCTTCTGGAAGGTCTATTTCCCGCTTTCGTTCCCCGGCGTGACCTCGGGGGCGCTGATGGTCTTTGTCACCGCCATCGGCTTCTTCATCTTCCCCGCCCTGCTGGGCGGCCGTCGCGAGACGATGATCACCCAGATCATCATGGAACAGATCATCCAGACCATGAACTGGGGCTTCGCCAGCGCGGTCGCCGTGCTGCTGCTGCTGGTCGTGCTGGCGGTCTTCATCGTCTACGACCGCGCGGTCGGGCTTTCGACCATGGCGGGCGAGGCATCCGACCGCAAGCCGCGCCATGGCCGGCGCGGGATCTTCTCGCGCATCGGGGACACGATCCTGACCGGGCTGGGCCACGGCTCGGATGCGATCATCGGCCTGTTCCCGCGCCGCCGCCGGGGCGAGGCACCGCCGCGCGCGCTGCGCATCTTCACGACCGCGCTGCTTTTCGTGATGACGCTGCCGGTGCTGTTGATGATCCCGCTGTCCTTCGCGGAAAGCGGGCTGAACTGGCCGCCGCAGGGCTTTACCCTGAAATGGTATGAACAGATCTTCACCTCGCCCATCTGGATGAGCGCGCTGACCCGCTCGCTGGTGGTGGGCTTCAGCACGGCGGCGCTGGCGCTGCTGATCGGCACGCCGGTCGCATTCCTGATGGTGCGCGGCAAGCTGCGCGGCAAGACGGCGCTGCTGGCCTTCACGCTGATGCCGGTGGTGATGCCGAACATGATCCTGTCGGTCGGGCTGTTCTATCTTTACGCCAAGATCGGCCTTGTCGGCACCAATCTGGGGCTGATCATCGGCCATACGGTCATCGCCGTGCCCTATGTGGTGCTGACGGTGATGTCGGTGCTGCGCAATTACGACGTGCGGCTGGACCTGGCGGCGCAAAGCCTGGGCGCGACGCCCTGGGTCACGCTGCGGCTGGTGACGCTGCCGATCATCGGGGCGGGCATGATCTCGGCCTTTCTCTTCGCCTTCACCATCAGCTTCGACGAACTGACCATCGCGCTCTTCACCTCGGGCGGCATGTCCGCGACCTTGCCGAAACAGCTTTGGGACGAGGTGTCGCTGTCGATCTCGCCCCTGCTGGCGGCGGTTTCGACCTGCCTTTTCCTGTTCGTGACGGTGCTGATCCTCCTGGCCGGTCTTCTGAACCGGCGCGCAAAATAACTGGTAAGTGGAACAATCCATGCTGACATCGAAAGACCTTCGCGGGATCATCCCCGCCTTGCCGACCCTGGTGAACGAAGACGACAGCCTGGCGCGCGACGACATGGCGCGGCTGGTCGATCACGTCTATGCCGGCGGTTGCACCGGGCTGCTGCCGATCGGCGGCACCGGCGAATACGGCGCCCTGCCCCATCAAACCCGCGTCGATGCGGTCGCGGTCTGCGTCGAGCGCAGCAAGCCCGGCCAGATCGTCATGGCGGGCGTGCTGGACACCGGCTATTACGACGCGATCAAAGCGGGCAAGGACTATGCGGCGGCTGGGGCGAACTGCCTGCTGGTGCTGACGCCCTATTACACGAACCCGACCCAGGGCGGCATCCGCGACTATTTCCTGCGCTATGCGGATGCCTCGCCGGTGCCAGTGCTGATCTACGAGATCCCCTATCGCACCCGCATCGCCATCACCCCCGAGATCACGCATGAACTGTCGCGCCATCCGAACATCATCGGCATGAAGGCGTGCAATACCGACATGTATCACTTCCTTCAGGTCGCGGCCGGGGTCGATGCGGATTTCACCATCCTGTCGGGCGAGGATTCGCTTTTCCCGCTGCAAATGGCGGCGGGCGCCAAGGGCGGGATCATCGTCACCGCCTCGATGCTGCCCGCCTTCTGGGTCCGCATATACGAGCTGCTGGCGGCGGGAGATCTGGCGGGCGCGCTGGCGCTGCATCGCCAGGCCCTGCCCCTGATGAACGCGGCGTTCGGCGAGACCAACCCAGGCCCGATGAAGTCGGTGCTGGACCTGTTCGGGATCACCGCGCAAAGGCTGCTGATGCCGCTGGATCCCTGCGACCCGGCGCGCTCGGCCCGGCTGCGCGCCGAGGTCCAGAAGCTGATGGCGGCCTAGGAACCGGGCATGGCGCTGCTCAATACCGACGACTTCCGGGCCGCCGCGCGGCGGCGCCTGCCCCGTGGACTGTTCGAATACATAGACCGCGGCACCGAGGACGAGGTCTCGCTGGGCCGCATCCGCGACTCGCTCGACGCCTTGCGCCTGGTGCCGCGCATCCTGAACGGCGCCTGCCCCGCCTCGACCGAGGCGCGGTTTCTGGGCCGCACGCGCCCGACGCCGCTGGTCATCGCACCGACCGCGCTTGCGGGCATGGTGGCCGAGGCGGGCGAGACCAGGCTGGCGCGCGCCGCCAGCCGCTTCGGCATTCCCTTCACCGTCTCGACCCAATCGGTCGAGCCGATCGAGGACATCCGCCGCGGCGCGCCCGATGCCGAATTGTGGTTCCAGCTTTATGTCTGGAAGGACCGCGCCCGCACCGCCGAGCTTTTGCGCCGCGTCGCCGCCTGCGGCTGCGAAACGCTGGTGCTGACCGTGGACACGCAGATGCCGCCCAAGCGCGAATACAACCTGCGCAACGGCTTCGGCATCCCCTTCCGGCCCACGCCGCGCAACCTGGCCGATATGGCGATGCGGCCCGGCTGGCTGTGGCGGGTCATCCTGCGCCCCTGGGGACGGCGCGGCATGCCCAGCTATGGCCATTACCCGGCCGAATTCCGTTCGGGCCTGCTTTCGCCCGTCACGGCCGAGGCGCTGCGCCTGGACCCGGCCTTGACCTGGCAGGATCTGCGCGGGCTGCGCGATGACTGGAAGGGCCGGCTCGTGCTGAAGGGCGTGCTGGACCCCCGCGACGCCAAGCGGGCATGGGACGAAGGGGTGGATGCCGTCGTCGTCTCGACCCATGGCGGCCGCAATTGCGACAGCCTGCCCACGACCGCCGAGGTCCTGCCCCGGATCGCCGCCAAGACTGCGGCCAAGACTGCGGCCGAAACTGCGGCCGAAACGGGCGCGGTGCCGGAATTGCTGGCCGATAGCGGCGTGCGGCGCGGCTCGGACGTGCTGAAATACCTGGCACTGGGAGCGGTGGGCGTGCAGCTTGGCCGCGCTCCGCTTTGGGGGCTGGCCGCCGGAGGAGAGGAAGGCGCCGCCGCCGTGATCCAGACCATCCTGGCCGAGATGCGGACCACGATGGGCTTTCTGGGCGCCGCGACCCTTTCGGATCTGGAATCCTTCCGGCCCACCTGATCTTCCGGCCCACCTGATCTTTCGGCCCACCTGATCGGATACCGCATGTCCGGCACCGCCGCGCGCCGTCCCCCACGACGGGCGGCGGTGCCTGATCAGGCCCGGACCTTGCGCTGCCAGGCCGCGTTCAGGTCACGGGGCAGCAGATGCTTCTGGATCCGCTGGCTGGGGGTCTTCGGAAAGGCGTCCAGGATTCGGACATAGCGCGGCCGCTGATAGGCGGGCAGCTTGTCGTCCAGCCAGGCCGCTATCGCCGCCGCGTCAGGCACCGAGCCGGGACGCAGGCGCAGATACAGCAGAATATCGTATTCCCCGATCTCGGCCGGGACGCCGACCATGGCCGATTCCTCGACATCGGGATGGCGGTTCACCACCGCCTCGACCTCATAGGCCGAGACGTTCTCGCCCCGGCAGCGGATGCTGTCGCCCGCGCGGCCGTGAAAGAACAGCATGCCCTGATCATCCCAGGAGCCGATATCCCCGGTATGGAACCCGTCCGCGCGCAGCGCCTTGGCCGTCGCCTCGGGGGCACGGTAATAGCCGGCGAAGATCGCGCCCGGCAGCGGGCTGGTGATGATGATCTGCCCCCGGCCCTCGCCCCGGCCCAGCACGCGGCCCGCTTCGTCCTGGATGCGCACGTCGAACCACGGCAGCGGCCGCCCGACCGAGCCGACCACGCCTTCCAGGTTCACGGTGGTCAGGCTCGACGCCTCGGTCATGCCGTAGCATTCGCGCAGTTCGACGCCAAACCGCTCTTCGAAAAGGCGCCAGGCTTGCGGGACGCAGCCTCCGCCCCAGGCGATGCGGACCCCGTGCGCCCGGTCCAGCGCCGAGGCGGGCTGCTTCAGCAGGATCTGGATGATGCCGCCCAGATGGTGGATATGGGTGCAGCCCGCCTCGGTCACCTCGGACCAGAAGCGGCTGGCGCTGAACCGCTGGGAAAGCGTCAGCCGGACCGGGACCAGCAGCGGCAGGACCAGCACTTGCGCGCCGCCGACGTGATAGAATGGCTCCCAGATGTATAGGTTGTCGCCCGCGCGGATGTCGGCGCAGACCATGACCCCATGGGCGGCCAGTTCCAGCATCATATGCGTGACCTGCACTCCCTTGGCCGGGCCGGTCGTCCCCGAGGTGAACATGATCGACGCCAGGTCCGAGGGCGCGGGCAAGGCATCCCCGGACGCCTGCGGACCGGGGAAGGAAGAGGGGGCGGGAAGCGCGGGATCGTCGATCACCAGAATGCCCTGGCGCGGGGATTGCCCGCAGGCTTGCAGCGCCGGCAGCACCTCGGGATCGCAGACGGCCAGCGCGGCCTCGACCTGGCGCAGGACATGGGCCAGCCCCTCGCCCACCAGCGCGGGATTGCCCGGCACCCAGACATAGCCGCCCCGGATCAGCCCGAAGATCATGGCAAGCGAGGCGGGGCTGTTGCGCATCATCACCACGACACGGTCGCCGCGCCGGACCCCCGCCCCCGCAAGCCGCGCGGCCATCGCGTCGGCTGCCCCGGCCAGCGCGGCGAACGTGATGTCGCCCTGCGGGCCGGTTGCATAGACCTGTTCCGGCGCATGTGCCAGCCGCGCGGCGAAAGCCTGCGACAAACCTTTGATTTCCATGGAGAGCCTCGTAGATTCAGCAAGCGGGGCGGGTGGCCGCCCCGATGAAGTTCATTTCCGCGTCAGCCTTTGCGTCACGATCAGGATCAGCGACACGATCGCCAGCACCACCACCGAGACGGCGGCCAGCGTCGGGTTCAGTTGCAGATACATATCGTCCCACATCTGTTTGGGCAGGGTCGATTTCAGCCCGCCGCTGACGAATAGCGCGATGGTCAGGTCGTCGAACGAGGTGACGAAGGCAAACAGCGCCGCCGACACGATCCCGCCCCGCAGCAAGGGCAGCGTGATGAAGCGGAAGGTCGTCGCCTGCCCCGCGCCCAGCGTCGCCGCCGCCTGGTTCAGCCGCCAGTCATAGCCCTTGAGCACGGCGCCGATGGCGATGAAGGTATAGGGGATCGCCAGCAGCGTGTGCCCGATCACCAGCCCGGTATTGCTGGCGACCAGCCCGATCTGCGCCATCAGATAGAACAGGCCCACCGCGACGACGATGCGCGGCACGATCATCGGCGCCAGCATGAAGCCGAAGATCAGCTTGTTCCAGCGCGAACTGGATCGCGCCAAGGCCAGCGCCGCAAGCCCGCCCAGCACCGTCGCGCAGAAGGCCGTCGCGAAGGCCACCCCGAACGAACGGATCGTGGCCGAGATCCAGATCGGCGAGCCGAAATACTGCTCGAACCAGCGCAGCGAGAAGCCGGGCGGCGGAAAGGCCAGCGACGAGGCCGAGGTGAAGGCCAGCAGCAGCACGACCAGCATGGGCGAGATCAGGAAGACCAGCACCGCCCCGACATAGATCCGCGTGCCAAGCGGCGTGCCTTCGCCCTCGCTGTCCCTGCCCAGCCGGTCCAGGCCCGAGGTCAGCCGCCCCAGCGTCTCCAGGATGTGCGCGCCGGCCTTGCGCAGGGCGGCGCCATGCTTGCGCTTCTTGCCGGTTTCGGCACTGCCCGCGGTCAGCGAGGAAAGGCCGAAGAACTGGTCATAGATCCAGATCGCGATCAGCGCCGTCGCCACCATCAGCGCCGCCAGAACCGCCGCGAAGGCCCAGTTCACCAGTTCCTGCACCTGGGTGATGATGACCTGCGCCAGCATGGTCTGGCCGCGTCCGCCCAGATAGGCCGGGACGATGAAGAAGCCCAGCGAGGTGATGAAGGTCAAAAGCCCGGCCGCCGCGACCCCAGGGATCGAAAGCGGGAAATAGACCATCCAGAAGCCCTGCGTCCGCCCCGCCCCCAGCGACCGCGCGGCCTGGGTCAGGCGCAGGTCTATCTCGGACATGACCGGCAGCATGGTCAGGATCGCCAGCGGCATCATCGCATGGACCATGCCGACCAGGACGCCGAATTCGTTATACATCAGCGGCAGGGACTTGTCCGAGATGCCGCTGCCCACGAACAGCGCGTTCAGAACGCCCCGGTTGCCCAGGATGATCATCCAGGCGAAGGTCTTGACCAGATACGAAGCCCAGAAGGGCAGCAGGATCATGAACAGGAACTTGCCGCGCCGCTCCTCGGGATAGCTGGCCAGCCAGCGCGCCACCGGATAGCCCAGCGCGACCGACAGCAGCGCCGTCAGGATCGAGATGCGGAAGGTGATGCCCAGGATGCGCCAATAGACCGGATTGTCGGCCAGGTGGCCGTAATGCTGCGCGGTCAACGACGAGGTTGCGGGATCGACGACGCTCAGCGTCAGAAGCCGCAGCATCGGGAACAGGAAAAAGACCGCCATGAAGGCAAGCGTCGGGGCGACCAGCCAGATCGGGCCGAACTGCCAGCGCCGCGCCGGGGCCAGGGGCTGGGCAAGGCTCATGACACGATCCTCGCGCAGCTTTTGGGCCAGTGCAGGCGGATCTCGGCGCCCTGGGCGGGCAGATCGGCGGCCAGCGCCCCGCCGCTGGCGGTCAGGCGCGTGCCGCAGGCCAGATCGAAAAGCAACCGCGTTTCAGAGCCGACATAGACCACATCCACAAGCCTCGCCCCGATTTCGTCATGCCCGCTGTCGGGGGCAGGCCCCGGCCGGACATGCTCGGGCCGGATCACCAGCACATGGCTGTCGGCATTCGGGTCGCGCGCGGTCAATCGCCCCGAGAAGCGGCCCGTTGGCGCCTCAAGAAGATGCAGCCCGCCCGGTTCCGCGCCGGCCAGCTTGCCGGGCAGCAGGTTCGAATGGCCGATGAACGAGGCGGCGAAGACGGTCTCGGGATCGGAATAGATCTGGCGCGGCGTGCCCAATTGCTCGACCTGGGCGTGGTTCATGACGCAGATCCGGTCGGACATGACCAGCGCTTCCTCCTGGTCATGGGTCACATAGATCAGCGTCGCGCCGAATTCCTTGTGCAGGCGCCGGATCTCAAGCTGCATGCTTTCGCGTAGCGCCTTGTCCAGCGCGCCCAGCGGCTCGTCCATCAAGATCACGTCGGGACGGAAGACGAAGCAGCGCGCCAGCGCCACGCGCTGTTGCTGGCCGCCCGAAAGCTCGCGCGGGAAACGGTGGGCGAAGCGGTCCAGTTCGACCTTGGCCAGGGTCTCGGCGACACGCGCGGCGATCTCGGCCGGAGCCATCTTGCGCATCTTCAGCGGAAAGGCGATGTTCTCGGCCACGGTCATGTGCGGAAACAGCGCATAATGCTGAAACACCAGCCCGACCCCGCGCTGGTTCACCGGGCGCCGGGTCCAGTCCTGGCCGTCCACGACCAGCCTGCCGCTGGTCGGCTCCAAAAGCCCCGCCACCATCTGCAAGAGCGTCGTCTTGCCCGAGCCGGAGGGGCCAAGAAGCGTCAGAAACTCGCCGTCCGAAATTTCCAGATTCGTGGGTTGCAGGGCGGTGAACGTGCCGAAGGTCTTGGACAAGCCTTCGACGCGGATCTTGGGATTGAGCCGTTGCTGGGTCATGGGCATTCCGTTTCTTGCGTTCAGGACCAAGACCACGCCCCCAAGACCGGGGACGCGGCCCGAGAAGCATCAGAACAGCAGCCAACTGTTGAAGCGTTCGCTGACCGAGGCGCGGTTCGCCTCCCACCAGACCTCATCGGCCATGCGCATCACCTTCAGGTTCTGCGGCGCGGTCGGCAATTCGGCCGCGCGCTCGGCGGCGATGTGATCATAGGCTTTGAGGTTGGTCGGCCCATAGGCCAGGTCCTGGGTGAACTTGGCCTGCTGCTCGGCGCCCGTGCAGAAGGCGACGAACTTGCGCGCGGCATCCGCCTTGGGGCCGCCCTTGGGCAGGCCCCAGCCCTCGATCGAGTAAAGGCCCTGGTTCCAGACGATCTGCGCGGGCGCGCCGCTTTCGATGGCGGCCTGCATCCGCGCGTTCCAGCCGGCCAGCATATCCACCTCGCCGCTTTGCATCATCTGCGAGGTCTGCGCGCCGCCGGTCCACCAGACGGCAACCTGGTCCTTGATCTTGTCGAGCTTGGCGAAGGCCCGGTCCAGGTCCAGCGGATACAGATCCGCCAGGGCCACGCCATCGGCCATCAAAGCCTGTTCCAGCGTGTCGATCGGATTCTTGCGCAAGGCGCGCCGGCCGAGGATCCTGTCGGTGTCCCAGAAATCCGCCCATGAGGCCGGCGCGGGCGTCACCGTGTCAGGGTTGAAGGCGAAGATCGTCGAATAGACATCGACGCCCAGGAAGTTCGGATGCACGGCGCCGGGCATCAGATCCTTGGTCAGGTCGGGATCGACCTCGATCGGGTCCAGCAGACCGTCGCGTTCCAGAATCAGCCGCGCCGACAGGGTGATGGTGCAGACATCCCAGATATAAGAGCCGGTCTCGACCACGGATTTGAACTGCGCGGTCGGCTCGGCATCGCGCGCGACCGAGACCACGCCGATGCCGGTCGCCTCGGTGAAGGGGTCGTAGAACGCCTTGCGGTAGCCCTCGGTATAGGGCCGCCCGGATCGGCGACGGTGATGCTGTCGGCCGCCCAGGCGCGGCGCGACAGCATCGGGGCGGCCAGGGCCGCCGCGCCAAGCGTCAGCAAAGCCCGCCGGGACATCCCATGCTTGCGTGAAGTGGTCATCGTGGATCCTCCGTTCTGTTGTGTTTTGTGAATGGTTCTTGCCGGGATGGACGCGCGCGGAAGGCGGACCCGCGCGCGTCCGGCGCATCGGTCAGGATTTGGCGCGGCCCGCGCGCGAGGCGATGAAACGCTCCATCATCGCTTGCGGCTCGCCCGTGGCATAGGCGGCGCATTGGATGCGGACGCCCGCCGTCATTGCATCCTCGAACCCGGCGCGGGTCGCCTCGGCGATGCGCTGGCGGTTCAGGCGCATCGCGACGGGGGGTTTCGCGGCCAGTTCCCGCGCCAGTTCCAGCGCGGCATCCTGAACCTTGTCCTGCGCCACCATGCGGCTGATCAGGCCGAATTCGAACGCCTCCTTGGCGTCAAGCATGCGCCCGGTCAGGGTCAGGTCGATGGTGCGCCCCAGGCCGATCATCTCACGGATGATCCAGTTGCCGGTCACGGTCGGGATGCCCGAATTGATCTCGGGCTGGCCCATGCGGACGCCCTCATGGGCCACGCGCAGGTCGCAAAGCAGCGCCACCTGGAAGGCCGAGCCGGCCGCGACCCCGTTCAGCGCCGCGACGATCGGTTTGGAGCTGTCGCGAAAGCGCGCATAAAGCGCCTTCCATTCCCCCATCCAGACCTCGGCGCGGTCGGCGTCGAAGGTTTTGCTCTCGCTCAGGTCCTGACCCGCTCCGAAGGCCCGGTCCCCGGCCCCCGTCAGGATGATCGCGCGCACGCTCTCGTCCGCTTCGGCCCCATCCAGCGCCGCGATCAGCATGTCGCGCATCGCGGTGTTCCAGGCGTTCATCTTTTCAGGGCGGTTCAAGGTGATCCGAAGAACCTCGCCAAGCTGCTCCGTCAGAATGTGCTGAGTCACACTTATATCTCCATACGATATGTTTTATCGAATAACGCAAATAGCCCTATCGCATGTCAACAAATTTCTGCTGCATGCCGCTGGGAATTGCCCCGAATCGCCATTAGACCGTGCTGATGCATGGCCGGCGGGCATGATGGCGGGGAGAGACGGATGAGCGACGGCACCAGGCCCGCAAAGGGCAGCGACTCACTCATGGTTCAGTCGGTGGCCAAGGCATTCCGGGTGCTTGAGGCATTCGGGGCCGAAAATCCGACCATGTCCCTGTCGCAGGTCGCGCAGGAATGCGGCATGGACATGAGTGCGGCCCAGCGTTTCACCCATACGCTGTCGTCGCTGGGCTATCTGGTGCGCGACCCCAAGACGCGGCAATACGAGTTGGGCGTGAAATCTCTGGAGCTGGCCTTTCACTATACCCGCGCCTCGCGGCTGGTGGACCGCGCGATCCCGGTGCTTCAGCACCTGAGCAAGCAAAGCGACGAGACCGTGAACCTGACCGTGCTGCAAGGCACCGAGATCGTGTTCATCTCGCGCTTCATGAGCCGGCATGTGCTGAACACGGATGTCATCATCGGCACCCGGCTGCCCGCATTCTGCACCGCGCCGGGCCGCGCCATCCTGTCGCGCCTGCCCGACGAGGCGGTCGAACAGGTCCTGGCGGCCTCGGACCTGCGCGGTTCCACCCCCGCGACCCCGACCGATCCGCAAGAGATCCGCGCGCGCATCGCGCAGGCGCGGCGCGACGGCTATGCGCTGGCGCTTGAGGAATATTTCCACGGCGACGCCTCGATCGCGGCGCCGATCATGGGCCGCGATTCCCAGGTCGTGGGCGCGGTGAATATCGGCGCCTCGACGGCGCGCTACCAGCCGCAGGAATTCGTCGCGAAATATGCCGCGATGATCGTCGCCGCCGCGCGCTCGATCTCCTGGGTCTAAGGCAGGGGCGCGCCCGCCTTAGTCCTGGCGCAGGGCGGCGATCAGGTCGTGGAAGCGGTCGCCCTGCACGATGACATGCTGGCGCAGGGTCTCGGCCGCCGCCTCGCCGTCGCCGGCGCGGATAGCGGCCAGGATCGCGTCATGCTCCGCGAATGAGCGCCCGATCCGGTTGCGCACCTGAAGCTGCATCCGGCGATAGGGTTGCAGCATCGCATGCAGCCGCCCCGCCTCTTGCGCCAGGAAGGCGTTATGCGTGGCGCGGTAAAGGCAATGGTGGAATTCCGAATTCTTGACGTAATAGGCGTCGACCTGGTTCGCCTCGGCCATGCGGCGGCATTCGGCATGGACCTTTTCAAAGGCGGCAAGCTCAGCCTCGGTGATGCGGCGTGCGGCAAGGCGGCCGCAGCTTGCCTCGATCTCTGCCATGACCTCGAAACGCTCGGCCAGTTCGCCGGCACTCCATTCGGTGACGAAGGTGCCGCGCTTGGGCTGCACCCGGACCAGGCCCGATGCCTCAAGCTGGCGAAGCGCCTCGCGGACAGGCGTGCGCGAGACGCCGAATTCGCGTTCCAGCGCCTCGGGGTCCAGGCGCTGGCCGGGCTGATAGACGCCTTCGACCACGGCATTTTCCAGCGCGTTCCGAATTCGCAGCGTGTTGGGAATAGCCAAATCATGCCCCCTGAAAGTGCCGCCCAGCATAAGCAGGCCCGGATGATTTGTCCAATTCGCTTTCAGTTATATACAACACTTTGCCGTCAGCGTATAACAATCGCGGGAGGAGATTCGTCGGCTTGGGAGGGCGGGCGGCTCCGGCACGAGGCTTGTTTGCAGGCAGAGGAACCGCGCATGACCCCTCATCTGATTTCGATTTACGCATTGGCGGCGATGTTCGTCGTCGCCACGATCTGGCCGATCAACATGGGCGTGCTGGCCTTCGTGGGCGCGTTCCTGGTCGGCACGCTGCTGGCCGGACAGACCACCAAGGAAATCGTCGCGGGCTTTCCGGGCGGGCTGTTTCTGACGCTGGTGGGAATCACCTGGCTTTTCGCGCTGGCGCAGAACAACGGCACCATCGACTGGCTGGTGCGCATGGCGGTGCGCGCGGTCAAGGGCCGGATCGCGGCGATCCCGTGGATCATGTTCGGCATCTCGGCCATGTTGACGGCGGTGGGCGCGGTCAGCCCCGGCGCGGTCGCGATCGTGGCGCCGATCGCGCTGGGTTTCGCCTTTCGCTATCACATCTCGCCCATGCTGATGGGGATGATGGTCGTTCACGGGGCACAGGCCGGGGGCTTTTCGCCGATCAGCATCTATGGCGGCATCACCAATGGCGTGGTCGCCAAGGCCGGGCTGCCCCTGTCCGAAATGACCACCTTCGCCGCCAGCTTCCTGGTGAATGCCAGCGTGGCGCTGATCCTGTTCCTGCTGCTGGGCGGGCGCAAGCTGATGGCCATGCGCAGCCAGACGGTCGAGACCGTGCGCGTTCCCCATATCGAGATCGCGAAGCCCGCCACCGGCCCGCAGATCTTCGGCGACAGCGAGGCCGAGGCGCTGAGCCGCCGCATCAGCAACGAGGCCGGCGGCACCTCGAACCGCCTGGTCGCCGAAGCCGATGAGGGCGACCAGCCCGACGGCACGCTTTACCAGATCGTCACCCTGGGCGGGCTGGTCCTGCTGGCGGTGCTGGTCCTGGCCTTCAACCTGGACATCGGCTTCGTCGCCCTGACCATCGGGCTGGTGCTGGCGCTGTGGGATTCGACCATGCAAAAGCGCGCCATGACCCAGGTTGCCTGGCCCGAGATCATGCTGATCACCGGCGTGTCCACTTATGTCGCGGTAATGGAGCATATGGGCACCATCGACTTCGTGGGCGACAGCGTGGCCGGCCTGGCCTCGCCCATGCTGGCGGCGCTGATGCTGTTCTTCATCGGCGCGGTGGTCTCGGCCTTCGCTTCGTCCACGGCGGTGCTGGGCTCGCTCATTCCGCTGGCGGTGCCCTTTTTGCAGGGCGACAGCGGCGTCAGCGCCATCGGCTTCATCGCGGGCATGGCGGTCGCGTCCACCATCGTCGATGTCAGCCCCTTCTCGACCAATGGCGCGCTGGTCCTGGCCAATTCGCGCGGGGTGGACCGCCAGATCTTTTTCCGCCAGCTTCTGAACTATGGTGCATTGGTCACGCTGATCGCGCCGGTCGTGCTGTGGCTTGTCTTCGTCGTGCTGCCGGGATGATCCGGCCGCCCCCCATCGCAGGAGAGTTCCAGGATGAAGAGCATCGAAACTTCCCGGCAGGGCCGCCCCGCCATCCTGAGCGAATTGTTCGAGACCCTGACCGAGCGCGGCCGCCGGCTGTGGGGCGGGCGCGGCGTCAGCCCCGCGGCCGAGGCCCCCGAGCTTTCGGAACTGGGCGAGGCGCTGCTGTCGCGCCGCGGCGAGGCGTCGGGCGTGGCGCTGGCCGCCCAGCTTCTGGCCGCTTTCGACCGGGCCGACGCGGCGGCGCGGATGAGCTTTCTGCAAAACCTGGCCGACCGCTTCGGCCCGGATCCCGCCCAGGTCGAGGCCGCGCTTGAGAGGCTGCACCGCGACCCCTCCTCGGGCGAGGCGATGGAGGCGCTGCATGACGCGGCCGAGCCGCGCCGGCAGGAACTGCTGCGACGCCTGAACCTGGCGCCCGGCGGCACGGCGGCGCTGGTCCGCATCCGCGAGGACCTGCTGCGCTATCTGCGTGACAATCCCGCGCTGCGCCGCGTCGACAGCGATTTCGCCCATCTTTTCGGCTCGTGGTTCAACCGGGGCTTTCTGGTGCTGCGCCGGATCGACTGGAACACCCCGGCCAGCATCCTGGAAAAGATCATCCGCTATGAGGCGGTGCATGCGATCCAGAACTGGGACGACCTGCGCAACCGCCTGCAACCGACCGACCGGCGTTGCTACGGCTTTTTCCATCCGCAGCTTGTGGACGAGCCGCTGATCTTCGTCGAGGTGGCACTGACGCGCGAGATACCGGGCGATGTCTTGGGGCTTCTGGACCTGAACCGCCAGCCGATCCCCGCCGAAATGGCGGATACGGCGGTGTTCTATTCCATCTCGAACACCCAGCGCGGACTGGCGGGCGTGTCCTTCGGCAATTTCCTGATCAAGCAGGTGGTCGAGGAGCTGAAGGCCGAACTGCCCGAGATCAAGACCTTCGTCACCCTTTCGCCGGTGCCTGGCTTCGCCGCTTGGCTGGCCACACAGCGGGCCGATCCGACATCCGAACTGATCGACGCCGATCAGCGCCTGGCCTTCGCCGCGCTGGACCGGCCCGACTGGCATCGGGACGCGGCGACCGCCGAGGCGCTGCGCGCGCCGCTGCTGGCCGCCGCCAGCGCCTATTTCCTGGCCGCGCGCGACGGCAAGGGCCGCGTCATAGACCCGGTCGCGCGCTTTCATCTGGGCAATGGCGCCCGGCTTGAAAGGCTGAACCATCTGGGCGATGTCTCGGCCAAGGGGCTGAAGCAATCACATGGGCTGATGGTGAATTATCTTTACGATCTGAGCCGCATCGAGACCAATCACGAGGGCTTTGCCGAGCGCGGCGCGCTGGCCGCATCGGACGAGGTTCGGCGCGCGCTTCCCGCCGCCAAGGCATGAACAGGGGCATTTCCATGAGCGACAATCTTTTCGACCTTCTTCAGCGCAGCATCACCGCCGCCGATGCGCCTGCGATCGAGACGCTGGCGGGCGAGCGTATCAGCTATGGCGATCTGATCGCCCGGACAGGACGCATGGCGAATGCGCTGGTGGCCTTGGGCGTCTCTCCGGGCGACCGGGTGGCCGTGCAGGTCGAAAAGTCGGTCGAGGCAATCATCCTCTATCTCGCGACCGTGCGGGCCGGCGGCGTCTTCTTGCCGTTGAATACCGGCTATACCCCGGTCGAGATCGAGTATTTCGTGACCGACGCCAAACCGCGCATCTTCGTCTGCGACCCGGCCAGGACCGCCGCCTTGCAACCCGTCGCCGAGAAGGCCGGGGCGGCGCTGATGACGCTGGACGCCGACGGGCGGGGCAGCCTTTCGGACGCCGCCGCCGCCGCGCCCGCCGAATTCGCCACCGTCCCGCGCGAGGCCGGCGATCTGGCGGCGCTGCTTTACACATCGGGGACGACGGGGCGGTCCAAGGGAGCGATGCTGACCCATGGAAACCTGGTCTCGAACAGCATGGCGCTGCGGACGGCCTGGAAATACACGGCCTCGGACGTGCTGATCCATGCGCTGCCGATCTTTCACACGCACGGGCTTTTCGTCGCGACCAATGTGACGCTGTTCTCGGGCGCCTCGATGATCTTCCTGCCGAAATTCGACCCCGCGCGGATCATGACACTGATGGGCCGCGCCACCGTGCTGATGGGGGTGCCGACCTTCTATGTGCGGCTTTTGCACGAGCCCACCCTGGACCGCGAGACCACGGCGGGGATGCGGGTCTTCATCTCGGGCTCGGCCCCGCTGCTGGCCGAGACGCATCGCGAATGGCAAGCCCGCACCGGCCACGCCATCCTGGAACGCTACGGCATGACCGAGACGAACATGAACGTCTCGAACCCCTATGACGGCCGGCGGATCGCGGGCACGGTGGGCTTTCCCCTGCCCGGCGTCGAGGTCAAGATCACCGATCCCGAAACCGGCGCCGAATTGCCGCGGGGCGAGATCGGCATGATCGAGGTGCGCGGCCCGAACGTCTTTTCCGGTTATTGGCAGATGCCCGAGAAGACCGCCGCCGAACTGCGCGAAAACGGCTTTTTCATCACCGGCGACCTGGGGCGTTTCGACGACCAGGGCTATCTGCACATCGTCGGGCGCGGCAAGGACCTGATCATCACCGGCGGCTACAACGTCTATCCCAAAGAGATCGAGACCGAGATCGACGCCCTTCCCGGCGTGACCGAAAGCGCGGTCATCGGCCTGCCGCACCGCGATTTCGGCGAAGGTGTCACGGCGGTCGTGGTCGGCGCCGCCCCTCCCTCCGAGGCCGAGGTGCTGGCCGCGCTGGAATCGCGCCTGGCGCGGTTCAAGCTGCCCAAGCGCGTGCTCTTCATCGAGGATCTGCCGCGCAACACCATGGGCAAGGTGCAGAAAAACCTGCTGCGCGACCGCTTCGCGGGGCTTTACGATGAGGGATCCGCTCCCGGCGCGTGATGGCGCGCTCGGCCCGGAGCTCATCCCTCATCCAGCCGCGATCATGGTCCGGCCGATCCGGCGACGGCT
The DNA here is from genome assembly GCF_047605025.1 of Paracoccus sp. (in: a-proteobacteria). Lineage (GTDB taxonomy): Bacteria > Pseudomonadota > Alphaproteobacteria > Rhodobacterales > Rhodobacteraceae > Paracoccus. The sequence continues at coordinate 36,403 of NZ_JASGGO010000006.1, read as the reverse complement.
CACGGGGGGAACGCGCATGCGCCGCAGGGTGCTTCGGCACCGGGAATCGGTTGCTTTCGCCGGCTATCCTGGCGTCGAAAACCTTGGACTTTCGCCCCCCGTTCCGGGCAACCACGGCCCGAAAGCCCTCCAAAGGCGGCTTTCGGACGCTCACCGCGCAACCCCCTTCAGGGTCGGGCGAACGAAGCGCATATGCACCAGCAGCGCATGGCCGACTTGCCATCAGAGCAGACTGTTTCCTGGAACTTGCCCGAGTTCATGCGCGCAATATGAAATCGCATGAAACTACTGGTGCGGTCGAGAAGACTCGAACTTCCACTCCGGTTAAGGAACAGCGACCTCAACGCTGCGCGTCTACCAATTCCGCCACGACCGCACGTCTGTAGGCTTGGGCCTTCTAGACGGTTGCACGGCGGATGAAAAGAGAGATTTTCACCCGCCCCGCGCTATTTTCGCGCCGCTATCCTTACTCGGCCGCCACAGCCGCCTGGGGGATATAGTTCAGGATCGGCGCCAGCCAGCGCTCGGCCTCGGCCAGGGTCATGCCCTTCCTCGCGGCATAGTCCAGCACCTGGTCATGCTCGACCTTGGCGACCCCGAAATAATAGGCGTCGGGATGGCCGATATACAGGCCCGAGACCGAGGCGCCAGGCCACATCGCCATCGATTCGGTCAGTTCCACCCCGGTCGCCGCCGTCGCGTCCAGCAGGCTAAACAGCGTGGTCTTTTCGGTGTGATCGGGCTGCGCGGGATAGCCGGGAGCGGGGCGGATGCCGGGATAGGGCTCGGCGATCAGTTCCTCGGGGGTGAAGGCTTCGTCGGAATAGCCCCAATAGTCCTTGCGGACGCGTTCATGCATCATCTCGGCCAGGGCCTCGGCGAAGCGATCGGCCAATGCCTGGACCAGGATGGCCGAGAAATCGTCATGCGCCGCCTTGAAGCGGTCGGCGATGGCCTGCTCCTCGGCGCCCGTGGTCACGACGAAGCCGCCGACATAATCGCGATGCCCCTCGGGCGCGACGAAATCGGCCAGCGCCACGTTCGGGCGGCCGTCGCGCTTGGCTATCTGCTGGCGCAGGGTGTGCAGCATGGCCAGAGGCGTGTCGCGCGTCTCGTCGGTCCACAGCCGGATGTCGTCGCCCAGGCGGTTCGCCGGCCAGAAGCCGATGACGGCGCGCGGCCTGAACCAGCCCTCGCCGATGATCTTGGCCAGCATCGCCTGCGCATCGGCGAAAAGCTGGCGCGCGACCTCACCTTGCTTTTCGTCCTGAAGGATGCGGGGATAGACGCCCTTCAACTCCCAGGTCTGGAAGAAGGGGGTCCAGTCAATATAGCGCGCGATCTCGGCCAGGTTTAAGTCGTCGATCACCCGCGCGCCCAGGAATTGCGGGGGTTTCGCCTGAAAGCCGGTCCAGTCGATCGCCACCGCATTGTCGCGGGCCGTGGCCAGCGGCAGGCGCTTCTTGTCGGCCTCGGCGCGGGCGTGCTTGTTGGCCACATCCCTGTATTCGGCGCGGATGTCATCGACATAGGCCGCCTTTCGGCCCGAAAGCAGGCTGCCCACCACGCCCACCGCGCGGCTGGCATCGGTGACATAGACGGTCTGGCCCTTGGCATAGCGCGGATGGATCTTGACCGCCGTATGCACGCGCGAGGTGGTCGCGCCGCCGATCAGCAGCGGGATGTCGAAACCCTCGCGCTCCATCTCGGATGCCACATGCACCATCTCGTCCAGCGAGGGGGTGATCAGGCCCGACAGGCCGATGATGTCCACCTTCTCGGCCTTGGCGGTTTCCAGGATCTTGGTCGCCGGCACCATCACGCCCAGGTCGATGATCTCGTAATTGTTGCAGGCCAGGACGACGCCGACGATGTTCTTGCCGATGTCGTGAACGTCGCCCTTGACCGTCGCCATCAGCACCTTGCCGGCGCTTGAGGCGCCGCCGCCGGCCTTTTCGGCCTCCATATAGGGCAGCAGATGCGCCACGGCCTGCTTCATCACCCGCGCGGATTTGACCACCTGCGGCAGGAACATCTTGCCCGCGCCGAACAGGTCGCCCACCACGTTCATGCCGGCCATCAGCGGGCCTTCGATCACATGCAGCGGACGCTCGGCGGCCAGGCGCGCCTCCTCGGTATCCGCGTCGATATATTCGGTGATGCCGTTGACCAGCGCATGTTCCAGCCGCTTGTCCACCGGCCATTCGCGCCAGGTCAGATCCTTTTCGCGCGCCTTCGCGCCGCCCTCGCCCCGGAAACGCTCGGCGATCTCCAGCATGTTCTCGGTCGCCGTGCCGCCATTCGCGGGCCTGCGGTTCAGGACCACATCCTCGCAGGCGTCGCGCAGGGCGGCGTCGATCTGGTCATAGACCGCCAACTGCCCCGCATTGACGATGCCCATGTCCATGCCGGCCTGGATCGCGTGATACAGGAACACGGCATGCATCGCCTCGCGCACCGGCTCGTTGCCGCGAAAGCTGAAGGACAGGTTCGACACCCCGCCCGAGACATGCACATGCGGCAGCGTCTGCACGATGCGGCGGGTGGCGTTGATGAAATCGACGCCGTAATTGTCATGCTCCTCGATCCCGGTGGCGACGGCGAAGATGTTCGGATCGAAGATGATGTCCTCGGGCGGGAAGCCGACGCGGTTCACCAGGATGTCATAGGCGCGGGCGCAGATCTCGACCTTGCGGTTCTCGGTATCGGCCTGGCCGGTCTCGTCAAAGGCCATCACCACCACGGCGGCGCCATAGCGGCGGCACAGATCGGCATGGTGGATGAACGCCTCCTCGCCTTCCTTCAGGCTGATCGAGTTCACCACCGCCTTGCCCTGCACGCATTTCAGCCCGGCCTCGATCACCTCCCATTTGGAACTGTCGATCATGATCGGCACGCGGGCGATGTCGGGCTCGGCCGCGATCAGGTTCAGATAATCGATCATCGCCTGCCTCGAATCGATCAGCCCCTCGTCCATGTTCACGTCGATGATCTGGGCGCCGTTCTCCACCTGGTCGCGGGCCACGTCCAGCGCGCTCGCGTAATCGCCATTGGTGATCAGCTTGCGGAACTTCGCGGACCCGGTGACATTGGTGCGCTCGCCCACGTTGATGAAGGGGATGTCGTCGGTCTTGACGAAGGGCTCCAGCCCCGACAGGCGCAGGCGCGGCGCGATTTCCGGGATCTCGCGCGGCGGCAGGTCGGCCACGGCGCGGGCAATCGCCGCGATATGTTCGGGGGTCGAGCCGCAGCAGCCGCCGACCACGTTCACCAGCCCCTCGCGCGCGAATTCGGCGATTTGCGCGGCCATGTCCTCGGGCGATTCGTCATATTGACCCATCTCGTTCGGCAGGCCGGCATTCGGATAGGCGCAGATCAGCGTGTCCGCCACGCCGGACAACTCGGCCAGATGCGGACGCATCGCCGCCGCGCCAAGCGCGCAGTTCAACCCCACCGTCACCGGCCGGGCATGGTTCACCGAATGCCAGAAGGCCGTGGGCGTCTGGCCCGAAAGCGTGCGCCCCGACAGGTCGGTGATGGTGCCCGAGACCATCACCGGCAGGCGCAGGCCGGTTTCCACGAACACCTCCTCGCAGGCAAAGATCGCGGCCTTGGCGTTCAGCGTGTCGAAGATGGTCTCGATCAGGATCAGGTCGGCGCCGCCCTCGATCAGGCCGCGGATCTGCTGGGCATAGGCGATGCGCATATCGTCGAAGGTCACGGCGCGATAGCCGGGATCGTTCACGTCCGGGCTGATCGAGGCGGTGCGGTTCGTCGGCCCCAGCGCCCCCGCGACCCAGCGCGGCCGGCCGTCCTCGGCCGTGGCACGGTCCAGCGCCCGGCGCACCAGCCGCGCGCCCTGGGCGTTCAGATCGTGAACGGCCGCCTCCATGCCGTAATCGGCCTGCGCGATGGTGGTCGAACTGAAGGTGTTCGTCTCCACGATATCCGCGCCCGCCTTGGCATAGCGGTAATGGATCTCCTCGATGGCGGCGGGCTGGGTCAGGATCAGCAGGTCGTTGTTGCCCTGCTGCGGATGGCTCGTCGGATAGGCCAGGGCCACGCCCGAGCCCTCGCCCAGGAAATCCGCCTCGCGCAGCCCCAATCCCTGGATCTGCGTGCCCATCGCCCCGTCAAGGATCAGGATCCGCTCGCGCGCGGCGGCGGCGAGGGCATCGAAGGCGGGCGATCTGGGCAGGGTCATGGCGGCATCCGGGTTTTGGTGAACCGCCTGTATAAGCGGGAATGCATGATTAGGGAAACTCGACATCCGCGGAATGATCATGCAATCGGCTCATGATCCCGCCGCCCGCGCCGCGCCATCCTCTTTCTTGCCCAAATATCCTGCGGGGGAGTCGCGGAACGCGACGGGGGCGCAAAGCCCCCACTTCCCGCTTGCGGCAAGCGGGGCCGCGCCATATCTCCCCGCCATGACCGAATGGATCACCGCCCCCGGATTGACCGATTACGCCCAGGCCACCGCCTTCATGGAGGCGCGCGCCGCCGCCATCGCGGCGGGCCGGGCCGATGAACTGATCTGGCTGGTCGAGCACCCGCCGCTTTACACAGCCGGCACCTCGGCCAAGGCCCAGGACCTGCTCTCGGCCCGTTTTCCCGTGCACGAGACCGGGCGCGGCGGGCAATATACCTATCACGGGCCGGGCCAGCGCGTGGTCTATGTCATGCTGGACCTGAACCGGCGGGGCCGCGACGTGCGCGCCTTCGTCCAGGCGCTGGAAAACTGGGTCATCGCCGCCCTGGCCGAGTTCAACCTGAAGGGCGAGATCCGCGAGGGCCGCGTCGGCGTCTGGATCGCCCGCCCCGACAAGGCGCCCCTGCCCGACGGCGCGATGCGCGAGGACAAGATTGCCGCCATCGGCGTCAAGCTGCGCAAATGGGTCAGCTTCCACGGCATTTCCATCAATGTCGAACCCGACCTGACCCATTACGCCGGCATCGTGCCCTGCGGCATCCAGGGCCACGGCGTGACCAGCCTGGTCGATATGGGCCTGCCCGTCGATATGGCGGATCTGGACATGGCGCTGCGCGGCAGCTTCCAGCGGCATTTCCCGCCGCTTGCCCAGGCGCAGCCGGGCTGAAGCGCCCTGCCGGATCCGCGGCGTTTTGGCCGTTTCCGGCAGCGGCGCGCTCGTGCTAGCCCTTGGCCCAAACCGCCAGGATTCAGGGGGCTCGCCATGAAACTCAGCCTTTATCTCGTTCTGGCCGCGACGGTCCTGACGCCGCCCGCCTGGGCCCAGGATGGGAACGGGGACGCGACCAGGGGCGAGAAGGAATTCCGCAAATGCAAGGCTTGCCACATGATCCGGTCGCCCGATGGCGCGGATCTGGTCAAGGGAGGCAAGATGGGACCGAACCTCTATGCCATCCTCGGACGCAAGGCCGGCACGGCCGAGGGATTCCGCTATTCCGACGCCCTGCGAAGGCTGGGCGAGGCAGGCGAGGTCTGGACCGCCGAGGAGCTGGCCAGATACGTCACCGATCCCAATGCCTATGTCGAGGAAAAGCTGGACGATCCCGCGATCAAGACCAGGATGACCTTCAAGCTGGCAAGGAATCAGACCGATCTGGTGGCCTTCCTGGCCCAGCACCCGCCCCCGGCCGAGACGCCCGCGCCGCAGGTGCCGGCCTCGGACTAGCGCCAAGCTGTCGCGACAGGGCAACAGACCCGCCTTCGCGGGTCCCCGCCGAAGACGGTCGCCGCCCTTTCCCCCATCGCGTGATTGCCGGTCGCGTGTTTGTGTTCTAGAAATTCAGCACGTCCGCCGGCCCGCCAGGCCGGCCAGCCGCATGTTTAGGGAGTTCAGCATGGCAGACGCAGCCACTCATGGCCACGGCGACCATCATGACAGCCGCGGGTTTTTCACCCGCTGGTTCATGTCCACCAACCACAAGGATATCGGGATCCTCTACCTCTTCACCGCCGGCGTGGTGGGGCTGATCTCGGTCGCCTTCACCGTCTACATGCGGATGGAGTTGCAGCATCCCGGAGTGCAGTTCATGTGCGCCGAGGGCGCGCGCCTCATCGCCGACGCCAGCGCCCCCTGCACACCGAACGGTCATCTGTGGAACGTGCTGATCACCTATCACGGCGTGCTGATGATGTTCTTCGTCGTCATCCCGGCGCTGTTCGGCGGCTTCGGCAATTACTTCATGCCGCTGCATATCGGCGCCCCGGACATGGCCTTTCCACGGCTGAACAATCTCAGCTACTGGATGTATGTCTGCGGGGTCTGCCTCGGCATCGCCTCGATCCTCGCCCCCGGCGGCGGCGAGGGGCATGGCTCGGGCGTGGGCTGGGTCCTTTATCCGCCGCTCTCGACCAGCGAGGCCGGCTATTCGATGGACCTGGCGATCTTCGCGGTCCACGTCTCGGGCGCCTCGTCGATCCTGGGCGCGATCAACATCATTACCACCTTCCTCAACATGCGCGCGCCCGGCATGACGCTGTTCAAGGTGCCGCTTTTCGCCTGGTCGGTCTTCATCACCGCCTGGCTGATCCTGCTGTCGCTGCCCGTGCTGGCCGGCGCGATCACCATGCTGCTGATGGACCGCAACTTCGGCACCCACTTCTTCGACCCGGCCGGCGGGGGCGATCCGGTGCTTTACCAGCATATCCTGTGGTTCTTCGGCCATCCCGAGGTCTATATCATCATCCTGCCCGGCTTCGGCATCATCAGCCACGTCATCTCGACCTTCGCGCGCAAGCCGATCTTCGGCTATCTGCCCATGGTGCTTGCCATGGCGGCCATCGGCGTGCTGGGCTTCGTGGTCTGGGCGCACCATATGTATACGGCAGGCATGTCCTTGACCCAGCAGGCTTATTTCATGCTGGCGACGATGACCATCGCGGTGCCCACGGGGATCAAGGTCTTTTCCTGGATCGCGACCATGTGGGGCGGCTCGATCGAATTCAAGACGCCGATGCTCTGGGCTTTCGGCTTCCTGTTCCTGTTCACCGTGGGCGGCGTGACCGGCGTGGTGCTGAGCCAGGCGCCGCTGGACCGGGTTTATCACGACACCTATTACGTCGTGGCGCATTTCCACTATGTGATGAGCCTGGGCGCGATCTATGCGATCTTCGCCGGGATCTATTACTGGATCGGCAAGATGTCGGGACGGCAATACCCGGAATGGGCGGGCAAGCTGCATTTCTGGATGATGTTCCTTGGCTCGAACCTGATCTTCTTCCCGCAGCACTTCCTGGGCCGTCAGGGCATGCCGCGCCGTTACATCGACTATCCGGTCGAATTCGCCTATTGGAACAATATCTCCTCCATCGGCGCCTATATCTCATTCGCCTCGTTCCTGTTCTTCATCGGGATCGTGTTCTACACGCTTTTCGCGGGTAAGCGCGTGAACGTGCCGAACTATTGGAACGAACACGCCGACACGCTGGAATGGACCCTGCCCTCACCCCCGCCCGAGCACACGTTCGAGCAGCTTCCCAAGCGTTCCGACTGGGACCATGGCCACGCGCATTAAGCCATGCCTTACCAATGGCATGATGCGGCCCCGGAGGACTCCGGGGCCGTTTTCCATCTAAGGCTTTGGCCGCATCGCTCGCTGCCCCTGCGGGGTTTCGCCTGGGTCATCGGGCTGACCGCGGGCTTTCTGGCGCTGCCGCTGATTTCGGTGCTGGGAACAGCGGTGCTTTGGGGCGTCCTGCCCTTTGCCGCGCTGGCGGTCTGGGGGCTTTGGGCCGCGATCCGTCGCAGCTATCGCCACCCGTCCGAGGAAATGTGGCTGGCCCCCGACCGGCTGGAACTGCGCCGCAGCGATCCGGGCCGCGCGGATCGGATCTGGCGGACGAACCCCTATTGGGTCCGGGCCAGCCTGCACCGAAACGGCCCGGCCGAGGATTACCTGGTCCTGACAGACGGCCGGCGCAAGGTCGAGCTTGGCGCTTTCCTGTCGCCGAAGGAGCGGGTGGCGCTGAAGGAGGAACTGGAGGCCCGGCTGGCGAGGTTGCGAGGCTAAGCGCAAAGCCTTTCCCAAGACCAGAAAAGTGCTTAGAATTGCAAGGAACCCTGATCAAAAGGTCAGGTGGAACAGCCTATATTCACGGGATTGCTGTGCGCCTGTAATGGTTCCATTTGCAGGTTTGACATGCCCGATACCGGCCCTCGCGTCTTGTTTCCCTGACAACCCCCTCGGTCCTGAACCTTGACAGCGACACGGTTGCGACCGTTTTCGCAGCGACCGTCGATGATCCCGACGGGATCCGCCAGGTTACGGTTTATTACGACCGGAACCTGGTGACCGAGTCGGGTTCCTACAGTTTCCAGATCATCCACGGCTACGGCGACGCTTGGGCCGATGGTAGCCACAGCTATACCGCGCAGGTCCTGCCGCATAACGTGGCTGGCCCGCTGAACATCACCCGCGTCGAGGTTACCGACCTGCTGGGCAACCGCACGACTATCACGGACGAGGCCCTGCGTGCCATGGGCGTGGACACGTCGATCGAAGTGTCCAGCACCAGCGCCGACACCACCGCCCCACGGCTGACCTCGCTGGACCTGCCGGATGTGGTGGATTTGAGCCAGGGCGCGGCACCTGCCGCCTTCTCGGCGACCGGGACGGATGGCACTGAGATCGACAGTGTGGTCGTATACTTTGACCGTCCATTGGGCTGGTCATTCGGTAGTTTAACCGGCAGCTACTCTCATATCCTCCTGAATGGCTCTGGCGACGATTGGTCGGACGGGAGCTCCGCCCTGATACGGCCATTGGTCGACAGCAACTTCTCTGGCCCGGTTGATGTCACCTATATTCGCATTAGCGACATCTACGGCAACGCGCGCACCTATACCAACGACGAGCTTCGCGCGCTGGGGTTCGATACCTCGTTCGAAATCATCGGCACCGCCGCGCCCACGCCCGTCACCTATGTCGCTGACCTGCCCGATACGATCACCATCCGCGAAGGCACCAACGCCAGCATGGCGCTGAATTTCGTCGGCATGACCGATCATTCCGTCGGCTACAGCTACCACGTCTCGACCAGCGGCGGCACGGCAACGGCTACCGATATCGGCGCGGCCTCGGGCAGCGGCTGGCTGAGCATTGCCTCGACCCAGCCCTATAACGACAGCCGCAGCCTGAGCCTCTCGGCCCTGCGCGACGGCATCCACGAGGACACCGAGACCGCCTATCTGGTCGTCGAACTGACCGGCGACATGACGTTCCGGGACGGCGGCAGAATGCAGGTGGTCGAGATCCGCATCGCGGATGACAACCGCCTGGTCGGCGGTGCCGGGAACGATGTGCTGCGTGGCACCAGCGCGGCCGAGGACCTGATCGGCCATGCCGGGAACGACAGCTATCACGTCACTGCCGGTGATCGCGTCATCGAGGCGGCGAATGGCGGGAACGACACGGTCTATGCCGGCTTCACCCGCGGGATCGAAGCCAATGTCGAGAACCTGGTCCTGACCGGAGCCGCCGCGATCAACGGCACCGGCAACGCACTGGCGAACCAGATCACCGGCAACGCGGCCGCCAATATCCTGAACGGCGGCGCAGGCAATGATACGCTGAATGGCGGCGCCGGTAACGACACGCTCATCGGCGGCCTGGGCACCGACAGGCTGATTGGCGGGCTGGGCAACGACCTCTACCATGTGGACCACGCCGGCGACGTGATTAGCGAGCTTGCCAACCAGGGTATCGACACGGTGCGCGCATCGGTGAGCTACGCCCTGTCCGGGAATGTCGAGAACCTGGTTCTGGTCGGCACCGCCGCGACCAACGGCACCGGAAATAAGCTGGCGAACCAGATCAGCGGCAACTCGGCCGCCAACGCGCTCAACGGTGGTGCGGGCAATGACACGCTGAATGGCGGGGCCGGTAACGACGCGCTCATCGGCGGCACCGGGGCCGATCGCCTGATTGGCGGGCTGGGGGCGGATCACTTCGTCTTTCAGTCCCTGTCGGACAGCGGTTTAGCCGCCACCAACCGCGACATCATCCAGGATTTCAACCGCGCCCAGGGCGATCACATCGACCTGCGCGCCATTGATGCCCAGACCACGCAAGCCGGTGACCAGGCGTTCCGGCTGATCGGTGAAAATGCCTTTACCGGCAGTGCCGGAGAATTACGCTATCAGCGCGAGGGCGGCATTACCACCGTCACGGGCGATGTGAACGGCGACGGTCGGGCGGATTTCTCATTCGTGCTGACCCGGCATCACGCGCTGGTCGCCACGGACTTCCTGCTCTAACCGCCTGATCCGGGCGCGGAATGAAAAAGGCCCGCGCAAAGGCGGGCCTTTCGATCATCTGCCGCCAAGCCTAGCCATCCACCCGGATCGCCTTGTTTTCCGGGTCATAGGGGCTGTCCTCGGTCACCACGGCGTCCCACAATTCTCGCTGCATGCGGACTTGCAGGCGCGTGCCCGGCTGGGTCAGATCGGCGCGAACATAGCCCATGCCGATGGACTTGCCGAAGGCGACCGACCAGCCGCCCGAGGTCAGGCGGCCGACCTTGACACCATCGGGCGTGTATAGCGCCTCGCGGCCCCAGGGATCGGCGTCCGTGGGGCCGTCGATCAGCAAGGTGCAGCATTTGCTGCGGATACCCTTGTCCAGCATCGCCTGCTTGCCGTTGAACGCCTTGCCCAGGTCGACGAAACGGTCGAGGCCCGCTTCCAGCGGCGTGGCATCGCGGCCCAGTTCGGTGCCGAAGGCACGATAGGATTTTTCCTGCCGCAACCAGTTCTGCGCGCGGGCGCCGACCAGCTTCAGCCCGTGCTTTTCGCCCGCCGCGACCAGTTGGTCCCAAAGATAGCGGCCGAATTCGATCGGGTGATGCAATTCCCAGCCCAGTTCGCCGGTATAGGCGACGCGGATGGCGCGCACCGGGCACATGCCAAGCTCGATATCGCGCATCGACAGCCAGGGGAAACGCTTGTTGCCCAGGACCGTCGCCGGATCGGCGTCGCGCACCAGTTCCTTGAGGATGTCGCGCGATTTCGGGCCGGCGATGGCGAAGACGCCCCATTGCGTGGTGATGTCCTGGATAATGACGGGGCCGAATTCGCCCTCCATCTCCTCGGCGGTCTTGCGCAGGTAGTCGCCGTCGTAATCGGTCCAGGCCCCGGCCGAGATCAGATAGTAATCATCCTCGGCCAGCCGGACGATGGTGTATTCGGTGCGGGTGGTGCCGGTCTCGGTCAGCGCATAGGTCAGGTTGATGCGGCCGACCTTGGGCAGCTTGTTCGTCGTGAACCAGTCCAGAAAGGCCGTCGCGCCCGCGCCGCAGACCCGATGCTTGGTGAAGGCCGAGGCGTCGATCAGCCCCGCCGTCCGGCGGATCGCCCGCGCCTCATCGGCGGCATATTGCCACCAGCCGCCGCGCCGGAAGCTGCGCGCGGCATGGTCGTCAAAGCCCTGGGGCGCGTAATAGTTGGGCCGCTCCCAGCCGTTCACCTGGCCCATCTGCGCGCCCGCCGCGATCTGGCGGTCATAGGCGGGGGCGGTGCGCAAGGGGCGCGCCGCCTCGCGCTCTTCATCGGGATGGTGCAGGACAAAGACATGCTCATAGCATTCCTCGTTCTTGCTGACCGCGTATTCGGTGGTCATCCACTGGCCGAAGCGGCGCGGATCCAGGCTGGCCATGTCTATCTCGGCCTCGCCCTCGGTCATCATCTGCGCCAGGTAATGGCCCACGCCGCCAGCGGCGGTGATGCCAAAGGAAAAGCCCTCGGCCAGCCACATGTTGCGCAGGCCCGGCGCCGGGCCAACCAGAGGGTTGCCGTCCGGCGTATAGCAGATCGGGCCGTTGAAATCGTCCTTGAGGCCCACGGTTTCCGAGCTGGGCAGCCGGTGGATCATGGACATGTATTCCTGTTCGATCCGCTCCAGATCGAGGGGAAAGAGATCGGCGCGGAAGGTCTCGGGCACGTCATAGAGGAAGCGGGCGGGGGCGCCGCGCTCATAGGGACCAAGGATCCAGCCGCCGCGCTCTTCGCGCACATACCATTTCGCGTCGGCATCGCGCAGGACGGGATGCTCGGGGTTGCCGGCCGCGCGCCAGGCCAGAAGCGCCGGGTCCGGCTCGGTCACGATGAACTGGTGTTCGACCGGAATGGCGGGGATCTTGATGCCCAGAAGGCGGGCGGTGCGTTGGGCGTGGTTGCCGGTCGCCGTCACGACATGCTCGGCCCGGATCTGGAAGACCTCGCCCGAGGGGACCAGATTGCCGCCCTTCTCGACCATCTTTTCGCAGGTGACGATCCATTCCTCGCCGGTCCAGGCATAGCCGTTGACCTGGATCTTGCGCTCGATCACGGCGCCGGCCATGCGGGCGGCGCGGGCCATGGCCTGGGTCACGTCGGCGGGATTGATATAGCCGTCGGTCGGGTGAAACAGCGCGCCCTTCAGATCCTCGGTCCGCACCAGCGGCCAGCGTTCCTTGATCTGCGCGGGGGTCAGGAACTGATGCTCGATCCCCACGGTCTCGGCGGTGGCGGAATAAAGATGATATTCGTCCATCCGCGCATCCGTCTGGGCCATGCGCAGGTTGCCGCAGCGGGTGAAACCGGCGTTCAGGCCCGTCTCGGCCTCAAGGCCCGCATAAAGCTTGACGGAATAGTCGTGGATATGGGTCGTCGCATAGCCCATGTTGAAAAGTGGCAGCAGCCCCGCCGCGTGCCAGGTCGAGCCCGAGGTCAGCTCATCGCGCTCGACCAGCATGGTGTCCCAGCCCGCGCGGGCCAGATGCAGCGTGATGCCGCAGCCGACGGCGCCGCCGCCGACCACCAGGGCCTTCACATGGGTTTTCATGGCGAGCGACTCCTTGTTTCGCGCTTGGGCTTAGGCGTCTTCTGCCAGAGCATGGATGGCAATGCATGCTTGGCACGACATGTTCCGGGCGAAAAGCGACATGCGATATGGCAATGCCCCCCGTGACGAAACGATGCGCGCGGGGCCTATAGCATCGAGGGGACGACCAGATCCGGGGGCCGGTGGCCGTCGGCGAAGGTCTTGATATTGATGATGACCTTCTCGCCCATCTCGATCCGGCCCTCGACCGTGGCCGAACCCATATGCGGCAACAGGACCACGTTCGGCAGTTCGCGCAGGCGGGGGTTGATCTCATGCCCGCGTTCGAACACGTCCAGGCCGGCGCCCGCGATCTCGCCCGCGCGCAGCATCCGGGTCAGGGCATTTTCGTCGATCACCTCGCCGCGCGAGGTGTTGATCACCACCGCGGTCGGCTTCAGCAACTTCAGCCGCCGCGCGTTCAGCAGGTGAAAGGTCGAGGGCGTATGCGGGGCGTTCACGCTGACGATATCCATCCGCGCCAGCATCTGATCCAGGCTTTCCCAATAGGTGGCGTGCAGGTCGGCCTCGATTTCCGGGCGCAGGCGGCGGCGGTTGTGGTAATGGACCTGCATGCCGAAGACATGGGCGCGGCGCGCGACCGCCTGGCCGATGCGGCCCATGCCCAGGATGCCCAGCCGCCGACCGCCGACGCGGCCGCCCAGATGCGCGGTGGGCGACCAGCCCTCCCAGCGGCCGGCCTGCATCTCGGCCAGGCCCTCGGGGATGCGGCGGGTGACGGCCAGGATCAGCGCCAGCGTCATATCGGCGGTATCCTCGGTCACGACGCCGGGAGTGTTGCTGACCAGGACCCCACGCTGGCGGGCGGAATGCACATCCAGGTGATCGACGCCCGCCCCGTAATTGGCGATCAGCTTCAGCTTGTCGCCCGCCTGGGCCAGCATGGTCGCGTCAATGTGATCTGTCACCGTCGGGACCATCACATCCGAGTGGCTCATGGCCTCGACCAGTTCTTCGCGGCTCATCTTGTGGTCGTCACGGTTCAGGACCACATCGAACAGTTCGGCCATGCGGGCCTCGACGGCTTCGGGCAGCCGGCGGGTCACGGTCACCCGAAGGCGTTCGCGGATCGGATCGGCGATTGGCATGGCGCTTCCCTCTTCAATGAGCCGTCCTCTCTTCCAATGGGAAACGGCTTTTGGCAAAGTGCCCCCGTTGCGGGGCTGGCACAAGACCCCGAGAAGACAGGACAGGCAGATGATCCATCGACAGGCTCGGCTCAGGGGCGCCGCTTTCGCCATCGCCCTGCTGGCACCGCTTTGCGCCCATGCCCAGGCAAGCGATCCGGGCGAGAACCTGGACGCGACGCTGATGCCCGAGGTCTCGGCCGATGCCCAGATCAGCCGCAACCCCCAAGGCGCGCAGGATCCCTCGCGCGGGCAGGTGACGAACCTGCCGCTGCCGCGCTATGTCAGCCTGAAGGGCAGCGAGGGGAACGCCAGGCGCGGCCCCAGCCTGTCGCATCGCATCGACTGGGTGTTTCGCCATGCGGGGATGCCGCTGCGCGTGGTGGCCGAGTTCGGCCATTGGCGCCGGGTCGAGGACCAGGACGGCGCCGGCGGATGGGTGCATTACTCGCTTTTGTCGGGCGTGCGCACCGCCATCGTCCAGAGGGACATGCTGGAACTGCTTTCGAAACCCGACGAGCATGCAAGTGTCGTGGCCCGCGCCGAATCCGGCGCCATCGTGCGGCTGCATGAATGTAACAAGGACTGGTGCCGGGTCTCGGGGGGCGGGGAAAAGGGCTGGGTGCCCAAGACCGCGATCTGGGGCGTCGAGCCGGACGAGACGCGGGAATAGGCTATTGCGGGCCGCATCAAGCGGGCGGCCCGGCCCTCTTCATCCGGTTTGCATCCCCTGTATTATATCGTCTGGGCTACATCGTCTGGCCGACCAGCGAATCCGAACTGGCCCGCGCCTTCATGCATTGGTGATAAGTCAGCGTGATCGTGTCCTCGGTCAGGCGCAGCGTGCCATCGGGCCGGGTTTGCAGATCCACGACGCGGTTGCCGGCGGCGGGGGAACCGGTGCAGGACAAGGTGACGCGCGTGCGGTTCACCTGCTGATCCGTCTCGGCTACGGTGCAGGTGGCGGCGGGGAACATGAACCTGTTACCGTCGATGACCAGGGACTTGTCACTGGTGACATCGCCGCAATTCGAAGCAAGCAGGTTATAGCTGCCGTTCAGCGCAGTTGATCGCGCGACCGGGCCGGGCGTCGGCTCGGGCACCGCCGGGGCGACCTGGTCGCATGCGGCCAGCCCCCCCAGTCCCATCACGGTCGCCAAGGCAATAAGAGGTTTCTTCTGCATGGCATTCTTCCTTTGCTTTCAGGTCCGGGCCAGAAGCCCCCTTCCTTTCAGCAAAGCGTGAACCCCCGGCTTGCGTTCCCTGAATTTCAGCCAAAGTTCATCCGCCGGCTGGGAATCCCCCTTCGAGAGGATCCATTCCTCAAGCCGGGCCGCCGTTTCGGGATCGAAGGCATCGCCCTTTTCCATGAAGGCCGCGAAGGCGTCCGCGTCCATCACTTCGGACCACATATAGCTGTAATAGCCGGCGCTGTAGCCGTCCCCGGAAAAGACATGGGCGAAATGGGGCGTGGCGTGGCGCATCGGGATCGCGGCGGGGGCGCCCAGTTCGGCCAGCACCTCGGCCTGCCGGGCCATCGGATCGGCGGGCGGCACGCCGCGATGAAAGGCCAGATCCACCAGCGCGCTTTCCAGGTATTCCGTGGTGGCGAAACCCTGGTCGGCGTTCCTCGCGGCCAGGATGCGGTCGCGCAGATCGGCGGGCAGCGCCTCGCCGGTCACGGCATGGCGAGCGTGGCGATCCAGCACCTCGGGCTGTTCCAGCCAATGCTCGAAAAGCTGACTCGGCAATTCGACGAAATCGCGCGCCACCGACGTGCCCGAGATCGAGGGCCAGCGCACATCCGACAGGATATGATGCAGCGCATGGCCGAATTCGTGAAACAGCGTATGCGCGTCGTCCCAGGATAGATAGGCGGGCGCGCCCTTTTCCTCGGGCGGGGTGAAGTTGCAGACATTGACCACGATGGCCCGCTGGCCTTCGCCGATCTGGTGCTGCTGTTGCAGGGACGAACACCAGGCACCTGAGCGCTTGCTGGGCCGGGCGAAGAAATCGCCCAGAAAAACGGCCATCCGGCGGCCATCGCGGGTAATCTCCCATGCGCGGACATCGGGCGCCCAAAGCGCCGCGTCGAATTCGCGGAACTCCAGCCGGAACAGGCGGTTCGCGGTGTCGAAGACCGCGCCGATCATCGCGTCCAGGGTCAGGTAAGGCTTCACCGCGCCCTCATCCAGATCGTGCTCGGCCTTGCGGCGGCGCTTGGCATAGAAGCGCCAGTCCCAGGGTTCCAGCACGCCGTTGATGCCGTCCTGATGCAGCATCCGGGTGAAGCCCTGGGCGTCGGCCTCGGCGCGGGCCGCGGCGGGGGTCCAGACCTGCTTCAGCAGCGCCTCGACCGTCTCGGCATTGCCTGCCATCTCGGGTTCCAGCTTGTAGCTGGCGAAATCGGCATAACCCAGCAGGGTGGCGCGCTCGTGGCGCAGCGCCAGGATCTCGGCGGCGATGGGGCGGTTGTCGGTCGCAGCCCCCCCCGCGCCAGAGCCGTCGCCCCGCGCGGCCCAGGCCCGCCAGGCGGTTTCCCGCAGGGCGCGCGCCTCGGCATATTCCAGGAAGGGCACGATCAGCGAGCGGTTCAGCGTCACGATCTGGCCGGGCATCCCCCGTTCGCGCGCGGCGGCCTTCATGGCGCGGATCAGCCAGTCCGGCAGGCCCGCAAGCTGGTCGTCAGGAATGGAAAGGGTGTAGTCGCGTTCGTCGGTCAGCACGTTCTGGGCGAAATCCGTGCTAAGAACGGCAAGCCTTTCGCGGATCTGGGCCATGCGCGCGCGCGCCTCGCCGGTCAGTCCGGCGCCCGCCCGACGCAGGCCGCGCAGGGTCAGCTCGGTCAGGCGGCGGTCCTGGGGACCAAGCTCGTCACGATCCTGAAAGATCGCCTCGACCCGGTCGAACAGGCGCGGATCCATGCCGGTCTTGCTGCCATGGGCGGCAAGACGGGGCGCGATGCCACGCTGCAAATCCTCGCGCGCGGGATTGGAATCGGTGCCGGTCAGCGTGAAGAACACGGCGCAAAGGCGGTTCAGCGGATCCTCGGCGGTTTCCAGCGCCGCGACGGTGTTCTGGAAGCTGGGCGGTTCGGGATTGGCCGCGATCGCCTCGACCGCATCGCCGGCAAGCTTCAGGCAGGCGTCGAAGGCGGGGGCGAAGTCATCGTCCTTGATCAGGTCAAAGCGCGGCAGGCCCAGCGGGCCGCTCCATCGGGTCAGTTCGGGGTTCATCGGGCATCCTTTCGCTTGGTGGCGAGTGTTTCACCCCTGCGCGAAATGTCCAGAGGCCGCAATGCCCGAACAGACCGGGCAATCGGCGCGGCGGGCGATCCCGATGCTGCGATTCTCGCCATATAGGCCGTCGAAGATCAGCATCCGCCCGCGCAGCGGCTGGCCCGCACCGGCGATCAGCTTGATCGCCTCAAGCGCCATCATCGCGCCGATGACGCCGGGCAGAGGACCGGCCACGCCCGCCTCGGCGCAGGCGGGGGCCAGGCCCGGCGCCGGAGGCTCGGGGAAAAGGCAGGCCATGCAGGGGGCGCCACGGGCGGGGTCCCAGATGGTCAACTGCCCCTCCCATTGGGCGATGCTGCCGGCGATCAGCGGCACGCCCGCCGCCGCGCAGACCGCGTTCAGCGCCTGGCGCGCGGCAAAGCTGTCTGTGCCGTCAAGAACCAGGTCGTGGGCGGCGATCAGCGCCTTGTCGGCCTGGGTGACGCGGCGGTCCAGGGGGGTGATCTCGACATGCGGGTTCAGCGCGCGCATGGCATCGCGGGCTGCCTGGGCCTTGGGGCGGCCCTCGTCGCTGCCGCGGAAGATCACCTGGCGTTGCAGGTTCGAAAGGCTCACCCGGTCGTCGTCGGCCACGGTGATCCGTCCCACCCCCGCCCCGGCAAGGTAAAGGCATGCCGGCGCCCCCAGGCCCCCGGCGCCCACGATCAGGACGCGCGCGCGGGTCAGCGCCGCCTGCCCCGGACCGCCCAGTTCGCGCAAGACGATATGGCGGGCATAGCGGTCGATTTCGGCATCGCCCATGGGTTTCGAGGCCGCCTTCAGGGGCACCAGTTTCAGGGGCACCAGCCCCGGCGCGTCATGGCCGGGCGCGGCATTGCGGCGATGCAGCGCGCGCAGCGCCAGGGTCGCGCCGGTCCCGAACAGGCCCAGCACCAGCAGCCAGACCAGCGCGGCGGGCGACCAATGCACCACCCAGGCAAAGCGGCTGCCCGGCGCCAGATGGACCGCCGCCGCGACGGCCAGCCACAGCGCGACGCCCAGGGCGACCAGTCCCCAGCCGCGCAGCCCCAGCCAGCGGGCAAGGCCCAGAACCGCGCCCAGGGCCATCAGCCACCAGCCCTTGCTCAGCCACAGAAACAGCCCGGCAAGGACGAAGGGCACCGGCCCGTCAGCCCCGGCCGGTCGAGCCGAAGCCGCCCGCGCCCCGCGCGGTGTCGTCAAGCGCGTCGGCGATGACATAGGCGGCGCGGGTGACAGGCGCGATCACCGCCTGGGCGATCCGCTCGCCATGCTGGATCGCATAGGGCGCGGCGCCCAGATTGATCATGATCACGCCCAGCGGCCCGCGATAATCGCTGTCGATGGTGCCAGGCGTGTTCGGCAGCGTCACCCCATGCTTCAGCGCCAGGCTGGAGCGGGGGCGGATCTGCATCTCGTAGCCCTCGGGGATCTGGACGCGCAGGCCGGTCGGGACCAGCGCGATCTGGCCCGGCGCCAGCAGCAATTCGGCCCCGCCCAGATCGGCGCGCAGGTCGGCGCCCGCCGCGCCGGCGGTCTGGTATTCAGGCAGGGCCAGCGCGGCATCCGCGCCCGGTTCGCGCAGAACCAGAATCGTCACCTCGGCCACCATCGCCCGCCCCTATTTCGGAGTGATCATCATGACCATCTGGCGCCCTTCCAGCTTGGGCATCGATTCGACCTTGCCGGCATCGCCCACATCGGCGGCGACGCGGTTCAGAAGCTCAAGCCCCAATTGCTGGTGCGCCATCTCGCGGCCCCGGAAACGCAGCGTGACCTTGACCTTGTCGCCCTCGCCCAGGAACTTCATGACCGAGCGCATCTTGACATCGTAATCATGGGTATCGGTCCCAGGACGGAACTTGATTTCCTTGATTTCGATGATCTTCTGCTTTTTGCGGGCCTCGGCCTCGCGCTTTTGCTGCTCGTATTTGAACTTGCCGAGGTCCATGATCTTGCAGACCGGGGGCACCGCATTGGGCGAGATTTCGACAAGATCCAGCCCCGCCTCTTGCGCCAGTTCCAACCCCTTGGAGGGCGAGACGACACCGACGTTTTCGCCATCCGCGCCGATCAGGCGGATCTCGGCGACGCGGATGCGCTCGTTGACGCGGGGGCCGGTGTCACGGGTGGGCGGAGCGTTATGCGGTCTGCGGGCTATGGCTGTCTTCCTTCAATGGCCGTAGGTTTTGGGCGGTTAAATAGGCGTGAAAACCCCGGGTTTCAACTGGAATCGCTTGTCCGGGCGACGGGGCGCGCGCCTCACGGAATGGTTGATCGCGCCGCGCTTTACCCTTGGACGCCGGCAAGGCATAGAGAAAGCGACGAACGACCAGACGGAGCACGGAATGCGCGTCCTTGCGGGGCTTGCCCTTGTCATCGCCTTGGCCTTTGCCGCGACCTGGTTCTGGACCGGCGGCGACCCCGCCCGCCTGGGCCGGGTCGAGGCGCCGATGCCCCCTGGGGAACCCGCCCCTGCTGCTGCCCCTGCCCCCGCCCCCGCCGTGACCGCGCCCGACGCCGCCAAATCCGAAGCCGCGGCTCAGGCCGAGGCCGCGGCGGATGCGGCGGCCGACGCGGCGGCCATCGCGGCCGACATGGCGGCGGATGCGGCGGCCTCGGCCGACAGCGCCACGGTGACCCCGGCGGACAGCGCCGCAGCCCAGGCCGAAGCGGCCGCCGAAGCCGCGATCCAGGCCGCCGACCGTGCCGCCGATGCCGCCGCCGCCGCATCCGCCGCCAGCACCAGCCCCGCCCAGGCCGAGGCGGCGGCCCGGGCCGCCACCGCCGCCGCAAGCGCCGCCGCCAACGCCAACCAGACCGCCGATGCCGCCGCGAGCCGCGCGGTCGGGATCGATTCCGCGCTGACCGTGCAGGGCTTCGACGCCGAAAAACTGGGCCGGATGATCAGGGAATCCGCGCTTGCCCCGGATCGCAAGGCGCAGCTTCTGGCGGCGCTGATGCAGGCCGGGACCGATCCGGCGCGGCGCGACGCCTTCCTGACCGACCTGAAGGCGGCGCTGCCATGAGCTTTCCAAGCCTGGACGAATTCCTGCGCGGCGCGTCCAACCGGCTGGCGACGGGGCCCATCGCGATCCTGCTGATCGAGGATGCCGTCGCCGTCAGCCATACGCTGAAGCATCATCTGAAATGCGGCTTCAAGCTGATCCTGGCGCTGTCGCCCGATCCCCTGCCCGCCCATGTCCTGCCCGCCGAGGCCGAGGACAAGGTGGTGAACCTGCGTTTCGAGACCCGGCGCGGTCAGGCGCATCTGGGCGCGGTCAATGCCGTGATCCAGGCCGCGCCCGTGAACACCTGGCTTTATTACGCCCATAACGCCGAATTCCTGTTCTATCCCTTCTCGGAGAGCCGGACCGTGGGCGAGATGCTGGCCTTCCACACCCAAGAGCGCCGGCGCGGCATGCTGACTTATGTGGTTGATCTTTACGCCCCGGATCTGAACCGCTTTCCCGATGCCGTCAGCATGAACGAGGCGATGTTCGACCGCGCCGGCTATTTCGCCTTGGGCCGGGTGGATCGCCAGGGCAAGCACCTGGAACGGCAGCTTGACTTCCATGGCGGCCTGCGCTGGCGCTTCGAGGAGCACGTCCCCCCCGACCGCCGCCGCATCGACCGGATCGCGCTGTTTCGCACCCAGCCGGGCCTGAAGCTGCGGGCCGATCACCGTTTCAACGTCGAGGAATACAACACCTATTCCTGTCCCTGGCACCACAACCTGACTGCGGCCATCGCCTCGTTCCGGGTGGCCAAGGCGCTGTTGCGCAATCCCGGCTCGCGCCGCCAGATCCAAAGCTTTGCCTGGCGCAACTCGCATCCCTTCCGCTGGCATTCGCAGCAATTGATGGATCTGGGGCTGATGGAGCCGGGGCAATGGTTCTAAGCGGGCACCCCCGACCCGGCACCCATGGGCGGGGCCGCGCCTCGCCGAAGCGGCTGATGTCCCGTGATTTCCTGCGGCCCTTGCGAAAAGGCGCGCGCCGGTGCTAGACCATCGCGACGGTTTCGCGACGGCACGCCAGTGCCAGGGATGAAACCACGCAGAACAGGGAGATGAGAGACGCATGACGATGACCCGGACCAGCTTTGACAGGGACGATCTGCTGGCCTGCGCCCGCGGAGAGCTGTTCGGGCCAGGTAATGCGCAATTGCCCGAGCCACCCATGCTGATGATGGACCGCATCACCGAAATCTCGGGTGATGGCGGCGCGCATGGCAAGGGCCATGTCGTGGCGGAATTCGACATCAACCCGGATCTTTGGTTTTTTTCCTGCCATTTCCCAGGCAACCCGATCATGCCGGGCTGCCTGGGTCTTGACGGGCTGTGGCAGTTGACCGGCTTCAACCTGGGCTGGCGCGGCTGGCAGGGGCGCGGCTATGCGCTGGGGGTGGGCGAGGTCAAATTGACCGGCATGGTTCGCCCGGATCGCAAAATGCTGCGCTATTATGTAAACTTTACCAAGGCCGTGCAGACCCGCCGCCTGACCATGGGTGTGGCCGATGGCCGCGTCGAAGCGGATGGCGAGGTCATCTATCAGGTCAAGGACATGAAAGTCGCGCTGTCGGAAAGCTGATCGCGCCCCTTTATTCAGGAGCATAACATGCGCCGCGTCGTCGTTACGGGCCTCGGGATCGTTTCCAGCATCGGCAATGACGCCGATCAGGTGCTGGCCTCGCTAAAGGCCGGGAGATCCGGCATCACCGCCAATGAAGACATGAAGGAATACGGCTTCCGCAGCCAGGTGGCCGGGGCGGTCAAGCTGGACATCAAGGAGCATGTGGACAAGCGTCTGCTGCGCTTCATGGGTCCGGGCGCGGCCTATGCCTATATCGCCATGACCCAGGCCATCGCCGATGCCGGGCTGACCGAGGCCGAGGTCGTGAACCCGCGCACCGGGCTGATCGCGGGGTCCGGCGGGCCTTCGACCTCCAGCATGTTCGCTGCGCATCAGACGGTGCTAAGCTCCGGCTCGCCCAAGCGGATCGGCCCTTTCGCTGTGCCGAAATGCATGTCCTCGACCATCTCGGCCAACCTCTCGACCGCGTTCAGGATCAAGGGCGTGAACTATTCGATCACCTCGGCCTGCTCGACCTCGCTGCATTGCATCGGCAACGCGGCCGAGCAGATCGCCATGGGCCGCCAGGACGTGATGTTCGCCGGCGGGGCCGAGGAACTGGACTGGACGCTTTCCTGCCTGTTCGACGCGATGGGGGCGATGTCCTCGAAATTCAACGACCAGCCCGAGAAAGCCTCGCGCGCCTTCGACGCGAGCCGCGACGGCTTCGTGATCTCGGGCGGCGGCGGCATTCTGGTGCTTGAGGAACTGGAGCATGCCAAGGCGCGCGGCGCCAGGATCTATGCCGAGGTGACGGGCTATGCCGCGACATCGGACGGGCATGACATGGTGGCGCCGTCCGGCGAGGGCGGCGAACGCGCGATGCGCCTGGCGTTGCAGGCCCTGCCCCAGGGCCGCAAGGTCGGCTATATCAACGCGCATGGCACCTCGACCCCGGTCGGCGACGTGGGCGAGGTCCAGGCCGTCCGCCGCGTCTTCGGCGAGGGCGCGACGCCGCCGATTTCCTCGACCAAATCCATGACCGGCCACAGCCAGGGCGCGACCGGCGCGCAAGAGGCGATCTATTGCCTCTTGATGCTCGACAATGACTTCATCGCGCCGTCGATCAATGTCGAGACGCTGGACCCGGCCATCCATGCGGGCGAAATTGCCACGCGGCTGGTAGAAAATGCGGGGCTGGACACGGTCATGACGAATTCCTTTGGCTTTGGCGGGACCAACGGGTCCATGCTGTTGTCACGCTATAACGGATAGGCTGAGATGACGCATCTGATGCAGGGCAAGCGCGGCCTGGTCATGGGGGTCGCGAATGACCGCTCGATCGCCTGGGGAATCGCCAAGGCCCTGGCCGAGCAGGGCGCGGAACTGGCCTTCTCGTATCAGGGCGAGGCTTTCGGCAAGCGGGTCGAGCCGCTGGCGGCCAGCCTTGGCTCGGATCTGCTGATCGATGTGGACGTGACGGATGACGCCTCGCTGGACGCGGCCTTCGGCAAGATCGCCGAGCGTTGGGGCAAGCTGGATTTCGTCATCCACGCCATCGCCTATTCCGACAAGAACGAACTGACCGGCCGTTTCATCAACACCACGCGCGAGAATTTCAGGAATTCTCTGACGATTTCCTGCTATTCGCTGATCGACGTGGCGCGCCGGGCGCGGCCGCTGATGGTGGATGGCGGCACCATCCTGACGCTGACCTATGCCGGCTCGAACCGGGTGACGCCCTTTTACAACGTGATGGGCGTGGCCAAGGCGGCACTGGAATCGGCGGTGCGCTATCTGGCGAACGACCTTGGCCCCGAGGGGATTCGCGTCAACGCCATCAGCCCCGGCCCGATGAAGACGCTGGCGGGCGCGGCCATCGGCGGCGCGCGCAAGACCTTCCGCCATACCGAGGCGAACGCCCCCCTGCGCGCCAATGCCACGCTTGAGGCCATCGGCGGCACGGCGGCCTGGCTCTGCTCGGACTGGGGCGCCTGCACCACCGGCGAAACGATCCTGGTCGATGGCGGCTATCATGTCCTGGGCATGCCGCAATCGGACAATCTCTGATGCCGGCCTTTACCACAAGCGATGGTGCCCGCCTGGCGTTTCTGGACGAGGGCCAGGGGCTTGCGGTGCTGGCCCTGTCGGGCCTGACCCGCAACGCCTCCGATTTCGACTATGTGGCCCCCCATCTGAAGGATGTGCGGCTGATCCGCATGGATTATCGCGGCCGGGGCGGCTCGGACTGGACCGGCGCGGCCAGCTATACCGTGCCGCAAGAGGCCAAGGACGCGCTTGAGCTTCTGGACCATCTGGGACTGCGCCAGGTAGCGATCCTGGGCACTTCGCGCGGGGGGCTGATCGGCATGTTCCTGGCGGCGGTGGCGCATGACCGGCTGCTGGGCCTGTGCCTGAACGATGTCGGCCCTGAACTGGACCGGCACGGGCTGGACCGCATCCAGGACTATATCGGCCGCAACCCCGTGGGTCGCAGCCATGAGGATCTGGCCCGCCGCATGCCCGAGGTAATGCGCGATTTCCCCAATGTCCCCCCTGCCCGCTGGCTGGACGAGGCGCGCAAGCATTACAACGAAACCCCCGAGGGGCTGCGGATCAATTACGATCCGGCGCTGCGTGAATCGTTCCTCGCCGCTTTCGAAGGTCCGATCCCGGATGCCTGGCCTCTGTTCGATGCTTGCCAGGGCCTGCCGCTGGCGCTGCTTCGGGGCGCGAATTCGGAACTGCTGAGCCGCCAGACCGCCGACGAGATGCTGCGCCGACGCCCGGACATGATCTTCGCGGAAGTGCCGGATCGCGGGCATATCCCCTTCCTGGACGAGGCCGAGTCGGTCACGGCGATCCGGCAATGGCTGGCCCTGATCGAGGCACGCCGCTAGGAAGGCTTTACCGGGTGGTGGCGGCCCCCACCGTCGCCCCCGCGACCGCACCCACCGGCCCGGCCACAAGCGCGCCGCCCAGGCCGCCGGTCGCGGCGCGCTCGGTCGCATTGTCGCCGCATGCGGCCAGCACAAGCAGCAGCCCCCCGATCATCGCGGCGGTCAGATATTTCATGGTGTTTCCTTTCCCGATCTCTCGGGCGGCGCCTTGCCGCCTGTCACAGCGAGACGCCGGCAAAAGCGATTCGGTTCCAAAGCCGCCGGCAATGCCGTGAAAGGGGCTATCGCAGCCCCGTCAGCCTTTGGCCGCGCACCAGATCCCAGACGATTTCCTGCATCCGCCACGCCAGTTCCGACGAGGGCGCCTGCGCCGGACTGCCATCGGCGCGCATCAGTTGCGCAGGCAGGCCGACGGGACTTTTGCCATAGATCGCCGCGTAATGGGTCAACGCGACCAGGTAGATCCCCAGGTCGTTGGGGTGGATCGTATCCAGCGTGCCGTCCGGGTTGCGACTGAAAAGCTGCTCGCGCGAGGTCAGTTCGGCAATGCCCCGCGACTCGGCCTCGGTCACCACGGCGGCCATGGCCTGCCCCGCCGGGATCAGCCAGACGGGCCGCCCTGCCCCGCGCGCAGCGGACCACAGGATCTGGCTCCACATCTGGTCCAGATCGCCCGGAAAGCGTCCCAGCCATTCCGGCTGGTCATCCAGCGCATGCCAGCTTTCATACAGGAAAAGCTGGATTGCGGGATTGCCGGCAACGGCCTCCTCAGCCCATTTCGCGGCATAGGTGGTGCTTTCCTTATAGGCCAGCGCATCTTTCAGCCGCACCATTTCGGTCATCACGAAGGCATCGAAGGTGCCGCCTTGCAGCGCCTCATGCGCATCGCGCCAGGCGGGGGTGTCGTTCTCGCGCTCAAAGCCCGCGATGGCCTCGCGCCCCTGCCAATGCTCGCGCAGCGCCGTGCCCCAGCCCAGTTGCAACGCATAGTCATGCCCCGCCATCTGCGCCAGCATCGCGGGCATGTCGCGCCCGACCAGGCTGTGGCCCAGATGATAGACCTTGGCCGGAGCCTGCGGCAGCGCGCGGGCCTGCTGGTAAAACCCCTGCGCATCGGCGCCGTCGTCATGAAGCGGCAGCCCGCCCTGGGGCCTCAATTGCCAATACCCCGCCGCCAGCACCGCAAGACCCGCCAGCATCAGCCCCAACCGGGGCAGCGCGGCGCCCCGCCAGCGCAGCGCCAGATAAAAAAGCAGCATCGCGACCAAAGCGACAAAGGCGGCGGCAAGATAACGCATCATCAGGAAAATCCGTCACAATCGGCAAAACTACGGCCCAGTCATAGCAGCCTCGGGCCGGTTCGGGCAGTAAAAAGGCCGCCAGCTTCGCGCCGGCGGCCCTTTCCGTCCCGGATCAAGGCGCAGAGATCTACGCCTCATCCTCCTTGTGCTTGCGATTCCAGAGGATCGAGGACCAAAGCGAGATCCCGATCAGCGTCGCCCCGCCCAGGCCGGTGACGACCTCGGGGATATGCAGCAGCGGCTGGACGAACATGATCACCGACAGCGCCAGGATGGCATAGAAGGCGCCATGCTCCAGGAAGCGGTATTCAGCCAGCGTTCCGCGCTCGACCAGCATGATGGTCATCGAGCGCACATACATCGCGCCGATACCCAGGCCGATGGCGATGACGAAAAGGTTATGCGTCAGCGCAAAGGCCCCGATCACCCCGTCGAAGCTGAACGAGGCATCCAGCACCTCCAGGTAAAGGAAAGCGCCCAGACCGCCCTTGGCGCCGGCCTGCAATGCCTCTTGCGAACTGTCCAGCAGACCGCCCAGCACCTCGACCAGAAGGAAGGTCACCAGCCCCCAGATCGCCGACTTGAAGAACACCTCTGATTCGGCCGCGTCGAAAAAGCGCGCGAAAATCAGCACCGTGATCAGCACGATCGCCACCTCGATGCCGCGGATCGTGGCATAGCGGGTCATCTTGCCCTCCAGCCAGCGGACCCAATGCACATCCTTCTCATGGTCGAAGAAGAAGCTCAGGCCGACCATCATGAGGAAGGTGCCGCCGAACGCCGCGATGGGCAGATGCGCGTCATGCATGATGCGGGAATATTCGTCCGGCTGGCTGGCCGCCATGACCATGGCCTGCCAAGGGCCGATATTGGCCGCGATCACCACGATCAGCAGCGGAAACACGATCCGCATGCCGAAGACGGCGATCAGGATGCCCCAGGTCAGGAAGCGCCGCTGCCAGACAGGGGTCATCTCCTTCAGCTTGTTGGCGTTGACGATGGCATTATCGAAGCTGAGCGAAATCTCCAGCACCGCCAACACCGCACAGATGAAAAACACCGAAAGCATACCGCCCACGGTGCCGGTCGTCTGCCAGCCCAGAAGGCAGCCAAGCGCCAGGCCAAACACCGTGGCGATGAAGGACCAGCGGAAATAGCTGAGAGTAGAGGGCTGGGCACCATTCGCGGTTCCCCCCGCGAGAGGGTTGTTTCCTTGCTGCATGTCTAAGAACAGGTCCGGGCGGCTGGTCAAAAGATCGATGCCGACATCACGCACATGCCGCCACGCGCGTCAGAGGGGCCCGGACATCAAACCGTATCACGAAATCGCGATTGCTAGGCAAGATGCCAAGATGCCACGCAAAAATCAAGCCAAAATTTCATCATTTCATCTTTCTCCTGCCACCGGCCTGCAAGAAATGAAAGATGATTTACATCCTTCATATCCGCACATATCCGGCATATCCACCGAATGGCGGCACTGGCAGGACAGGATGCAGGACTCCTATGGCCAGGCCATGGAACAAGTGCAATCGGAACAAACTATGCAAAATAAACTTTTCGCCGAGGCCATCGGCACCTTCTGGCTGGTGTTCGGGGGCTGCGGCAGCGCCGTTCTGGCGGCGGGCTTTCCAGAACTGGGCATCGGCTTCACCGGCGTTTCGCTGGCCTTCGGCCTGACCGTCGTGACCATGGCCTATGCGGTCGGTGGCATCTCGGGCGGGCACTTCAATCCGGCGGTCTCGGTCGGGCTGGTGGTGGGCGGGCGCTTGCCGGCCTCGAATCTGCTGCCCTATATCATCGCACAACTGGCGGGCGCGATCCTGGCTGCGGGCGCGCTCTACCTCATCGCCTCGGGCAAGGCCGGGGTGGACCTGGGCAGCTTCGCCGCCAATGGCTACGGCGCGCATTCGCCGGGTGGCTATTCGATGCTGTCGGCCCTGCTGATCGAGGTCATCCTGACCGCCTTCTTCCTGATCGTGATCCTCGGCTCGACCCATGCCCGCGCACCCCAGGGCTTCGGCCCGCTTGCGATCGGCCTGTCGCTGACGCTGATCCACTTGATCTCGATCCCGGTGACGAACACCTCGGTCAACCCCGCGCGCTCGACCAGCCAGGCGCTGTTCGCAGGCGGCGAGGCCATGGGCCAGCTCTGGCTGTTCTGGGTCGCCCCGATCCTCGGCGCGGTCATCGGCGCCAGCCTCTGGAAAGCCTTCGGCGAGCGCGACTGAAGCCGCGCGCGCCAGGCTCTTTCTTGCCCAAATATCCTAGGGTCCGGGGCAAAGCCCCGGAAAAAACCGAAAAGCGACAAGGCCCCGCGAAAGCGGGGCCTTTCCTTATTCCACCGTAACCGATTTCGCCAGGTTGCGGGGCTGGTCCACGTCGGTCCCCTTCGCGACCGCCGTGTAATAGGCCAGATATTGCATCGGCACCGCGTAAAGAATCGGCTGGAAAACTCCTCCGCCCGCCGGCATGGTCAGCCCGGCGCGGATGCCATGGCCGCCGCGCTGGATCCCCTCGGCATCCGAGATCAGCAGCACCTGGCCATGGCGCGCCATCACCTCCTGCATGTTCGAGACGGTCTTGTCGAAAAGCCCGTCCCTGGGCGCCAGGACCACCACCGGCACATTGCGGTCGATCAGCGCGATGGGACCATGCTTCAACTCGCCCGAGGCATAGCCTTCGGCGTGGATATAGCTCAGTTCCTTAAGCTTCAGCGCCCCCTCCAGCGCCACCGGGTAAAGCGCGCCGCGCCCCAGATACAGAACATCCTGCGCCTCGGACAGCCAACCGGCCAGGCGGCGGCATTCCTCGCCCACGGCAAGGGCCTGGTTCAGAAGGCCGGGCAGGCTGCGCAGATCGGCCAGATGCGCGGCCAGGCCCGCCGCGTCCAGCCGGCCGCGATCCTGCGCCGCCTTCAGCGCCAGCACCGCCAGCACCGTCAACTGACAGGTGAACGCCTTGGACGAGGCCACGCTGACCTCGATCCCCGCCAGCGTCGGCAGCGCGATATCGGCATCGCGCGCAATGGCCGAGGTGCCCACATTGACCACGCCCACGGTCTTGGCGACGCGGCCCCGCGCGTAATGCAGCGCGGCCAGCGTGTCGGCGGTCTCGCCCGACTGGCTGACGCAAAGCGTCCAGCTTTTCGGCGACAGGGGCGGCTCGCGATAGCGGAATTCCGAGGCCACATCCAGGTCGCAGGGCAGGCCCGCCAGGCTTTCGAACCAGTAGCGCGCGACATGGGCGGCATAAAAGGCGGTGCCACAGCCCACCAGCGTCAGCCGGTCCACCTCGGCGAAGTCCAGGCTTTCGGGCAGAACGATGCGGTCGCCCTTGACGTAGTGACTGATCGCGTCGGCCAGGACCACGGGCTGCTCGGCGATCTCCTTGGCCATGAAATGGCGATGCCCGCCCTTGTCGATCTGGGTCGCGCCCACATCGATCTGTTGCATCTCGCGCTGCGCCGGACGGCCGGCTCCGTCAAAGATCCGCGCACCCGCGCGCGTCAGCACGACATGATCGCCATCCTCCAGATAGGTGATCCGGTCGGTAAAGGGCGCAAGCGCGATCGCGTCCGAGCCCAGATACATCTCGCCCTCGCCATGGCCCACGGCCAGGGGGCTGCCCTTGCGCGCGCCGACCATAAGATCGCCCTCGTCCTGGAACAGGAAGGCCAGGGCAAAGGCGCCATTCAGGCGGGCAAGGGTCGCCCGCGCCGCCTCGACCGGCTCCAGCCCCCGGCCCATGAACCAGGCGGTCAGCATGGCGACGGTCTCGGTATCGGTCTGGGATTCCGGCTCCAGGCCCAGGGCTTCCAGTTCGTCGCGCAATTCGCGGAAATTCTCGATGATGCCGTTATGGACCACGGCCACGGGGCCGCGCCGATGGGGATGGGCGTTCGTTTCGGTCGCCGCGCCATGGGTCGCCCAGCGGGTATGCCCGATGCCGCTATGCCCGGCCAAAGGCTCATGCACCAGCCGATCCGAGAGGTTCACCAGCTTGCCCACCGCCCGGCGCCGATCCAGCCGCCCCGAGGCGTCCACCGTCGCCACGCCCGCGCTGTCATAGCCGCGATATTCCAGCCGCTTCAGCGTCTCGACCAGTTGCGGGGCGACCTCGTGGCCGCCCAGGATCCCGATAATGCCGCACATGGCCTATTTCCCCTTCTTCTGGCGCAACGCCTGCATCAGCCGGGCGCCAAGGCCGGGCTTCGTCACCTGCCGCGCCCGGCCGATGGCCATGGCGTCATCCGGCACGTCCTGGGTGATCACCGAACCCGAGCCGGTCATCGCCCCATTCCCGACACGCACCGGCGCCACCAACATCGTGTCCGAGCCGATGAAGGCATGCGCGCCGATCAGCGTCCGGTGCTTGCCCACGCCGTCGTAATTGCAGGTCACGGTGCCGGCCCCGATATTCGTGCGCTCACCCACATGGGCATCGCCCAGATAGGTCAGATGACCGACCTTGACGCCTTCGTCCAGGACGGCGTTCTTGATTTCCACGAAGTTCCCGACATGCACGTCGCCGCCCAGTTCCGCGCCTGGGCGCAGCCGGGCGAAGGGGCCGACGGTCGCGCCGGCGCTGACATGGCAGCCTTCCAGGTGGCAGAAGGGCAGGATCTCGGCGCCGCTTTCCACCGTCACGCCGGGACCGAAGACCACGTTCTGGCCGATGACCGCATCGCGCCCGATCACCGTGTCCAGCGCGAACCAGACGGTCGCCGGATCGCTTAGCGTCACGCCGTCCTCAAGCGCGCTGGCACGGGCGCGGGCCTGAAAGGCGGCCTCGGCGGCGGCAAGCTCGGCACGGGTGTTGATGCCCAGCGTCTCGTCCTCGTCGCAGGTGACGACCTCGACCCGGCGGCCTTCGGCGCGGGCCAGGGCCGGGATGTCGGTCAGGTAATATTCGCCCGAGGCGTTCTGATTGCCCAGGCCGGGCAGCAACCGCCGCAGCAGGTCCGCATCGGCGGCCAGCACGCCGGAATTCACCAGCCGGATCGCGCGGGTGGCGGCATCGGCATCCTTATATTCCACGATCCGCTCAAGCCCCTGGGGGCCGGTGACCAGGCGGCCATAGCGCCCTGGATCGGCGGCCTCGAAGCCCAGCACAACCACATCGGCGGAGTGGCTGGCCAGGGCGCGCAGCGTATCCTCGCCGATGAAGGGGGTGTCGCCGTAAAGGACGATCACGCGGCCCTCGAACCCCTCCAGCAGCGGGATCGCCTGCAAGACGGCATGGCCGGTGCCAAGCTGCTCGGCTTGCAGGGCGATGCGTGCCTCGGGATCCAGCCTGCGCACGGCGCGCTCGACCGCCTCGGCGCCATGGCCGGCGACGACGACGACGCGCTCGGGCTCAAGCGCGCGGCCGGCGGCCAGGGCATGGCCGACCAGCGGCACGCCCCCCAGACGGTGCAGCACCTTGGGCAGGTCCGATTGCATCCGGCTGCCCTGCCCGGCCGCCAGGACGATAAGTGCTGCGGAATTGTCCGACATGACTGCCCCCTGCCTGTTCCTTATTCTGCCCCCGCGTTCTACCTAGGGGCAGGCACCGGGGAAAGGCCCGGCGTCATCAAACATATTGACCAAAGGTTACAGCATGGCGGGAACAGTTGTCTTCGATCTGGACGGAACGCTGGCGGATACCTCGGGCGACCTGATCGCCGCCGCCAATAGCTGCTTTCGCGACCGGGGCCTTGGCGACCTGCTGCACCCGCAGGATGACGCGCTGATCGCCTTCCATGGCGGCCGGGCGATGCTGCGCGCGGGCTTTGCACGGATCGCCGCCGATACCCTTCTGCCGCCAGGGGCCGAGGATGAGGACTATCCCCGGCTGCTGGACCATTACGCCAAGGGCATCGCCATCCATACCCGGCTTTATCCCGGCGTCGCGGCGGCGCTGAAGCGGCTGGCGGCGGACGGGCACCGCCTGGCGGTCTGCACCAACAAGCCCGAAACCCTGGCCGAGGCGCTGCTGCGCGAACTGGGCATCCGCGACTGTTTCGCCGCGATGATCGGCGCGGATACCCTGCCGGTGCGCAAGCCCGATCCCCGGCCCTACCAAGCCGCAGTGGTGCAGGCGGGCGGAGAGGTCGCGCGCTCGTTCCTGGTGGGCGATACCGAGACAGACCGCAGGACGGCGGCGGCGGCGGGGGTGCGGGTGGCGCTGGTGTCCTTCGGCCCCGAAGGTGGCGCGTTGCGCCGCCTGGCGCCCGAGGCGATGCTGGACGATTACGAAGCCCTGCCCGCGCTGGCGCGGGACTGGCTGGGGGCATAGCCGCCCGCACCTCCAGGCCGCATATCTCCAGGCCGCATGACAAAGGGGGCCGAAAGGCCCCCGGATGCCGCTTCCCGGCCGATCACTCTGCTTCGCTGGCGGGCTTCGCGTTCAGATGGCCGTAATTCTGCGCCCCGATCGATTCATACAGGTCAAGCTGCGTTTCGAGGAAGTCGATATGGCCCTCCTCATCCACGATCAGCGCCTCGAACAGGTCCTTGCTGACGTAATCCTTGACCGATTCGCAATAATCCCGCGCCTCGATGTAAAGGGTCCGGGCGTCATGCTCGGCCGCAAGGTCGGATTCCAGCGTTTCCTTGAGGTTCTGCCCGATGCGCAGCGGATCCAGCTTTTGCAGGTTCGGATGGCCTTCAAGAAAGATGATACGTTGAATCAGCCGGTCGGCATGGTTCATCTCTTCGATCGATTCCGCCCGCGACTTGTCGGCGATCTTGCCGAAGCCCCAGTCGTCTTGCAGGCGGTAATGCAGCCAATACTGGCTTACGGCCGTCAGCTCAGACCGCAGCGCCGCGTTGAGATATTCGATGACCTTGGCGTCGCCCTTCATGGCTATCTCCCATGCGTTTGCTACGAAGCCCCCGCAGGATGGGGGGCACCGCCAAACTATCGCATTGGCGCATGGTGTCTAGGAACAAAGGCATACAGCCCCCGCAATCGGCACGTTTGCCGAGAGCGTGGTAGATTTTTCCGGGGGTGATGATCGTCTCGGCATCCGCTGCCCGCATCCAATCCACCGCCGCGCGAATGTCATGGTCCGAGATTCCGGTGCAATGGCAGATGATCATCGACTCACCCTGATGGCTCAACGAAACCCTACCAAATTCGTCGGACAAGTAAAGCCTGAGAGTTTCACTTTCCTATTACCACGCTTGACGCGTCCGGGCCGGGGCGCGACAAGCCGCCGCATGAACCTGGACGATTTCGACTTTCACCTGCCCGAGGGGCTGATCGCGACGCGGCCCGCGCGCCCGCGCAGCGCGGCACGCCTGCTGGCGGCGACCGGCGCGGATCTGCGCGACCTGCATGTGCGCGACCTGGTGGACCTGCTGGGGCCGGGCGACCTTCTGGTGCTGAACGACACCAAGGTGATCCCCGCCCGCCTCAGCGGCACCCGCACCCGCCGGACCCCGCAGGGCGATGCCGTGGCCCGGATCCAGATCACCCTGCTGGAACCCGCCGCCGATGGCTGGAAGGCGCTGGCGAAACCGCTGCGCAAGCTGAAACCGGGCGAGACGATCCGTTTCGGCAAGGCGCTTTGCGCCGAAGTGGCCGAAATGACCGAAACCGGCCTGACCCTGCGCTTCGACGCGACGGGCGACGCTTTCGACGCCGCGCTGGCGCAGGTCGGCGCCATGCCCCTGCCGCCCTATATCGCCGCGCTCCGCGCCCCGGACGAGGCCGACCGGACGGATTACCAGACCGTCTGGGCACGTCATTCCGGCGCGGTCGCGGCCCCTACCGCCAGCCTGCATTTCGACGACGATCTGCTGGCCCGCCTGACCGCGAAGGGAGTGGGCTTTGCCCATGTGACGCTGCATGTCGGCGCCGGCACCTTCCTGCCCGTGAAGGTCCAGGACGTGACCACGCACGAGATGCACGGCGAATGGGGCGAGGTCACGCCCGAGGCGGCCCAGGCGATCAACCGCACCCGCGCCTCGGGCGGCCGCGTCATCCCGGTCGGCACCACCGCGCTGCGGCTGATCGAATCCGCCGCCACCCCCGAGGGCCGGGTCGAAACATTCCGGGGCGTGACCCGGATCTTCATCTATCCCGGCTATCGCTTCCGCGTGACGGACGGGCTGATGACCAATTTCCACCTGCCGAAATCGACGCTGCTGATGCTGGTCTCGGCGCTGATGGGCCAGGACCGCGTTCGCCGGATCTATCGTCACGCGGTGGATTCGGGCTATCGCTTTTTCAGCTACGGCGACGCATCGCTGCTGCTTCCTTAAAGGACACCCCATGCTGACCGTGCTGCGCACGACCTGGCCCCTGCTTCTGGGCATCCTGCTGCTGATGGTCGGCAACGGGATGCAGGGCACGCTGCTGGGCATTCGCGGCAATATCGAGGGCATCTCGACCGCCCAGATGTCGGTCGTGATGGCATCCTATTTCGGCGGTTTCCTGCTGGGGTCGCGCGTGGTGCCCGACATGATCCAGAGGGTCGGCCATGTCCGCGTCTTCGCCGCGCTCGCCTCGACCATCTCGGCCGTGCTGGTGCTTTATTCGGTCCTGCCCCGCTGGGAGATATGGGCGGTCGAACGGCTGATCATCGGCTTTTGCTTTTCGGGCGTCTACATCACCTCGGAAAGCTGGCTGAACGCCAGCGCCACGAACGAGACGCGGGGCCAGGCGCTCTCGGCCTACATGATCGTGCAGATGCTGGGCATCATCGGCGCGCAGATCCTGATGAACGCGGCCGATCCGGCGGGCTATCTGCTGTTCATCATCCCTTCGGTGCTGGTCAGCTTCGCCTTCCTGCCGATCCTGCTGTCGGCCCAGCCCGCGCCGCAGTTCTCGACCATCCAGAGGATGAGCTTCGCGACCCTGTTCCGCGTGTCGCCGCTGGGCTGCGTCGGCATCTTCCTGATGGGGGGCGTGTTCTCGGCGATCTTCGGCATGGCCTCGGTCTGGGGCTCGACGCGCGGGCTTTCCGTCAGCGAGATATCGGCCTTCGTCGCGGCGATCTACATCGGCGGGCTGGTGCTGCAATATCCGGTCGGCTGGATGTCGGACCACGGCGACCGGCGGGTGATCGTGCTGGCCCTGTCGGTGCTGGGGACACTGGCCTGCGCGGCAACGCTGCTGCTGCAACCGGGCATCTGGGGGCTGCTTCTGACGGCAGCCGTCATCGGCGGGGTCGCGAACCCGGTCTATTCGCTGCTGCTGGCCTATACGAACGACTTCCTTGACGCCAAGGACATGGCCGCCGCCTCGGCGGGCCTGCTGTTCATCAACGGGGTCGGCGCGATCACCGGGCCGCTGACCACCGGCTGGCTGATGGAGACGCTGGGCCCGGACGGGTTCTGGGTCTATATCGGCGCGCTTCTTCTGCTGCTGGCAGGCTATGCCGGCTGGCGCCGCACCCGGCGCCCCACGCCAAGCCAGGACCAAAGCTTCGCCATCATCGCCCCCTCGGCCACCCCTGTGGCGGTCGAGGCCGCGCTGGAAACCGCCGGGGCCGACGACGGCCCGAGCCCGCGCCAGGACTAAGCGGCAAAGCGGGGGTTGCGGCCCCCGCCGCCCTCTGCGACCATCGCGGCCCTGGCAAAGGAGGCCGCGATGACCCCCGAGGTGACCCCCGCAGAGATCAACCGCTTCTGGC
The DNA here is from genome assembly GCF_047605025.1 of Paracoccus sp. (in: a-proteobacteria). Classification (GTDB taxonomy): domain Bacteria; phylum Pseudomonadota; class Alphaproteobacteria; order Rhodobacterales; family Rhodobacteraceae; genus Paracoccus. The sequence goes on along the minus strand of NZ_JASGGO010000006.1, from coordinate 752 downwards.
TCGACGAGGTCGGCGAGGGGGGCTGGTATGCCCGCTCCGACGCGCTGGACCAGCGGATCCGCGACCGCTTCCAGCCCGCCTGGCAGCAGGCCGGGACCTTGGCGCCGGGCTGGCTGGAGACGCCCGAGGGCGCGCTGGCCGCGCTGATCCTGACCGACCAGTTTCCGCGCAACATGTTCCGCGACGACCCCCGCGCCTTCGCCACCGACGCGCTGGCGCGCGCCCTGGCCGGCCAGGCCATCGAGGCGGGCCATGACCTGCGCATCGATCCGCCCGCGCGGCAGTTCTTCTATCTGCCCTTCGAACATAGCGAGGACATGGCCGACCAGGACCGGGCAATCGCCCTGTTCAGCGAATTCCTGCCCGGCGAAAGCCTGCGCCATGCCGAGTTGCACCACGCCACCATCGCACGCTTCGGGCGCTTTCCGTGGCGCAACGCAGCCCTTGGCCGCGAACCCACCGAACAGGAAAACCGGGTCATGGAACTGGGCGGCTATGGCGCGCTGGCCTCGGGCAAGCTCTCGCTTGATGACCTCGGGTAAATGATTTAACGCTGAACTATATTTTTCAAGAGGGGGAAATCCATGGCGCAATCCTTCGACATGGTGGTGATCGGTTCCGGCCCTGGCGGCTATGTCTGCGCCATTCGGGGCGCTCAACTGGGCCTCAAGGTCGCGGTGATCGAGCGTGAGCATCTGGGCGGCATCTGCCTGAACTGGGGCTGCATCCCGACCAAGGCGCTGCTGCGCTCG
>NZ_JASGGO010000005.1:0-145246 GCF_047605025.1 Paracoccus sp. (in: a-proteobacteria) | reverse complement strand
CAAATCCCTACATCGCCAGCTCCAAGTTGACGCCGTACGAGGTTGATACGATGGTGCTCGGCCTTGTGCGCTTCAACACCTATGGCGAGATCGCCACCGCGATCCGCCGTAGCCCGCAAGCGCTGCGTCCGGTTCTAGCCCAGATCGAACGCCGCATGTATTTCGAGTTCGACGGCTGGCCGATCTTCCACCTGTTTCAACTGTCCAGCTACAGCCTGAACCGGAAGCACGTTCCCTTTATCAACGAGATACCGAACGTCATCGAGTGTGTTCTTCGTATTCCAAGGGCAAAGAACAGCCGGGGCCTGCGCACAACAGGGCCGGAACTTTCGCTTGACGCAGAGGTGGCCTGTCTTTTCAATTGTCCTCAGCACTTGCCGCCAAACCCGTTCGTTGAGCGATACGGCTTTGCCCGACCTATCCAGAACTTTAGACCGCATCCCTTGGAGCAAGAATGCCACACGCGCATCGGCCTCAAGAAATCCTGCTCATCCTGCCCCGGCACGCTGCGGGACAGCACGCTCACCAAAAAGGTGCATTTTTTCCGCTATGCCATGGAATACGCCGCCAGGTTCGGCAAGCCACGGCATCAGTATGTTGATATATTTATCGCCCGCATGGCGTATGCGCTTGTGTGGCGCGCATTCGATCTGAATATGGGCCATTTTCTGGCGGTTAGGTCGCTCGTTCATCGAAACAACTCCGGCAATCTTGACCATGACGCCCGCGCGGAATATATGAAAGAGATGGTTGGCAAGGACAGGCACCACGCGGTCGCGGCGGTGAATAACGCGAGGAAGTACGCCAGCAACCTCATTCTCGATCATCTCGTCCAAAACCCAATCCGTGTAGATCGCAGGGGCGCGCACAAGAAAATGACTTGATCTCTTCGCCGCGCAACGCAATCCTTCAGCCCCGTTTGAACGCCCGACGCAGGGTGCTGGCATCTACCCCCATTTCAGAGGCGACACGTGCGACCGGCTTGCCCGTCTCTGCTACCGCAAGGCGGGCTTGCGCGACGGCCGTATCCGAGAGCTTGCGGGGGCGACCGAGGGTCTTGCCCCGTTCTCGTGCGGCAACCATACCCGCGCGGGTTCGCTCGGCGATCAGCGCCCGCTCAAACTCGGCCAGTGCGGCCATGATGTGAAAGAGGAAGCGCCCGCCGGGAGACGTGGTGTCGATAGATTCGGTAAGCGAGGCAAAGCCGATGCCGCACCGTCCCAACTCGTCAATGATCTTGACCAGATGTGCGAGCGAGCGGCTGAGACGGTCGAGTTTCCAGACGACTAGCACATCACCGGGGCCGAGGACATCCATCGCCTGTGCCAGTCCGGGGCGCTCATGTGTAGCACCAGAAACGGCATGATCCTCAAATACCATCCGGCATCCCGCCAGCCGTAAGGCGGCGCGTTGCAGATCAAGATTTTGTTCCTCTGTGGAAACACGGGCATATCCAACTTTCATGTGGGCATCCCGCCTTGCAGTATGATTCATGGAAAGTCTTTCAGGGAATCCTCAATGGAAAACATGCGGATAAGTCGACGCGAAATGGCTCCATTTCCCCTGTCGCTGGACGGGTGAATGATTTTGCAAAATTCGCTGATCCGGGGCTGAGGTGTTTCTCCAAAGGCCAGAACTTGGTCGCGGTTTGAATTGTTTTGCAACGGGCGCGAATCGTGATAAAATTTCGCGCAAAAGGGAACCTTAATGCGTGCGTAATTTTCACACATTTTTCATATCAATATTCTAAAATTATTTCTATTGTTTATGCTGACAATACTCCCGGTTTCCGCCATGGCAGCAGAGCTGCACCTCACCTGATGGTGTATTGGGTGAAATGAATTACAATGTGACCTACGGCGCATTTCAGGGATGTACCCCAGAAGGGTGGATAGCCTTTCACCGGCCTGTCTGTCCTGATGGGGATAGATGCGGGTTACCAGAATGCACCGCTGAAAACTGGACGGCGCGTGCTGCGCCAGAAGCCAATAACTGGTTTTCCGTGACCTATGGCGGCGGACAATTCGTTGCTGTGGCGACCAACGGAACCAACCGTATCATGACCTCCCCTGACGGCGCAAATTGGACAGTGCGCGCAGCACCAGAAAATAATAACTGGTATTCCGTGACCCATGGTGGTGGACAGTTTGTTGCTGTGGCGACCAACGGAACCAACCAGATCATGACCTCACCTGACGGTGTGAACTGGACGGTGCGTGCTGCACCAGAAGCCAATGTCTGGTCTTCCGTGACGTATGGCGGTGGACAATTCGTTGCCGTGGCGCAGAACGGTGCCAACCAGATCATGACCTCACCTGACGGCGTAAACTGGACAGCGCGCGCAACGCCAGAAAATAATTTCTGGAATTCCGTGACCCATGGTGGCGGGCAATTCGTTGCTGTGGCGCTGAACGGCAGCAACCGGATCATGACCTCGCCTGACGGTGTAAACTGGACGGTGCGTGCTGCACCAGAAGCCAATGTCTGGCCTTCCGTGACATATGGCGGTGGGCAATTTGTTGCCGTGGCGCAGAACGGTGCCAACCGTATCATGACCTCTTCCTGTCCATGACGATGCCAGAGAATTTCTGAACAATAGGTCGCGTCAGACAGGTTTGATTATTACGCTTCGGTGTCAATAATTGAGGTTTCCCAGCCTTTCAGCGATGGGCAAGATGTGTGTTGTAGTACAACACCATCTTGGCAAGGGGACCCGCTGCGCGTTCCCGTTGCATCCCTCCGGCCTTGGCTCTTGCAGGGGATTGACCCCATTCCAGAGCCAACGGAACGTATCACCGTTCCATCACTCGCAGGGCTTGGAGACGTCCCTCTCCACCTGCACCGAACCATGGATCATCGGAGCTATCGCGCTCCCCTGAACCCCACTCGCAAGGAGACTTCGCTCTCCCTGCACCCATCAACTTGGGCGGCGTTCCTGCCCCCAAGACCCCAGACCATTTCATGGAGACGACTTCATTGAGACCAATAACGGGAGCGTTTCGCCGCTGCCCTTCCTAGGAACCTTCCCACCGAGCAAAGGGCGTTCCTGCCCCTTGCATCCCTGACCAACCGTCCGCCGATTGGATGCCGCCAGCGCGTCGGCGCTGAACCCGATCAGGAGTGTCCTGTGCCGCTCTACATTCAAGTTATAATTAACTATCGGCGGCGCTCTCCAGCGGTATTCGACACACTTCTTTCCCACATAAGTATAGCCGCAAACGATGAGTTTTCAGTTTCTCCGCCAGCCCAGCTTCTTGCGGATTTTGACGCATCATGGATTTTTTGAATTTTTTCAAATCCATCCTTTCCCATCGAGAATTTATCTATTGAAAACTCGACGCCACTTTCAGTGCGATTGACTTTGTAGGAAAAATATTCATCGTATGCATTTCCGTGGTAGGTGACCATTGAAACCTTTATCCCAATGCTGTATTCGAATATCGTACACAATTTGAGCACATCTGTAGGAATATCAATATGCCTCTCATGCTTCTCTCTTTTTTGATAAACCTTAAAAACATCTCGTTCAAAAATTTCCTGCCCTATTTCATCCGAACTAAACCCCTCGTATAGTATGATGTCACCTTCAAAAAATGAGCGATCATCGAAAAGGGTGCGCATGCGCTGCGGATAATCAATATCTATCCAATTATTTTTCGGGCATGCGCCCTGAAATGGGCAAGCTGAATTTTCGCCTGACGTTATTATCCTAATGCTAACTAGATTAATAATTAATATATCACTTATCCTTCGCATCTCTCCTCCGGTGTTTCTTATTTCTATGACCTCCGGGCAATCATCACAGTCATCGTATCTAGTAAGGGAAATCTTTATATGAGGCGCTCGCGACTTCTTTAGCTCAGCCAGCCCGGATTCTGAGTTTTTAAGTAAAGTATATAGACTGTCTTCAAATTCATTGCCTGCAAAATTTTCGGAGGCCGACTCTATTAATTTAAGAACCTGCTCTATTCTGTCTGCCGCGCCGGTTGAGATGTTGTTGCAGTTTATTGAATATGTTACGTTGTTTATGTTTTCCGATCTGGAATTTATTACGTTGCAGCTCCCCGTCACCTCAATATCTTGAGCGAGAGCGATCCTTGGTGCGAGAAATAGGAAAAAGCTAATTATTGTTGCAGTTGATGTTGTTGTTCCTGCTTTCCCCAATAACATTGCAGTCTCCATTGGCAGATGATGAGGACGTCGGCGAGGCGACAGGAAAGAAGTAAATTATAACAAGAACGGCCATCGCCCCGCCCGCGCGAATGACATTCTTATACCTTAAGTCAATAAATCCTGGAATTAATGCCGCCAACGCAGCACCAGAAATTCCGAGAACAATTCTAAAAACAGTATACTGAAAATCAGTTGGATTCGGAACTATAATGGCAATCCAAATCAAAGCGCCAATCATCACCAATCCAGAAATGAAAACCGCAATTCTTTCCCACGTTGGTTGATGGTAGTTCTTTGCTTGCATCTTGGATCGATCCCGCCCGCATTCTGAATGCCCTAAGCCACCTAATTTCATAGAACTAAACGTTTTCATCGGCCAGCCCAGACGGGCTGACACCTGTTTTCTTCTGTAAGAGGGGGTCTTGACCCCCAGCCCTTAAGACCTGAACGCCCCGTTGGGGCGCGTCCGGCGCGTGTCCCCATCCTTCCGCGCGCTGTGCGCTTGTGCAGGACGGGCGATGCCCCTCACGCCAGACGGGTCTTGACCGCTTCCCCCGCTCACCGGCGCGGGCCTCGTTCCGGTTGCATGCGCAACCAGCAAAAAGAGAGAGGAAGAAAAAGTGAAACAATCAAAAGGAGATATTAGAATCTATGTGGCCTGTCTGGCCGCCTATAACAGCGGCTACCTGCATGGCGCATGGATCAATGCCGAGCAGCAGGCTTACGACATTTACGCGGATGTCCACACGATGCTGGCGGCTTCCCCTGTGGAGGATGCAGAGGAATGGGCAATCCACGACTATGAGGGCTTCGAGGGTGCGCCCCTGTCCGAATACATGGGGCTGGAACAGGTGGCGGAACTGTCGGTGTTCATCGCCGAACATGGCGAGATCGGCGGCAAGCTGGTCGAGCGTTTCCGCGATTTGGGTGATGCCCGCCGCGCCATCGAGGAAACCTATGCGGGGGCATATCGGTCGCTAGCCGACTTCGCAGAGGAGATCACCGAGGAAACGGGCGAAGTTCCCGAGAACCTGCGCTATTACATCGACTATGACCGCATGGCGCGTGATCTGGAAATCTCCGACGTCTTCGTGATCGAAACGGGCTTCGAGCAAGTCCATGTGTTTTGGAGCCACTAACATGCGCACCGAGACACACAGCATCACATGGCGCGGCATCCGCATCGACATCACCTTCACGCCGGAGAAATTCGGCGTGGTCGATCACATCGAACTGGACAGCGGGGACAGAACCCCGCTGCCCGTCACGGAAACGGGCTACCGCTCGCACCATATCCCCATTGGAACGGTCGCAGGGCATGGTGGCGCGGTGGCCTATCCGCGGCGTCTCGCCCGGGCAGCGCCTGTCTGCCCGTCAGGCCCGCACCGCGCCGCTGGCGGTAGCCTTCGGCGAATGGCTTCAGGCACAGCGCCGGAAAATCTCCGCCAAATCCCGCCTGGGCGAAAAGCTGACCTACATCCATAACCAATGGGACGGGCTGCAAACCTTCCTGGCCGACGGCCGTGTCGAGATCGACTCCAATCGGGTCGAGAATCTCGTCCGCCCGATGGCCCTCAATCGCAAGGATGCACTCTTCGCCGGTCACGACGAAGGCGGCATGGCCTGGGGACGCATCGCCTCGCTCATCGAGACCTGCAAGATCAACGGCGTCGAGCCCTTCGACTACCCCAAGGCCACGCTCACCGCCATCGCCAGCGGCCATCCACAAAGCCGTCCCGACAACCTGCTGCCGTGGAACTTCAAGCCGGCAAGCTAAGCCGACCGTGGTCGCCTGCGAACGCTTACAATCAAAGCAGCAGTCTTTTAAGCATAATGACGCTGCGAAGCGTCCCGTCCTTGCTCAGCATATTTGCGACGCAATCATAATGCTGAAAAAGCACGATAAAACTGCCAGGGTGAATGAAGCCTGTCTGCGCCACAATACATGGTGATCGCGCCATATGCCGCTTCCGCGTCAAATTTTGCAATGGCATTTCGCATAGCAAGAACTCTAAACCCGCCCAAAACTGGGTTTGGGCGGGTTTTTGTGCGATCTGGGCTTATGCCCGTGCCAAATGACGGATTACCGCGATGAATCGGTCGACCTCTTCGCAGGTGTTGTAAAATGCCAGAGATGGCCGAACCGTGGTTTCCAAGCCAAAGCGGCGCAGGATCGGCTGGGCGCAATGATGCCCGGTGCGGACAGCGATTCCCTCCTGATTCAGCGCCTTTCCCACATCTTCGGTCGTATGGCCATCAAGCACAAAGGACAGAACCGATGCCTTGTCGCGGGCCGTTCCAATCAGGCGAACGCCTTTTATGGGACGCAGATGGTGGGTCGCATATTCCAGCAATTCATGCTCATATCGCCCGATATTCTCGATCCCCCAACGCTCGACATATTCCAGCGCCGCACCCAACCCAACCGCGTCGGCGATGTTGCCGGTGCCCGCCTCGAACTTATTCGGCGGCGGCTGAAACAGTGTCCGTTCGAACGTGACATCGGCAATCATATTGCCGCCGCCCTGCCAGGGAGGCATGTCCTCCAATATGGCCTTGCGCCCATAGACCGCACCTATGCCGGTGGGGCCAAAGATCTTGTGGCCCGAGAATACAAGGAAATCGGCTCCGATATCCTGCACATCCACCTTCATGTGGCTGACCGACTGCGCGCCATCCACAATGGCGCACAGACCATAGCGTTTGGCGATTTGGACGATTTCCTTGACAGGCACCACCGTTCCAAGCGCGTTTGAGACCTGCGTGACCGATACCAGCTTGGTGCGCGGCGTGATCAGGCGCTGATATTCCTCAAGGATGACCTGACCGGAATCGTCGACCGGGATCACCTTGATCTTTGCGCCCTTTTCCCAAGCCAGTTGCTGCCATGGCACGATATTGGCATGATGTTCCAGATGAGAGACGATGATTTCATCGCCTTCACCGATATTCTTGGCGCCCCAGGTCTTGGCAATAAGGTTGATGCCTTCGGTCGTGCCGCGCACAAAGATGATCTCGTCCGCGGATCCAGCCCCGATGAACCTGCGAACGGTATCGCGCGCCTTTTCATAGGCATCGGTGGCGCGGGCCGCAAGTTCATGCGCGGCCCGGTGAATGTTCGAGTTCTCGTGTTCATAGAAATACGACAGCCGGTCGATGACCTGACGTGGCTTCTGGGTCGTGGCCGCATTGTCGAACCATACCAATTGCCGCCCATTCACCCGTTCCTGCAAAATCGGGAAATCGCGCCGGACCGCATTCACATCAAAGGCGGGGTGACCCGATTGCGGCAATGGCGCCGCGGGTTCGGGCTGTGCCGGGCGGGCCGGGGCATAATAATATTGCCCCGACGGTTCGTCCTCCAAGGCCGGCTTTGCCAGCAATGCGCGCAGGTCTGCTTCACCCGGCAGCCCAAAGCTTTGCGGCGTCACCAGATCCTGGCTGGGAATGTCGCCTGCCGCGTATTGAGGCACCCCCTCGCCCAGAAAGTAAAAGGGCGTGTCTGGAGCATGCTGTCCGGGCGTGGACCGTGGAGTGACCTGTGGCACACCCAGAGAATGCCCGCCAAAGCGGCCATTCAAAGCCGGGGGCACGATGGCAGCCACATCCGGCAATCCATTGGTCGCGGCGGATTTAGGCACAAGCGCGGGTGCCGACGCGACAGCGCCCGCCGCATCCTGTGGCGTGATGGGCAACATGTTCGCCCCGGGTGCGAATGTGCCCGGCAACGCCGGGCCATTGGCAAGCGGGCCAGGGCTGAACCCCGCGGGAACGGGCTCGTTCGGCAATGGGTTGGCGGGCAACGCCCCGCCTCCCCCGGTCCCCGCAGCCCCCGGAAGGGCCGCAAAGAACTGTGATGCCAATTGCGTCAGCGTCGCCACATCCGGCAGGCCCGCAGGCGGGGCAAGATCACTTGTAGGTGTCGGGATAGTCATGGAACTTGCCAATCTCCACATCATCCAGAACCGCCAGCGCATCAGGCGACTGCACGACCAGGCTGCAATACAGGCTGATCAGATACGACGCGATGGCCGCTCGGTTGATCCCCATGAACCGCACCGACAGGCCGGGACTTTGCTCGCCCGCAAGGCCGGGTTGATACAGGCCGACAACGCCTTGGCGCTTGTCGCCGACACGCAGCAGCAGGATTTTCGTCTTGCCATCCACCACCGGCACCTTGTCGGATGGAATGATCGGCAGACCGCGCCAGGTCAGGAATTGCGACCCGAACAGCGACACCGTGGGCGGCGGCACGCCGCGCCGCGTGCATTCGCGGCCAAAGGCGGCAATTGCGTCGGGATGGGTCAGGAAGAAGGCCGGCTCCTTCCACACGCGCGAAATCAACAGGTCCAGATCATCCGGCGTCGGCGCGCCGGTCAGCGGATACAGAACCTGATCCGGGTGCACATTGGCCAACAGCCCATAGCTCGGGTTGTTGATCAACTGGCCTTCCTGCGTTTCCTTGATCGTCTCGATGGCAAGGCGCAGCTGCTCCTTCACCTGATCAAAGGGGCTGGAATAAAGGTCACTGATCCGGGTGTGGACATCAACGATGGTCGACACGCCATTCAGGAAATATTCGCGCGGGCTTTCCTCATAATCCACAAAGGTTTGCGGCAGTTCGGATTCATCTTCGCGCGCGGTGCAGGCAACCAGAACCTCTTCGGGGTTCCTGACCTGGTTCAGGCGATAAATGCCAGCCTCGACCGGCAGCCATTGCAGCAGATGGACCAGCCAGCGCGGACTGATCGTGGGAAGGATGGGGGCAGTCTTGGTCGCATTGGCAAGCTGGCGCGCAGCATTGTCACTTAGTGCGGCCTGGGAAACGGGTTCGGCCATCGGAGGCTCCGGTAAGTGTTGAGGAATGAGGTTCGGTCACATGCTTCAGGTCATGCGGTTTTCCTTTCCTTCGGCTGATCGACAGAGCGCGCGCGCGCCTGCGACACGATGGTCAAGGGGGGCACGTCCTCGGTCACCCAGACGCTGCCGCCAAGAACCGCGCCGCGCCCTATGGTCACGCGGCCAAGAACCGTCGCGCCGGAATAGATCACGACATCATCCTCGACGATCGGATGACGCGGCAAGCCTTTTATGGCGTGGCCATCCTGATCCGTGGGAAAGCTTTTGGCGCCCAATGTGACGGCCTGAAACAACTGCACCCGATTGCCGATGATCGCGGTCGCTCCAACCACCACCCCGGTGCCATGATCGACAAAGAATTCCTCGCCGATCGTGGCACCGGGGTGGATGTCGATCCCCGTGGCACTATGCGCAAGCTCGGATATCAGCCGCGCGATCAGCGGCACGCCCAGGCGATAAAGCCGGTGGGCGATGCGATGGTTGATCAGGGCCTGCACGCCCGGATAGCACAGCAAAACCTCGTCCACGCTGCGGGCGGCGGGATCGGCACGGAAGGCCGCGACCACATCGGTATCCAGCAGCCTGCGGATTTCGGGCAAACTGGCCGCAAAGCCGGCGACCACCTTACTTGCCCTTTCGGACGGGGTTTCCGGCAAGGGGGGCGCATGGTGGCGCGCATCCCAACTCAGCTCCAGCCGCACCTGGGCCAGCAGTTCCGACAACACGGAATCCAGCGTCAACGCCACATAGCGGTTTTCGTTTTCCTGCCGCAGATCAGCCGGACCAAGACGCATGGGGAACAGTGCCCCCCGCAGCCCCTCGACGATCCGGGCAATGCTTTCGCGCGATGGCAATTCGCGTGGGCCGGGCTCCTGAAGTCGGTGATACGACTGCCGCCATGCGCGTCGCACATCGGCAAGACCGCGCACTACGGCGTCGATATCGGGCAGCGCCACGGTGGGCGACGGGTATTCAGCACTCATGATTGGCTAGAAAATCTCGCTGTATTGGGCCGATTGTGGCACGAAGCGTCAGTTTTGTTCCCACGGCAGCCCCCTGAAACGCCAACCGTCGGACGTTCCACGATGCCCCTGCGGGTCAAGGCTGCCCTCGAACCCTTCGACAATGTTGTAGACGCGTGAAAAGCCCGCCTTGCGCAGCGCATCTGCGGCCATGCCCGAGCGATTGCCGCTGCGACACAGCAGAACCAGCATCACATCCTTGGGCAGGATGGCCGAGACCTGCCGCACGAAATGGGGGTTGCGGGTCATGGCCGTGCCCGTCGCCCATGCGACATGCAGCGCCCCCGGAACCCGTCCGACATAGCTGTGCTCTTCGATGGTGCGGACATCCAGCAGGGTCGCCGCCCCGGCCTGCACCAGTTCCCAGGCATCTTCCGGCGAAAGCTGCCAAAGACCATCAGCCATGATCGGCACTGCATGGTCGAGAGCCTTTGCGATATCAGAGCGCAGGTTCATCATCCGTCCTTTCGATCGGCAACGGGGGCGTCTAGCCGATCATAGCCGCCAAGAAGCTTTGGCGAAGACCAATTGTGCGTTCCAAAGCGGAAAGGCCGCAATATGGAAGGAACGGTTTGCCGGACAAACAGGGACGGAATGAATCGTCTCTTCCAGATCCTGTTCGCAGTTGCTTTCCGCTGACCAGTCGCGGCGCCATCTTGGGAACGAAGGCGGGTTATCCCAGAGCCTTGGCCAGATCACCTGTTTTAGACTTCAGCAAGAACTGGGCATAGGGCGCGTTGAACAGGGCGGATATGCCCGCGTCCTGAAGCAGCCTTGCCGCGCGCTTACCGAAGGGTGACGCGATCCTTCTGAACATTTATGCGGCATCATCGGGCACGCCGTCCGCCGGCGCCGGCTTCTTCATCGGCGGACAGAAGCGAAGCACATCCTGGACCCAGGGCTCGGCGTCCGGTCCGATCCGTCGTCAGTGCCTTCGACCCGCGCACCGCCGACGTCCATGTCGAGAACACCGGCGATCCGGCCTGCCCACAACCAATCCCACCGTTCTTGACGGCCCCGTGCCGGCCATATATCTTTACAATAAAGATTAATTATGATCAAGATATACTGATCTTTCTTCCCAAACGGCATCGAGGAACACGCTTTGAGTATGAAGATCGAAAACTCTGCGGACGATGCGCGCAACTCACCCGGCCCGCAGCTTGCTGGGCCAGCGGCTACGGTCGGCCCGGTCCAGGCATCCATTCTCTCTGCCGGGGCGGTCAGTGAGGGAGCGGCCGCTGTCGCAGAAGAGCCATCGGCTGGCCGCCGCTCGCGCGGGCCTGCCGGCAAGATTGGCGCCGTTGTCGCCATCCTGATCCTTGGCAGTCTTGGCTGGCAGGTCGCAAGTGATCTGCATGCCCCCTCAAGTGCAAGCGGTGCTCTTATGGCCTTCACGGCTCAGATCGCGCCGCGTGTCTCGGGGCAGGTAACCCTGATCCATGTCGAGGATAACGAGAGGGTTGCCGCAGGGGCACCCCTGTTTGCGCTGGATCCCGCGCCTTTCGATCTGGCCGTGCGCCAGGCGCAGGCGGCACTCGACCAGGCGTTGCTTACCTTGGCCGCCTCATCGGTGTCTCTTGCAGGTGCCGAGGCGCAGGTCGATCAGGCCCGTTCGGCGCTGGTCAATGCGCAGGCAAATTCCGCGCGCACAGGCGCCCTGTTCCGGCGGGGGCAAAGCACGCAGGTCAATGTCGACAATGCCGAAGTGCAACTCCGCACTGCCCAGGCCACGCTTGATGCCACGCTGGCCGATCTTGAAAGCGCCCGGCTGCAACTTGGGGATGGTATCCGCGACACCCCGCAAGTGCGAGCCGCCCGGCTTCAGCTTGAACAGGCGCAACTGAACCGCGACTTCGCGGTCATCCGGGCACCGACAGCCGGTGTCGTCACCAATTTGCGTATGGCCGTGGGACAGCACGTCAGTGCCGGCTCCCCGGCTGTCACCTTCGTCGCGACAATCGAGCCCTGGGTCACGGTGGACCTGCGCGAGAACCAGCTTACCAATGTCGATATCGGCGACACGGCGCGCCTTCTGTTCGACGCCGTTCCCGGACGGACCTTTGACGCAAAGGTGCGCGGCATTGCATGGGGCATCGACACCGGCCGCACCGCCGCGAACGGCCTGCCGCAAAACCAGTCGTCGACGCGCTGGTTCGAGCCCGCCCGAACGATCCCGGTGCAGCTTGAATTGCAGAACTCCGAGGAATGGCCGCGCAACGTTCGCGTCGGATCAAAGGCGACGGCGCTGATCTATGCAGGAGGGTCCAATGGTATCGTCGCAAGGGTGTCCAGCGGCTTTCTGTGGGTCAGATCCTATATCTCCTACCTCTATTAAGGCGCTAAACGATGTATGTCGCACCGCGTCCCGAATATGATGACGATCCGTGGTTTGCCGTCCGTCTGGCGTTGTTGCCGGTGATCGGCTTTGTGATGGGCATGCTGCTGCAATCCCCGATGCCGATGATCTATCCGGTGCTGCTGTTTTCGCTGCCGGCAAGCGCGCGCAAGGCATTCAACCCAGGGCGTAACTTTGGGGCGCCGGTAATGTTTTCCGGCATGCTGTGGATCATGTCCTGGGTGGTGGTGTTCTTCGGTCCGATACCGCTGACACTGATCCTCATCATCGGTCTGATCTATTTCGCAGGCTTCTACCTGATCCAGGTGACGGGCAGTGCGGTGGGCATGCTGATAATCGTGGCGGCGGCGCTGATGTCGATCATGGGGCTGGGATCTTACGATTCCATGGCCTGGCTGCGAAGTGAGATGACCAAGGCGGCCTTTATCAGCGCCATCGTTGCCCCGGTTCTGCACATGCTGATGCCGGTCAGGACGACCGAGATCCACGAGGATGTCTATGATCCCGCCGAGCCTGATGGCCGCGCCATCCGTGCCGGAATACGCGCCGTGGTGCTGCTGGCCTATACGCTGTTCCTTTATACGTTCATCGACTTTGGCAACATCATGCTGGCCGTCGCCGGGATGTTCGTCCTGGTCTTCACCACACGGGAATCGATCTGGCGCGAAACGGCGCAGCGCAGTTTTTCGGTCATTCTTGGCGGGGTGATGGCGCTGATCGTGCTGGGCGCCCTGTCGCTGGTCGGGCACCTGTTTGTGCTGCTGGGCCTGGTATTCCTGATGACGCTTTGGGCCTGCCACAAGATGCAGACCGGCAAGCTGCCCTCGATGGCCTATCAGGATGCCGCGTCGATCATGATCTCGATGGTGGGAAGCGCGCTTGCCACCTCTGATCCGACCTGGGCCTTTATGCAGCGCGCCGCGCTGACGATGGTGGCGACCGTGATTTCCGCGATGGTGGTGATCTGGCTTGACCAATTGCTGACCGGCCGCACTGCCCGGCATGTGTCTGAGGTGGCCGGCTCCGTGTGATCTCGCGTGACGGGCTGCGCTGTGCGTCCCGATCCACGCCTCATCACCAGCGTTAGCGGTTGGGGCCGCTTGCCAACCTGGCGCTACCAACTTGCCGCCTCGGGCGGTTCATACCGGAGGGACTGATGACTTCGACCGAAACACGCCGGGATCGCGCAAGGCGACCCGCATCCAAATTCAGCATCTGGCTGCTTTATGCCTTTGCACTGGTGCTGGCGCTGACGGGTGCGGCCATGCTGGTGGGCGGTGGCATCCTCGCCAGCGAGGGCGGGTCGCTTTATTACGCCACCGCCGGGGCGATGATCCTTGCCGCAGCCGTATTGCTGTTCCTGCGCAGGCGCGCCGGGGCCTGGGTCTATGGCGCGGTCCTTGCGCTGACCATTGGCTGGGGGATCTATGAAGTGGGGTTTGACGGCTGGATGCTCGCGCCGCGCGTCATCATGCTTCTGGTCATGGGGCTTTGGCTGATCCTGCCCTGGACGCAATCGCCGCTTCGCGGCGGCCTGGGCCTCGCGCAGCGCCTGCCGGGCCGTGCGGCGGGTCTTCTTGCGGGTGTGGGCGCCGCTTCGGTTCTGCTGGGGGCAAGCCTTCACTGGACCATCGCCGACCGCCCGGCCGATCCGCTGTATCAGACCGGGCCTGGCGCTTTCCCTGCCGCCAGAGGCATCCAATATGCCGGGGCCGTGGGCGAGGACTGGCCCTATTTCGGCGGCGACAACGGTGGGGGCCGTTTCTCTCCGCTGGATCAGATAACGCCTGCGAACGTGACCCAGCTTGAAAGGGTCTGGACCGGCAGCGTTCAACGCCCGGCAACCAATGCGACGCCGCTCAAGGTAGGGGATGCGCTTTACCTTTGCGCCAGCGGCAACCTGATCCTGTCGCTGGATGCCGCAACCGGCAAGGAACGCTGGAGCTATGATGCCTCGGGCGGCTATCCTGGCGTTTGCCGGGGTGTCGCCTATCACATCGCGCCCGAGCTGGCGGGCCAAGAGTGCCATGAGCGTATCCTGACCGGCAACGGCATGGCCCAGCTGATCGCGCTGGATGCGGTGACGGGCGCGCCTTGCGCAGGTTTCGGCGAAGGCGGCATCAAGGATCTGACGCGCGGCATGGCCGATTTTTTGGGCGAGACCATCCCCGGCTATTACCGCGTCACCTCGGCCCCGACCGTGGTGCGCGGCAATGTCGTTGTTGGCGGATGGGTGACGGATGGCCAATATTGGGGTGAGGTTTCGGGCGTCGTGCGTGCCTTTGACGCCATCACCGGCGAATTCGCCTGGGCCTGGGACATGGGCGACCCCGATGACCATTCGGAACCGGCAGAAGGCAAGACCTATACCACCGCCACGCCGAATTCATGGGCGCCGATGTCCGCTGATGAGGAACTGGGGCTGGTCTACTTCCCCACCGGCAATGCCACGCCCGACTTTTATGGCCCGCAGCGCCGCACGTTCGACGATGCCTACTCCACCTCGGTTATCGCGGTGAATGCCGAAACCGGGGAATATGTCTGGCATTTCCAGACCGTTCATCACGACCTTTGGGATTATGATGTCGCCTCGCAGCCGACGCTGATCGACCTGCCGGGCGAGAATGGTGCGCAGCGGCCTGCGCTGATCCAGACCACCAAGCATGGCGAGATCTATCTGTTGGACCGCCTGACCGGCGTGCCGATCTTTGCCGTGACCGAAACCCCGGTGCCGCAGGATGGCGCCGTGCCGCAGGAACGTCTGTCGCCGACGCAGCCCTTTTCCAACGGGCTGCCGTCCCTGCGTGGCGCGAAGCTGCGCGAGGCGGATATGTGGGGGATCACCCCATTCGATCAGCTTTACTGCCGGATTGGTTTTGCCCGCGCCCGCTATGAGGGCATCTTTACGCCGCCGGGCCTTGACCCCTCGATCATATTCCCCGCCACCTTTGGGGCGGCCAATTGGGGTAGTGCCTCGATTGATCCCGAACATGGCGTGATGGTGATCAACCACAACCGCTTTATCTCGTATATGGAACTGCTGACGCGGGCAAATGCCGATGCGATGGGGCTGAAGCCGCAGGGTGCATATGCCAGCGCCTCAGAGGTTGGTTCCGTGGTGCCGCAGGCGGAAACCGAATATGCGGCCTTCCCGCGGTTCTGGTTCTCACCGATCGGGATTCCCTGCCTCGCCCCGCCCTATAGCCGGCTGTCGGCGATTGATCTGAACACCGGCGATCTGTTGTGGTCCGAGCGGTTGGGAACGTCGAAAAACAGCGGGGCCTTCGGGCTGAAAATGCCGCTGGCAATCCCGATGGGCACACCGACGCATGGTGGTTCTCTGGTCACCGGGTCGGGGCTGGTTTTCATCGGCCAGACGGCGGACGACTATTTCCGCGCCTTCGATCTGCGCACCGGCAAGGTTTTGTGGCAAGAGCAGCTGGAGGGCGGGCCGTCCTCGGTTCCGGTCAGCTATACGATTGACGGGCGCCAGTATATCGCGGTCATCGCCGCCGGTCAGGGCGCCATCAGATCGACGTTCAACACCAAGATCGTGGCCTTCGCCCTGCCGGAATAGGGCCTCGGGGCGCGCGGCCCTTCTCCGGTCTGCGCTCCGTCCCGGGCGTCCGCCCTACGGCTGCTGAAAAACAGGCAGGCCTCGGTCATGAACCGGGGCCTGCCTGTGTTGAAGCTGTCTTGCTAAGGTGCCTGACATGCTGCTGGACATGGATGGCTATCGGATCGGCGCGCGACCCCGGGGACGGTTCGGTTCGGTCAGGACGCGCTGGCGAGACAGACGCGCCGGTCTGACCCGCAACGTGGACGTTTCAACCGGCCTGGAAGGGCCGCGAAAGACCCTTCGAGAGGTCTGTCAAGACGAGGCAGAGGCCCACCGCGCGGCCGACGCCGCCGTCAGGGAGATCAGGGCCGGAGAGGGCGACATGCGCCTGTTGCTGGTCGGCGACCCCATCGCGCGCGCCGAGGCACCGATCATGATCGAGGGGGTCGGTCTCGATTTGGATGGCAGGTGGATCGCCACGCGTGTTAGCCACGAATGGAACTTCGAGAGCGGCGGCGCGACGACCGAGATCCTCGCGGAGTTCGGGGCCGATGGTGACGAAGAAGCTGCGGGCTGAAGGCCAAATCGGCAGAAAAAAATTTCCGGCAAATCTGTTGTCCCGAGACTTCAAAACGGATGTCCCACTTCACCCTCCCTCCCGATCAGATCAGATCAGATCAGATCCAGTCCGGCCAAGGCTTGCCCATTGGCCGCGACTGCGCCATTATAATTGTGTTAAATAATCTTCATAATAAAGATAATGTATCCAGAAGCCGCCAGAATGCGTGAGCAGCTCCTCCATCGCCTGGGGGGCGCATTGATGTCGGTGATCCATCAGGGCGACCTTGCATTCGAGCGTGCGGCGAATGCCTGTCAGATCCATTCGACCGACTTTCGCTGTATCGGCTATCTCAAGGTGATCGGAAAACCGGCCAGTCCGGGCCGGATCCTATCCTATCTGGGCCTTTCCTCCGGGGCGGGAACGGCGCTGTTCGACCGGCTGGAAAAGGCCGGCTATATCCGGCGTGAGCGCAACCCCGAGGATCGCCGCAGCGTGCTGATCGTGCTGGACGAAATCGCTGCGGCGGAACCGCTTCGTCTTTATGCCGGGGTCAGCATGGACTACCGCGCGGTGATGTCGGGGTTTTCCGACAGCGAACTGGCCATCGTTGCACGCTATCTGGAAGAAGTCGGCAGGATCGGCACAGCCTGGGGCAGGGAAAACGTTTCGGGTGCAGCGGCATTGGCATCGGTGTCCGACTGCCTCGCGCCCGCTTGCGGCCACGCCTGCGGCGCACCGGCGGACCTTCCTCCCTATAGATCCGGTAAAGCTTCCTTGCATTCATGATCATGCCCCTGCGCTCCAGCATGATGCCAACGCGCCAATAGCCAAAGCGGCGACGCTTCGCGGCGATCTTGTGCATCTCCTCACGGATCTCCGGGTTGTCGGGTGGCCGCTCTCGCCGCACCGTCTTCGGATCGACACCGATCAGGATGCAGGTCCGGCGTTGAGAGATCGGATGATCCCTCATTGCCCGCAGCACCGCGCCCCGCCGCCCTTGCGCGAGGGTTTGGTCAGCCGGTTGTAGCCGGTGTTGCCATCGACTTGCAGGATACCGTCGAAGCCGGTGAGAAAGGTTTCGGCATTCTCGCCCGCACGACCGGGTGCGTAGAGGTAGACCACGCCGGGCGGGTCTTCGCCTTCCCAGGGGCGGTCATCGCGGACGAGCACCCAGAGATATCCGGTCTTGGTCGTCCCGCGCCCCGGGGCCAGCACCGGGGCGGTGGTGTTCTTCGGGGCTTACGCGGCGCCACTGGCGCCACGGTCCCCTGCGAATTCCATGAACGGCTTGCCGGATCGTTTCAGATGCTCGGCCAGCCGGTCCACGACGGGTTTCAGGTGGAAGGCTGCCTTACCGACCCAATCGGCCAGCACGGCGCGGTGCAGATCGAGGCCCGCCCGCGCGAGAATCTGGCTCTGGCGGTATAATGGAAGGTGATCCGCCCTCGGGGCGGTGCTCGAACCAATGGCGCCTTCAATGGCTCGCCCTGCGTTACCCCGTCGGTGCAGGTCCGACAGGCGTATTCAGGCCGCACGGTTTGTTCACGCACTGCGGCCGATCAGCCCCGACAGATGAAAACAGGGCGGGCATGGAAATCGCCGCGAACATCCGGCTGGCCCATGACGCGCTTCGTTTCCCCTGGGCGATGGGTATCAGCCTTTCGCTCGCCTTGGCCAAAAGTTCACCACGGTGGGCGGAATACAGACGCATGCCGCGCAAGCGTTTTATCGACCATTCCCGACCGGATGAAGGGGAAAACACCGCCATGGGGCGCCAGCCGGGGCTCATAATTCTATATTCCCATGCCAGAATGGAATCGTTTTGCAGTTCCAAGCTTTGACTATTCGATAATATATCAATATATAACATGTGGTTAAATACCATCGGCCACGTCGCCCGACAACTGAAAGCCCCTTGGATGAGCCTTGATTTCGACGTGCATGCGGCCCTTGTGGCCTTGCTGGGTGACCGTGTGTCCATTCATTCGGCCGATCTTGACCATCATGCCGGCCATGAAACCCATCACCTGCCCCAACCGCCCGATGCCGTGGTCTGGCCGCTGACGACCCAGGAAGTCGCGGCCATAGTCGGCATCTGCGCGGCGGCCGCTGTGCCGGTCATCGCCCATGGCCTCGGCTCATCTCTAGAGGCGCATGTCGCGGCCGTGCGGGGAGGTGTCAGCATCGACATGATGCGCATGAACCGGATGCTGCGGCTGGACGCCGACGATCTTGATTGCACGGTCGAGGCCGGCATCACGCGCGAGGATCTGAATCGCCAGTTGCGTGACACCGGCCTGTTCTTCCCGGTGGATCCGGGGGCCAACGCCACGCTGGGCGGGATGTGCGCCACCCGCGCCTCGGGCACTTCGGCGGTCCGATATGGCACCATGTCCGAGAATGTGCTGAACCTGACCGTGGTGACCCCTCAGGCCGAGATCATCCGAACCGCCCGCCGGGCGCGCAAGACATCTGCCGGCTATGATCTGACCCATCTTTACCTGGGGTCCGAGGGCACGCTTGGCATCATTACCGAAATCACCCTGCGCCTGCACGCCCGTCCCGAAGCGGTGGTTGCCGCTGTCTGTGCCTTTCCGGGTCCGGCCGAGGCCAGCCGCACCGCGATCGAGGCGATCCACTGCGGGCTTAATCCGGGCCGCATGGAATATCTGGATGCAGGCGCCATTGCGGCGGTCAATGCCTTTTCCGGGCTGAACGAGACCGTGGCCGATACGCTGTTCGTGGAACTGATCGGCGGCGAAAACGAGCTTGAACAGCAGGTCGAGACATTCCGGTCATTGGCCGAAGCCAATGGCTGCACGGGATTTCGCTGGGCCAGGGCCGAAGAGGACCGCAGCCGGCTTTGGAAAGCGCGGCACAGCGCCTATAACGCGACAGTCGCGATGCGGCCGGGCGCGCGCGGCTGGCCGACAGATGTTTGCGTGCCTCTGGGTTCGCTTGCCGAATGCATCACCCATGCCAAGGACCTGCTTGCGCGGTGCCCGGTGCCCTATGCCATCATGGGCCATGTCGGCGACGGCAATTTCCATGTGGTTTTCGCGCTGGATCCATCCAACCCCCAGGATGCCGAGGTGGTGGGGCGCATAAACGCGGCAATGGTGGAAAAGGCGCTGTCGGTGGATGGCACCTGCACCGGCGAGCATGGAGTCGGACTGGGCAAGCAAAAATACCTGAAGGCCGAACATGGGCAGGCGCTTGCCGTCATGCGGCTGATCAAGGCGGCACTTGACCCGCAAGGGCTTTTCAATCCCGGCAAGATCCTGCCCGAGGAGGAATGAGAGACCGGACCTTCAGGCCCGCTGGTCAGCGCCGCCCGGCTGGATCAGGCGCTTGTGCTTGATACGACCTATTTCCTGCCCGCGTTCCTGCCAGCCGACCCGATACCGATACGGGCGCGGGAGGAATTTGCCGCTGCTCATATCCCCGGCGCCCGGTTCTTCGACATTGATGCGGCGGCCGATTCAAGCGCCGACCTGTCGCATATGTTGCCGCCCGCGCCGGTCTTCACGCGGGCCGCGGCGGCGCCTGGCATCGACGGCGTGCGGGACACGGGCCCCCGATGGGACCCCGCCCCATCTCAGGCAAGGGCTTCTGCCTTCGACAGATGGCTTTCCAGAAAGGACAGGCTGTCCTGGCCCCAGAAAAGCTCATCCCCGACAAGATAGGAGGGCAGGCCAAACACGCCGGACCGGCGGGCGAGTTCAAGGCTTTCCGCGCGGCGTGCCGCCACGTCGCCGCCTTGCGCATATGCCTCCAGCGCATCGCTGTCGAAACCGGCGGCCTTGGCGATGCGCGCGCGCACCTCGGCCGCTCCGATATTCTCGGCGCGACCCCAGAAAGCCTGATGGAACGCCGTCGCCAGGGCCAGCCAGTCCTCTTGCCGCAGCCAGGCCGCGATCACCAGATCCTCGGCCGGGCCCACGGGGTCAAGGGCGTCACGCCCCGCGAATTCCAGGACGACGCCCCGGCGGGCCGCCCAGCGTTTCAGATCGGTCAACCAATATGCCCGGCGGGCGGGGGGACGGTTGCGCGAATAGATGCCGCCGTTTTCCTCGATCAGGCCGATGACATGAGGGACTATGCCGATGTCCCTGGCGCGTGCCAGGGTCACGAAGGCGTCAAGCCCCACATAGGCCCAGGGCGAACCCAGCCCGAAGAAATAGTCGATCTTTTGGGTCATATTCCTGCCTTTCCTTCCAGTCTGTCTCGCGCCTGATCAAACAATGCAAGCGCGCATTCCCGTGCCTCTGCCATCGGTGCGGCACTGCCATAAATGGCCCGTCGTGCCAGCGCCCCGTCGTAAAGCAGCGCCAGATGGCGCCCGATCCGATCCGCGTCGGGAAGGGCGGCGCGCCGGGCGATGCCATTCAGCACTTCGGCTACGGCGTTCTTGTGCATCCGGGCCATGTCGACGATCCGCGCGCTTTCGCCGTGCTCGGCCACCGCAAGACCAAAGGCGCAGCCCCGGAATTCCGGGTTTTCAGCCTTGATCCGCAGCCGTTCGAATATCTCGGCGATCTGATCGCGGGGATCGGGCAGTTGGACCTGCACCTCCTCCAACCCCTCCATCACCAGGGTGTGGCGGCCCTGAAGATAGGCCAGCACCAGATCCTCTTTCGACCGATAGTGGCGATAAAGCGTTGCCTTGGCGATATCGGCCTCAAGGATGATGCGGTCGATCCCGACCGCCCGGATGCCTTCGCGATAGAAAAGTCCCCCGGCTATTCCAAGAATGTGGTCTGCGACGGCGGATCTGCGGGTCTGGGCCATTATTGTTCATTTCAACTGGGATCTACCGACCGGGAATGGTCTATAGCCCTTGATTGGGCCAACAAGACAAGTCTGTCCAGCCCAATGAGGCCGGGCGCGCCACCCTGTGCCGCCAGTTCGGCCGCCAATCGCTGGGCAGCGGAGTTCCACGGGGCATCCCGGCCCAGCAGACGGGCCTGCAAGACGATTTCTCCATTCAGGAAATCCACCTCGCTGCTGGCGCCACGGGTAAAGCTTTGCCATGTCGACTGGCCTCCGGGATCATCGGGATCGCGCGAGGTGGTCCAGCCGGCCAGGCTTACCCCGCGCTCGCTCTCTGATGCGGGGTCATAGCCCGCCGCGGTCAACACCTCGGTCGCCTCGGCGGAGAGATGCCCGGCCACGGTCCGCGCCTCGTCCGGGGTGGCGCGGAACAGTTCGACCACGTTGCCGGTGTTGTAAATCAGCTTCTGCGCTTTCCAGCGGCGGATATCGGCGCGCTCCTCGACCAATGCGCCGGCGCGGACCAGATCGGCGGCAAGCCGGGTTGAAACCGTATCAATACCGCCGGGCGATGCGCCCAGCATGATGCTGGCGAAATGCGGTTCGGCCAGCACACGGACCCGGCCGGTTTCGGTGTAAATCGCCGGCACCCGCACGACGGCGGCATAAGGACGTGCAAAACGGCGGGCAACGATCCGCTCGGCCTCCAGCCCGTTTTGCAGGGTCAGGATAGGCAGATCGGCTGCAACCCCGCCGCCTGCCACCGGCAGGACGGCAAGGCGGCTGCTCAGTTCCGCGACATCCTGCACCTTGACCGCAAGGATAAGAACATCATTCGGGTTAAGGCGCAGCCCTTCAAGATCGGTCACCTTCAGCGCGATCCGGCTGGTTCCCAGACTGCGTTGATATAGCAGGCCGTGATCGCGCAGATGGGTTAGCTGGCGCCCCCTGCCGACCAGAACCGCATCGATTCCGGCTTCGGAGAATTGCGCGGCAAGGCTGGTGCCGACCGCTCCGGCACCAAGGATTACATAGGTCATCAGTCTTCCCGCGGGCAAAGGGCACTGTGAAAAATGCCTGATATCATAAGGTTCATTCCCGTGCCTGGATCAGACCGCCTTGCGCTGCGCGGGAGGCTGGACCCCGGATGCGAGCGAAGCCCCGGCAATGCTGGCCCTGTAGCCGGCAAAGGCGCTGCGCCCCAGGATGGCCAGCACGGAATCCTCTTGCGGAGCATGGACCAGCACCGCCTGAATGTCACGGAAATGCCGTTCCAGGCCCAGTTCGGCACCCAGACCGGGGTTGCCCAGGGTTCGGACGGCCAGGCCCACCGCCTCTTGCAACTGTCGCCCGACGATCAGGCGGGTCCGCATCAGATGCAGTGCATCCTGCCGATGATGGGCCAGCGCATCGAACAGGAACCCGCGGGCCGAGCCGACCAGCAGGTCGATTTCGCCGGCAACCGCGATGATCCGGTCGGTTTCCGCGATCGGGCGGCCCAGATTGGCGGGCACACGGTCATGGGCGAAACGGGCGAAGGCGCGGGCCGCTTCCTCTCCGACGCCCAGATAGATCGAGGTCAGGCCAAGCGTCAGAACCGCATGGCCCAGATTGTCCTGCTGGCCCTTTCCGGCATCGACCAGATCCAGCACATGTTCAAGCGGCACCACGACGTTATCATACCGGACATCATGGGATGAGGTCGCACGCATGCCAAGGCTGTCCCAGTTCTTGACGATGGCAATGCCGGGCGCCTCGGCCGGGACGATGAAGGTTCCGACCCGAGCGGGGGTTTCATCGGTGCTTGCCCAGACAAGATGATGCGTCAGCCCCTCGGACCCGGTGACGAACCGTTTGGTCCCGCTGATCACCCAGCCGGTGGCGGTGCGCCGGGCCACTGTCTGCGGCAGGCCGCCACGGGCGGGCGACCCCAGATCCGGTTCCACCCGTGCGGCATTCAGCAGGATCGGGCGGTCGCGCCCCTCGGCCACGATGCTGCGATAGACAGTCTCGGGCCAATGGCCGCGTTCCGCCTGCGCCAGATGATTGGCAAGGTTCATCGTGGCGATCAGCGCAACCGAGGGGTCCGCCGCGCCGACCTGGCTGATGATCTGCACCAGCGTATCAAGATTGCCGCCCCGGCCGCCATAGCGTTTCGCCACGGTGGCCTGCAAAAGCCCGGCATCATGCAGTGCCTGTATGCCCTCGGCAGGGAAGCTGCCGCGCCGGTCGGCCACTTTGCCAGCCGCCGCGATCCGGGCCAGTGTTTCGGCCGGGATGATCACGGCGGTCTGGGGTTCGGTTTCGATGGTCAAGGGCGTCTCTTTTCTGTCAGCGCGGGGAAAGGGCCGGGGCGCTGCGGCGGCAGGCATCCCCGGCATGATGAAAGGCACGCGGCCTTAGACGGCTTCCGCTATCGGGGCCTGCGCCGCCTCGCGTTCGGCCAGACCCTGCCGGACAAGCGGCAGGACATAACGACCATAATCCACCACATCGTTATAATTGTCATAGCCCCGGATCGAGATCAGATCGGCCCCAAGATCGACATAATCGAGAAGCGAGGCGGCAATCGTCTCGGGCGAGCCGACCAGCGCGGTCGAGGCGCCGCCGGCATTGGTCGCGGTGACGGTCGGATACCACAGGGCGCGATCCTGCACATCGCCGCGCTTGGCGATTTCCAGCAGCCGCTGCGAGCCGACATTCTGCGGGGGCGCGGCATTGACCGCATTGCGGGCAAGCCCCTTGTCGCGCGAGGCTGTCAGCAGATCCAGCGTGCGATGGGCCTTTTCCCAAGCCAATTCGTCCGTCTGGGCCATGATCGGGCGGAAGGTGACCCAGATGCGGGGACGGTCGGTGCGGCCGGCCGCCGCCGCCGCCGCATTCACCCTGTCGATTTGCTCGCGGGTTTCTTTCAGAGGCTCACCCCAAAGGCCGAAAATATCGGCCAGTTCTCCACCGATGCGATAGGCGTCCTCGGACGACCCGCCGACGGAAACCGGGATCGGCTTGGCCGGCACGACCTTGCTGGAAAAGCCATTGAACTTGTAGTATTTTCCATCGTGATCGAAGGGTTCGGTCGATTCCCATGTGCGGCGCAGGATGCGAATATATTCCGCCTGGCGCTCGTAACGTTCTTCCTTGTTCAGGAAATCCCCCTCGCGTGCCTGTTCGGCCGGGTCGCCGCCCGCGATCAGGTGGACGACGACGCGCCCGCCGCCCAGTTGCGACAGTGTCGCCAACGCCTTGGCCGCGACCGTCGGGTAAACCGTGTTCGGCCGCAGGGCGATGATGACGCTGATGTTTTTCGTCACTGCAAGGATGGTCGCCGCAATGGTGAAATTGTCGAACGAGGAGGAATGATAGGGGATCAGCGTATAGTTGAACCCGTAATCATCAAGGGTGCGCGCGTAACGGACCAGATAGTCAGGATCGACCGGCGCCGCAGGGATCGGCGCGATATCCGTCGAAGCGTTCGGGAAGGTGATAGAGATGAATTCGGCGGTCATTGGGGATCTCTCTGCAAGCTTCTGTTACTGACAGACTATCATTCGCTCACTTTTGATAGAATGACCTGTCTCTCCATTTTTTGGTCCGGGATGAGAATTGCCATCCCTATTTGGCCGGATCGAGGGAGGAAGATTTTTCTGGCCCGGTTTCGCCGGCCTGGCCCGAGCGGTGATCCGCCGCCATGGTCGGGGGCCAGGGCGATGCCCCCGGCATGGGGGCGGTCAGGTCGCCTTTGCCCAGCCAAGCGCCGGGGCAACCGTTTCGGCCAGATCGGTCAGCAGCCGGACGTTCTGCGCAAGATCGAAGCCGGGGGGCAGGAACAGCACCAGCTCATCCGCGCCGGCAAGGCCGGGATCGGCCAACACCGCCGCCGTCACCTGATCGGGGGTTCCGTGGAGCACCGGCGAAATCTGGCTGCCCTCGGGCGCATTGGTGCGGGCTGTCGGCTCCAGCGCGCCTTTGGGGCGCGAGGCGGCGATCCCCTGCGTGCGGCGTTCCAGATCATAGGCCGCGTAGGTGTCGCGCAACTCTGCCGTGGTCGCCGGCAGGATCGAGGCGGCGACGGCAACCGGCGGCGCCTCGGCCCCGTGAAGGCGGCGCCATGTGTCGCGATAGGTCGCGATGATGCGGGCCTGATGGTCGCTGAAACTCTCGCCCGGTTCCTGCCCGTGCTGGACGGTGCCGGTGATCAGGGCCAGTCCCAGTTCCGCCGCCTGAATGGCGGAACCGACGCTGGACACCCCTTGCCGGATCCGCCGGGCAAGGCCGGGGCTGTGCGGCGTGACGCGCAACTCTGTCCCTTCCGGCGCACCTTGCCCCAGACCGTCGACGCGATGCAGCGCCTCGCCCCGGATCGCCGTCAGGAACCGCGCCTGACGGCGCTTCGCCTCGGTCCGGGCATCGGTGCCGACGGTGCCGAATACCGCGTCGAATGCCGCGTTCGCCCCGGTCGAGATGGCAAGCTCAAGCCGGCCGCCGATCAGCAGATCGGTGACGCCCGCCGCTTCGGCCAGCAGGATCGGTTCCTGATAACGCATCGGGATTACCGCCGATCCCAGGGTGATCCTGTCGGTCACCTGTCCCACGGCGGCAAGGAATGGCAGGGGTGAGGACAGGTAATTGTCGAAATGCCGCTGATAGGACCAGCCGGACTGATAGCCAAGCCGTTCCGCCGCCTTGAAAAGGGCGATGCCGTCGCGCAGACCGCGTGCCGGCCCGTCGACATCATTGAAGGACACCCTTGTATTGAAACCAAGCCGGTGCTTGGGCCGGAACCCTTGCGTGTCGGCGGGTATGGGCCTGATATGGGTCATGCCGTCATCTCCGTGGCAAGGGTTGGGGTGGGGACGGCCCCGGCTGCGGCGATTCCCCTGGGGATCGCGTCCAGAAGGTTGCGGGTATAGGCGTCGCTCGGGCGGTCGAAGATGTCCTCGACACGCCCATGTTCGACGATCCGGCCCCGGTGCATGACCGAAACCGAATGGGCAAGCTGCCGCACCAATGCAAGATCGTGCGAGACGAACACATAGGTCAGGCCAAGCCGGGCCTGCAAATCCAGCAGGACGCCGATGATATCGGCCTGCACGCTGACATCCAGCGCCGATGTCGGCTCGTCCAGCACGATCACATCGGGCCTGAGGACCAGCGCGCGGGCGATAGCGACGCGCTGCCTTTGCCCGCCCGACAGCGCGGCAGGCCGTTGCGACAGCAGATGATCGTCCAACCCGACATTCGCCAAAGCCTCGCGCACACGGTCGTGGCGGCTTTTCGGGGTGCCGACGCGGAAACGGTCCAGCGGTTCGCGGATCAGCCTCTCCACGTTCCAGGTCGGGTCCAGCGAGGTGAAGGGATTCTGATAGACCAGTTGCAGATGCCGCCATGCCTGGCGCAGCGCGGCGGGATTGCGGCCCGAAACCTGGGTATCCGCGACAGAGATCGTGCCGGTATCGGGCTGCTCCAGCCCCATCAGCAACCGGATCGTCGTGGTTTTGCCCGACCCGGATTCGCCTACCAGCGCATGGGTGGTCCCGGCGGGGATGCTGAACGATACGTTGTTCACGGCCGTCAGGTTGCGGCCGTCTACGGTAAAGGTCTTGGATACGCCAGCCACCTCGATCTTCGGCAGGCTATCGCCCAGCCGGCTGAATCCCGGATCGCGCAGCCCGGCATAACGGTCGGGGTTCAGCGCCGGCACATCCGCGTGCAGCTTGCGGGCATAGGCCGATGCCGGGGCGGCAAAGACCTGCCGCGTATCTCCGGCCTCTTGCACATGTCCGCCTTTCAGCACCAGCAGCGCGTCACTGCGTTCGGCCGCGATGGCAAGGTCGTGGGTGATGAGCAGCAGGCTGATATCCAGATCCTGTTGCAGCTTCGATAACAGATCAAGAATGCGTTTCTGGATCGTCACATCCAGCGCCGATGTCGGCTCGTCCGCGACCAGAAGCGCCGGGCGGGGCAGGACGGCCAGGCCGATCAGCACCCGTTGCAGCATCCCGCCCGAAAGCTGGTGAGGATAGCTGTCATAGACCCGCTGCGGGTTGTCCAGCCCGACCTGCGCGAAGGTTTCCAGGATCAGCGCCTTGCGCAGCTTCGGGTCGCGTTCGTCGGTCAGCGCCGCCGCCTCTTCGGCCTGGGCGCCGATGGTCCGCACCGGATTCAGCGAATTGCCCGGATCCTGCGGGACGAAGCCGATGACGCGCCCACGCAACGGGCGGAAGCGCCGTTCGGGCAGGCCGAGGATCTCTTGCCCCTGAAACAGCACCCGGCCGGTGGTCCGTCCCGGCACGGGAAGCAGCCGCAGCACGGCGCGGGCGATGGTGGATTTGCCGGAACCGGATTCCCCGATCAAGGCAAGGCTTTTGCCGCGCTCGATCGTGAATCCGACATCGCGCACCACTTGGTCCCGGTCATAGGACACCGACAGGCCCTCGACCTGCAAAAGGGGCTGGGTCAGTCTGTCTTGCGAAGCCATCTGCTGATCCTGTTGAGCGAGAGAACGGTGGCGATGATGACAAGTGCGGGGGCATAGACCAGCCAGGGCCAGCGCGGATAATCCTTGCCGATCGAAATCAGCAGCCCCCAGTCAGACGCCGGCGGCGGGTCGCCATAGCCAAGGAAGGCCAGGCTGGCGATCACCACGATGGCCAGACCGAACCGAAGCACCGCCATCGGCAGCACCGACCGCGAGGCATTGGGCAGGACATGGCGGGTCAGGATGTGCCATCGCGATCCGCCCGACAGGAACGACGCCTCGACAAAAGTCGCGGAACGCGCCTTGATGACCTCGGACCGCATCACTCGGGCAAAGATCGCCACCGAGGAAATCCCGGTCGCAATCGCGGCATTGACGGTGCTGAACCCCAGCGAGGACACGATGATGACCGCAAGCAGGAAGTTCGGGATCGCCAGCAGCACATCGACGATCCGGGCCAGCACGATATCGACCCAGCCGCCGAAAAACCCGGCCAGAAGCCCGGTCAGCCCGCCAATGACCAGCCCGATGACAACGGCGATCAGCGCGCTTGAAACCGACGATCTGGCGCCGTGGACCACCCGCGCCAGCAGGTCGCGGCCCAGATGATCGGTGCCGAACCAATGGCCCGCGCTTGGCCCCTGCAACCTGTCCGCCGGCACTCCGACGGTCGGGTCGAAGCCGCTGAACAGTCCCGGTGCCAGTGACCAGCCGATGACGACGGCAAGGACCAGCAACGACAGGCCGACACTCAGCGGCAGCTTTGGCCTGACCTGGGATCGGGACAGGGCGAACCGGCTGCGGAAACCCTGGAATGAGGCGGTCATGCGTTCACCGTGGTGGAAAGGGTGGTCTTGGCGGCCTCGTCTGGGATCGTCGCGATCCGCGACGCCGCCCTGACCAGCCTGACGCGGGGATCCAGCAGCGGATAGACAAGGTCGGCGATCAGATTGACCATGACGAACACCACCGCAGCCAGCGCCACCACCGCTTGCAGAACCGGCAGATCCTGCGACACGACGGATCGCTGGACCAGACTGCCCACGCCGGTGCGGCCGAACACGGCCTCGGTGATCAGCGTCCCGCTCAGCACTTCGCCAACCGTCAGCGCAATCACCGTCACGACAGGCAGAGAGGAAGGTTTCAGCAGATGGCCAAAGAACAGCCTTGTCGGATGCAGCCCGCGCGCCCGCGCCACGGCGGCGTATTCCTGCCGCGCCTCGTGATCCAGATTGGACACCAGAACCTCGGCGATCTGGGCGGATATGGGGATGCCAAGCGCGACAGCGGCAAAGAAGGTGGCCCAGCCGCTGTTCGGGGCGATGACCGTGAACAGGCCCAACTGAAATCCGAAGATATGGATCAGGACCAGGCCGATCACGAAACTCGGCACCGAAAGCGACAGGGACGGAACGGCGCGCAAAAGGCCCTGCCCATAGCGGCGCGGCAGGAAGCGGCTGCCATAGGCGATGGCCAGCGCCAGCACCAGCGCCAGGGCAAGCGCCGATACCGCCAGCACCAATGTCGAGGGCAGCACCTCGGCCAGCAGCGTCGTCACCGGCCGGCTCGACCGCAGGGACAGGCCAAGATCGCCGGTGACGAAATTCGACAGCGCATTCCAAAGCTGGATATGGATGGGCTTGTCCAATCCCTGCGCGGCGATGATCGTGTCGATTTCAGCTTGCGAAAACCCGTTCTGGGGATCGCGCAGGATATTGGTGACCGGATCGCCGGGCAGGATGCTGACCACGACGAAGGTAAAGACATAGGCCAGAAGGACGACCACGACCGACTGGGCCAGGCGCTTTACCGCGTAGTTCAAATAGGCGCTTTTCATGCCTTTACTCTCTGCTGTGGGGCGACCGGATCAGGCGCCCTTGGTCGCGGTGTAGTAGCTGGCATAGGCGATGCCGTTATAGGCGACGTTTCGCACCTCGGGCGACTGCACATAGATGCGCTGGACGATCTGGGTGCGAGGGATGAAATAGCCCTGCTCAAGGACATAGGCCTGCAACTCGTCCAGCAGCGGATCGCGCACCTCGAACGACGCCGCGCTGGCGATCTGGTCGCGCAGGGCGTTGATCCTCGGGTCGCTTTCGCCCAGGTTGAACCAGTTCTCGCCGCGATTGGCGTTGGTCAGGATACTGGCCACGGTGCCCGCGTCGATGAAACTGCGCGTCACCTCATAGGTGGGCACGCCTTCGCGGGCGAATTGCACCCGTTCGCCGAAAGTCACCACGTCATAGGCGCGGATGACCACCCGCCAGCCGATCCGGCCCAATTGCTGGGCGATCAGCTCGTCCACCGATTTGGCCGTGGCCAGATAGGGGTTGGAATGCAGGATCAGTTCCAGCGCCACGCCATCCTTCGCACGAAAACCGTCCGCGCCCTTGACCCAGCCCGCTTCGTCCAGCAGGGCCTCGGCGCGGGCCGGGTCATAGACCAGAAGATCGCCGTGATCGGTGGCGCCGGGAACGTTGCTTTGGATGAAGGAACGGGCAAGCTGCCAGTCCGGCGTATAAACGGTGTCGATGATCTCTTGCCGGTCGATGCCGACCTGCAACGCCTGACGCACCTTCACGTCGTTGAACGGTGCTTCTTGCGTATTGATCGCCCAGCCGTTGACAAAGCCCAGATAGCGCGGCGTCGCGGTGACGAAGCCATCGGCCTGCAACAAGGTAAGCTCCTGGGGCGAGGCATTATAGGCCACGTCGGCCTGACCTGCCTGCACGGCGGCCACGCGCAGCGATTGTTCGCCAACCAGCTTATAGGTGATCGAATCCAGAAATGCCGGCCCGGTATGGCCGACCGCCGCCGGCCCCCAGTTGTAGTCGGGGCGGCGGACCAGTTTGACGAAATCGCCCTCTTTCCAGCTATCGACGACAAAGGGCCCGCTGGCGACGGTTTTGGACAGGTTGGCCTGATCGCTGGCGGGCGCGGCCAGCGTGGCGGGCGAGATCAGGATAGAGCCGTGATAGCCCAGCGTCGGAATGAAGCCCAGCGTCGGCGCCTTGAAGACGACCTTCACCGTCAACGCGTCCGGTGCCTCGGCGTGATCATAGGTCTTGGGGAAAAGCCCGATGGGATTGATGCCCTCGTCGGGGCGGCCCGCATACCAGATGTCAAGATTGGCGACCACCGCGGCCGCATCGACCGGCGAGCCGTCCGAAAATGTCACCCCCGCCTTGAGCTTCAGGGTGAATTCGGTCGCGGATTCGTTTTGCTCCCAGCTTTCGGCGATCCAGGGGCTGGCCGCGCCTTCGGGATCGACATAGATCAGCTTGTCGGTCACATGCCCCCAGATATGGCCCTGGAAGCTGGAAATCGAGCCGTTGTTCGGGATCCAGGTCGGCCCGAGGGAGTCGATCAGAAAGACAAGATCGCCACCGGCGGCGCCTTGCGCGAAAAGCTTGTTTCCGACCAGCGAAGCGGCGGTCAAAGCCGCGGACCCGACCAGCAGTTGGCGGCGCGACAGGTTGGGAGTGGGATAGGGGGTGACCATCTGGTTCATTCCTGTGAAAGTGTTCTGTTCGTCCCGGCGGCGGCGATGTCGCACAGCGGCAGCGGGAAATCCGGTTGCAGCCGTCAGGCTGGGTTGGGGTATGCGCGGTCCATGGCCCGACAGCTTTGGTCAAGGCAGCGACAGGGCATGGATTTTTCGATGGTATACGGGCCTCTGTCCGACATCCGGTCGTCCTTGTTCGATCCTGCTCATGCTGGCTATCCGCCTGGGCAGAGGCTTTCCAAGGCTGGTGCCGAAAGCCTTGCCTACAGGAGCAGATTGCGTCTCATCCAGAGATAGACTGACCTGTCCGTAGTGTCTATTTCGTAGGCTTGTCGGGATTGGGAAGCATATTCCTTCCTGACCCAAGGAAACAGATCGCCTCTCCTTTCGGGCGAGTCATCCTGTCTTGTCCGCCGAGAGATCAAGAATCTCGTGATGAGGCACGGTTCGAGGCGCTGTTCGTCCAAGCCGCTCCACGGAAACCCGCGTCAGTTGGCCGGTGCATCCCTGGCTCAGGATCGAGGCGGGGGCATCGGAAGTGACCGCATTCGGATTGCCATTCACGCAGACGCGCCCCAGCCCTGGCAGATCCATGGGCGCATACCAGGCGCCGGTGGCCAATTGTATGACACCGGGACGGATCGCGTCCGAGAGCATCGTCCCCGCCAATACCCCGCCGCGATCATTCCAGATGCGGATCACATCGCCTGCGGCGACGCCCAAAGCGCGCGCGTCGACCGGATTCAGCCGCGCGACCTCGCGCCCATCCTGCTTGGCGGCCATGCTGCCTGGGCCGAAATCCAACTGGCTGTGCAGGCGCGTGGCGGGTTGGTTGGCGACAAGCTGGAACGGATGGGCGGCTGCGCGAGGCGATCCCGAGGATTCCATGCCCGGCATCCAGACCGGATGGCCGGGCAGGCCCGCCGCCGCGACACGTTCGGAATGGATCTCGATCCTGCCGGACGGGGTTGGAAGCGGGTGCGCCACGGGATCGCGATGAAAGCGCCGTATAAGACCCTCGGCGGTGCTCAGCGGCAAAGGCACGACCATGCCCTGACGAAAGGCATCGTAATCGGGTATCGCCAGGCCGCGCTCTGCCAGCGCCGCCTGGGTCCGGGCGTAAAGCCGTCGCAGCCAGCCTGCGCTGTCCAGCCCTTCGGTAAAGCGCGCCTCGCAACCGATCCGGGCGGCCAGCGCGGTGAAGATGGCAAAGTCGTTCCGCGCCTCGCCAAAGGGTCGGCCAAGCGGCTCCATCGCGATAAGGAAAGGGTCGTTGCCGGCGGCGCCGATATCCTCGCGTTCGGCGCTTACCGTGGCGGGAAAGATGATATCGGCATGGGCGGCGGTGGCGGTTCCCACACTGTCATGCAGGATGATCGTGTCCGGCTTGGCAAAGGCGCGGGCCAGTCGCGTCAGATCCTGATGATGGTGGAAAGGATTGCCCCCGGCCCAATAGACAAGGCGGATGTCGGCATAGCGATGGGTTTCGCCCATATAGGTGAACGGGGCGCCGGGATGCAGCAGCAGATCGGCGATCCGCGCCACCGGAATGAAATCCGGCACGCCGTTTCGTCCCTGGGGCAGGGTCGGCAACGGAATGT
The DNA here is from genome assembly GCF_047605025.1 of Paracoccus sp. (in: a-proteobacteria). GTDB lineage: Bacteria > Pseudomonadota > Alphaproteobacteria > Rhodobacterales > Rhodobacteraceae > Paracoccus. Next base: position 112,354 of record NZ_JASGGO010000005.1, on the reverse strand, counting down.
CCATCGGCGCCTTGCCTATATTGCCGATCGAGCCCAGCCCATAGCAGAAACCCGCGCCCGGCAGATGCCCCTGTCCCAGCATCGCCGCCAGCGTCAGCGCCATCCAGACTGGCTGTTCGCCGTTCTCGGCCCGCTGAAGCGAATAGGTGACATTGATCAGCGTTCTCGCCCGCGCCGCCCGGTCGGCCAGCGCCATGATCTGCCGGGCGGGCAGATCGCAGATTGCCGCAGCCCAGTCGGGCGTCTTGGGAACGCCATCGGCATGGCCCGTCAGATAGTCAAGAAACTGTTCGTATCCAGTGGTGTAGCGATCAAGATAGGCTCGGTCGTCCTGGCCGGTCCGATGCAGATGCCACGCCATGCCCAGCATCAAAGCGACATCGGTTCCGGGGCGCGGGGCAAGGCGTGCAAGCCCTGGCAGATCCGTCATGTCATCGGCCACGGGGCTGACGGACACGAAAGCACAGCCGCGCCGCGCCGCGCGGTCCAGCACCTGCCCGACCAGATGGCGGGTATTGCCGCCGCTGCTGACGGCGGTGTTGCGCAGGGGCAGGCCGCCGAAGGTGATCAGCAGCTCGGTTTTCTCGGCCAGTTCCTCCAGATAGGGATGGTCGCGGTTCAACTGCATCGCATCGCCCCAGACCATCCGAAGAATGACCGATCCGGCGGCGGTGGAATAGGTGTCGACGCCGGACACATAGCCCCCGAAAGCCGTGTTCAGAAATCGATGCAACTGGCTTTGCGCGTGGTGAAACCGGCCGGCCGAGGCCCAGCCGTATGAGCCGCCGAACACGCGCGCGCCGTGTAGCGGGCCATCGGCGGGCGGATCGCCGCCCGCACCCAGCCGCCGCAGTTCTTTCGCGGCAAGGTCCAGCGCGGTGTCCCAGTCCAGCTCGACATATCCGTCACGCCCACGCCGCGCATCGGGGCCGGGACCGTCCTCTAGCCAACCGCGCCGCACCAGAGGCCGCCCAAGGCGTGCCGGATGATCGAGCGCCGCGGGAATGTTTACGAGAAGGGGCGAAGGGTCGGGATCCTCGGCAAGAGGATGAACTTCCAATGCGCCATCGGCACCGCGCCCCGCGCGGAAGGCACCCCAATGGCTGCTGTGCAGAAGCATATCCCTGATGCGCGACATCGCCGGTTACGCCGCGCGATCGTCTTGCGGACGGCCAGGCGCGGGGCTAAGCGCGGGGCCAAGCTGCGCGATGCCGCGATCCAGCCGCGCCAGCAGCGGCAAGGATTGCGGCATTCCGTCGATGAAATCGGACGGGCCGGCATAAAGGCCCGTCGGCAGCACCGCAGCCTCGAAAAAGGCGAACAGCGGGCGCAACTGATGCTCGATCACCAGGGCGTGTTTCTCTCCTCCGCCGGTCGCGGTCAGCAGAACGGGCTTCCCGGCCAGGTCGGCAGGCTCGATCAAGTCAAATAAATGCTTGAAAAGGCCGGAATAGCTTCCCTTATAGACCGGGCTGCCAACGATCAGGACATCGGCCGCGACGATGGCATCAACCACCTCGCGCGCGGGCGGCGGCAGGTCAGCCAGCGCAGCCGCCGCGCCAAGATGGGGCTGAAGGTCAAGCAGGTCGAAGATCTTCACCTTTCCGCCGTATCGTTCTGCGGTGCGCATCGCGGCAACCTCCACCAGAGCGCGGGTTTTCGAGGGGCGGTGAGGGTTGCCGGCAAAGCCGACGATCTGGATGGCCATTCTTGCTTCCGATGCAGACAGGTTTGTCTATCAATAAGGTGTCGGCGACCGAGGTTCCATTCCAAAGATATACGCTGCGCACCATGACCGCTCTCTCTTTTGAAGCCTCCAAGGAAGAACCCTTCCACCGGCAGGAAGCTTCGCTTGCGTTGAGGCCTGAATGCGCTGTCGGATCAGAAGTTCCCGGATGCGGAAGATCGAGCCATGGTGTGCCACTGGTTCGAGCGCCATGGCGAGGTGCGGCCCCTTGCATCTCTTCGCCCTTCACCGGCACAAAGCGCATCGTTGGACGCGTTCATCGGGGCAACCAGCTTGATACCGCGCAGATCGCCTCGGCGTCCGCAGCATCATTCTTCTGGCGCTTGACGAAGAGCTTCACATAGGCGGGCGGGATCAGCCGCACCTCATGGCCCGAGCTTGCCGATCCAGCGGCCCCAGAAATGCGCTCCTCCGCAGGCTTCCATGGCGATAGCGCAAGGCGGCAGCTGGCTGAAGAACGGCAGCACCTGGCCCGAGGCAGCAGCCCCATGCGCCTGGAACACGTTCTTGGCCAGATAGAGACCTACAGTGGCAATCTCCGACATGACTGCTCTTTTATGTGTATCATCGCAGGCCCACCCTGGCACACAGATGCCGTCGGGGGTGGTCACAGTATCAGAGGCCAGCGGACCCTTGGGCGGCATTAATCAGAATGAAACGATCAGGTGTTATTTGGTGAAAAAATGGGCGAATACCGGGGTGGCAGTGGAAACGAAAGGGGATCACGACCGAAAAACCGGGCCTGGAACTGCGCTTTTGAACAGGAAGGGCAGAAAATCATCAATCCCAAGTCACACGTACAGTAACATTGACGTGATTACGATTCGCATGGAAATGGCACGGGAAGGAGGCGGAAAGGGGACAGATGGGTTTAGTCTTGCAATTTATTGATTTTATATAATTAAAAATGAATTTTTCCTTTGTGGATCTTCTTAATGGTTAATGCCTGATGCCTCGTGTGATTCCCGCAGTTCTTTGGGTCGCCTTTGCCTTGGCGCTGGTTTTCGCAGGGGTCATGATCACACGCGCGTGTGGGGCCGGTTGGGCCTGGCTGAATTTCTGCCCGGCGAAGGTTTCGGAATTCGACCGGCTTGGCGAACGCCATGCCGCGCTGCTGGCCGCGCGTGAAAGCCGTATCGAAGTCCTGCGCCGCGCGCCGCAATGCCGCGCCCCGGAACCGGCGGCGCAGCCCCAGCCCGAGGAACAGGCCGCGCAGCAATGCCAGCCGCCGCCCACGGATGAGACGCTGGTGCTGGTCGATGTCTCGTTCAGCATGGAGATCGACTATAACCTGCCCCCGACATGCTGGCCGATACCGCGCGGGTGAACGCGGCGCTGGAGGCGGCGGCCAGTTCCTTGTAGCGGATGACGCTGGGGGCCGAGCTGGACCGATTGTATCAGCGTGGCAAGACCCCCGCCAGGCCGGACCGGATCGACGTGGCGCGCGACGCGCTGCGCCCGCTGGTCGCGGGATTGCAGGGCGATGCGCGGCTGAAGCTGATGAGCTTTGCCGAATGCCGGGTGCGGCTGCGGCAGGAAGGCAGCTTTGGCGCCGGCGATGCGGCGCCCTATCAGCGCGCCGTGGACGGGCTGCGCCTGCGCTCCTATACCGCGCTGGCCGAGGCGTTGGAGCAGTTGCCCGCCCAGACCGAGGCCGGGCGCAGCCCCGACCGGCCGGTCAATATCGTCATCCTCTCGGATGGTGAGGACAGTTGCGGCGGCGATCCCTGTGCGGCAGCGGACCGGCTGCGGCAGGCGCTGCCCCATGCCCATGTCAGCCTGGTGGCGCTGGTGCCCGGTGCCGCCGCGAACAGCTGCATCGCCGACCGCACCGGCGGCCGCTTCCTGACCGCCGACAATGCCGATGAACTGGTGATGCGGCTGCGGCAGACCACAGGACAACTCGACGCCGCGGAATGCGCCACCCTGGACGCCGCCGCCCCTCGCCCCGAATGAGGGAGAGCAAGACCGTGACCCAAGACCCCCAGCCCCAGAACCTGCCTGTCGCGGCCCGCCCTTGGCTGGCACCGGCAATTGCGCTTGGCCTTGCCCTGCTGTTCCTGCTGTTCCTGCTGTTCCTGCTGTTCCTGCTGTTCCTGCTGGTGCTGATGGTGCCCGGCGTGCTGCGCTATCGCGGCGCCCCGGACGAGGCCGCCGTGGCCGCGCTGCGCGATTCCAACGCGGCGCTGGAGCAGGAGATCGCGCGGCTGGGCCAGGCCGATCCGGCGCAGATCTGCATGTATGAGGGCGACCTGTTCTCGCGCTCGGTCGAGCAGTCGCCGACGCCGCCGGGTCCGGCGCAGCGGTTGGACCTGTGCCGCCGCTTCCCTCGCAATCGGTCCCCGCGCCCGAGGTTTTGCCCGAGGCCCTGCCGGGGGGCGACGACCAGGCGGCGGCGGGCAATGTGGACGAATTGCTGCGCCGGGGCACGGTGATGCTCCTGGCCGAGACGGCCGAGGGCTTCGGCAACGGCTCGGGCTTCTTCATCGATCGCCGGCATGTCGCGACCAATGCGCATGTGGTCGAAGGGGCGCAGCGAGTCATGATCACCAACGATACCATCCGCCAGCCGTTGCAGGCGACCGTGCTGGCGCGCACCGTCGACGACGGCTCGGGCGCGATGCCCAAGGAGGATTTCGCTATCCTGCGGCTGGATGCCGATGTGCCCTCGGCCATGCCGATGACCCTGGGCGCGGCCAGGCGCATGCAGGCGGTCTATGCCAGCGGCTATCCCGGCTTCTACCTTGAGAACCAGATTCGCGGCTATTTCGCGGCGATCCAGCAGGGCCAGCCCGCCACCCCGCCCGAGGCGGTGGTGACCAACGGCATGGTCACCACGATCCAGACCGCGCAGCGCATGGGCGGTCCCTTGGGCTATATCCCCCATACCTCCAAGATTGCCCCCGGCAACAGCGGCGGCCCGCTGGTCGACAACTGCGGGCGGGTCGTGGGCATCAACACCTTCGTCACCCAAAGCGACGAGGGGAACCTGCTGTTGCAAGGCGATTACGCGCTGACCACCGATGCGCTGGGACGATTCCTGCAAGCTAACGGCATCACCGCCCGCAACGCCCAGGGCGAATGCCAGCCCAGCCGCTTGGCCCAGGCCGGCGCCGCGCCCGAGGAAGCCCCGGAATGATGCGCCGCTTCCTGAAAGAGACCCCGGCGGCGGGCCTGCGCCCGTTGACGGTGGGCCAGCACCTTGTCCATGATAGCTGGGACCAGATCCACGCCCATCTGTCCGATACGCTGGGGCCCGCCCATGCCGCGCTCTTCGTTGAGCCGTTTCGCGGTGCCGGGTCGATTTCCTGGATGGCCAGCACGCCCGACGATGCTGTGCCCTATAGCCAGTTGCCGCCCGACCGGCAGGAACGGGTGCTGGGTCGGCTGAACGAACTGCTTGAGGATATCCGCCGCTTTGCCGCCGAATGCAACGCCGGCAAGAGCGATGCGAACCGGCAATGGGGCGCTTTGCTGGAGGCGATCCAGCATCAGCCCTCGGAAGTCGAACTGCGCGACCGGCTGTTCGTCGCCGGCGACCAGCCGGTGCTGATCCTGTGGGGCTGCCGCGACGAGGGCACGGTCTCGACCGGCAGCCTGCTGCGCGAGACTCGGGCGCTGATCGGCCAGCCGCCGCCGGTGCTGCAACCGCGCCCGCCCGCCGCGCCGGTCGTCCCCCCCGGTGGCGGGCGTCGCCGCGATCCAGGCTGCCCCGGTGGTCGTGGCCGCCGGCGGATCGGGATGGTGGCTGCCGGCACTGCTGTGGCTGCTGTTCCTGGGCGCGCTGGGGTTGATCTACTGGCTGCTTCTGGTGGCCTGCGCCCTGCACCTGCCGCCGTCCTGGCAAGTGGTGGGCAGTTGCCAGGTTCGCGCCTCGGCCGCGACCGAAAAGGCGCGTCACGACGCGCTGCTGGCGGAGTTGGCCCGGCTGCGCGGGGGGGCTGACCGCCGCCCCGCAATGCCGCATCCAGGGCGGGCCTTCGGCGCCATGGACGCGGCCGCCGCTCACGATGCCGCCCACGATGCCGCCCCAGCGCCGCACCGAGACCCCTCCGGCCCCCGGCGTGCCCGAGCGGCCCAACCTGCGCCGCGAGGAAACTGACCTGGACCGCGCGCGCGACCGCGTCGGCGGGCGGGTCGGCGACGTTACCGTCACCCTGCTGTGGAACGGCCGCAGCGATCTGGACCTGGTGGTGCGCTGCCCCAATGGCGAGGAACTGACCGGCGCCAACAGCCAGAACGTCATGCGCTGCGGCGGCCAGATCGATGTCGATGCCAATTACTGCACCAACCGCCCCGGCCCCATGGGCAATGCCTGCGACCGCTACCAGTCCGATCCCGTCGATAACCCGGTCGAGAACGCCTATTTCGTTCTGGACCAGTCGATGCCCGGCCGGTTCGAGATCTGGGTGCGCCATTACGCGGCCGCGCGCGGCGAGACCGCCCCCACCCCGATTCCCTTCGTGCTGCAACTGCGCCAGGGCGAAGAGCGCGAGCTTTTCGAGGGCACCGCCCGGCCCGGCGCGCAGGATCGCGTCGCCGAGTTTCGGATCGAATAGCCAGATTGAACAGGACCGTTGACATTGCTCAAGACCACGCTTGATTTCAACCGCAACGAGACCGTCACGCTTATCCCCAATTCCGGCGTGCAATTTCTGAATTTCGCCTTCGACATCGCCGAGGTCGAGCGGTTGAGCCGCCTCGTCACCTATGAGCGCGACGCGGTCGAGGACAACCGCGAGGACCTGGTGCTGTATCCCGTGCGCCAGGATTCCGAGGGGCTGCGCCTTTATCGCCCCCGAGGCAGCGCGGCCGAGCATGAGGCCGACGAGGAATGCACCTACAGCATGAAGGCCGAGGCGGCGCTGTCGCGGCTGGGCAGCAACCTCAACACCATCCTGGCCGAGGTCGAGCGCGAGCGGATCGCGATCAGCCGCGCCAACAGCCGGGTCCGCGACCTTCAGGCGCAGCAGCGCCTGAGCGAAACCCAGTCGCGCACCCTGTCGCGCGAGATCGCAGCGCTGAACGGCGATGTGAACCGGCTGCAATCCTCGTCGGGCAATCCAGCGCAGCAGGCGCAGTTGCGCCAGCAGATCGCGCAACGCAAGGCGGCGATCAACGCCTATGCCAAGGTAGCGGTGTTCTGAAACAGCGAGGCCCCGGTTCCGGCCGGGGTCCGCACACCGGGGACCACGCGGCGATGCTACGCCAGAGATATTCAACACCGACCAGGGCAGCCAGTTCACCTCGACCGACTTCATCAAGGTGCTGGCCGCGCGTGAGATCGGGATCAGCATGGATGGCAAGGGCACCGGGCGCGACAACGTCTTCGTCGAGCGCCTCTGGCGGACCATCAAATACGAGGAGACCTGTCTGCGGGCATAACAGCGTCTCGGAGGCCCGTGCCGGGATCGGTCGATATCTGAGCTTCTACAACAACCGCCGCCCGCATTCATCGCTTGACGGGAAAAGCCCCGATCAGCCCACTTCAACCAGCCGATACCCGAAACGGTAGCCGCGTAACCGAGGCGGAAAACCACCTGGAAAACGCCCGGAACCTGTTCAGATCAGCCGGACCACCTATAAAAGCAATTCTCCCTGCGCTAAGAGCTAGAAATGTCTTTTTAGCTGTTGTATAGGAGTGCCGAGCTACCCTCAGGCGCGCTGCACGCAGGGGATAAGCACCGTGCGGGTGTGGTGGAACTGGTAGACGCGCCGGATTCAAAATCCGGTTCCGAGAGGAGTGTCGGTTCGATTCCGACCACCCGCACCACTTTCTTCAGGCATAGTGATTCTTGCCTGTGGCGGGGAAAATCGCAAGCCTCGTAGTCATCGAAACCGAGTGTCGCGCTTACCCATGCCGCCCAAGATCACGGGTGCGTGTCGCCGGCCAGCAGATTGCATTGCAGGCGCATGATTGGATCGCGACCACCTGTCAGGTTCGCGCTTGAGTCGCGAATCGCTCAATGAGCCAGGCAGCCCCAGGCCCAGGTGGCGGCTCCGTGCGATAGATTGCCTGCATCGCGTAGACCCCGGCGCTCCCTCGTTCACGTCTACGCGGATCATTGGCTCCTGCATGCTGCCCCAGCCGAGGCCAGCCAGTAACAGCGTGAACCGCCTCGGGTTTACCGGAGAGTTTCTGGTTCAATGATTAGGCTGCTTTTTCGGCGGCGTTCAAGCTTGTGTGGAGTTCCTCTGCCTGACCTGAGCCCCTGAACCTCCTCCAGATTTTGGTAGAGTCCGTCCATTCAAGGAGACAGACTATGAAGCAATCGCGGTTTACGGAAGCGCAGATCATCGGGATCTTGAAGGAGCAGGAGAGCGGATGTCTGCCGCAAGCACGGGATCAGCTCGGCGACGTTCTACAAATACAAAGCGCGGTTCGGCGGCTTGGATGTGTCGGAAGCGCAGCGGCTGAAGGCGCTCGAAGACGAGAACGGCAAGCTTAAGAGGCTTCTGGCCGAGGCGATGCTCGACTTGGCCGCTGACGTTGCCCCCGACTTTTATCCAGCGTGAGCGAGACTCCGGGTTTGAGTTTTGCCCGTTTGGGCGGGTTGGGCAACGGGGGCTGGCGCGGAGCCTTGCGGCTGGGCCTGGGCCGCGCGTGCACCGACATTTTCCAGCAGCGCCTGCGTCAGCCCGTCGACCGAGGCGCCGAAGGCCGCGACATCGCCATCCTCGATCGGGAACACCAGCGAGCGCCCGCCGGCCTGCAATTCCGTCAGCCTTTCAAGCTGCGCGATGGCATCGTCGTGATAGGCCCGCCCAGGCCGGGTCTTGAGAAACAGCGCGAAGGTCGCGATGCCCAGGTCCTCACGCAGGCGCGTCGCCAGCAGTTCCGGCGTGGTGCCTGCGACCGAGCTGCGGGCTTCGCCCACCAGCATGCCCGCGTCGCTGACATAGATGATATAGCGCCCGTCGGGCTGCGCCCAATCCTGCTGCTCGGCCAGCCGCATGCCGCTGAGCCCACCTCTGTCGGACGACCACTTCCCGGTCGATGGCACGCTTGTGGAAGCCTGGGTTTCGATGAAAAGCTTCCGGCCTAAGGCCGAGGCCACGCCGCCTGAAGACGATGATCTTCCCACCCCTGATGACACGCCCGCCAGATCCGAGACGCCCCCGATGCCCCGCCCAAAACCCACCCCCCCGCGATGCCGAGATCGACTTCCGGGGCGAGCGGCGCTTCAATGCAACCCATGCCTCGACCACCGGCCCCGACGCGCGCCTTTACAAGAAGTCGCCGGGCACCGGCACCACGCTTTGCTTCATCGGCCATGCGCTTATGGAAAACCGGAACGGGCTGATCGTCCAGGCAGATCTTACGGGTGCCAGTGGGCTGATCTGGCGAAGCGCGATGTCATCGCTGTCATTCCACCGAAATCGAACCGGCGGTTCCCGACGAGCTTCGACAAGGAGACCTGCAAGTGGCGGCACCTTGTCGAGAGTTTCTTCGGAAGGCTAAAGGAAATGTCCGAAACCTATCCCGAAAGGCCAACCCCATTAACCCACGGGGAAAGCTTCCTGCCTGCTCTTCACCATGCCTCCTCCGACCGTTTGTGGCTTTGGGAGCATAGGGCAAAGCTCAACCATTCTACGCCGATCGCGCGTAACCACCATTATAGGCATCGCTCTTTCTGCGAACCTTGGAATGTTCGACGACCCTTTCGCGGGCGATCCCCCGGAACTCATTGATCGAGGAATACCCCTTGCGCTGCATGTAGTCCCCCAGATCGCTTGTCAGTTCATGGATGAGGTTGACGCCGATGCCGCCGCTGCCCTTTTCCTCCATCGCGGCCGTGCATATTTGCAGATTTCCGGCGCCATGCGCGATGAAATTGAAGGCTTCGCGGAAACCTCTTATCCCGCCGATCCCGGAAATGGATTTATCCGGGAACGCGCGCGAAATATCCGACACGCGTTGCAGGGCCTGATGCAGGATGGCCAGACCACCCAAGCCGCCGGACGTGACCAGCCCGTCCACCTCGACCTCGAACTTCAGGGTCTCCGGGTCCATGAGCGGCAGGGAGGGGAAGGTATTGCACAGCGAGATAGAAGCGGCACCCGCGTCATAGGCGGCCCTTGCCCCGTCAACCAGCGAAGAGGATGAAGGTGTCAGCTTGACCCAGATCGGCACGCCGACCGCTTCGGTCACGGCCTTCAGGACCTGTCGGATGATGGTCTCGTCATTGGCGATATGCGCCCCCATGTCCTTGCGGTCCATATGGGGGCAGGACATGTTCAACTCGACCGCATCGCAGCCGGCATTCACGACCGCCCGCGCGAGCTTGCGCCAATGGTCCATCTCTTCCTCGCTGCCCGCGCCCGCCATGATCGAGCCGATGAGCATGCGATCCGGCCAGATGGTCTTGATTTCCTCCAGGTCGGGAAGCCACTGATCCAGCGGCTGATCCGAGATGAGTTCCCAGTTCCAGGAGGAATGCGACACGGTGTCCGGCCGCTTGCTGCGCGAGACATAAGGCTTTGTCTCGCTGGCGCGCTGAAAGATCGTTTTTGGACCGGCGACGTTCTCGACCGGATGCAGTCCGATCGTCTTGGTCACGACGCCGCCCCAGCCTGCCTCGAAGGCCCGCATGATCTTTTGCTTGCTTTCCGTCGGCGGCGCGGAAGCCAGAACGAAGGGATTGACGAACTGAAGGCCAGTGAAGTTTGTAGCAAGCTCATAGGGCATGGCGCACTCCCAGGTTCTGATAGACAGAACCCGATATTTTTACCAATCAGTCAATAATTTTCTCGATACCCTCGACGTGGGCCTGTGAAACAGGACGTTATATGGCGCGCGCTGGTCGAAACATGGGCATAATGTCGTGCTCGACATGGGTTGGCGGGGTGGAGCATTATCAGGACCAATCCCGCGCCAGCATCGGACTGGCCCCGCCGAAGATCAACATTCATCATGGCGACCGGAGGCAGGGCCCCATTGCGGCGGCAGGGTTCCCGGCTTGCCTCGCTGCCGCGCTGTTTCATGCAAGCCGGTTGAAACGGCGGTTGAAAATCCTGACGGCGCTTTCAATGGCACGAGCCGCCTGTGGCCGGAAAGGTTCACGGAACGGGCGGTTCAGCGAGGCTTTGGGATTGGATCCTGGCGGCCGTCCAGCCGCTCGATCCGGCGCAGCACCGGAAAGGCGGTCATCCAGATCGCCACCACCGCCAGCGTGCCCAGACCTCCGATCACCCCAGCCGCGACTGGTCCCATCATGCCGGCCATCATGCCGCTTTCAAACTCGCCAAGTTGGTTCGATGTGCCGATAAAAAGCGAATTGACCGCATTCACCCGGCCCCGCATCTCGTCCGGGGTCATCAACTGAACCAGGGACGACCGCACCACGACGCTGATATTGTCCGAGGCGCCCACCACCAGCAGCGCCACGATCGACAGCCAGACATTGCGCGACAGCGCGAACAGGATGGTGGCAAGGCCAAAGACCGCCACCGCCGCGAACATCTTGCGCCCCGCCCCAGAGACGATGGGCATCCATCCCAGCATGATCGACATGCCGAGCGCGCCTATCGCGGGCGCGGCCCGCAGCAGCCCCAGCCCCAATGGCCCGGCCTGAAGGATGTCCGAGGCATAGATCGGCAGCAGGGCCGTGGCGCCGCCAAGCAGCACCGCGAACAGATCCAGCGAGATCATGCCCAGCACGGCCGGAGTGCGGCGGATGAAGGCCACGCCGGCGAATACCGTCCTTAAGCTCACCGGGCTGCGCGCGATCGGCGTCGCGGTCAGCACCCGGATGGTGCCGACGCTGTAGCCCGCCGCCAGAAACAGCAACCCCGAGACGACGAAAGGCACCAGATGCCCCAGCCCATAGAGCAGACCGCCAAGCGCCGGCCCGACGATCAGCGCCGTCTGCATGAACGAGGTCGATGTGGCGATGGCGCGTTGCAGCATCGCCGGCCCCACGATCCCCGGCACCAGTGAGGCCATGGTCGGCCGCTCGAATGCCTGGGCCGCGCCCATGACGGAGACCGCGACCAGGATGCCGGTCGGGGTCAAGCTGCCCCGCCAAACCAGCAGGCCCAGAACCAGCACGGTCGCGGCTTCGACCCATTGGCAGATCAGCCCGATGCGGCGGCGGTCATAGCGGTCGGCCACGGTGCCGACCACGAAGGTCAGCATCAGCATGGGCAGGAACTGGCAAAAACCGATCCAGCCCAGCATCCAGGCCGAGCCGGTCAGTTCATAGATCATCCAGCCCATCGCCACCGTCAGCGATTGGAATGCCAGCGACGAGCAGGTGCGTGATGCGAGGAAGTGCCGGTAATTGCTGTTCTGGAGCACCGAGGGAGCCGAGAGCCGCTCCTTGGTCGAGAAATCCTGCGTCGTCATGCCGAAAATCCTGAAGCTGTCGCTTACGCCTCTGCGCCCGTCGCCGGGCGGCGTCAAGGTCATGGGGCGGGATCACGCGAATTGTGAGGGGGAGTTGGCGCCGTCGGATGCCGATCGCAAGGACAGCGCCGATTGCCGGGTCGGAATGGGTATTTGCAAAGCAAAGAAGACCGGACGCAAGGTCGATGACCGGCGCCGTGCAATCTTGCCGGTCAAAGGCAGTCTTTCGGGGCGCACATGAAATCCGTCGATCCTTTTGCCCTTGTTCTTGCGCGGCTTGTCGATTTTTGTCGCCACTCGGCTGGACAGCTATCCTCTGCCGGATGCGTTCCATTTCCGAATGCTTTGCATTGCTGTTCGGCAATCGCGACCTGGTGAAGCCGGTGGCACCGGCCATCAGGCTGGCGACGCCCTTTGTCACCGCCCTTGCCCTGACGGCGGCGGCCATGGCGCGGGTGCTGTTCGAGATGGTGGGCGGCGGCATCTCGGCCGCACGGGGGGCTTTCCTTGCCGGCCGCGCCGGCCTGGCCCGCGACGCGAGGGCATCGACAAACCGCGCTGGCCGGATTGGCTGACCGAGGGGTGCCCGCCGCATGACCCGAAAATCAGTCGGGTCGGGCCGTCGATGTCACCAGCGCCGCCAGTTGCGGGCGGCCGATCGCCCGCAGCGCCGCCACGACGCGCCGCCGGCTGTGCGGCGTGCCAGAGCGGGCAGTTTCCATGGCCAGCGCCTCTTGGTATCGCCGCAACTGGCGGGCCGGGCGGTAGAGGGAATAGAACTTCGCCTCGGTCATGCCCCCATCGACGCAATCCAGCACCACGCGGGACAGCGCATCAACCTGGCGCAGCATCTGCGCGCTGAAATGGCCGGAATAGCGGGTCTTCAGGAGTGTGACGTTTCCGCCCCGCAGGCGCTCCGCGTGGCGCCGGTCCATTTCCAGCAGCGGATCATAGAAGATCCAGGCGTCGCGCGCCTTGGCCAACCCTTCCGCCGCGTCCCGAAACAGCCCGTGCCAGTTCCACCGCTGGCCCTGGGGATAGCGGGTGTCCCACGGGACGAGATCCGGCGCGAGACTCGACTGAGGGGAGAAGGCGATCACCGTGCTACCGGGAGCCAGTGACGAGAAGGTGCAGGCGGCGAATGCTCCCATGGATGTGCCGGAGAAGACCACCTTGCCGAACTGATTGAAAAAGCCTTGCTTGGCCAGCCGGTTGAGTTCTTCGAACAGGCCCCGGTCGCGGAACCAGTTTTCCCGGAAGGACTGCACGCCAAGTTGTGACCAGTCTTGCTTTCGCGCGAAGTCGTAACCCCATGGTGCCCGCAGCCGGTCGCGGCTTCGAACCTCGGCAAGGTTGTCGAATGTGACATAAAGGATCCGCTTGTCCCGCATCACATGCTGAAGCGCGAATGCCGCGTCCGAGCGATAAAATCCACGGTGAGAGCCATCCGAAATTTCGGTCAGCCAGCCGGGCCTGGGGGCTGGGGTCTCATCTTTGCGCGGCGCGGGCAAGCCGGCGGCCTTCATGCCCGCCGGCGTCAGGAAGGCAAAATCCCGCAGGATTTCCGGCCGCACCTCATCGTCCCGCATCCTGACCATGCCCCGCTTGCGCATGATCTCGGGAGAAATCGACGTGTCATTGTTGCCATTGTTCGTGACCAGCGCCTGATGGCCGGTGATGATCACCGACCTGAACCGGCGGCCAAGGGCGAAATGGCCAAAGGAATAGACGCTTTTCGTCGGGTGGCGCACGGCGGTGCCCGCGCTCATGAAGGACACGGGCCAGCGATAGATGCCTTTCTGCTGGCCGTTCAGCACCGAATAGAGCACGCCGGCGACGCTGACCGAGAACGGCTCATCACCAGTCATAAGGGGTGAGGCGTGCTGTCGCAGCAATGCGACGAATTCGGCGCAAAGGCAGTCGTCATCGTCCAGGCGGAATTGCAGCGTGTCGGCGAAGCTGGCCCGGATCCGGTCGAAAGCGACGCATTGCGCCTCGTCCACGGCTGTGGTGCCGAAATAGAAAACCCTCACCTGCGGCACCGCCGCGCAGATCGCATCGAGGCGCGCGCGGTAGGTCGCCGGCATCTGCTCGGATGCGAGGACGACAAACCGGAAGTCCTGATCAGACTGGGCACGAAGCGATGCGAGGGTCAGGTGCTCGAACGTGGCAAGCCGGGCCTCCATCCGGTCCGGCGCGAAAAGTTCAGCCGCCTTCTCGCGATAGACGGCCTCCAGCTCGGCTTCCGATTTGCCCTGATATGCCTTCCAATCGCCTCGGCCGAGCAGGGAGAATCGGCAGATCCCGACGATATTCATGCGCGCGCTCCTATGGTTCGCGGAACCCTAGCAATGCTTCGGCAAGCGAACAACGGTTGGCGCCGACGCATATTGCGCGGCAAGGATCGTCGCCTGATACGCGTGAAGACAACCATCAAGCGGCAGCCGCTTATGTCGGCGGAAGGCGACGATCACTGCCCGCCATCCAGCGACAGCGCCACGGACCGCCGCAGTCGTCGTGGCGCTTGCTTGCTGCAACCTGGCCCGCATTCCGCATTCCGCATTCCGCCGAATGCAATGCCGCCGGCGAAACAGGGGATCAAACGGCTAGGCCGCCTCGGCCAGGGCGGCGTCATAGACGGCCAACGCCTCGGCCGGGGTCTCGGCCCGCGAGGCGCCTTCCGACAGCAGCCTCCGCCAGCCCCGCGCGCCGGGACGGGCGTGAAAAAGGCCCAGCATATGCCGGGTGAACTGATGCAGCCGCCCGCCCTGGGCCAGATGCGCCTCGATATGAGGACGCATGGCCTGGGCGGCCTCGGCCGGATGGACAAAGGGCGGCGCCTGGCCCCAGAGCAGATCGGCGCGGCCCAGGATGTCCCAGGGCTGGTGATAGGCGGCGCGGCCCAGCATCACCCCATCCATGACGGCAAGATGCCCGCGCGTCTGGTCCAGTGCCCCGATCCCGCCATTGATCGACAGATGCATATCGGGAAATTCCGCCTTCATCCGATGCACCAGCGGATAGTCCAGGGGCGGGACCTCGCGGTTCTCGCGCGGGGAGAGGCCGTTCAGCCAGGCTTTGCGGGCGTGAATGGTCATGCGGCGGATGCCCGCCTCGCGCATGGTGGCGACGAAAGCCGGCAGCACCTCATCGGGCACCTGATCGTCCACGCCGATGCGGCATTTCACCGTGACCTCGACCGGGCTTGCGGCGATCATCGCCCGGACGCAATCCGCGACCAGGCCGGGCCGGGTCATCAGCACCGCGCCGAAACAGCCCGACCGCACCCGGTCGCTGGGGCAGCCGACATTCAGGTTGATCTCATCATAGCCCCAATCGGCGGCGATGCGGGTCGCCTCGGCCAGAAGCGCGGGTTCCGAGCCGCCGAGTTGCAGCGCCAGGGGATGCTCGGCCGCGTCGTAATCCAGAAGCCGCCCCCGCTCGCCATGGATCACAGCCTGGGCGGTCACCATCTCGGTGTAAAGCAGGGCGCGACGCGAAAGCAGGCGGTGAAAGACCCGGCACCGCCGATCGGTCCAATCCATCATCGGCGCGACGGAAAGCCGGGCGGCCTCGTCCAGAGCGGGCGATCCTGGGTTGGCGGGCATATCCATGGCGGCGGGGTCCGAGGGGTTTCGCGAAGCCGGCCTTTTGCCCGAAAACCCGCCTGCTCGCAACCCGCCGGCCTTTCGACCGTCCCTGAAAGGCGAAAACAGGCCGGGAACCGCGCCGCGCACGGGCCTGTCCCGCCGGCATCGGCGGGACGCCTTCGCTTTTCACCGGCGGGCGCCTGTCCATCCTGCCGGGCTCACATGCCTTCACCCTCGCTTACCATTTGAGGCATATCTTTCCGAAATGCTTGGCGGACTTTTGCCAGGCAAAGGCTTCGGCAATGGCCTCCAACGGATAGCTGCGGTCGATGACGGGACGCCAATCGAAGCCCTCAAGCGCGCGAACCATGTCCTGCTGATGCTCGCGGCTGCCGACGATCAGGCCCTTCAGGCTTGCCTGCCTGGCCATCAGCGCGGCGGTGGGAACGTCACCCGAAAAGCCGGTCAGCACGCCGATCAGCGCGATATGGCCGCCGGGCGCCACCGCGCGGATCGACTGCGCCAGCGTCGCGGGGCCACCGACCTCGACCACGATATCCGCGCCACGACCGCCGGTCGCCGCCAGCACCGCGTCGCCCCAGTCCGGCTCGGCGCGGTAGTCGATCACAGCCTCGGCGCCAAGCGCGCGCAAGCGCAGGGCCTTTTCGGGACTGGATGTGGTGGCGATCACCCGCGCGCCCATCGACCGCGCCATCTGCACGGCCAGGACCGACACGCCGCCGCTGCCCAGCACCAGCACCGTGTCCCCGGCCTTGATGCGGCCATCGACCACCAGGGCCCGCCAGGCGGTCAGGCCGGCGGTGGTCAGTGTCGCGGCCTGTTCATGGCTATAGCCTTTGGGCGCATGGGTAACGGCGGTGGCGGGCAGCGTCACGGCCTCGCGCGCGAAGCCGTCGGTGCCGTCGCCGGGAACGGCGGCGAAGCCGGTCGGCACGGCATGACCGGCCTGCCACCGCGGAAAGAAGCAGGATACCACCGCATCGCCAATCGCGAACTCACCGACGCCCTCGCCCACCGCCGTCACCACGCCGGCGCCATCGGCCATCGGGATCAGATCGCCCATGGCCCGCGGCCCCGTCGCAACGAGCAGGTCGTGATAGTTGAGCGAGCTGGCGTGCAGGCGCAGAGTGATCTCTCCAGCGGCGGGGGCCGGCGGCGGGGGCAGATCGACCAGGCGCAGGTTTTCAAGCCCACCGGGCGCGAAAAGTTGGATCGCTTTCATGATCTCGACTCCGGTTGCTGGCCGGCATCATTGCGGGCCATCGCTTTCTTTACTAAGGTCGCCACATCGAATATCGCAAGAACGCACAATTTTCGCTTATACTGACATAAATGTAAGTCATGATCCAAGGAGGACCGGAATGCGAAAGCTGAACAGCAAGAGCGGCTGCGCGGTAGAGGTGACGCTTTCGGTGATCGGCGGCACCTGGAAACCGATCATCCTGTTCCAACTGCTGCGGGGTCGGATGCGCTTCAGCGAATTGGGACGCGCCATTCCTTCGGTCACGCAGCGTATGCTGACGCTGCAACTGCGCGAACTGGAACAGGCCGGGATCGTCTTTCGCACCGTCTACCCCGAGGTGCCTCCACGGGTGGAATACGAACTGACGCCGCTGGGCCATTCGCTGCAACCAGTTCTGGTGGCGATGCGCGATTGGGGCCGGACCTATGCCGAGAGCGCGCGGCATGCCGAGCAAGGCGAGGCGGGTTAACTGCGGCGCCAGCGTGGCCTTATGGTCGGCCAAAGCCCGCGCCTCGCGGCGATGTCGCGCCACGGGGTCCGGTGCCCGGCCCAGCCCTGTCCGGCCCATGGAACGATTTGCGATATGCGGCGGTGCGAGACCCAATGGCCGCACATCCCTCGTCCGACGGTTCCGGCACGCTCGCGGCCGGCCCCGATCCGGCGGGCCGGTTCGGAGGGGCCCCCTTGCATGTGCCGGCTGCCGGGGCCATGCCAGGCAAAGCTTCAGGCGTGCTCGATGCGCTTCAGGAAATCGCGGGTGCGCGCGTGCCGGGGCCGCTCGAAGAAATCGGCGGGCGCGGCCTCTTCCAGGATATGGCCGCCATCCATGAAGACGATGCGGTCGGCGACCTGGCGGGCAAAGCCCATCTCATGGGTGACGACGATCATCGTCATCCCCTCGCGCGCCAGGTCCACCATCACGTCCAGCACCTCCTTGACCGTCTCGGGGTCCAGGGCCGAGGTCGGCTCGTCGAAAAGCATGACCTTGGGCTGCATGCAAAGCGCGCGGGCGATGGCGACGCGCTGTTGCTGGCCGCCGGACAACTGGCCGGGATAATAGCCCGCCCGGTCGGCGATGCGAACCCGGTCAAGCAGCGCCATCGCCCGCGCGCGCGCGGCGGGGGCGCTGTCCTTGCGCACGATCCGGGGCGCCAGCATCAGGTTTTGCAGCACGGTCAGATGCGGGAACAGGTTGAACTGCTGGAACACCATCCCGACCTCGCCGGCGAAGTCGTCCATGTTGCGGCAATCGGCGGCCAGATCATGGCCCGCGACGCGGATCTCTCCGGCGCTGCGGGTCTCAAGCCCGCTGATGCAACGGATCAGCGTCGATTTGCCCGATCCCGAGGGACCGCAAAGCACGACCTTCTCGGCCGGGCGAACCGCAAGGCTGATCCCCTTGAGGATCTGGGTCGCGCCATAGGACTTGTGCAGGCCGGCGACGTGAATCATGTCGGGATCGGGCATGGGTCTGTCTCTCCGTCAATGACCGTTGAGCCGCGCCAGCACCCGGTCATGCAGCGTCGGATCGCCTGTCGCGGCGCAAAGCGCGGTGCCCGAATGCAGGCCCAGCGGGCGCCCCTGCCAATCGCTGATCACCGCCCCCGCCCCGGCCAGGACCGGCACCAGCGCGCAATAGTCGAACGGGTCCAGCCCGGCGTCCAGGCAAACATCCAGACTGCCGTCGGCAACGCGGCCATAGGCCATGCAACTGCCGCCATAGACGCACCAGGCGACATCCGCGCGCAGCCGCTGAAAGCCCGCCTGGGCCTTGGCGTCGAAGCTTTCGGGGCCGCCATTGCTGATCAGCGCGCCGGGCAGACCGGCGCAGGGGCGGCTGCGAATGGCGCGGCCGTTCAGGGTCGTCGGACGAGCTTCAAGGCCGATCCAGCGGTCCCCGGTCGTGGGGTTGTCGATCACCCCCAGCACCGGCACGCCCCCGCGCGTCAAAGCGATCAGCGTGCCGAAGACCGCAAGCCCGCCGACGAAGGCTTTGGTGCCGTCGATCGGGTCGATCACCCAGACATATTCCTGGTCAAGCCCGGTCGCGGCGAATTCCTCGCCCAGGATGCCGTGGCCGGGAAAGCGGTCCAGGATGCGCTCGCGCAGCGCGGTCTCGATGCGGCGGTCGGTCTCGGTCACGGGGCTGAGGTCGGATTTCGTGTCGGGCCGGCGGCTTTTCGGAAAAGCCTCGGCAACGATGGCGCGGGCGGCATCGGCAAGCTCATGTGCGAAGCCCGCCTGCTGGGCCAGCCAGTCCTGATCAGAGGTAAGGGTCTGCATGGGTCAGTCAAGCCTTGTTCTGGACCGCCACGGGCGGCGCGCTGCGCATATGGGCCGAAAGCCGCCATTCCACCCAGCGCAGCAGCCGCGTCAGCGACCAGGCGATGGCAAGATAGATCAGCGCGGCGGCGATGAAGATCTCATAGGGGGCGAAGGTGCGCGACACGATGGTATTGGCCATGCCCGTCAGCTCCATGATGGTGATGGTGCTGGTGATCGAGGTGCCCTTCATCATGCTGATCACCTCGTTGCTGTATGAGGGCAGCGCGGTGCGCACGGCCTGGGGCAGGATCACCAGGCGGTAAAGCTGGAACCGGGTCATGCCGCAGGCCCGCGCGGCCTCGATCTGGCCGCCCCCGACATTGGCGATGGCGCCGCGCAGGATGTTGGCCGTATAGGCGGCCGTATGCAGCGACAGCGTCAGCAGCGCGCAGGGCCATGCCTGCCGCAGGATCGGCCACAGAAAGCTGGCCCGCACCGCCGGAAACTGCGCCAGCCCGTAATAGACGATGGCGATCTGGACCAGCAGCGGCGTGCCCCGGAAGAACGAGATGTAAAGGCCGATGGGCCAGCGCAGCCAGCGGCTTTGCGCGCCGGCCCCGATCCCCAGCGGCACCGCCAGCAACCCGCCGATCAGCAGCGTCAGGAACAGCAGTTGCAGCGTCACCACCGTCGCGCCCAGAAGCGCGGGCAGGTTTTCGATCATGACGTTCCAGTTCATGCCGCGACCCGCCTGTCCCCGCGCCGCGCGCGCGCCTCAAGCCAGCCGACCAGCCGGCTGTTGGCCATGGTCAGCACGAAATAGATCAGCGCCGCGATCATGTAAAAGCGGAACGGTTCACGCGTGACCGAAGTGGCCATGGCCGAATAGCCCATCAGGTCGTGCAGACCCACGACCGAGATCAGCGAGGTGTCCTTGATCAGCGAAACCCAGTGATTGCCCAGGCCCGGCAGCGCATAGCGCAGCATCAGGGGCAGGCGCAGATGCAGGAAGACGCGCCAGGGCCGCAAGCCCAGGGTGCGGCCCGCCTCGATCACGCCGACGGGCACGGCCTGCCATGCCCCGCGAATGATCTCGGCCGCGTAGCCGCCGAAGACCAGGCTAAGGGCGAAGACCCCGGCTTGCAGCGGCGGAACCTCGACGAAGCCCTTGGATTCGACGAACAGGTTCAGCGCCCGCGTCAGCGCCATGGTGCCGCCGAAATAGACGATCAGGATCACCAGCAATTCGGGCGTGCCGCGCATGACCAGGCTGAAGCCCCGGCCAAGCGCCGCCAGCACCCGGTTCGGCGAAAGCTGGGCCAGCGCGCCCAGCATGCCCCAGACCAGCCCCAGGGCCAGCGACAGAACCGCCGTAAGCATGGTGATCCAGGCGCCATGGGCGATCTCGTCCGCCCAGCCCATGAAAGGGTCCATTGCTATCCTCGCGATTGGATCGGGAAAGAAGGCGGCCGCCCTGGACGGGCGGCCGGGATCAGGCCGGGATCACTCGGCCCAGGCGCCGGGCAGAACCGGGAAGGTCCAGTATTTCAGGTTGATGGTCTTGAAGGTGCCGTCCTTGAACATCCCTTCCAGCGCCGCGTTGACCTGCGTTTGCAGTTCGGTGTCCTCTTTGCGGATACCGATGCCCACGCCGGGACCGAAATACTTGGTATCGTTGATCTCGGGACCGACGAAGCCGTAATCCTTCCCCTCTGGCTTGCTCAGGAAGTCGCTGTCCATCTTGATCGGCCCGTGAAAGATCAGGTCGACCCGGCCCGATTGCAGGTCCAGGATCATGTTGTCGGCCTTGTCATATTCCGCGATTTTGGCGCCGGGGAATTTGTCGGTGAAATAGGGCAGATAGGTCGAGGCGCGCTGGATGGCGACGGTCTTGCCCTCGATCCCCGCCGGATTAGGCTGGCCATCTGGCGTCACCGGCTCCAGCCCGCTGTCCTTCGGGCCAACGAAGCGCGCCGAGGACGAGCGGTAGGGGATCGAGAAGTTGATGCTTTTCATCCGCTCTTCGGTGATCGACATCGAGGCCGAGATCAGATCGTATTTTCCCGCCAGAAGGCCGGGGATCATGCCGTCCCAAGCCTGGCAGACGATCTCGGTCTCGCGGTTCAGGCGCTTGCCGATCTCATTGGCGATGTCAACGTCGAAGCCCTTGATAACGCCGTCGCTGTCCTGATAGCCGAAGGGCGGATAGGTGCAGTCCGCCGCGACCTTCAGCGGCTCGGCAAGGGCGGGGGCGGCAAAAAGCGCCATGGCCAGCGCCGCGATCATGGATTTCATTGTCGTGGTCTCTCTGTTGGTTGTGTCTATGCGGTCTGGGCCTCGGCCCGGCCCCTGTGCAGGGCCGAGGCGACAAAGCGGCGGCAACGCTCGGAATTGGCATTGCCGAAGATCTGGGCGGGCGGGCCTTGCTCCTCGATGCGGCCATCGGCCAGGAACAGCACCTTGTCCGAGACCTCTCGGGCAAAGCTCATCTCATGCGTGACCAGGATCATCGTGCGCCCCTCGGCGGCAAGGCTGCGCATCACGCCCAAGACCTCGCCCACCAGTTCCGGGTCCAGCGCGCTGGTCGGCTCGTCCAGAAGCAGCACCTCGGGCTCCATCGCCAGGGCGCGGGCGATGGCCACGCGCTGCTGCTGGCCGCCCGACAGATGCGCCGGATAGTGATCCGCCCGCGCCGACAGGCCCACGCGGTCCAGGTAATGGCGCGCGCGCGCATCCGCCTCGGCCGTGCCCAGCTTCAGCACATGGCGCAGCGGCAAGGCGACATTCGCCCGCGCCGAAAGATGGGACCAAAGGTTGAAGCCTTGAAAGATCATGCCCATCCGCGCCCGCAGGCGGCAAAGCCGCGCCTCGCCGGGGGCATCGGCGGCGCCCAGGCGAAACTCGTCCTGGCCCAGCCGGATGGTGCCGGAATCGGCGTGCTCCATGAAGTTCAGGCAGCGCAGGAAGGTGCTTTTCCCCGAGCCGCTGGCGCCGATCAGCGTGACGATCTGATGCGCCTCCGCCTCAAGCGAGACACCATGCAGAACGGTCAGCGGGCCATAGCTCTTGCGGATGTCGACCGCCGACAGATGCGACCGCCCCGCGCCTTCCCCGGTCATCGCCCCACCGCCCGGCACGATGGCGGGCGGGTCACGGGCGGGACCGCCGCGCGCAAGAGCCGCATCATGCGCCTGGACCCCACGCGCCGATGCCAAAGCCAGACAAACCCATCCAGAACCCCTTTCATTTGGACAAAATTATCCATCTGAAATCTTCCTGTCCATAACGCGCCAAAAGCGACAACGATATTCTGCCTGTTTTTTGGCATGACATGGACCATTTTCAGAAGATTTGCCTGAAATTACTTCCGAAAACAAAGAATATGCCGCTTGCGTGGGCATATTCAGAATTAAACAGCCCCGTCCAGCGGCGCTGGAACGGGGCTGGGTCGCGAAGGGCGGCGAAACTTCGAATCGGCCCGCCCCGGTCATGTCAGCGCGATGGTGCGAATCCGCTCGGCGTCGAAATTCGCCCCGCAAAGAAGGACCACGTTGCATTGACCGACACATGCATCCGCTATCTTCAGATAGGCCGCCATGGCCAGCGCGGCGGCGCCCTCGACCAGCATGTTCTCTTCGCGGGCAATAATGCGCAGGGCCTGGGCGATCTCATCCTCGGTGCAGCTGACCACCTGATCGACCACGGCGCGGGCCAGCGGCAGGGTCAGCGTATCCACGTCGATCCCGCCCGCCACGGCATCGGCCAGCGTGTCCAGATGCAGGCAATCCATCACCCGCCCCGCCTGCATCGAGACCGCCAGCGCCTGCGAGTTGACCGCCGAGGCCCCGATCACGCGGGTCTGCGGGCTGAACGCCTTGAGGACCGCGCCGATCCCGCCGATCAGCCCGCCCCCGCCCATAGCAATGAAAACGTTGTCGATCTTCTGGGCCTGCGCCAGAAGCTCCAGCCCGATCGTGCCCTGCCCCGCGATCACCAGCGCGTCGTTATAGGGCGAGATGTAATGCCCTCCGCCCCGCCGGGCCAGATCCTGCGCATGCTGCTCAGCCAGGCCGGTTTGCGCGCCATGCAGCACGACATGGACGCCGAAGGCGCGGATCTTCGCAAGCTTCTCGGGGATGACCGTCTCGGGCAGCACGACGGTCAGCTCGCGCCCCAGCGACTGCGCCGCCCGCGCCGCGCCGATGCCGTGATTGCCCGAGGAGGCCGTGATCAGCGCCTGCCCCAGAGGCGCCGCCGTCATCACCGAGGCCGCGCCCCGGATCTTGAACGAGCCGGTAAGCTGGAAATTCTCGGCCTTGAAGAACAGGTCTCCGCCGCGCGGATTGCGCGCGGGCAGCAGCGGCGTCTTGTAGACATGCGGCCTGATGCGGCCGCGCGCGCGGACCGAGGCGGCGGCGGATGCGGTGACGATCTCGTTCATGACTGGCCCTCCTTGGCCTGCGCGCGGGCCAGGACCGCGCGGGCCATGGCGATATCCTGGGTCGCCACGCCAGTCAGGTCGGCGATGGTAATGTCCTGGGGGCGCCGACGGCCGGGCGCCGCGCCGCTCAGCACCGCGCCCAGTTCGACACAATCCCGCGCGGCGATCAGCCCGGCCGCGCGGGCGGTCGCGAATTCGCCATGATCCAGGCTTTGCGACAGCATGTCCGAGACGCGCCGGTCGGCCTGCGCGACCAGGGCCGTCTCAAGCTCCTGCTTACCGGGGCTGTCGGCCCCCAGCGCGGTGACATGGCAACCGGGCCGCACCCATTCGGCGCGCACCAGCGGTGCGGCGGCGGGGGTCACGGTGACGATCACATCCGCCCGGCGGCAGGCGGCCTCAAGCTCGGGCTCGACCTCGACGGCGGTGCCGGCCCGCGCCAGCCGCGCGGCCAGGGCGCGCGCCCGATCCGGGTTGCGCCCCCAAAGCGCGATCTCGACCGGCCCCGGCGCCAGATGGCCGATGGCGCGGGCCAGCCAATAGGCTTGCGTCCCGCTGCCGACGATCGCGAAGCGCCGGGCATCCGGGCGGCACAGGGCGAAACTGGCGATGGCGCCGCCAAGCCCGGTGCGCAGGTCGGTCAGATAACCCTCGTCGTTCAGAAGCGCCTGGATCTGTCCGGTCCGGGCCGAAAAGACCAGTACGACCCCCGTGCTGGAAGGCAGCCCAAGCGCGGGATTGTCGTAAAACCCCGCCGCGACCTTGACGGCGAAGACCTCATCCCCGGCGATATGGCCGTATTTGACATGACAATCGCCCCTTGCGCCGGGAAAGGCGATATGGCCGACCGGAGGCAGGTTCGCGCGCCCGTCGCTGATCGCCATATAGGCATCGCGAACCGCCTGGACCGCGGCATCGTCGACCGAGATCAACTCCTCGATCTGGCTTCGCGAAAGCTGAAACATCCGGTCTTGCTCCCTGGGCACCGGGCGAGCTTCCGAAATCTGGACAGTCTTGTCCAGATGAAATATTTTCGTCTCAACCCGGTGCGGACCCCAGCGCGATCCGCGCCGAAAGCGCCAGCAAGCCCGCGCCCGGCGCGATCACCGCGTCGTTGAAATCGTATTTCGGCTGATGCAGCCCGGCCTCGGGCTGAAGCGGGCCATTGCCCAGAAAGGCATAGGCGCCCGGCAGATGGGCCAGCAGATCGCCGAAATCGTCGCCCCCCATCGAGGGCGGATAGGGGCCGCCCAGATCCAGCCCCGCCGCAAGCGCCGCCTGCCGCATGATGTCGCGCTCGGCCGGGCGGTTGACGACAGGCGGGCAAAGCGGCTCGTCGAATTCCAGGTCCCAGGCGCAGCCCGCCATCTCGGCCGCCGCCAGGGCGACGGCCCGCACCCGGCCGCGCAGATGCAGCAGCATGGCGCCGGAATAGCCGCGCAGGGTGCCGGTCAACTCGGCCTCTTGCGGGATGATGTTCTGCGCATGCCCGCCGCGAAAGCTTCCCACCGTGACCACCGCGCTTTCGAACGGATCGACCGAGCGCGCGACGGCCTGCTGGATGCCGGTCATGAAATGCCCGCCCGCCAGCAGCGGATCGCCCGTCAGATGCGGCATCGAGGCATGGCCGCCCTCGGCCCGGAAGCGCAGGGTGAATTCCGAGGTTCCGGCCATCACCGGCCCGTCATGGACCACGACCTGCCCCGCCGGCAGGCCGGGCCAGTTGTGCAGGCCAAAGACCCGCGCCATGGGATAGCGCAGCAGCAGCCCCTCTTCGACCATCAGGCGGGCGCCGCCGAACCGCTCCTCGGCGGGCTGAAAGATCAGATGCACCCGGCCCGCGAAATCGCGCCGCCGCGACAATATCATCCCCGCGCCCAGCAGGATGGCCATATGGCCGTCATGGCCGCAGGCATGCATGACGTTCGGACGGCACGAGGCATAGGCCAGGCCCGTCCGCTCGGTGATCGCCAGCGCATCCATGTCGGCACGCAGCCCCACGGCGGCGCCCGGCCGTTCGCCCCGGATGGTCGCGACCAGCCCATGGCCGCCGATGCCCGTCTCGGCCTCCAGACCCAGATGGCGCAACTGCTCGGCCAGATGGATCGCCGTCCCTGCTTCCTCGCGCGAAAGTTCGGGATGGCGGTGCAGATGGTGCCGGATCGCCCTTAGCTGCTCAAGTTCGCTGGTCGTCAACATGGTCGAAAGGCTCCGGTCTGGATGGATCTGTCCAAATTGCAACTCATGGTATAGACCACACCCAAAAGCAACGAGAGCCGCCGATCCGAATGCCTGCCGATCCAATGCGCTGCCCGCCCCTGCTGGCACCTTATCTGGCGATATGCGACGCGATTGCGCTGCTGTTGCAGCCCCATGCCGAAGTCGTTCTGCATGATCTGGAAACGGAAACGGTCGTCCATATCGCCAATCCCTTTTCGCGCCGCGAACTGGGCGAGCCGTCGCTGCTGCACGAGATCGACCTTCGCCCAGATGACCGCCTGATCGGCCCCTATGAAAAGCTGAATTTCGACGGCCGCCGGATCAAGTCGGTCAGCGCCGTGCTGCGCGGGGCCGAGGGGCAGGCCCTGGGGATCCTCTGCATCAACCTGGACGTGACGCATCTTCAGACCGCGATCGACCTGCTCAGCGCGCTGACGCGGGTGGCGCCGGATCACGGCCAGCCGCCGGTGCTTTTCAAGGAAGACTGGCACGAGCGGATCAACGAATACATCCACGCCTGGACGCAGCGCCACGGCATCACCGTCGCGGACATGAGCCGGGCGCAGAAGCGGCAACTGGTGCTGGAACTGGCCGAGGACGGCGCATTCGGCGGCAAGCACGCCGCCGCCTATATCTCGCGCGTGCTGCAAATGGGCCGCGCGACCGTCTACAACTACCTGCGCGCCTCCAGACAGGCTCCTCCGAACGAGTGAACCATGCAGTTTAAGACCGATCTGAAAGACGGCGCCACCACTACCACCTTCGCCGGCGGCGGGCTTTTCGCCAAGGCGAGGCTGCTTTGGGCCGCGCCTTATCCCGGCGGCTGGGCCGTTCTGACCGACCGCACGCCGTTTCATCCGGTCAGCCTGACCTGGCCCGACCAGCCGGGCGACCGGGGCCTGATGACGGTCGCGGACGCAAGCTTCCCGGTGCTGGACTGCCTGACGGGGCTTCTGGACGCCCGGACCGGCCTTCTGCTGACCGGCGCGGATGCCCAGGCCCTGCCGCGCGGCACCCCCGAGACGCGGGCGGTCGTCCTGCATCTGGTCCAGGGCGACCCCTCGGCCCATCTGGGCCAGACCGTCGGCCTTCAGGTGGACGCCCACCGCCGCGCCGCCCTGTCGCTGCAACATACCGGCGTGCATCTGGCCGCCCTGGCCCTGAACCAATGCGCCGGCGGGTTCTGGACCAAGGATTACGCCGACCGCGACGCGCTGGGGGCACCGAACCTGGACAAGGCGGCGGTCGGCCGCTCGCTGATCGGGGAAGACGGTTCGACCGACATCTACCGGATCGGGAAATCCCTGCGCAAAAAGGGCTTCGACCGCGATGCCTTCCTGGCCGACCTGCCCGCGCGAACGGCCGAGATCAATGATTGCCTGCGCCGCATGCTGGCCGCGCCCGCCCCCGTCAGCGTGACACCCCAGGAGGGTCCGCTGGACGAGCGGCGCCTGTGGTCCACGCATCTGCTGGGACAGGACGCCGCCATCCCCTGCGGCGGCACCCATGTCCCGCATCTGGACCGGATCGCCGCGATCGAAGTCGCGCTGACCCCCGAGGAAGAGGGTTTCGCCATGGTGACGATAAGCCGGGCGCGCTGACGCGCCCCATCTTTAGCCGCCCCGCCTTAGCCGCCGTGCCGCGCCAGGAAGGCCGAGATCTGGCGCAGGCCGCGTTGCAGATCCTCGGTCGGGTTGGTGAAGCCCAGGCGCAGCCAACCCTCCATCTCCATCGTGCTGCCGGGGGTCAGCATGACGCCCTCTTCCTCCAGCAGCTTCACGCAGAACTCGCGCGAGGTCATCGGCAGGTCGTATTTCAGCAGCGCCGTCGTCCCCGAACGCGGCCGGATCCAGGACAGAAGCGGTTCGCCCGCGATCCAGTCCGCGACCAGGGCCAGGTTCCCCCGCGACAGCGCATGCGCGCGCTTCATGATCTTGTCGCGGGCCTCAAGCGCCATGATGGCGAAATATTCGTCGATGCAGCCGACCGAGATCGTGTTGTAATCGCGCTGGATCATCACCGCCTCGATCACCTCGCGCGGCGCGACGATCCAGCCCAGCCGCAGCCCGGCCAGCGAATATGCCTTGGACATGCCCGCGGTCGAGATGCCCTTTTCATAAAGATCGGCCATCGAGACGCTGTAGCCGTCGCCCACCTGGTCGGTGCCGCGATATACCTCGTCACAAAGCACCCAGGCGCCGACCTCGCGCGCGATCCCCGCGATATCCTCAAGCAGCGCGCGGTCCATCAGCGCGCCGGTGGGGTTGTTGGGATTGTTCAGCGCGATCAGCCTGGTATCGGGCCGGATCATGGCGCGCAGCTCGGCCAGATCGGGCAGGAAATCGTTTTCCGGCCGCAGATGCAGCAATTCGACCTCGGCCCCGATGCTTTCGGGGATCGAGTAATGCTGCTGATAGGTCGGAATGACCGAGATCACATGATCCCCACGGCCCACAAGTGTCTGATGCAGCAGCGAATTCGCGCCGATGGTGCCATGGGTCGTGATCACGTTATGGGCCGTCTGGCCTTCGTAAAGCCCGGCGATCAACTCGCGCAGGCGCGGGCTGCCCTCGATCGCGCCATAGCCCATGCGCATCGCCAGAAGCTCGTCCCAGACCGCGTCGCCCCGGCCCGACATCTGGACCAGATCACCCAGCGTGATCGAGGCAACGCAGGTCTCGGCCAGGTTCAACCCGCATTTCGTTTCGAATTCGTTCATCCAGATTTCAACACCGAATGGCTTGATCTGCATGGCATTCTCTCCTTTTCAAGCGCGCGCGGCGGCCAGGATCGCCTGGGCCACGAAAATATCCTCAAGTCCCAGCCCGACCGAGCGGAAAAACACCGGCCGCGTGCCCGAGGGCGCGGGACAGGCGCCCGTCGCAAGCTCGGCCAGGTCGCCCCGGATGGCCTCGGGGGTCCAGCCCTGTTCCTGGGCCAGCCGCATCTCGCCCGCGACGCCGGGCGTGGTGCGGCGATAATCGCAATAGACATCGGCCCCGGCCAGGAAGCCCGGCGCGACCTCATGCGCCTTCGCGACATTGGTGCTGATCGAGGTGACAAGGACGCCCGGCCGCAGCGCGCCCGTGTCCAGGACCGGCACCCCCGACGAGGTGCAAAGCATCACCACATCCGCCCCTTGCGCCGCGTCCTCGGCGCTGGCGGCCAGGCTGACGCGCGGATCCAAGCCCCGCCAATACGCGGCCCGATCCCCGCCCAGGCCCGGCGAAAAGACCGAGATGCCCGTCCAGTCCCGCAGCGGCAGGACATGGCGCAGATGCGCCTCGGCCACCTTGCCCGTGCCGACGATGGCAAGGCGCGCCGCCCCCCGGCCGGCCAGATGGTCCACCGCCAGCGCGGTGGTCGCCGCCGTCCGCTCGGTCGTCAACCGCGCGGAATCGCACAGCAGCACCGGCGCGCCGGTCTGCATCGACATCAGCAGCGTCCAGGCGGTGATGACCGGCCCGCCCTGCCGGACCAGATAGGGCGAGAGTTTGGCCCCGAAAAGCTGCGCGCCGGTGCTGGCCCCCAGATAGGTGATGAAATCGCCCCGACCCTCGGGGAACAGGGCCAGCGTCTGGGGCGGCTGGACGGCCTGCGCCCGGCCGAGTTCCGCGAACATCCGGCGCATGGCATCCAGGATATCGGCCTTGGGCAGCAGGGCCAGAACGGCGGCTTCGTCCAGGACAAGGGGCGTTTCGGTCATCGGATTCTCCATTTTCACGGCGGGATAGCACAGGCCACCGCAGCGTTACATCCGCAGCAAGAAACAGTTAGATCGAATTTTCCGATCTATTTGCCCAGCCTGTTCCTCAGCCTATTCCCGCAACCTACTCCGCCAGCGGCACCACCGCGCCGCCGCGGGTCAGATCCCCTTCGACAAGCGGCTGATCGTCCACGCATTTCAGGAAACCGCGCAGGATGATGCCGGCCTCGCCCCTTTGATGCGCAAGATAGATCGGGGACAGGTATTGCAGATTCCTTCCGGTGGGCAGGCGCACCAGCGCCGGATGGGACATGCCCAGATAGTCGGGCAGAAAGCCGATGAAGCGCCCGCTGGTGATCAGCAGCAGATGCGTCTCCATCTGATCGACCTTGGCGGCGGGGCGCAGGTTGCCCGGCGCGGCCCGCCCGCCCCTGCGGATGAAGGGAAAGCGCCGCAATTCGCCCGCCGTGATGATCAGCGCGAAATCGGCCAGATCCTCGACCCCGACGCGGGCCAGCCGCGTGATCGGATGATCGCGCAGCGCGTAAAGGGAATGCCGCTCCTGGAACAGGGGACGATAGGCCAGGCCCGCCCGTTTCTCGGGAAAGGGCCCGATCACACAGTCGCGCTTGCCTTGCGTCACCAGATCCTCCATCAGATGCGGCGCGTCCAGCGTCAGATCCACCAGCGTTTCGGGCGCGCGGCGGGAAAAGGCGCCCAGGACCATGGCGACGGGCCAGGCGGTATTGGCCTGCATCGCATCCATCAGCCCCACCCGCAGGACGCCCTTCAGCGCCCCCGAGATGGTGGCGATCCGGTTCTGGAACCGCTCGGCCGCGTCCATCAGATCATCCAGCGCGGCCAGCAGAAGCCCGCCCTCTTCGGTCAGCGCAAAGCCCCGCCGGCCGCGCTGGCACAGGCGAAAGCCCAGCCGCGCCTCAAGCTCGGCAAGCTGGGTGGACAGCGTCGACTGCGAACAGTTCAGCACCGCCTGCGCCCCGCTCAGCCCCCCGGCATCAACGATGGTGCGAAAGATGCGCAGCAGTTTCAGATCGATGTCATGCAGGGGCGGCATTCGATGTTCAGCCATGTTGGATCGAGAATGCCGATGCTAGGCGGGTTCCCGGCGGCTTGTCCAGTGTGCCGTTCCTGGCGCGATCCAGGGGCGGCCTGGGAAACGCGCCATCGCCATTCCCGCGATCATGCGCTAAGCCTTGGCCAGCCCATCTTGCAGGATCGCGCCATGCCTCGCCTTGTCGAACCCGATCTGATCCGCGCCCGCTTTTCGGCAGCCCTCTCGGCCATGTATCGCCAGGAGGTGCCGGCCTATGGCACGCTGATGGAACTGGTGGCGGCGGTGAACGCCCGGACGCTGGATCAGGATCCGGTGCTGCGCCAGCAACTGGAGCGCGGCGGCACGCTGGACCGCGTCTCGGTCGAACGCCATGGCGCGATCCGGCTGGGAACGGCGCGGGAACTTCACGACATGCGCCGCATCTTCGCGGTCATGGGGATGTTCCCGGTGGGCTATTACGACCTTAGCCCGGCGGGGGTGCCGGTTCATTCCACCGCCTTTCGTCCCGTCACCGCCCAGGCGCTGGCGGTGAACCCGTTTAGGGTCTTCACCTCGCTGCTGCGGCTGGAACTGATCCAGGATAAAGATCTGCGCCGCATCGCCGCCCAGGTGCTGGAGCGGCGGCGCATCTTTACCCCCCGCGCGCTGGAGCTGACGGCGCAGGCCGAGACGGCGGGCGGGCTGACCGAGGCCCAGGCGGCGGAGTTCGTGGCCGAGGCGGTCGAGACCTTCCGCTGGCATGCCGAGGCGCGCGTGAACGCCACGACCTATCAGCGCCTGCATGACGCGCATCGGCTGATCGCGGACGTGGTTTCGTTCAAGGGGCCGCATATCAACCACCTGACGCCGCGCACGCTGGACATCGACGCGGTGCAGGCGCTGATGCCCGAACATGGCATCGCCCCGAAGGCGGTGATCGAAGGTCCGCCGCGCCGCGCCTGTCCGATCCTTCTGCGCCAGACCTCGTTCAAGGCGCTGCAAGAGCCGGTCCTGTTCCCCGATGCCGGCGGTCCCGCGGTCCCCGGCCGGCACACCGCCCGCTTCGGCGAGATCGAGCAGCGCGGCATCGCCCTGACCCCAAAGGGCCGGGCGCTTTACGACAAGCTGCTGGCCCAGACCCGCGCCGTCGCCCGCCCCTCGGCCGATGGCGGGAACGCCGCCGAATATGTCGCGGCGCTTGAGGCGACTTTTGCCGCCTTCCCCGACGACTGGGACCAGATCCGCCGTCAGGGCCTGGGCTATTTCCAGTTCGCCCCGGTGCCGGGCCGGGCGATCGACCCCAAGGCCGACCCGGAAACCCTGCTGGCCCAGGGCGCGATCACCGCGACCCCGCTGGTCTATGAGGATTTCCTGCCGGTCTCGGCGGCGGGGATCTTCCAGTCGAACCTGGGCGATCACGCCGCGCGGGACCTTCAGGCCAGCCCCAACCAGCGCGCTTTCGAAGAGGCTTTGGGCGCCGGGGTGCTGGACGAGTTCCAGCATTACGCCGCCATCCAGGCCGCGTCCCTGGAAAGCTGCGGCAAGGCCGGGGCCGGACCGATCGCAACCCTTGACTGATCGCAGCCCTTTTCCGCGCCGCAAGGCTAGGGCCGGCCATAGACATCGACCAGCGCGGCAGCATCAAGCCGGCGCAGTTCCTCGCCGAAGCGGGTTCTGCCGGGCTGGCGGCCCTGCTGGCGCAAAAGCTCAAGCGCCGCGCGGATCGCGGCATAGGCATGGGCGGCCTCGCCCGTCGCATGGTCGCGGACGGCCCAATCCATCGCCTCGGGACCGGGTCCGACGACGACCGGCTGGACATGGCGCGCAGCCAGGGCGGGCAATTCCGGGCCGATCTCATCCAGCGTTCCGGCCACGCGATCCGCAGGGCCGCCGGACATGCGCCGCAGACCGGGATCCTCGCGCAGCAGGGCTTGCAGCCGCGCCTCCTCGGCCGCGCGCAGACGGGGCAGAAGTTCGGAAAGCACCGCTTCCAGGTCCAGAAAGGCGGGCGCCGCCGGGACGATGCGGCGGCCATAGGCGCCGCCCTCGGCATTGAAGGCGGCGATGGCGGCCAGGGCAGCGGCGCGCGCGGGGGGATGGGCGGGCAGCGTCACCGCGATGCTGTCGGCGCCCAGGCCCAGACCCTCCTGCCCGTCCAGCGCGGCCAGATGACCGATCAGCGCGTCGATCACCGGGGCCGGCGCGGAAAAGCGCGGCATCCGCCCCGAGATCACCCGCCCCGAAGGCGTGATCCCCTGTTCCAGCAGCCGCAGAAAGCCCGCGCGGTCATAGGCTGGGCGGTCGGGTCCGGGCGCCGAAAGCCTGGCCCAACCGATGCCGGGCGCGGGCTGGGCGCCGCCCTCGGCCCCGCCGCGCCCGTCCGGGCCGTGGCAGCCCGCGCAGGTCAACCGCCCCGCCGGCAGCGCCGCGCCCTGGGCCGAGCCGAGCCGCGCCGAAAGCCCCGCGCCGCGCTGATAGACGCTTGCGCCGTCCTGCGCCCGCGCCTGGCCTGCGGCAGCCAGCACCAGCGCCAGCGCCAGCCACCGGATCATCGCATCCGCCGCGCCAGCGCCAGCATCTCGTCCGGCTGGGCGTCGGCGGGCAGGCGGCGAAAAAGGCCGGTCCGCAGATCGCCCAGCAGATAGACCGGCTCATGCTGCTCGACCGGCCCCGGCGTCAGGCCGAACGCCGCCAGCAGCGCGGGCGTGTCCGGCGCGCTGGCCACGACCCAATCCCAGCGGTCGCTGGCCTGGACCGAGCGCGCCAGTTCCGCCAGCACCTCGGGCGTGTCGCGGGCCGGATCGACCGAGATCGCGACCATGCGCAGGGGCGGCGCGCCCGGTGCCTGCAAATCCTGATCCAGGATCGACATGACCGAGATCGTCAGCCCGCAATATTCGGTGCAATTGGTATAGATGAACGACACCAGCAGCGGCCCCGCATCACCATATCGCGAGACGAAGCCCTGGCTGCGGCTGCGACTGTCGGTGACGGGGATGTCGGGCAGGGCCAGATGCTCCTCGGCCCGGTCGGCCTGCATCGGGATGGCGCGGACATGGCCCTGATGCGCCGGGGCAGGCAGGCATAGAAAGGGCAGAAGCAGGGCGGCAAGGCGCAGGCTCATGGCGGCGCCTCCAGGACCAGAGGCGCGAAGGCGCCGGTTTCGGGATCGGCGGTCACGACCAGCGGCAGGCGCTGGCGCAGGTCCCAGCTTTGGGTGGTGACGCCGCGCGGATCGGTGCGGAAACCCTGGCGCTGGCGCCAGTTCCCGGTCAAGGCGGCCAGATCCAGCATCCCCGCCAGATCGGCGGCGGGCCGGCCGTCGCCCGCCAGGAAAAGCAGCCGCAACCGCCCCTGCGCATCCGCCTGGGCCTGGATGCGCCCCGGCTGGTCCTGAACGGCTTCGAGCTGGGGCGGGACCGGCAGCATCGCGCAAAACGCCATCTGACCCAGGCCCGCGCTGACCACCAATTCCCATGCGCCGGGCCGGGGCAGGCGCGCGCTGGCCAGGAAGCGGCCCGGCCCGGCGGGACGCAGGCCCCGGTCCAGCGCCACCGCCAGGCGCGGGATGCCGCCGCGCAGGCGCATCGCCTCCATCGCGGGCTTGCCGCTGACGGCATGGCGGCGGTCCAGGACAAAGCCGGTAAAGCTGTCCGCATGGATGGCAAGCATCGCCGGCTCGGGCGAAAGCGGCACCAGCAGCC
Source organism: Paracoccus sp. (in: a-proteobacteria) (assembly GCF_047605025.1). Taxonomy (GTDB): domain Bacteria; phylum Pseudomonadota; class Alphaproteobacteria; order Rhodobacterales; family Rhodobacteraceae; genus Paracoccus. The sequence goes on along the minus strand of NZ_JASGGO010000005.1, from coordinate 78,015 downwards.
GCGCCTCTGGACCGTCCGGCGCGCCGCGCGGCCCGATGGAGACGCGGCCCAGCACCGGCTCGGCGCCGGCGGGCGCGGCGCCGCGCAGGTCCATCACCCCCACGGCCGAGCCATCGGCCAGCCGCAGCATCGCCGTCTGGGGCAGGAAGGCCACCTCGGCCACGGGGCTGTCGGTCAGCGCGCTCTGGACCATGCGGCCCCGCGCCAGATCGACCACCCCAAAGCCCAGCCGATCGGGTGCGGAAAGCACCACCATGCGCCCCTCGGGGCTGACCGCGATGCGCTGAAAGCTGCCGTCCAGCGCGATCCGCTGGGCGGGCGCCAGCGGCGCATCCAGCCAAAGCACATGCAGCGCATCGGCGCCCAGCCACAACGCCGCCTCGGGGCCAAGCCCGACGGCCAACGCACCGGGAGCGGGGGCGGAAAGCAGCGTGGTGCCGTCATCGCCCAGCACCGTCAGCCGGTCGGAGGACAGCACCGCCAGCCGCCGCGAGGGCGCCCCGTCCCCGGCAATGGCGCGCGCGCCCAGGCTCCACCGCTGGCCGCGATCCGGGCGCAGCACGTCGCCGCTGCCCTGCTCGACCAGCCAGGCCCCGCCCGATGCGGCGGCGACCAGCGGGCCGGGGCGGTCCAGGCCGCGCGCCACCACCCGCGTTCCGCCCATAGGGTCCAGCGCCACCAGCTCGCCCCGCTCGGGCAGGGTCAGAAGGAAGCGCCCCGCGGTCGGGTCGGCCGCCAGGTCCAAGGGCGCCGGGTCGAAGCGATGCGCGGCCAGCAGGTTCGCCGTTCCCAGCGCCCGCTGCGGGTCCAGCACCGTCATCGCCCCGTCCCGCGCCAGCACGCCCAGCACACGGCCGTTCAGATCGACGCTGCCAAGGGCGGCGCTGCCGGTGGCGCGATAGGCGGCGGCGGTTTCGGCGCAAGGCAGATCGCCGGGACCGCGCTGGCGCAGCCAGGCCAGCGGCGCCAGGTCCGAGGGAACCGAGCCGATCCGGGCCGCGAAGCTAAGCGCCACCTGAAACGGCTGGCCCGGCACGACCTGCGCCAGATCCGCGCCCTGCGGGTCCAGAAACCGCACCGAGGCATCCAGCGGCGGCTTCAGGTCCTGGCCCTGGGCCACCCCAGCCGCCAGCAGGGCCACCGCCAGGCTGGCCCGGACCCTGCTCATTTGGCGCAATGCCGCTGCGCGAATTCCAGCAACCCCCAGGTGCCCCCCGCCATCAGGAAGTTAGGCCCGTCATGCCACAGCACGGTGCCCTCGACCGGGGCGCGGCCAGGCTGCGTCGCGGAAAGGACCGTCGGCGGATGCAGCCAGGCCGAGACAGACTTGCCCGGCGCGACCAGCGCCGCGTTGGGAAAGCCGAAGCCCGCGAACAGGTCGTCATAGCCCAGCCCGTTCATCACGAAGGCCCTTTGCCGCGCCCGCCCGCCGGGATGGACCACGCGGATCAGCACCTGATCACCCGGACAGGCCATCAGCGTCAGCGGCTGGCGGTCGGGATCGGTCGGGCCGCCGTCGCGCGCCGTGCTCTGCCCAGCGAAGAAGCGGCCTGGAAACAGCACGGCGTTCAGGTCGTCGCTGGCCTCGACCCGGCCCCTGCCGCCGATATCGGCAAAGCGCAGCAGGCTTGAGAAGGGGCGCGAGCGGTAGCTGACGCCCTGCTCGCCCAGATCATAGCTATCGTCGCAGATGGCGCAATCGGGGGTCGGCTTTTCCGCCCGCAGCTTGCCGTTCAGCCGCCATTCGATTTTCGACCTGCTATCGTGATGGTTCAGCCCATCCTGATAGAAGATCACGAATTCGCGGATGTTCCGGCGCGGGCCGGTTCCGCCATCGGGATCCGGGTCCACCCCGGAATAGCTTGCCGGAGCACCGAAGTTCAGCGCCGCATCGCGCGTTTCGGGCGGCACGGCGGCGGCGGCGCGCCAGCGCGCATCCCGCGCGGGCTGACCGGCATCCAGCAGGTCCAACGCGCGCAGATCGGCCAGCCGCCGGCGGTCGCCCTCGGGCTGGTCCATCGGCGGCGCCAGGCTGGCGGGGATCGCCCAGCCCTGCGGCAGAACGTCGATCACCCCGAACAGCCCATGCGTGGTCTGCGAGACGACATCCCCCGTGACCCGCACCGGCACCGGGCCGAAGGCATAGGGGATCCAGTGGAAATGCTTCTGCAATTCCGCCTGCGCAAAAAGGTTCAACTGGTCGATCTGCTCCTTGGTCAGTTCCAGTTTGCTGTTGCCCTTCACGATCCAGTAATCCCGGCCCAGAAGCGTGAAATGCGCGGGCTGCCCCTGGTCCTGGGACGTAAAGGTTGCATCGCCGAGGTTCCATTCAGTCCGCAGCGCGTTGACGATGTCGCTGGCAAGGTCGTTGAACTTCTGGCTGTCCGAGATCCCGATCCGCAGCCTGCCGGCATAGAACTGGAACATCTCCGAGACCGAGGCCGTGCTTTTCGTCGCAGGCTCCAGCCCGGAAGCGTTGATACCGAAGCCCAGGGGCAGGTTGCGGATCAGATCGCCCCCCGGCAGCCCGACCGACAAGGCCAGCCGCGCCGAGGGCCGCAACCCCGTGATCGGCCCGTCCGGCACGGTGGGATGCAGCGTGCCCGTAACCTGCTCGCCAACCCGCTCGACCTCGGGCACCGGATCGACGTTCAGACCGGCGATGCGGGGCATCAGCGCGTCGCCCAGGGCGTCGGGCATCCCGCCTTTCGCGGTCTCTTGCAGCAGGTTCACATAGCGTAGCGTGACGCAATCGCCCGCGTTGACGCGCATGACGAAGGGCTCGGGGCGGGCATAGGCGCGACGGATGGCGGCGATCACCTCCCCTCGCGGCAGGGCCAGCCAGTCGTCCCTCAGGGTAATGTCGCGCTTCAGGTCCTGCGGGTTCAGCAAGGCCAGCATCAGCCCGTCGGGGTCGTGGCGATGGGCACCGTAATCAGTGCCTCCGGGCCAGACATCGGCGGTGCGGACCGCGACCGCCAGGCCCGCGACGTTCTGGCCGATACGGCGCGGCCCCTTGTCGCCTGCATCCGCCGCCAGCATCTCGCGCGTGGGCAGCGGACAGGTCGCCCCCGAACCGAAGGCATCGGGATCGGTCGTCGCCGAAAAACTGGATTCCCGCGCATCGGCCCCCGGATTGACCGGCTCCAGTGCGGCAGGCGCGGAGTGCCCGGCCCATGCCGCCAAAAGACCGGCCCGCGCCTTGCTGCCGGGATAGATCCGCACCAGACCCCAGGCGCCGTTCCACAGCGAATCCACCGTGCCGAAATTATATAGGTAATCAGAGGCTTCGCGCAGCCCTTCATCGGGTTTCCGCTTGGCGCCCGTCGCGGGATACGACGCCAGCGCGGCCGGCGCGCCAGGGGCCATTTCCATGGTGGGCGTATCCGCCCGCATCCGGCCCCGGATCTCGAAATGCTCCGAGATGCCGACCTCCTGGGCGAAGGTATAGCCCTCGATATTGTCGCAGCGCGCCAGCGCCCGCTCGAAGGCGTGCCAATAATCGCCGTTCTGCGCCAACCCGTCCGGCCCCTTGCTCAGCCAGTCCTCATATGCCTCGGGATGGGTCTTGCGCAGCACCTCGAAGCAGGCCCGGCGGGCGGGCGGTTCCGAGACCGCCAGATCGCGCATGCCCTGCGGGAAACGCTGGTCGATATTGCGGGGCGCCGCCAGCCCGGCGATGTTGAACACATGCTGCACCTCTTGCGCGCCCTGGACCAGGCGGAACAGCAGCCGTTCGTCCTGATAGCCCTCGAAAAGCGGCGTCTCGGGTTCGCGCCGGGGCCGGTCGCGGTCATCGGCCACCCAGGAACTAAGCACCTGACCCGCATCGCCGCCCGCGTCGTCATTCAGTTGATACTTGTAGCTGCAAACCGGCATCCCGCCTTGCATCAGCGTCTGCACCACCTGGCTTTGCGGGTTCAGATAGGGCCGCAGGCCCGCCTGCGTCATCGCCAGCGGCGCGCAGTCGGGGCTGGGCGTGCCGTCCCGGTTCTTGCCCGCCAGCCGCAGCGGCAGGGGGGCGTTGCGGTAATTCACCAGATAGGGATCGTGATGATCGACCGAGATCGATTCAGGCCGCGCGGGCGGCGCCACGGGCTTTGCCAGAACCGGCGCGACCCCCACCCCGTCGGGAGAGGCGGCGCGGCCGCGATAATAAAGCAGGTGCCGGCGCAGTTCCTCGTGATCCTTGTCCAGCACGGAAGACACCTTCCGGTCCGGGTTCACCGACAGACCCGCCGCCCAATAGGCGGGGGGAATGTCCGGCTCATCCAGGGCGGGCTTGCCGCATTGCTCCTGGATCGCGACGCGGGATGTGGCGGTTTCCGCCAGCTTCGCCTCGCAGTAAAGCCGGGCCATGCCGCTATGCTCGGCATCCTTCGCGGGCTCGATACTGTCCGCAGCCTCGCGGTCGCGGGGATCGTAAAGCAGGGCGAAATCCGCCACCGCCAGCGCGAACTCCCGGTAATTCGGGTGGAAAGGATCCTTGTCGTCATAGCGCACGATCTTATGCGCGCCGACCCATTGCCGATCCCCCTGATGCAGGGCGTAGCGGTCCACGGACCCGGCGGCGGGCAGGGGCTCGACGCAGGCGGGGCGCTCGGGATGGGCTTGTGGATCGTCATACGTCTCGCGGCAGGGCTCATGCGGGTCGCGAATATCGGTCTGCTTCTGGATCCTGCCATCCTGCGAGATCGCCGCGCCCGGCTCGATCAGCAGCGCGGTGTAAAAGCCGTGCTGCTGGATCGAGGAAGGGCCGAAATGATCATGGCTGAAGACGGTCCGCATGGTGCGGTCCTGCTGCGCGCCCATGCCATCATGGGTCAGGATCGGATCGGCGAACCAGCGTTGCACCGTGGTCTGGAACAGAAAAGGGAAACGCCCGCGCGGCAGGCGCCAAAGGCGGCTTTCGCGAACGGGGGGTGCCGCGCAGAAATCGGCATCGGGGAAAAGCGCGCCCAGATCGGGCTGCGCCGCCGCATGCGCGCGCCCGCCCAGTTCCTGGACCCGTTCCTTCGCCTCAGCATCGCCGGTCGCGGCCCAGGCGCAAAGCCGGGCGGCAAGCTCGTCGGCGGCGAAGGTCCCATCCTCGTAATTCCAGCCATTGCCCGAGCCGTCCGAGGCCGTCACGTCGAACTTCACCAGATGGATATGCTGGCCGATGGTGTCGGTGGGCGTGCGGACCTGGAAATCGTCCAGGTCCAGTTCCTTGGGCAATTCGTTGGTGTGGCGGAACTCGATGCATTCGCCCGAGCGGGCGCGAAAGAAGAACGGCTCGGCATCGTCGCGCGTCGTGGGCGAGATGCGCGCCCCGCTGTCGCCCGGCAGCTTGAAGCCGTCCGAGCCCGCATAGGCCCCGCTGGCATGGGTCAGCACGTCGATGCGCGCCTGCGGGTCGTGCCAGCCCGCCTTGTTCACCACCAGATCAAGCTGCACCGCCGAAACCTCATAGCGGCGAAACCCGACCAGCTTCGGATCGACGACATAGTCCACCCGCCCGGTCAGTGGATCGGTGCCCGAGGGCTGGCCCTCACGGGAGACGGCGCCGCCGCAGGGATCGGCGAAGGGCGCGCCCGGCGCGGGCGGGGCGCCGTTCACCTGATAAACCCCGTCGGGCTGCCCGGTCCCCTGGGGCAGCGGTGCCCTGGGCATGGGATAGCCGCCATCGACGGCGGAAAATTCGCTTTGGTCGGGCTTCTTGTGCTTGGGCAGATCGGTGCCGTCCGGCGCGCGCACGGTCAGCCCGGCGCCGTCATGGTGGAACGCCTGGGCGGCCTGTTCCAGCGGCTCGCCCTCGGGGTTCAGCAGGCGGATCCGGGCGCTGTCCAGATGCGCGGTCATGTCGCCGCGCGCCAGGGCCTTGGCGACGATCCGGCCGCGCAGACGCTCCAGTTCCTCCGCATGGCCGGGCTGGTCCAGGGTTCGGGCCAGTTCCGCCTCGCGCAAGGCGATGTCGGCGGGCAGATCCGCCTTTCGCTGGCCTGTCAGCAGGACATGCCGGCCCAAGGCACCCGTCAGCAGTTCGTCGCCTGGCGCATCGCCGTTCAGTGCCCGCGCGATGTCGCGCGGCGCCTGCGGCGGGCGGTGCCCGGCACTGCCCGCGACATAGAAAGGATAGCCGGGCATCGCATCAAGCGGCGGGGCCTTTTCCAGAACCTTTCCTGGGGCTTGCGGTCCAGGCACGCTGGCCTGGGCGCGGACGATCCGCTCGGGCGGGGCGACGGGTCCCTGGGCCAGGGCCGAGGCGCCACGGCGCGGCAATGCCGCCGCCGCGCGGCGCGGTATCGTGGATGCCTGGGCCTTTTTCCCAGAGGGCGCATAGGTCGGCAAGGGCGGCAGCGCCTCGCCCGGCAGGGGAACCAGGGCCGGCACCGGCGTGCCCGCCCCCTCGATCCTGCCGGGGGTCGTCGGATCGTCGCGGTCGTCCAGCCATGCGCCTGTTTCCGGGTTCACGCTGCCGCTGCGGGCGAAAAGCGCGCCCTTTTCCAGATAGGCCGGGTCGCCGCCGGGGAAATAAAGCTTCGCCTCGGCCCGAGGGTCGCGGATCTCGGCCGAGATGCCGGCCTTGGCCTGGCCGTCAGGAAGCTTGCGCGTGCCATCCTCGAACACGTCATGGACGCGCCACAAGGCCCACATGCCCTGCGCGAAATGCGGATACAGATGGCAGTGAAAGATCGAATCCCCGACCGTGCGGTTGCGATTGCCCGAGCCGGCCGTATACCAGCCGCCGCCAGCCTTTTCCCGGCCGCCGTGATAGATATTATAGGTAAACCCCTGCCCCGGTCCGACTGTCTGGCTGTCCAGATAGCTGCCCCGCCCCGGATCGTTCCCGGCGAACCATTGATGCGCATGCAGGTGAAAGACATGGGTTTCCTTCGGCCCGGCATGAAAATTCCGAAACACGACCGGATCGTTCAAATAGGAATGATGCACATTCGAGGGATCGTCGGGAAACCATTCCAGAAGCGCCGGATCGCCATTCGCCCATGAGGTCAGAAAGAATTCCTCATATAGGCATTCGGCGCAGCCCGCCGCCGGACCTATTCCCTTGCGATTGGCCAGAAGCATCGTGCCCATGCCGCTTGAACCGTAATTGATCGCAAAACCGTCGCGCACCCCGGCAAGCTGGCCGAAGCGGGCCAATTCCTGGAAGTTCCGGGTGTAGAATCCTTTCAACTCGTCATGAAAAAACACCGAGAATTCCCGAAAAGCCAAATCCTGCGCTTCCTGGGTGGTATCGGTCGCCTCGCGCCCGGCCCCGCAGCCCAGCGGCGCACCCGCCTGGGCGGCGGGCGCGTCCGTATCGCACCAGACAATGGCGTTCAGGTCGGCATGGACCAGCTCGACCGCCTTCGCCTCGCGGAAGGGGCCGCCGCCGATCACGCGCGCCATGTTCAGGACCGGCACGCCCTGTTCCAGCCTTTCATAGTCCAGCGCGCCGCTGCGGGCATGGCGGGGCTGATCCTTGGGCGCCCAGACCGCGTTCATCGCTGCGGCCGAGACCTGGCTGCGATACCAGCGCGTGCCGGGCCGCTCGGCCAGAACCGCGCCGAAAAGGCCATGCGTGATCGAGCCGCCATCCCCCTCGCCCCCGGCGGGCGCGGCGCGGCTGGCGAAGAAATGCGTGCCTTCCTGCACCACCTCGTAAAGACAGGTAAAACTGCTTTGCGGCGCCACGGCGTCCAGGCCCAGGCAGGCGGGATGCGGCTTGTCCTGGCCCGGCAAGGCCAGCGGCATCAGCCCCTCGGCCACCAGGTTCAGCCCCCGCGTGCGGGGCCAATCGGCACCGCTCAGGCCGTTTTTCCCGTCATCATCACCGTTGGGCGTGCGCGGATATTCGCAAAGCGCCTCGCCGTCCTTGACCTCGTCCTTGTTCCCCTGCGAGAGCAGGCCCTTGACCGGAAAGGCGCCATCGGGACAGAAATCGCGCGAAAGCTCGCGCGCCAGAACATCCTCGGGCGATTTCGGCGGCGCCTCGGCAGGTTCGGCCAGCAGGTTCGTCACGCGCAGGTAAAGCAGGTCCCCGACATTGGCGCGCAGGACCAGCGGGCGAGGCCGGTGGCAATCGCGCAGGCGCACCTTGCCGGCGGTCAATTCGCCCGGATCGGGCTGCACCGCCATATCCCCGCCACATTCCGGCAGCTCCTGCGCATCGTCCATTTCCTGCACATCGCGGCGCAGGGCGAAAATCATGCCGTAAGGATTGAACGAGCCGAAGCGGTTATAGACCAGCATCTGATCCAGCGCGACCATATCCGCGCAGACGACGCGCCCCGGCCGGCCCTGGCCCGATCCGCTGCACGCCTCTTGGAAAGCCCGCTCAGGACCGGGAACCTGCCCCCAAGCGAATGACGAAATGAAAAGCGATACCGCGCAAAAAAGAACAAGCCCGGCTTTCCGATGGAATCCGAACATCCCCATCACCCCCAAACCAACGCACCGGGCATGGCAGCCCCGGCCTGGTCTTGAAAAATATCACATATAATTTCCTGGGTGGTCTTAGGGATCCATATTGCCCCGAATCAGCTAATTGCGCAACATCTTTGGATCGGTTTTGTATTTTCCCATTTTTCTGGTGCATGTCATGAGTAAGGATTATACCCGGGTCGCCGCGCGCCGCCTGCTTGCCGTCGATGCCGGAAATGAGCGGACGCGTTCCGTCATCGACCAAAGCCATCCCTTTCGCCCCACGACGGATTGGCATGACACCGACGACCCCAGGATCGCGGCATTGGCGCAATCCGCCGCGCCGCTGGTCGCCCGGCTTGAGGTCGGGGTCCAGGGCGATTGGATCCCGATCGGGACGGCCTGGCCCGTCAGCGCGCAGGCGGGCCGGCCCACGCTGCGCTTCCTGACGGCGGGCCATGTGCTGAAGGCGTTTCGCACAGGCATGGGGGCGATGAGCCATGCCGCCGATCTGGACGCGGACGGGATACGGACGGGCCGAGTGGTTTTTCCCGACGGCCGGACCCATGACATCGCCCGCTGGGTCTGCGCCGCCTTGTTCGATGTGGCGGTCTTCGACATCGCGCCGACGGCTCTCCAGACGCCGCCGCGGGGGCTGGCGCTGCATATCCCCGCAAGCGATCCGCAAAGGCTGGCCGTGATCGGCTATCCCCTGCAAGATCAGTGGTTCTTTCGCAGCCGGTTTCCGAACTATCCTCAAGCCCGCGCCCAGTTCCTGTGCCTGGGCGGTCCGCCGCGGCCGGGGGCGGAACCGGGCACGTTCCTGCATGACGCGACGACCCTGCCGGGCTGTTCCGGCGCCCCGGTCTTCGACCTGGATACGGGCCTGGTCGTCGGCCTGCATTACGAAGGCTCCGCCGGCGGAGCGGTGCTGGCGGGGCCCGGCTCGTCGGATTGGAACGACGCGGTGGCGAATGCCTCGCTGATGGAGGGCTGGCTGGGTCAGGTCGTCCTGGGAAAGCTCGGCACCGCCCCGCATGAAAAATGCCACGCCTGGGAGGGCGGGTTCACTCCCGGCCCAGAGGAAATGGCCGCCGATCTGCTGGCCTATGCAGGACATGGGGATGGCGGCTGCGTGCGTGGCGACGGCCCCGGCGTGACCGAGGATCGCGCCGACAGCCGGGATCGCGCCTATGTGCCGGGCCTGACCAGCGCCAGCCGGGTCGTGCCCCCCTGGATCGGCCCCGTGGGCGACCAGTCCTTCGAGGGAAGCTGCGCCGCCTTCGCCCTGGCCGGCGCCATCGAGCATCAGTTGCAGCCGCGCGAGGGCTATCGGCCCCGCCCCTCGGGCTTCACCGTCAGCGTGCGCATGCTGGACCGCATGGCCCGGCGCCATGACGAATGGCTGGACGACGTGCCCGAGGGCACCAGCCTGCGCGCCGTGATCAAGGGCTTCGACCACAATGGCGTCTGCCCCGAGGAGAATTGCCCCTATCGCCCCGGCCTGCCGGATTTCTTCATGACCCGCGAAATCGCGAAACAGGCGCGCCGGATCACGCTGCGGTCCTATCTGCGCGTCGGGCTGAACATCGACGACATGCGCATGGCGGTGCAAGAGGCGGGCACCGTCATCGTCACCGCCCGCATCCATGACGGCTGGTGGCTGCTCGACCCGGATTTCGGCATCCCCTACGATCCGCTCTCGCCGCCCCAGGACCGGGGGGCGCATGCCTTTCTGATCACCGGCTATGACGAGAACGGCTTCATCGTCCAGAACTCGCGCGGGTCGGGTTGGGGCGGCCATGACGGCCATCCGGGTCTGGCGCTGTGGAGCTTCGAGGATTGGGCCGCGAATTGCCGCGACGCCTGGGTGATCCGCCTGGCCCCCGTCGGAGAGAAGGCCGCCGCCGTCGCGCTGGCCCGGACCGGACCCGAGACCAGCCCGCGCCGCCTGCGCCTTCTGGGCCATATGCTGCATGCCGAACGCGACGGGCTGATCGAGGATGGCACGCTGGGCCTGGGCGCGCGCGGCGTGGCCGAAACCGCCGCCTTCCTGGGCAGCGACAAGGGGATCGAGGACTATCCGGCGATCCTGTTCCTGTTCCACGATCCCATGCTGGACGAGGATACCATCGCCCGGCTGGCCCTGCCGCTGACGCTGCGGCTGAAGGCGCGGGGCGTCTATGCGTTTCATGTCGTCTACGGCATGGACGAGATGCTGGGCCTGCGCCTGCGGCTGACGCAGGCCGTGGCGCAAGCGGCGGCGCGCTACCTGCCCGAGGCGGGTTCGCGCGACGCCGCGCTGATGCGGCAATTGCGCCCCGTCATCCGCGCGCAGGTCGAATTCTATCGCCAGGGCGCCGAAACGGCGGCAAGCCGGGTGCTGGCCGATGCCCTGGCCGTGCTGCCGCTGACCTCCAGGACGCGAGGGCGGCGGCTGCGCCTTGTGTCGGCCGGGCTGGGACAGGTGCCGGCGGCGGCGCTGGCCCAGGCCGCGCCCGAGTTCCGCCTGCCGCATCTGGCCATCGCGCCGCCCTTGCCGGTGGGCGAGCATGTGCAAAGCTGGATGCTGGACCGGCGGCTGCGCGGCGCATCCGACCTGCCGGGGTGGCGCGGCTCCTGGGCGGATCTGATCGCGACGGCGCATGACCGCGAGATCCGCAGCACGAGCGGCGCCAAGGCCGAGACGGCGCAGGATCTGCTGGCCGCGACCGATACCCCGACAAGCCTTTTGCGGCGGCTGGGGCTGGGCAAGGCGTCCGCCCGCCCCCCTGGACAGACCCCTTAATCCCCCGCCCAGGACTGTCCGAACGGGATGGTTCAGGCCCTTGGGCAGACGGGAAAATCGCTTCTGGCTAAGCGTCGGGCGGACGCCGCGCCTGCGCCCGTTCCTTTTCGCGACCGCGGCTCCGGGCTGATATGCTTGCGGATAGCGCATATCATCCGGGCCGGAAAGGCAGGGTTGCGGGTGGGCGGATCAGATCCCCCAGTCGCCTTCCCGCGCCAGCTTGCGCAGCATCGCGCAGCAATCGCCCAATTCCTGCGGCAGGATGTATTCGTCGGCGCGATGGGCGCGGTCGATCCGGCCCGGCCCGCAGATGATCGAGGGAATGCCGGCCGCGCGGAACAGCCCGGCCTCGGTGCCGAAGCTGACCGACTGCACCGCCGGGCGTCCCGCCAGACCCTCAAGGCAGGCGGTCAGTTCCGGCCCCGCCGGCGGCAGCGCGGGATAGGCGGAAAGGGTCTGGGCCGTGACCTCCAGCGCCGCGCCCCCGGCCACCAGCGCATTGGCCCGGCCCAGCAGCCGGGCCATGACTGCGGCGGGGTCGTCGCCGGGAATGCTGCGCACCTCGGCATCCAGCGTGCAGCCTTCGGGAACGATATTGACCGCCGTGCCGCCATGGATCACGCCCGCGACCACGGTGGAATGCGGCGGATCGAAATCGGCGTCGAAAGGCCCCTGGACGGCCAGTTCGGCGTTCAGGTCGCGCGCGGCCAGCGCCAGCGCCGCGCCGGCATAGACCGCATTCACCCCTGCGCCCGGCTGCGAACTGTGCGAGGCCCGGCCGCGAAAGGCGAAGCGCGTGCTTTCCTTGCCCTTGTGCGAGCGGACCGGCCGCATGTCCGACGGCTCGCCCACGATGCAGGCCAGGGGCGGGGCGCAAAGCTCCGGCAGGGCCGCGATCAGATGCGGCACGCCCCGGCAGCCGATCTCTTCGTCATAAGAGAACGCCAGGTGGATCGGGCGGGTCGTCCCGGCCCGCTGGAACTCGGGCACCATGGCCAGCATGCAGGCCAGAAAGCCCTTCATGTCGCTGGTCCCGCGCCCGTAAAGCCGGCCCTCGCGCGCGGTCAGGCGGAACGGGTCGCTGGTCCAGGATTGCCCCTGGGTCGGAACCACGTCCATATGGCCGGACAGGATCACGCCCGGCACATCCCTGGGGCCGATGCTGGCAAAGATGTTCACCCGGTCGCCCTCGGGGCCAGGCAGGACGCTCGGCTCGACCCCCATGCGGCGCAGATGGTCCAGCACGCAGCCCGCCACGACGGCATTCGGGGCGCCGGGCAGATCGGCGCAGGCGACAAGATCGGCAAGGATGGCTTCGGGGGTCATGGCGGCTCCGGGTCTTTGCGGCGATCCTGGCCGCGTCTCGCGGGGGATGATGCCGAATCCCATCCGTGGGCGCAATTCCCTGCCGGGAAAGCCGCGCGGATCCACGGTCTTTGTTTCGGACGGTGATGCAGGCCGTGATTTCAGGCCATGATTTCAGGCGGTGGGGAAAACCCGGCATCCTGACCCGCGCCCTTGCCATTCAGACATATTGCATGAACCTTGCGGCGGATGGTTTCATGCGTCGCGACCCCAAAGGCTTGTCACCTGGCACAGGGAAAATGGCGGCCCGACATTTCGACCCTTGGAGAGAGCATGCAAGACGATTTCGCATTGAACCGCATAGCCGAGGTCATCCAGGCGATGACGCAGCCCGTCGCGCGCCAAAGCCTGCCCGCCGTCGATCTGGCCGACATGAGGGCGGTTTTCACCGAGGCCGGCCCCGCCCTTCATGGCACCGGCACCGCCTTCGGCAAGCCGGGCGACGGCCGCGCCGCCCGCGCCGCGCAACTGGCGCTTGCCGATCTGAACCTTCAGCTTGGGAAGGACCGCTGAGGCCCGGCCCCATTCGCCCAATGCACCGCCCCGAGACCGCAGGGAATTGTAGGGAAATACCTTCTTGATCAAACCAGCCGCGCGCAGTAACGATTTAGGCTAATATGACAAAACAACTAAGGTAATCAGATGCCCATCCCTCGGCGTTCCTACAGCACGATTGCGCACCGCAAGCACGGCAGCTTGCCAGGGCTTCTGCTATGCTGCACCGCGCTGGCGCCGGTCGGTGCCCTGGCCCAGGAAACCGAGGAACCCGCCGGGTCCATCCGCCTTTCGCCCGTGACCATCCAGGCGGGTGCCTCGGCGGATGACGACGCCAATTCCATCGTCGCGCAAGAACTTTGGGTCGGCGGCAAGGTCGCGACCAGCATCCTGGACACGCCGGCCTCGGTCACGGTCATCACCTCGAAAGAGATCCAGGACCGCGACGCCGCCACGGTCGAGGAGGTGCTGCAATACTCCGCCGGGATCGTGACGGGTTACTACCCCAGCGACGACCGCAACGATTATTACCTGGTGCGCGGTTATCAGGCGACCACCTATCGCGACGGGCTGACTCTTGGCTCGATGCGCGGCGTGCGCGAAGAGCCTTTCGCCTATGAGCGCGGGTCGAGGTCCTGCGCGGCGCGAACTCGACGTTGTTCGGCATGGCCGATCCTGGCGGTTCGGTCAATTTCGTGACCAAGACCCCGCGCTTCGAGCGTTTCGGCGAGGCGCGGCTGACCTATGGCTCATTCGACCACAAAGAGGCCACCGTCGATTTCGGCGACGTTCTGAACGCCGAGGGCACGCTTGCCTATCGCTTCACCGCCAAGGTCCAGAAAAGCGATCTGGAATACGACCATTCCCGCGACGACGAGACCTTCCTGATGGCCGGGCTGGGATGGGAGATCACGCCCGACACCCGCCTGGACGTGGTGCTGGACTATCTCAAGCGCGACGGCACGGCCAATAGCGGCGGCTATCCGCTGGACCGCGAATACGACCGCTCGGATTTCTTCGGCGAGCCCGATTACAACGACCATGAGGTGAACCGCAAAAGCCTGACCGCGATGCTGTCGCATGATTTCGGCGGCGGCCTCAGCTTGCAGGCGAACCTGCGCTACAGCGATCTGAGCGACGATTTCGGCTATGTCTATCTTTACGACTATGCCGGCCGCGCCGGCACCACGCTTTCGCGCTATTACTATGGTCAGGATTCCAGCGGCCACGAACTGATCGGCAACGCGATCCTGAAATACGATACCAGCTTCGGGCGCTTCGACAGCAGCACGCTGTTCGGCCTGGAGTTCCGCGATGCCGCGACCGACAGTATCTACTATTACGGCGGGGCCTCGTCCATCGACATCGCGAACCCCGTCTATACCGGCGCACCGGCCAGCCTGTCCGTCTACAGCACCGAAAAGAACGATTACCGCGCGAAATCGGCCTTCGTCACCCAGAACCTGGCCTTCGACGACCGCATCGTCGCCACCATCGGCATGCGCCATGACTGGCTGGACCTTTCCAGCAAGGGCGAAAGCCTGAACTGGACCACCGGCGGTTATGACGCCTTCGACGACAGCGACAGCTTCTCGGAAACTTCGTGGCGCGGCGCGCTGACCTACAAGATCACGCCCGAGGTCTCGGCCTATGTCAGCTATGTCGAATCGGTCGCACCGCCGGATATCGGCGTCGAACCGAAACGCGGCGAGCAATACGAAATCGGGGTGAAATACCAGCCCCAGGGCACCAATGCGCTGATCTCGGCCTCGGTCTATGACCTGAAGCAGGAAAACATCACCGTGGCCGAGGTGCAGGACGACGGCAACATCATCCGCCGGACGGTCGGCAAGACCCGCGTGCGCGGCTTCGACCTGGAAGGCAAGGCCGAACTGGCCCAGAACATCAGCATGCTGGCCTCTTATTCCTATATGGATTCGGAATATGTGAACGATCCCAGCTATGCCGGAAATCGGTTCACCTCGGTTCCCCATCACCTGGCCTCGCTATGGGTGAATTACACCGTGCCGGGCAACGGGACATTCGGCGACATGACCTTCGGCCTGGGCGCGCGCTATGTCGGCTCGTATTACTTCAACAGCGCCAATACCGGTGGCAAGTCGCAGGCGACCACGCTGCTGGATCTGGCCTTCAACTATCAACTGCAAGAAAACACCGCCCTGACGCTGCATGTCAGCAACCTGCTGGACGAACAGCATATCGTCGGTTCGGGCACGGCCGATTATTACAACCCCGGCCGCGAGATCGCCGCGACGCTGAGCCGCCGCTGGTAAATCCCCGCACCCGGCCCCGCCATGATCGGCGGGACCGGGCCGAACGGCGAAGGGATCGGATCCGGGGTCCGGCCGCATCGAAAAGCGCGGCCGATGCCGGCCCGTCGGTGGATCGCGAAGATCAGGCGGCCGGTTTTCCCAAGCCATGGGCCACGAGCGCGCGGCTGGTGCCGAAGGTTGCCCAGGCCCGCGCGGCCCTGTATTCCTGACGGCGCAATCAACCGAACAGGATGCGACCGATGGAAAAAGACCTTGCCCAAGTGGCGCTTTTCACCGCGATGATCGCGGCGCTGGGGCTGGTGCCCGCCATCTCGCTGGGCTTCGGCGTGCCGATCACCGCGCAGACGCTGGGCGTCATGCTGGCGGGGGCGCTTCTGGGCTGGAAGCGGGGGATGCAGGCATGCTTCCTGTTCGTGCTGCTGGTCGCGCTTGGCCTGCCCCTGCTGGCGGGCGGACGCGGGGGCCTGGGCGTCTTCGCCTCGCCCACGGTGGGTTTCCTTCTGGGCTGGATCCCGGCGGCGGGGCTGACCGGCCTGTTCGTCCAACGCTCGGGCATCCGCAGCCCCGGCCTTGCCGCCGGGATCGGCGCCGTCCTGGGCGGGATCGTCGTGCTTTACGCCTGCGGCGTCCTGGGCATGTCGCTGGTCCTGAAGAAATCCCTGGCCGAATGCCTGGCACTTTCCTCGGCCTTCATTCCGGGCGACCTGATCAAGGCGGCGCTGACCGGGCTGCTGGTCCAGGCGCTGGCCAAGGCCCGGCCCCAGCTTCTGGCGCGCCGCCGCTAAAGCCTTGGACTGGTTCCGAAACGGCGGGCGGATCGGGTCGGCCGGGGCGCGCGGGCAAAGCCGCGACGCGCTGGCCGCGCTGCTGGACTGCCTGACGCGGCGCCGTGCCATCCTGACCGGACCCGCGATCCGCGCGGGCGGGCCGCAGCCGCTGGTCCATTGCCGGACCTCGGGCTCGGGCGGGGCGGCCAGGACGGTGCGGCGCAGCCAGTCCTCGTGGATCGCAAGCTTTCGAACCAACCGGGATCTTTTCGCCGTCACCCCCGCCGATTGCTATGCCGTGCTGGGCGAATTCGGCCCCTCGCTGCCGCTTTACGCCACGGTCGAGGCGCTGCATCTGGGCTGCGGCCTTCTGGCGCTTGGCGGCGACGGCCCGCGCGCGCAATTGCGCCAGATGACCGATCTGGGCGCGACGGTGCTTTACGCCACACCGACGCAACTGCGCCGCTTCCACGGGGCGGCCCAGGCGCTGCCCCGCATCCGGCTGGTGCTGTGCGGAGGCGGCAAGCTGGACCCCGCCTGCCGCGCTCTGGCGGCGCGGCTTTTCCCGAACGCCGCGCTGCATGAGTTCTACGGCACCGCCGAGACGAGCTTCATCACCCTTGCCGACGCCTCGACCCCGCCGGATTCCGTGGGCCGCCCCTATCCCGGCGTCTCGCTGGATCTGGACGCGCAAGGCCGCATCCGGGTCGCCAGCCCCTATCTGTTCCAGGGCTATGACGACGCGCCCTCGGACGGGATCGTGCAAGACGGGTGCGTGCTGGTCGGGGATCTGGGCTGGCGCGACGCCCAGGGCCAGCTTTACCTGAACGGCCGCCTAAGCCGCATGATCACGGTGGCCGATCGCAACGTCTTCCCCGAGGCGATCGAGGCGGTGCTGCTGGAACATGCGGGCGGGCGCGCCTGCGTGGCGCTGGCCCGCCCCGATCCGCAGCGCGGCCATGCGATCCTGGCAGTGATCGAGGGCGCGCCGGACCCCACGCTTGAGGCCCGGCTGCGCGCCGCCTGCCGCGCCCGGCTGGGGCCGCATTGCGTGCCGCGCCGGATGCTGTTTCTGCCGCGCCTTCCCGTCCTGCCCTCGGGCAAGCCCGACCTTCCGGCGCTGGAGCGGCTGGCATGAGCGTGATCCTGGCCGCGCGCCGCACGGCGGTCCTGCCCCGCAATGGCGGCTTCGCGGCGCTGGATCTGCACGAGCTGGCCGCGCCGGTGATCACAGCACTTCTGGCCGATGCGGGGCTGGCGCCGGGCGACGTGGACGAAATCGTGGTGGGCAACGCCCTTGGCGCCGGCGGCAATCCGGCACGGCGGGTGGCGCTGGCCGCCGGGCTGCCGCTGACGGTGGCGGGCCTGGGACTGGACCGGCAATGTTGCAGCGGGCTGGATGCGATCCTGCTGGCCGATGCGCTGATCCGCGCCGGGCGGCACCGGATCGTGCTGGCCGGCGGGGTAGAAAGCTATTCCCGCCGCCCCCTGCGCCTGCGCACCTTCGCCGATGGCCGCCCGCCCCAGCCCTATGAGCAGGCGCCCTTTACCCCCTGGCCCAAGCGCGATCCCGACATGGCGCAGGCCGCCGCCGCGCTGGCGGCCCGCCTTCGCATCGACCGCGCCCGCATGGACCGCTGGGCGGTCGAAAGCCATGCCAAGGCCCTTGCCGCGCGCGACCGCCTCGCGCCCGAGATCGTGCCGGTCCGGGGCATCGTGCAAGACGGCTTTCCCCGCGCGATGACGGCGGCGCTTTGCGCCCGCGCCAAGGCGCTGGCCGGGCCGATCACCGCGGCCAATACCGCCGTGGCTGCGGATGGCGCCGCCTTCTGCCTGGTCGCCGCGCCTGGCATCCTGCCAAAGGGGCTGGCGCGGATCCTATCCGGCGCGACCCTGGGCGACGACCCCGAATTGCCGGGACTTGCGCCGGTGCCCGCGATCCGCGCCGCGCTGGAACAGGCCGGGCTGCGCGCCCGCGACCTTGCGGTGGCCGAGATCATGGAAGCCTTCGCCGTGCAGGCCATCGCCTGTCAGGATCTGGCGGGCATCGACCCGCGCATCGTCAATCCCGGCGGCGGCGGGCTGGCGCGCGGGCATCCCATCGGCGCCTCGGGCGCGATCAACGCGGTGCGGCTGGTCCATGAGCTGCGCCCCGGCCAGGCCGGACTTGCCACCATCGCCGCCGCCGGGGGCATCGGCACGGCGCTGGTGCTGGAAAGGCTTTAGAAGCCCGAAAAGCGGGTGAAGCCTTCCAGCGGCTCGCGCGCCGTGCGGACGGCGTTGGCCGGGGCCTTGGGATCGGCATGGCCCACCGCGATGCCGCAGACGACCATCTCGCCCTCTGGCAGGCCCAGATGACGATGCGCCACGGGACCGTAATTCGCCAGCGCGCCGATTCCGCAGGCGCCATAGCCCAGATCCTCGGCCGCCAGCAGAAAGCCCATCAGGCTCATGCCCAGATCCATGAAACATCCCTTGCCCATGGCACGCTCGATGGTCACGACGACGCCCACCGGCGCGCCGAAGAAATCATAGTTCCGCGCGAACTGGGCGTGGCGCCCGGCCAGATCGCGCCGTTCGATCCCCAGGGCCGCGTAAAGCGCGAAGCCCGCCGCGCGCTGGCGGGCCTTCAGTTCGGGCGGCATGGGATCGGGGAAATAGCTGTATTCCGAGACCTCGGGCACGCCGTTTCCGATCGCCTGCGCCAGGGCCCCGGAAAGCGCGGCCAGAGGCGCGCCGGTCAGGACATGGAAGCGGCCCGGTTGCAGGTTGGCGCCGCTGGGCGCGGTGCGGGCCAGTTCGCAGATCCGCTCAAGATCCGCGCGTGGCACGGGCTGGGCGGTGAAAGCCCGGCACGAGCGGCGGCGGCGCATCAGATCGGCAAGCGGGCGGGAAAGCGAAGCGTTCTGCATCGGCCGGGGATGCCCGCCGCCCCGCCTCCTGTCAATCCCGCCCATCACCAGCGGGCGGAATGGTGGCCGCGCGGGCCGCTTTGGCGATGGGGATCGGCCTGTCCAAGGCCGCGGCGGACGGGACGCCGGCATGGGCATCCCGCTGGGCCGGCACGGCGCCGTCGAAGGGTCAAACCGGACCGGCGGCATCCGCGCGCCACGCGGCTTGGCAGAGAGGTGACGCGGATGCCGCCCAAGGCGGCCGTGCTAGCCTTGGCGGCCGCGCCCGATCATCCGCGCGGCGATGGGCGACAGCGTGATCACCAGGACGATACGCAGCAGGTGATGGCTGACGACATAGGCCAGATCCGCGCCGGCGATGATGGCAATGACGACCATCTCGGCCTGACCGCCAGGCAGATAGGCCAGGAAGGCGTCGATGGCGGGGGCCAGGCCCAGATGCATGATCAGTTCGATGAAGGCCAGGCTGATCAGCGCCAGGATCACCGCATAGACCAGCCCCGCCGTCACGTCGATGCGCAGCTCGCGCGCGGTGATGCCGACATATTTCACGCCGACCGCGATGCCGATGAAGAACTGCGCGGCCTGGATCATCTCGGCCGGCGGGCGGTGCTGGATCAACCCGGCCAGCGACAGCGCCGCCGTCAGGATCATCGGCCCCAGGATCGAGGCCCCGAACAGGCCCGCCCGCTGGGCCAGCTTCCAGCCGGCCAGCCCCGAGGCGGCCATCAGCGCCACCTCGCCCAGGTCGGCCGCCCGGATCGGCACGCCGGGGGGCAGTGACAGGTCCACGCCCCAAAGCCCATGCATGATCAGCGGTGCGACGGTGACGATGACCAGCACGCGGGTGGCATGGACCAACGACAGCGCACGGATGTCGCCCCCTGCCTCTTCGCCAAAGACCAGCATGTCCTGCAAGCCGCCGGGCATCGCGGAATACCATGCCGTCGGGTGATCGAAGCCGAAGACGCGGCGGAACAGCGGATAGCCGACCAGCGCGATCACGGTGATGAAGACCGGCACCAGCAGCAGCGAGGCCGCGATCCCCGGCAACTGGCCCAGCAGCGCCGGGGTGATCGAGGCGCCGACCGCCACCCCCAGGAAGGTCCGCATGAAGGTGCTGAACGGCTCGGCTCCCATCAGCGGCGCCCCGGCCAGCGCGGCGATCAGGCAGGCCAGCATCGGACCCAGCAGCAGGGGCAGAGGCAGGCCCAAAGCCAGGAACAGGACAGCGCCCGCCGCCGCCAGCGCAAGTGTAAGAAGGCGTCTTCCGGCTGCCGTCATGGTCTTTCGTCGTCCCCGCGCTAGCCCGCCCTTGTGCCCCGCGCGGGCCAGGGCCGTCCGCCACAAGGCCCGGCTAGGGCGAAACGCCCTCAAGGTCCAGCCTTTGGCGCGCGTTTCGCCCTAGCCCAGCAGGCGGATGCGATGGGTGTCGCGCAAAAGGCGCAGCGTGGCGGCAAGCTCGGCCTGGACGCGGGTCTCGTCCCAGCCCAGGGCCGTGCCGCAAAGCGCGCCAAGCCGCGACAGGTCGCGCCGCGACAGCCGCCCCGTCACCGCGATGGCGCTGCGGCGCATGACCAGATCGGCCAGGCTTCCCACCATCTCGTGCCGGGCGATCCAGTCGAATTCGGCAAGCCCGTATTCCGGCGCGTCCGCCAGCGCCTGGGGCGTGGCGCCCTCATGCGTCAGGATGGCCTCGGCGGTGCTGCCATAGCGATCCAGCAGCAACGCGGCCCGATCCGGCGCCGCATTGATCGCGCCCGCCACGCGCGCGATCCATTCGGCCCGCGCCGGGCCCTGCGGCAGATCCCGCCCGCCGCCGATCGCCAGCCCCCGGGTCGAGACCTTGCGCCCCCGCCCCAGCCGGGCCAGGACCAGATCCGCGACCTCTTCGGAAAAGCCCCGGAAGGTGGTCCATTTGCCCCCCACCAGCGAGACGATGGGCCAGCGCCGCGCGCCCTGGGCCTCGGCCACCGGGGCAGAGTGGTCGCGGCTGATCAATCCGGGCGCCACGCCTTCGGAATTCGGCAGGGGGCGGATGCCGGCATAGGCATAGACGATCTGGCCGGGATCGAACTCCAGCCCCGGCAGCAGGCCGCGCAGGGCATCAAGGAAATAGTCGATCTCGGCCTGGGTGCAGGTCACATTCTCGGGGTCGTCGGCGCGGATGTCGGTCGAGCCGACCAGCGCCCGGCCCAGATAGTCGAAGACCAGGCAGATGCGCCCGTCATCGGCCTCGAAATAGATCATCCGGCCCTTCAGAGCGGCCAGAAGCGGGGGGTGGTCCAGCAGGATATGCGACCCCTTGGTGCCCCCGATCAGCTTCGAGGGCGCGCCAAGCTGGGCGTTGATCCGGTCGATCCACGGACCGCCGGCGTTGACGACGATGCGCGGGCGCAGCGCCAGCGGCCCCTGGGGCGTGTCCAGCCGCACCACATCGCCATCGGTGTCCGCGATGGCCGCATGGTTCAGCGCCCGGCTTTCGGGATGTGCGCGCAGCCCGTCCTGGACCAGTTCCCAGACCAGCCGCTCGGGCTGGGTCACGGTCGCGTCGTAATACTGCCCTGCGGCCACGATGCGGGGGGTCAAGGGCGGGATCTCGCGCAGCGCCCGCGCGCGCGACCAAAGCTGGTGCCGGGGCATGACCCGATGGCGGCGGCCATAGAAATCATACATGGCAAGGCCGATCTTCATCAGCACCGCGCCCCGGCTGCGCGGCGCCGTGGTCGAACCCATCAGCGTGCGCAGCGCGGCCGGGATGCCCTTCAGCCAGGAAAAGATCGGGATCACCGTGGGCAGGGGCTTCACCAGATGCGGCGCGTTCTTCAGAAGCAGGTTCCGCTCCAGCGTGGATTGCGCGACCAGGCCAAGCTCTCCGGTTTCCAGATATTTGATGCCGCCATGGATCAGCCGAGAGGGCGCGGCCGAGGTGCCGCCGCCGAAATCACCCTTGTCCGAGATGACGCAGGTGATCCCCTGTTCGCACAGGTCGCGAAACAGGCCCGCGCCGTTCACGCCGGCGCCAAGGATCAGAACGTCGATGTCTTGCGTCATGGCTTTTCCTCGGCCAGGGCCTCGATCCGGGGCCAGATCGGCGCCAGCGCCCCGGCCAGATCGGTGAAGATGGCATAGCGTTCCGCCAGCGCCGCGCTGCGGGCGGGATCGGGCGCATAGGTCCGCGCCAGCGCGGCCATATCGCGCGGGTCCGCCGTGGGGCTGGCGAAAAGCCCGACCGAGGCGCCCGCGCAAAGCGCCGCGCCCCAGGCCGCGGCCTCGTCGGTGTCGCTGACCGAGACGGGCATGGCCAGGGCGTCGGCGAAAAGCTGGGCGAAAAGCGGACTGCGCGAGATGCCGCCAGTCAGCCGCGCCGCCTGCGGGGCGAAGCCGTCGCGCAGGGCGTCCACATGGATGCGGTGGTTGAAGGCGATGCCCTCGATCACGGCGCGCAGCATCTCGCCCCGGTCCTGCCAGCCGCGCAGGCCGAAGAAGCCGGCGCTGGCCTGCGGCCCCATGGGCGAGCCGAACAGGAACGGATGGAAGATCGCGGTCGATGGGCGCGCCATCGCGGCCTGGATCTCGGGGATGATCTCGGCATGGAAGGCACGGCCCTGGGCCTCGGCCCGCGCCCGCTCGGCGCCGCAAAGCGTGTCCAGGAACCAGTCGTAATTCGCCGCCGAGGCGGGCGAGATGGACATGTTGTTCCATTCGCCCAGGGCCAGCCCGTTGCGGCAGAACCAGCGCGGATCGGTTTTCGGCGCATGGCTGACGGTCTCGTTGATGGAATAGGTGCCCGCCACGATGGCGACGGTGCCCCGGCCATGGCCCCCCGCCCCCAGCGCCGAGGCGGTCACGTCATGCAGCCCCGCCGCGACCGGCGTTCCGGGACTGAGGCCGGTCAGCGCCGCCGCCTCGGGTGTGACATGGCCCGCGACGGCGCCGGGCGCCAGAACCCGAGGCAGCGCGTCGGCCAGCGCGCCCAGGCCGAAAAGCGGC
Organism: Paracoccus sp. (in: a-proteobacteria); assembly: GCF_047605025.1. Taxonomy (GTDB): domain Bacteria; phylum Pseudomonadota; class Alphaproteobacteria; order Rhodobacterales; family Rhodobacteraceae; genus Paracoccus. Next base: position 54,995 of record NZ_JASGGO010000005.1, on the reverse strand, counting down.
AGGATGTCGTCGGCATAGCCCTGGCTTGCCACCTCGGTGAAAGAGGTGCTGGCCTCGGTCAGGTCGGTCGCGATCCGGCCGGTCAGGCAAAAGCGCAGCCAGTCCTTGCAGGCCAGCACATGCGCGATGCGGGCATAGCGGTCGGGATCGGCGTCGCGTATCCACGCCAGCAGCGCCGAGGGGGCCGAGGCATGGGGCATCTGCCCGGTGCGCGCCAGCGCGGCATCGGCCACCCCGTCCCGGCGCCAGCCATCGGCGACCCCGCCCGCGCGGCTGTCCAGCGACAGGATGCCATGGCCCAGCGGGCGGCGCGCGCGGTCCAGCAGATAGACCCCATCGCCATGCGCCGTCGCGGCCACGGCCGCGATTTCACGGGCGGGGCGCCCGCAGGCGGCAACGGCCTCGGCGATGGCGGCGGCCGTCTGGCGCCAAAGCAGGTCCATGTCGCGCTCGACATGGCGCGGCGCGGGCTTGATCTGCGGCACGCGGCGGCGCGCCACCGCCAGCGGCTGGCCCAGGTGATCGAAGATCACGGCCTTGGTCACGGTCAGGCCGTTGTCGATGCCAAGCAGCAGGGGCACGGAAAACCTCGTCGCGCGGGGGATCTTGCGCCCCGCACCCCGGAAGGGGAAGGCGGGCACGGGGCGCGCGGGGGGGGGGAGGAGCGAAAGGGACGGACGCGGCCGAAGCCGCGCCCGCCAGGCTTATTGCTCAAGCACGAAGGGCGCCGTGTAATTGTCGACATTGCTCGCGTCGATCAGCAGGCAGTCGAAAAGCTGCTTCTCGGTGTCGATCCCGGTCTTGCCGGTCTTGATCACCGCATCCGCCTGCTTGACCGCCTCGGCCGAGAAGATGGCGACGGGTTGCAGCACGGTATATTGCAACTCTCCCGCCTTGATCGCCGCCACCGCGTCGGGCGAGCCGTCGAAGCCGCCGACCTTCACGTCCTTCAGCTTGCCCGCCTCTTTCAGCGCGGCGATGGCCCCCAGCGCCATCTCGTCATTGCCCGAGATCACGCCGTTGATGTCGGGATGGGCTTGCAGCAGGGACTGCATCTTCTGGTAGCCCTTGGTGCGGTCCCAGTCGGCGACCTCCTGGCCGGCCTTTTCCAGGTCGGGATACTGGCTCAGCACGGTCTCATAGCCGTTCGAGCGGGTCTGGGCGTTGTTGTCCGAGGGCGCGCCGAACAGTTCGACATATTTGCCCTTGTCGCCCACGGTCTCGACCCATGCCTGCGCGCCAAGCGCCGCGCCCTGGGCGTTGTTCGACACCAGTTGCGCCTTGGCCAGCCCTTCCTGGTTGATCTCGGCATTGACCAGGATCACCGGAATGCCCGCATCGACGGCCTTCTGCACCGCCCCGACCGAGCCGTCGGCATTGGCCGGATCCAGGATGATCGCCACGGACTTGTTGGTGATCGCGGTGTCGATCAGGGTGCTTTCGGTGTTGGTGTCGCCGCGATGGGCACCGACATTGGCGGTATAGCCCATGCCCTCGGCGGTCTTCTTGGCGACCTCGCCCTCGGTGAACCAATAGGGGTTCGCCGGGTCGTTGACGATGATCGAGATCAGGCCCTCGGCCGAGGCGGCTGCCGCCATCAGAGGCAGCGAAGCAGCGGCGGCCAGCAGCGCGCGGCGGGTCAGTTTGAACATTCTTCTCACTCCCTTGGGGTTGGTTCACTGCCTTGCGGCAGACTTTCGCCGGGCGGCCGTTCCGCCCGGCGGGAAGGTCGCGCGCGTCAGCCCTTGCGGGTGCCGCGCCCGTATTGGATCGAGTTCATCAGCACCGCCAGCACGATCACCGCGCCGGTGAAGACCGTCTGCCAATAGGACGAGACCCCGATGATCACCAGGCCCGCCGACAGGAAGCCGATGACGAAGGCGCCCAGCATGGTGCCGCGCACCGTGCCACGCCCGCCGGTCAGCGCGGCGCCCCCGATCACCACCGCCGCGATGGCGGTCAGTTCATAGGTGGTGCCGGCGGTCGGCCCGGCCGAGGTCAGCTGCGACGACAGCACCAGCCCGGCGATGGCGGCAAGCGCGCCCGAGATCGTATAGACGGTGATCTTGACCCGGCGCGTCGGCACGCCCGACAGTTCCGCCGCGCGCTCGTTCCCGCCCGAGGCGTAAAGCCAGCGCCCGAAGGCCGAGCGCGACAGCATCAACCCCGCCAGCACCGCGATGGTCGCAAGCACGATGACCGAGATCGGCACGCCTGCGATGCGGTTGAAGCCCAGCCAGTTGAAGCCGGTATTGCCCAGATCCGGCGTGCCGCGCAGGTTGTTGTAGGTCAGCCCGTTGGTCATCAGAAGCGCGACGCCGCGCGCCACATACATCACCCCCAGCGTGGCGACGAAGGGCGGCACCTTGAAGACCGAGATCAGCAACCCGTTCAGCGCCCCCACCGCCGCGCCCACGGCGACGGTCAGCACCACCACGCCCCAGACCGGCGGATAAAGGATGACCCCCAGCGCGTCCATCTCGATCCCCTGCATCATCGCGCCCGCGACCACGCCGCAAAGCGCCAGGATCGAGCCGACAGACAGGTCGATGCCGCCGTTCAGGATGACCAGAAGCATGCCGATGGACAGGATGCCATAGATCGCGACCTGCGAGGACATGATCAGGAAGTTCGACAGCGTGAAATAGTTCGGCGACAGGAACGAGAATACCGCGATGATGGCGATCAGCGCAAAGAAGGCGCGGCCCTCAAGCAGGATACGGCCGATACTGAAATCGCTTTTCGGTGATGCGGTGGCGGTCGTGGCAGACATGGGTTTCCTCTCTCACCAGATCCGTCAGGCGGCCACGGACTCGCCCGAGGCGGCCATGATCTTTTCCTTGCTGACGGTGCTATCGAATTCGGCCGAGATGCGGCCCTTGTGCATGACGATGATCCGATGCGCGATGGACAGGCATTCGCTGACCTCGGACGTGGTATAGACGACCGCAAGCCCGTTCTCGGCGCCCTTGGCCAGCAGCTTGAACACCTCGGCCTTGGCGCCGATGTCGATGCCGCGCGACGGCTCGTCCAGCATGATCACGCGCGGATTGGTGGCCAGCATCTTGCCGATGACCACCTTCTGCTGATTGCCGCCCGAAAGCGAGCCGATGGCCGCGTCGCCCCCCGCCGTCTTGACGGTGACGGCCTTGATCGAATGCTCGATCAGCTTCTTCTCGGCGACCCGGCTGGTGAACAGCCCCCGCACGAAGCTGTTGATCGAGGCCAGCGTCAGGTTCTCACCCACGCTCATGGTCTGGACCAGCCCGTCGCGCTGCCGGTCCTCGGGGACCAGCGCGAGGCCGCGCGCGATCCGCTCGGCGATCGAGAGATGCGAGATTTCCCGCCCCTCCAGCACGATCTCGCCCGCCGAGGCGGAAAGCCGCCCGGCACAGGTCTCAAGAAGTTCGGTCCGGCCCGCGCCCATCAGGCCGTAGATGCAGACGATCTCGCCCGCGCGCAGGTCCAGGGACAGCTTGTCCACCAGGTTGAAGCCCGCCGGATCGGGAACCGAGAGATTGCGGATCGACAGCGCCACCTCGCCGAATGTCGTCGCGGGCGGCGCGCCCAGGTCGTAATTGTCGCCGACCATGTTCCTCACGATCCATTCCAGGTCGATCTGATCGCGCGGCGCATAGGCGGTCATGTTGCCGTCGCGCAGCACCACGGCGTGATCGGTGATGGTCAGCGCCTCTTCCAGGTGATGCGAGATATAGACGATGCTGACGCCCTTGGCGGTCAGGTCGCGGATGACCTTGAACAGCACCTCGACCTCGCTGGCCGAAAGCGCGCTGGTCGGCTCGTCCATGATCAGGATGCGGCTGTCCACGGACAGCGCGCGGGCGATCTCGACGATCTGCTGCTGGCCCAGGCGCAGTTCCTCGACCGGGGTAAGCGGGTCGATCGCTTCCTCAAGCTCCTCCATCAGCCTGCGGACCTGACGCTCTTCCTCGGCGAAGTTCACGCCGCCGGGACCCATGATCTCGCGGCCCATGAAGATGTTGTCGCGCACCGACATGTTCGGCGCCAGGCTGAGTTCCTGATGGATGATCGAGATGCCGCGGTCGCGCGCCTCGCTGGCGCTGGCGAAGGCGACCGGCCGGCCGTCCAGGATGATCTCGCCCGTGGTCGGGCGGATGACGCCCGACAGGATCTTCATCAGCGTGGACTTGCCCGCGCCGTTTTCGCCGAACAGCGTCGTGACCTGGCCGCGATGGATGTCGAAGTTCACGCCCTTCAGCGCATGGACCGAGCCATAGGACTTGGCCACGTTGCGCGCGGCCAGCACCACCTCGGCCGTGTCGGGCCTGCCGGAAAGGATCTGGTTCATTTGACGCCGACCTCGACCGGGGTGATCAGCCAGTTCTTGGGATTGATCAGGCGGAACGCGCCCGTCACCTCGACCGTCTTGCCCGACAGGTTCGCGGCGTCGATCCCGTCCAGCACGGCGGCCTTCATGGCGCGGTTTATGCCGGCACCGGCGTTTTGATATTCGATCTGGTTCTTGAAGCCGCCGAAGGCGATGTCGCCCGGCGCGTCGCGCAGGTCGGTGCCGTTGATCGCCGGGCCGGTCTGGACGCGGACATTGACGCCCTCGGGCATGCCATCGACCGCCAGCGGATAGATCCCGGCCTTGGCCTCGCCCGCGATGCCGGTCACGCGCACCGACATGATCGCCCCGGTCGAGGCGGGCGTGCCGTATTTCGCGATGGCCGCGTTCTTGTCGGCGGCGATGGCGGCGGCGATCTCGGGGGCGTCGCCCGCCCTGGCCTTGATCGCCTGGGCGATGCGGGGAAATTCCTTTGCGCCATAGCCATCGGGCGAGAATGCCTGCTGGCGCAGATCGGCGTCCGAGCCAATATGCACCACCTTGGTATCAAGCGCGATGCCGGCCAGCAGCAGAACGGCGGCGCCGGCGCCGATGATCAGACCGCGACGCGACGACGCCGGAGCTTTGGGTGCGGACCCGGTCGGGGCTGTGCTCTGGACCATATTCATGCCTCGGATGTGATGAAGGGGCGGCGCCGGAACGCGGCGCCCGGAAAGCGCGCCTCAGGCCGGGCGGGCCTGCGAATCGGCGACACGAGGGGAAACGGGCACGACCGCGCGGCACCCTGGCATGCGCATCCCGATACAGGACATTCCCTGCATTTTCCGGCCCTCCTCTGGCTGGTCATGCGGCCCGGCGGCATCCGCCGCCCAGGCATTTCTCCTCCTGCCGACGGGGCTGGGCCGCAGCCTCGAATCCCGCCGTCCGCATCACCATATCTGAAATATTTTTCGTTGTCCGTAAAAAAATGCATTTCCGAATTCGGCCGTCTGGGCTATGAATCCCTCCGAGGAGATCGCCATGCCAGCGTGCCCCGATCGGCCCGCGCCGCCCGGCGAAGGAGGGACCATGCGCCATCGACCCATCGCCCGCCGGCGGGAACAGCACCATGCCGGGGCCTGACATCCTGATCGGCATCGATGCCGGAACCTCGGTCATCAAGGCGGTGGCCTTTGACCTGGGCGGGGGCCAGATCGCCGCCGCCGCCGTGCCGAACCGCTATCATGCGGGCGCCGACGGCGCAGCCACGCAATCCCTGCCCCGGACCTGGGAGGATTGCGCCACGGCCCTGCGCGGGCTGGCGGGGAAGGTGCCGGACCTGGCCCGGCGGACGGCCGCGCTTTCGGTCACGGCGCAGGGGGACGGCACCTGGCTGGTGGGCCGCGACGGGCCTGTCGGCGATGCCTGGCTGTGGCTTGATGCCCGCGCCGCGCCCACGGTCCGGCGCCTGGCCGCCGGGCCGCTTGGCCGTGCCCGCTTCGAGGCGACCGGCACCGGGCTGAACACCTGCCAGCAGGGCAGCCAGATGGCCCATATGGACGCGCATGCGCCCGAGCTTCTGGACCGCGCCGAGGTGGCGCTGCATTGCAAGGACTGGCTTTATCTGAACCTGACCGGGGTGCGGGCGACCGATCCATCGGAGGCCAGCTTCACCTTCGGGAATTTCCGCAGCCGCGCCTATGACCCGACCGTGATCGAGGCTCTGGGCCTGGACCATCGCCGGAACCTTCTGCCGCCGATCCTGGACGGCAGCCGGACCACCCATCCCCTGACGCCCGAGGCGGCGGCGGCGACCGGGCTTCTGGCGGGCACGCCGGTCAGCCTGGGCTATGTGGACATGGTGATGACCGCGCTGGGGGCCGGCGTGCATGGCGGGGGCGCGGGGGACGTGGCCTGCTCGACCGTCGGCTCGACCGGGGTGCATCTGCGCGCCGTGCGGTCGCAGGACGTGCATCTGAACGCCGAGGGCACGGGCTATGTCATCTGCCTGCCGATCCCCGGCATCGTGACCCAGGTGCAGACCAACATGGCCGCGACCCTGAACCTCGACTGGATCCTGGGCGTGGCGGCGGGGATCATGTCCGACATGGGCCAGCCCGTCACCCATCGCGACCTCGTTGACCGCATCGAGGATTGGCTGGCGCGGTCCCGTCCCGGCCAGATCCTTTACCACCCCTATATCTCGGAGGCGGGCGAGCGCGGCCCCTTCGTCGATGCCCAGGCGCGCGCCGGGTTCATCGGCCTGTCGGCCGGGCATCGCTATCCCGACCTGATCCGCGCCGTGGCCGAGGGGCTGGGCATGGCGATGCGCGACTGCTACGCCGCCATGGGGCCGCTGCCCGGCGAATTGCGCCTGACCGGGGGCGCGGCGCGGTCCAGGGGGCTGCGCGGCATCCTTGCGGCGGCGCTTGGCGCGCCGGTGCGGGTCTCCGGCCGCGACGAGGCCGGGGCGGCCGGCGCCGCGATGATGGCCGCCGTGGCCATCGGCGCCTATCCCGACATGGAAGCCTGCATCGCGGAATGGGTCACGCCGCTTCTGGGCGCGGCCGAACCGCCCGACCCGGCGCTGGCCGCCGCCTATGGCCGGATCTTCCCCGCATTTTCCGCGGCGCGGCGGGCGCTGCCGCCGGCATGGGACGCGCTGGCGCAAGCCCGCGACCCGAAAGGAGCTTGAGATGACCCAGGAACAAGACATGATCGACCTTTTCGTGATCGGCGGCGGCATCAACGGCGCGGGCATGGCGCGCGACGCCGCCGGCCGGGGCCTGAAGGTCGTGCTGTGCGAAAAGGACGACCTGGCGCAGGGCACCTCGTCGCGCTCGGGCAAGCTGGTGCATGGGGGGCTGCGCTACCTTGAATATTACGAGTTCCGCCTGGTGCGCGAGGCCCTGATCGAGCGTGAGGTGCTGCTCAACGCCGCGCCGCATATCATCTGGCCCATGCGCTTCGTGCTGCCGCATTCGCCCCAGGACCGGCCCGCCTGGCTGGTGCGGCTGGGGCTGTTTCTTTACGACAACCTGGGCGGGCGCAGGAAACTGCCCGGCACCCGCACCCTGGACCTGCGCCGCGACCCCGAGGGCGCGGCACTGCTGAACGAATACGCCAGGGGGTTCGAATATTCCGATTGCTGGGTCGATGACGCCCGCCTTGTCGTGCTGAACGCCATGGATGCCGCCGAGAAAGGCGCCGAGGTGCTGACCCGCAGCCCCTGCGTCTCGGCCCGCCGCGAGAATGGCGCCTGGACCGTCCAGACCCGCAGCGAGATCACCGGCGAGATTCGGACCTTCCGCGCCCGCTGCGTGGCGAACTGCGCCGGCCCCTGGGTCTCGGAGGTGATCGCCGATGTCGCGGGCGCCACCTCGACCCGCAAGGTGCGGCTGGTCAAGGGCAGCCATATCATCGTGCCGAAATGGTGGGCCGGCGCGCACGCCTATCTGGTCCAGAACCACGACAGGCGCGTGATCTTCATCAATCCCTACGAGGGGAACATGGCGCTGATCGGCACCACCGATATAGCCTGGGAAGGTCGGGCCGAGGATGTCGAGATCGCCGAGACCGAGATCGACTATCTGCTGGCCGCCGTGAACCGCTATTTCAAGGAAAAGCTGCGGCGAGAGGATGTGCTGCACTCTTTCTCGGGGGTGCGGCCGCTGTTCGACGATGGCAAGGGCAACCCCTCGGCGGTGACGCGGGACTATGTTTTCGACCTGGACGAAGGCGGCGGGGCGGCGCTGCTGAACGTCTTCGGCGGCAAGATCACCACCTTCCGCGAACTGGCCGAACGCGGCATGCACCGGCTGCGCGGGATCTTTCCGCAGATGGGCGCGGACTGGACCGGGACGGCCCCCCTGCCCGGCGGCGACATGGCGAACGCGGATTACGAATCCTATGCCGAGCTTCTGCGCCAGTTGAACCCCTGGATGCCGCGCGCGCTGGTCCACCATTACGGCCGCCTTTACGGCACCCGCACGCGGGAGGTGGTGGCCGGGGCGCTGTCGCTTGCCGGGCTGGGCCGACATTTCGGCGGCAATCTCTACGAGGCCGAGGCGCGCTATCTGGTCGCGCGCGAATGGGCGATGACACCCGACGACATCCTTTACCGCCGCACCAAGCATTACCTGCACCTGACCGAGGATCAGCGCCGCGCCTTCGCGGCGTGGTTCGCCGCCTCGGACCTGGCCCCGAGGACATCATGCCCCTGACGCTTTCGCTGAACACCAATCCTCTGGTCAACCGCTTCGCCGAGCCGGGCGATCTGATCGACACCGTGGCGCGCGACCTGAGGATCCGCGACCTGCAACTGACCCATGAATTCATCAACCCAAGCTGGCCCGCCCCGGTGATCCGCCGGTTGACGCGGGCCATGGGCGCGGCGCTGGCCCGGACCGGGGTGCGCGTCACCAGCGGCATGACCGGGCCTTATGGGCGGCTGAACCATTTCGGCCATCCCGACCGCGACGTGCGGCGCTATTATGTCGATTGGTTCAAGACCTTCGCCGACATCATCGCCGATCTGGGCGGGGTTTCGGTCGGGACGCAATTCGCGATCTTCACCTATCGCGATTACGACGACCCGCGGCGGCGCGAGGAACTGATCCGCATCGCCATCGACTGCTGGGCCGAGGTCGCGGAACATGCCAAGGCGGCGGGCCTTGCCTATGTCTATTGGGAACCGATGAGCGTGGGGCGCGAATTCGGCGAGACCATCGCCGAATGCATGGCCCTGCAAGACCGGCTGACGGCGGCGGGCATGGCGGTGCCGATGTGGATGATGGCCGATATCGACCATGGCGACGTGACCAGCCCGAACCCGGACGATACCGATCCCTATGCCTGGGCGCGCGCCGTGCCCAGGGTCAGCCCGATCATCCATATCAAGCAGTCGATGATGGACAAGTCGGGCCACAAGCCCTTCACCGCCGCGTTCAACGCCAAGGGCCGCATCCAGCCCAAGCCGTTGCTGGCCGCCTTTGCCGAGGGCGGCGCGCAAGACAACGAGATCTGCCTTGAGCTGAGCTTCAAGGAGCGCGAGCCGAACGACCGTCAGGTGATCGGCCAGATCGCCGAAAGCGTCGCCTTCTGGGCGCCGCATATCGACACCGGCGCGGATAAGTTGAATATCTGAAAGTCCGACCGCAGCCCGCCAGCACGAAAGACGCCCGCCATGACCTGCCCACTTGCAATCCGGCCCCTCTGATGGCCCGGCATGGCCCCATCGACCCGGAACAAAGCTTGGCCATCCGGGCGGCCTGGCTGCATTACGCGGGCGGGCTGACCCAGGCTGCGGTGGCGAAGCGGCTGGGGCTTCCTTCGGTCAAGGCGCATCGCCTGATCGCGCGGGCAGTGGCCGAGGGCGTCGTCAAGGTCTCGATCGACGGCGAAATCGTCGAATGCGCCGCGCTTGAGGACCGGCTTTGCCGCCGCTTCGGCCTGGATTACTGCGAGGTCGCGCCTGATCTGGGCGAAGAGGGCATCCCGCTGCGCGCGCTCGGGATGGCGGGGGCGGGCTTCCTGCGCCGCCAGATCGAAAGCGGCGAACACAAGGTGATCGGGCTGGGGCATGGCCGCACGCTGGCGGCGGCGGTCCGGCAATTGCCGCGCTTCGACGCCAGGGACCGGCGCTTCGTCTCGCTCCTGGGGGGGCTGACGCGGAACTATTCGGCCAATCCGCATGACGTGATGCACAGCCTGGCGGCCAAGACCGGGGCGCTGGCGCATGTGCTGCCGGTGCCCTTCTTCGCCAATTCCGAGGCCGACCGCGCCATCCTGCTGGCCCAGCCCGGCGTGCGCGAGATCTTCGACCTGTCAAACGGCGCGACGCTGAAATTCGCGGGCATGGGCACGGTGGACGCGGGGGCGCAACTGGTCGCCTCGGGCATGATCGAGGCGCGCGAGATCGCCGAGATCAACGCCGCCGGCGGCGTGGGCGAGATCCTGGGCCATTTCTTCGACAAGGACGGGCGGGTGCTGGACACCATGCTGAGCGCGCGCACCCTGGCGGTCGATCTGGACGGACCCAGGGGCGCGCGCATCGTCGCCATCGCGGGCGGGCTGGAAAAGGCCGGCGCGATCCGCGCGGTGCTGAAAAGCCGCCGCCTGTCGGGGCTGATCACCGACGAGGCGACGGCCCGCGCGGTGCTGGCGGACGAGGACTGAGGGCCCCCTTCGCCCCCGGCCTGGGCGGGCTTTGGTCGCTGACCCCTGGTCCGAGATTTTGTCACCCTATCGGCGCATATCTTTCAATTCGCGGCGGGGATGCGATGACGGTTCGAGGTGACGGGTCCTGACCGGATCACGCCGAAATCGGGGCTTTCGCGCGGCAGCTCGTCAAAGATCCGCAAGCGAGGCCGATGGCGGGCCGGTCGTGCAACCCTTAGCCCTGCGACAGGCCGAAGACGCAATGCAGCGCCCGGTTCACCGCGACCGGCAGCACCGACATATGCGTTTCATCCGCATAGGTCTGATAACTGGCCCGGACGCCGGGGATCGCGGCCAGATGGAAGGCCATCTCGCGTGCGGCCTCAAGCGTGCGCTCGCGCGATTTGGCCGTCAGGCGTTGATCGGCATCGGCGGCGGCGCGCTGGAAGGGGGCCAACGCGGAGCCCTCCCATTCGCCGGCCGACAGATGCACCGTCACGGGCCGCGATGGCACGAAGGCATCGCGATGGCCCAGCAGGAAACCGTCCTCCCAGGTGATCGAGGGGCTTGCGGCGATCCAATGGCTGAAGGCATCGGGCCGGGTGAACAACAGCCAAAGCGCGAAAAGCCCTCCGAAGGAATGGCCGAAAAGCCCTTGCCGCGCCGGATCCAGCCGGACACGCGGGGCAAGGAAGGCCCGCACATCCTCAAGGATGAAACGCGCAAGCTCCGCCCCTCCGCCCGTCCTGACTTCGGGCGTGCCGGGCCAGAAGGGCGGATAGGTGGCGCCGGGCGGCGGTCCCAGATCCCAACTGCGGCGGAAGGGATCATAGGCATCCTCCCCAGGATAACCGATGGCGACCAGCGCGCCCCAGCCAAGATCGGTGCCGCCGGGCCAGCTTGCCTGCGCCCGCATCGCGTCGATGGCGGTGGCGATCACCGCATTGCCGTCGGTCATGGTCAGCGCGGGCCAGCCGGCAGCGGGCGCCTCGCCCGGCGGCAGCCACACAAACACCCGCCGCACCGCGCCGGTCGCGCTGTCCGCCAGATCGAACCAGCGCAGCCCGGCATGCCCGACGCCTTCGGCCAGCGGCGCCGGAGCGGGGACGGCCATGGGAACAAAGGGCCGGCTCATGCGTCACCCATCGCAAGCGGGGACAAGGCCCCAAGCCCCAGGGCAGCGCCCCTGCCCCCCCGCGCGATCCGGCGGCGCATCAATGCGGCCTCTCGGCGCGGCCCCGCGCCGGATCGGCGACCGGATTGAGCAAGGGCAGGAAATCGCCCTTGCGCCCCAGCGCATCGGCCAGCGACTGGCGGTCCAGCACCGCCATGAACGCCGCAAGCGCCTCGCCCAGCACGCAGGTCAGCCCGCAGGCCGGGGCGATGATGCAGCCACCGCAGCCAACCAGATCGAAATCGTCCTCGGTATGGCGCACGACCGCGCCCAGGCTGATCTTTTCGGGCGGCAGCGCCAGCCGGATGCCGCCGTTGCGGCCCCGGACACTGCTAAGCCAGCCCGCGTTCACCAGGTCGTTGATCACCTTCATCAGATGGTTTTGCGAGATTCCGTAAGCCCTCGCAATCTCGGAAATAGAGCATAGCCGGTCCGGCTGGCGGCCCAGATACAGCAGCACCCGCAGCGCGTAGTCGGTGTATCGCGTCAGTCTCATCATCCGGTCCAGAATTGATGTATATCAATTACATCATTTTGGCGGGGAGTATAGATGCATTTCGGATGCATGCTTCAGCACCCTTCGCAGCGAAAGTCACGCAGGAGAAATAGATGACCCGCACGCCAAGCCCTCGCACCATCGAACTGGTCAAGGCGACCGTCCCCGCCTTGCAGGCGCATGGCCTTGACATCGTTCATGAGATGTATGGGCGCATGTTCCGCGACCCCCAGATCCGCGACCTGTTCAACCAGTCCCATCACGGCATCAGCGATGCCCAGCCGCGCGCGCTAAGCGGCGCGGTCCTGGCCTATGCCGCCAATATCGACAATCTGGCCGCCCTGGCCCCCGCTGTCGAGCGGATCGCGCAGAAGCATGTGGGCCTTCAGATCCTGCCCGAGCATTACCCGCATGTGGCCAATGCCCTTCTGGGCGCGATCGGCCATGTGCTGGGCGATGCCGCGACCCCCGAGATCCTGGAAGCATGGGGCGAAGCCTATTGGTTTCTTGCCGATATCCTGATCGCGCGCGAGAGTCGGATCTATCAGGATCAGGCCGCCTCGACCGGCGGCTGGAACGGCTGGCGCGATTTCCGCATCGCCGAGGTGACGCGCGAAAGCGACGTGATCACATCGTTCCTGCTGCGCCCGGTCGACGGCGCTCCGGTCATGGCGCATCGGCCGGGGCAATATCTGACCTTCTGGTTCCAGATCCCCGGCCATCCACCGGCCAAGCGGAACTACTCCATCTCGTCGGCGCCGGACCGGCGGGGCTATCGCATCAGCGTCAAGGCCGAGCCGATGGGCCTGGTCTCGCGCTGGCTGCATGCGCAGGCGCCGGGAACGGTCCTGAAGGTGGCGGCGCCCGCGGGCGAGTTCTTCCTTGAGGCGCTGCCGCAGCGCCCGGTGGTGCTGCTTTCGGGCGGGGTCGGGCTGACGCCGATGGTCTCGATGCTGGAATGGCTGGTCGCCGAGGGCGCGACCCAGCCGGTCCATTACATCCACGGAACGCATGATCGCGACAGCCATGCCCTGCGCGAACATGTCCGCGCCCTTGCCGCGCGCGGCCATGCCGTGCAGGTCACCGATTTCCATCAGACCCCCTTGCCCGAAGAGGTGGCCGGCCGCGACTATAACCAGGCCGGGCTGATCAGCGACGACTGGCTGCTGGCGCATACGCCGGTCGCGCAGGCGGATTACTATATCTGCGGCCCGCGCCCCTTCCTGCGCGCGGCTGTCCTGGCGCTGTCGCGCGCAGGCGTTCCGGCCACGCGCATCCATTACGAATTCTTCGGCCCCGCCGACGAACTGCTGGCCGCCTAGAACAAGCGGCCCCGGCCCGGCGACCGGGCATGGCCAACCCCTCTTCGCCGGATCCGGCGAAGAGGGAGTTACGGTCAACCATCGAAAGCAGGCAGCATATCCCTGAAGGCCAGCGCGGCGAGGCGAGGAGACATAAGCATAATGACATCCTCGTGCATTATTCGGCCTTCTTCCCACTCATGGGGTGGAGGCAACGGCGCGTGCTCGATAACGAGTGTATCCCCGGAGCCGCTTATGCGAAGCCTGAATGGTTTTAGGCCGGTAAGCGCGAGTAAGAAGGTGATCGGGTAGGGTCGGTCCCCATGAGCCTCGTAGAATAGCTCGGCATGGAGCGAAATAAGTTTCATGACGATTTTCCCTGGCTGACCGCTTCGTCCCGCATGGCTGACCTACCAAGGCCACCAGCGGCGGCGGGACTGACTGCCCTGTGGTGCAGGTAGCATCCGGCGCAGGTCCTCGATGTGCTTTCCTCGTTCCTCGGCTAGAGCCGCGCGTTTCTCGGCATCCGCAAGCTGCTCTTTCAGCACTTCAATTTGACCGTGTAAGGGGGTGTTCTTGGTGGTCAAGTTTTCCCGGATTGTCCTGCCTCGGCTGGTAAACTCTTGCCATCTCTGATGGATCTATTGTCCACGTTCCTTGTCCATCCTGAACACCTGAAACCTTACCAGATTTCAGGGCTTTTTGCAGGGTTGGCCGGGAAACATCGAAGTGTTTTACCGCCTCTCGTATGGAAAGTTTGTCCACCTTTTTCACCCCTGTTCCTGCTGGTCGAAATCGGGTTATTTTTCCCGGTCAAATGCGGGCAAATCTGGCTCCATCCCGTCAAGGAATGGTTGTGAAGGAGGGGGGAGGCCGTTCCCGCTCGGAAGTTGCTGTTCTCCACGAAACAGGCTGGGAAGGCGGCGCAAAGGCGCTTGGTGGTCGATCTGATCGCGGTCAGGCTGTTCCTCATCGGAGACGATCACGGCGGCGGTGAACAGGCTGTAGCGGATGCCATCACGCTTGCCGCTCCATGCTACGCGATCATTGATGATGTGCGCGTTCACGGTGCCGTTCTCCCCGATCTGGCGAACCTCAATCCAGCGGTCCTCAACCAGCACGTCAACTGCCCGCTGGACGGTTCGGCGGCTGCACTTCATCAGGGCTGACAGCGTTTTCTGGCTGACGACAACGGCGTTATGCTCTCCTACCCGTGCTGTCAGGATGTGCATGAGCTGTGCGCGAAGCCCGGTCGATGAAGGCTGTCGGCGCAATGGGGAAACCGGGCCCTGAGCCATCGCCTATCTCTTGCGGAAGTGCTTTTTCCCAAAGCCGGCCGTGGACGCGCGAAAGGCACGTCCAGACGACGGGTCGCTATGCTGGGGCAATCCATGGCCGATGTCCGCAATCGCCTCAAACTCTGGCATATAGCGCCCTCAGCCGCGCAGCCTCGTTGTCCAGCCCATAGGGCGGATTGATCACGAACATGCCCGAGCCGACCATGCCGTGCCCCGGACGGGCAGGCGGAAAGCGGACCTCGGAAAGCAGCGCCTTGGGGTGATCCGCCCGCAACTGCCGGACCATCGGCGCCTGGCGATCATCGGTCAGCACCGGATACCAAAGCGCGATGATGCCCACGTTCCATTTCCGCGCCAGTTTCGCGATATGGCGCGGCACCGCCTCGTAATCGGCCTTCACTTCATAGCTGGGGTCGATCAGCAGCAGGCCCCGGCGCGGGGTCGGGGGGCAAAGCGCGTTGGCCATCTGAAAGCCGTCCTGCCGGTGCAGATGGGCAAAGCGGGTGGCCTGGGCCAGGGCCTCATGCTCGGCCGGGTGCAGTTCGGCCAGATGGGCGTTGTCCTCGGGGCGCAGGAAATGGCGCGCGATCAGGGGCGAGCCGGGATAGGCCGCCGGTCCATGCTGGCGGCGGATGGCCTCCAGCGCCTGGGTCAGGGGATGATCCGCCGGCAGCCACCCCTCGCGCAGGGCGCGGGCGATGCCGGCCTCGGCCTCGCGGGTCTTGCCGGATTCCGGCCCGGACAGGTCGTAAAGCCCACGCCCGGCATGGGTCTCCAGATAGGTGAGGGGCTTGGACTTGGCGGCCAGGTAATCCAGCATCCAGGCCAGAAGAGCATGCTTGTGCAGGTCGGCCAGGTTCCCGGCGTGGAAGGCGTGCTGATAGGACAACATCCCCCGCGCTTATCCCGGCCAGCCTGAAATGAGAAGCGGCGCCACGCATTTCCCCGCGTATTTTCCATGCGGGTTCCATGCGGGGCAGTTCCGTCCTGGATCGCCCGGCCCGATCAGGTCCGGCCCATGCATATCGCCGACAATCCCATGGCGCGTCGATTGCATGCGAAAGGACGGTGCGGCCGGGCGGACGCATTCGCCCGCCCGGCCATGGCATCATGACTTTCGAAGCCCGACGGCATGCGCGCCGAAGATAAGCTGCTGGCCCATCGGGCGGCCGATGAAGCGTTCGGGAAAGATCGGCGGCAAGGCGCTGGCCTGGTCCAGCCGGGCGATCTGTTCGTCGCTGAATGTGATCCCCAGCGCCCCGAAATTGTCTTCGGCCTGTTCGACGGTGCGTGCCCCCACGATAGGCGAGGTGACGGCGGGGTTGAGCAGCGTCCATGCCAGCGCCACCTGCGAGCGCGAGGCCCCAAGCTCTTCCGCGACCTCACCCACCACATCGGCGATTTCAAGCGAGCGTTCGTTGAGATGGCCGGTCGAGGCGATCACGCCCTTTCGCGTCGGCGCGACATTGGCGCCGTTCTCGTCCGACAGGTCGGCGCGGCTGTATTTGCCCGTCAGGATGCCGCCGCCAAGCGGCGACCAGGGCAGCACGCCAAGCCCCAGTTCGCGCGCCATCGGCATCAGTTCGTATTCGACCGTGCGCTCGATAAGGCTGTATTCGATCTGAAGCGCGACGAAGGGCGACCAGCCGCGCAGGTCGGCCAGCACCTGCATCTGCGCCACCCGCCAGGCCGGCGTGTTGCAGATGCCGACATAAAGGATCTTGCCCGCGCGAACCAGATCGTCCAGCGCGCGCATGACCTCTTCGGGCGTGGTCGTGAAGTCCCAGGCATGCAGATAAAGAAGGTCGATCCGGTCGGTGTCCAGCTGGCGCAGGCTGGCCTCGACCGACCGCATGAGGTTCAGGCGATGATTGCCGCCCGAGTTGATGTTCCCGGCATCGCGCGCCATCGTGAACTTGGTCGCCAGCACCACGCGCTCGCGCTTGTCCTTGACGAAGCCGCCAAGGATCCGCTCGGACGCGCCATTGGTGTAGTTGACCGAGGTGTCGATGAAATTCCCGCCACGCTCGACATAGACGTCGAAGATGCGGCGGGCCTCGCCCTCGTCGGCGCCCCAGCCCCAATCCGACCCGAAGGTCATCGTGCCGAGCGACAAAGGCGAGACGCGCAGACCCGAGCGGCCCAGCAGCCGATACTGGTCCAGGGAAGTGGTGTTTGACATGGAAAGGCTGTCTCCGGTTATGGGCGAACGTGTCGCTGTTTCTTGCCCGTCCATATCGGCGGCCCGGCTGCGCCGGCGGTAGAATGTTTGTCCCGAATCCTTGCATGATCGTCCAGATAAGGCCATTGCCGCCTTCCCGCTTGCGTGGGATAAGGCGGCATGAGCCAGCTTGCGACACTTACGGATATCCTCAGCCGCCATGCGCCGGTGGATGGCGCCCATTCCTGCCCTCTGCCGGGTGTGACGCTGCTGCGTTCATCGACGCCGACGATGCCGATGCCGGTCGTCTACGAGCCGACGCTTTGCATCATCGCGCAGGGGCGCAAGCGTGCCATGCTGGGCGCGACCGCCTTCGTCTACGATCCGGCGAGCTATCTGATCGCCTCGGTCGATCTGCCGATCATGGGATCGGTGATCGAGGCAAGCGCGGAGCGGCCATATCTTTGCCTGCAACTGGATCTGGACGCGGCCGCGCTTGGCGAACTCGCGATCCGCCACCCCGCGACGGCTCCCGAGGCCGAGGGGCCTCCGGCCGGGATCGCGCTGAACCGGACGACGCCTGCGCTGCTTGATGCCGCGATCCGGCTTGCGGGGCTGCTGGATACGCCGGAAGACATCGACGCGCTTGCGCCGCTGACGATCCGGGAAATCCTTTACCGCCTGCTGACGGGGGATAGCGGGGCCACGATCCGGCAGATGGCGCGTGCCGACAGCCGCCTCAACCAGATCGCCCGCGCCATCGTCTGGATCAGAACGCATTTCCGCGAAGCTTGCACGATCGAGCAGGCCGCCGCCGTGGCGGGGATGAGCCGCTCGACCTTCCATGCCCATTTCCGGGCGGTCACCTCGATGAGCCCGCTTGAGTTTCGCACGCATCTGCGCATGCAGGAGGCGCAGCGGCTGATGGTCAACGATGCGCTGGACGCGGCCAGCGCGGGTTTCAACGTGGGATACGGAAGCCCGTCGCAGTTCAGCCGCGACTATGCCCGCATCTTTGGCGCACCGCCCGCCCGACATGCCAATCGGCTACGCGGCACGGCCGAAACCCTGCCCGGCATGTCGGAATCGGCGACCGCCGCCTAGTCGTTTGATCCCACGATTTGATGGTGCGATCCTTTCTATGGAATGGAAGGATGCCCTATGGGACAAGTTCGTCCCGTCGGCAGGCTGATCGCGAACGGGATCGCGAAGCCTGTCGATGCCGAGGCGGCGGCGCGGCTTCTCAACGGCACGGCGTTGAATGCCGCTTATGGGTGGCGGCAAGCGATGAACCGGGCGCCGTGCTGCCCAAAGCCGTCAAGGCGCTCCGCGTGATGGCAACGGGTTTGCTGGCCGACCGGAATCCATCCTGAGACCATGGCCGCATCGGCGGGGATGCCCTTTTCAATCGGGCGCGACAGCGGCCTGCCGGAAAGGCTCGGGCAGGCAGCCCATATCAGCCAGGCTTGCCCGGACTGCCTGGTCAAGCGGGGTGCGCGGCTCGGGGCCGATCAACTGTTCCAGGCGGCCATTGTCAAGCCGGACAGGGTGGCGCCAGTATTGGGCGATCTCGGCCGCCTCGCGCGGAAAGCCGCCGAACGGCGACAGCAGATGCATGGCCCACCAGGGAAAGCGGCGGCGGACGACCGCATGGCCGGCCGCGCGCGCGATGGCGTCGGCAATGCCGGTCCCCGTCTCGTCGCAATAGCCGGCGAATTGAACGGCTTCGAATACGGCCAGCTTTTCCGGGACGCCCAAAAGACGCGCCAGCGCCTCGGCCAGATCGGGCAGATAGGCCCAGCTATGGCCGCCGCTGCGATCCAGATTGACCACGCGGCGGACGGGCCGACCGGGCTTGACCATGGCCTGGCTGAACCAGCTTGAACGGACGCCGGGACCGAAGAAATCACCGGCGCGCAGGACCAGCACCGGAGCGTCATGGGAACTCTCTCCAAGGCGGCGCTCAAGCGCGACGCGGATGGCGCCCTTGCGGCTGCGCGGATTTTGCGGACTGTCCGCGTCGATCACCGGCGTCTTCGCCGGATCGAAATTATAGATCGTGCCCGGCAGGACGATCCGGGCGCCGGCCGATTTCGCGGCGGCGATGGTATTGTCCACCATCGGCAGGACCAGCTTGTCCCAATTGGCGTAGTTGGGCGGATTGACCGCATGGATGATGACCGACGCGCCAGAGGCCGCGGCGGCGACATCCCCGGCCGTCATCGCATCGCCGCCGACCCAATCAAGCCCCGGTTTCTTGGCCAGGGCGGCCGGGACATCGCGCGCCATGCCGCGAACCTGCCAGCCGCGGCGGATCAGCGTATCGGCGATAACCCCGCCGATACCGCCGGTGGCGCCAAGGACAAGGGCTTTCCTGTCGGTCATGATCTTCGCTGCATCTTTTGCGTTTCTAATAGCTTGGCTGATTCATGCATGTCGGTTTCATACATGTCGATGGGCCTTTGGGGCGGCCATGCGATCCCGCGACGTTGCGGGCTTTTGTGTTGCACATCGGTCCGGGTCTCCTCCCCATGGCCAATTATTGGTCAACAGCCGGTTGACTTGAGGGGGCATAGCATGATTGATTTATGCGCGCAATAATCATTTCTGGAAGCCACCATGAAAGCGGAAGCCGTCTCTCCTGTGATCCTGCTCAACCCGGCGGACAATGTCGGCGTCGCGCGCATGGCCATCGCCCAGGGCGCCCCGGTCGTGATCGACGGCGCGACGCTGGCCGCGCTGGCCGAGATCCCCAGCGGCCACAAGATCGCGCTGCGCCCCATCGCTGCGGGCGAGCCGGTGCTGAAATACGGCCAGGTCATCGGCATCGCGACGGCGGCCATCGCGCCCGGCGATCATGTCCACCTGCACAATCTGGCCATGCAGGACAGCCATGTGACGCATCACTTCGCGCAGGACGCGCGCGCCACGCCGCTTTTGCCCGAAGGGCAGCGCCGCGGCTTTCAGGGCTATGCGCGCGCCGACGGGCAGGCGGGGACGCGCAATTACATCGGCATCGTCACCTCGGTGAACTGCTCGGCCACCGTCGCCCGAGCCATCGCCGACCACTTCAATCGCGGCGGCGGGCTGGACGGTTTCGACAACGTGGACGGCGTGGTGGCGCTGACCCATGGCACCGGCTGCGCCATCAACATGCAAAGCGAGGGCTATCTTTACCTTCAGCGCGTGCTGGCCGGCTATGCCCGCAACCCGAATTTCGCCGCCATCCTGTTCATCGGCCTGGGCTGCGAGACGAACCAGATCGACCCCATCGTCAGCAGGTTCGGGCTGAAGGAGGGGCCGCATCTGCGCACCATGACGATCCAGAACCTGGGCGGCACGCGCAAGACGGTCGAGATCGCCTGCGGCATCATCCGCGACATGCTGCCCGAGGCGAATGCCGCCGAACGCACGGCCCTGCCCCTGGCCGGGCTGAAGGTCGCGCTGCAATGCGGCGGCTCGGACGGCTATTCCGGCATCTCGGCCAATCCGGCGCTGGGTTACGCGGCCGACCTGATCGTGCGGCATGGCGGCACCGCCGTCCTCAGCGAAACCCCCGAGATCTATGGCGCCGAGCATCTGCTGACCCGCCGCGCCGTCACCCCCGAGGTGGCCCAGAAGCTGATGGACCGCATCGAATGGTGGCGCGAATACACACGGCGCAACGGCGCCGAACTGAACAACAACCCCTCGCATGGCAACAAGCTGGGCGGGCTGACCACCATCCTGGAGAAATCCCTGGGCGCGGTGGCCAAGGGCGGCACGATGCCCCTGGAAGCGGTCTATGAATTCGGCGAGATCATCGACCAGACCGGCTTCGTCTTCATGGACACGCCCGGCTACGACCCGGTGGCGGTCACCGGCCAGGTCGCGGGCGGCTGCAACGTGATCGTCTTCACCACCGGGCGCGGCTCGGTCTCGGGGTTCAAGCCGGCGCCCTGCATCAAGGTTGCAACCAATACGCAGATGTATGAACATATGAGCGACGACATGGACATCAATTGCGGCGGCATCGTCCAGGGCACCGATACGATCGAGGCGGCGGGCAGGCGCATTTTCGAGAAGATCCTGGCGGTCGCCTCGGGCGAGCATACGCTAAGCGAGGATTACGGCTTTGGGGACAATGAATTCGTGCCATGGCAGATCGGAGCCGTAACCTGACCGTCCAGCCCCCGCAAACCCCGGCCGGCGCCGCCATGATCGCGGGCCCGGCCTATGCCACCATCGAGGCCCGCATCCGCCAGAGCATCGCGGCGGGCGCCCTGCCGGACGGCACCGTGCTGCTGGAGGGGCCGCTGGCCGCGCTGTTCGGCTCCAGCCGCTCTCCGGTGAAACGCGCGCTCGCGGCGCTTGAGGACGAGGGGTTGCTCAGCCGCTTCGACGGGCGCGGGCTGCTGGTCGGCAACAAGGGAATCCCGCGCCGCGTGAAGATCGTCCCCGACATGCTGCTGCTGGACGGCGAGGACGGCATCAGCGCCAAAAGCTTCGCCTGGCAGCCGCATTACTACGATTTCGAACGCGAGATCATCCTGCGCTCGGTCTTCGGCCGGGCGCGGGTCAACGAACTGGCGCTGGCCCGGCACCTGGAGGTCAGCCGCACCGTGGCCCGTGACCTGCTGATCCACGCGCGCGAGGTCGGGATCGTCTACAAGGACGACGGGTCGCGCTGGTGGATCGTGCCGCTGGACGAGGCGCGGTTCGAAAACCTTTACGAATTGCGCATCCTGCTGGAACCCGTGGCCATGACCAGCGCCATCGGCCGCATCCCGGACGAGCGTCTGGACAGGATCGAGGCCCGGCTGCTGCGCGCCCAGCAGCGTTTCCCCCGCCTGACCGTGGGCGAGCTGGACCTGCTGGAAGCCGACCTGCATATCGACTGCCTGGGCCATGGCAGCAATCCCGAGATCGCCGAGACGCTCAAGCGCAGCCATTGCATCCTGGTCGCCGGAAAGCATATCCAGCTCGCACTGGGCGCCGAGGCCCGCGTCGATCCCTTCACGGGCGAACACCTCGAAATCCTGGCCGCGCTGCGGGCGCAAGATCCCGCCACGGTGCGCGAAACATTGGTCAGGCACCTGGAACTCTCCGCACAAAAAGCCGTCCATCGCCTCGCTGCCTTTCGCAGCAAGAACAACCAGCACAAACTTCCATATATCCTGGAAACGTGACCGCCGCCGCGCTCAGGCGGCGGTGATCCAGGTCATCGCACGCGTCACCCGGTCCAGATGGTCCTGCATGGCGACCCGCGCCTCGGACTCAAGGCCGGCGGCGATCGCCTCGGCGATGCGGCGATGCTCGTGGTTCGCGCCGACCCGCCGATCCGCCATCAGATCGACCAGTTCGGATTGCCGGCGCAGCGCATCGCGCGATTCCGCGACGATATGGACGAAAAGCGCGTTCCGCGACGCCTGCGCGACCAGGTTGTGAAACTCGCTGTCCAGGGCCACCCATTCCGGGCCGTCCGCAGGCTGCTCCATCTGGTCGCAAAGCGCGGCCAGCAGCCTCGCCTGGGCCTCGGTCCGGCGCAGCGCCGCCCAGCCCGCCGCCGGAACCTCGA
Source organism: Paracoccus sp. (in: a-proteobacteria) (assembly GCF_047605025.1). GTDB lineage: Bacteria > Pseudomonadota > Alphaproteobacteria > Rhodobacterales > Rhodobacteraceae > Paracoccus. The sequence continues at coordinate 32,540 of NZ_JASGGO010000005.1, read as the reverse complement.
TATGGGCGCGCGCCTCGATCAGGTCGCGGGCCGCGATATTGCCATAGACCAGATCGGCATGCTGCATGTTCGAGATCACGAAGCTGCCGCTGCCCGAACGGCTGCGGGTCAGGCCCAGCGTCTGCAACGAACGCATCGCCTCGCGGATGATGGGCCGGCTGACGCCATAGCTGCGGGCAAGCTTTTCCTCGGAGGGCAGGCGCGTGCCGACAGACACCTCGCCCGCCAGGATCGCTGCGCGCAGATCCTCGAACACCATCTCGGCCGCGTTCTTGCGGTGGATCGGCGCCTTCCGCGTCAACCAGTCCGACACCTTGGCCCCCATCCGCGCGATTTCCGTCCCAGTCTGGCGCATGGCTCGGCGCAGGGCAATGGCCGTCGCGCGGCCAGAGATCACGGCGGCTTGACTCGCGCAGGGAGTTTATTTACGAACGGTCGTATGGAAAAAAGGAAGTCCGATGGGCCGCAAGCGCAGTATCGACCGTGACGGGCTGATGCAGGCGGTCGAAACCGTCGCCCGGCGCGTCGGCGTCAGCGGACTAAGCCTGGATGCCGTCGCCAAGGAGGCCGGCGTCAGCAAATCCAGCGTCGTTTACGATTGCGAGGGCAAGGCCGGGCTTCTGGCGGCCTTCGTGCGCCATCAGATCGCACAATTCCGCAAGGCGCATGGCGAGGCTTATGCCCGCCACCGCGACATCGCCACGCCCAATCCCTGGCTGCACGCCATGCTTGACGAATTCCGCATCGCGCCAAGTGATGACGACATCTCGATCACCATGCTGATCAGCGCCAGCATGGGCGAGAATGCGGAATGCCGCGATGTCATGCGCAAGGCGCTGGTCCAGGACATCGAAACCGTCGTCGCCCAGGCCGCCGAGCCGTGCAAGATGCTGCGCACGCTGCTGACGCTGCAAGGCATGCTGTTTCTGGAGTGCTTCGGCTTTCACCGCTTCGACGAAGTGACCCGCAACGAAATCCTCGACGACCTGATGGTCCTCGTGGACAGCGACAAGGGGGCCGCGATCCCCTGACAGCCGAACGCCCTCCCCCACCTCCCCCTCAGCCTAAGAGTTTGATCATGCATTTTCTTTCAATCCCGGGCGGGGTAACCTGCCTGCTGGCGGCGCTTGGTCTGTCAAGTGCGGCCATGGCCCAGCAGCTGCCGCCACCCGCCGTCAGCGTCCAGACCATGGTGCCCCAGCCCCTGCCGGTGATCAACGAACTGCCCGGCCGCGTCGCCGCCACCCGCACCGCCGAGGTGCGCCCCCAGGTCGGCGGCATCGTCATCAGCCGGGTCTTTGAACAGGGCAGCCACATTCAGGCGGGCGACGTGCTTTACAAGATCGACCCCGCGCCCTTCGCCGTGCGCGTCGCCAGCGCCCAGGCCCAGCTTACCCGCGCCGAGGCCGCCGAGGCCAATGCGCGCGACCAGATGCGCCGCACCGAGGCCCTGCGCGAGCGCCGCGTGACCGCCGGGGTCGAGTTGGAGAATGCAGCGACCACGCTGGCCCAGGCCCAGGCGGACGTGGCCATCGCCCAGGCCGCGCTGCAAGAAGCGCGGCTGAACCTGGGATATACCGATGTGACCGCGCCGATCTCGGGCATGGTCGGCCGCGCGCTGGTGACCGAAGGGGCGCTGGCGGCCGCGCAGACCGATGTGATGGCGACGATCCAGCAGCTTGATCCGGTCTATGTGGACTTCACCCAGTCCGCGTCCGAAATGTTCGCCCTGCGCCGTGCCCATGATGCCGGGCAACTGGCGCTGGCCGCCTCGGGCGATGCGCGGGTGCGGCTGATCTTCGACGATGGCAGCGAATATGCGCGATCGGGCAAGCTTCTGTTCTCGGAATCCAGCGTGGACAGCTCGACCGGGCAGATCACCATGCGGGCCGAATTCCCCAACCCGGACGGCGACCTGCTGCCCGGCCTTTACGTCCGCGTGCGGATCGAACAGGCGGTGCGGGAAAACGCGCTGACCATCCCGCAGATGGCGGTGCAGCGCGACGCCTCGGGCCAGGCATATGTCTATGCGCTGAAGAACGAGGATACCGTCGAGCGCCGCGACATCCGCCTGGGCCAGACCGCCGACAGCCATTGGCTGGTCGAAGAGGGGCTGGCCCCCGGCGACAAGGTCGTCGTCGCGGGCGCGCAGAAGCTTTTCCCCGATGCCAAGGTCGTGGCCCAGCCGGTCGCGCAGGCGAAGGAGTAGCCCATGGCCCAGTTCTTCATCGTCAGGCCGGTCCTGGCCTGGGTGATCTCGATCTTCATCGTGATCGCGGGGCTTCTGGCGCTGCCGCGCATGCCCATCGCGCAATATCCGCAAGTGGCCTGGCCGCAGATCAATATCTCGACCAGCTATACCGGCGCCGCGCCCGAGGAAATCAACCAGGCCGTCGCCCAGCCCATCGAGGACGAGCTGAACGGCGTCCAGGGCCTGGCCTATTACGAATCCGTCGCCGACAGTTCCGGCGTCATGCAGATCGCCGCGACCTTCGAGCCGGGCAGCGACATCGCCCGCGCCCAGGTCGACGTGCAGAACGCCGTCGCCCGCGTCGAGCCGCTTTTGCCGCAAAGCGTGGTCGATCAGGGCGTGCTGGTCGAAGAGGCGGGCGCGGGCTTTCTGATGCTGGTCGCGCTGACCTCCGAGGATGGCTCATATGACGACATCGCGCTGGGGGACTACATCAACCGCAATGTCGTGGGCGAAATCCGCCGGATCGAGGGCGTGGGCCGGGCGCAGGTCTTCGCCCCCGAGCGCGCGCTGCGGATCTGGATCGACCCCGCGAAGATGACCGGCCTGAACCTGTCCAGCGCCGAGGTGGTGGCGGCGATCCGGGCGCAGAACGCCCAGGTCTCGGCCGGCAAGGTCGGGGCGGACCCGAACCCGGTCGGCCAGCAACTGACCGCGAACGTGCTGATCAAGGGCCAGCTTTCGGACCCGCGGGAATTCGGCCAGATCGTGCTGCGCGCGAACCCGGACGGCTCGAACGTGCTTCTGCGCGACGTGGCCCGGATCGAGGTGGGGGCCGAAAGCTACAGCTTCGCATCCTCCATCAACGGCAAGCCCGCCGCCGCCATGGGCATCCAGCTTTCGGCCACGGGCAATGCGCTGAACACCTCGGACGCGGTGCATCAGAAGATGCAGGAACTGGCGCGCTTCTTCCCGCCGGGGATCAGCTATACGATCCCCTACGACACCACCCCCTTCGTCGCCGCCTCGATCGAGAAGGTGCTGCATACGCTGGTCGAGGCCGTGGCGCTGGTCTTCGTCGTCATGTTCCTGTTCCTGCAAAACTTCCGCTATACGCTGATCCCGACCATCGTGGTGCCCATCGCGCTTCTGGGCACGGTCGCGGTCATGCTGGTGGCGGGATTTTCCATCAACGTGCTGACCATGTTCGCCATGGTGCTGGCCATCGGCATCCTGGTCGACGACGCCATCGTCGTGATCGAGAACGTCGAGCGGATCATGGCGACCGAGGGCCTGCCCCCGCGCGAGGCCACGCAAAAGGCCATGGGACAGATCTCGGGCGCCATCGTCGGGATCACGCTGGTCCTGTCGGCGGTGTTCATTCCGATGGCCTTCTTTCCGGGCTCGTCGGGGATCATCTACCGGCAATTCGCGCTGACCATGGTGGTCTCGATCCTGTTCTCGGCCTTCCTTGCGCTGACGCTGACCCCGGCGCTTTGCGCGACCTTCCTGAAGCCGGTGCAGGGCCATCACGGGAAAAAGGGCTTCTTCGGCTGGTTCAACCGCAATTTCGACCGGCTGACCGCGCGCTATACCGGGGCGGTCACGCTGGTCACGCGGCGGCGGCTGGTGATGATGGCGCTTTACCTGGCGCTGGTCGGCGCCACCGCCTTCGGTTTCCTGCGCCTGCCCTCCAGCTTCCTGCCGAACGAGGACCAGGGCTTCATCATCACCGATATCCAGACCCCGCCCACGGCCAGTTCGAACCGCACCGACCAGGTGCTGGCCCAGGCGACGGACCTGTTCCAGGGCATGGATGCGGTCGAGAACACCGTCGCCATCCGTGGCTTCAGCTTCTCGGGACAGGGGCCGAACGCGGGGCTGATGTTCGTGACCTTCAAGGACTGGGCCGAGCGCGACCAATCGGCGCAGGAACTGGCCAGCGCCGCGAACATGCAGATGTTCGGCTATCAGGACGCGCAGGTCTTCGCCCTGTCGCCGCCGCCGATCCCCGGCTTCGGCACCACCGGCGGCTTCAGCTTCCGGCTGCAAGACCGCTCGGGACAGGGACAGGCGGCGCTGCTGGCGGCGGCCCGGCAACTGATGGCGCAGGCGCGGGAAAGCGGCATCGCCACCGGCCTGCGGATCGAGGGGCTGCCCTCGGCCGCGCAGGTCTTCGTCACCGTGGACCGCGAAAAGGCCAATGCCTTCGGGGTCAGCTTCGCGGATATCTCCTCGACCATCTCGCAATATCTCGGCTCGGCCTATGTGAACGACTTCCCGAATGCCGGGAAGAACCAGCGGGTGATGGTCCAGGCCGATACGGGCGCGCGGATGGATGCGCAGGACATCCTGAAGCTGACGGTGCGGAACGCGAATGGCGGCATGGTGCCCTTCAGTTCCTTCGCCACGGCAAGCTGGGAACAGGGACCGTCGCAGGTGGTGGGCTATAACGGCTATCCCTCGATCCGCATCGCCGGCGCGGCGGCGCCGGGCCACAGTTCGGGCGCGGCCATGGATCAGATGGCGCGCCTGGCCGAGGAACTGCCGCAAGGCTTCGGCTATGAATGGACCGGGCAATCGCTGGAAGAGATCCAGGCCGGATCGCAGGCGACGCTGCTTTACGCGATGAGCATCCTCTTCGTCTTCCTGCTGCTGTCGGGGCTTTACGAAAGCTGGTCGATCCCGCTTTCGGTGATGCTGGTGGTGCCGCTGGGCATCCTGGGCTGCGTGCTGGCGGTGATGCTGCGCGACATGCCGAACGACATCTATTTCAAGGTCGGGCTGATCGCGATCATCGGGCTGTCGGCCAAGAACGCGATCCTGATCGTCGAATTCGCCAAGGAACTGCGCGAGCAGGGCGAAAGCCTGATCGAGGCCGCGACCCAGGCCGCGCGCCTGCGCTTCCGGCCGATCCTGATGACCTCGCTGGCCTTCACGCTGGGCGTGGTGCCGCTGGCGATCGCGACCGGCCCCTCGGCCGCCAGCCAGAACGCCATCGGCACCGGGGTCATCGGCGGCATGGTGGCGGCGACGGTGCTGGCGATCTTCTTCGTCCCGGTCTTCTTCGTCTTCGTCCTGGGGCTTTTCAGCCGGCTGACCAGGCGCCGGGCCGAAACCGCATCCGCCGGCTGATCGTTCAATCCGCGCGACGCGGGCCAGGGACGATCCCGGCCCGCGCCTTTTCCCTTCTTCGAGTGATCCCTCATGACACAGAATATCACGCTTTCGCGCCGCCTGATGCTGGGCGGACTTTCCTCGATCCTGGCGCTTTCGGCCTGCTCGCAGGTCCTCTATACCGCGCCCAAGGCGGATGTGGCCGACCGCTTCGCCGCCAACAGCCCCGCGCGCGGGGCGGGCGACAACATCTGGTGGGCGGCCTTCCGCGACAGCCAGCTGGACGCGCTGGTCGATGCCGGGCTGAAGCGGAACCTGGACGTGCAAACCGCCATCTCGGTCATCCGCGAGGCGCAGGCGAATGCCCGGCTGGTCGGCGCGAACGACCTTCCCCAGGCCAGCCTGGAAGGCGCGCTTTCGCGCGGCGACAGCGAGGGCAGCGGCATCGTGCTTGAAAGCAGTTCGGCCACGCTGGGCATATCCTGGCTGATCGACATCTTCGGGGCCAATCGCGCGGCGCGGGCCGGGGCCTCGGCCCAGGTCGACGCGGCCTATCTTTCCGCCGAGGTGGCGCGGCTGACGGTCGCCAGCGCCATCGCCTCGGCCTATGTCGATGCCCGCTATTACCAAGAGGCCATCGCCCTGACCCGGCAAAGCCTGGAAAGCCGCCGCCGCACGCTGTCGCTGACGCGCGAACAGGACGTGCTGGGCAGCATCAGCCGGGTCGAGGTCTTGCAGGCCGAGCAACTCGTGACCCAGGCCGAGGCCGCCCTGCCTGCGCTGGAACTGGGCTATGACCAATCGGTGAACCGGCTGGCCACGCTGACCGCCGGGCGCAGCGCCGACATCGCCGCGCGGTTGCGGCGCGGCGGCGGCAGCCAGCCCCGCGCCCGCTATCAGGCCCGCGTGGGCGTGCCCGCCGACGTGATCCGCGCCCGCCCCGATGTGCGCGTGGCCGAACGCAACCTGGCCGCCGCCGCCGCCTCGGTCGGCGAGGCGCAGGCCGCGTTCTATCCCAAGCTGACGCTTTCGGGCAGCGTGACCCCCATCGACCTGGGCCGCGCGGGCAGCATGAAGACCTGGGGCTTCGGCCCGCAGATCTCGGTCCCGCTATTCACCGGCGGCGCGAACAAGGCGCGGCTTTCGGCGGCGCAGGCACGGGCCGAGCAGGCGCGGCTTGCCTGGCAGGCGGCGGTGCTGAAGGCCGTGGAAGAGGTCGAGAACGCCCTGGCCGGCTATAACCGCGATGCCCGCTCGGTCAGCGCGCAGTCGCGGCTGGTCGACAATGCCCGCGAATCCGTGGGCCTGGCCCGCGCCTCCTATGAGCTGGGCGAGGCGGGCTTCTTCCCGGTCCTCGATGCCGAGCGCACGCTGTTGTCGGCACGCCAGGACCTGGCCAATGCGGTGCGCCAGCAGGCGCTGAACTTCGTCGCCCTCAGCGTCGCCTCGGCGGGCGGGGTCGGCATGAGCGCGCCGCGAAGCTGACCTGTCCCCGTCCCTGTCCCTTTCCGCCGCCCTGCCCTATGAAGCGGGCGGCGGTTTGCGGGAAAGGATCGGGCAATGGTATGGGATCAGCGGCGCGAGGGCGGGGCGCCCCGGCAGGCCGAGGCACGCGACCCCGGCGAGATAGATTATGCGCGGGTGATCCATTCGGCCTCGTTCCGGCGCTTGCAGGGCAAGACCCAGATCCTGAACCTGGGCGACGGCGATTTCTACCGCACCCGGCTGACCCATTCGCTGGAGGTCTCGCAGATCGCGGGCGGGCTGGTGGCGCAGCTTGCGCGGAACTTTCCCGACCATCCCGCCCGCGCCCACCTGCCGGGGCGCAGCCGGATCCAGGCCATCGCCTGCGCCCACGACCTGGGCCATCCGCCCTTCGGCCATGGCGGCGAGGTGGCGCTGAACTATTGCATGCGCGATGCCGGCGGGTTCGAGGGGAACGGCCAGACCCTGCGCCTGCTCGCCCGGATCGAGGCGTTTTCCCGGACCGCAGGCGCCGACCTGACGCGGCGCAGCCTTCTGGGCGTGCTGAAATACCCGGTCGGTTATGCGCGCGCCGCCAATCCCGCGTTGAAGCCGTGCCTGCATGGCGATCTGTCGGTCTTGCGGACCATCGACCTGGAAAGCGCCGCGCCCCCGAAATGCTACCTGGAAAGCGAGGCCGAGGTGGTGGACTGGATCCTTGCCCCGCTCTCGGCCTCGGATCGGGACGGCTTCGCCGCGCTGGCCGAGCGGCCACGCGGCCACGCCAAAAGCCTGCACAAATCGCTGGATTGCAGCATCATGGATCTGGCCGACGACATCGCCTATGGCGTCCACGACCTTGAGGACGCCTTTGCCCTGGGCCTGGTCGGCGCCAATGCCTTCCGCGCCGCCGTGACGCCCGAGGATTGCGCAAGCCTGACGGGATGTGATCACAACGCCCTGGCCCAGGGGCTGGCCGGGTCCGAGCACGCCCGCAAGCGGGTGATCGGCGATCTGGTGCATCACCTGATCGCGGGTGTCGGGCTTGTTGCCGTCCAGGGCTTCCACGATCCGCTTCTGGCCTGGCGCGCCGCGATCCCCCCAGGACCACAGCGCCTGCTGGCCGCGCTGAAAAGCTTCGTCATGGGCCAGGTGATCCGCAGCCCCTCGGTGCAGCAGCTTGAATTCAAGGGGCAGGCCATGGTCGTGCAGGTGTTCCAGGCGCTGCAATCCGACCCCCAGCGGCTATTGCCGCGCCCGTGGCTGGCGCGTCTGGAACGGGACGGCATGCGCGCCATCTGCGATCATGTCGCCAGCCTGACCGATGCGGGGCTTCTGAAAAGCTATGAGCGGCTGTTCGCACCGCGCATGGGCTCGGTCTTTGACCGGCTCTGACGGCAGACGGCCCGCGACAAGGCGGGGCGCCGCCGAATGTTCCGTCGCGATCAGCCGCGATGCGCGCGCATTCCCTTCAGCTCATGCTTGCTCCAACGGCTTAGGGCGTGGACGGCACCCGCGTCGTCGCGCATGAATTCAAGCTGGCTCACCGGCAGGGCGACGGGTTTCGCGCCGGTCCCCAGGAAACCGCCGACATCGACGACCGCGACCGCATCCGCGCCATGGCCGTGCATATGCGCGATGCCGCCGATCTTTTCGTCGCCCGGCCCATAGACGGGCGCGCCGGTCAGATAGTTCTGCGTCAGCTCGTCAGGATTCAGCCGGGCATGAGTTGCATGGTCCATCGTCGTTTCTCCTTTCAATGCTCATGCCGGCCCAACGCCCGCCGCAAGGGGCCGTTCCGCTGACATAAATCAGTCCGCGGCCCAGACCGGGACCGGGCGTTGATCCCTGAAGGAAAGGCCGCCATGCGCCGGGAACCGATATTCTCGCCGGGATCTGCAAGGACAGCCCGCAATCCGGGCAGATCCCCCAACCCGCGCGCGCTGAGGCGGCAAAGACACAAGGCGGTCGCGGCATCACCGGACCTGCTTGATCGGGAAACCGTCCCAAGTCACGCTTTATTCACCCCTTGGGCGTAATCTCTGGAAAACCCGCAGGAGAGGGAATGGCGTCGCTTCTGATCTTCTTCCAGCTTGCCGGCGCGGTGGCGCTGTTGCTTTTCGGCCTTTCGATGGTGCGCGAGGGGGCAACGGACGCCTTCGGCATGCGCCTGCGCATGGCATTGGGACTGGGGACCAGAAACGGGCCAAGGGCCTTTCTCTCGGGCCTGCTGGCGACGCTGGGGCTGCAATCCTCGACCGCGACGGCACTGCTGACCACCTCATTCGTGGAACGCGAAATGATCCGCCCGCGCATGGCGCAGGTGGTGCTTCTGGGCGCGAATCTGGGCACGGCGCTGACCGCGTGGATCGTCTCATCGGGGGTCGAGGCGGTGGCGCCGCTGCTGATCTTTGCCGGCTATGTGCTGTCGCGCCGGACGGGCGCGCTTTGGACGGGAACCGGGCGGGCGCTGATCGGGATCGGGCTGATGCTGGTCTCGCTGGCCCTGCTGGCACAAGCGACTGGGCCGCTGCGCGCCTCGCCGGGGCTTGCGGCCTTCCTGCCGGTGCTGGATGGCGCCTGGCCGGTGGCGCTGGTCTTTGCCGCCGGGCTGGCGGTGCTGTGCTCCTCGTCGCTGGCGGCGGTGCTGCTGGTCGCCTCGCTGGTGCTGCCGCCGGGCCTGACGGTCGTGCTGGTCCTGGGCGCGAACCTGGGCGGGGCGATCCCCGCCGTGATGGCGACCGCCCGGCTGGGGGCCGCGGCCCGGCGCGTGACCTGGGGCAACCTGACCGTTCGCGCAGTCGGCTGCATGCTGGTCCTGCCCTTCGCCGCGCCGCTGGCCGCCGCCCTGCAAGCCGTGCCCCTGCCTGAAACCGGCCTTGCGGTCGAGGCGCATCTGGCCTTCAACCTGGGCCTGTCGGTCCTTGCCTGGCCCTTTGCCGGGCTGCTTGATCGCCTGCTGACCCGCCTCATCCCCGAGGATGAGGATGAAGGCCACGAACCCGGCCCGCAATGGCTGGACGAGACGGCGCTGGGAACCCCGCTTCTGGCCCTGACCGGCGCCAGCCGCGAGGTTCTGGCCATCGGCGATGCGGTCCAGCGCATGCTGACCCAGACCCGGCTGGCCTTTCGCGACAATGAACCCGAGCCTCTGGCCGAGGTCGCGGCGATCGAAAACCGCGTGGACCGCCGCCAGCACGAGGTGAAGTCCTATCTTTCACGGCTGGGCAGCGCCGCCAATGACGAGGATCGCCGCCGCTCGATCACGATCCTGGATTATGTCATCAACCTGGAACATATGGGCGACATCATCGACAAGGGCCTGGCCCGCGCGGTGCGGCGCAAGATCGGGCTGCGCCTGCGCTTTTCCGATGCCGGCTATCAGGAGCTTGAAACCCTGTTCATGATGACCCAGGAAAACCTGCGCATGGCGCAGACGGTGTTCATGACCCGCGACAGGGACATGGCGCGGCGGTTGATGGAACTGAAGGTGGATATCCGCAACCATGAGCGCCTGTCGGCCGAGCGTCACCTGATCCGCCTGCGCGAAGGCCGCCCCGACAGCCGGGAAACATCATCCCTGCATCTGGACATCCTGCGCGACCTCAAGCGGATCAACGCGCATCTGGTCTCGGTCGCGCATCCGATCCTGGATGAGGAAGGGTTGCTGATCGAAAGCCGGCTGCGCAGCGCCTGAGACGGTTGCCGGATTCCAAGAGGATCGCCAAAGGGCTTTGTCGCACAAATATCGCGATGGGAGTCATCTTGGAGATCCGGGATCATGGCCAAGCAGCACCGGCCGAAGCGCGCATGCGCAAAGGCAGGCTAAACCGGCCCGCTTCGACAGGGTTCGGCCCGCCGCACGCCGTTCATATCGCCGATGTTGCTCGTCCGGTCTCCACGCTTGGTCGAATGCGGTGATATCCCCATGGCTTCGGCCAATCTGGTCGCCGGGCATGGCGGGGCCGCCTTCATTGTCACCGTCTTCGCCTTGATGCGGCGTCAGGCGCATGATCGTTTCAGCAGCCGCAAGGGCGCCGGGGTCGCGGTTTGCGGATCAAGGCTTGCCGCCCCGGTCAGGGGCGTGACGCGGCTGCGGCGCGTTTGGCCATGAGGCCCGGGAGCGCGACCGGCATGGCGATCCGGCCTATGTCCAGAAATGCGCGCGGCCGCCCCCGACGGTAGCGGCCGCGCATCCGCCTTGCCCAAGCCGTTCCTCAGCCGAAAGCCTTCCAGAGGTTCCAGATGCTGAGGCTGGTGATAAGCAGGCCGACGATGATCAGCAGCACCCGCGTCGGCAGGTAACGCACCAGCGCCGCAGCAAAGGGTGCCGCGAACAGGCCGCCGACCACCAGCCCGGCGATCGTCGTCCAGTGGGTAAGACCGCCGAGCAGCGCGAAAGAGAAGCCGGTGCTGACCGCAAGGAAGAACTCGGCGGCGTTGACCGAGCCGATCGTGGTGCGCGGATCCTGACCCGAACCCACCAGCGAGGTGGTGACGACCGGACCCCAGCCGCCGCCGCCAATGGCATCGACAAAGCCGCCGATCAGGCCGAGGGGCGCCACATAGGTCGGCGGATCGGTGCGGATGCGGATGGTGCGGAACGCCTTGACCAGGATGAACAGGCCGATCAGGACGAGATAGCCCGAGATCCACGGCCGAAGCACGGTGCTGTCGAGATTCGTCACCAGATAGGCGCCGATCAGGCCCCCGGCGATCCCGGGGATCAGCAGCCGCTTGAAAAGCGCCTTGTTCACATTGCCGAGCTTCCAGTGGGAAAAGCCCGAAAAGCCGGTGGTGAAGATCTCGGCGATATGCACCGAGGCCGAGGCCGCCGCCGGCGTCACTCCGGTCGAAAGCAGGAAGGTGGTCGATGTCACGCCATAGGCCATGCCAAGCGCGCCATCGACCATCTGGGCGAAAAGCCCGACGCCAGCCGCGGTCCAGAAGCCGCGCGAGGTGACGCCGGCGTGGATCTCGGCCGAGACGACGCCCCAGTCCACCGGCGCCAGCAGCAGGGTAAGCAGCAAAGCGGCCACCACCACGCCGGCCACGACCGGGATCCAGTTGCGATTTATCCAGGGGCGGGCCTCCGGGACTGCCGCCGTTGAAGTATCTGTAGGTGCCATCTGTCTTTTCGCTCTCTCGTTTTTCTTCCGCAGCGAACGTCTTTCTGGGGCGCTTGGTCCAGGGCGGCGCGAACCGGCCATGACAAGACCTCCTGACGGATCGATGCTGGGGGATTGTTGGGGGGAGCTGTTCGGCGGGCCTGCCCTTGAACTAGCTCTCTGCCATCGGCTGCGTGCTCCATTCTGGAAACGGGCGACACACCCGTCCAATAACACAGTAATTCTGTTGATTTTATGTGATTTGCAAGAAAAGGAACCGGGCGGATTATGCCGCGACGCAACAATGCTTTTCCCCAGCACGATGCCTTGGCAGGAATTTCTCGTGTCCGTCCCGCCAGGTTGGGCGGTCGACCGATCGGCTTTCAAATCGCGGGTGATTCGCCATCCGTATCGGGAAGCGGACGATTCATGCTTGCTGCGGCACGACCGCGCCCGCTGTCGGGGCCAATCTCCAGGCCATTGATGCCGGCGGCACGCGCGCACCAGACCTTCCCTTTCGGAGCAGGCTCTTCTGACCCTCCCTCCGGCCACACCAGGAGGTGAGCGCGACGATCTGGATGAGGGCCCGGCATGCCAACCCATGCGCCCGGAAAAGGGGACGGGGCGAGCCAAGGCTCGCCCCGGTCGCTGCCGCTGGGCCGGAGGCGGGGCGCGCGCAAACGCGCGCCCCGGCCGGGATCAGGCGTAGCGTTTCGCCATGGCGGCCAGCGACAGCGGACGGATCCTGTCGGCCTGGCCGGTGGTGCCGAAGGCTTCGAACCGATCCTTGCAGACCTGGCTCATCATCGCCATCGCGGGTTTCAGGTATTTGCGCGGGTCGAACTCGGCCGGATCTTCCGAGAAGACCTTGCGGATCGCCGCCGTCATCGCCAGCCGGTTGTCGGTGTCGATATTGACCTTGCGCACGCCCGACTTGATGCCGCGCTGGATCTCTTCGACCGGCACGCCCCAGGTCGGCTTGATGTCGCCGCCATGGTTGTTGATGATCTGTTGCAGATCCTCGGGCACCGAGGACGAGCCATGCATCACCAGATGGGTGTTGGGCAGGCGGCGGTGGATCTCTTCGATCACATGCATGGCCAGGATGTCGCCATCGGGCTTGCGGGTGAACTTGTAGGCGCCGTGGCTGGTGCCCATGGCGATGGCCAGCGCGTCGACATTGGTGTCGCCGACGAAGCGCACGGCCTCGTCTGGATCGGTCAGAAGCTGGTCGTGGCTAAGCTGCCCGGTCGCGCCATGGCCGTCCTCCTGGTCGCCCATGCCGGTTTCCAGACTGCCCAGAACGCCCAGCTCGCCCTCGACCGAGACGCCGCAGGCATGGGCCATCTCGACCACCTTGGCGGTCACGTCGCGGTTATAGGCGTAATCCGCGGGCGTGGTGCCGTCGGCCTTCAGGCTGCCATCCATCATCACGCTGGTGAAGCCATTCTGGATCGCGGTGGCGCAGGTCGCAAGCCCGTTGCCGTGGTCCAGATGCATGCAAAGCGGAATCTCGGGGAACGCCTTGGCGAAGCCCTGGATCAGGCCGGCCAGCACCAGGTCGTTGGCATAGGCGCGCGCGCCCCGGCTGGCTTGCAGGATCACCGGCGAATTGGTCGCCTGCGCGGCGGTCATGATCGCCAGACCCTGCTCCATGTTGTTGATGTTGAAGGCGGGAACCGCGTAACCGTTCTCGGCCGCGTGGTCCAGAAGCTGGCGCAGGGTAATCATGGCCATGGGGCGTTATCCTTTGCTGTGAAGATAGGAGAGGATGGTCTCGACCTCGTCCCTGGCACCGAAGATCAGGGGCGACATGTCATGGGGCGCCGAGGGGCGGCGTTGCAGGATGGGCTGCGTGCCGTCCGAGGCCAGGCCGCCCGCCTGCTCGACCACGAAGGCGATGGGGACGCATTCGTAAAGCAGCCGCAGGCGCCCGTTCTCGAAGCCCGGCCGACTGTCGCCGGGATAAAGGAAGGCGCCGCCGGTCAGCAGGATGCGGTGCAGATCACCCACGGCGGCGCCCAGCCAGCGCATGTTGAAGCTGCGCCCGCGCGGGCCGTCGCGGCCCAGCCGCAGATCCTCGACCCAGGCTTGCAGGCCCGGCGGCCAGTTGCGTTCGTTCGAGGCGTTGTAGGCCATGATCGAGGCCGTGGGCTTCAAGACGACATTCTCGCGCACCATGCGGAACTCGCCCGCCTCGGCGTCCCAGCCCGCGATATGGGTGCCGTCGCCCAGCGACCAGCAGAAATCCATCGAATGCCCGAACGAGGCATAGCCCGCCGCCACCACGGATTCGCCCGTGCGCAGGAACCCTTCGGGCGCGGCCGGCATGATCGAGAACAGCATCCCCAGCGGCGCGCCGATGCCGATGCTGCCCGAACCGTCGATGGGGTCCATCGCCACGTCCCAGGCACCCTCGGGATTCAGTTCGATGACCGCCTCGGCCTCCTCGGACAGGACCAGCCGGACGCCGGCGCGGCGCAGCACCTCGATCATGTGGTGATGCGCGCCCACATCCAGCGCCTTCTGCCGGTCGCCGCTGTCGTTCACTCCGACGATCTCGGTCGGATCGCCGTGCAGGCGTCCCGCCGCCAGACGCTCGGCCAGCGGCGGCTGCGCCTCGGCGATGGCGCGGACGATGGCGGCGGGGCCGTCGCCGGTCAGGACCTGCGACAGCAGGCGGCCCGTCGCGGGGCCGTCATTGGGCAGTTTCAACATGGGTCACACCTTGCCATATTTCGCATCGACCTGGTCGATGGCGCAGACATTGCCGGCCGAGCGGCCGTTCGGATCGAAATTCATCGTCTGGGCCAGCCAGGCATCGGCGATGGCCTTGGCCAGTTCGCTGCCGATGACGCGGGCGCCCATGGTGATGATCTGGGCGTCGTTCGACAGGGCCGCGCGCTCGGCGGAATAGGTGTCATGGGTCAGCGCGGCGCGGATCCCCGGCACCTTGTTCGCCGCGATGCAGACGCCGATGCCGGTGCCGCAGACCAGGATGGCGCGGTCGTATCTGCCCGCCAGAACCTCGGAGGCCACACGATCCGAGAGATTGGCATAGAACGCGTCCGGCCCCGCCTCGGTGCGCGAAATCTCGGCCACCTCGTGCCTGTCCTTCAGATGCTCGGCCAGGGTCTTGGCCAGACCCTCGCCCGCGCTGTCGCCTGCGATCGCCAGTCTCATTTCTCGTCTCCGATGGTTGCGGCGCAGCGCGCCAGAATGTCCAGATAACCCTCGACCTTCCAGGCGGAACGGCCGATGAAAAGCCCGTCCACATGCGGGCAGGCGATCAGTTCCTCGCAATTGCCCGGATTGACCGAGCCGCCGTAAAGGCAGGGCACGCGGCGGCCCAGCACGTCCCGCGCGACCGCGATGATCTCGGCCTGGCGCGCATCGGCATAATCCGAGGTCGCGGGAATGCCGTCGACGCCGATGGCCCAGACCGGCTCATAGGCCAGAAGGATCGGCGCATCGCTGCCCGCCGCGCCCGCCAGCGCGCCGCGCACCTGGGTTTCCAGCACCTGCCGCGCGCGGCCCGCCTCGCGCTCGGCCAGGGTCTCGCCGATGCAGATCAGCGGGATCAGGCCGTGGCGAAGGGCGGCGGCGGTCTTCAGGCCCACGGTCTCGTCCGTCTCGCCGAAATGGGCGCGCCGTTCGGAATGGCCCAGTTCCACGATGTCGAGGTTGCAGTCGCGCAGCATGACGGGGCTGATCTCGCCGGTCCAGGCGCCCTCGTCCTCCCAATGCATGTTCTGCGCGCCGACCTTGACGGAACTGTTGGCCAGGATCTCCTTGACCTCGCGCGCGGAGGTGAAGGGCGGGATCACGAAACGCTGGATGCGCGGATCGCGCGTGCCCTCGGAGGCGGCCAGGGCATTGGCAAAGCCCTGCGCCTCGGCCAGGGTCTTGTTCATCTTCCAACTGGTGCCGATCCAGAAATCCGTCATATGTCAGTCCTTGGCTATGGTCAGGGGCAGCCCTGCCGCCTCGATCGCGGCGCGGTCGGGACCCGGCGGGGCGGCATCGGTGATGATGGCGTCGAACTCGGCCAGGTCGGCCAGCGTGTGCAGCGCCGAGCGGCCGAAACGATTGTGGTTGACCAGCAGCACCGCGCGATCCGCCGCCGCGATCATCGCGCGCTTGGCGCGCACGGCGGCATCGTCCATGTGAAACGCGCGCAGGCCCGCCACCGCGGGGGTCGAGACAAAGGCCAGGTCGGCCCGCAGCCGCGTCAGCGCATCTTCGGTCACGGTGCCGAAAAAGCCGTTGAACTTGGCGCTGAACATGCCCCCCAGCGCGATCAGCGCGATCCGGGGCGCGGATTTCAGCGCCTCGATCACGGCGGCATTGTTGGTGATCACGGTCAGCGGCGCCGTTTCGGCAAGCCGCGCGCCCAAAAGCGCCGCCATCGAGCCGTCATTGATCATCACCGTCATCCCCGGCTCGACCAGGTCCAGCGCCGCGCGGGCCATGCGGCCCTTGGCCTCGGCATCCTGAAGCGCGCGGATGCGGAAATCGCTTTCGAACTGGGTGCCGGCCTCGACCGTGGCGCCGCCGCGCACCTTGCGCAGCAGTCCCGCCTGCTCAAGGTCGTCAAGGTCGCGGTGGATGGTCATCTTCGAGACGGCGAAACGCTCGGCCAGCGCGTCAAGCTCGACCGCGCGGGCCTGGGCCAAAAGCCCCATGATCGCCTGTCTGCGCTCGTCCCGTTTCACCAGTCGGCCCTCTCCCATGCGCCGGTTGTAACATTCCCCCGCAAATTCGCAACATCATTCTTGTGAGATTGTGACCGGCCATTGTTATGATTGTTGTTATCGCTGACAGGGCGGGTTATGCAGCAGCAAAACCGGAGGAACCCATGCCCCTAGATTCGCCCAAAGACCCGAAGATCGCCGAAAAGGCCGCGCTTGATCCGCAGAATTTCGCGCTGGCGAACTGTATCCGCGCATTGTCGTTCGACGCGGTGAACGCCGCCAATTCCGGCCATCCGGGCGCGCCGATGGGCATGGCGGACGCGGCCGCCGTGCTTTTCTCCAAGCATCTGAAATTTGACGCGAAAAACCCAGACTGGCCGGATCGCGACCGCTTCGTGCTGTCGAACGGCCATGCCTCGATGCTGCTTTACAGCCTGCTGCACCTGACCGGCTATGAGGATATGACCCTCGATCAGGTCAAGAACTTCCGCCAATGGGGCGCGATCACGGCGGGCCATCCCGAATACGGCCATGCCAAGGGGATCGAGACCACGACCGGCCCGCTGGGCCAGGGCCTGGCCACCGCCGTCGGCATGGCGCTGGCCGAAAGGCGCCTGGCCGCCGAATTCGGCGACGATCTGGTCGATCATCACACCTATGTCATGCTGGGCGACGGCTGCCTGCAAGAGGGCATCGGCCAGGAAGCCGCCAGCCTTGCCGGCCATCTGGGCCTGGGCAAGATGATCGTGCTTTACGACGACAACTCGATCACCATCGACGGCCCGACCTCGGTGTCCTTCTCCGAGGACGTGCCGGCGCGCTTCCGGGCCCTGGGCTGGCATGTGCAGTCCTGCGACGGCCATGACGGCCAGGCGCTGGACGCGGCGATCGCGGCGGCAAAGGCCGAAACCGGCAAGCCCTCGCTGATCGCGATGAAGACGATCATCGGCTTCGGCTCGCCCAACAAGGCCGGCACCTATGCGGTCCACGGCTCGCCCCTGGGCAAGGATGAGGCCGCGCTGACCCGCGAAGCCATCGGCTGGTCCTCGGAACCCTTCGTGATCCCCGATGCGCTGGCGGCGGAATGGCACGCCATCGGCACGCGCGGCGCCAAGACCCGCGAAGCCTGGGAAGCGCGCCTGGCCGGCAAGCCCCAGCAGACCCGCGCCGAATTCACCCGCCGCCTGTCGGGCGCCCTGCCCGAGGGCTATGACGCCGCCGTCAAGGCCGCGCGCGACACGCTGTTCGCCGCGCCCAAGAAGGCCGCGACCCGCAAGGCCAGCCAGATGGCGCTGGAACCGCTGACCGCCGCCCTGCCCGAGATGATCGGGGGCTCGGCCGACCTGACCGGCTCGAACCTGACCCGCGTGAAGGCGGTGGACAGCCAATACACGCGCGAGGCGCCGGGCCGCTATATCGGCTATGGCGTGCGCGAATTCGGCATGGCGGCCGCGATGAACGGCATCAACCTGCATGGCGGCTTCATCGCCTATGGCGGCACCTTCCTGGTCTTCTCGGACTATGCCAGGAACGCCATCCGCCTGTCGGCGCTGATGGGGGTCGGCACGATCTATGTCATGACCCATGACAGCATCGGCCTGGGCGAAGACGGCCCGACCCACCAGCCGGTCGAGCATCTGGCCAGCCTGCGCGCCATTCCCGGCCTGACCGTCCTGCGCCCCGCCGACACGGTGGAAACGCTGGAAGCCTGGGACATCGCCATCCGCAACCGGCATGTGCCCTCGCTGCTGGCCCTGTCACGCCAGGACGTGCCGCAGCTGCGCCTGGACGCGGGTGACGAGAACCTGACCGCCAGGGGCGCCTATGTGATCCGCCAGTTCGGCGAAGGCCGCGACGCCACGATCATCGCCACCGGCACCGAGGTCACCATCGCCGTCGACGCGGCCGAAAAGCTGCACGCGGACGGGCTGAACGTCGCCGTGGTCTCGATGCCGTCCTGGGAACTGTTCGACGCCCAGCCCGAGGCGTATCGCAAGGAAACCCTGGGCGACGCGCCCCGCATCGCCATCGAGGCGGCGGGCAAGTTCGGCTGGACCCGCTATGTCGCCAGCGAGGATGACGTGATCGGCATGACCGGCTTCGGCGCCTCGGCCCCCATCGACCGGCTTTACGCCGAATTCGGCATCACCGCCGAGGCCGCCGCCGCCCGCGTCAAGGTGCTGACCGGCAAGTAACGCGAAACGGGGTCCGGGGGCTTGTCTTTCCCCCGGACCTCCTTCAAAAAGCAGGCGTTCTCGGGGCGGGGTGCGATTCCCCACCGGCGGTTACAGCCCGCGAGCGCCTCTGTCTTGGCAGGGGGTCAGCAGATCCGGTGAAATTCCGGGGCCGACAGTCACAGTCTGGATGAAAGAGAATGGGATCGGTCATGGCGCGCCATGATCGGGCCTGCGATCGCCTTGGGGCCATTCTGCGATCAGGAAAGGTTCCGCATATGACCAATACCCTCAATATCGCCTTCATCAAGGCCCGCTGGCACGCCGATATCGTGGACCGGGCGCTGGAAGGCTTCCAGGCCGAGATGGATCAGACCACCACGGCCTGCAACATCACCGCCTTCGACGTGCCCGGCGCCTTCGAGATGCCGCTGCTGGCCAAGAAGCTGGGCCAGTCGGGCAAATACGACGCCATCGTCGCGGCCGCCCTGGTGGTGGATGGCGGCATCTATCGCCATGATTTCGTGGCCCAGGCCGTGGTCTCGGGGCTGATGCAGGCGCAGATGGAAACGGGCGTGCCGACATTCTCGGTCAGCCTGACGCCGCATCACTTCCACGCCAGCGACGAACATCACGGCTTCTATCGCGACCATTTCGTCAAGAAGGGCGCCGAGGCGGCCCATGCCGTCCGCGCCGTCGCCGCGCTGGACCTGTAAACCCTTCGCCCCCGCTGCTCGCGACGGGGGCAAGATCCGTGTGATCACATTCGCTTTTGCAGGCACGGTTCCGCCGAATGCACCCATCGTCGGCAAAGCGCATGGACGTTGCGGCGCTGGCAGGGTAGTCAGTCCAGAACCCGGAGACGCGGCCCCCCGCGCGCCCCATAACTTCGAGCAGAGACGTGGCACAACAGAACCGCAGCAGCGCGACGCCGGTCGCGACGGTCAAGCCCATCCAGATGCGCGGGCGGTTCTTCACCGCCGTCGCCCTGCATCTGGCGGGCCGCCCCGATCAGGGCTTCTTCGACGCGCTGGACGCCAAGCTGCGCCAGACCCCGCTGTTCTTCGAGAACGCGCCCCTGGTGATCGACCTGGAACAGGCCCAGGGCCTGGACGGCGCCGGCGATCTGCAAGCCCTGGCCGAGGCGCTGCGGGCGCGCAAGCTTTCCGTCTTCGGCATCCAGAACGGCACGCCCGAGATCGCCGCCGCCGCCCCCGCCGCCGGCCTGGTCGTGATGCCGGGCGGGCGCAATGTCCCGCTTGAGCGGGTGGACCGCGAACGCCGCCAGGCCGCCGTCGCCGCCGCAGTCACGCAGGCCCAGTCCGAACCGCCCGAGCCGCCCGCGCCCGCCTCCAAGCTGATCACCCAGCCGGTGCGCTCGGGGCAGACGGTCTTCGCCGACCGGGGCGATCTCGTCGTCATCGGCTCGGTCAGTTCCGGCGCCGAGGTCATCGCGACCGGCAACGTCCATATCTACGGCCGGCTGCGGGGCCGCGCGCTGGCGGGTGTGAACGGCGACACCTCGGCCCGCATCTTCTGCCACGCGCTCGATGCGGAATTGCTGGCCATCGCCGGGCTTTACACCACCAGCGAAAGTCTGGCGGCGGATACGCCCAGGGAATATGTGCAGGTCTTCCTGGAAGGGGAGAAGCTGCGCGTCGAAAGCCTCAAATAGAAAAAGGATAGGTTTCGTGAGCAAGGTCATCGTAGTCACATCCGGCAAGGGCGGCGTCGGCAAGACCACGTCCTCGGCGGCCATCAGCGCAGGGCTGGCGATGCGCGGGCACAAGACCGTCGTCATCGACTTCGACGTGGGCCTGCGCAACCTCGACATGATCATGGGTTGCGAACGCCGGGTGGTCTTCGACTTCATCAACGTCATCCAGGGCGATTCCAAGCTGAAGCAGGCGCTGATCAAGGACCGGCGGCTGGAAAACCTGTATGTGCTGCCGACATCGCAGACCCGCGACAAGGACGCGCTGACGAAAGAGGGCGTCAAGAAGGTCCTGGACGAACTGCGCGAGGAATTCGACTATATCGTCTGCGACAGCCCCGCCGGGATCGAGCGCGGCGCCCATCTGGCGATGTATTACGCCGATGAGGCCGTCGTGGTGACGAACCCCGAAGTCTCGTCCGTGCGCGACAGCGACCGGGTGCTGGGGCTGCTGAACTCCAAGACCTTCCTGGCCGAAAAGGGCGATGGCAGCGCGGTCAAGTCGCAGCTTCTGCTGACCCGCTTCGATCCCACCCGCTCGGCCAAGGGCGAGATGATGAGCGTGCAGGACGTGCTGGAAATCCTGGCGATCCCGCTTCTGGGCATCATCCCCGAAAGCACCTCGGTGCTGAAGGCGTCGAACGAGGGCACGCCGGTCATCATGGATGAGAACTCGGCCGCCGCCAAAGCCTATACCGACGCGGTCGGCCGCCTGGTCGGCGAACAGATCGAGATGCGCGTGAACGGCGGCGAACAGCGGCGCGGGTTCTTCTCGCGGCTGCTGGGGCGGACGGCCTGACCATGTTCGGTTTCTCTTTCCGCCAGAAAAAGCCCGCCTCGGCCCAGACCGCCAAGGAACGCCTGCAAATCATGCTGGCGCATGAAAAGGTCGGGAATTCCGTCAGCCCGGATTTCCTGCCACTGCTGCAACGCGACATCCTTGAGGTGGTGCGCCGCCATCTGGAAATCGGCATCGATGATGTCGAGGTCAAGATGGAGCGCAGCGACGACCTGTCCAGCCTTGAAATCAATATCGAACTGCCGGGCACCGAAAAGCTGAAGGTCCGCCAGATCTGATCCCGCATAAGGGATGCGAAAAGGCCCGGAGAACGCTCCGGGCCTTTTTCCGTTTTCAGCGAACCCCGCCGGTCAGGCCCCGGACAAGCCGGGGCCTTCGCGGATCAGAAGTCCATCTTCACGCCCAGCGTGATCGTGCGGCCCGACGCGTAAAGCGGATCGATGTCGCGCGCCAGCACGCCGCCCCGCACCACATCGCGCTCGCCATAGCTGGAACGCTCGTAATAGGCGCGGTCGAAGACGTTATCGATGCCCAGATGGACCACGACATTCTCATAGTTCGCGGGGCGCCACTCGCCGTAAAGGTTCAGCACGGTATACGAGCTTTCGTCGTAGAAACCGGCCTCGGCCAGATCGTCGCCGTCCAGCTTGCCGGCCCATTCGACCGAGCCGCCGACCTTCAGGTTGTATTGCGCGATCTCTTGATCGACGAACAGCGTCGCGACCTTGCCGACCGGGACGGCGGCGCCGCCGGCGGGCAGGGCATCGATGCCGCCCTGGCTGACATCGGCCTTGGTGAAGCTGCCGCCCACCCGGCCCGAACCCCAGCTATAGGCGCCTTGAAGCGTGAAGCCCTTGCTGCGGTATTCATCGACATTGCCCAGGTAATAGGGCTCTTCATCAAAGATGAACTCGCCCATGTTCTTCAACCGGGTGTCGAAGAAGGTCAGGTTGCCGGTCCAGTTGCCCTGGTTGGCGTTCAGGCCCAGCTTGATGTTGCGCGCCGTCGAAGGCTCGAAATCGCTGGCGGTGTAAAGGTCCGAGGTCCGCGCGTGCAGCAGCGCGTATTCGCCGAACTTATAGCCCAGCCAGGTATGCGATGCCCCCGCGAACACCTCGTAGCCCTGGGCGAACTCATACGAGATCGTGCCGTTGACGCTGGCGCCGGTATCGCTGTGACGCTCGCCGTTCCAGTCGGTGAAACGGTGGTGATCGACGCGGGCGCCGGTGGACAGGTCGATGCCATTGTCGAATTCGAACCGGCCCTGCACGAAGGCGCCGATCTGCATCGTCTCCATGGTCCAGTAACGGCGGTCGGTATCGCCGTAATTGTCCACGTCATAATCGTTATAGGCCCAGTCGATGCCCGAGGTGATCTTGCCCGGACCCAGCGTATAGGTGTTCTTGATCACCCCGCCGATGGTGCGGTTCTTCAGCTTCATATCGCCGTTGGTCGCGTCCACCGCATAGTCGGGACGGTCGTATTTGTTCTCGGTCAGATAAAGCATCGCCTCGGGATCCCAGGCGTCGCTCGGCGAGGTCAGGCTGTATTTCAGGCTGATCGAATCACGCGTGACCTTCAGCGGATAGACCAGCTTGTCCGCGTTCAGGTCCATGTTCATCTTGATGGTGCGGTCGCCATCGTCCTCGCTGTGGTCCAGCGCCAGTTCCAGGCGGCGACCCTCGATCTCATAGCCCAGCTTGACCAGCGCACCCTTGTTGCCCGGCTCGGTGCCCACGACCTCGTAGCCGTCGCCGTTCTTGTAGTTCTTGCCATGGGTGCCATGCACCATGGCGAACCAGTCGAAGCCGCCATAGACGCCGTAACCCGCCAGCGAGCCGGACCAGCCGCGCCCGTTCGTGCCATAGGACAGGCCGACCCGGCCGCCATGGGTCTTGCCATCGGCCAGCAGATCCTTCGCGCCCACGGTTTCGTAATGCACCGCGCCGGCGGCGGCGCCGAAACCGGAATCGGCGGCGGCGGCGCCCGCCTCGACCTCGACCGATTTCAGGAAGGCGGGATCGATCACGTTCGAGCCGGTATGGTGCCAGCTCGTCGGACCCTGCGGCACGCCGTCCACGGTCACGGCCAGGTTCGACTGCTCAAGTCCGAAGACATGGATACGCTTGGCCGGACCCGCCCCGCCCGAAACCGAGATGGCGCTGTCGCGGGCGAAAAGCTCGGACACATCGGCAGGCTGAAGCGCGTCTATATCCTCGGCGGTGACGCTGACGCCGCCGGTCGCCTCGACCTTTTCCTGGCCATCGGCGATCAGCGTGATCTGGTCCAGAACCACCGGCGCCGCGACCCCCTCAGCAGCTTCCTGCGCCGACAGCGCCGAGCCGAGCGCAAGCGCGGAAACGCCTGTCAGAGCGAAAATAAATCGAGTTTTCATACAGATTGACCCTCATACACTGAAATCGGCGCCGGGTATAATAGTCGGTTCAGAATGATCAACTTTTTTTGTCAGAAATCCACGGCAGGCGCCGATACCCCTTCGCCACGTTGCAAAAAAGCCACGGCCGCCGTTCCATGACCCCGAAATCACGGCCCGCTCAGCCCGCCAGCGGAAAGCGCAGCCCCGCCACCAGCCCGCGCCCCCCCGCGCCCGAGGCCAGCTCAAGCTCGGCCCCGAAAAGCCGCGCGATCTCGTCGACCACGGGCAGGCCAAGGCCCATGCCGGGGCCGGGTGTCGGGCCGCGCGCGAAACGGCCATAGGCGGCGGCGCGGGCCTCGGGGGGGATGCCCGGCCCGTCATCCTCGACCTCGATCAGCGCGGCGCCGGGAAGCGCCAGGACGCGCACCGTGACCTCGGTGCCCTGCCCGGTATGCAGCACCGCGTTCGAGATCAGGTTGCGAAGCGCCTCGCCCAGCAGCAGCGGCTCGGCCCGGACCGGCAATTCCGCCGCCGTTCCGGGGCCAAGCTCGAAGCCCAGGTCTATCCCGGCCTCGGCGGCGGCGGGGATCTGCTCGGCGGTCAGGTCGCGGGCGAAGCCGACCAGATCCATCGGCGCGCCGACCCGACCCGCCGCCGCGTCCACCTTGGCCAGCAGCAGAAGCTGGGCCAGGATGCGCTCGGCATGGGCGACGGCGGCATCGCCCTTATGCGCCGCCGCCTGCGCCTCGGCCAGGGTCGAGGCGCGCGCGGCCAGCGCCAGTTGCGTGCGCACCACCGCCAGCGGCGTGCGAAGCTGGTGCCCGGCATTGCCGGTAAAGTTGCGCAGCCCGTCCAGCGCCGATTTCAGCCGCGTCATGAATGAATTGATCGTGCCGACCAGGCCCCGGACCTCGCTGGGGACGCGGGTTTCGACCGGACCCAGATCGTCGGGGCTGCGGGTGGCGATGGCCTCGCCCAGCCGGTAAAGCGGGCGCAGCGACAGCGTGACGGCGATGCCCACGATCAGCGCCGCGCCCAGCATCATCAGCCCCAGCCGCAGCGCCGAGCGCATCAGGATCGTCCGCGTCAACTGCTCGCGCGCGGTGGTCGTCTCGGCCACGGTGACGACAAAGGGCACCTCGTCGATCCCGGTCGAGGCGGCCCGCGCCAGGCTTGCCACCCGCACCGGCTCGCCGCGAAAGAAGCCGTCGGAAAAGACCGGACCGCCCCCCTGCCGCGCCGGGGCCAGCGGCAGGTCGCCATAGCCCGTGACCAGCCGCCCCGGCGGGCCGTCGACGCGGTAAAAGACCCGGTCCTCGGCCGCCGAGCTCAGCATTTCCAGCGCGCCATAGGGGATCTCGATGGCGATGCGCCCATGCTCGTCCAGCGAGGCGCGCTCGGCGATGACCAGGGCCGAACCGGCCAGCACCCGGTCGGCCAGCGCGGTCGCCATGTGCTTGGCCTCGCGCCAGGTGTCCAGCAACGCCAGCGCGCCGAAAACCGCCGTCGCGACCAGCAGCCAGGCCAGAAGCCGCCGCCGGATCGACGAGGGGCGGCCGAGGCCGATCACGCTTCGGTCCGGTCCAGGAAATAGCCGATGCCGCGCGCGGTCCGCACCGTCAGCCCGGCGGGGGCCAGGCGCTTGCGCAGGCGGCTGACATATTGCTCGATCGCATTGGCGGACAGGTCGTCCTCAAGGCTGGTCAGCGATTGCACGATCGCCTCGCGCGCGACGACCTTGCCGGCGCGGGTGATCAGCAGTTCAAGCAGGCCGCGTTCGCGCGCGGGCAGGTCCAGAAGCTGCCCCAAGACCGAGAAGCTGCGGCTGTTCTGGTCGAAATCCAGCGCCCCGAAGCTGACCGTCGCCGTCCGCAGCCCCGCCTGGCGCCGCAGAAGCGAACGGATGCGGGCCTCGAACTCGCCGATGTCGAAGGGCTTGATCAGATAGTCGTCCGCGCCCAGGTCCAGGCCCCGCACGCGTTCCTCGGGGGCGCCGCGCGCGGTCAGGATCATCACCGCCGCCGGGTTGCGGCGCGAGCGCATGGCCCGCAGCACCTCAAGCCCGTCCATCTGCGGCAGGTTCAGGTCCAGGATCACCAGATCAAAGCTTTCCGCCGCCGCCAGCGCCTCGGCCGAGGCGCCGTCATGGACCAGATCCACCGCATAGCCCGATTGCCGCAGCAGTTGCGCCAGCCCCTCGGCCAGCGAAAGATTGTCCTCGACCAGCAGAATGCGCAAATCTCTCTCCCCCTCCCCGACAGGCTAACCGCTGGCGGGGCGCTTGTGAACGGGCCTCGGCTGGGGCAATCATCGGATATGCGGCCCTTGATCCCTCTTTTCACCCTGCTGGCACTGGCACTGGCGCTTGCGCTGGCCCTGGCGCCGCCCGCCCAGGCGCGGGTGACGCTCTTTCCCGCGCCGGGCGGGACCGAGACGGGCAGGATGACGGTCTATTCCTCGCTGGACGACGATCTGGCCCGGCCCCTGGTGCTGGCGTTCCAGGCCCGCCATCCCGGCATCGGCGTGCATTACGAAAACCTGCTGACCGGCGCGCTGCACGACCGGATCCTGTCCGAAAGCGCCACCGGGCGCACGGCGGATTTCGCCTTTTCCTCGGCCATGGACCTTCAGATCAAGCTGGCGAATGACGGCTATGCCCGGCCCGTGGTCACGCCCGCGACGCCCGGCTGGCCGGACTGGGCGAACTGGCGCGACAGCGTCTATGCGCTGACCTTCGAGCCGGCGGTCTTCGCCTATCACAAGCCCAGCTTCGCGGACGCGCCGCCGCCCTCGACGCGGGCCGAGCTTATGGACTGGATGGCCCGGCACCCGGACCAGGCGCGCGGGCGGATCGGCACCTATGACATCGCGCGCTCGGGCGTGGGCTATCTGTTCATGGCCCGCGACCAGGAACTTTACCCCGACATCTGGTCGGTGCTGGCGGCGATGGGCCGGCTGGACCTGCGAACCTTCGCCACCACCGGCGATCTGCTGACGCGGATCGCGGACGGACGGCTGGCCCTGGGCTATAACCTGCTGGGCTCTTATGCGGCGGAATGGGCGCGGCGCGATCCCGATCTGGGGGTGATCCTGCCCCGCGACTTCACCGTGGTCGTGTCGCGCGTGGGCCTGGTGCCGGACAAGGCCGCCGACCCCCAGCTTGGCGCCCAGCTTCTGGCCTTTCTGATGTCGGACGAAGGCCAGCGCCTGCTGGCCCATACGCTGCGGCTTTCGGCGGTCGGCCTGGAGGTCGCGGGCCAGCAGGGCATGGCCGGCGGGATGGAGGATCTCAAGGGTCTGCGCCT
Source organism: Paracoccus sp. (in: a-proteobacteria) (assembly GCF_047605025.1). GTDB lineage: Bacteria > Pseudomonadota > Alphaproteobacteria > Rhodobacterales > Rhodobacteraceae > Paracoccus. Next base: position 5,597 of record NZ_JASGGO010000005.1, on the reverse strand, counting down.
GCGCCCGGTGCCGGTCAGCCCCGGCCTTCTGGCCTATCTGGACCAGGCCACGCGGACCCGGCTGCTGGCGCGCTGGCACCGCGCGATCCGCCCCGAGGCGCCGCCGCGCTGAAGCCGCCGCGCTGAAAGCGCGACCCGATCACGGATATGTCAGGTCCATGACAGGTTCCTGTGGTGAAAGGCTGGCACGGTTGCACGCGCCGCGCGCGGCCAAGGAGGAATGCCCGCGCTTTGGGAGAGGCGGGGGCCATAGCCACGAAAAAGACATAGCGCGACCGGACGGCACCCACCGGACCGGCGCCAGCGGAGGAAATGTCATGAAGCATCTCGTTCTCGCCAGCCTGTTCGCGGGCGCCATGGCGCTGCCCGCCATGGCCGATTACACCATCATCGCGCCCGCCAATCCGGGCGGCGGCTGGGACCAGACCGCCCGCACCATGCAGACCGTCCTGCAAGAGGAAGGCATCTCGAAATCGGTCCAGGTCCAGAACGTGCCCGGCGCCGGCGGCACCATCGGGCTGGCGCAGTTCTCCAGCCAGAACAAGGGCAACCCCGACGCGCTGATCGTCGGCGGCTATGTCATGGTCGGCGCCATCCTGACCAACAAGGCGCCCGTGTCGCTGAAGGACGTGACCCCCATCGCCCGGCTGACCGGCGAATACGAGGCCATCGTGGTCCCCGCCGCGTCCGACATCCAGGACGTGGCCGGGCTGGTCGCCAAGCTCAAGGAAAATCCCGGCTCGGTCAGCTGGGCCGGCGGCTCGGCGGGCGGCACCGACCATATCGCGGCCGGCATGATCGCCAAGGCGGCGGGCGTCGATCCGACCAAGATCAACTACATCGCCTATTCCGGCGGCGGCGAGGCGCTGGCCGCGATCCTGGGCAACCAGGTGACGGCGGGCATCAGTTCGCTGGGCGAATTCGAATCCCAGATCAAGGCCGGCACGCTGCGGCTTCTGGCCATGTCCTCGCCCGAGCGGATCGAGGGCGTGGACGCGCCGACCCTGAAAGAGGCGGGGCTGGACGTGGAATTGCAGAACTGGCGCATGGTCGCCGCCGGCCCCGGCCTGTCGGACGAACAGAAGGCCAAGATCAACGCCGATATCGAAAAGATGGTGAAATCCGAAGCCTGGCAAAAGCAGCTTGCCGACAAGGGCTGGATGGACACCTATCTGGCCGGTCCCGCGTTCGATGCCCAGCTTGAACAGGACACCGCCGCCACCGAAGCCATCCTCAAGGACATCGGTCTGGTCAAATGAGCGAGATCGACCGTGAACCCAAGCGCCGCCCCGATCTGGCGGCGCTGATCATCGCGGTGGGGCTGGCGCTGATCGCGGGCGTGATGCTGTGGGACAGCGCGCGCCTGACCGATCTGGGCGGCTATTCCGGGGTCAGCCCCGCCACCATTCCCCGCGTCGTGGCCTGGTGCCTTCTGGGCCTTGCCGCCTGGACCGCGCTTGAGGCCCTGCGCGGCGACTTCCCCGAGCGTCCGGCCCAGAACCCGCAGCCGGTCCTCTGGATCATCGGCGGCCTCGCGCTGCAACTGATGACGCTGCACGCGGCCGGCTTCTCGATCGCGACGGGGCTGCTTTTCGCCGCCACCGCGCGGGCCTTCGGCAAAAGGAACCTGGCGCTGAACCTGGCCATCGGCATCACCGTCTCGTTCTTCGTCTGGGCCGTCTTCTCGCAGCTTCTGATGCTGCACCTTCCGGCGGGACCGCTGGAAAAACTGATCTTTCCGGGGGGCTAAGCCATGGGTGCCTTTGAATTCCTGCTTCAGGGCCTCGCCACGGCGGCCGAACCGGCGATGCTGCTTTACGCCCTGATCGGCGTGACGCTGGGCACCGCCGTGGGCGTGCTGCCGGGGATCGGCCCGGCGCTGACCGTGGCGCTGCTGCTGCCGGTGACCTACCGGCTGGACGCGGCCGGCTCGCTGATCATGTTCGCGGGCATCTATTACGGCGGCATGTATGGCGGCTCGACCACCTCGATCCTGCTGAACACACCCGGCGAAAGCGCCTCGATCATCACCGCGCTCGAAGGCAACAAGATGGCCCGCAAGGGGCGCGGCGGACCCGCGCTGGCCACGGCCGCCATCGGCTCTTTCGTGGCGGGGCTGATCGCGACGCTGCTTCTGGCCTTTCTGGCGCCCACCATCGTCAAGGTGGCGCTGGTCTTCGGTCCGCGCGAATATTTCGCGCTGATGGTGCTGGCCTTCGTCACCGTTTCGGCGGCCTTCGGCGATTCGGCGCTGCGGGGGCTGACCTCGCTGTTTCTGGGCCTGGCGCTGGCCTGCGTCGGCATCGACCAGTTGACCGGGCAGACGCGGCTTTCCTTCGGGGTGCCGGACCTGCTGGACGGGATCGAGGTCACGACCATGGCCGTCGCCATGTTCGCCCTGGGCGAGGCGCTGTTCATCGCCGGCCAGCGCGTCCAGCACCAGGACGAGGTTACCGCCGTCAAAGGCTCGGTCTGGATGTCGCGCGAGGATTGGAAACGCTCGTGGAAGCCCTGGCTGCGCGGCACCGCCCTGGGCTTTCCCATCGGCGCCATGCCGGCCGGCGGGGCCGAGATCGGCACCTTCCTGTCCTACGCGACCGAGAAGAAGCTAAGCAAGCACCCCGAGGAATTCGGCAACGGCGCCATCGAGGGCGTGGCCGGACCCGAGGCCGCCAACAACGCCTCGGCCGCCGGGACGCTGGTGCCGCTTCTGACGCTGGGCCTGCCCACCTCGGCCACGGCGGCGATCATGCTGGCGGGCTTCCAGCAATTCGGGCTGCAACCGGGGCCGCTGCTTTTCGCCACCAATCCCACGCTGGTCTGGGGGCTGATCGCCAGCCTGCTGATCGCGAACTTCATGCTGCTGGTCTTGAACCTGCCGCTGATCGGGCTGTGGGTGAAACTGCTCTCGGTGCCGAAACCCTGGCTTTACGCGGGCATCCTGCTGTTCGCGACGCTGGGCACCATCGGCGCCAACCCCTCGGTGTTCGAACTTGGGATGCTGCTGGCCTTCGGCGTGCTGGGCTATGTGATGCGGCTTTTCGGTTATCCGATCGCGCCCATCGTCGTCGGCCTGATCCTGGGTCCGATGGCTGAACAGCAGTTGCGCCGCGCGCTGTCGATCAGCCAGGGCGACTGGCTCTATATGGTGCAATCGCCCATCGCCGGCACGCTTCTGACCATCGCCGCGCTGGCGCTGATCGTGCCGCTGATCCTGCGCGCCAGGGGCCGGGGCCAGGTGCTGTCGCAACTGGGCGGGGACGAGGACTGATCCACCACATGAAAGCCAACCGGCCCGGAGCGCACCCGCCTCCGGGCCGGTTCCGTTTCGGGACCGCCCATGCGGCCGCCGCACCAGATCGGGCGCAAGATCGGGCGCAAAATCGGGCCATGTCCTGCGCGCATGGCCGCCCTACCCTGATGCTGCATTGCAGAAAGATCCGGCGGCGCCCATCTTTGCCGGTATCGAAGCAATCGATCCAGACAGGCAAGCATCATGACCGCTTTTCGTTTCCTCCGTTCGGCCTTCGGCACTTTCCGCGCCGCGATCCATGCGGCGGCTGCGGTGAAGACCCACCGCAGCCCCGCCGCGCGCGACCTGAAGACACTGGGCATCCCGCAGGACGCCTTCCGCGCGATCCAGCTCTAGGCCCAATTCCGGGCCCGCCCCCCGCCCCCCGCGACCGCGAAGGCCCAGGCCGGGCCTTTGCGCATCACGCCCGGACCAAAGCCTGCACGCTCTGCCAGCCGATCTTGCGCCCACCCGAAGCCGGCTCATCGCAGCCCGGATCCTCGCGGGCGGTGTCGATGCACAGCCGCCATTCCCCCTCGGGCAAGGCGAATTCGGCGTCGTCGCCCGCGTTCAGCACGATCAGCAGGTCCGGCGCGCCCGGATGCCGGCGCAGCATCCCGAACAGGCGCAACCCGGCATCCCGCCAGTCCGCCTCCTTCATCTCGCCCCCGCGCGGATGCAGCCAGCGGACGCGGGGCATATCGCCTCCGACCTCGACCCCGACCCCAACGGCGAAATCCGCGACCGAAAGCCCCTGCCCCGCGCGAAACCCGGCCAGCGCCGCGACCGCCTCCCGGATCCCCGGACGCACCTTGCCCCAGTCGATCCAGGATATCTCGTTGTCCTGGCAATAGGCGTTGTTGTTGCCCCGCTGGGAATGGCCCAGCTCGTCCCCGGCCAGGATCATCGGCACCCCCTGGCTCAGCAGCATGGTCGCCAGCATGGCGCGGACGCGGCGGATACGCGCCTCCAGGATGGCGGGATCGTCGCTTGGCCCCTCGGCGCCCATATTGTCGCTCAGGTTGTGGCCGCTGCCGTCGCGGCCATCCTCGCCATTGGCCTCGTTGTGCTTGTCGTTATAGCTTACGCAGTCCCACAGGGTGAAACCGTCATGCGCGGCGACGAAGTTCACGCTGGTCGTCGCCGGGCGGTGGCTATGGTCGAACTGCACCGGAGAGCCGCCCAGCCGTTCCGACATCGCCCCCACCAGCCCCGGATCGCGGCGCCAGAATCCGCGCGTGTCGTCGCGGAACTTGTCGTTCCATTCGCGGAAGGGCCAGGGATAGCCGCCCACCTGATAGCCGCCCTCGCCGATGTCCCATGGCTCGGCGATCAGCTTGATGCCGTTCAGCACCGGATCCTGCCGGATCGCGTTGAAGAAGCTGCCGTCGCGCTCGAACCCATGCGCCTCGCGCCCCAGGGTCGAGGCCAGGTCGAAGCGATAGCCGTCCACATGCATCACCTCGACCCAATAGCGCAGGCTGTCCATGACCATCCGCAGCACCATCGGATGGGCCACGTTCAGCGTGTTCCCGGTCCCGGTGGTGTCGAAACTATGGCGCGGATTCTCGGGCGACAGAAGATAATAGCTCGCATTGTCGATACCCCGGAACGAAAGCGTCGGCCCCATCTCGTTGCCCTCGCAGGTATGGTTGAACACCACGTCCAGGATCACCTCGATCCCGGCCTCGTGGAAACGCCGCACGGCCCGCTTGACCTCGCGGATCTGGCCGCTGTGCAGGTAAGGCCGGTGCGGCGCGAAAAAGCCCAGCGTCGAATAGCCCCAATAATTCGAAAGGCCCTTTTCCCCCAGATAGCGGTCATTGGCGAAGGCATGGACCGGCAGAAGCTCGATGGCCGAGACGCCAAGCGACTTCAGATGCGCGATCACCGCATCGCTCGCCAGCCCCCGGAAGGTGCCGCGCAGATGCGCGGGCACATCGGGATGCAGTTGCGTCAAGCCCTTCACATGCGCCTCATAGATCAGGCTTTTCTGCCAGGGATGGCGCAGGGCGCTGTCCGCGTCCCAGTCGAAAGCCGGGTCCGCCACGGCGGCCTTCGGCATGAAAGGCGCGCTGTCGCGTTGATCGAAGCTCAGATCGTTTTCGCCCACATGATAGCCATGCAGCGCATCGTCCCAGCGGATCGTGCCGCGCAATTCGCGCGCATAGGGGTCCAGCAGCAGCTTGTTGGGGTTGAAGCGATGCCCCTGTTCGGGCGCGTAGGGACCGTGGACGCGATAGCCATAGACCTGGCCCGGCCGCACGCCGGGCAGATAGCCGAACCAGATGCCGCCCTCCATGGC
>NZ_JASGGO010000004.1:0-166487 GCF_047605025.1 Paracoccus sp. (in: a-proteobacteria) | reverse complement strand
AAGCCTCCAAGGAAGAACCCTTCCACCGGCAGGAAGCTTCGCTTGCGTTGAGGCCGTTGTGCGGCATTGTTGCAGAAGTCAGGTGCGACGAATGCCTCAACGAGGAGATCTTCGACAGCCTTGCCGATGCCCGTCGCAAACTGGCGCTACGACTACAACAACGTCAGGCCGCATTCCCCGCTGGGCAACAAAGTCCCGTCCGACGCACGCCGGGCGCTTGAGCACTCTGAGGGCTTCGGGTCCGGCGCGCTTGCCCAGCCTGCAAGCGACCACCATCAACCCCAAGGACTCTCGTTGTGAACGAGGGATACCGGGGGGCAGGTTGGTTGCCGTGTCCCTTGTCTCGCAGGCTTCAGGTTGGGCATGTGCCTGGCTGGGCAACTATTTCGGTGGCTCGTCAGGTGCTTCGGGGCGACCGCTCTGCCCGGCAATCCTCCTTGACCGACCTATCCCCCGAACGGCTGGTTTTGCGATGGCCGGAACGGCGGGGATTTTCCGTATACGCTCTCGGCGGCGCTCGCGATTACTCGGTATGACGGCGCAACTTGCGACCATGCCGCACGACCGCGCAGGAATAATCTTTCTGTTGTGCCGGGATAGATCGTTCCCCCGCCATCTAAATCCTTGCTCGGAGTGGAAGGTTTCAGTCGTTCTGCGTCCGGCTGGCTTGTCAGTTTTGGACCGAACGGTTTACCAAACCAGAGAGGGCTTGGGGTTTCCCTGGTGCCAAGATCCCGGATGATGACCAAGATAGAGACCCGACCATGCCCATTGGCGGCCCGATGACCGCGAACATCCTGTTCTGTTCGTTCCATACCCCAGACGAATATTACACGCAGGCGGCGAGCAATCTGCGTGCCTCTTTGGACCGGCTGGGCATCGCGCATGAGATTGTCGAGGTGCCCAAGGCCGAGGGCGAGGAATGGCTGGAGATCTGCCGCAAGAAGATCCCGTTTCTGCATTCCGCCTGCGAGCGAAATTCGGATCGCAAGGTCTTCTGGATCGATGTGGATTGCGACATCGACTATCTGCCGGATTTCGTGTCTGGATTTTCGGCGGATATCATCGGGTTCCAACGTGGTTTCAGCCATCCGATGCGGATCGGCTATGCCAACAGCGCCCGTTTCTGGGAGCCCTGCTTCTGGGGCATCAATACCACGCCGGCTGCACGCGGCTATATTCGCGATGCCCATATGGCGTGCCAGGCGATGCGGGTGCGCGCCACGGACGATTTCTTCTTCGAGGAAGCCTGGCGCAAGAACGCGGATCAATTGAGCTTCCAGATGATCCCCTCGGCCATGCTGCTGGGGCGCGCGGATCAATCCGACAGCGGACGCAAGCCGTTCTTCTATTTCGGTTCCAGCGGGAATGTCGCGGCGTTCAAGGGGCTGGCGGCCCAACATCGCCGTTCGGGCACCGCGCGCGCCGCGCCGCCAAGATCCGGTATCCGGTCGCTGGCCCTAAGCGTCGCGCGTCAAACCCAAAGTGCTCTGCCGCCACGCCTGGCCATTCCGCTGCGCCGGCTGTCGGACGAGATGGGGCTGACCGAATTCCTGTCGCCCAGCCTGCCCGCGTCGCGCCAGTTGTCGCAGCGCAGCATCTACAACATCATCCACGAGGCCCGCGAGGGGCGCCGCGACGCCGTAGAGGCCCGTCTGGCCGAGATTTCCTCGCGCCGGTTGCTGGGCAATGCCGATCGCGCCGTGATCGGCGCGGCCCATGCGTTTCTGGACTATGCCGGGGCCGAGGATCGCGACGCGCTGCCGCTTTTGTGGTGGGACAAGCCCTATCCGGGCAATTACGGCGACTGGCTGTCGCCGTTGATCGTGCAGGGTGTGACGGGACACTCCGTGCGCTTTCAGCGCCATGACGAGATTGGCGCGAAGCCGCATCTGATGGCGATCGGTTCGATCGGACGGTTCGCGCAGAAAAGCTCGATCCTGGTGGGCACGGGGTTCAGCCGCGCCGATACGGAAATCGCGCCGGATGCGACCTATGTTTCGTTGCGTGGCCCCTATTCCGCCCAGTTGGTGGCCGCGGCCGGAGGCCCCAAGGTCGAGCGATTTGGCGATCCGGCGGCGGTTCTGCCCCGGTTGGTCCCCGTCACGCGCCCGGCCTCGACCAATGGCCGCCTGGCCTTGGTGCGCCATTTCGCGCATCGCAACATCTCGCTGCGGCTGCCGGAGGATGTCGACGAACTGTCCGTCCTGCTTTCCCGCCGGGACCAGATCCAGGGCTTTATTTCCAGCCTGGGCCAGTATGACGCGGTGCTGACCAGCGCGATGCATGTCTACATCACTTGCCAGGCCTACGGCATTCCGGTCTCGCTGATCACCTTCGAGGGGTTCGAGGATGCCGTGGCGGGCGATCAAATGAAATATCGCGACTATGCCGCCGGCGTCGGCCTGCCCGAACGGATGCCCCAGCCTGTCGGTCACGATCTGCGCCAACGCAGCCTGTTGGACCTGGTGTGGGACGACCGGATTTCCGGGCCTGTCATGGATGATATCGCCGCTGCGTTGATCGAAGCCGCCGCGCTTCTGGATCCCATCGCTCGACCGAGGCGTATCAGCGAAGGGACCGGCCGTGAAAGATCTTGAGACGCCGCCCCAGCGCGTGCAATCAGCCAATCCGCGCATTCCCCCCGCCGTCGGGCGCGCGGTCTGGGCCGGGAAGCATACGCTGATCGTCGGCAGTTTCCTGCTGCTGTTCGTGCTGCCTTTGGTGTTGGTCACGACATATATGTTCCTTGTCGCGCGGGACCAATATGTCTCCGAAGTGTCATTCGTGGTGCGCGACGAAGAGGCCCAGAACGTGGGGCTTCTGGCCGGGATCGGGTTGTCGTCGGTCGGGAATGCGACGACCGACGCGCAGATCCTTTACAAATATCTTCGCAGTCCGAACTTCGTCGCGCAGCTTGACGACGAGCTTGACCTGCGCGCCTCGTTCACCAGGCCGTCCATGGACCCGATCTTTGCCCTGCACACGGGCGCCACGCTTGAGGAACTGGTCGCCTATTGGCGCAGGATGGTCACGATCAGCGTCGATTCCGCGACCGGCATGACGGAAATCCAGGTCCGCGCCTTTTCCCCCGAGGATGCCAATCGCATCACGCAGGGTATTCACAAGGCGGCGGCGCGGCTGGTCAACTCGATCTCGGACGAGGCGCGTGACAACGTGCTGCGCTATGGTGAGCGCGACCTGCACGAGACCGAAGGGCGGTTGGCCGATGCGCGGGTGGCGCTGGCCCAATTCCGGGACCGCTACAAGCTGATCGACCCGCAGGCAGTGGTGACGATCAACGCGACCATCGTGACCGGCCTGTCGCAGGAACTGACCGAGGCCATGATCCAGCTTGAAACCCTGCGCCAGCAGGGCACGGCCGATGTCCGCATCAACCAGGCCCAGATGCGCGTCGACGTGCTCAGGCAGCGGATCGAACAGGAACAGCAAAGCTATGTCGGCGGTCCGTCGGGCGAAGAGACCTTCAGCGCCGTGATCGACCAATACACCAAGCTGCAACTGGACCTGGAACTGGCAGAGAAAAGCTATAGCCTGGCGCTGGCCGGGGTCGAGGCGGCGCGGTCGAAATCACAGCAGGACAACCGCTATCTGGCGACCTTCGTGCAGCCGACCCTGCCCGAAACCGCGACCCGGCCGCGGCGGTTCGTCGTGACCCTGCTGGCGGGGGTCTTCATCTTCATCGGCTGGCTCAGCCTTGTGCTGATCGTCAATGCAAATCGCGACCGGCACTGATGATCCAGCTGGAGAACCTGTCCAAAAGCTTCACCGTCAACGGTCGCACCACCGTCGTGGCGCGCGACGTGACCGTGACCTTTCCCACCGGCGCGAGCGTCGGACTGCTGGGGCATAATGGTGCGGGCAAATCGACGCTTTTGCGCATGATCGCCGGCGTCGTCCGGCCCGATAGCGGTCGCGTGGTGACGACGGGCAGCGTCTCCTGGCCCGTGGGCTTCTCGGGCAGTTTCCATCCCGATCTGACCGGGGCCCAGAACACGCGCTTCATTGCCCGCGTCTATAATATCGATGCCGAAAAGCTGTTGCGATTCGTCGCCAATTTCTCGGATCTGGGGCAGCACCTCTATCTGCCTTTCGGGCATTATTCCTCGGGGATGCGGTCGCGGCTGGCCTTCGGCGTTTCGATGGGGATCCATTTCGACACCTATCTGGTCGATGAGGTCACTTCCGTCGGCGACGGCAACTTCCGTAACAAGAGCCAAGCCTATTTCCGAAACCGGCTCCTGAACAGCGGTGCGATCATGGTGTCCCATTCCATGAGCATGATCCGTTCGGTCTGCACGGCGGCGGCCGTGCTGCATCATGGACGACTGACCTATTTCGAGAATGTGGACGAGGCCATCGAGACGCATCTTTCCAATATCGGCGCCAGCAACGCCTGCGATGATGATGAGGATTGAGGCGATGCAGTTTTCCGTGCCCCGGCATCACCCACTTCGGCGCTGGCCCGCATGGCGCACCATCAGCGCGCTGGTGCTGCGCGAGATGTCCACCTCTTACGGGAAATCACCCGGAGGCTTTATCTGGACCGTCCTGGAGCCGGTCGGCGGCATCGCGCTGCTGACGGTGATCTTTTCACTGGCGGTGCGGGTGCCGCCGATGGGCTCCAGTTTCGCGCTGTTCTATGCGACGGGGCTGCTGCCTTTCCTGATGTTTCTGGACATCAGCAGGAAGGTGGCGCAATCGCTGCAATTTTCCAAACAACTGCTGTTTTATCCCGGCGTTACCTTCGTCGATGCGCTGCTTGCCCGTTTTCTGCTGGCCTGCATGGTCCATGCGCTTGTCTTCGTGATCGTGCTGACGGGCATCGTCTGGTATGATCAGGTCGAACTGATACTGAATATCCCGCTGGTGGTTCTGGCCTTTTCGATGTCGGCCTGCCTGGCATTGGCCGTCGGCTGCGCGAACTGCTTTCTGATGCGCCGCTTTCCGATCTGGGCCAATATCTGGGCCATCATCACCCGGCCGCTTTTCCTGGTCTCGTGCATCTTCATTCCCTTTGACAGCTTGCCGCAGGGATTTCGTGAAGTGTTGTGGTTCAACCCGCTGATCCACATCGTCGGCACGAACAGATCGGGGTTTTACTCTACTTATCGCGCCGAATACGTCCAGCCGATCTATGTGCTGGTCATCGCGGCGCTGTTGTTCGGAGGCGGCCTTGCGCTGTTGACAAAATGGCATCGCGACCTGGCCCAACGCTAGCGGTGCGTCCGCGTATTTGCGGGCGGCCGCTGCGGTTTCCTTCCAGACGCGGCAATGCCTTAACGCGAATGTGTCGATAGTCCGTTGACCGAGTGCTGTTTCTCGCTGCCCCTTCCTCTTAGCCACGTCGTGCCGATGAGGCCGCAAAACTTCTCCGCAGGAATTTGATCAGATGACCGGAACCACGCCCTCTGCCACATATTTCCAACAGGCATCAACTCCATTTTCGGTAAAGTTTGCCAAGCGAATCCTGCCAGAGTCGATGCTGCGTTATATACGCAGGCGGAATTACCCTGTGCGCCCACGCATTATCGTCATCAGCTTCTATACCGAAGGTGGCTATTACGAAGAAAAAGCCAGGGAACTGCGCCTCAGATGCGACGAGCTGGGCATGCAGCACGATATCCAGCCGATCAGCTTCCGAGCTGGAACGACCTGGAACGAAATTTGCCGCGCAAAGGTCCGATTCTATCGCAAGATGCTGCTGAAGCATCGCAGCACGGTGATGTGGCTTGATGTAGATACCAAGCTTTTGCGAAATGTCGATAACCTTGCCAGCCACTCTTATGACATTGCCGTCTTCATGCGCGGTTTCCGTTTTCTACCGCAGGAAAACTTTTCGCTTTATGCACGGCGGTTCCATCCGGGCTATCTGATCCTGAATTATACTCGGGAGACGCTTGAACTTCTTTATGAGTGCAAGCGCGTCGAACAACAGGCCAAGGGCGACTTCACCGACGACTATATCCTTGAAGAAGCATTTCGGCGGACTTCGGCCCGTCCTCGGCTGATGATCTTGTCACCCAAGGATATCGTGCGTCTCCAGGATCAGGAAAATCCGGCCGCCTATTTCCTGCATGGCGACAGCGGCAATGTGAATGAGTTCAAGGGAAAGGTGTTGAAACACATGCCCGACATCCTGCGCCCTGAAAGTCAGAAGGCAGTGCTTCTGGACCTGATTCATGAGGCCGCACGTCTGGGCAAGCGTGAGCAGGTCTGCGATTATTATCACGCTATTATATTACGTAATCCCGAAGATTTCGGTAGCTATCACAAGTTGCTTGAGGTTTCGGCCAAGTTCACGGACCCGACCGTTCTGGATGAAAATCTGGAACGTTATCGAGAAAATAAGCATCTGTTTCCCTATGCACTGCGCTTCAGGCTGTTGCAGGCGCTGGACAGGCGGGATTGGACGGCGGCCGATGAGCTTTTCGCGGAAATCGAAGCGACGGGGAACGACGCGGTTATCAGCTTCTCGCGCAGCCGTCTGTTTCGCACGTCGCTGGACAGGCGGGCCGAGGCGATGGGAATTTCCGACGATAGGCGGGTCAAACTTTTCTGGTGGGAGCAACCTTATCCGGGTAATCTGGGCGATATCGTGAACCCCTATATCGTCGAGAAGGCAACCGGCATTCCCCCGAAATGGGCGGGGCGCGGCCTGGGACTTTGCGCGATTGGCTCGGTAATCAAATACGCCAAGGACGGCAGCCATGTCTGGGGCAGCGGCACGCCGAATTCGCATGGCAGGCTGGCCGTGGGGGCGACATATCACGCCGTGCGCGGTCCACTTACCCGTGAGCTGGTGATCCAGAATGGTGGCATATGCCCCGAGGTTTATGGCGACCCGGCATGGCTTCTGCCGATCCTGTATCCTCGCCGAAAAAAGCCTGGCCGCAAGGCCGGCCTGATTCTGCATTTCACCCATGAGGAAATGACGACGCCCGTGGCTTCTGACGTGCGGCGCATTGATATTTGTCGTCTGGGCTATGACCAGATCGAGGAATTCCTGGACGAAATGCACGATTGCGAGCGAATCGTCTCGTCCTCGTTGCATGGGGTGATCATCGCGCAGGCATATGGCATTCCGGCTTGCCTTGCGACGGTGACGATCTCGACGACGCAGATCCACGGCGATGGCGTCAAATTCGAGGATTATTACCGCTCCATCGGCTATGAGCAGGCCCCCGAGGCGGTGGATCTGTCACAATTCCTTTCGATCAACCATGACAGCATTGCGCCGGATCGCTTTCTTTTGGCACGAAAACCCATCGACCTGCCCGCGCTTCTGGCGGCGGCACCCTTCCAGGTTACGACGCAGGCCATGCGGGATGCTCAAGAATGGCTGGCCAAATTTCCCGGTTCTCCGGTAAGATAAGCAAGCGCGCGCGATTGAAGCAAAGGCCCGTATGATGGAAGAATCCGCCGGAGAGGCCATGAAGCCGGGAGTGCCCCAGGGTTCCGGGAAAATGCCAGCCTCATCACGTCTTGCCGTGACCTATCTGCGCGAGACATCTGCCACCTGGGACCGCGCGCGGCTGCGCAAGGTTATCGAAAAACCAATTGATCCTCGGACAATTAGGGCCATCGCCCAGCGGCGCATGGTGCTTCGCAATTATGCGCCGCAGCCGCTGCATGACTGTTACGGAGGCGAGTATGCGAGGCGCGAAGGGACGGTGCTGGTCTCGTCAGATACGCTGTCGATCTCGCCGGCCTATGGCGCGGTTCTGTATAATCTGGCGCACAGTATCGATGCGCGTCTGATCGTCGAGGATGGGGCCGGTTTTGGCATTTCCTCGATGTATCTGGCCGCCGCCGCATGTCGGGCCGAGGGCGGCACGCTGCTGTCATTTGAAATTTCGGAATACGCCGCCCTGGCTCAAACCTCGGTCAATCTGATCGATCCGGGTTCACGGGTTATCCAGGGCGATTTCGCGGGTTTTGCGCGGCAGCTTTCTGGCACCGCTCAGATCGGCTTCGCCTTTATCGACGCCGTGCATGAAAGGGACGCCATGCTTCGCAGCTTCAAGTCGTTGATCGGCTGGATGGCACCCAAGTCAATGATCGTCGTCGATGACGTGTTTTATTCGGAATCCGCCCGCGAGGGCTTTCGGGCAATGATGCGGATGGGGCACCATGATTTCGTATGCATCGTGAACAAACGCTTCGGTGTTCTGATCAAGGGATAGGTGATGCGATTTCTGTGCGCGAATGATGATGTCGCGGGCGTTTAGCTGGGATCCAGCATCGACATGATCTCGCGTTCGGTGGCGCGGATCATGCCGCTGTAGCGCGTATTCTTGAAGCCGAATATGGTCGAATGTGCCTCATCGCGGTGTCCGGCCAGAAACGGCACCGCCGAAATGACCCGGAGCCCTGGCATCAAGTTCATCCATTCGTCGATGGTGTTGGTTTCGGCACCGCCGTTTTCTGGATTCCAATCGGCCATCCACTCCAGCGCGGTGCGGTTGTAGGAATTAAAGACCATGCCCATCATCTGCGAGGTGTGGATGATATGGTTCCGACCCAGCTTGCGCTGCATCACGATCTCTGGCTGACCCTGAATGCGTGTCATCACCCCATTGAACACATCCCAGTCGGAGCGATCCAGGTAGTGATTCAATGCGTTGAAATACGCGGTGAAATCCTGTCCAAAACTGGCGTCATCCTCGCAGATCGTCAGCCGGCGCGCGCCTGATTGCAGGGCCTTGGTGGCGATGGCCTTGTAGCTCCAGGCGCAGCCCTTCCAACCGGGCAGCAGTCGAATTCCGTCGAATATGGAAAAGTCTCCGGCGTCACTCTGGGCAAAGCCCGAGCGCCGGTCCAGATATTCCGGCAGGCTGATACAGAGCCGGCTGTGGTTTCGGATGGGCGGCGCAAGATCCAGCAGATCCCGGACATGGCATTCGGGGGGCATCGCTCCGGCGTAGACAAGCCAGCGCCCGATCGCCAGGCGAAGCGCATTGCGGCTGGCGTCCAGTGGCACAAGTGTCAGGTTTCGCAGTTCGGCCCCCAAAGCCAGGGCCTGCCGCAATCCCCAGGCGGAGGTTACGATCAGATGGCAACCCGATGCGACGCCCGCCACGATCTCGTGATCCATTGGCCGGATGGATGCCAGATAGTCGTCGCTTAGCACGATGGCCGCAATGGCGGTATCGTCCAACTCGAACGGCAAGGGGTTGAAGATGATCTTCTGCGCCGCCAGCCGACCCGATGCGCGCGAGATCAGTTTGTGCCGTTTTAGCTCTGCCTGGAAATGGGGTTTCAACGGCCCCTTTCCCAGCAGTACGAAACAGCGTTCCGGCAGCGTGCCAGGATCTCGCAGCAATCCGCCATCGGTTCGGTGCTGTACACGGCGTAGCGCGCCCGAGACGCCTTCGCGGCGCAGAATTCTGCATGCCTTTATCGCCGTATTCAGCATGGCATCTCTCCGAATTGGCATGGCAGGCGGGTATGGGCGGCTGATCCGGCCTGTCTTGCAACCGACATTGAAATCGCCGACGACGCCGGCTTTACAGCGCAGGCTCTATTGCCACGAAGCCGTGGCCTGGCACCTTTTTAACCGAAGCGGGCCGTATGATCAATCCGAGCGGGTCAGCGGAAGAGAGCTTACCACGCCATTCCCGACCGCTTTCCGCTTTCCGTGACATAAAGGACGACTGGTGGTGGAATTGAATGCAACAGCGCCCTGCTCTGCCTCTTCAATATCATGGTCCTGTGCATGATCCAGTGTGCGTTCTATGGCCTTGTCGATGCGCGTTGGACCGATGACCTGAATGCCGATTGGCTTCGCAATCCACCTCGACCCGTTCGACCATCCAGGGGTCGAATTGCACGCCCGAGCGGCCGGGGATCCGCCAGCGCAGCCCGCCCATTGTGTTCGCGTTGTTGGCCGCTGCCGAGAACCCGCCGGAGCCGCGCACGAAATAGGCGTCGAACCGCCCGGACTAGCCGCCATTGGTGCCCGCGACCACGCCCGGCGTATAGCGCAGCGCGTCGGTCACGGTGGTGCCGCCCTGCTGCTGGATCTGTTCGCGGCCGATGACGTTGACGGTCTGCGGCGTCTCGATCAGCGGCGTGTCGGTCTTGGTCCCGCTGGAGGAACGCCCGCCAACTCGGCCGGATAGGCTATCCGAGCAGCAATGCAGCGATCGAAAGCTTCGACCGCGGGGCTGAGCCGCGAACCGGGCATCGATCCCAGGACCGTGACGAAGTGGCGTCAGACGGTCGCGGACATGAAGACGGGGCCGAAAGAACCCCGTTCATGGCAGCTTACAACCTTGCCCGCAGGCTCAAGACCCTCAACGGCCTCACGCCATACGGACACATCTGCAAGGTCCGGACCTTGGAGCCGGATCGTTTCGTCCCGAACCCGATCCACCGGATGGCGGGACTGGACAGCTAGCGCCGGATGAACGGGTTCGGGATCTCGACCCCCGTGGACAGCCAGACGCTTTTCAGCTCGACATATTCCATGATGCCGGTCATGCCGCCCTCGCGGCCGATGCCGCTCATGCCGAAGCCGCCGAAGGGCGAGGTGATCGAGGTCGAGCGATAGTTGTTCACCCAGACCGTGCCGGCGCGGATCTTTTCGGTCATGCGCAAACCCCGCGCCAGGTCGCGCGTCCAGACCCCGGCGGCCAGGCCGAAGATGGTGTCGTTGGCGATGCGGACGGCATCGTCCTCGTCCTCGAAGGGGATGATCGACAGGACCGGGCCGAAGACCTCTTCCTGCGCGATGCGCATGTCGTTGCGGACATTGGTGAAGATCGTCGGCTCATAGAACAGCCCGTTCGGATAGCCTTCGACTTCGGCCCGCTTGCCGCCGCGCACCAGGGTCGCGCCCTCGGCACTGGCGATGGCGACATAATCCTCGATCTTGCAAAGCTGCGGCCCGGTCGAGATCGGCGCGATCTGGGTTTCCGGGTCCGAGGGATGGCCGAAGCGGATGTCATCCAGGTAGCTCAGCAGCTTTTCCACGAACTGGTCGTGGATCGAGCGTTGCAGCAGCAGCCGCGAGCCGGCCACGCAGGTCTGGCCCGAGGCGGCGAAGATGCCGGCGATGGCACCCTTGACCGCCTGATCCAGATCGGCGTCCTCGAAGATGATGTTGGGGGACTTGCCGCCCAGTTCCAACGTGACGCGTTTCATCGCGCGCGCCGCCTGTTCGTTGATGATCCGCCCGGCCACCGGACCGCCGGTAAAGGCGATACGCTCGACCTTGGGATGGGCCACCAGCGCCTCGCCCATCTCATGGCCATAGCCGGTCACCACGTTGACCACGCCCTTGGGAAAGCCCGCCAGTTCCACCAGCTTGACGAATTCCAACGTCGAGGCCGAGGTGAATTCCGAGGGCTTCAGCACGACCGTATTGCCCGCCGCCAGCGCCGCCGCCAGCTTGAAGCTCATCAGCGGCAGGGGCGAGTTCCAGGGCATGATGCAGGCCACCACGCCAAGGGGTTCGTAGCGGGTATAGTTGATCACGCCGGGCTTGTCGCTGGGGATGGTCGCGCCCTGCAACTTGTCGGCCATGCCGCCGTAGTAATAGTAATAATTCGGCAGATAGCGCATCTGGACGTTCAGTTCCGCGATCAGCTTGCCGTTGTCCTTCATCTCAAGCTGGGCCAGCCAATCGGCATTCTCGGCGATCAGGTCGCCCAGCTTGCGCAGCAGCGCGCCGCGCGCCGTCGCCGAAAGGCCGCGCCAGGCCGGATCGTTGAAGGCGCGATGCGCGGCCATGACGGCGCGATCCACATCCTCGGGCATGGCGCGGGCGATGGTGGACCAGACCTCGCCGCTGACGGGATCGGTCGATTCGATTCGGCCGCCGGTCAGGGCCGGGGTGAATTCGCCGTCGATATAAAGCTGGTATTCAACCAGACCGCCCTGCGCGGGCGTGGGCTGGATCGCGGCATTGGCCGGCCGGGGCTGGAAGGCGGGATTCATCGACGGCTACCCATATTGTATTATGATAGATACAATATGGCATTTGCGGGATCGCCCCGCAAGGCCCTTGTGTAGGCCGCAGAAAAATGCCCTGAAAATAGGCAAAACTACGCCGGCAGCAGGGGTAGGACGGGCCAGAATGACTTGGATCAAAAAAATCCTTGCGAGATTCCTAAATGTATTAATATTGCTACTATAGAAACAACCAATGCGCTTCGGCTCCGGCAGGCCGCCGGTCCGATCCGGCAATAACATTTGGCGGGCGCAACGCTTGCCCTGACAGGAGAGATGAAGATGAAAGATCGCAGGCTTCGGAGTTCCGTCTTTCTGGCGCTGCCCCTTGCGCTGGGATTTGCCGCCAGCGGCCAGGCGCGCGACCTGGTCATTGTCGGTCCGGGGGGCGGCTATCAGGACGCCGCGCGCACGACCCTGTTCAAAAGCTTCCAGGAAGCAAGCGGCGTCAAGGTCACGGACGATGCCTCGGACGGGGAACTGGCCAAGATCTATTCCATGGTCGACACCGGCGACATCACCGAGGATATCGAGATGATCGGCGAGCCGGAGCTGCTGCGCGGCTGCGAGGATGGCCTGTTCGAGCCGGTCGATTACGATGTCGTCAAGAAGGACAAGTTCATCGAGGGCACGGCGCTGAAATGCGGCGTCGGCGGCGCGGGTTGGGGCGCGGCGGTGTTCTATGACAAGACCAAGCACGCCCAGGGGCCGGAGACCTTCGCCGATTTCTTCGATGTCGAGAAGTTTCCCGGCAAACGCTCGCTGCGCTCGACCGCGCAGATGACGCTGGAAGCGGCGCTGCTGGCCGATGGCGTGCCGCGCGATCAGGTCTATGAGGTTCTGGGCACCGAGGAAGGCGTGGCCCGCGCCTTCGCCAGGCTGGACACGCTTCGCGGCCATGTCGTGTGGTGGACCACCGGCGCGCAGCCGCTGCAATTCGTCGGCTCGGGCGAGGTGGATTACGCGCTGGCCTTCACCGGCCGTATCCAGCGCGCCATGAACGAGGACAAGAAGGACTATCAGCTTGACTGGGATACGCTGATCTATTCCGTCGATTACTGGGCCGTCGTCGCCGGCTCGCCCATGAAGGACGAGGCGATGAAGATGCTGGACTGGATCACCGATGCCGGCCCGCTGCGCGAACAGGCGAAGATCTGGCCGATCTCGCCCGCCAACAAGGAGATCAACGAGGACCCCGAGATCCGCAAGGCCAATCCCGGCATGGTGCTGAACCACACCGACGAGGGGCTGCGCATCAATACCGAGTTCTGGGTCACGCATGGCGAGGATCTTGAGGCGCGTTTCTCGGCCTGGGCCGCACGCTGATTCCAGGGCGGGGCGCGCGGTCGCGCCCCGTCGCATCTTAGGAACCGAGGACCCGCCCGTGAGCAAGAACTCCGCATCCTGGCTGTTGGTCGCGCCGCTTCTGTTGCTGATCGTCGTGGGCTTCGTGATCCCGATCGGCGTGGCGATCAAGCGCGCGTTCGACAATCCCGAAATCTCCATGGCGCTGCCGCGCGCCACGCTGGTCCTGTCGGACTGGAACGGCGAGGGCATGCCCCCCGAGGCGGCCTTCGAGGCCGTCGCCACCGATATGCGCGAAGGGCTGGACAATCGCGCCTTCGGCGCGCTGACCCGGCGGCTGAACTTTGAATCGACCGGGCTGCGCTCGACCCTGACCAAGACCCGCTCGGGCGCGGCGGAACTGGCGGCGCCCTATTCGGAAAGCCTGCCCGCGCTGGCCCCCGCCTGGGGCAAGCCCGAGATCTGGCGGCTTCTGAAGCTGCATGGCAGCCGCTATACGGCCAGCTATGTGCTGCGCGCGCTGGACCTGCGCTATGACGACACGGGCGCCATCGTGGCGGTCTCGCCCGATCAGGCGATCTTCCGCGACCTGTTCCTGCGCACCTTCACCATCAGCCTTGCGGTGACGGCGATCACGGTGCTGCTGGGCTATCCCACGGCCTGGTTCATCTCGACATTGAAGGGCAGGGCGGCGACGGCCGCGATGATGTGCGTGCTGGTGCCCTTCTGGATTTCGATCCTGGTGCGCTCGACCGCCTGGTTCATCCTGCTTCAGCGCGAGGGCGTGGTGAACGCGGTGCTGGGCGGGTTGGGGCTTATCTCGGAACCCAAGGCCATCATCTTCACCAGGCCCGCCGTCTATATCGCCATGGTTCACGTCCTGCTGCCCTTCTTCATCCTGCCGCTGCTCAGCGTGATGTCGCGGATCAAGGGGGATTACGTCCGGGCCGGGGCCTCGCTGGGGGCCAAGCCCTGGCAGCAGTTCCTGCTGATCTATCTGCCGCTGACGCTGCCCGGCGTGACGGCGGGGGGGCTGATGGTCTTCATGCTGTCGGTGGGCTTCTACATCACCCCGGCGCTGGTCGGCGGCATCCAGGACCAGATGATCGGCTATTACATCGATTATTTCACCAACAACACCATCAACCAGGGCATGGCGGCGGCGCTTTCCTTGCTGCTTTTGCTGTTCACCGGACTGATCCTGCTGGTCGCGGGGCGGCTGATGCCCTCGCTCAACAAGCGAAAGGTGTGATCCATGCGGCGCGCAATCTCGGCCTTCGCCATCCTGGTCTTTCTGTTTCTGGTGCTGCCCATCGTGGTGGTGTTCCCGCTGTCCTTCTCGTCGGGCGAGGTGCTGACGCTGCCCACCCCCGGCTGGTCGCTGCGCTGGTATCAGGACTTCTTCTATTCCGAACGCTGGCTGCGGGCGACCTGGAACAGCATCGTCGTCGGCACCGCCACCATGGTGCTTGCGACGGTGCTGGGCACGCTGGCATCCTTCGGGCTGCACATGTCCGAGTTCCGGGGCAAGAAGCTGGTCATCGCGCTGCTGTCGCTGCCCATGGTGGTGCCGACCATCGTGATCGCCTCGTCGCTGTTCTTCGGCTTCGCGACGGTGGGGCTGACGAATTCGCGCTTCGGCCTGATCATCGCCCACACCATCATCGCGGCGCCCTATGTGGTGATCACGGTGCTGGCGGCGGTGCAGACATTCGACGCCACGCTTCTGCGCGCCGCGCTGTCCTTGGGCGCCAATCCCTTCACCGCCTTCGTCGAGGTGGTGCTGCCCATGATCATGCCAGGCGTGGTCGCGGGGGCCATCTTCGCCTTCGCCACCTCATTCGACGAACTGATCATCGCCATCTTTCTGACAGGCCCGGAACAGATCACCCTGCCGCGGCAGATGTTCTCGGGCCTGCGCGAGATGCTTAGCCCCACCATCGCGGCGGCGGCGGTGCTGATGATCCTGTTCTCGGTTGCGATGCTGGTCGTCGCCGAGATCGCCCGTGCCCGCAGCGAACGCATCCGCCAATCCGGCCAGAGCTAAGAGGAAACGCCCATGTCCCAACCCAATGCCTCGCGGCCCCTGGTGCGCTTCGATGATGTCTGCAAAAGCTATGACGGCACGGTGCAGGTCGTCGATCACCTGAACCTGACCATCGACGAGGGCGAGTTCCTGACCCTGCTCGGTCCCTCCGGCTCGGGCAAGACGACGACGCTGATGATGCTGGCGGGGTTCGAAAAGCCCTCGGCCGGGGATGTCAGCTTCAACGGCAGCCGCATCAACGACACGCCGACCTATCGGCGCAACTTCGGCATGGTGTTCCAGAACTATGCGCTGTTCCCGCATATGTCAGTGGCGCAGAACCTGGCCTTTCCGCTGCGCATGCACAAATTTCCCAAGTCCGAGATCGAGGGGCGGGTCAAGCGCGCGCTGGACATGATCAAGCTGGACAAGGTGGCCGACCGCCGCCCGATCCAGCTTTCCGGCGGCCAGCAGCAGCGCGTGGCGCTGGCCCGCGCGCTGGTCTTCGAGCCGCGCATGGTGCTTCTGGACGAGCCGCTGGGCGCGCTGGACAAGCAACTGCGCGAGCATATGCAGCTTGAGATCCGCGAACTGCACGACCGGCTGGGGCTGACCATGCTTTACGTCACCCATGACCAGTCCGAGGCGCTGACCATGTCGGATCGCGTCGCCATCTTCAATGAGGGGCGCATCCAGCATATCGGCCCCCCGGACGAGGTTTATGACCGCCCCCGCACCGCCTTCGTCGCCCGCTTCATGGGCGAGAACAACGCCATCGAGGGCAAGGTCGCCCAGGCTGGTGACGGCGGCGTGGTGCTGCGCACGCCCGAGGGCGCCGAGATCCGCGCCCTTGCGCAGGAAGGGCTGGCCCAGGGCGCGGCGGCGCAGGTGCTGGTCCGCCCCGAGAACGTCCGCCTTGGCGCCGCCGAGGATGGCGCGAACCGCTTTCCCGCCCGCGTGCGCGATGTGATCTATCACGGCGACCACCTGCGCGCCGTGCTGGATGTCGAGCGGATCGGCCCCGTGACCGCCTATGTGCCGCGCGGCCTGGGCGCCCGCCGCCCCGCCGTGGGCGATACGGTGGGCGTCTGGTGGCAGGCCGACCGCGCGCTGGCTTTCGCCGCCGGAAATTGAAGACCCCAAGAATCGAGAAGAACGAATGTCCGAACCTACCTTCGTCCAGGCCGCGCGCGACTATCGCGAACGGGCGCTGAAATCCGTGGCCTTCGGCTGCTCATCGACCCCGCGCGGCCGACAATTGCCCGCGCCGCTGGTGGTCGAGCGGGCCGAGGGCGCGCATCTGTGGGATGTCTCGGGCGCGCGCTTCATCGACTATGCGCTTGGCTATGGTCCGCTGATCCTGGGCCACAGCCCCCGCGCCGTGATCGCCGCCGTCAAGGATGCGCTGGACCTGGGCCTGCGCACCGCGACCATCCACAAGGGCGAGGCCGAGCTGGCCGAGCTGGTGGCCGAAACCCTGCCCTCGGCCGAGATTTCGGCCTTTGTCAGCACCGGCTCCGAGGCGATCCAACTTGCCCTGCGCATCGCCCGCGCAGCGACCGGGCGGACCCGGATCGTGAAGTTCCGGGGCAATTACCACGGCTGGTTCGATACCGTCCAGATCGCGGGCATGCCGGGCAGCGATGGTCCCGACACGCTGGGCCAGGACCCGGCGGCGGCGGCCTCGGTCACCCTTTTGGACTGGGGCGACCTTGAGGGGCTGCGCGCGGTGCTGGACGACAGCTTCGCCGCCGTGATCCTGGAGCCGATCGCGATCAATGGCGGCTGCTTCATGCCGCCGCCGGGCTTTTTGCAGGGGCTGCGCGATCTGACGCGCGAAAAAGGCGTCGTGCTGATCTTTGACGAGGTGATCTCGGGCTATCGGCTTGGTCTCGGCGGCGCGCAGGCGATCATGGGCGTGACGCCGGATCTGTCGGTGATCGGCAAGGCCATGGGCGCGGGCCTGCCGATCAGCGCCGTCGCGGGCAGCCGCGCGGTGATGGAGCCGGCGGCCTCGGGGCGGATGCTGCACCGGGGCACGTTCAACGGCAACCCGGTCTCGGTCGCGGCGGCCATCGCTTGCATCGGTGAATTGCGTGCGCGCGAGGCCGAGATCTTTCCCCGGATGGAGGCGCAGGGCGCCGCGCTGGAAACCCATATCCGCGACACGGCCCGCGCGGCGGGGCTGGCGCTGTCGGTCGCGCGCACCGGCTCGGCGCTGCAAATCTTCCTTGGGATGGAGCATGTCAGCGGCCTCGCGGACCTGGCCCGGATCGACCGCGCCGCCACCTCGGCTTTCTGCGGCGAATTGCTGCTTCAGGGCGTGCAGACCATCTCTCGCGGGCTGTTCTATCTGTCGGCGGCGCATGCGGATACCGATATCGAGGCGACGAAGGCCGCCTTCACCCGCGCCATCGAGGCGACGGCGGGCCTGTAAGGCCCTTCTTCAGAAAAGCGAAAGGGCGGCTCCGCGGGGCCGCCCTTTTTCCGTTTCCCGCCTATGCCTGGCGGACCTCAAGCCCGGCCATGTAGTCCAGCACTTCCTGCGTCGGGATCACGTCGGCATATTTGCAGTTCAGGTCGAACAGGTTGACCGCGTGGCTGGCCTCGAAACGGTCGAAGGCGGTTTCCTCGGGGATCACCACCTTGAAGTTGAAGGAATAGGCATCGACCGTGGTGGCCCGCAGGCAGCCCGAGGTGGTGCAGCCCGTCATGATCAGCGTGTCCACGTCCAGGAAGTTCAGGTGGCTCATGAACAGCGTGCCGAAAAAGGCCGAGGGCTTGCGCTTGCCGATCAGGATGTCCTGCGGCTGCGGCGCCAGCGGGGCCACGGTCTGCGTGGCGTGGGTGCCTTCGGTCGAGGTCTTTTCCCCGCCGCGATGGTTCTTGCCGACCTGCACGCCGCTGTCGATCATGTCGGGGCGCCGCTCGGACTGGGTGTAGAAGACGGGCAGGTTCTTTTCCCGCGCCATTTCCAGCAGCTTCTCGATATGGCCGACCGCTTCCCAGCCCTTCGGGCCGCAA
Source organism: Paracoccus sp. (in: a-proteobacteria) (assembly GCF_047605025.1). Classification (GTDB taxonomy): domain Bacteria; phylum Pseudomonadota; class Alphaproteobacteria; order Rhodobacterales; family Rhodobacteraceae; genus Paracoccus. The sequence goes on along the minus strand of NZ_JASGGO010000004.1, from coordinate 148,156 downwards.
TGGGTGCGGTATTTCTTCACGCCTTCGATCTGGCTTTCGCCAGGGCCGTCGCCGCAGAAATTATACTGCACGTCGATGATGAAAAGCGCGGGGCGCTTGCCGAAGCCGCCGCGCTTGCCATAGCCGGCAAGCTGGTAGATCTGCTTGTCGTGGTCGGTCAGGAACTTGTCCCAGATTCTTTCAGCCATTTTGCGCGTTCCTTGCAGTGCGGAAGATATATTCGCCCCCGGCCTCGGTGCCCGGCAGCACCGCGCCACCCTGGGCGATGACACGCCCGCGCAGCACGGTGGCCGCGACCGCGCCCTTCAGGCGCCGGCCCTGCCATGGGGTATAGTCGGAATGGGATTCCAGCCGGGCGTGATCGACCAGCGTTTCGCCGTCCAGATCGACCACGGCGAAATCGGCGTGACAGCCCGGCGCGATCCGGCCCCGGTCGGGCAGGTTGTAAAGGGCGGCGACATTGGCGCTGGTCGCGGCGGCCAGCGTCTCCAGCGCGACGCCGCGCTTGTGCCAGCCTTCGTGCAGCAGCACCGGCAAAAGCGTGCCGATGCCCGGAAAGCCGGCGGTGGCGGTCCAGATGCCGCCTTCCTTGGTGGCGCGTTTGCGAGGAACGTGGTCGGAGCCGATGGTGCCGATCTCTCCCGCGCGGACGCCTTCCCAGAGCGCGTCGATGTCGGCCTGCGAACGCAGGGGTGGGTTCACCTTGCCCAGCGGGCCGCAGGCGTCGTCGCGGTCCAGTGACAGGTAATGGGCGCAGGTCTCGACATGGATCGGCGCGCGGCCGGGGCGGCGCTGGCGGCGCACCAGATCAAGGCTCTCGCCCGCCGACATGTGGACGATATTGACCGGGCAGCCGGTCTTTTCGCCGAAATAACAGACGCGGAAGACGTTCTCGGTTTCCAGGAAACCGGGGCTCTGCTCGTCCCAGACGCGCAGGTCGTCGCGCCCGGCGGCCTTCAGCGGCTCGCGGAAGACGGGGATCACCTCGGTATTCTCGCAATGCACGCCGACCACGGCGCCGGGGATCCTCGCGCCGGCCTGAAGCGCGCGGAACAGCAGCGCGTCGTCCACCTCGCCAAAGCCCTTCGCGGCCCCGGCGGCGCCCTTATACATCAGGTAGACCTTGATCGAGGTCACGCCGAAACGGGCCGCGTTCTGGGCCAGTGTCTCGACATGGGCGCGGCTGGTGACGCCGAAGTGGAAGCCGAAGTCGATGATCGAGCGCGCCTCGCCCGCCTCCCGCCACGGCCCGGTGGAGAGCGCCAGATCGTCCGAGCGGTGGAAGGTCATCATCCCCGTGACCCCGCCGAGCGCGGCCGAGCGGCTTTCGGTCAGGAAATCCGCCTCCTTCGCGCCGAAGCCGATATGGGTATGCGGGTCGATCAGGCCGGGGAAGACATGTTTGCCCGTGCAGTCCAGCACCTCGCGCGCCTCGAAACCCTCGCCGGGCGCCAGGATCGCGGCGATGCGGCCGCCGCTGACGGCGACGGATGCCTCGACAAGGCCCGTGCCGGGAATGACCAGCGTGCCGTTTTTCAGGACAAGATCGTAGCGCATGAAAACCTCAGGATGCGGGGGCGGCCAGAAGCCGGTCGAAAAGAAGCCGGTCGAAAAGGCGGGGGAAGATGCCCCCCGCCGCCAGCAGCGCGCGTTCGTCGGCGCCATGCAGGTCGGCGGTCAGGGCGAAGCGGGTCTGCCGGCCGTCCGGGGCGGTGGCGGTGACGCGGATCGGCTGGCCGTCGCGGATGGCCGCGTGCAGCCCCTCGACCGCGAAGCTTTCCTCGCCGGTCAGGCCCAGGCTCTCGACGCTCTCGCCATCGGTAAAGATGGCGGGCACGATCCCCATGCCGACGAGGTTGGAGCGGTGGATGCGCTCGAAATTCCGCGCCATCACCATGGCGACGCCCAGAAGCGCCGGCCCCTTGGCGGCCCAGTCCCGGCTGGAGCCCATGCCATAGTCGCGCCCGGCCAGGATGACGAAGGGCGTGCCTTCGGCGCGATAGCGCATGGCGGCGGTGTGGATCGGCATCTCCTCGCCACCCGGCAGGTGCCGGGTCCAGCCGCCGGTGCGGTCGACCAGCCGGTTGCGCAGGCGGGGGTTGGCGAAGGTGGCGCGCGCCATGACCTCATGGTTGCCGCGCCGCTGCGTATAGGCGTTGAAGGCGCTGACCGGCACGCCGGCCTGCGCCAGATATTGCCCGGCCAGCGTATCCGCCGTGATCTCGCCCGAAGGGGTCACATGGTCGGTGGTCAGGGAATCGCCGAAGATCGCCAGGGCGCGGGCACCCTCCAGCCGGTCGGGCAGGCGCCTGCGCCCGGCCAGGAAATCCGCGTCGAAGAAGGGCGGGCGGCAGATGTAGCTGGACCCCGCGTCCCAACCGAAAAGTGGCCCGGTCGGCGTGGCCAGCGCCTGCCATTCCTCGGTGCCTTCGGCGATGCGGGCATAGTTCTGGCGGTAATCCTCGGGGCGGACGGCCTGGGCCGCCAGACGGGCCAGTTCACCCTCATCGGGCCAGATGTCGGCCAGAAAGACCGGCCTGCCCCCGGCGTCCTGCCCCAGCGGCTGCGTCTCCGGGTCGATGTCGATCCGCCCGGCCAGCGCATAGGCCACGACCAGCAGCGGCGAGGCCAGATAGGCGGCCTGCACGGCCTTGTGGATGCGCCCCTCGAAATTGCGGTTGCCGGAAAGGACGGCGGCGGCGACCATGCCTTCCTCTGTCACCTGCCGCTGGATCTCCGGGTCGATGGGGCCGGACTTGCCCGAACAGGTGGTGCAGCCGAAGCCGACGGCGTGAAAGCCCAGTTCCTCAAGCGGCGCCAGCAGCCCCGCCGTTTCCAGATAGCGCAGCGCCACGCGGGAACCGGGCGCCATCGAGGTCTTGACCCCCGGTGCCGTGCGCAGCCCGCGCGCCAGCGCATTGCGCGCCAGCAGCCCCGCCCCCAGCATCAGCGCCGGGTTCGAGGTGTTGGTGCAGGAGGTGATCGCCGCGATGGCCACGCGGCCATGGCCGGGATGTTCCGCCGCCTCGAAGCCGCCTTCGCGGGCGGAGCGGGCCAGGGCTGCGCGGAAGGCATCGGCGACCCGCGACAGCGCCAGCCGGTCCTGCGGCCGGCGCGGCCCGGCCATGGAAGGTTCGACCGTCGCAAGGTCCAGGTCCAGCCGGTCGGAGAATTCCGGCTCCGGCATGGTGCTTTCGCGGAAGAGGTGCAGTTCGCGCGCGACGCGTTCCACCTGCGCGACATGCTCCGGGGCGCGGCCGGTCTGGCGCAGATAGTCCAGCGTGCGCGCGTCGATCGGGAAATAACCGCAGGTCGCGCCATATTCGGGGGCCATGTTGCACAGCGTCGCGCGTTCCGGGACCGCCAGACGGTCCAGTCCCGGCCCGGTGAATTCGACGAAGGCGCCGACGACGCCCAGTTGCCGCAGCCGTTCCGTCAGGGTCAGCACCAGATCGGTGGTCGTCACGCCGGGCCGCAGCGCGCCGGACAGGCGCACGCCCACCACGCGGGGAATGACGACGCGGTAACGCTCGCCCACCAGCGCGGCCTCGGCATCGATCCCGCCGACGCCCCAGCCCAGAACGCCGAGCGCGTTGACCATCGGCGTATGGGAATCGCAGCCCAGCACGAATTCCGGGTGGCCGTCGGGGGTGACGACGCGGGCGAGGTGCTCGATATGCACCTGATGGATGATCCCCATGCCCGGCGGAATCACCCGCAGCCGCGAAAACGCCTGCTGCGCCCATTTGAATACCGCGTAGCGTTCGGAATTGCGGCGGAATTCCATCATCAGGTTATGGCGCATGGCGCCGGGATGGCCGGCCTGATCGACGATCAGCGAATGATCCACCACCAGGTCGCAGGGGATGCGCGGCTCGGCCCGCGCCGGATCGCCGCCTTCGCGCAGCAGCGCGTCGCGCAGCGCGGCGAAATCCATCAGCACCGGCAATCCGCTGGAATCGGGCAGCACCACGCGGTCCACCGCCAGCGGCACGACCAGCGTATCGGCGCCGGGCCGCCATGCCGCGATCTCGCGCGCCAGGGCCTGCTCGGCGGGGGTCGCGGCATTGCGCAGCAGGTTTTCCAGCACGATCCGCAGCGAATAGGGCAGGGGCGCGGAGCGCGGGGCCATCAGATCGGCCAGGCAGCGGGCCACGGACGGGCCGGGCGAAATGGAAAGATGGGTGTCGTCGGTCATGCCTTGGATCTCCTGCGGGGCAACAATGTGCAGGATGGCAAGGGCTGTCAAGAAATTTGTATTAACAAAGATACAATAGAACAATAGATAGCCCCGCCTTACGACACAGGCGGTTGTGAGCGGCCCTGACGCGGCTTATATTCCCCGCAAGCCCAGAAGGAGCCCGCCATGACCCAATCCAGCTATGACCTTTCCATCGATTCGGCGCGGATCGACACGGCGGTCGATGGCGCGCGCCGGCTTTGCGTCAGCTATCACGGCAATGGCGCGGGGGAATTGGCCCAGCCGGTCGTGGCGACGGACCTTGCCAGCCTGCTTTCCGCCTGCCAGGCGGTGGCGCGGCGCATCTTCCAGCAGGAATTTCGGATGAACAGCGCGGTCGAGCTGTCTTTCGCGCTTGAGGACAAGAATGAGCTGAAGCTGTGGCATACCCGGCCGGGCCTGTTCATCAAATGCCCGCTGACCATGCATATGGAATGGTCCTGCCCGCATCTAAGCCAAGCCTACAAGACCATGACCACGCTGGGCGTGGTGGAACTGCCCTCGGAGGTGGCGCTGGACGGCAATGCCATCGGCGCCGACGAGACTGTCAAGGTCATCATGGATTCCATGGCCAGCGGCATCGAGTTCATGGGCGGCGTCATGCGGATGCGCGATATGATCGACCACGACGGCGCGGCGCGCCAAGCGCGGGCGGCGGCGGGCGGCGAAGGGGCCTAGCTGCCCTTGCGCACCCATTGCGGCGTCTGGCTTTTGTCGGTTTCCCGCGCCAGGCTGACCCGGTATTCGAACAGGTCGGGATTGTAATAGATGCGCAGGAATTCGACCAGGTGGCTGGCCGCGTCGAAGACCGCGCGGCGCATGCAGATCAGCGGCGCGCCCGGCGCCATGTCCAGATAGCCCGCCAGTTCGGGATCGGCGGCCACGGCGGTCAGGCGCTGTTCGGCATGGGAAAAGACGAAGCCGTGATCCTCAAGCGCGGCGACCACGGTGCGCCGGCCCAGGCTTTGGGCGGAAAGCAGCGCCGATTCCGGCGGGAACACATAGGCCACCGAATGCGAGAACGGCACCCCGCCCCGGCTTCGGGTGCGGCGGATGCGCAGGGCGCGGCCCTCAAGCGGCTGGGCGACCTCGCGCGGCAGGTCGGCGGGAATGTCCACCTCGGCGAATTCATGCAATTCGACGGCGGTGGTTTCCTCGAATTCGCGGATATTGTCCTTGAAGCCTCGGATGCCGTCCGGCGTCGCCGGGTTGAGCACCTCGGGATTGACGAAAGTGCCCCGGCCCCGGTGGCGGGTGATCAGCCGGGCCTCTTCCAGAAGCGCCATGGTCTTGCGGATGGTGACGCGTGAGACGCCGTATTCCGCCGCCAATTCCTGTTCCGAGGGCATGGCCACGCCGGACGGCCAGACGCCCGCGCGGATCTTCTGGTCCAGCACAAGAAAGACGCGGAAATAAAGGGGGATGATGTTCTGTAGGTCCCGGCCCGGTCGGGCATGTGTCATCATCTCGGCCATGGCTCACCCTCCCGCAGGCTGTCTTGCAGCTATAGGCTGCGCGCTTCGCCGCGTCCAGCCTGCCACGTTTGACCGTAATTTACAGGAAAAGTCGACATCGCATCACGCCCGCGCCCCCCGCGCGCGCCCCGCTGCGAAGTCGAAGCCGAGGAAAGCCGCGCAGGTATCGCGGCGTCGCGCCAGGTGGCTGGCGGACAGGCAGAGGCGCCGGACCAGATCCCCGCTTCGTGCTGGCCCGCGCGATATGAATGATCGGCGATGTCTTGGCCGCTTGCCTGGAATGCCAGCCGCAATGGGAAGGACCGCCATGCCCGACCCCGGCTGAGCCATGATGCCCCGTCCCGGCGGCGCTGGAACGGGGGCAGGGACGGGGGCAGGGATCAGTTCGTGGAATCCACGATCACCTCTTCACCGAAGCGGCCATTGCGGGGATCGGGCTTGTAGCTGGAATTCTGCGCCCGCATCACCCGGATCGGGCGGATCCCGGCCTCAAGCGCCGCGCGCATGTCGCTGTCGGCATCGCCGTAATAGATCTTCAGCTTGTGGTCCTTGAGAAACTGGACCTTGTTTTCGGACGAGGCGGTGAAGACCACGTCGTTCATTTTTTCAAGCCTGAAATCCTGCTTCAGCGTGGCGGTCAGCGTCTCGCCGCCGCTGCCCTTGGTGCGGCCGGTGATGAAATAGATTTCGTCGCCGCGCTGCACATGCATGTCGATCAATTGGCGAGCGACCTCTTTCGGCGGCGAATACTGGTCGCAATTGTTGGTGTGGATGTCGGTCCAGAAGGCATCCATCTTGAGATAGTCGTCCGAGCCGGGCGAATATTTATTCTGGCCGTAATAGAAGCAGGGGGTCGAGAACAGCACCGTGTCGTCCACGTCGAAACCGACGACCATGGGCGGCTCTCCTTCGAGGCTGGCCGAGATCTGCGGCACCGAGACCCAGTGAACGGGCGCGGTGGCCAGAAGCTCCGAGACGGTGACGCCCGGATTCAGGTTCGCGCCGTCTTGCGCCAGCAGCGGCCCGGTGGAAAGCAGCAGCGCCGAGATGGCGGCCAGTCGTTTCAGCATGGATGTGCCTCTTTCATGTGAGGATTTCAGATTGCGCCCCCGGCGGAGCATGTCAATTCAGGGCGCCGCCTGTGGCCCAGAAGATCCGGCGAACTGCCCAGGAAGCGGGCGCGGCCCTTGCATCGGGCAAAGCGAAAGACCGTCCGAGCGCTCGTCAGGCCCGGCGCCTTGATCTAGGCCCGTCCCACCAGATCGGCCCGCTCGGCCAGGCCGCCGAACAGCGCGTCAAGCAGCACATACATCGGCGCCCTTCCGGTCGGCACCGGCAGCGCGCCCGAGGATTGGCGATAGGCGTTCAGGTTCAGGTTCACATCCGCAAGGCTTGCCACCACCGATCCCTTGGGCGAAATCGCCAGCACGGGCACCCCGGTCTTGCGGGCGATCTCGATATTGCCGATCAGGTAGCTGGTCAGCCCCGAGAAGGACAGCACGAACAGCGCATCTCGCGGCGTCAGCTTCGGCGCGGAAAGCATTTGCAGCGTCGGGTCGGCATAGGCGACGCTTGCCATCCCCAGCGAGGCCAGGCGGTGCTGTGCCTCGCTCGCCAAAAAGCCCGAGCCGCCATAGCCGTAGACATCGATGCGCCGCGCCCCCGCCAGCAGGTCGATGGCCTGGCGCAGGGTCGGGATCTCCAGGTCCAGCCGGGCCTCGCGGATGGCCTGATCCGCGCGCTGGAACACGTCATCGACGATGACGGTCAGCGGATCGGCATCCTTGCGCTGGCTGCGGTCCGGCGGCGCGCGCAGCGCAAGCTGCTGCGCCAGCTTCAGCCGGAAATCGGGAAAGCCGTCGCAATCCAGCCGCCGGCAGAAGCGGATGATCGAAGGCTCGCTGACCTTGGCGATGCGCGCCGCATCCGCGATCGACCAGGTGATCGCGGTGCTGGGCGTGTCCAGAACCGCCTCGGCCACCCGGCGCTCGGCCGGGGTGAAGCTGGCAAGGGATTGGCGGATCTGGTCAAGCATGGGGCCTCGGGTCAGCGTGGTTGGAGGGGGGCTAGAGGGCGCCCCGGTCCATCAGTTTCGACAGGCAAGAGCCGGAATAGTCAAACCCCTTCTGCGCCACGATCAGCCTTTTCACCCCGCTCAACTCGTCATGGCTGGTGCCGATCACCGCATTCGCGGCGTCGCGGGCATGGACGATGCCGCCCGCCGCCTGGACCAGTTGCAGACCGGCCGCGATGTCCCAGGCGCTGAACTTGGATTCGTAGCAGACCGCCACGCGCCCCACCGCCACATAGGCCAGGTGCAGCGCGCAGGAGCCGAGCCGCCGCACGGCGCGGAAGCTGTCCACCACATCGGCGAAACCCGAAAGCGTCTCGGCCGTGGGACGGGCGCCCTCATACGGGGCGTTGGTCAGCAGCTCGACCTCGCGGTCGGCCAGGCCCTTGGCATAGGGTGCGACGGGCTGGCCGTTCAGCGTCAGCCTGCCGTCCTCGGCCATGAAAAGCTCGTCCCGGATCGGGTCGTAGATCGCGGCGCAGACGGGCCGCCCCTCGTGATAGGCGCCGATCGACACGCTGAAGAAGGGCAGGCCCGAGGCGAAGTTGCTGGTGCCGTCGATGGGGTCGATGATCCAGCTTGTCGGGCCTTCGCCCTGCCAGCCGCTTTCCTCGCCCAGGATGCGCGATTGCGGCAGGCGCTCGCGGATGATGCGGCTGGCCTCGACCTCGGCGGCCTTGTCGGTGACGGTGACGATATCGAAGAAACCTGCCTTCTGCTCGGTCGCGAGATCGCCCGGCTTGGCGTTCAGGAAGGCGTCGCGGGCGATGGCGCCGGCGGCCAGCGCCGCCGCGCGGGCGGTGGCTGCGATTTCGGCGTCAAGGTCGGTTTTGGTCATGATGTTCATCTTCAGGCTGCTTTCAGGCTGTCGGCGGGTTGATTTTCGGCCAGGATCCAGACCGGCCGCGTGTCCAGCGCCAGCCGCAGGGGTTGGCCCTGCCGGGCGACGCCGGTGTGGAAATATTGCGCATCGGTCACGGTGCATTCCTGGCCGGCGATCTCGGTCAGGTATTCGACATGACCGCCCTGGAAGACGACGCGCTTGACGGTCGCGCTCAGCGGCCCCTGCGGGTCGATGCGCAGATATTCGGGACGCAGCACGCAGCGCACGCGCTGGCCCGCGCGCAGCGGGTGCGGCCCGCGCGGCAGGTCGAAGACGGCGCCCGCGATGCGGGTGCGCACGCTGGCCTGGCCCGTCTCGATCACCTCGCCCTCAAGGATGTTGGCCTTGCCCATGAACTCGGCCACGAAGGCGGTGCCGGGACGGGAATAGACGTTGCGCGGCGTGTCCTCCTGTTCGATCACGCCATTGCGCATGACCACCACCCGGTCGGAAATCGCCATGGCCTCGCTTTGGTCATGGGTGACGTAAAGGCTGGTGATGCCCAGCCGCAGCTGGATCGCCCGCAATTCGTCGCGCATCCGCTCGCGCAGTTGCGCGTCCAGGTTCGACAGCGGCTCGTCGAACAGCAGCACCTTGGGATGGGTCACGACCGCGCGGGCCAGGGCCACGCGCTGCTGCTGGCCACCCGACAGCCGCGAGGGCGCGCGGTCGGCATAGGGCGTCAGCGCCATCGTCTCGATCATTTCGTCGACGCGGGCGCGCAGCTCGGCCCTGGGCAGGTTTTGCAGCTTGGCACCGTATTCGACGTTCTGGCGCACGGTCATATGCGGGAACAGCGCATAGCTTTGAAACACCATGCCCACGTTGCGGGCATTGACCGGCAGATGCGTCACGTCGCGCCCGCCTATGGTGATGCTGCCCGAGGTGGGGGTCTCGAACCCCGCCAGCATACGCAGCGTGGTGGTCTTGCCGCAGCCCGAGGGGCCAAGCAGCGTGACCAGCGACCCCTCTTCTATGGTCAGGTTCAGCTTTTGCACCGCAAGCCCGCCCGGTGCGCCGCCGGTGGCGGGGAATTGCTTGACGATGTTGGAAAAAACGACGTTCGACATGATGTCACCTTTCGCGCGCGCTGCGGTTCAGCAGCAGTTGCATGACGGCAAGGATGGCCAGCACGACCGTGACCAGGATGCAGCACCAGGCCGCGGCGACGCCGGTTTTCAGCGTTTCGACCTGCGACAGGATGGTCACCGTGATCAGCGTCCAATTGGCCGAGACCAGGAATATCACCGCGCTGAGCGTGGTCAGCGAACGGGTGAAGGCATAGGCGATCGAGGAGAACAGCGCCGGGCGCAGCAGCGGCAGGGTGACGCTGGCGAAGGTCCGCCCGCTTGAGGCGCCAAGAATGGTCGAGGCTTCCTCGATCGAGCGGTCGATCTGCTGAAGCTGGTTCGTGCCGGCCTCGATGCCCACTTGCAGGTTCTTCACGACCATGGCCGCGATGATGATGGCGGCGGTGCCGGTCAGCAGCAGGGGCGGGGTGTTGAAGGTGCCGATATAGCCGATGCCCAGGATGGTGCCGGGCGCGGCAAAGGACAGAAGCGTGCCCCAGCGCAGCAGGAAGCTGCCCGGAAAGGCGCGGCGCACCAGCAGATAGGCGATCATCATGCCGGCGATGGCAGTGACGGGCGTGGCGATCCCGGCCAGGAACAGCGAATTGCCCAGCGTGTCGAAACCGGCGGTGAAGACCGTGCGGTAATGGTCCAGCGTCAGCGAATTGTTGATGCCCGGCAGCTTGGTGAAGCTGACATAGAAGACCGTCGCATAGAACAGAAGGATGGCCAGGGCCAGAAAGTAGCAGGCCAGCGACAGGGGCACCACCACCCCCGGACCCGAGATGCGGATCGACTGCGCCGTGGGCTTGCCGGTCACGGTGACATAGCTTTTCTTGCTGACCCAATAGCGGTGGATCAGGAAGGCCGTCATCGAGGGGATCAGCATCAGGCTGGCCAGCAGCGCGCCCGCGTTCAGGTTGAAATAGCCCACCATCTGCGAATAGGCTTCGACCGCGAGGGTGCTGAACGAGCCGCCGATCAGCATCGGGTTGCCGAAATCCTCGACCGATTTCACGAAGACCAGCAGGACCGAGCTTAGGATCGCGGGCGTCACCAAAGGCAGCGTGACCTGCCGGAACGTCGTCCAGCGCGTGCCGCCAAGCGAGGCCGAGGCATCCTCAAGCGCGCTGTCGATGGATTGCAGCATGCCCTTGATGTTGAGATAGGCGATGGGCGTGAAGGCCAGCGACTGGATCAGCACCAGGCTGTGGAAGCCGTAGACATTGGCGTTGCGGATGCCCAGCAATTCGCGCGTGATCAGCCCCGAGCGGCCGAACAGGATCACGATGGCCAGCGCCATGACGAAGGGCGGCGAGATGATCGGCAGCAGCGCCGCCGCATGGATGAATCGCTTGCCCGGCATGGTGGTGCGGGTCACGGCGAAGGCCATCACGAAACCCGCGAGCGTCGCGACCATGGCCGAGGTCGCGCCAAGGACCAGCGTATTGCCAAGCGCGCGCCATACGAAGGGCTGGGTCAGCGTGGCCCTGAGCGCGCCGAGGTCGAAGCCCTCGGGCGTCCAGACCGCCTGTTTCAGCACGTTGACGATGGGCAGCACCGCGAAGACCAGGACCGACAGCGTCAGAAGGACGAAAATGCCGAACAGCCAGGGATCGGCGGCGATGCGGCGCAGGGGGGCGGGCATGGCCCACCCCGCCCCCGGCCGCGTGGAGCTATCTGCTTGAATGGACATGAGGACGGGGCTCCTGGGCGCGTTACTTGGCGTCGGCCTTGTGACGGATTTCGGCCTCGTATTTCTCCAGCAGGCGGGCGCGGTTGGTCCCGGCCCAGGCGAAATCGTAATCGATCAGCTTGACATTGCCGAGGTCGATCCTGGCATTGGGATTGACATAGCCCGCGATGATGGGGCCGCGGAAGGTGGCGCCCATGGCGGCCTGGCCCTTTTCGGTCAGCACCCAGTCCAGGAAGGCATCGGCGGCCTTGGCCTGATCCTCGGGGGCATTGGCGATGGCGGCGGCGGCGTTCACCTCGAAGCCGGTGCCCTCTTTCGGAAAGGCGTATTCGACCGGATAGCCGGCGGCCAGCGCGGCCTCGATGTCCTGGGTATAGGCCATGGCCAAAGCCACTTCGCCATTCGCGACCATGCGCGAGGGCGCGACGCCCGAGCGGGTATACTGGATCACGTTCTTGTCGATGTCCTTCATCAACTGGAACGCCTCATCCTCGCCGAAAAGCTGCACGACCGAGGCCAGCGCCACATAGGCCGTGCCCGAGGATGCGGCATGGGCCAGCGCGACGTTCTGCTTATAGGCTGGATCGGCGAAGCTCTTCCAACTGTCGGGCGCGGGGGCGCCGGCCTCTTCGATCAGATCCGCGTTATAGGCAAAGACCAGCGGCGACATCGAGATCGGGGTCCAGTTGCCATCCTTGTCGGTGAAACGCGCATCAACCTTGTCGATCCCCGCCGCCTTGTGCGGGGCCAGAAGGCCCTCTTCGGCGGCCTGGATGAAGTTGTCGGCGGCGCCCGCCAGCCACAGCCCGGCTTGCGGGTTGGCCTTTTCGGCACGGATGCGGGCCAGGATCTCGCCTGCGCCGATGCGCACGAAGCGGGCCTCGTTGCCGGTATCGGCGCTGAACGCGGCCAGGACCAGGGCGCAATCGTCATCCGACATCGGGCAATAGACCGTCAGGGGCGCGGCCTGGGCGCTGGCGACCGAGCATAGAAAGACAAGCGCCGAAGACAGCGCGAGATGGCGTTTCATCAGGAATTCCTCCGCAAAGCGACCGGCACCTCCATGCGTGCCTTATGCATCGCATTACCGGACGGAATGCAGAATAGTAGCAACATTACATATGTCAATATTAATGTAGTTTTACTACATAAGTGCCTCCGGTCGCGCTTCCGGTCGCGCGTCACTGTGCGGCGGCGCGGTCCCCGAGGGGCAATTTGCAATATTGTTCCAGTCCTTTGTTTTGTTTATTTTTGATTTTGATTGTTCCTCCGTTTCGTTCGATGATTTCACGTGCGATTGCGAGGCCGAGGCCGGCGCCTGGGAAGGATTTTCGCCTGGCCTGGTCGACGCGGAAGAAGGGCTCGAAGATGCGTTCCAGCAGTTCGGGGGGCACTCCGGGGCCGTTGTCCTGGATGCGGATGACGGCGCTGTCGCCCTGGCGTTCCAGCGCGACCAGCGCGCCGCCGCCATGTGTGGCGGCATTGGCGATCAGGTTGCGCAGGGCCCGCTTCAGCGCGATCGGCCCGGCATGGACGGTCAGCGGCGGCAGGTCCTCCAGCTCGACCTTCTGGTCCAGGCCGCGCAGTTCGGCCGCGATCTGGCGCAGCAGCCGGTCCAGCCGGATCGGCTCGCCGCCGTCGGCGCCGACCTCCTCGCGCACCAGGCGGATGGCGCTGTCGGCGATCATGTCCAGCTCCTGAAGGTCCGAGAGCCATTTCGCGCGCTCGTCCTCGTCCTCGATGAACTCGGCGCGCAGGCGCAGCCGGGTCATGGGCGTGCGCAGGTCGTGGCCCGCCGCGGCCACCAGCCGCATCCGGCTTTCCATCGCCCGTTTCAACTGGATCGACAGCCGGTTCAGCGCCTTGGCGGCGGCCTGCACCTCGCCCGATCCGGTCTCGGGGATATGGTCCAGCGTGCCGTCCGGCCCGATCCGGTCCGCCGCGTCCTCCAGCAGTTGCAGCGGCCGGGTCAGGCGATGCGCGACATGGATCGAGATCGCGGCGCTGCCCAGCACGATCAGCGCCAGCCAGATCGTCAGCATCTTCCAGCGTCCGGGCGGCGGCGACATGTCCGGGATCGGCAGCACCAGCCATCCCTGCGCGACATGGATCGAGGCGCTGAGCGGCTGCCGTTCGCCCTGGCGCGTCACCACCACGTCCAGCGGCGCGCCGGTGCGGCGCAGGGCCTCGCGCAGGAAACCCGTCTGGTGCTGGTCGATCTCGCCCTGGGCGGGTTCGGGCTGCAATCCGACGCTGACCAGGGCCGGCGCCCCGTATCCCAGCAGGGCGGCGGTGGTGTGGATCTGCCTTGCCACCGGCTCCATCGTCGCCTGGGGCGAGGGCGGCTGCATCACCCGCGTCGCCGCATAGGTCGCCAGCACCACGACGCTGACGATGGCCGTGATCAGCAGGGCGGCGATGCGGGTGCGCAGCGAATCCATCAGCGCCGCTCGTCGACGCTGACCGGCACGGCAAGCTGATAGCCGCCGTTGCGCACGGTGCGGAAGATCGCGGTTTCGTTCTTTTCGCCCAGCTTGCGGCGCAGCCTGCTCATCAGCACGTCGATCGAGCGGTCCAGCGGATCGCGGTCGCGGCCCTGTGTCAGGTCCAGAAGCTGGTCGCGCGACAGCAGGCGGCCCGGCCGTTCCAGGAAGACCCGCAGCAGGTCGAATTCGCCGCCGGTCAGTTCGATTTCGCTGCCGTCGCCGGCCAGCACCCGGCGCTGGCCGGGATCGACCTGGAAGCCGGCGAAGCCATAGATCCTGGCGCCGGAGGGGGCGGGCTCGTCGGGTCCGGCCGCGCGGCGCAGCACGGCCTTGATGCGGGCGACCAGTTCGCGCGGGTTGAAGGGCTTGCCCAGATAGTCGTCCGCGCCCAGTTCCAGCCCGATGATGCGGTCCACGTCCTCTTTCAGCGCGGTCAGCAGGATCACGCGCAGGTTCGGGCGATGCTCGTGCAGGTTGCGGCAGATATCCAGCCCCGAGCCGTCGGGCAGCATCACGTCCAGGACGATCAGGTCGGGATTGCCGTCGGCCACCCGCATCTCGCATTCGCGCCGGTCGGCGGCGGTCGAGACGCGGAAGCCCTGCCCTTCGAGATAGCGGCGCAGCAGGTTTCGGATTTCGGGATCGTCGTCGACGATCAGGATATGGTTCATCGTCATCACCTTGCGATCATTTCGTTCTAGCGGATTTCTGCCGATGCCGCTTCGGCAAATTTGTGACGAAACATTGCGGGAAACGCGACCGGAAACGCTTGTTCGCAAAACTTGGCCGCGTGGAAAAAAAACGTCACGGACAAGACCTAAGCCGGACAAGCACGGGGCATAGCTTCCGGTCATCGCAACCGATGAAAGGTTTGTTCGATGAAGAGCATCGTTATGAGAACCATGGCGGTGGCCGCCCTGCTGGGCGCCGCCGGCGCGCCCGTCGCCGCGATGGCGCAAAACGCCGATCAGCCGTCCCCCGCCGCGCCTCTTGCAGCGGGCCAGGTCGCCCCGCCCCCGCTGCCCCAGGGTGGACCCGGCCAGGGCGGACCCGGCCAGGGTGGACCCGAGTTCGCCCGGTCCGCTCCGGGCGGGGCCGTCCCCATGGACGCCGCCCGCATGGAGATGGTGCCCGCCCTTGGCCTTGCCGCCCATCTGGCGGCGACCGAAACCTATCTGGGCATCACCGAGGCGCAAGAGGATGTGTGGCGCGATTATTGCCAGGCGCTGATCGCCTTCCTGGAGCCCGGCGCGCCGGTGGGTCCCGGGGACCAGGCGCCGGGCGATGCGCCTCCGGCCGATCAGGCCCGGCCCTTGGCCGCCGAGCGCATGGCCCAGCAGGTTCTGGCGCGCGCCGGGCAGGCCCAGGGCCTGCTTGCCGCCGCGACCGCCCTGCGCGGCGCGCTGGAACCCGTCCAGCTTGAGAGGTTGCGCCAGGTCGATCCGGGCTTCGGTCCCGAACGCGGCGCCCCGCGCCATCAAGGCCCCGACCCGGCCCAGCGGCACCGGCCCGGCCCCCGGCCGCAGCCCATACCCGCGCCCATACCCGCGCCCATGCCGGCACCTGGGCAGTGAGGCGCCTTCCCGGCGTCGGGCGGAAACGTCCGGCGCCCTTCCCTTCGAATCACGGAAATACAAGGATGGATGCAATGCGTCGCCTTCTCATGATGACCGCGCTTGCGGTGACGGCAATCGGTGGCGGCCAGATGGCCATGGCGGAAACCCGGCCGGACGCCCCGCCGCCGGAATGCCGGCAGAACGACCGCAAATGCCCGCCGCGCCCGGCCAATGAGGCCGGCAAGAAGGGCGAGCGGCCCAAGGGCGAACGCCGCGAGCCTCCGCCCCGGGAAGCCCGCCGCGACGGGCATGAGCCACCCCCCGGGGAAGCCCGCCGCGATGGGCATGAGCCGCCCCCCGGGGAAGCCCGGCGCGACGGGCGCAAGCCACCGCCCCAGGCGCGGGATCACCGTCCGGGCGAGACGCGGGAGGCGAAAGGCAAGCCTTCGCCCGATGGCCGCAAGGCCCCGCGCCTGGGCGAGAGCGGCCGCGACGGCCGTGTCTTCAAGCGCGCCGGCAACAGCCGCTACGCGCCCGCGCCGCGCGGCCAGGAATATCGCGTGATCCGCGACCAGCTCGTGCTGGTGGACAAGAAGACGAAGCGCATCCTGTCGATCCTGGGTCCGCTCCAGGCGCAACGCTGAAAGGAAAAGCCATGAAGAAGACGATGATCCTGGTGGGCCTGGCCCTGCTGAACCTGACCATGACGCCCGCCCTGGCGGAAACCGCCACGCGTTGCGGCCAGACCGAGCAACGCTGCGCGGTCAAGGCCGAAGCGGCGAAAAAGCCCGCGACCGCCGCCGCGAAACAATCGGCGGCTTCCGCCGCGGTGAAGAAACCCGCGACCTCGGCCGCGACGAAACAATCGGCGGCCTCCGCCGCGGTGAAACAGCCCGCCGCCGCAGCGAAACAATCCTCCGCCGCGGCGAACAGGTCCGGCAAGGGGCCGAAGGTCGGCGAGGTCCCGAGCGGCGGCCGGGCGCTGAATGTCGTCGAGGCGCGCAAGCTGGCCAAGCCCGCGACCGGCCGCGCCTATCGCGTGGTGGAGGATCGCGTGGTCCTGGTCGATGCCGGAAGCAAGAAGGTGCTTCAGGTCCTGGGCCTGGCCTCGGACATCCTGCGCTGAGCGCCTTGGGATGACGCCTGGAAGTGACGCCTTGGGATGATGGGCGAAGGATGATGGGTAAAAGGCGGCGGCCGGGACATCCGGCCGCCGCCTTTTTCCTTTATCGCCCGGTGTAAAGCGCCGGAACGCTCGAAAGCACGCGCCCCGCCGCATCCACCAGCAGGAAGGCGCCGGGCCGCAGCTCCCAATGCTGGCCGTCCTCGGGTTCGGGCAATGCGTGATTGTGGTAATCGACGATCACGCCCCGGCCGCCGCCGCTCAGCCCCGAGGGGACGGTCGCGGGGACGGGCGCGGTCGCTGGGGCGGTGCCCTCGGGGTAGCGGTAGATGCGGCCCGTCGGCTCATCCGGCCCGCCGCAGGCGGCCAGCACAAGCAGGACGGCAGATGCGGGAACAATTGCGGGAATGGCTTTCACGATGACTTCCTTTCAGTTCATTCGGGAATTGGCGTTGCCCGCGCCTCAGTCCCTGGTCAGGGCAGCGACCGGGTCCAGGCGCGCGGCATTGGCGGCAGGCATGTAGCCAAAAGCCAGGCCGATGCCGCAGGAACTGGCCAGCGCCGCCGCGATGGACAGCGGCGAATAAACCAGCGCGAAGCTGCTGCCGATCCACTCGAAGGCCAGGCCGAAGCCCAGGGCGCAAAGCACGCCCGCCGCGCCGCCGATGGCACAGACCAGCACCGCCTCGATCAGGAATTGCGCGCGGATGTCCGAGCGGCGCGCGCCCACGGCCAGCCGCACGCCGATCTCGCCGATGCGCTCGGTTACCGAAACCAGCATGATGTTCATCACCCCGATGCCCCCGACCAGAAGCGAGATCACCGCCACCGCCGCGATCAGCAGCGTCATGGTCTGGGTGGTGCTGATGATGGTCTGGCGGATCTCGTCGTCGTTGACGATGAAGAAATCCTTGCCGCCATGGCGCTGGGTCAGAAACTCGGTGGCCAGCCGCTGGGCCAGGGTCATATCGGCATCGTCGGCCACGCGCAGCGTCAGGCCGCTGACCGAGGTGCTGCCCAGATAGCGCGCCTGCACCGTGGTATAGGGCACATAGACGGTCAGGCTGGTGCTGCCGCCCGGCCCGCGCTGGCGCGCCTTCGCCACGCCGATCACGCGCAGGGGCACCTGGCCCGCCATGAAGACCTGGCCCAGCGGATCGCGATCCGCGAAAAGCGCCGCGCGGGTGTTTTCGTCGATCACCACATCCTGGCCAAGGCGCGCCACCGCATCCGCGTCGAAGGCCCGCCCCGCCGTCAGGGTGATGCCCGCCACGTCGAAATATTGCTCGCCCACGCCGCTGATCTGGGCGGTGGCCGCGGTCGCGCCATGGCGCAGGGTGGCGCTGCTGCTGACCGTGGGGCTGACAGAGGCGACATAGGGCTGGCGCGCAAGCTGCACCCCGTCCTGCAACACCAGCGTCGTGACGCGGCCCGAACGCATGTCGCCAAAGCTTTCGCCCGGAAAGATCTGCAAGGTGTTCGTCCCCAGCCCCGAGATGTTGCGCAGCACCTGCTGGCGCGAGCCGTTGCCAAGCGCCACCACCGACACCACCGAGGCGATGCCGATGATGATCCCAAGCATGGTCAGGAAGCTGCGAAGCTTATGCGCACGGATCGCCAGAGCCGCCATGCGCAGCGCCTCGGCCCAACGGCTGATGCCGCGCGCCTCGCGGCCGGGGGGCGTATGCGCAGCCGCGCGCGGCGGCGGCGCACCGCTGTCGGAGACGATGCGGCCGTCGGCCAGCTCGATTACCCGGCGCGCGCGGGCCGCGACCTTCGGGTCATGGGTCACCAGGATGACCGTGCGCCCTTCGCGGTTCAGCTCATCCAGGATCGCCAGCACCTCGGCACCGCTGGCCCGGTCCAGCGCCCCGGTCGGCTCGTCGGCCAGGATCACGCGGGCGTCGTTCATCAGCGCCCGCGCGATCGAGACCCGCTGCTGCTGGCCGCCCGAAAGCTGGCCGGGGCGGTGCTCCAGCCGCGCGCCCATGCCTAGCCGCCCAAGCAGGGCCGCCGCCTTGGCGCGGCGCTGGCGGGCGGGCAGGCCGCGATAGATCGCCGGCATCTCGACATTCCCCAGCGCCGTCATCTCGGGCAGCAGGTGATAGCGCTGGAAGATGAAGCCCAGAAACTCGCGCCGCAGTGCCGCGCGCTGGCCCGCATCCATCCGCGCCACCTCGTGGCCGTCCAGCCGGTAGCTGCCGGCAGAGGGCGTGTCCAGGCAGCCCAGGATGTTCATCAGCGTCGACTTGCCCGAGCCCGAGGCCCCCATGATCGCGACGAATTCGCCCTGACCGATGGTCAGGTCTATATCCTTGAGCACCTCCAGAACGCCCTCGCCCGAAGGATAGCGCCGGCATATCCCCGACAGGCGGATGAAAGGCTCCATCTCAGCCTCCCATCGGAGGAGGCCCCATCATGCCCCCCATCCCACCAGAACCGCTCTTCGAACTACTCCCGGAATTACTCCCGGAAACCGAAGCCGAAGCACCCGTCACGACCCGATCACCCTCGCTCAGCCCGGAAACAACCTCGGCCAATACCTTGTCGTTCAATCCAATCTGGACATCGCGGGTCTCGACGCCCGCGCCGGTCAGGACGCGGACCTTGTAGCGCCCATCCGCGCCGCGCTCGCCAAGCGCCATGGCGGGAACGGTCAGCACGTCGCTGGCCTGGTCCTGGATGATCGAGACCTGCGCCGTCATGTAGCTGCGCAGATGGCCATCGGCATTCGGGACCGGAATAATGCCGGTATAATAGACCGCGTCGGTGTCGCTGTCCGAGGTGCTGTCGGGGTCGATGGCGCTGTCCTCGACGATCTCACGCGGCGCAGGTGCTATCGTTTCAAGAACTCCCTCATAGTTGTGCCCGCTGTCGCCGAGAAGTTGGAAGCGCACTTTCTGGCCGGCCGAGACCTTGGCGATGTCGGCTTCCGAGATCTTGGCATGGACCTCCATCCGGTCCAATTGGCCCAGGACCACGATGGTGGGCGAGGATTGCACCGCGTTCACCGTCTGGCCGGCCCGGTTGACCACGGCCAGCACCGAACCGGCGCTGGGTGCGGTGATGCGGGTATAGGCCAGGTTGGCATCGGCCGTCTCGATGGCGACCTGGGCCGCGTCCAGTTGCGCGTCCAGCGCCGCGACCTGGGCCTTGGCGACCTGGACGGCCTCTTCGGCGCTGTCGAGGTCGCTGCGCGTGGCGGCGTTGCCGCGCATCAACTGCTGCTGGCGCGCCAGGGTTTTCCCGGCCAGCGTCAGCACGGCCATCTGCTCGGTCCGCTGCGCGCGCAGATTGGCCAGCGTCGCCTCGGCCGTGCGCAGCGCGTTGCGCTGTGTGACCGAATCGATTTCGGCGATCAGTTGGCCTTCTTCCACGCGCTCGCCCAGCCGGACCGCGAGCCGGGTGATCCGTCCCGAGACCTGCGCCCCCACCGCGACCAGGTTCATGGGCTTCAGCTTGCCCTCGGCCATCACCGAAACCTCGACCGAGCCGCGCGTCACCTGCGCACTTAGATAGGACGGCTCCGCAGATCCGCCGAATCCCGCCAAACCCCGCCCAGCCACAAGCCAGAACCAACCCAAGACCGCCAAGGACAGAATGACAAGAAATACAAATATCAGCCGAGTTCGCATGGGCCTTCCTTGCATGGGCCGGGTCCGCGCGGCGGGTGGGGCCTTCCTGCCGTGTCAGATAGGGCATGATTGTTTCGCGTCTTGGTCTCCGGGATCACCAAGCGTTTCCCGCAGGCGGAAATTTGTAACCGAAGGTTGCTGCTCTTGGAAAGGAAACAATGCCTTACAATAAAATTCCTTTCCATTGCGGCAGGCATGGCAATGCATAATCTGTCAAAGGCGGATTGTCCCCTTCCGCCAGCCGAAGACCGAAAGCATGCGCATGACGGACCCCTTGCCCGCGTCACGCCGGACGGCGCCGGGCCCGCCCCGGCATCGTGGCCACCGGCACCACGAGGTCGCGCCATGATGTCCGCAACTTCCGGGGCGGCGTCTCGGCGAGCTGATCTGGCGGCTGATGTTCGTGGCCCTGGGCGCTGCTGAACGGGCTGGTCGGGCTGCGCTTGCGGCGCTGAGTTTCTTCAAAGTTGTATTCGTTTTCCAGAAGATCCCCCGCAAGTCACGAGAGTGTGACATTTCGAACCCATTACTGAACCGAACTGTTCGGTTCGACTTGCCTGCCGCGATGCCGGGAAGGCATTCTGCGCGCCATGCGCCAGCCATCGCCAGCTTTTTCCTCTCCTTGATTTTAGGTGCAGAAGAATGGCCCGCGACCACGCTCTTAGATACAGAATCTTGCTCAGCACCGCGCTTTGCGTGCTGGCTCCGTTGGGCATGCCGCTTGCGGCCCAGGCCCAGGAGGCCACTCAGGATGCGGCCCCCGCAACCGGCGTCGTCCTGGACGAGGTGGTGCTGACCGCCGCCCCCGGAACCCAGACCGAGGGCACCGAAAGCTGGACCACCGAATGGATGCGTTCGGCCACCGGGCTGGTGCTGAGCCAGAAGGAAACCCCGCAATCCACCAGCGCCATCACCGACGCGCAGATGAAGGACCGCAACATCACCACCGTCGCCGAGACGATGGAGGCCGCGACCGGCATCACCGTCCAGGCATTCGAAAGCGACCGCATCAACTATTATTCGCGGGGCTTCCCCATTGACGCCTATCAATATGACGGCGTGCCGGTCCCGCGCGACGGTGTCTGGCAGTTCGGCGACAACAACGCCGATATGGCGCTTTACGACCACGTTGAAATCGTGCGCGGCGCCAACGGCCTGATGCAGGGCGCCGGCGAGCCGGGCGCCTCGATCAACTTCATCCGCAAGCGCCCGACCGCCGAGTTCCAGAACGAAGCCGCCGTCGCGCTGGCCTATCCCAAGGGGGCGCGTGTCGAATCCGACGTGTCCGGGCCGCTGAACGCCAGCGGCAGCGTGCGCGGCCGGCTGGTCAGCGTGGTGGACGGCCGCGACGGCTCGCTCGACCGTTATCACAAGGACAAATACGTCCTGTTCGGCGCGCTGGATGTCGATATCGACGAAAGCACGACCCTCAGCACCGGCCTGAGCTATCAGAAGACCGAAGGCGACAGCGTGACCTGGGGCGGGCTGCCGCCGTTCTATGCAGATGGCGGGCTGATCGACTGGCCCTGGGGCTCGTCGCTGGCGCCGGACTGGACCTATGTGGATACCGAGCGAACCGAGGTCTTCGCCTCGCTTGAGCATATCTTCAGCAACGGCTGGACCGGCCGCGTCGTGCTGACCCATGTCAAGAACGACATGGATGCCATGCTTTCCTGGATCTACGGCACGCCCGACCGGGAAACCGGCGATGGGTTGCAGGGCTATGGCACCCGCTATGACGGTGGCTACAAGCAGACCAACCTGACCGCGCAGTTGAACGGCGACCTTCAGCTTTTCGGCCGCGACCACCAGTTCGTATTCGGCGCCATGGCCTCCAAGGGCGAGGGCACCTATTACGGCTATGGCTCTGGGGAAACGTTCACGGTCAATATCAACCAGCTGAACGGCAACTATCCCCGCCCCGTGCTGTCGGACACGGCGACCTATACCTCGGCCAGCGCGACCCGGCAGTATGGTATCTACGGCACCGGCCATTTCAGCCTGACCGACCAACTGGCGGTCATCGCTGGCGCGCGGGTCAACTGGTGGGACGGCGAAGAGGGCGACGGCACCACCGTCAGTTCCTCTTACAAGTTCTCGGGCGAGGTGACGCCCTATATCGGCTTCACCTATGACATCAATCCGACCTATACCGCCTATGGCAGCGTCACCAGCATCTACAAGCCGCAACTGGTGCAGGACGCCGACCGCCAGTATCTGCCGCCGACCTATGGCTGGAACTACGAACTGGGCGTCAAGGCCGACCTGATGAACGGGGCGCTGTTCGCCTCGGCCGCGATCTTCCAGACCGACCAGAAGGACGTGGCGGACTATCTCTACTGGCTTCCCGACGAAAACCGCAGCGTCTATCAAAGCATCGAGGGCACCAAGACCCGCGGTTTCGAGGTCGAGGTGGCGGGCGCGGTCAACGACCGCTGGAACGTCTCGGCAGGCTATACCTTCCGCACCTCGAAGGACGCGGACGGCAACAAGCTTTACGCCGACCAGCCCAAGCACACGTTGAAACTGGCGACCGACTACCGGCTGGCCGCGTTCCAGGACAAGGTGAAGATCGGCGGCGCGATGCGCTGGCAGAGCGACACCGACAGCATGGATTTCGATTCGGACGTGAACGTCAACGTCCATCAGGGCAGCTATGCGGTCTTTGACCTGAACGCGTCCTATGACATCGACGACAAGACCAAGCTGACGCTGTCGGTGAACAATATCCTGGACAAGAAATACTACGCCACGACCGGCTTTTACGACACCGTGGTCTATGGCGACGGGCGCAGCGCCGAACTGGTCCTGCGCACCAAGTTCTAAGGAGGCCGAAACAGCATGAAGCGCATCTCTCGTCTTGGCCTGCTGACGGCGATGAGCCTGGCCCTGGAGCTTCCCGCCCAGGCGCAGGCCCAGGCCCAGGCGGCGGATCCGGCGGCCACGGCCGCCCGGATCGCGCCGGCCGCGCTGCGCCAGGATCTGTTGCGGGGCATCTACGAAATCGCCGCCGCGCCGGGGCAGGGGGCGGTCTTCGTCGCCTCGACCCCCGCGTTCGAGGAGGGCAGGCCCGGCTATGTCGATCTGCTGGACGCGACCGACCTGCGCCCGCTGCGCCGCATCGAATTGCCGCGCCGCGCCTTCGCGCTGGCGACCGACGCCAAGCGCGGCCGGCTTTACGTTGGCAATACGATGGATGGCTCGCTCAGCGTGCTGGACATGTCCAGCGGCCTGCCGCTTGGCACGATCCAGCTTGGAAAGCCCGATGGCGAAGGCTTCGAACATACCCGCATGATCGAGGTCGATCCCGATAGCGGCCGGGTCTATGTCACCGGCCCCTCGGATGCCGGGACCGTCTGGATCGTCGATCCCGTCCAGGGCAACGCCGTCCAGCGCATCGACAATGCGGGCCTTTGGACGGCGGGTCTGGCGCTGGATGCCAGGGCCGGGCGGGTCTATGCCACCAATGGCGGCATGAACGAGGTGCTGGTTCTGGACGCCGCGACGGGCGCGCGGCTGGCCAGCTTCTCGACCGGCGACACCAAGGCCGAGGGACAGGACGCCTCGCGGCATTTCTTCGTCAACGCGGCGCTGGACGATACGGGCAAGCGGCTGTTCGCGGTCGATGCCAATAGCGGCCAGGTCTATGTCTTCGACACCGCGAACGGCGCGGTCCTGGCGAAGGTGCCGGTGGGGCTGGGGGCGCTGGACGTGATCCATGCCCCGGGGACCGGCCAGATCATCGTCACCTATCGCGGCGCAAGCCGGGAAAAGCCGGATGGAACCGGCGGCGTCGTCCTGCTGAAGGACAGCGACTACACCCGCCTTGCGGATCTGTCGCTGCCCGTCCATCCCAACAGTCTGGCCCTGTCCGAGGATGGCACGGCCCTGTTCGTCAGCATCAAGGCGCCCATGGCGGATCATCATCCGCTTTACCGCCGGGATGGCCTGGACACCGTGCTGCGGCTGGACCTGCAAAGGCTGGCCGGCATCCTGGCCGAATAGACCCCTTGTCCCGTCCGCGAGATCGTTTTCGTGGATGGGGCGATCCAGCGACGGGCCGTGCCTGGTGTCCCGGCCGACACTCGCCGCGAAAATTCCGCATGCCCGCTATCGCAATCGGCGGGAAGGCGCTAATGCAACCCGATCAGCCAGCGATTCCTAGTCGATAGCCAGCTTTCCCCTCAGTCTCAACAGCTTATCGGCGGTTCATCATGACGGCTCCCCTCCCTTGTCCCCCATCGCGCCCGCGCGCCCCGAAACGCGTCCGCCTGGCGCTTATGGCGCTGGCCTGCTCGACCGCGCCGGTCCTGGCCCAGGAATCGACGGTGCAGCTTGATACGGTCGTGGTTCGCGGCAGCACCACCGAGGACGATCAGACCATCGTTGCCCGCGAAAGCAGCGCCGGCTCGAAATTGACCCAGGACGTGCTGGACAGCGCCGCCTCCGTCTCGGTCGTGACCGAGGCCGAGATCGATCGCCGCAAGCCCCAGAACCTGGAACAGGTGCTCAGCTACAGCGCGGGCGTGGTGACGAACGAATGGGGCAGCGACGACCGCTATGATTTCGTCCGCGTCCGGGGCTTCTCGACGCTTGAGACCGGGACTTATCGCGACGGCCTGCCCGAGCGTGGTTTCGGCTGGACCTTCGGCCGGGTCGAGCCTTACGGGCTGTCCCGCGTCGAGGTGCTGAAGGGTTCGAACTCGGCGCTTTATGGCCTTAGCGGGCCGGGCGGGCTGGTCAACAACGTCACGAAAAAGCCGACCGGCGGCAGCTTCGCCGAAACCTATACCACGCTGGGCCAGGACCATGTCGAGCTTGGCGCCGATTTCGGCGGCGCCAATGCCGACGGCAGCCTCAGCTATCGCGTCACCGCGAAATGGCAGGACGGCGAATACGACTATGACTATTCCCGCGACGACCGCCGCTATCTGGCCTTCGCCGTCACCTGGGCGCCGGATGACCTTAGCTCTCTGACGATCCTGGCCGATTACAACCAGCGCAAGGGCGTGCCCGGCAATGGCTATCCGGTGGGGGTTTCCGTCGATGTCGAGGATTTCTTCGGCGAGCCGGATTTCAACCGCTTCGACACCACCCAGCGCAGCATCGGCTGGCAATACAGCCGCGATCTGGGCAACGGGTTGAGCTTTCACCAGAATGCCCGCTACAGCAAGCTGGACCTGACCTATCAGCAGGTCTATGGCGCCACGACCGATGCGACGGCGGACCGCTCGTCCTTCCAGGTGGACAGCGACATGACCCAGTTCGTGGTCGACACGCAGTTGCAATATGACGCCAGCTTCGGCGACTGGGACAGCCGGACGCTGGTTGGCATGGAATATGGCCGCATCAAGGTCAACGAGGTGGCGCAATACGGCACGGCCGGGGCGCTGGACATCACCGACATCAGCTATTGCGGGCTCGATTGCATCACGCTTGGCGATTATATCAGCTGGCACCCGGAAGAGACCCGCAAGTCGCTGTATCTGCAAGAGGAACTGACCTTCGACGACCGCTGGATCCTGACCCTGGGCGGGCGCTACGACCATGCCCGCGTGGCCATCGACTATGATTCGGCCGATTACCGCTATGCCACCTACGGTTCCAGCGAGGCGCGCACCTTCATCGGCCTGACCGGCCGCGCCGGGCTGACCTACAAGGCCAGCGAGAATCTGTCCTTCTATGGCAATTACTCGGAATCCTTCGAGCCGAACGTCTGGGATCTGTCCGAGGACGAGAAAAAAGGCAAGCAATACGAGCTTGGCGTCAAATATCGTCCCGAAGGCATGAATGCCCTGGTGACGGCGGCGGTGTTCGACCTGACGCAGACCAATGTGGATGTGCAGACCAGCCCGACGGAATATCACCAGATCGGCAAGATCGGCGTGCGCGGCCTTGAGCTTGAGGGCAAGGGCCAGATCGCCGACCGGCTGAA
This sequence comes from Paracoccus sp. (in: a-proteobacteria), assembly GCF_047605025.1. Taxonomy (GTDB): domain Bacteria; phylum Pseudomonadota; class Alphaproteobacteria; order Rhodobacterales; family Rhodobacteraceae; genus Paracoccus. The sequence continues at coordinate 121,986 of NZ_JASGGO010000004.1, read as the reverse complement.
CCTGATCGCCAGCTATTCCTATTGGGATGCCGAAATCCGCGAGGACGGCATCCAGGGCAATGCCGGCAACCGTCCTTCGAACGTGCCCAAGCACATGGCCTCGCTCTGGCTGGACTACACCATCCCCGGCGCGGGCGGTCGCGGCGACCTGACGCTAAGCGGTGGCCTGCGCTATGTCGGCAACGTCTATGCCGATGACGCGAATACGGTCCGCGTCGGCGGCCGCACGGTGTTCGACGCCGCCGTCAGCTATGGCGTGGCCCGTAACGTGGATCTGGCGCTGAACGTCTCGAACCTGTTCGACAAGGAATATGCGACCACCATCTATGGCAACGACGCCTGGCTGGGCGAGGGGCGCGAGGTCAGCGCGACGTTGAAATACAAGTGGTGACGACCGGGCTTCGCCCCGGCCGGCGCCAGGTGATGCTGGGCGCGGCGGCAAGTCTGCTTGCCGCGCCCGCCCTGCCGGCCGCCGAGCCTCTGGTCTTTGACCATGCTTACGGCCGGACGGTGCTGCCTCGTCCCGCCCGGCGTATCGTTTCGCTGGGCGGGAACACGCATGACATGCTTTTCGCCCTGGGGATCGCGCCCCTGGCGCTGCGCTGGTGGTGGGGGCCTTACCCTTCGGGGATCTGGCCCTGGGCCGAGCCTTACAGCGGCGGCGCCCGGCCCGTGGTGATCATGGGCGAGGTCTCGATGGAGATCGTCGCCGGGCTGATGCCCGACCTGATCCTGGGCGCGGGCTCGGGCATCTCGCGTGAGGAATATGTGCTTCTGTCCCAGATCGCGCCCGTCGTCATGCAGGACGCGCGCTATTCGATGTATGGCAGCCCCTGGCAGGTCGAGGCCCGCACCATCGGCCGCGCCACCGGCCTTGATGCTCAGGCCGAGGCACTGATCGCGGGGGTCGAGGGCAGGTTCGCCGCCGCCCGCGCGCGCCATCCCGACTGGGCGGGCAAGACCGCCGTGGCCGCCTGGCAGGGGGGCGGAGAGACCGGCGCCTTCACCCATGAGGACGCGCGTGCGCGCTTCCTCGCCTCGCTCGGCTTCGTGCCGCCCCCGGATATCGAAACCCGCAGCTATGTCGACGGTTTCTACACCACCTTCTCGCCCGAGGATCTGTCCCCCATCGACGCCGACCTGCTGGTCTGGATTTCCTCGATCGAATTCGCGCCCGACATCATCCGCCTGCCGATGCGCCAGACCCTGCGCGCGCTTCGCGAGGGACGAGAGGTGTTTTGCGACCAGCTTCTGGCCGGGGCCATGTCCTTCAGCAGCGTGCTTTCCCTGCCCTTCGCGCTGGAGCGGCTTGAGCCGGAACTCACCTTGGCGCTGGACGGCGATCCGGCGACGGTCGTGCCCTCGGCCAGGGAAGCGGGGCTGGTGCCATGAGGGTCGCGATGGGCGTTTCGGCCTTTTTGCTGGCCGCGATGGCGCTGTCCCTGGGGGTCGGGCTGCGGTCCATCCCGCTGGCCGAGTTCTGGGCGATGATGGCGCATTACGATCCGACCAACCCCGCGCATGTGACGGTGGCGCAGATCCGCCTGCCCCGGATGCTGGGCGGGCTGGTCGCGGGCGCCGCCCTGGGGCTGGCGGGGACGGTGATGCAATCTGTGACGCGCAATCCCCTGGCCGATCCGGGGATCATGGGCGTCAACGCGGGCGCAGCCTTGGGGCTGCTGCTGGGGTCGCTTCTTCTGGGCGGCATTGACGGGGGCGGCGCCGTGCTGCTGACCTTTCCCGGCGCGGCGCTTGCCTCGGCGGCGGTCTTCGCGCTGGGGGGCGGGCTGCGCGGCGATACCGGCCCGATCCGCCTGACGCTGGCGGGGACCGCGCTGAACGCGCTGTTTCTGTCGCTGGTGACGGGCATGGTGCTTTTGTCCCAGCAATCGCTGAACACGATGCGCTTCTGGATCGCGGGCACGCTGAACCTGGCGGAAAGCCGGCCGCTGCTGGAACTGGGTCTGGTCACGCTGGCCGCCGGGCTGCTGGCCCTGGCGTTGGCCCCCCGGCTTGAGGCGCTGTCGCTGGGCGTCTCGCTGTCGCGGGGGCTGGGCGCGCATCCGGGGCGCAGCCAGGCGGGGGCACTTCTGGTTGTCACGCTGGCGGCGGGGGCGGCGGTCTCGGTCGCGGGGCCGGTGGTGTTTCTGGGCCTGATGGCGCCGCCCATGGCGCGTCTGCTGGTGGGCCACCGCCTGCGGGCCGAGATCTGCGTCTCGGCCGCGCTGGGGGCGGGCTTCCTGCTGCTGGCCGATACCCTGGGGCGGGTGATCTTTCCGCCCTCCGAGGTGCGCGTGGGGGTGATGATCGCGCTTCTGGGCGCGCCGATCTTCATCGCCATCGCCCGCCGCATGCGTCCGGGGGCAGAGACATGACCCGAGGCGCGATCATCCTGCTGGCGCTTCTGGTGCTGGCAAGCCTTCTGGGCCTTTCCGCCGGGCAAAGCTGGATCAGTCCGGTCGATCTTATCCGCGACACCTTGGGCGGCGAGGGGCGCGGCGCGCTGATCCTGGGCAGCTTCCGCGCGCCGCGCGTGCTGGTCGCGCTGGGGGCGGGGGCCTGCCTGGGCCTGTCCGGGGCACTGTTTCAGACGCTGCTGCGCAACCCCCTGGCCTCGCCCGACCTGCTGGGCTTCAATCCGGGCGCGGCGCTGGCCGTGGTCATGGCGACCGCGCTGGGGATCGGGGTGCCGATGCCGCTGGCCGCCGCCGCCGGGGGGCTGGGCGCCGGGGCGCTGGTGGCGCTTCTGGCCTACAGTCCCGGCCGGGCCACGCCGCCCCTGGTGCTGATCCTCGTGGGCCTGGGGGTGGGCGTCATGGCGACTTCGGCGGGGCAATTCGCCATGACCCGCCTGCCGCAAAGCACCGCCGCCGAGGCGCAGCGATGGCTGATCGGCAACCTTTCGGGGGCAAGCTGGCCGCAGGTGGCGCAGGTCTGGGGGCTGGGCCTGGCCCTGGCGCTGCTGGCGCTTGGGCTTTCGGGCCGGCTGGCCGTCCTGGAACTGGGCGAGGATCTGGCCGCTGCCCTGGGCCTGCGGGTCGAGCGCAGCCGCGCCGCCCTGGCGCTGACCGGGGTGGCGCTGGCCGCGACGGGGGTGTCGGTCGTGGGGCCGGTCGCCTTCGTCGCGCTGATGGCCGGGCCGCTGGGGTCGCGTCTGACCGGCGCACGCTCGGTCTCGGGGCGGCTTCTCTCGGCCATGGGGGCGGGGGCGCTGATCCTGCTTCTGGCCGATGTCGTGGGGCGTAGCGCCGTGCCCGCGATCGAACTTCCCGCCGGGATCATGACCGGCATCCTTGGGGCGCCCTACCTGCTGTGGCGTCTTTCGCGCGAGATGGAAAGGGGTGGGCTATGAGCCTTAGCGCCGAAAGCCTGACGCTGGGCTATGGCGGTCGCCAGGTGCTTCGCGATTTCAGCCTGGAGTTTCCGGCGGGTCAGGTCACGACCATCCTTGGGCCGAACGGCTGCGGCAAGTCCACGCTGTTGCGCGCGCTTGGCCGGCTGGCGGCGCCGCAATCCGGGCGCGTGACGTTCGAGGGCCAGGACCTGCGTGCCCAGAACACCCGCGCCCTGGCCCGCCGCATCGCCATCCTGCCGCAATCGCCCCTTGCCCCCGAGGGGGTGACGGTGGCCGATCTGGTCCGCCGGGGCCGCACGCCCTGGCGCGGCTTTCTGGCCCCCTGGCGCCCCGAGGATCAGGCGGCCTGCGCCGAAGCCCTGGCCGCCGTGCAGATGCAGGATCTGGCCGAGAGGCCGCTGAACCAGCTTTCCGGGGGTCAGCAGCAGCGCGCCTGGATCGCGCTGGTCCTGGCCCAGGCGACGCCCTGGCTGCTGCTGGACGAACCCACCAGCTTCCTGGACCTGGTTCATCAACTGGACGTGCTGCGGCTGCTGCGCCGCCGCAACCGCGAGACCGGGCTGACGGTGATCAGCGTCCTGCACGACCTGAACCTGGCCGCCCGTTTCTCGGACCGGCTGGTGCTTCTGGGACCACAGGGGCTGGTCGCCAGCGGCGCGCCGGATCGGGTGGTCACCGAGGCGAATCTGCGCGCCGCCTTCGGGCTTCAGGCGCAGGTCCATCCCGATCCCGTCACCGGCACGCCCATGGTGATCCCGGCCTGACGCCTGCCTAGGCCGCAAGCCCCGCATAGATCCCGCCCTGGGCGAGCAGCTCCTCGTGCCGGCCGGCCTCGACGATGCGGCCCGCCTGCATGACCACGATGCGGTCGGCGTGGCGGATCGTCGTCAGCCTGTGCGCGATGACCAGCGTGGTGCGGCCTTGGGAAAGCGCGTCCAGCGCCAGTTGGATGTCGCGCTCGGTCTGGCTGTCCAGCGCGCTGGTCGCCTCGTCCAGGATCAGGATCGGCGGGTTCTTCAGGAAGGCGCGGGCGATGGCCACGCGCTGCTTCTGCCCGCCCGACAGCATCACCCCGCGTTCGCCCACGATGGTGTCCAGCCCCTCGGGCAGGGTGTCGATCATCTCGCCCAGGCGGGCCTGATCGGCGGCGGCGCGGATCTGGGCATCGCTGGCGCCCAGGCGCCCATAGGCGATATTGTCGCGAAGCGTGCCGCCGAACAGGAACACGTCCTGGCTGACCAGCCCGATCTGGCGGCGCAACCCGTTAAGCTTCATCCGCCGCAGGTCCAGCCCGTCGATGCTGATGGCGCCTGCGCTTGGGTCGTAAAAGCGCGGCAGCAGCGCCAGAAGCGTGGTCTTGCCCGCCCCCGAGGGACCGACGAAGGCCACCGTCTCGCCGCTGCGGATGGTCAGGTCGATGCCCGACAGCGTGGGCCGGGCCTGATCATAGGCAAAGCTCACCGACTGAAACCGGATCTCGCCGCGCAGGGGCGGGGGATCGACGGCATCGGGCGCATCGGCGATCTCGGGCTCGGTCGCCAGCAGTTCCTGATAGCGGCGAAAGCCGGCGATGCCCTTGGGATAGGTCTCGATGACGGCGGCGATCTTTTCCAGCGGGCGATAGAAGACGCCGACCAGCACCAGAAAGCCCACGAACCCCCCCGTGGTCAGCGAGCCTTGCAGCACGAACCAGGCGCCCATGACCATGACCACGACCTGAACCAGCCGCAGCCCCATATATTGCAGCGCCGAGACGGTCGCCATGACCTTATAGGCTTCCAGCTTGGTGCTGCGGTAGTTCTGGTTGTCGCTGGCGAAAAGGGTGCTTTCATGGCTTTCGTTGCCGAATGCCTGGACGACGCGGACACCCCCCAGCGCCTCTTCCAGCCGGACGTTGAAATCGCCCACGCGGGAATAGATCGCGCGCCAGGTCTGCGTCATCCGCCCGCCATAGATCACGATCAGCGCCAGCATCGCGGGGACGATCAGCGCCACGACATAGGCCAGTTGCGGATGGATCGCGAACATCAGGACGAAGGCGCCGGCAAAGGTCATCACGGCGACGACCGCATCCTCGGGGCCGTGATGGGCGACCTCGCCGATATCCTCCAGGTCGCGGGTGACGCGCGCGACCAGCTTGCCGGTGCGCGCGCGGTCATACCAGCGCCAGGAAAGCCGTGTCAGGTGGTCGAAGGCGCGCGCGCGCATCCGCGTCTCGATATTGATGCCCAGCTTGTGGCCCCAATAGACCACCACGATCAGCAAAAGCGCATTGGCCGCGTAAAGCGCCAGAAGCCCCGCCGCCGCCAGCAGCGTCAGCCCCCAGTCGCCGCGCGGCAGCAGGTGGTCGATGAAGGCCGTGATCGCCAGCGGAAAGGCCAGTTCCAGCAGCCCCGCGACGACCGCGCAGCCGAAATCCACCAGAAACAGCCCCAGATGCGGGCGATAATAGGACATGAAGGCGCGTAGCATCGGCTCTCGTCGGGGATTATTGAGTAAAAGGATCTAGTATACCCCTGAGGCCGGCTCGGAAAGCGGCAAAGGGCGTGATCATGGTGCAGATGGCGAATTACAAATCAACCGGCTTCGCGCAGCAGGTCTCGGGGGCCGCGGTTGCCGCGCTGAAGACCCGCGCCGCCGAATGGGAGATCCCCATCCTTGAGCAGGAGGGGGTTCTGGTCCTGTGGGTCTGGGGTGGCGAAATCCGGGTGACCCTGCTGCCGGGAAGCCTGAAGATCGACCTTTCGGCCCCGGAAAAGCGGTTGATCGGCTATTTGCGCGACAGCACCTCCGAGATCCTGGCCGAAACCGGCATCGCCATCGAATGGAGCGATCTGGACGTGGGCGCGCTGGCGCCGGGCCTGTCCCTGATGACGGTGCGGGCGGTCAGCCAGCCCCTGCCGAATTTCCTGCGCGTCCGCGTCTCGGGTCCCGAGGCGGCGCGCTTCGCGACCGGGGGGCTGCATTTCCGCCTGCTTCTGCCCCCTGCGGGGCGTGCCCCGGTCTGGCCGCGCGTCGCCGCCAGCGGCCGCACCGACTGGCCCGAGGGTAAGGACGCGCTGCACCGTCCGGTCTATACCGTGCTGAACCATGGCGGGGACTGGCTGGATTTCGACATCTTCCGCCATGACGGCAGCCCGACATGCGACTGGGCCGAGGCGGGGCCGGTGGGCCAGACCGTCGGCCTGATCGGTCCCGGCGGCGGCTGGTGCCCCGAGGGCGAGAGCCTGCGGCTTTTCGGCGACGAGACCGCCTTGCCCGCGATCATCCGCATCCTGGACCTGGCCAAGGTTCCCGCACGGGCCTGGCTTCGCTGCGCGCCCGAGGATCTTGGCCCCCTGGCGGGCGATCCGCGGGTATGCGTCGTGCCCGACCTGCTTGCGGCCCTGCAAGCCGAGGCCCCGGACCCCGAGGGCTTCACCTGGTTCGCCGCCGATACCGTCCAGGCCCGCGCCGCCCGCAAATGGCTGCAAGAGCGGCGGCTGGACCGGACCCGCTTCTCGGCCATGGCCTATTGGGGCTGATCGCCAGGACATAACAACGGATCAGACCAAAGGCCGCCGCACGGAACCCCCGTGCGGCGGCCTTTCACTTTCAAAGTTCATCTTTGTGTTGACAAAGTTCATTACACAAAGCTTACATATGTCGATCATTCAATGACATTTGAATGGCGGGGGGGAGACATGCAGCCGATTCTTGAGGCGATCAGCCTTGCGAAAAGCTTTTCCGGCGTTCCGGCCCTGCGCGACGGGCGCTTTCGGCTGCTGCCCGGCTCGGTCCATGCGCTGTGCGGCGGCAATGGCGCGGGGAAATCGACCTTTCTGAAGATCGTCATGGGCATCCAGCCGCGCGATTCCGGCACGATCCTGCGCAATGGCCAGGAGGTCGGCTTCGACGGCCCGGCCCAGGCGCTGGCCAGCGGCATCGCCATCGTCGAACAGGAGCTTTCGCCTGTGCCCGCGATGACCGTGGCCGAGAACATCTTCCTGGGGCGCGAGCCTTTGGCGCGGTTCGGGCGCATCGACTTTGCCCGCCTGAACCGGCGCACGCAGGATCTGCTGGACGGCTTCGGCTTCGCCATCCGCGCGACCGAGTTGATGATGGATCTGACCGTGGCGCAGACCCAGCTTGTCGAGATCGCCAAGGCGCTTAGCCATGATGCGCAGGTCATCATCCTGGACGAGCCGACCTCGGCCCTGGGCGAGGCCGAGGCCGAGCATCTTTTCGCCGCCATCCGCACCCTGAAGGCGCGGGGCAAGGGTGTGATCTATGTCAGCCACCGCCTGTCCGAGATCTTTTCCATCTGCGACAGCTATACCGTCTTTCGGGATGGCCGGTTCATCCAGGACGGCGCGCTGTCCCAGATCGACAAGGCGCAGTTGATCCAGCTTATCGTGGGCCGCCCGCTGACCGAGGAATTCGTCAAGGAAAACGTGCCATCGCCCGAGATCGTCCTGCGCGTCGCCGGCGCGGATGCGGCCCGTGGCGTCGCGGATATCAGCTTTTCGGCGCATCGGGGCGAGATCCTGGGGATCTATGGGCTGATGGGCTCGGGCCGGACCGAGATCCTGGACCGGCTTTTCGGCCTGTCCGGCCATGGCGAGGGCCGGATCCAGATCGGCGGCGCCGAAATGCGGATCGAAAGCCCCGCCCAGGCGATCCGCGCGGGCCTTGCCTATGTGACCGAGGATCGCAAGGGCTCGGGCCTGGTCCTGTCCGCCAGCGTGCGGGACAACATGTGCCTTGCGGTGCTGGACCGCATGTCCCCCGGCGGGATGATGCGTCCCGCCCGCGAGGCGGAGGCGGCGGCGCGGATGATCGAGGATCTGCGCATCAAGACCGCCGGCGACGGGCTTGGGGTCTCGGGGCTTTCGGGGGGCAACCAGCAGAAGGTGGTGCTGGGCAAATGGTTCCTGACCGAACCCCGGATCCTGCTTCTGGACGAGCCGACGCGCGGCGTGGACGTGGGCGCCAAGCGCGAGATCTACCGGGTGATGTCCGATTTCGCCCGCGCCGGGGGGACGGTGCTGATGGTCTCGTCCGAGACCGACGAGATCCTGGGCATGGCCGACCGGGTGATCGTGCTGAAGGACGGCCGCGTGGCCGGGGAATTGGGCCGGAGCGCGCTTTCGGCGGAAAGATTGCTGCATCTTGCCGCCTGAGACGGGATGCAAGGGGAGGGACGACGCATGCAAACCAACAGCCACGGCGCGGCCGGGCCGCGCCTGACGGCCGGCCGGATCGTGCAGAAATACGGCATCCTCATGGCGCTGCTTCTGGCCTGCCTGGTGCTGAGCCTGATCAGCGGAAATTTCCTGACCGGGCGCAATGTGCTGAACGTGCTGCGCCAGACCTCGATCAACGGGGTGCTGGCCATCGGCATGACCTTCGTGATCCTGACGCGGGGGATCGACCTGTCGGTCGGATCGGTCGTGGCGCTGGCGGGGGTGGTCGCGGCTTCGTTCGCGACGACATCCAGCAGTGGCTTCATCCCCGGCGCGCCCTGGCCCGCCGTCCTGGCACTGGCCATCGGCATCGCGGTCGGCATGGGCTGCGGCGCGGTTTCGGGGGTGATCGTGTCGCGCTTCAAGGTGCCGGCCTTCGTGGCGACGCTGGGCATGCTTTCGGCCGCGCGCGGGCTGACGCTGCTTTATTCGGGCGGGCGCCCGGTGCCGGGCCTTTCGGGCGGCTTTCGCTGGATCGGCACCGGCGATGTTCTGGGCATTCCGGTTCCGATCCTGGTGCTGCTGGCGGTCTTCGCCGGGGCCTGGTTCGTGCTGAGCCAGACCCGCTTCGGCCGCCAGGTCTATGCGGTGGGCGGCAATCCGCATGCGGCCAAGGTCTCGGGCCTGCCGGTCAACCGTATCCGGCTTCTGGTCTATGTCATCTCGGGCGGGCTGGCGGGCCTTGCCGGGATGATCCTGGCCGCGCGCACGGGCTCGGCCCTGCCGCAGGCTGGCGTCGCCTATGAGCTGGACGCCATCGCCGCGGTGGTGATCGGCGGCACCTCGCTGGCCGGGGGCGTGGGCCGGGTCACGGGCACGCTGGTCGGGGCGCTTCTGATCGGGGTGATGAACAACGGATTGGATCTGATGGGGGTCGAATCCTATTACCAGCAGGTGATCAAGGGCGTTCTGATCGTCGCCGCCGTCATGCTGGATCAATCGAGGAACAAGCAGGACTGAGACCTGCTTTTCGGCGCGGGCGGGTGCCCGGCGCCGCGACCAAGCCGTCCCTGGGAGGAACGTGAGATGAAGAAGACTCTGATGCTGGCCAGCGCCCTTGCCCTGCTTGCGGGTGGCGCCATGGCGCAGGACAAGCCCAAGATCGGCGCCGCCGTCTATGGCCTGAACGCCGAGTTCATGCAGATCTGGGCGCAGGCGGCCGAGAACCATCCCGCCGTCAAGCAGGGGCTGGTGAGCCTGACCGTGTTCGATGGCCGCTATGACGCGCTGGTCCAGCAGGAACAGTTCGAGACGATGATCACCGACGGCTTCAAGGCCATCGTCTTCGTCCCCATCGACATCGAGGCGGGCGCGGCCCCGGTCGAGGCGGCGGTCGGCGCGGGCATTCCCGTCGTCGGCTCGAACACGCGCGTGAACAGCGATCTGCTGGCCTCTTACGTCGGCTCGGACGATGTGCAGGCGGGCTATATGGAGGCCAGGACCGTGCTGGACAGGATCGGCTGCAAGGGCAATGTCGTCATCATCGAGGGGCCGATCGGCCAGTCCGCCGAGATCCAGCGCGGCGAGGGCAATGACAAGGCCCTGGCCGAATGCCCCGAGGTCAAGGTGCTTGAGCGCCAGACCGCGAACTGGAGCCGGGCCGAGGCGCAGAGCCTGATGGAGAACTGGCTGACCTCGCATCCGGGCGAGATCGCGGGCGTGATCGGCCAGAACGACGAGATGGCGCTGGGGGCCATCGAGGCGATCAAGGCCGCCGGCCTGAAGCCCACCGATTTCGCCATCGCGGGCATCGACGGCGTGACCGATGCGCTGAACGCGGTCAAGGCGGGCGACATGGCCTCGATCCTGCAAGATGGCGCGGCGCAGGCGCAGGGCGCGCTTGATCTGGCGATCGCGCAGGTGCTGCCCGACTACAAGCCCATGTCCGATGTCTGGACCAAATACCCCGAGATGGAATGGCAGGACGGCAAGGCCAGGGAATATAACGTGCCCTGGACGCCGGTGACGGCCCAGAACGTGGACGCGCTGCTGGCCGAGCGCCAATAGCCCAAAGCCGGCGGGGGCGCATCCGGTGCGCGCCTTCGCCATCCTTTCCCGGAAACAGCAAGGAATCCGATCATGGTCGCTGCAAGTTTCGAATTTTCGCTCTTCGGCAAGCTTGCCGTGGTGACGGGCGCGGCCTCGGGCATCGGCGCCGCCATCGCCGAGGGCTTCGCCGCCAAGGGCGCGCGCGTCGCGCTGCTGGACATGAACCTGGACGCGGCCGGAGCCCGCGCCGCCGGCCTGCCCAAGGCCCGCGCCTTCGCCTGCGACGTGACCGACGCGGCCGGTATCGCCGCTGCGGTGGCCGATATTCGCGCGACGATGGGCGAGATCGACATCCTGGTCAACAGCGCCGGCATCGTAGATCTGGCCCCCGCCGAAGAGATCGGCGACCGCGCCTGGACGCGCACCATCGAGGTGAACCTGACCGGCAGCTTCCTGATGGCGCGCGAGGTCGGCCGTGCGATGATCGCCGCCGGGCGGGGCGGGCGCATCGTGAACCTGGCCAGCCAGGCCGGTTCGGTTGCCATCGACGGGCATGTGGCCTATTGCGCCTCGAAATTCGGCATCATCGGCGTGACCAAGACGCTGGCGCTGGAATGGGGGCGGCACGGGATCACGGTCAATTCGATTTCGCCCACGGTGGTCCTGACCGATCTGGGCCGCAAGGCTTGGGACGGTCCCAAGGGCGAGGCGATGAAGGCCCAGATCCCCGCCGGCCGCTTCGCCGAGCCGCATGAGATCGCGGCGGCGGCGGTGTTTCTGGCCTCGGACGAGGCCGCAATGATCAACGGCGCCGACCTTCTGGTCGATGGCGGCTATACGGTGAAGTAGGATGCAGCGTTTCATCAACAATCCCGACGATCTGGTCGACGAGACCGTGGCCGGCTTCGTCAAGGCGCATCGCGACCTGGTGCGGCTGGACCCGGAAAACCCGCGTGTGGTGGTTTCGACCTCGGCGCCGCGGGCGGGCCGCGTCGGTATCGTGACCGGCGGCGGCTCGGGGCATGAGCCGGCCTTCATCGGCTATGCGGGCCGCAATCTGGTCGATGCGGTGGCGGTGGGCGAGCTTTTCTCGTCCCCCACGGCGAAAAGCTTCGCCGACGCGATCCGCGCCGCCGATGGCGGTGCAGGCGTGGCGGTGCTTTACGGCAATTACGCCGGCGACAACATGAACGTGAAGATGGCCGCGCGGATGGTGGCCGAGGACGGGATCCAGACCGCGACCGTCGTTGCCAATGACGATGTATGTTCGGCCCCGCCATCCGAGCGCGCCAAGCGTCGCGGCGTCGCGGGCGAGATCTTCATGTGGAAGATCGGCGGCGCGAAGGCCGCGCAGGGCGGTTCGCTGACCCAGGTGCAGGCGGCGGCGCAGAAGGCCATCGACGCCTGCCGCTCGGTCGGGGTGGGGCTTGGACCCTGCACCCTGCCTGCCGTGGGCCATCCGAATTTCCAGATCGCGCCCGGCACCATGGAGGTCGGCATCGGCCATCACGGCGAGCCGGGCACGCGGGTCGAGGCGCTGAAGCCCGCCGCCGCCGTGGCCGATGACATGCTTCAGATCGTCATGGACGATCACGGCCTGTCCGAGGGGGCCGAGGTCGCGGTGCTGGTCTCGGGCCTGGGCGCGACCCCGGTGAACGAGCTTTATGTGCTTTACGACCGGATCGAGACCGGACTTTCCCGGCGCGGCATCCACGTGCATCGGGCCTTTGTCGGGAATTACTTCACCTCGCTGGAAATGGTCGGCGCGACGCTGACGGTGATGGCGCTGGACGATGAGTTGAAGGCGCTTCTGGACATGGAGGCGATGGCGCCGGGCATGGCGACCGGCCATGTCGCCGCCCCACAGGCCAGCGCCGCGCCGGTGCAACAGCGCCCTGCCGCCCGCGCCGAAAAGGCCGAGGCGGCGGCGGTCGACGTTGAGGTCCACGGGCCTTGCGTCGCCAATCCCGGCGGCGACGGGATCGTGGCCGAACTGGCCCAGGTCATCGTCGCGAACAAGGCGCATCTGTCCGAGATCGACGGGCTGATCGGCGATGGCGACCATGGCATCAACATGGCCAAGGGCTTCGGCCGCGCCGCCGAGCGGATCGCGGGCAAGGGGCTGAGCTTCGATCAGGCGCTGGCGGTGCTGGCCGATGTGCTGATGTCGGAAATCGGCGGCTCGATGGGTCCGCTTTACGGCTTCATGTTCCAGGACATGGCGCGTGCCGTCGCCGGCCGCAGCGCCATCGACGCCGAGGGCTTCCTGGTGATGCTTGGCGCGGGGCTGGCGGCGGTGCGGCGCACCGGCTCGGCCGAGGTGGGGGACAAGACGCTGATGGATACGCTGGTTCCGGCCGTCGCCGCCTTCGATGCCGCCAAGGCGCGGGGCTTTGCCCCGGCGCTGGCCGACATGGCCGAGGCGGCGGCCAGGGGCCGTGACAGCACCGTGGATCTGGTGGCCCGGATCGGGCGCGCCGCGCGCCTGGGCGAACGCTCGCGCGGGGTGCCGGATGCGGGGGCGACCTCGTGCTGCCTGATCCTGACCACCCTGGGCGACAGCTTCGCCCGCCGCCTGGGCTGACCGGATTGCCGTTCCGGCCCTTGCGCCGGGGCGGGCTTTGGGGCCAAGTGGCGCCATGAACCCGCTGGCAGCCCCGCAGATCGTCGATCTTTTCCGCGTCGTCGCCCGCCGCCTGGCCGAGGCGCGGGCCGATCTGGGCGCGCTGGACGGCGCCATCGGGGACGGCGATCACGGCAATTCCATGGCCGAGGGCTTTGCCGCCGTGGTCCGCGCCGGCGCGGAAGCGGCGGGCGAGGGGGTCGCGGCGGGGGATCTGTTCGCGATCGGGGGCAGTGCGTTGCTGAACGCCGTCGGCGCCACCACCGGCCCGCTTTACGCCAGCGCCCTGCATCATGCCGGGCTGCGCTTTGCCGGGCAGGCCGGTATTCCCGCCGAAGAGATCCCGGCCCTGGTTGCGGCCTTTGCCGAAGGCATCGCCGCGCGCGGCAAGGCGCGGCCGGGCGACAAGACCATGATGGACGCCTGGGGGCCGGCCGCCCGCGCCGCGCAGGGGCCGGGCGACGCGCTGGCCCGGCTGGACCGGGCGCTGCACGCGGCAAGCGAGGGGCGGGACGCGACGCGGGCGATGATCGCCTCGGTCGGGCGCGCCGCGCGGCTGGGTGAGCGAAGCCTTGGCAATGTCGATCCCGGCGCGGCCTCGGCGGTGATCGTCATCGCCGCCCTGCGCGAGGGGCTGGCGCGCCACATCGCCGGGCCGGAGAGCTAGCCCATGGCGCCGCGCCCAAAGCCCGCCGAAGGCGATGCTGCTGCCTGCGCCATGCCGCTGCGCTATGGCGACGACCCGCTGCTTTGGGCGGCCTGGCTTTACTACGAAGAGGGGCTGACCCAGGGCGACATCGCCCAGCAGATGGGCCTGTCGCGCGCCTCGGTCAACGCCTATCTGGCCGATGCCCGGACCCGTGGCATCGTCAAGATCGAGATCGCCCCCGAGAAGTTCCGCGCCCTGACCATCGCCCGCGCCCTGCGCGAGCATTTCAACCTGCAAGACTGCCTGGTGATCCCGACCGAGGGGGCCGAGCGGCCGCTGATCGCGCGGCTGGGCGATGCGGGCGCGCAGGCGCTGGGGCGCTATCTGAAATCCGGCGACACCCTGGCCGTGACCTGGGGCCGGACCATGCTGGCCCTGGCCGAGGCGATGGACCGTCCCGGCCTTCAGGACATGCGCGTGGTCCAGGCGACCGGCGGCACCACCGGCCGTATCCCCTGGACGCCCGAAGCCTGCGCCTCGCGCCTGGCCGAGGTGCTGGGCGCGCGCTCGGTCCCGATTTCCGCCCCGGCCATCGTCTCATCGGCCGAGGTGCGCGCCATGCTGATGGCCGAGCCGGTCCTGGCCGAGCAACTGGCGATCCTGTCCGAGGCCGACCGGATCGTCATGGGCATTTCATCGCTGCGGCCCGAAAGCACCATCCACAGCAGCGGCTTCCTGGACGGCGGGGTGCAGCACGCGCATTACCAGGACGCGGTGGGCAGCATCGTCGGGCGCTTCATCTCGGCGCGCGGCGAGCCGGTGATAGGCCCGATGGACGCGCGCACCATCGGCGTCGATCTGGATGCGCTGCGCCGCATCCCGCAGCGTATCGCGGTGGCCGGGGGCGTGGACAAGGTGCCCGCGATCCTGGCCGCGCTGCGCGGCGGCTATGTCAATGTGCTGGTCACGGATGCGGGCACCGGGCGCGGCATCCTGACCGCCGAGGGCTATCGCGACACGCCGCGCGGGGCCGACCGCCCGGCGGATGCGCCCCTGGCCCGCCGCACCCATGTCAAGAAGCTGATCAACGCGCCCCAGGACGCGGTGGACGAGGCGCTGAGGGGTGCGCTGCTGGCGCATGAAGGGCTGATCGCCCCCGTGGCCGACGCGCCGCGCGCCATCCGCGCGCTGGACGGGCCGCGCCCTGGCAAGGTCGGCGTCGTGATCGGCGGCGGCGCCGGGCATGAGCCGGGCTTCTGGGGCTATGTCGGGCGCGGGCTGGCCGATGCGGCGGTGGTCGGCAATATCTTCGCCTCGCCTCCGCCCGCGCCGATCCTGGCCGCGACCCAGGCCGTCCATGGCGGCGCGGGGGTGCTTTACATCTATGGCAACTTCTCGGGCGACGTGATGAATTTCGACATGGCCGCCGAGCTTGCGGCGGCCGAGGGCATCACCGTGCGCAGCGTGGTGACGACCGACGACATCGCCTCGGCCCCGATCGAGGCGCGGGCGGCGCGGCGCGGGGTGGCGGGCAATGTCTTCATCTTCAAGATCGCGGGCGCCGCCGCCGAGCGCATGCTGCCGCTGGAGGAATGCGAGGCGCTGGTCCGCCGCGCCAATGCCCGCACCTATACGATGGGCCTGGCGCTGGAACCCGGCAGCCTGCCCGATACCCGCCGCCCCAGCTTCGAGATCGGTCCGGGCGATATCGAGCTGGGCGTCGGCATCCATGGCGAGCCGGGCGTGCGGCGTCAGCGCCTGGCCTCGGCCGATGACAGCGCCGACATGCTGCTGGACCGCATCCTGGCCGAGATGAGCCCCGCCGAGGGCGATGAGGTGGCCGTGCTGGTCAATTCGCTGGGCAGCACCCCGGCGATGGAGCTTTACATCCTGCTGCGCCGGGTCCGCCAGCGGCTGAAGGCGCGCGGCATCCGCGTCAGCCGCAGCCTGGTCGGACCCTACTACACCTCGCTGGACATGGCGGGGGTGTCGCTGACGCTGATGCATCTGGACAAGGATCTGGCCGCGCTGCTGGCGGCGCCCTGCCGGGGTCCGGCGCTGGCGCTGCCCTGAGCATCATCAGGCCGGGGCCGCGCGGCGCCCTGCGTCCAGCACCGGCGACAGCGCCGCGATCAGCAGGGCAAAGCCCGCGATCAGCAGGAATGAAAAGCGCAGCGAGGTCGCCTCGGCGATCAGTCCGATAGCCGGCGGCCCCAGCAGCATGGAGCCATAGCCCAGCGTCGCCACCGAGGCGATGGCCTGACCCGGCGGAACCCGCGGATCCGCGGCGGCGCGGGTGAAGGCCAGCGGCACCACCGCCGCATAGCCGATCCCCATCAGCACGAATCCCGACAGCGCCACCGGCAGCGCCGGCGCCAGCGCGCAAAGCAGATAGCCCAGGCCCGCCGTCACGCCGCTGGCCACCGCCATGTGCCGCGCGCCGAAGCGCGTGATCAGCCCGTCTGCGCAAAGCCGCATCGCCACCATGGTCGCCGAGAACACCGCATAGCCCAGCGTCGCGCGCGATTGCGGCGCGCCCAGCACATCCGAAAGGAAGATCGCGCTCCAATCCACCGCCGCGCCCTCGCCCAGGCCCGCCGCCAGCGCGATCAGGCCGACGCCGAGCAACGCCCCGCGCGGAAAGGCGAAGACCGGATGCCCGCCGCCCCGCACCTGGCGGCGCGAGGTCCAGTCCAGCCGCAGGAACGGTCCGAAGACCAGCCCCGTCACCACCGAGGTCAGCAGGAAATGCAGCCCTGTCGGGCTATCCAGGCTGGCGGCGACGAAGCCGCCCGCCGTGCCCAGGCCCGCGCCCAGGCTCCACATCGCATGAAACGAAGACATGACCGAGCGGCCCATCCGCGCCTCGACCTCGGTGGCCCAGCTGTTCATCGCCACGTCCATCGCGCCATGGCACATGCCGAAGCCGAACAGCGCCAGCGCCAGCGCGGGCACCGACGGCGCTGCCCCCACAATCACGATCGAAACCAGATACACCGCCGTGATCCAGCGCGTCACCCGCACCGCGCCGTGCCGGTCCGAAAGCCTGCCCGCCAGCGGAAACGAGATCAGCGCGCCGATCCCCATCGCCAGAAGCAGCAGGCCAAGCCCGCTTTCGCCAAGGCCGAAGCGTGCCGTGACGGCCGGCACGCGCGACGCCCAGGCGCCCAGCAGCACGCCGTTCAACGTGAATACCGCCGCGACGGCGCGCCAGGGAGTCGGCGCGCGCCAGGGGGTCAGCAGGTCAGACATTTCTTACCTCAAGTCCAGTTGCGGCCAGCGCGGCGGTCTGCGCGACGCTGGCATCCGTGATCAGCAGGGAAATGCGGTCGCAGGACGCCACCCGGTGGCGCGCGCGGCGCCCGATCTTGGCCTGCAATGTCAGCGCCACGCTGCGATGGCCGGCGGCGATCATGGCCCGTTTCACCTCGCTCTCATCCAGGTCGTCGGCGCCCAGGCCGAAGCCGGCCTCCAGCCCGCAGACGCCCAGAAAGGCCAGATCCAGCGCGCTGCCCGAAAGCGCATCGACTGCCGCGTGGCCCACGCTGATCGCCCCCGAGGCCGAAAGCCGGCCGCCTACAAGCTGGGTCGGGATGCCTGCGGCCAGGCTTGCCAGCGCCACCGCCGGCGCCGGGGTGACGACCAGGCTGCCAGGCAGGGGCGGCAGGCTTTGCGCCAGTGCCAGAACCGTGGTGCCGCCATCCAGCCCGATCGCCATGCCGTCGCGGATCAGGGGCAGGGCGGCATCGACCAGGCGCCGGATCTGCTCGGCCCCTTCGCCCAGCCGTTCGAGCGTCGGGCGGACGGGGCGCGCCACCGGCAGGGCGCCGCCGCGAATGACCCGCGCCAGCCCGCGATCCTGAAGCGCCTTCAGGTCGCGCCGGATGGTATCGGACGAGACGCCGAACTGCCGCGCCGCCGCGGCCAGGGTCAGTGGCTGGCCCTGATCGAGTCGCCGCATAAGCGCCTGCTGCCGCAGTTCGGGGCCGGGGGAGGGGTATCCAGTCATGCCGCATCGATACCGGGAAATTCTTATAGATGCAATATTATGCTACATTCTGCAATTTTTGTGGGTAGTTTGCCGCCGGGTGCCGGGCGGGCCGTCGGTGGGGGCCGCAAGCTGTTGCCGATTTGCCGCGATTCAGCCAAAGGTTGCGCATTTTTGGGCAGATCGCCGGGGAAACGGGCAGATGCCCCCCGGCGTCATGCGCAATGCTGCGGCGCGGCACGATATGGACAAAATGAATATAATGCCAATTGCCGGCGCTGGGATTGGTTAAAAATTCATTAAGCGCAGTCTAAATGATCAAAATCTGTCGGGAATCCTGCGTGCTTTCCGCAAGAGGGCAGGGATTCTGATCCATGAAAATCTATTGACGGGGTGTCCTTGCCGGAATATCCCCGGTCTCGTAATACGGTTATGGATGCACGAAACGGTCAAATATCTGGCAGGGATCGCCAGGATCGTTTTCCAGGCACAGGTTGCATGGTAGTGGTCGTGTGCAGTTGCACGGGCTTTCTCGATATTCAAATTTTCGATTCCTCATGTGGGGTCTGTCCGTTTTTGGAGTCGTCAAACATGCGATCAGTTATTCTTGTTCCGGCCGGAATGAAGGCTGCCGTTGAGGCGATAGTCTCAACCAGATCAATATATTGTGTGGAATTCAGCCCCAAGTCCGGGGAATTGCTTCTTTCTCCGGGTGATCGCCCGCTGGCTATCGTCTTGAAAAAGAAGGGCTCGGGGTCGTTGCCATCGGTTCCCGAATATCTGGGAAAGATTCCAAGGGTCATATTCGATTCCGCGAATGAAAAGCAGCTTTATTGCGACCTGATCGATATCCTGCTGAACCGCGCGGTGAATAGCGAAGAGGATGCCGGCCGTGCCCGCCTTTCCGCCGCGATTCTGCGGCGTGAAAACGGAGATTTGGAAGAGAATCTGAAATCGGTCGAGAATTTCCTTTATACGCTCGGCAATCCCCGTTTCATGCGCGCGCTGTCCTGGGAGCCGGTCGGCAGCATGGTCACGCTGGCGCCGGGGGCCGAACTGGCGCAGCGGTTGCCGGTGGGCGCGGCCTCGGTCGCGGCGGTCGATCTTTGGGTTCCGGCCGGCCTGCGCGAGGATCTGGCCAGGTTGACCCTGCATCTGGTCTGCGCCTCGGGGCAAAGCCACGATCTGGCGCGCAGCCCGGCGCTGGCGGGGGTGGATGCGGGCTGGATGCGCTTCGTGCTGCCCGCCCCGCTGCCCGGCCCGGAACAGGATTGCGTGCTACGGCTGACCTGGACGGGGGCGCAGCCCTTTGCGTTGGGGCTGGGCCATGCCGTTCCCGACCCGAGCTTTGCCGCGCGTCTGGCCGGCACGCCCGGCGAGGAGCGCGTGCTGGCGGTCCGGGTCTGGAAATCCCTGCCCGGCGTCCGCCTGCCCGAGCCGGGGCTGCTTCTGCCCGACCGCGCGCCGGTCCTGCCGGGCGATGCGGGCTTCATCTCGCCCGCCGAACTGCCGCTGCCCGAGCTTTTCGCCGTCCCGCCGCTGGCGACGGACCATGTTTCGACCGCCTTCTGGGAGAGTGAGGACGCGATCATGGTCCACCCCTCGCGCCAGGGGGCGGTCTGCGCCGTCATCCGCGATGTCGAGTTGCCGGCGCTGGCCCATATCTCGGCCCTGGTCAATGTCGGCCATCCGCGCGCACCCAGCCTGAATTTCAGCGTCGGCGTCGCGCCCCATGGCCAGGTGGACGAGGACGGCTATTGGCAGCGCCGCATGGGGCCCTGGGTGCATGGCCTGCCCGCGCATGGCTGGTCGCAGGCGCATTGCATCCCGGTCGAGACGATCATGGGGCGGGCCGATATCCTGCTGGCGGTGTCGCTGGCCTCGGACATGCCCAATGACATGAGCTGGGGCCTGTTCCGCGGCTTCCGCATCTCGCGCCGCGACAACATGCCCTTGACGCTGCAATGACAGAGGTGGGGCAGATCTCGGTCATCGTGCCGATCAAGGGCCATCCGGTGCTGCTGGACGACGCCCTGGCCGCCGTCCACCGCGAGATGGAGAGCGGCGCCATCCGCCGGCTGGTGGTGGTCGACGACGGCTGCGAACATGACGAGACCCGCGCCAGCATCGCGAGTTGGCAGGCGCTGCTGGGTTCGCGCATGCTGGCGCTGCACTTTACGAATGGTGGGCTGAGCGCGGCGCGCAATCGCGGCATCCGCGCGGCGCTGGGGGCGGATCCCGACATCGCCGGACTGCTGCTTCTGGACGCCGACAACACCCTGGTGCCGGGCGCGGGCGCGGCGGTGATGCGGGCGCTGGCGCGCGATCCCGACTGCGACTGGTTCTATCCCGATTTCGACTTTTTCGGGCAAAAGGGCCATTATATCGCCGATCACGATCCAAGCCTGCTTTTTCACGCCCATCTGAACCTGTGCGAGGCGGGCAGCCTGATCCGCCGCCGCGTCTTCGAGGCTGGGATCCGCTTCGACGAGGCGATGAAGAAGGGCTATGAGGACTGGGATTTCTGGCTCTCGGCCGCGCGTTCGGGCTTTCGCGGCAAGCCTCTGGCCGAGCCATTGTTGCTGTATCGCAAGCGCCCGGCCAGCATGCTGTCGCATTCGCACGACCTGGACGAGGAATTGCGGCGTTTTCTTGAGAACAAGCATCGCTGGCTGTTCTCGGTGCCGGCGCTTCTGGCGCTGGAGGCCGCGCGCTTTCCGCGCTATGCCATCATCGAGGGCGACAGCGCGATCCTGTGCACCGATCCCGACCATGCCGAGCCGGTCCCCCTGGCCGAGCTTGAGCGCCGCTTTTTCGCCCATTTCGCCGACCCCTACGCCAATCACGCGCCCGCGATGCTGATCGTGCTGCGCGAGGGCGTCAGCGCGCGGCTGAAGCAGGCGCGCCTGATGCACAATTTCCTGTGGATCGCGGAACGGCGGCTGGCCCGGCAGGGGGCGGAGCGGGATCTGGACCTGTTCTTCCTGAACGCCTCGGAATCGGGCCATGCTGTGCATGACGGGCTGGGCAACCCCGCTCTGCCGCCGGATGGGGTCGTGCTGGGTGCCGAGGAACTGCGCCGGATCGTCCTGCGTCAGGATCTGGACTGGATCCGCGATGTCGAACGCGCACCGAACCCGCATCCGGTGACAAGCTGGGGCATGGACCTGGACGGGCTTGCGCCGTTACCGCCCCATGCGGATGGCGCGACCGAGATCCTGCGGAGCTTCCTGCTGATGATGCATCGCAGCCGCTATCTTCCCGCCTTGGAGCAAAGCTGGCGCTGGCGCGAGCCGGGCGGCGCCGCGAACCGCGCCAGCGCGGTCGAGATCCCGCGCAAGGCGGCCTCGGGCGGGGTGGTCTTGCCGCTGCTGAAGGAAAAGGGCCGCAAGGATATCGGGCTGGTGCTGCCGATCTTCGATTTTGGCGGGGTCGAGAAGGTCGCGGCGAGCCTTGCGCGCGAACTTTCTGCGGCGGGGCATCGGCTGCATCTTTTCATCGCCAGCGACCGCCCGATCCATGGCGACGGCTGGGCGCTGCGGGCCTTTCACAGCGTGAACTGGCTGCCCGACGCCGCGACCCTGGATTGGTCCGGCCCGGAATACATGGGCACCGCCGAGCCGCGCTGGGGCGAGGGGATGGAGCGTGCCGATCTGGTCGGGCTGCTTTCCTCGATGGATGCCGTGATCAATGCTCATTCCGCCGCGCTGCACAAGGTAGCCGACCGGCTGAAGCGCCAGGGCGTGCTGATGATCGATCACGAACATCTGGTCGAGCGCAGCCTTTACGGCCGCAACTATGGCCCGCCGAAGCTTGCCCTGGCCTATGAGCATGCCTATGACCTGTTCCTGACCTGCTCGCAGGCGCTGGCCTCGTGGATGAACGCGCATGGCATCCCGCAGGGCAAACTGATGCCCGTGGTCAATGCGCCGGGCTATCCCATGACGCCCGGCCGGGTGGCCGAGGTGCTGGCCGCGCGCGGTCGTGCCGATCTGGATGCGCCGTTGCGGGTGCTGTTCATGGGCCGGCTCGATCCGCAAAAGGGCGTCGCCCGGCTTGCCGCGATCTATGGCGGCCTGGCCCGGCACGCGCCCGAGATGCAGCTGACCATTGCCGGGCAATCGGTGGTGGACGATCCCGCCGAAACCAGCTTTCCGCAGCAAACCCGCATGCTTGGTGCCATGCGTGGACCCGAGGCGCTGACCGCGCTGCTGGCCGCGACCGACATCCTGGTGCTGCCCTCGCATTACGAGGGATTGCCGCTTTCGGTCCTTGAGGCGCAGCGGCTGGGCGTCGTCGTCCTGGCCACCGAGGTCGGCGCCATGCGCGAGGCGATCCGGGACGGCGTGAACGGCTATGTCATCGCCGAGCAGGGCTGCGAGGAGGGCTTCGTCGAGCGCATCCTGGCCTTGGACGAGGACCGCGAGATCTTGCGGCGGGTTTCGGCCGCGGCCTCGCGGGGATCACGCGACTGGGGGCAGGCGGCGGCGCCGCTGCTGGCCTGGCTGGATGGAAAATGGGGGGGGCGCCGATCAGCGGCGATAAGCGGATGTTTTATATCTCCATGAAAGGATAAATTAAGTGACGACGATCTACGCTGCCGCATTGCGCAATTACGAAGCCGCCGCATCGGTTCTGACCGCCCTGCAATCCAGCCGCATCGACCTTCTGGCCGAGGCGCGTTCGGCCCTGGTCGGCCGGCCCAAGCTTGGCCTGGCGGGCGGCTACAACAATATCACCCCCGCCTTCGGAACCTGCCTGCCCAGCGGCACCCGCTGCGATGTGCTGGCGGCCTCGGACGACATCAATGCGATCGAATTGCGCGGTGCCGGCCTGCAATGGATGACGCTTGAGGCGCCGCTGTTCGAAACCTCGGACCCGGTCTCCAAATGCTTCATCGAATGCAATGCGCTGGCCGAGCTGCCGCTGGTGGCCGATGTGTTCCTGCGCAGCTTCGGCGAGGATGGCGAGGTGCGCGACAGTGGGCATACGGAATGGCGGATCATGCGCGATTCCGTCTCGCTTTGCAGCCTTTCGCTGCCCGAGCCGGCAGAGGGCGACCAAGGCCGCCGCATCATCATCCACCTGCGCCACCCCGCGCCGCGCCTGCTTCTCAGCGCGCTGGCGTTGACCCTGGCCTGACGCCCCCCGGCCGTGCCCGCGATGGCGCGGCCCTGACGAAAGGATGACGCTTTGTCCCTGAACCTGGATTTCTGCTTCGCCGATGACGGCGACGTTCTGGTTGTTGCCGGCTGGAGCAGCGATCATTGGCTGGATCTTGAGCTTTATGTGGACGAGGCCCGGCTGGCGCCGCAGCTTCTGACCCGCCACGCCCGCCGCGACCTGCGCACCGCTGAACGGTTCGGGGTGCTGGCGGTCTTCGACCTGGCCGGCCTGGATATGGCCGGGAATGCGACCGTGCATGTGAAGTCCGGCCATGAATTCATCGAGATCCAGCCCGAGCGGCTGGTGACAGATCAGTTGCGGCTGGTCGAAATCGGCGTCGATGAACTGTTCTTCGCCTGGCTGCGCCTGCTGGCGCAGGGTGCGCTGCGGCCACCCTTGGGCGAGGCGGCGCTGGCAGCCGTGGCGCGGCTGCGCTTCGCGCCCCTGCTGAATTCCGAAAGCGACGAGTTCGGCCTTGGGATGGATCGCTGTCTGATCGATCCGGCGGGGCAGGGGCTGGTCTCGGGCTGGTTCATGCCCGCCGTTCCCCAGACCCAGCCACTGGTGGCGCTGGCGCTGGACGATGCGCAGATCTGCCGGGTCGAACTGTTTCCCGGTGCCCTGCCGCGCGCCGATCTGGCGCCCTATGCGCCGCGCTATCGCTTTACCGGCGATGACGGCTATGCCGGCGCCTTCGCCCTGCCGCAGGAGCCGCGCGGTCCGGTCCGGGTGCTGTTTATGCTGCCCGGACAGGAAAACGCGGCCGGTGTGTTGGCCCCGACGGTGCAGACGCCCCCGGACGATTTCGCGGCCGAGCTTTGCCAGGTCCAGCTTGACCTGCCGGACATGGCGCTGAAGACCCGGCTGCGCGCGGCGATGCTTGGCCCGATGCCGGCCTGGCAGCCCCCGGTCAAGCCGCAGCGCGCGCGCAATGGTCCAGTGCTGCTGCTTCTGGACCATGACCTGCCCGATAACGACCTGCGCGACGTGCTGCGCCGCGTCGGTCAGCGCCTGGCCCGCCCGGTCGAACTGCTGTTGCTGCGGGACCGGCTGTCGCGCGAACTGGCCGAGGCGGTCGAGGGTGCGGCCCGCGAACTGCCCGCCGGCCTGCGGCTGCATGGCGTGGCGATGGCGCTGCCCAAGACCGGGCCGCTGCCCGAGACATTGCTCTTTGGCCGCAGTTCGGTCCTGTTCCAGATGCCCGCCTCGGCCGGGCTTCTGGCGTCCGGCAAGCCGCGCGAGCCTTTCCATGTCACGCTGCTCGACGCCATCGGCGCGATCCGCGGCACCAGCGCGGACCTTGCCGCGCGGTTCCAGCGCGATCTGCTGCCCTTTGCCATGATCGGCCCGACGCAAAGCCTGCAACAGATGCTGGCCTGCGCTCCGGCTGTCTTCCTGACCCAGGAAGCCCGCCTGCGCCATATCGCCGGCCATCTGATCGCCGGTGGGGCGGCGGGGACCGACATCCTGCCCGGCACGCTTAGCTTCATCGGCCGCTCGGGCCCGTGCGCGCGCATCCTGCCGGGGGGGATGGACCTGCATCTTTACGATGCCGAAAGCCGCAAGCTGATGGAGGTGCTCGCCGCATGACCCGTATCGTCATCGTATCCCATTCCCACCCGAACCTGCGCTATGGCGGTGGCGAGGTCGCCGCCTATCGCCAGTTCCAGCATCTGCTGTCCCTGAACGAGGATGCCTTTTTCGTCGGCTCGACCATCGGCCCCGAGGACAGCGACAAGTTCTTTGGCCGCAGCCAGCAGGTCATCAGCTTCAGCCCGCGCGATTTCTGCATGCAGGGCCGGGGCATGGACGGATTCCAGATGGAACATGCCCGCATCGCGGACGAAGACTGGATCGTCGAGTTTCTGCTGTCCTTTCAGGCCGATATCTATCACTTTCACCATTTCTGGAACATCGGCGCTGGCACGATCCGGCGGCTGCGCGCCGCGCTGCCGAAGGCGCGCTTCATCTGCACGCTGCACGAACTGACCGCGATCTGCGCCAATCACGGCCAGATGGTCAAACGTTCGGGCGAATTGTGCTATGCCTCAAGCGAGGTGGCCTGCGCCGCCTGTCTGCTGCGGCCGCCCGCCGATTTCGTGCTGCGCCGCGCGCGCATGACCGAGATGCTGGCCGTCTTTGACCATCTGCTTTCCCCCAGCGAATTCCTGCGCGACCGCTTCGAGGGTTGGGGGGTCGCGCCGGGCCGCATCGCGGTGATCGAGAATGGCCTTGATCACGCCGACGACGCCTGCCCCGAGACCGAGGAGGCGCTTTTGCGCAAAAGCTGCCGCTTTGCCTTCTTCGGCCAGGCGACGCCGACCAAGGGCCTGGACGTGCTGGTCCGCGCCGCCGCCCTGATCGAGGCGCAGGGCACGGAAAGCGACCTGCCGCTGGCGATCGAGATCCACGGCGTGGACAAGGAAAGCTTCGCGCGCATGTGGCCGGATCTGGAACTGCCCCAATGCGTGCGTTTCTGCGGCCGCTATCGCCCGCAGGATTGCGTCGAGATCATGCGCGGCTATGGCTGGATCATCATCCCTTCGGTCTGGTGGGAGAATTCGCCGGTGGTGATCCAGGAGGCCCGCGCCGCGCGCACGCCGATGATCGCCTCGGATATCGGCGGGATGGCGGAAAAGACGGCGGGTTGGGGCATCCAGTTCCGCGTCGGCAACGCCGCCGAACTGGCCGCGGCGATCCTGTCGGTGCATGGCGACGCGGCGCGGCTTGCGGAATACAAGTCCCGCATCACCCCTCCGCTGGATCTGGCGGGCTTCCAGGCGGAATGGGAACGGGCCTGCACAGGCTTGACCAAGAGCGGCCTTCAGAAGGCCAGCTAAATCAAATCTTTCGACCGGACGATGTCCAATATAAAGGAATGTATCATGAAAATCGGCCTTCTTTGGGAAAGCGAAAATTGCGGGCTTTATTCGAATTCCGACTTCGACATGCTTTATCGCAAAGTCGGCCACAATAACGGAAACCTTGCATTCGTCTATGCCGTCCGCAGTCAGATCGACGCCGAGGTCCAGTATTTCCCCTGGCATGTCCGGCCCGAGGTGCTGAATGAAAGCGTGGACTATGTTGTCATTCCCTGCGCCAACCAACTGGGCAAGCATACGGATCTGGGCGGTCTGGCGAAGAACCTGGCGCAAGTGAACAAGCCGATCATCGCCATCGGCCTTGGCGCGCAGGCCAAGGAATTCGGCGCTGATGTCGAACTGACCGAGGGAACCCGCGCCTGGCTTGACGTGCTGATCGAGAATGGCCGCCGGCATGGCATTCAGAACATCTATACCCGTGGCCCCTATACTTCCGAGCAGATCGAAAAGCTGACGGGCGCTCAGACGATCGCGAACGGCTGCCCGTCGCATTTCATCAATCCCCGGCCGGATTTGGGCCTGCGGATCCAGGCGAACTGGGAGCGGAACCCCATGCCCCGGCGCATCGCGGTCGCGGGTGGGCATGAAGCCTGGCGCGAAACCCGCGAGATCGAGCAGCAGCTGATCGCCATGATGATGGACCCGCAATTTCCTGGCGTCTATATCGTCCAGTCGATGGGGAACATGATCAAGATTTCGCGCGGACTTTTCGACGAGATCGAGCCGGATGCGATCGCGCGGCTGCACAAGCACACCGTCCCGCATTACACGCCCGAGCAGTTCAAGGACTGGGCCTTGAACTATGCGCGCTCGTATTACGACGTGCCGGCCTGGATGGACGAGTTGCGCCGCCACGACCTGCTGATCGGCCCGCGCTTCCATGGGGCGCAACTGGCGATCCAGGCCGAGCGGATGGCCTGCACCGTCACCATCGACACCAGGACCGAGGAAATGTGCCGCGAGACCGGCGTGCCCTTCCTGCGCGCCAATGATCTGACCCAGCCGCTGACGCGCAGCCGGCTGCGGGAACTGCTGCACTTCGACGGCGCGGAATACGACCGCTTCCGCGCGATGAAATGCGCCCGCTACATCGACTTCCTGAAAGGGACCGGGCTGAAGCCGGCGGATTATCTTGAAGCCATCGCGGCAGGGGCCAAGGCCGATCCGCAGCGCCAGGTCGCCTGAGACGGACCGCTCCCGGCGTCGCCGCCGGGAGCATCCATGCCCATGGCCCTGATCCTTCCCTCTCAGCGTATCGCCTATTTCCCGGTGCCGAAGGTCGCCTGCACCTCGATCAAGAGCATGTTCTTCGAGATCGAGAACGGCCGGCCTTTCCAGCCTCTGCGGCGGTTCGGGCAGATGTTCCACATCCACAATTTCTACGGCACGCAGCCCTTCGCGCGCCAGGATCTGAAGGGGGTCGCCGATTTCTGGCGCTTTGCCGTCTATCGCGATCCCGTCGCGCGTTTCCTGTCATGCTATTCGAATCGCGTGCTGCATTTTCGCGAACTCTCGGCGCAGATGCTGTCGCCCGCCGCCCAGAAGGCGGGGGCATTGCCCGATCCCGATCTGGACAGCTTCGTCGAGCGGATCGAGCTTTATCGTGAGTTCTCGCCCTCGATCCGGCACCATGTCGCGCCGCAGGTCAGCTTCCTGGGCCGGGATCCCGGCTATTTCCAGCAGATCTACACCATGGCCGAACTGCCGCAGATGGTGGCCGAGCTTAGCCAGCGCATCGGCCGGTCCCTGCGCCTGCCGCATGAGCAGCGCGGCGGCCCCAAGCTGACGCCCGCCGATCTGAGCGCCAATGCGCAAGAGCGGCTGGCGCAGATCTATCGCGCCGATTTCCGCTGGGCCGAGAAGGCCGGGATCGGCCCGGCAGGTTTAGGCTCCGCCTAAGCCTTGCTGCATCAAATCGTAATTTTCGCGTTTCCCGTCCCAGGATAGAGCGGGGGAAGGACGGGACCTTTCCCTTGGACAGCCAGAAAGGATGCGGAAATGGCAGATGAAAAGATCGACACGCTGGTTGTCGGCGCCGGTCAGGCGGGCGTCGCGATGAGCGAGCATCTGGGCCGCGCGGGCATCCCGCATCTGGTGCTGGAACGCGGTCGCATCGCCGAACGCTGGCGCTCGGAACGCTGGGATTCGCTGGTCGCCAACGGCCCCGCCTGGCATGACCGCTTTCCGGGGGCCGAATTCCGCTGCGATCCCGATGCCTTCCCCGCCAAGGAGGATGTGGCCGATTACTTCGTCGATTACGCCCGCCGGATCGAAGCGCCGATCCGCTGCGGTGTCGAGGTGCGCGAGGTGCGCCGCAACGAGGGCCGGCGCGGCTTTACCGTGACCACCTCGGAAGGCGTGATCGAGGCCGATCATGTCGTGGCCGCGACCGGCCCCTTTCAGAAGCCGATCATTCCCCCCCTGATCCCCGAGACGCCGGGCATCGCGCAGATGCACTCGACCGGCTACCGCAATCCCGGCCAGCTTGCGCCGGGCGCGGTCCTGGTGATCGGGGCCGGCTCCTCGGGGGCGCAGATCGCCGAGGAATTGCTGACAGCGGGGCGCGAGGTCTATCTTTCGGTCGGGCCGCATGACCGCCCGCCGCGTGCCTATCGCGGCCGGGATTTCTGCTGGTGGCTGGGTGTCCTGGGGAAATGGGACCTTGCCGCGCCCGCGCCGGGGACCGAGCATGTGACCATCGCCGTCAGCGGCGCGCATGGCGGCCAGACCGTCGATTTCCGTCGCCTGGGCAATCGGGGCATGGTCCTGCTGGGCCGGACGGAAACCCATGCCGATGGCGTGCTGGGCTTTGCCCCGGACCTGAACTTGAACCTGGACCGGGGCGATGCGAATTACCTGGGTCTTCTGGACGAGGCCGACGACTATATCGCCCGCAACGGCCTGGACCTGCCCCCCGAGCCCGCGGCGCGCGAGGTCCAGTCCGATCCGGGCTGCGTGACCGACCCGATCCTGTCGCTGGATCTGGCGCAAGCCGGGATCACCACGATCATCTGGGCCACCGGCTTTGCCGTCGATTACGGTTGGATCAAGTCCGACGCCTTCGACACGCGCGGCCGTCCGATCCACCAGCGCGGCGTCTCGCCCGAGCGGGGGATCTATTTCCTGGGCCTGCCCTGGCAATCGCGGCGCGGCTCCAGCTTCATCTGGGGCGTCTGGCACGATGCCGGGCATATCGCCGAACAGATCGCCATTCAGCGGAAATATCTGGACTATCACAGCCAGGCCGGCGGCGGGCAGGCTTAGCCTGATCCTCAGCAGTGCTGAGCCAGAGAATTCTTTCAAATCGCGGCAGCGCCGGGACAATCGATGCCGCATCCCCTCGGAGATCCAAGCCATGGCCCATACCCGCATCCGCAAGTTCAACACCAAGGACACCTATCCCGAACAGAACCTGGACAACGACCTGTGCCAGGCCGTCGTGACCCAGGGGGGGCGCATCGTCTGGCTGCGCGGCCAGTGCCCGCAGAACCTGGACGACGCCAAGAACATCGAAAGCCACGATCCGGTCGAGCAGACCCATAAGGTCATGCAGAATATCCGCCAGTTGATCGAAGAGGCCGGCGGCAGCATGGAGCATCTGGTCAAGGTCGTGGTCTATATCACCGACGTGCGCCACCGCGAGGCGGTCTATCGCACCATGGGCGAATATCTGAAGGGCGTGCATCCGGTCTCGACCGGGCTGGTGGTCCAGGCGCTGGCGCGGCCCGATTGGCTGGTCGAGATCGACGGCACCGCCGTCATCCCGGATTAAGCCGATGACCTTCTCGCTTGTCGCCCGCTGCGCGGATACGGGCATGTTCGGGATGGCTATCTCGTCCTCCTCGCCGGCGGTGGCGGCGCGCTGCGCCTTCGCCCGCGCGGGCGTGGGGGCCGTCGCCAGCCAGAACGTCACCGATCCGACGCTGGGACCGCTGGCGCTGGACCTGATGCAGGACGGGCTTTCCGCCCCCGAGGCGGTGGCCGAGGTGGCGCGGCGCGGTCGCTTCATCGAATATCGCCAGGTTCTGGCCGTCGATGCCCAAGGCCGCACGGCGATCCATTCCGGGCCGAACTCGCTGGGCATCTGGACGCAGGCGCAGGGGCCGGACGTGGCCTCGGGCGGCAACCTGCTGGCCAATGACGGCGTGCCGCAGGCGATCGTGGACGGTTTCCTTGCGTCGCGGGGCCATATCGGCGACCGGCTGATCGCTGCGATGCGCGCGGGGCTTGCGGCGGGCGGCGAGGCCGGGCCGGTGCATTCCGCCGGCATGAAGATCGTCGACAAGGTCGCCTGGCCTGTCGCCGATCTGCGCTGCGACTGGACCGAGGCTTGCCCGATCCAGTCGCTGGCCGATCTGTGGGACATCTACAGGCCGCAACTGGACGCTTATGTCCAGCGCGCGCTGGACCCGCGCGCGGCGCCCTCTTACGGCGTGCCGGGCGACGAATAGAACGGCGCGACGTGACGCCGAGCAACAGGGGATAAGGACATGCTGGATCACCAGGGCTGGAAAACGCGCGCCGAAAGCCTGCGGCCGCGGGGGCGGGCCTTCATCGACGGGAAATTCGTGGATGCGGTTTCGGGGCGCGTCTTCGATAGCATCAACCCGGCCACCGGCGCGGTGCTGGCCGAGGTCGCGGAATGCGACGCCGCCGATGTGGACCTGGCCGTAACCGCCGCCCGCCGCGCCTTCGACGATGGCCGCTGGTCGCGCAAGGCCCCGGCCGAGCGCAAGGCGGTGCTGCTGAAGCTGGCCGATCTGATCCGCGCGAACCTGCACGAGATGGCTTTGCTGGACAGCCTGGACATGGGCAAGCTGGTCCGGGACGCGGCGACCGTCGATGCCCCCGGCTCGGCGCATTTCTTCCAATGGTATGGCGAGGCCATCGACAAGATCTTCGACGAGGTGGCGCCGACCGGCCCCGGCGACCTGGCGCTGGTGCGCCGCGTGCCCCTGGGCGTCGTCGGCGCGGTGGTGCCGTGGAACTTTCCGCTGGACATGGCGACCTGGAAATCCGCCGCCGCCCTTGCCGCCGGCAATTCCGTGGTGCTGAAACCGGCCGAGCAATCGCCCTTGTCGGCGCTGCGCCTGGCGGAACTGGCTGCCGAGGCCGGCCTGCCCGATGGCGTGCTGAACGTGGTGCCGGGCTTCGGGGCCACGGCGGGGCGCGCGCTGGGGCTGCATATGGACGTGGATTGCCTGGCCTTCACCGGCTCGACCGCGACCGGCAAGCGTTTCATGGAATATTCCGGCCAGTCGAACCTGAAACAGGTCTGGCCCGAGACCGGCGGCAAAAGCCCCAATATCGTCTTCGCCGATTGCGAGGATCTGGACGCGGCGGCCGACATGGCGGCCTTCGGCATCTTCTTCAACCAGGGCGAGGTCTGCTCGGCCAATTCTCGGCTGTATGTTCAGGCATCCATTCGCGACCGCTTCCTGGAAAAGCTGGTCGCGCGCGCGCAGGCGATGCAGCCCGGCGACCCGCTGGACCCGGATGCGAAGATGGGCGCCATCGTGGACGAAAAGCAGACCCAGGGCATCATGCGCTTTGTCGAGGCCGGCAAGCAAAGCGCGCGGCTGGTGACGGGCGGCGCGCGCGTGACCGTGGACGGCAAGGGCTGTTTCGTGCAGCCCACCATCTTCGCCGACGTGGCGCAGGACGATCCGCTGGCACGGGACGAGATCTTCGGCCCGGTCCTGTCGGTGATCGCCTTCGACAGCGAGGATCAGGCGGTGGCGATGGCCAACGATTCGATCTATGGTCTTGCAGCCTCGGTCTGGACCGACAACCTGTCGCGGGCCTGCCGCGTGGCGGACCGGCTGCATGTCGGCACGGTCTCGGTCAACACGGTCGACGCGCTTTCGGCGCAGACCCCCTTCGGCGGCATGAAGCAGTCCGGTTTCGGCCGCGATCTGTCGCTGCATTCGCTGGAAAAATACACGGCGCTGAAGACCGTCTGGATCAAATACCGGGCCTGACGGCCCCGCAAGGTGCCCCCCCCTCGCACCCAGCCTCTAGGAGACGAAATTGCGCGATCCCCGCTATGACATTCTGTTCCAACCGATGCGGATCGGCCCTGTCACCGCGAAGAACCGCTTCTACCAGGTGCCGCATTGCAATGGTGGCGGCTATCGCGACCCCTCGGCCGCGGCGGCCATGCGCGGCATCAAGGCCGAGGGCGGCTGGGGCGTGATCTTCACCGAGCAATGCGAGATGCATCACACCTCGGAAATCACCCCCTTCATCGAGCTGCGCCTGTGGGAGGACAAGGATATCCCGCAGCTTGCCAAGATGGCCGAGCGGATGAAGACCCAGGGCGCTCTGGCCGGCATTCAGCTTGCCTATTCCGGCATCAATGGCCCGAATCTTTACACCAAGGAGGTGCCGCTGGCGCCTTCGGCCATGCCGATCCGCACCTTCACCAACGACCCGGTGCAGGCCCGCGCGCTGGACAGGTCCGATATCCGCGACCTGCGCCGCTGGTTCGTGAACGCGGCCAAACGCTCGAAGCGGGCGGGGTTCGACCTGATCTGCCTTTACGGCGCGCATGGCTTCGGCATCTTCCAGCATTTCCTGTCCCGCGCGACGAACCAGCGCACGGACGAATATGGCGGCAGCCTGGAGAACCGTTCGCGCTTCGTGAACGAGGTCATCGCCGATATGCGCGATGCGGTGGGCGATACGATGGGCCTGACCCTGCGCGTCAGCCTGGACGAAAGCATCGGCGCCCTGGGCTTTTCCAATGCCGAGGTGCGCGAGTTCATCGAGATGAACCGCGACCTGCCCGACCTGTGGGATCTGGCGCATGGAACCTGGGAGGATTGCTCGGGTCCGTCGCGCTTCAAGGACGAATCCGCGCAGGAACAGCTTGTCTGGGGCATTCGCGACCTGACCTCGAAGCCGGTGGTGGGCGTCGGGCGCTTCACCTCGGCCGATACCATGGTGCGGATGATCAAATCGGGCACGCTGGATTTCATCGGCTGCGCCCGGCCCTCGATCGCGGATCCCTTCCTGCCCAAGAAGATCGAGGAGGGCCGGATCGAGGATATCCGCGAATGCATCGGCTGCAATATCTGCATCACCGGCGACATGACCATGTCGATCAGCCGCTGCACCCAGAACCCCACCTTCATGGAGGAGTGGCGCAAGGGCTGGCACCCCGAGCGGATGAACCCCAAGGGCACCAGCCAGAACGTGCTGATCGTGGGCTCCGGCCCCGCCGGGCTTGAGGCGGCCCGCGCCCTGTCGCTGCGCGGCTATGACGTGGCGCTGGCCGAGGCGCGCACCGAACTGGGCGGCCGCGTCGCGCGCGAGCGCCGTCTGCCGGGCCTTTCGGCCTGGGGCCGGGTGGTCGA
This sequence comes from Paracoccus sp. (in: a-proteobacteria), assembly GCF_047605025.1. Classification (GTDB taxonomy): domain Bacteria; phylum Pseudomonadota; class Alphaproteobacteria; order Rhodobacterales; family Rhodobacteraceae; genus Paracoccus. The sequence continues at coordinate 88,751 of NZ_JASGGO010000004.1, read as the reverse complement.
ATACCGGCAATACCAGATCGGCCAGCGCCCGAATGTCGAGACCTATTTCGACAGCGCCCTGGATGCCGAGTCGATCCTGGAATTCGGCTTTCAGAACATCTGCATCGCCACCGGGGCCAAATGGCGGGCCGATGGAGTCGCGCGCCAGCATGTGACGCCGATGCCGATGGACGGCTCGGTCCCCATCTATACGCCCGACGACATCATGCAGGGGCGCAGGCCCCAGGGCCGCGTGGTGATCTTTGACGACGATCACTATTACATGGGCGGGGTGATGGCCGAACTGTTGCGCTCGGAAGGCTGCGAGGTCACGATCATCACCCCCTCGGCCTATCTGTCGGACTGGACGCTGAACACGCTGGAACAGCACACCATCCATCGCCGCCTGGCCGGCATGGGCGTGAACATCGTGCTGAACCGTGGGGTTGGCGGTATTTCCCTGGGGCATGTCATTTCGAATTGCGTCTATACCGATGCGGCGCAAGAGCATGGCTGCGATGCCGTGGTCATGGTCACCTCGCGGCGCGAGGAGAACGGGCTGTATCTGGACCTGAAGGCGCGCGAGGCGGATTGGGCCGATGCGGGCATCCGTTCCGTCAAGATCATCGGCGACGCCAATGCGCCGGGGCCGATCGCCTGGGCGACCTATGCCGGGCATCGCTATGCGCGCGAACTGGACGAACCCGACCGGGGCGACGATCTGCCCTTTCGCCGGGAAATCACCGAACTGGCGCTGGATTGAGGAAAGGGGGGGGCCGCGGCCCCCCGACTTATGTCCAGCGCCCCAGGATCGCGCGGGCGCATTTCTCGCCGATCATCATCGAGGGGGCGTTGGTATTGCCGCCGATCAGCGTCGGCATGACCGAGGCATCCGCCACGCGCAGCCCCTCGGTCCCATGCACCTTCATCGTCGCCGGATCGACCACGGCCATGGGATCGCGGCCCATCCTGGCGGTGCCGACCGGGTGATAGACGGTCAGCGCCTCGGCCCGCAGATAGGCCAGGATCTGGTCATCCGTCGCCACATCGGGACCGGGCAGGATCTCACGCCCGTTCAGCCCGGCCATGGGCGGGGCGGCGAAGATGCGGCGGGCCAGCTTGATCCCCTCGACCAGCACGGCCGCGTCGAAGGGGTCGCTGAAAAAGCGGTGGTCGATCTCGGGGGCGAAGCCGTCGCCGTCGCGCCGGATGCGGATCTCTCCGATGGAGCGGGGGCGCAGCACGCAGGTATGCACGGCAAAGCCATGCCCCCATTCGACCAGCCTGCCGCGATGGCTGCGATAGCCGGGGACGAAATGGAACTGCACATCGGGCAGATCGCCCGCCAGAGGGGTCTTCGCGAAGCCCCCGGCTACGACGTAATTCGTGGAAAGCTCGCCCTTGCGGCGGATAGCGAAGGTGAAGGGCGCGGCCAGAAGCCGGCGCCAGTTGCCCAGGGAAAAGCCCAGCGTGCGGGTGGAATCGGTCCTGACCGTGATCATCCCGTCCACATGGTCGCGCAGGTTGCGCCCGACGCCGGGCAGGTCGCGGACGACCTCGATCCCCTGCGCCGCCAGTTCCGCCCCCGGTCCGATGCCCGATGCCATCAGCGCCATGGGCGTGCCGATGGCACCGGCGGACAGCACCACCTCGCCCGCCGCGATCTGTTCGACCGCGCCGGCGCGCGCGACCTCGACGCCGGTGACGCGGCCGTCCTGGACCAGCAGGCGGCGCAGGGTGCAATCGGTGCGGATCGACAGGTTCGGACGCAGCCGCACAGGTTCCAGGAAGGCGTTATAGGCGGAAAAGCGGAGGCCGTCGCGCTGGGTCACGTCATAGATGCCCAGGCCGAACTGGCTTGGCCCGTTGAAATCGGTGTTGCGCGGCAGTTGCAGCGTCTGGCCCGCCGCGATGAAGTCCTGGCAGACTGGGTTCGGATCCTTCGGGCGGTTGACGATCAGCGCGCCGCCGGTGCCGTGCCAGGCCGGATTCTGGCCGTTGCGGTTCCCCTCAAGCGCCTTGAAGACGGGCAGCACATCGTCCCAGCCCCAGCCCTCGCAGCCCAGATCGCGCCATTCGTCGTAATCCCGCGCCGCCCCCCGGATATACAGCATCGAGTTCAGCGAGGAAGAGCCGCCCAGCATCCGGCCCCGGTTGACCGGAATGCGGCGGCCGTTCAGCCCCGGCTGCGGCACGCCCACCCAGCCGTAATCGAAGCGCGGGCGGCCATACATCGCCAGAATGCCGGCGGGCACCTTGACGCGGATGTCGCGGTCATGGCCGCCGGCCTCGATCACCAGCACGCGGGCGCGGGGATCGGCGGAAAGCCGGTTCGCCAGCACGCAGCCGGCCGAGCCGGCGCCGATGACGATATGGTCAAATCGCTCCATCATGGTCCTCATGGGTGATCCGCCCGCCGCAGACGGTCAGGGCGATGCGGGCGGCGTCGGGGCTGTTGGCCAAGCCTTCCAGGCTGCCCGCGACCAGCACCAGATCGGCGTCGAAGCCGGGGGTCAGCGCGCCGCGCCGGTCCTCGCTGAAATCGGCATGGGCGCCGCCCATGGTATAGGCGTGCAGGCATTCGTCCAGGCTTAGCCGTTGGTTGGGCATGTCCGTGGCCCAAGGGGCGCGGGTCAGCGCGCAATGGATCGCGTAAAGCGGCGACAGGGGCGAGACCGGCCAGTCGGTGCCGAAGGCCAGCGCCACGCCCCGGTCGCGGATCATCCGCCAGGGAAAGGCGGTCGGCCAGCGGTCGCGGCCCATGATCGTGACCGTCGGCTCCAGCGGCAACCCGGCCGAGCCGGGCGGATGCACCGGCTGCATCGAGGCCGTGATACCCAGCGGCGCCAGCCGCTCCAGGTCGGCGGGGGTGATCGTGTCGATATGCTCGATCCGGTGGCGGGCGTCGCGGGGGCCGTTGGCGCGGGCCGCCGCCTCATAGCCGTCGATGGCCGCGCGCACCGCGCCGTCGCCCACGGCATGGGTCGCGACCTGCAAGCCGCGCCGGTCGGCCTCGACGCAGATCGCGTCGAAGACCGGGGGCGGGATCAGCGGCTCGGATCTAAAGCCGGGGAGGTCGGGATAATCCGTCGCCGTCAGCGCGGTCCAGGTGTCATAGACCCCGTCCATGAACAGCTTGATACGGCCGAAAGTCAGCCAGCCCGGCACCTCGGGGCCGAAATCCTCGATCCCGGCAACGCCTTCGGGGCCGTCCTCGGCCACCAGGCGCAGGGGCAGGCTGACGCGCACCGGCATTTCGCCCGCCTGCGCCAGATCGCGCATCAGCCCGGCCTGATAGGCGTTGCCGTCCATGTTGACGGCCGTGGTGATGCCATGCCGCGCGCAATATTCCCCGGCCTTGCGGATCAGCGCGCGGTCATGGGCGCGGTCCTGGTCCAAGACCGCGCCGCCCTTGTAGTCCAGCCCGTCGCGCCCCTTCAGGCGCGACAGCATCTTGACCTTCTGCATGGCGCCGAATTCGCGCAGCTCGCCTAAGGCGAGGCCGTCCGGCCCCATCACGATCTCGGCCCCCGGTCCAGGATCGCCGCCATGCAGGATGCCGGCCAGATCCAGCGCGCGGGTATTGGCCCAGGCGCAATGCAGGTCGGTCGCCAGCATGGCGATGGGCCGGTCGGCGCAGATCGCGTCCAGCAGGTGCCGGTTGGGCCGGCGGTCATCGCCGAAGATGGTGTAGTTCACCGCATAGGCGAACAGGATCTCGTCGCCGGGATTCGCGGCGATGAAATCCCGGAACGCCGCCGCGACCGGCTCGAAGCCGAAGGCCGCGCCCAGGTTCAGCATCGACAGCGTGGCGCCGCCCATGAACAGATGCAGATGGCTTTCGACAAAGCCCGGCAGCAGTTCCGTGCCCCCCGCGTCGATCACGCGGGTTGCGGGGCCGGCCAGCGCGCGCATCGCGGTATCGTCCCCCAGCGCCTGGATACGGCCGCCCGCGACCGCGACGGCCGAGACCCCCGGCGGGGCGAACAGGGGACGGGTGCGGGCGTTCAGGATGATCAGGTCTGCGGGCATGGGAAATCCTTCGGCAACGGGACAGGGGGCCTTGGCCCCCTCGCCGCGCCCGGCCCTCGATGGGGCGGGCGCGGCGCGCCTTGGGGGGCTTATTGCAGCAACTGGGTCCAAACCCGCGTCACCAGGTCCTGCGCCGCCGGCGAACAGGTGCGCGAGAACTCGACCGGCACTTCCGGGTAAAGCTCGGGCGCCTTCTCCTTGGTATAGACCACTTTTTCCGGCACCGTCTTCATGGGCGAGCTATGGGCATAGAAGTTCATCTGCGTGGTGGCGTTTTCCGGCTCGGACATGAACTCGATGAATTTGATCGCGTTCTCGCGGTTCGGCGCGCCTTTCGGGATGACCATGCTGTCGATCCAGCCGACCAGCCCTTCCTTGGTCATCGCCATTTGAAGCGGCGCGCCGCCCTCGCGCGCCTTCAACTCCTCGCCATCCCACCAGAAATGCGCCGCGACCTCGCCCGAGGCAAGGCGGCTGTCGATATTATCCGAGGAATAGACCGCGACCGAGGGTTTCTGCGCCATCAGAAGGTCCAGCACCTTCTTCATCTCGGCCGAATCCTCGGTGCAGAAGGGCACGCCCAGATAAAGCTGCGCCGCGCCGATCACCTCGTCGGGCTGGGCCAGCATGGCGATCTTGCCGGCCAGCTCGCCCTCGGGCTCGAAGAAATATTTCAGGCTGTCGGTCGGCCCCTTGTAAAGGTCGGTATTGACCGCGAAGCCGGCGGTGCCATAGGCGATGGGGACCGAATAGCCCTGCGTTTCGTCCCACCATTGGTTGCGCCAGCGGGGGTCGATATTCTCGTATGCCTTCAGATCCTTGGCGCCGTAATCTTCCAGCAGCCCCTCGTCGATCATGATGCGCAGGAAATGCTGCGAGGGGGTCGAGATGTCATAGCCCGAGGCGCCGGCCTGCAACTTGGTCAACAGGTCCTCGTTCGAGGTATAGCCGTCCACATGCACCTGGACATCGTTCTCTTTCGAGAATTTCTCGATCAGCTCGGGCGAGATCGATTCCGACCAGACATACAGGTTCAGCTTGCCCGCCGCCTGCGCCATGGGCGCCAGGCAAAGCATGAGCGCGGTGCAGCTCAGGATCTTCTTCATGGTTTTCTCCTGTTGGGGGTATTCTTCATTTCTGGCCGCGCGTGCCGACCAGCAGCGCCGCCGTCGCCAGCACCAGCGAGGCCAGGATCAGCAGCGCCGCGATCGCGTTCAACTCGGGCGAGGTTCCCGCCCGGATCAGCGAAAAGATATAGACCGGCAGCGTCGTCGTCCCGCCCGAACTCAGCATGTTCGAGGTGATGAAATCATCCATCGAGATCAGGAAGGCCAGCATCGCCCCCGAAAACAGCCCCGGAAAGATCAGCGGCAGGGTGACGCGGCGGAATGTCGTCCAGCGCGAGGCGTAAAGATCGGTCGCCGCCTCCTCGAAATCCAGCGACATGCCTTGCAGCCGGGCGCGGATCGGCAGGAAGGCGAAGGGCGTGCAGAAGGCCGAATGCGCGATCACCAGCTTCACCAGGCCGTTCTGGATGCCCAGAAGCGAGAACAGGATCAGCGTCGCCACCGCCAGCACGATCTCGGGCAGCAGCAGCGGCAGGTTCACCACCGTTTCGGACAGCTTGCGAAAGCGGATGTCGCGGCCCCGGATGATCGCCAGCGCCGCCATCAGCGCCACGCTGGTCGCGACGGTCATCGCGATGGCCGCCACCAGCAGCGAGGTCTTCAGCGCCCCCATCAGCGCCGCGTTGTTCAGCGCCGCGCCATACCATTTCAACGAGAACTGGGTCCAGACCCCGGTGATCCTGTTCTCGTTGAAGGAATAGATCACGATCACCGCCAGAGGCGCGTAAAGGTAAAGAAAGAACAGCAGGCTCAGCGGTTTCAGCCCCGGGTATCGCTTCACGTCATGATGCCGGTTCATGCCAGCGCCTCCTTGCCCGCGCCGCGCCGGGCCATCACGATCAGGACGATCATCACGAAGACCATCAGCGTTATCGCGATGGCCGCGCCGAAGGGCCAGTTGCGCGCGCTGGTGAACTGCATCTGGATCAGCGAGCCCATCATCATCTGCTTGCCCCCGCCCATCAGCGTCGGCTCCAGCACCGCGCCCAGCGAGGGGACGAAGACCAGGATCGCGCCCGAGGCGATCCCCGGCGCCGTCAGCGGCAGGATGACCCGACGCAGCGTGACCCAGCGGTTGCCGTAAAGGTCATGCGCCGCCTCGATCAGCGTGCCGTCCAGCTTCTCGATCGAGGCGAAGACCGGCAGGATCATCAGCGGCATGTAGGTATAGACCATCGCGGCCAGGGTGGCGCCGTCGTTATACATGAAGCTCAGCCCCTCGGGCGCGCCCAGAAAGCCCAGGAAGCGCGGCAGCGGCCCGTCGCGGCCCAGGATGATCATCCAGGCATAGACCCGCAGGATCATCGAGACCCAGAAGGGCAGGGTGATCAGATAGACCAGGATGGCCTTCATCCGGGGGGGCTGGTTCGCGATGTGATAGGCGACCGGCACCGCGACCAGCAGGCACAGGAAGGTCGTCACCGCCGCCAGCAGAAGCGTGCGCAGGATGATCGCCAGATACTGGCCGGTGAACTCCATCTCGCCGGACCAGCCCTCGTTGAACAGGATCTGGCGATAGCCGGCGGGGTTCAGATCCCAGGCAAAGCCGCCATAGGCCCCGCGCGAGCCGACCGAGACGGCGGCGATGATCAGCATGGGCGCCAGCAGCGCAAAGCCCATCAGCAGCCAGCTTGGCAGCAGGCCCCAGAAGGCGAGATTGCTGAAGGCGCCCTTGCGGGGCGGGGCGGCCGTGGGTTGCGCGTTCATGCCAGAAGCACCCGCGCGGCGGTCTCGATGAAGCCCACGGGGATCGTGGCGCCGACCGCGATCGCATCCCCCTCGCGCGAGGCGTTGCGGCGCGAGGCGCGGAATTCGATCCCGTTCGCCACAAGCTGGTAATGCGTATAGCCGCCCATGTAGTTCTTGTTCACCACCTCGGCGGGGAAGGTCGCGCCCGTCGCCTCGTTGCCAAGGTTGATTTTTTCCGGCCGGACCGAGATCGTGGCCTTGCCGCCGGCCGTCCCTTCCGGCGCCGCGACCCGCAGCACCTGGCCGAAGGGGGTGCGGATGGTGGCCTGCCCGGCCGCGACCTCAAGCACTTCGATATCCAGGAAATTGGTCTCGCCGACGAAATCGGCGACGAAGCGGTTGACGGGCTGTTCATAGATTTCGGTCGGAGTGCCCAGCTGCTGCACCTCCCCGCCGCCAAGGACGGCGATGCGGTCCGACATGTCCAGCGCCTCTTCCTGGTCATGGGTGACGAAGACGAAGGTGATGCCGGTGTCGCGTTGCAGCTTGCGCAACTCGTCCCGCATGGCCTGGCGCAGCTTCAGGTCCAGCGCCGAAAGCGGCTCGTCCAGCAGCAGCACCTCGGGTTCGGGCGCCAGCGCGCGCGCCAGGGCCACGCGCTGGCGCTGGCCGCCTGAAAGCTGGGCAGGCTTGCGGCCTGCGAACTGGCTCATGTGGACGCGCTCCAGCATCTCGCCGGCGCGGGCGCGGATCCGCGCCTTTTCCCAGCCCAGGTTTTCCAGCCCGAAGGCGACGTTCTGCTCAAGCGTCATGTGGGGAAACAGGGCATAGCTTTGGAATACCGTGTTGACCCGGCGCTTGTGCGGGGGAATGTCCACCACCTCGCGCCCGTTCAAAAGGATGGTGCCGTCATCGGGGCTTTCGAACCCCGCCAGCATGCGCAGCAGCGTGGTCTTGCCGCAGCCCGAGGGGCCGAGCATGGTAAAGAATTCGTTGCTGCGGATACGGAAGCTGATGGATTTCAAGGCCCGGTATGTGCCGAAGCTTTTCGAGACACCAATCACCTCGACGGCGTTTTCATTCATCTGGCTATCCTTTCGGCTGGTCGGCCCCCAGCCTGTGCCGGACCGATGCGCGCATGGAACATAGGATGACCGCTTTCCGTAAATGAGAACTTGCGGAAGCCTTGATTAGGCTAATCCTATCGGATTGTAATAAATGAATTAATCTTTAAGCCGCCGCAGGATGCATCGCGTGTCTGCCCAAGTTTTGCACAGGTTGGGCGAAAGCTTGGGCGTTCCTGGCATCGCCTGGGGCCGATCCCGACCCGCCATGGCCGCCCGCGCACGCCCGCCGGCAATCCGGTTGTGCAGCGCGGCGGGCTGCGCGATAGTCGCGCAACCGGACTGGGGACGGACATGCCTCTGCGCTATACCTTGCGGCAACTCGAATATTTTGTCGCGGTGGGCGAGACGGGCAGCATTGCGGCCGCCTCGCAACAGGTCAACGTTTCGTCGCCCTCGATCTCGGCTGGAATCTCGCAGCTTGAGGAAGAACTGGGCCTGCGACTTTTCGTGCGCCATCACGCGCAAGGGCTGACCCCGACGCTGCCGGGGCGGCGGATGCTGGACCATGCCCAGAAGGTGCTGCGCCAGGCCGCCGGGCTTCGCGACCTGGCGAGCGAGCTTTCCGGCGCCGTGGGCGGTCCCCTGGCGATAGGCTGCCTCAGCACCTTCGCCCAGATCGTTCTGCCCGGCCTGCGCCGCGATTTCGTCGCCCGATATCCCGAGGTCCGCAGCACCCAGGTCGAGGCCGATCAGGCCGAGATCTTTGGCCTGCTGCGTCAGGCCAAGATCGATCTGGCTCTGACCTATGACCTGGACCTGCCGGGGGATCTGCGCTTTTTTCCCATGCTGGAACTGCCTCCCCTGGTCGCGATGAGCGTGGATCACCCGCTGGCGCATCTGCCCGAGGTTCCGGTCCAGGAACTTGCGCCGCATCCCATGGTGCTTCTGGACCTGCCGCTTAGCGCGGATTACTTCCTGTCCTTCTTCTCGAAGGCCGGGCTGCGCGCCAATATCGCCGAGCGGACGCGCGATATGGCGGTGATGCGCAGCCTGGTCGCGAACGGCTTCGGCTATTCGATCGTGAACGTCCGGCCTCTGCATGATCGCGCGCCCGACGGAAAACCCATGCGTTTCGCGCCGCTGACCGGCAAGCCGCACCCGCTGAAGATGGGCCTGCTTTCGGGTCTGGGGACCGACCGGACCCAGCTGCATCAGGCATTCATCGCCCATAGCCGCGACTGGATGGCCCGCCACGGCGCGACCCTGATTGGCGGTCGCTAAGTGGGTGCGGCCTCGTGGCGACGGCTGGCGTGACGGCCGCCTGGCCGGACTTCGGCGCTGCATTAACATCAGGTTACCCATGCCGAAAAATGGGTTCTTGCTGTTATCCGTGCGATGGAGAATTCTGCCGCGAAAGGCCCGCGACCCGCGGGCGGGAGGAAGGGCACCAGCATGAAGACCTCGATCGCCACCGTTTCGCTTTCCGGTAGCCTGACCGAAAAGCTGACCGCCATCGCCGAGGCCGGATTCGATGGTATCGAGATCTTCGAACAGGATTTCCTCGCCTCGGATTTCAGCCCCCAGGACGTGGGCCGCATGGTCCGCGACCAGGGGCTGGAGATCACGCTGTTCCAGCCCTTCCGCGATTTCGAAAGCCTGCCCGAGCCGCACCGCACCCGCGCCTTCGCCCGCGCCGAGCGCAAGTTCGAATTGATGAACCAGCTTGGCACCGATCTGGTCCTGGTCTGCTCGACCCTGCATCCGGCGGCCCTTGGGGGGATCGACCGCATGGCGCAGGACCTGCACGAGCTGGGCGATCTGGCCCGCAAGCACGGCGTGCGCGTCGGCTTCGAGGCGCTGTGCTGGGGCCGTTTCGTCAACGACCACCGCGACGCCTGGGAGGTGGTGCGGCGCGCCGATCACGCCCAGGTCGGGCTGATCCTGGACAGCTTTCACACGCTGGCGCGCAAGATCGACCCGGACAGCATCCGCTCGATCCCCGGCGACCGGATCTTCTTCGTGCAGCTTGCCGACGCCCCGGCGATCGACATGGACCTGCTGTATTGGTCGCGGCATTTCCGCAACATGCCGGGTGAGGGGGATCTGGATGTCGCGGGCTTCATGCGCGCGGTGCAGGCCACCGGCTATGACGGGCCGCTTAGCCTTGAGATCTTCAACGACCAGTTCCGCTCGGGCCTGCCGCGTCTGGTGGCGCGGGACGGGCATCGCAGCCTGATCCGGGTCATGGACGAGGTGCGCCGCGCCGAACCGGCGCTTGCGTCGGATCTGCCGGAGTTTCCGCCCCCCGCGCCGGTCGAGCGGATCGAGTTCATCGAATTCGCCACCAATGCCCATGAGGCGCCGGGGATCGAGGGGCTGCTGCACGCCGCCGGTTTCGCGCCGGCGGGGCGGCATGTCTCGAAGCCGGTCACGGTCTGGCGTCAGGGTGAGGTGAGCGTGCTGGTCAATACCGCCCCCGAGGGGTTCGCGCATACCTCTTATCTGGCGCATGGCACCTGCGTGTCCGAGGTCGCGCTGATGGTGAACGACGCGCGGGCGGCCCATGCGCGGGCCTGTGCGCTTCTGGCGCAGGACCATAGCGAGGCCAATGCCGTCGATGAATTGCAGATCCCCGCCTTTCGCGGCGTCGGCGGCAGCATGCTGCGGCTTCTGGACCACGGCCCGGATCTGGGCCGGATCTGGGACGTGGATTTCAACCTGGGCAAGGTCGGGCGGGGCGCCGGGCTGACCGGCATCGACCATATCGGCCAGACCATGCGCTATGACGAGATGCTGAGCTGGTCGCTGTTCTACACCTCGATCTTCCAGGCCCGGAAATCGCCGATGGTGGATGTGATCGACCCCGACGGGCTGGTGCGCAGCCAGGCGATCCAGTCGGGCGGCCTGCGCGTCACCCTGAACGGTGCCGATGCGCGCCACACCCTGGCCGGGCGCTTCATCGAGGACAGCCTGGGTTCCTCGGTCCAGCATGTGGCCTTTGCCTGCCGCGACATCTTCGAAACCGCGCGCGAGATGGCGGCGCGGGGCTTTCCCGTGCTGCGGATCGGAGCGAACTACTATGCCGATGTCGAGGCCCGCTTCGGCCTGGACCCTGCCCTGGTGCGGCGCATGCAGCAGTCGAACATCCTTTACGACGCCGATGCGGGGGGCGAATTCTTCCAGTTCTATGCCGAGGCACGCCCGGACGGCTTCTTCATCGAGATCCTGCAACGGCAGGGGAACTACCAGGGCTATGGCGCGCCGAACGCGCCTTTCCGCATCGCCGCCCAGAAGCGCGCCGCGCGCCCGGCCGGGGTGCCCCGGCACTAGGCCGTGCCTTCGGGCGGGCTTTGGGGGGTCACGCCGCGAGGCCGGTTTGGCGCATGGCCATTGCGGCCCCGCAATCGGCCCGATCCCGGCAGATCCGCGTGCCGGCATACGCCTGGCATCGGGCTGGTGGGTTGCCCTGCGGCTCCGCCTGATCGTGGACGCGACTCTGGGAAGGCCGTAGTGAACAGGCTCGCGCAGGCGGGGATGCCCTTTGAAGGCGCCGCTTCGGGCGATGCCCCAAGCCTGACCTGCTAATCCGGCCTGCCAATGCCGTTTGCCACCATGATGGCCGGGCTGCTCGTCCTTCTGGGCAGCAGAGAAAGGCAAGGCATGAGGGGGGCCAGGAAATGCGCCTTCATCGCCACCTGATTGCTGCCCAGATCGCGGAGCCATTCGCTTCGGGCGCGCTCGGTGAACTTCAGATAATTGGCGTAATAGACGATGCCCGCCAGGTCGGTGTCTTCGTAATAGATGCGGATGGGAAACTCATGCATGGGGTGCTCCTGGTTGCGCTCGGGTCGGGGCCTTCCGCCATCGCCGCTGAAAGATCCCCGGACCTTCTCCAGCGGCAAGGGTGCATGGATATTTATACAAGAAAGAAATCCGGCTCAGCCCCGCCCCAGCCGCGCGGCCAGACGCATGGCATGGGTCGGGTCGATGGCCAGGACGGGCATGACCGGATCATAGGCGGCGCGGATCAGCTCGGCCAGGGGGCGGGACGGCGCCACCTCGCGCGAGAAGGTCAGGAGGCTGCGCATGACCACGGCCTCGGCCAGGCGGGCGGGATGTTCCTCGGCCAGCGGGCCATCCATGCTGAGAAAGTTCAGACAGGCCCGGATGCCGCCACCCGCATCGAAGCGAAAGATCCGATAGCGGTCGGCATCTGCCCTCCTCAGCCTTTCGGGCAGATCCTGGATCCCGGTGAGGAGGTCCAGGTCCGGAATGTCGTCGAGCTCGTCCCAGTCGCGCAGAAAGAAGGTCATCATGTTCGCGCCCATCTCGGGATCGGTCTCGGCCAGAAGATGGCCGGCATGGCCCAGGGCGGCGCGGGTGACGGTGCGGAAAATGTCCAGCGTCTCGTCCGAGAGGCCGAAGATGACCGGCGCGACCGGACGCCCCCAGCGCGCGCAGCGGTAAAGACCGTCGCGGCTGAAAAGCTCCGTGATTTCCTCGACCGTCAAGCTCAATTCTTCCGTCTTCCCCGTTTCCGGCCGTCCCGGCGCCTCGGCCCGGCAAAGGACAGGCCGGACCTCCGGCGCCCCCTGGCCCGTCTTTCTTGCCCAAATATCCTCGGGGGTGAATTGCGGCGAAGCCGCAAGAGGGGGCAGGCAGCCCCCTCTCTTCAGGCCAGGCCTCGGGCCGGACTCCAGGCCGGAAGCCTTCGCGCCAAGCCTTCGCCCCGGCCCCTGTCCAAAGCTTCGTGCGCAGGCCCCCTCAGCCGACGATCCTCGCCTCGGTCGCGGCGCGCAGTTCCGCCTCGTTGACGCCGTCCGCCAGCTCGACGATCCGCAGCCCGCCCTCGACCACGTCCAGGACCCCCAGATTGGTGATGATCCGGTTCACCACCCCCTTGCCCGTCAAGGGCAGCGTGCAGGCCGGCAGCACCTTCGATTCCCCCGCCTTGTTGGTGTGGTCCATCACCACCACCACCCGGCCCACGCCGGCGACCAGGTCCATCGCGCCGCCCATGCCCTTGACCAGCTTCCTCGGGATCATCCAGTTCGCCAGGTCGCCATTCTCGGCCACCTCCATCGCGCCCAGGATCGCCATCGCGATCTTGCCGCCGCGGATCATGGCAAAGCTCTCGGCGCTGTCGAAATAGGCGGTCTGGGGCTCTTCGGTCACCGTCTGCTTGCCGGCGTTGATCAGGTCGGCATCCTCCTCGCCCGCATAGGGAAAGGGGCCGATGCCCAGCATGCCGTTCTCCGATTGCAGCGTCACGCGCACGCCCTCGGGGATGTAATTCGCGACCAGGGTGGGGATCCCGATCCCGAGGTTCACATACCAGCCGTCCTGCAACTCCCGCGCGGCCCGCGCCGCCATCTGATTGCGATCCCAGGCCATCACGCGGTCTCCTTCTTGCGGGTGGTGCGCTGCTCGATGCGCTTTTCGTGGCTGCCCTGGATCAGGCGGTGGACATAGATGCCCGGCAGGTGGATGTGGTCCGGGTCCAGGCTGCCGGTCGGCACGATCTCCTCGACCTCGCAGATGCAGATGCGGCCGCATTTCGCCGCCGGCACGTTGAAGTTGCGCGCGGTCTTGCGAAAGATCACATTGCCGGATTCGTCGGCCTTCCAGCCCTTGACGATGGACAGATCCGCGACGATCCCGCGTTCCAGGATATAGGTCTCGCCGTCGAAGTCCTTGTGCTCCTTGCCCTCGGCGATGACCGTGCCGACGCCGGTTTTCGTGTAGAAACCCGGTATCCCGGCGCCGCCGGCGCGCATGCGCTCGGCAAGGGTGCCCTGCGGGTTGAATTCCAGCTCCAGCTCGCCCGAGAGATACTGCCGCATGAACTCCGCGTTCTCGCCGACATAGGAGGAGATCATCTTCCTGATCTGGCGGCTCTGCAACAGGATGCCGAGGCCGAAATCATCGACCCCGCAATTGTTGCTGGCGACGGTCAGGTCCCTGGTCCCGGCCGCGCGGATCGCCTGGATCAGAAGCTCGGGAATGCCGCAAAGCCCGAACCCTCCAGCCGCGACCAGCATCCCGTCACGCAAAACACCTTCAAGCGCAAAAACAGCGCTCCCGTAAACCTTGCTCATGAATGTCCTCCCAGATCCGGCCATGGCCGGCGACAGGAGGGATCTTGCACGATTGCTTTCGATACGGGAATCCGTAGGAATACGTAGGGGCCTACGTAGGAAACACGGCATGGGCGACGGCACCGGCGAGATCGAGAAACTGGCCTTCCACCATGCTCCCGACGCGACCCTTGTGCTTTCGCGCCGGGTCGTGCTGCGGGCCAGCGCGCGGGTCTACGAGGTCTTCGGCTGGCGTCCCGAGGAGCTTTGCGGCCAGTCGGTCCGCGTGCTTTATCCGGGTCAGTCCGATTACGAGTCGATCGGCCGCCGCGCGCGCGAGGCGCTGCGGGCGCGGCCGATCTGCCGTGACGAGCGTTTCATGCTGCGCAAGGGCGGCCAGGTGGTCTGGGTCGAAGGCAGCGGCCACGCTCTGGACCGCTCCGACCCCGAGCGGATGGCGATCTGGACCTATCGCCTGCAATCCTCGGGCATGGCGCGCGGCAGTGGGCTGACCCCGGCGGAAAGGCGCATCGCGCATTACCTGGTGAACGGCTTCACCGCCAAGGAAATGGCCCAGGTGCTGGGCTGCTCTTTCCGCACGGTCGAGGTGCATCGTGCGAACATGATCCGCAAGATGAATGTGCGCAACAGTTTCGAACTGGTGCGCAAGCTGCTCTCCATGCCGGGGGGCGGCTCGTTCCATGGCCCTTCTTCCGATGGCCCATCCATCCTGGCGGAGGCGGAGGGGCCAGACACGCACTATTGACGCGGGGTCATGCGGTCCACCTTGCTATCGGGGCCCTTGTCGCGATGGGTGTCGATTTCACCCCGGATCGGGACGCGGGCGAAATCCTTGGCGTCGATACCATCTCCTGGCACGTTCAGGCTGACAATCGGCTGCCGGGGAGCGCGCGGAAATTGTCAGGTTGCGCGGAGGAGGCCGGGCTAGGACAGGGCTTCGTCGCCGTCGTGATGGGGATGGGCGCAATGTTCGTGATTGCCCAGCACCTCGATCACCCGGCAATCGGCGATGGTGCCGCGGGAGCATTGCCGCAGCATCCGCTCAAGCTCGGCCTTCAGCGCGGTCAGCCGCGAGATGCGGGCATTCACCGCCGCAAGCTGGCGGCGCGCGATCTGGTCGGCTTGCGCGCAGGAGCGGTCGGGATCGTCGGCCAGGTCCAGAAGCTCGCGGATCGCGTCCAGTGGAAAGCCCAGGTCGCGGGCATGGCGGATGAAGGCCAGCCGGTCGCGGATGCCGGGGCCGTAAAGGCGCTGGTTGCCGGCGCTGCGCGGCGGCTGGGGCAAAAGGCCGATTTGTTCGTAATAGCGGATCGTCGGCACCTTGACCCCGGTGGCCTCGGCCAGTTTCCCGATCGAGAGCATGCTGAACCTTTCCTGACCGCGCCCATTCCATGCGGCGCCCACAGTCTAGCGCCGCGCTGGATCATAGGCCAGCAGCCGCAGCGCGTTCAGCGTGACCAGCACCGTGGCCCCGGTATCGGCCAGGATCGCGATCCAAAGACCCGTCATGCCCAGCACCGAGGTCACCAGGAACACCGCCTTCAGCCCCAGCGCGATGGCGACGTTCTGGCGGATATTGCCCATGGCCGCGCGTGCGAGCCGGATCAGCGCGGGCACATCCGTCACCCGGTCGCGCAGGATCGCGGCATCCGCCGTCTCAAGCGCGACATCCGTGCCCGAGCCCATGGCGACGCCCACCCCGGCCTGCTTCAGCGCGGGCGCATCGTTGATGCCGTCGCCGATCATCATCACCGGCCCGGCGGAGGCCATCCCGCGGATGGCGGCAAGCTTGTCCTGGGGCATCATCTCGGCGCGGAAATCGACCTGCATATCCGCCGCGATGGCGGCGGCGGCGCGGGCATTGTCGCCGGTCAGCATGATGGCGGGGATGCCCATGTCGCGAAGCTGGGCCATGGCGGCGCGGGCATCCTCGCGCGGCTGGTCGCGCATGGCGATCAGGCCAAGCGCGCCGTCCTGGGCATAGACGGCGACGGTGGTATGGCCCTGCGTCTCAAGCTGGCGTGCGGCCTCGGCCAGCGCCGGGTCCAGCGCGCCCTGCTCGGCCGCCTGGCGGGGCGAGGCGACCCAGATGGTCCGGCCCCGCACCAGCGCCCGCACGCCCCGGCCCGGCAGCGCGCGGGCCTCGGTCGCGGGCAGGGGGGCCGTGCCTTGCGCGTCGGCATGGTCCAGGATCGCAAGCGCCAGGGGGTGGCTGGACCCCGCCTCGACCGCCGCCGCATGGGCCAGAAGCGCGGCCTCATCCCAGCCGGGGGCCGGCAGCACCTGGGTCACGCGGGGGCGCCCCTGGGTCAGGGTGCCGGTCTTGTCGAAGGCCACGCGGCGCACGGCCGCCGCCGCCTCGATCACCGCGCCGCCCTTCATCAGAAGGCCCCGCCGCGCCCCCGCCGATAGCGCCGAGGCGATGGCCGCCGGGACCGAGATCACCAGCGCGCAGGGGCATCCGATCAGCAGAAGCGCCAGCCCGCGATAGGTCCAGACCTGCCAGTCGCCGCCGAAAAGCAGCGGCGGCACCAGCATCACCAGGGCCGCGACCGCGACGATGGCGGGCATATACCAGCGGCTGAAGCGGTCGATGAACCGCTCGGTCGGGGCGCGGGCTTCCTCGGCCTCTTCGACCAGGCGGATGATGCGGGCGATGGTGTTGTCGGCGGCGCGCCTGCCGACCCGGATGCGCAGCGCGGCCTCGGTGTTGATCGAGCCGGCAAAGACCGCATCCCCCGGCCCCTTGCCGACCGGAACGCTTTCGCCCGTCACCGGGCTTTCGTCGATGCCCGAGACGCCCTCGGCGATCTCGCCATCGGCGGGCAGGCGGTCGCCGGGCCGGACCAGCACGATCTGGCCGATTTCAAGGCTGTCGGCGGGCACCTCGGCCAGGGTGCCGTCACTTTCCAGAAGCGCCGTGCGTGGGACCAGCCCGGCCAGCGCGCGGATACCGTCGCGGGCGCGGTTCGCGGCCACGCCCTCCAGCACCTCGCCCAGGGCGAACAGGAAGACGACCAGCGCGGCCTCTTCGGCGGCGCCGATGAAAAGGGCGCCGGCGGCGGCGATGGTCATCAGCGATTCGATGGTGAAGGGCTGGCCCATGCGCAGCGCCTGCCCCGCGCGCCAGGCGATCGGCGCAAGGCCGATCAGGCAGGCCAGGACAAAGGGCCAATGCCCCGGCGGCCTGGGCGCGGCCAGTTCCAGCACCCAGGCCAGGGCCAGCAGCCCGCCCGTCAGCAGGACAAGCCGGCCCTTGGCGGTGCGATGCCAGGCTTTGCCGCGATCAGCGGGGTCGTCATGGCTGTGATTGCGACTGTGACTGTGACTGTGATTGTGGCCATGCGCAGGGTGGTCGTGCCGCGCGGGGCCGGGATGTTGCGCGGCATGATCCTGGGCGCGGGGCGCGATGTCATAGCCCAGCCCGCGCACGGTCGCCTCGATCTTCGTCTCGGGTGTGGTGCGCGGGGCAAGGCGCAGGGACAGCCTTTCGGCCATCAGCGCCACGCTGACATCGCTGACGCCCGGCAGCCGTGCGACCGCGCGCGACACCTTGGCCGAGCACGAGGCGCAGTCCATTCCCCTGACCGTCCATTCGCGCCGATCCGTCTGTTCCTGGGCCATCTTCCTTGCCTCATCTTGCGGCGGGAACCGCAGATTCGGTCCCCTTTGGACGCAATCTAGTTGCTCTAGCCGCTAGAGGTTCAAGAGGGGGAAGCGGATTTTCCTGCGGCCCCATGGGACGCGGATCAGGCAGCGCGGATCAGGTGGGGGTCACAGTTCGGACCACATGCGGATCAGGTTGTGATAGATGCCGGTCAGGCGCACGGCCTCGGGTGCGTTGGCCCCGCCCTGCGCGCTCAGCGACTGGATCGACTGGTCCAGGTCGAACAGGATCGCCCGCTGCGCGTCCGAGCGGATCATGCTTTGCAGCCAGAAGAACGAGGATACCCGCACCCCCCGCGTTACCGGCGTCACCTGATGCAGCGAGGTCGAGGGGTAAAGCACCATGTCCCCCGCCGACAGCTTGACCACCTGCGCGCCGTAATGGTCCTCGACGATCAATTCGCCGCCGTCGTAATCCTCGGGCTCGGTCAGGAACAGGGTCATGGACAGGTCGGTGCGCAGCCGCTCTCCGGTCAGGGGCATCGCGCGGATGGCGTTGTCCACATGCACGCCGAAGGTCTCGGCCTGGGCATAGCGGTTGAACATCGGCGGCAGGATGCGATGGGGCAGGGCGGCGGCCATGAACAGCGGATTGCGCGCCAGCCGGTCCAGGATCGCCTGGCCCAGTTGCAGCGCCACCTGGCTTTCGGGGTCAAGCTGGCTGTTGCGCTTGACCTCAAGCGATTGCGTGCCGGAGGTCAGGCGGCCGTCCTGCCAATCGGCCTGATCCAGCGCGGCACGGAAACGGGCGACCTCGTCCTTGGACAAGACCGAGGGGATGGTGATCAGCATGGGCGGAACCTTTCTAGGCTGGATCAAGGCGGCGCAGGGCCTGGGCGGCGCGCGCGCGCATGGCGGCGTCGGGATGATCCGCCAGCAGGCGCGCCGCCCTGCGCCAATATTCGGGAAAGCCGCCCCTGATCGAGCGGTCGAGCCAGTCCAGCGCCGGCGCCCGCGCGCCGGCCTGAAGCAGCAGGCGGGCCAGGTTGAACTGTGCCCAGCAATCGCCGGCCTTGGCGGCGGCGTGGAAATAGTCGATGGCGGCCGAGGCGGGGTCCGGCCCCTGGCCCGCCTCGGCCAGCATGCCTAGCATGTTCAGCGCCTTGGCATGACCCTTGCGGGCGGCGGCGGCGTAAAGCGCATGGGCGCGGGCTTCGTCGCGTGCGACGCCCTGGCCCGACAGGCACAGGTCGGCCAGGTTGAACATGGCCCAGGCGTCTCCGGCCTCGGCCGCGCGGGCGAAATAACCCGCCGCCAGGCCCGGATCGCGGGGCACGCCCCAGCCGCGTTCATGCATGCGTCCGATCATGGTCAGGGCAGCGGCGCTGCCACCCCGCGCGGCCATGCTGAAGCTGTCCAGCGCCGCCTGCGGCTTGCCGCCGTCCAGAAGCATCTGCCCCAGGGCCAATGCGGCCTCGGGCGCGTCGGCCTGCGGGGCGGGGGTTTCGGGCGGCTGGGACATGGGCGCCTTGGGAATGGAACGGATGCGGCGGGACCAGGCCCGCCGCATCAAGGGTCAGAAGCGCTTGCCGATCGACAGCGCGAAGGTGCGGCCCGCTGCGGGTTCCACGCGGCTGGACGAGAAGGCCGAGGCGTAGTTCTGATGGTCGGTCAGGTTGTAGGCGTTCAGCGCCACGCGCCAATCGTCCTGCTCATAGGCGATCATCATGTCCAGAGACAGCGTCTCCGGGATCTCGGCGGTATTGTCCGTGTCCGCGAAATAATCCGACGCATAGCGGATGCCGCCCGCGACCGTGACCTGGCCCGGCAGACCGGCCTGGGCTTGGGGAACGGCGTAGCTGGTCCACAGCGACAGGTTGTGGCGCGGCACGCCCGGCGCTTCGTTGCCCGCGATGGGATCCTCGGTCGGATCGGTGTCGATGCCCCGGCCCCCCCGGATCTCGCCCTTCTGGTAGGCGTAATTGGCATAGAGCGTCCAGCCTTGCGCGATCTCGCCGGTCGCGCCCAGTTCCAGGCCGCGAATGCGGCGGCCCGAACCGGCCTCAAAGAAGCCCACGGGGAACTCGCCCGTCTCGGGATCGATCGTGTCGCCAAAGGAGTGGCGCTTGGTGATCTGGAACAGCGCCCCGGTCAGGCCCAGGCGGCCGTCCAGCAGGTTCAGCTTGCCGCCCAGTTCGATCAGGTCCGAACGCTCGGGCTCCATGTCGCCGGCGACTTCGCTCGCGAACGAGTTCGCGTTCACCGAGATATCGGCGCCCTGCGGACGATAGGTCCGCGACAGCGTCAGATAGCCCATCGCATTCTCGCTCGGCTCATAGATCACGCTCAGCGAGGGGCTGATCTTGGTCGAGCTGCCGCTGGTGCTGACATTGTCCGTCGAGGCGATGAAGGGGCCGTCGAAGGTGTTCTCGAAATAGTCCAGCCGGGCCGCGCTGGCCAGGGTCCAGCCATTGCCAAGGGACATGCGGTCGGAAAGGAACAGCCCCGCGTTGAAGGCCGTCGACTGCGAACGGGTGTCGGACCAGTCGAAGGTGGCATCGCCGGCGTCGAAGACCGGGTTCAGCACGCTGGTCCCGCTCGCACGCTCGCCCAGCCATGTGCCGCGACGGCGATAGTCCTTCTGATAGCTCAGGTCCAGACCGACCTGCACCTTGTGCTTGATGCCGCCCGTCGCGAATTCGCCACGTCCGGCCAGCACGTTCTGGAAGCCCCAGCCGTCCTGCTTGTAGGTCATGCCGCCGCCGGCGCCATAGCTCATCACCACGTCCTCGCCGTTCAGCAGGTCGTCCAGATAGCCGGTCGGATTGCCGTCGCGGTCCAGTTGCGACAGGCTGGCGGGATGGGTCGCGAAGCGCGTGCGCTTGTAGCGCGCCAGCCGCGTGTCGTTGCTGAGCGTCCAGCCATTGCCCATGTCGTGGGACAGCGCCGAGGTGATGTCATGGACATCCGTGTCCTCGCGGTCGGTGCTGCGCAGATAGGACGTATCGCGATCATAGCCGGGAATGTCGTATTCCAGCAGCGGGCGATAGATGCCGTCCGCGCCCTCGGCCATGGGCTGGCCCATGTCCGGGGTGCCGCGCCCGCGCAGGTAGGAATAGCCCAGATGCCACTCGGTCCCGGTGCCGATGCCGGTGCCCCAGTCGATGGCCAGGCCGGCGCGGTCGGCTTCGACATGATCGCGATCCGCCACGTCCTGCTTCTGGCCCATCAGGTTGAAGCGCAGCGCCTGATCCTGGCCCACGACGCGGTTGGTATCAAGTTCGATCCGGGCCAGCGGGCCGGTGCCGACCAGCCCGTTCACCACGGTTTCGTCGGTCAGGTGGGCGCGCTTGCTGGACTGGTTGATCAACCCGCCCATGTTGCCGGTGCCGAAGGCATCGCCCGAGGGGCCTTTCAGAACCTCGACCGATTCCGTGTTGAAATTGTCATGCGTATAGGCGCCGAAATCGCGCAGCCCGTCTCGATAGACATCGCCCGCCGCGACCAGGCCGCGGATGCGGAACTGGTCGCCAGACCCCCCGCCCCGGCCTTCGCCGGTCGAAAGCGTGATGCCGGGCACGTTGCGCAGCGCCTCTTGCAGGGTGACCGCCTGCTGCTGCTTGATGATCTCTTGCGGGATGATCTGCACTTCGCGCGGGGTTTCGAAGACCGTCCCCGGCAGGCGCGACAGGCCGGTGCCGGATTCGTTGACATTGGCCGATCCCGTGGCGCCGGTCAGAACGACCGTATCCAGCGTCACGGTGCTGCTGGGCGCGCCTTCGCCGGTCGTGGTGGCTTCCTGTGCTTTTGCCGCGTCAACAGTGCTGAAGCCGCCAAGGGCTACGCCAAGCGAAACACCTGCGGTCGAAAGCACCGGACGAAGTGAGTGAGGCTGGCGTAGGGCCATGTGCCGCTCCTTATGAGAATGTCCTGATGTGTTGGCTAGCGGACGATACGACCTGCATGGCTGTTTTCAGCGATAGAAACAAAACAGAAATATATCAATTAGACCATCATTCCGGTCCGGGTGGATGTGACTTGCTTGCCACATGGCCCTGGAGGTGTCGTGAAAGGGGCGCGGCGCAGAGGCTATGGCCTGGCTTGCGTCATCCACGGCAGGGAATGGAATTTGGGGGCATAGCGGATGCTGAAGCCGGCACATCCCGTTGCGACGCCTCGTTTTGGTGCTTTTACTTGTGGCGGGAAAATCCGGGGGCGGTCCTTGATGCGCAGGACGACACGCGGGCAATCATCCCGCGCGTGCCCGTCCGACGGGGCGGGATACACGACGGGACGGGCGATTATTTGTATATTTTGTATAAGAAATTGTGCTTGCTGTTGCCGTGATCCGGGCTTTCCCATGCCCTGCCTGGTCCAGTTCCGTTCCGGGGCCCGCGCGGCTTGCCCTGGGCGGAAACATGTTTGTGCCACGCGCTGCCGGGCCCGCCGCGCCGAGGGGCTGCGCTTTATTTGCGGCATCGGGGATGCGCGCCAGCAGTGGCGGCCCGACCGGCTGGATTAGTCCCGGCCGGACTGCCGCCAGATCACGCTTGCGTCGATCTGCGCCAGCGAGCGGCGGCCGGTCAGGGCCATTGCGACCTCAAGCTCGCTGCGCAGGATACTGATCAGATGCGCGACCCCGGTGGCCCCGGCCACGGCCAGCGCATGCAGTTGCGGCCGTCCGATCAGCACCGCCCGCGCACCCAGAGCCAGTGCCTTCAGCACGTCGGTGCCGCGCCGGATGCCGCCGTCGCACAGGATCGGGACGCGGCCCGCGACCGCCTGGACGATCCGGGGCAGCGCCTCGGCCGTGGCGGGCGCGGTGTCCAGCACCCGGCCCCCATGGTTCGACACGATGATCCCGTCCGCCCCGCATTCCAGCGCGCGCAGCGCATCGGCGGGACCGAGGATGCCTTTCAGCAGGACCGGCAGGCTTGTGCTGGCCTTCAGCCACTCGATATCCTGCCAGCGCGGCGCGGCGTCCATCAGGCCCAGGAAGGTCGGCCCCCGCCCCGGCATCTCGCGGATCGGGGGCGGGGCCATTCCGTCCAGGTTCACCGGGCGCAGCTCCGCGGGCAGGCGGAACCCGGCGCGCTGTTCGTGATTGCGTAGCCCGCTGACCGGGGCGTCCACCGTCACGACCAGGGCCTCATAGCCCGCTGCCTCGGCCCGGCGGATCAGGGTCAGCGTGTCCGCGCGCGCGGGCTGAAGGTAAAGCTGGAACCACAGCGGGCCGCTGGCGGCCTCGGCGATCCGCTCGATACGGGTGCCGGCCTGGGTCGAGACGACCATCAGACTGCCCGTCGCCGCCGCGCCGATCCGCGTGGCGCATTCGGCCTCGGGATGGACCAGCCCGTGATAGGCGACCGGCGCCAGCAGCAGGGGATGGGGCAGCGCATGGCCGAACAGCGTCAGCGCGGTATCGGCGCCGCGCAGATCGGCCAGGACGCGGCTTTCCAGCCGAAGGGCCTGCCAGGCCGCAAGGTTCTCGGCCGCCGTGATGCCGTCCGCGCCCGCGCCGTTCACATAGGCCAGCACGCCCGGTTGCAGCCGCCTTGCGGCATGGCGTTCGTAATCGGCGGCGCAAAGGATGTCCGGGGCGATGGGGGATTCGTGCATGCGCGCTCTCCTGGCCGGGAATGGGCCGGCCTAGGGAACGATATGCCATCGCGCGGCCCGTGCGGAAAGCCCCGCCCGGGCATGGGCGGCCGGTGGCAGGTGGGCGCGGGATCAGCGCCGCCGCCGCTGCCACAGGATGGCGCCGGCCACGGTCAGCCCCAGCCCGACCATCAGATGGCGCGAGGTGATGCCCAGCCGCGCCTGCGCGCTGCGCCGATAGCGCGGATCGAAGAAGCGCGTATCCGCCAGCAGCGCGCCCAGCAAGGTCTCGCGCCGCAGCGGCAGCGGGCGCAGTCGGCGGCCCCGCGGCGCGTTCAGCGCCTGGATCGCGCCGATCAGGCCGCGCGCCCGGATCGTCCGGCCCACACGCTCGGGCGAGCTTGCCAGATGCTCGGCCAGAAGCTGGTCGCGGATCTGGCGGATATAGGCGCGCGACGCCCGGTCCGTCCCGGCGATCGCCACGTCGCATTCGGTGTCGAAGGCCATCGAGCGGCGGTCGATATTCGAGGAACCCACCCGCAGCAGCCGATCGTCGATGATCGCGATCTTGGCATGGACATAGATATCCTCGTCCCTGGCCGTCACTGGATAAAGGATGCGGAAGCGGCCATGCGGATCATGCGCCCGCAAATCCCGCACCATGCGCGAGCGGGTGACATGCATCGCCTCGTCCTCAAGATGTTTCTGGGCGGCGCGGGGGTTGATGACCACGACTTCGGGGCCGTGCGGCTCGGCCAGCCGGGCGCGGATGGCGTCTGTCACACTGTCGGCGCAGAAATATTGCGATTCCAGATAGATGTAATCCCGCGCGGCGGCGATGCCGTCCAGATAGAGCTGCTCGATCTCGGCCACGGTGGGGCTGTCGCGCTCGGGCGGGTGGGTGCGGGCGATGGCGATGGGCAGGTCGCGCGCGCCGGGGGCCACGCTTTCGGGCCAAAGATCGGCGCCGGGGCGAAACTCCTCGTCCATCTCGCCGTCATTGGCGCGGGCCCAGCGGGCGCGGGCCAGCTTCGAGAGCGCCGCCGCCGCATGCCCCGACATCACCGCCGAGGCGTCATGCCAGGGCGGCGCGATCTCGCCCGATTTCAGGCGGCGCAGATCGTCTTCGCTGGCATGGCCGGGGCGGTCCCAGCGCCCGTCCGTCATGTCGATGCCGCCGCAAAAGGCCAGGGAATCGTCGATCACCACGATCTTTTGGTGATGGCAGGCGCCGATGGGGTGGCGCCCGTCGAAGGCCAGGTGGATCTGGTCGGGCGATATCAGCCAGATCCGCGCGGCGGGCAGGATGCGCCCCGGCGCGATCAGCGCGCCGCCCGACCATTTCAGCAGATAGATGTCCAGTCCCGGACGGCGATCCGCCAGGGCCTCCAGGAAATCGCCGACACGGTTGGGCAGGCCGTCGGGCGCAAGGCCCTGATCGTCGCTTTCGCCGGGCAGCATCTCGATCTCGAAGTCGAAATCCCAGCCCACCATGATCGCCAGCCGATGGGCTTTCAGCAGCGCCTCGCGCAGGGCGCGGAAATAGTCCTGGCCGTCGATGATAAGGGCGAAAGCGCTTGCCCGCTCGACGCGCCAGCAGTTGCGACCCGGTTGGAATTCAATCTCTTGCATGGCGCGTCTCCCTGTCGGCGGGGAATAACCCAAGGGCCGGCGGGGCGGTTCCGCGCGCCCCGTCAGAACTGCGGGCGCGGCAGCGA
Source organism: Paracoccus sp. (in: a-proteobacteria) (assembly GCF_047605025.1). Lineage (GTDB taxonomy): Bacteria > Pseudomonadota > Alphaproteobacteria > Rhodobacterales > Rhodobacteraceae > Paracoccus. Next base: position 63,837 of record NZ_JASGGO010000004.1, on the reverse strand, counting down.
CAGGGCGGCCGCGATCCAGGTCAGCACCGCGCAAAGCGCGATGGCGGGGATCATGGTGGCGCTGGTATTGTCCAGCAGCGGCGCGGTCGCGGCGATCATCGCGGCCCCCGTCAGCATCTGGATCGTGCCCCCCAGGGACGAGGCCAGCCCCGCGATATCCGGGTGCGGATCCAGCGACATCACCATGGCCGTGGGCATCACCAGGCCCAGGCAGGCATTGCCCACGAACAGACCCGTCACGACCAGCGCCAGCGCGTCCAGCCCCGCCAGGACCAGCAGGCCAAGCGTGATCGTGATGCCCGCGAAGCCGGTCAGGGCCAGCGCGATCACCCGCTCCATCCCGAAGCGTTCGGCCATGCGCGCGGCCAGTTGCGAGGCCGCGAAGAAGCCCACCGCATTCACCGCGAAGGCCAGCGAAAAGCCCGTGGGACCAAGCCCGTATTGCCGCGTATAGACGAAGCTTGCCGAGGCCAGGAAGACGAAAAAGCTGGCCATGCCGAAGCCGCCGATCAACACCAGCCCCATGAAGCGGCGGTCGGTCAGCAGCCGCCTGGCCCCGGCCAGCATCGCCCCGGCGCGGATGGGCCGGCGGTTTTCCGGGGCCAGCGTCTCGGGCAGGACGAACAGCGTCAGCGCAAGGCTTGCCAGCGAGGCGCCGGCCAGGACCGCGAAGATCTCGCGCCAGCCGCCCCAGGCCATCACGACCGAGCCGGTCAGCGGCGCCAGCATCGGCGAGACCGAGATCACGATCATGATCGCCGCCATCATCCGCGCCGCCTGCGGTCCGGTGGCCAGGTCGCGGATGACCGCGCGCGGCACCGCCATCAGTGCCGCCGCGCCCAGGCCCTGCGCGGCGCGCGCCGCGATCAGCCAGCCCAGATCGGGCGCAATGCTGGCCGCCACGCTCGCCAGCAGAAAGATCACGGTGCCCAGCACCAGCGGCGGCTTGCGCCCCAGCGCGTCGGCCATCGGGCCATAGATCATCTGGGCGATGCCGAAGACCAGGAAATAGGCGGTCAGGGTCGTCGCGGCCCCGGCCTCGGTCGTGCCAAGATCCGTGGCGACCTGGGGCAGGGCGGGAAGATACATGTCGATCGCGAAGGGACCGACGGCGGACAGCAGGCCCAGCACCAGGGCCATGCGGAACAGGGGATCGCGCATAGGGAATGCCTGTCGAGAGGAAGGGATACAGGAAAAGGCGGCGCGCAATCGCGCCTGGGGATGATGCCGCCGTGGCGGGCTTGTGCCATGGGCCGGGCGCGGGCGCAAGGCATGGGCCATGCGTCCCCCCTGATGCGAGGGGCAGCAGGTCATGACAGGGCGGAACGGAAAGACCGGGAATGCCGCCATGGCGCGCCGCCGCATTTCGGCTTGTGGTCTTCCCTTGGGGCAGGGCCGCCCCAAGGGCCGGCATCAGGAACAAGAGGCTGAAAACCCGGAGCGTCGGCCTGTCCCGCTGATCCTTGATCGTGCCGGCACGGAGCCGCCCGCCGCCTGTCCTTCCCAGGCATGCGAACCCCGCGACGATCCGATCAAGCCATGCTTTCGAAGACAGGCGCGGTCCGCGTTGCATTTGCCGCGCATGCCGCGCAAAGGCGGCGGGAAGAGGGCGGGCAGGAAAAGCTTGCCGGTCTTTCGGATGGCGGCCCCATCTGGACGCATCCGCGACTGAAAGCCCGAACAGGCGTCAGCGCGGGATTGCTGGGCGGGGCCGCGCGGCCCCGGCCGATACGTCTTTCCGCCTATGGCTTGACCGCCGCCGGCGCGGGAACCGGGTCGGGCGGGTTGTAGCCCGGACGGGCGCGGTCGAACTGCGCGGGATGGACCTGGCCCAGCCAGGTCTCGGTCAGCGGCGCGCCGTCCTTTTCCAGATAGGCGCGGATGTCCGCCGTCTCGATCCCCGGCGCGTCGATGTCGAAGATCAGCCGCCAGCGCGAGGTGCCCACGACCGGCAGGGCATAGCTTTGCACGATCTTCACCCCATCGGGAACGCTGACCACCGGGGTCACGCCGTCCTGCTGGCCCAGCGTGCCAAGCGCGCCGCCGTCGAAATCGACGGCGATCTTCAGCTCATTCGCCGGGCGCGGCAGGCCGGGCACGCCGCCCGCGCCGATCCGGGTCGCGACCGTCTGCGCCAGGGGCTGCGGCACCGGCGGCTGATCGGCCCAGAAAAGCGAATAGCTGAAATCGCGCTCTTCTCCGGGCTGGGGCGGCTGGGCCGGGTTCCAGAAGGCGACGATATTGTCATATACCTCGTCATCGGTCGGGATCTCGATCAACTGGACCTGGCCCTGGCCCCAATCGCCCTCGGGCTTGATCCAGACCGAGGCGCGCTTGTCGTAAAAAACCCCGTCATCCTCGTAATTCTGAAAGCTGCGGTCGCGCTGGATCAGGCCGAAGCCCTGCGGGTTCTCGGTCGAGAAGCTGGAGGTGACGACGCGCGGCGGGTTCATCAGCGGGCGCCAGATCTGTTCGCCATTGCCCATGACCATCATCAGCCCGTCGGCGTCATGCACCTCGGGGCGCCAGTCGAAGCCCAGCACGCGGTTCGTCTCGGAATACCAATACATCGAGGTCAGGGGCGCGATCCCCAGCCGCTCGACCGTATCGCGGAAGAACAGCCGGGACGAGATCTTCATGGCCTGGCCCTGGCCCGGCTTTCCCTTCGAGATGTCCATGCGATAGGCGCCCGAGACCGAGGGGCTGTCCATCAGCGCATAAATCGTCATATCCGCCGCGCCGTCCTTGGGCTTCTCGATGTAGAATTCAGTGAAAAGCGGGAATTCCTCGGGCGTGGACATGCCGGAATTCAGCGCCAGGCCCCGCGCCGACATGCCATATTGCCCGAACGGCCCCGAGGTGCGGAAATAGCTGGCGCCCAGGAAGCTGATCCAGTCGGTCTTGAGGTCCGGGTCCATCAGCCGGAAGCCCGCGAAGCCCTGGCCCCTGGTCAGCAGATGCGCCGGGCTGTCGGCGGGCATGTCGAAGAAATTCTCGTGATATTCGACTTCGCGGGCCTTGCCGTTCTCGACCATGCTGATCTTGACCGGATTGCGGAAATAGGTGCCCAGGTGAAAGAACTGCACGGGCACGTCGCCGATCTTGACGGTCTTCTCGGGGCGGAAGCGGATTTTCCAATGCGCGTCATAGTCGATTTTTTCCAGCACGTCCGGCTGTTCGACCACCGGCGCGCGATAGGGCTGGGCGGCCAGGTCGCGGGCCTTCTGGCTTAGCGTGTCGAAGCTGAAGGCTTGCGACTGGCCCAGGTCGGGCGCGGCAAGCCTGGTCTCTTGCGCCTGGGCCGGCGACAGGACCAGGGGCTGGCCCAGCGTCAGGGCAAGTGCGGCTGCGGTCAGGGCTGCGGTTTTGCGAAGGCGCAATTCGGAACTCCGTTCGATCGGCTGCGGGCGGCGCGGGGCTGGCGCCGGCTCTCGCCCTATCGCTATGGCGAAGCGGGGGAATGACGCAAGGGAATTGCGGCGGGGTGGCGGAAATCCGACGCGGGCGCAGGATCCTGCCGACCGGATGGGGACGTTCTGGCGGCCTGGGGGCGGCTTAGCCCCGGCCCGGTCCGGCCAGGCCCAGGGCGATGGCGCGCAGCCCCTCCAGCGCGGCCTGGGGGCTTTCGCCATCGGTCGCGTCGGGATGGGCGATATAGGCGCAGGTCAGCGCGGCTATCGCGCTGCCGTCCGGGCCAGGGACGGGAATGCTGATATCGGTCACGCCGACAAGCTGCGGCGACGGCCCGATCCGCGCCCGCTGGTCGCGGATCCGGGCCAGATGCGGGCGCAGGGCGGTCAGCCGGGCCTGGGCCGGGCCGGGGGCGACGCCCCAGACGCCCAGCGTCTCGACCAGCCGCTCGGGCGGCTGGAAGGCCAGCAGGGTCTGGCCCGATCCGGTCGCGAAAAGGTCGATCTGGCCGCCCAGCCGGGCGCGGAACTCCCAATGCCCGGTGGGGCTGGCCTGGGCCACGACGATGCCCACGCCCTGTTCGGGGACGATCAGGTGGCAGGACTGGCGCATGGCGCGGGCGAAATCGTCCATGCCGGGCTGGGCCTGGGCCACCAGCCGCCGCAGCGGCGGGTGCCGCGTCGCCACCAGGAACATTCGCATGCTCAGCGCATAGCGGTCGCCGCCGTCCAGCCGGGCGACATAGCCCCGCGCCACCAGCCGTTCCAGCATGCGATAGATCTGCGAGGGGCTCAGCCCCAGTGCCTTGACGATCTCGCTGCGCGTCAGGCCGCCCGGCTGATCGGAAAGCACCTCAAGGATGTCCAGCCCCTTGTCCAGCGCGGGCGCGCGGTAGCGGTCCGGTGCGGCGGGGTCGGAATCATGTTCCATGGCTGGCCTCCCAGGGATCAAGTCGGCGCATGAAAAGGCTTGCGTCAACGGTTCATATGTGGACTGATGGTTCATATAAGAAATGCGGATGGCTTTGGGAGGGGTCTGATGCGGCTTTCCGGCAAGACGGTTCTGGTGACGGCGGCGGGTCAGGGGATCGGGCGCGCAAGTGCGCTGGCCCTGGCCGAGGCGGGCGCGCAGGTGATCGCGACGGATCTGAACGGCGATCTGCTGGCAGGGCTGGACGGCATCCGCACCCAGGTCCTGGACGTGACCGACGCGGCCGCCGTCAAGCGGATCGCGGCGCAGGTCGGGCCGCTTGACGGGCTTTTCAACTGCGCGGGCGTGGTCCATAACGGCGCGCTTCTGGACCTGACCGACGAGGATTGGGATTTCGCCCTGGCGCTGAACGTCACCGCGATGATGCGGCTGGCGCGGGCCTGCCTGCCCGGCATGCTGGAGCGCGCGGCGCGGACGGGAAGCGCCTCGATCCTGAACATGGCTTCGATGGCCTCGTCGGTGAAGGGCTTTGCGAACCGCTGTGCCTATGGCGCGACCAAGGCCGCCGTGATCGGGCTGACCAAGGCGATCGCCGCCGATTACGTCAAGCAGGGGCTGCGCTGCAACGCGCTTTGCCCCGGCACGGTGGACACGCCCAGCCTGCGCGGGCGGATCGCGGCCTCGGCCGATCCGGTGCAGGCGGAAAAGGATTTCATCGCCCGCCAGCCCATGGGCCGGCTTGCGACCGTGGACGACATGGCGCCCATGGTGGTCTATCTGCTGTCGGATGAAAGCCGCTTCGTCACCGGCCAGGCGCTGCTGGTCGATGGAGGCGTGACGATCTGATCCAAGCTTCGCGGCCAGGGGAGGGGCGGCGATGGCAATTCTGGACGCGCATTGCCATTTCTGGCGGCTGGACCGGGGGGATTACGGCTGGCTTGCGGGCACCGGCGGGCCGCTGGACCCGATCCGGCGCGACTTCGGTCCCGGCGACTATCCCGGCCTTGGCTCCGGCTCGGGCTCGGGTTCCGGCTCGGGCTCGGGCGCGGTGATCGCGGTCCAGGCCGCCCCCAGCCTGGCCGAGACCGATTTCCTGATCGGTCTGGCGCGGCGCGATCCCCGCATCCGGGGCGTGGTCGGCTGGGTGGATCTGGTGGACCCGGCCTCGGTCCCGGAACTGCGGGCGCGGGCCGGCGGCGTTCTTCGCGGCATCCGCCCCATGCTTCAGGACATCGCCGCCGACGACTGGATCGTGACCGCGCCCGATCCCGCCGTGCTGGATGCGGTCCAGGCACTTGGCCTGCGGTTCGATGCGCTTGTGACCCAGCGCCACCTGCCGCATCTGCATCGCTTCATCCAGGCCCGTCCCGGCCTGCCGGTGGTGATCGACCATGCCGCCAAGCCCCAGCCCGGCACCCGCGCGGGTTGGCACGAACAGATGCCGCGTCTGGCGGCCTTGCCGGGGGTGCATTGCAAGCTGTCGGGCCTGCTGACCGAACTGGCCCCGCAGGCGTCGCGGGATCCGCTGCCCGAACTGCGCCGGATTACCCTGCGGCTGCTGGACTGGTTCGGCCCCGAACGGCTGATCTGGGGCAGCGACTGGCCGGTGCTGACGCTGGCCGCGGGCTTCGGCGACTGGCTGGACCTGACCGACAGCCTGCTCGACGGGCTGTCCCCGGATGAGCGGGCGGCGATCATGGGCGGCAATGCCGCGCGTTTCTACGGGGTGGCGCCATGACCCAGGCCATCATCCGCATGGAGCGGATCGAGAAGTGTTTTCCCGGTGTCCATGCGCTGAAATCGGTCGATTTCGACCTGCGCCCCGGCGAGGTCCACGCCCTGATGGGCGAGAACGGCGCGGGCAAGTCCACGCTGATGAAGATCCTGTCCGGCGTCTATCGGCCAGATGGCGGCCGCATCCTGGTCGATGGCGCCGAGGTCGCGCTGCACGGTCCCCGCGCCGCGCGGGATCTTGGTATCGGCATCATCCACCAAGAGCTTGCGCTGATGCGCGACCTGACGGCGGCGCAGAATATCTGGATCGGACGTGAGCCGCGTCTTTCCTTTGGCCGCCTGGACGAGGCGCGGCTGAACGCGGATACCGCCGCGATCTTTGCCCGGATGCATCTAAGGATCGACCCCCGCGCGCCCGTGGGCAGCCTTTCGATCGCGCGCCAGCAGATGGTCGAGATCGCCAAGGCGCTCAGCCACCGCTCGCGCGTGCTGATCATGGACGAGCCGACGGCGGCGCTGAACGATGCCGAGATCGCCGAGCTTTTCGCCATCATCCGCCAGTTGCGGGCCGAAGGCGTGGGGATCGTCTATATCAGCCACAAGATGGATGAGATCATGCGCATCTCGGACCGTATCACCGTCATGCGCGACGGCGCCCATGTCGCCACGGTCGAGGCGGCGGCGACGCCCATCTCGGCCATCATCTCGATGATGGTGGGGCGCGAACTGGCCGAAGAGCATGCGGCGATCCCCGACCTGTCCGCCGCCCCCCTGGCGCTTGAGGTCGAGGGGCTTTCGCGCGGCAGCGAGCTGAAAGAGATCAGCTTTTCGCTGAAGAAGGGCGAAATTCTGGGTTTTGCCGGGCTGATGGGCGCGGGGCGCACGGAACTGGCCCGCGCGATCTTCGGCGCCGAGCCGATGGACCGGGGCAGGATCCGCGTCCATGGCCGCCCCGTCGCCATCCGCAGCCCCGCCGACGCGGCCCGCGCCGGCATCGGCTATCTGTCCGAGGACCGCAAGCATTTCGGCCTGGCGCTTGGCTTGGACGTGCGCGCCAATATCGCCATGGCCAGCCTGCCGCGCCATGCCGACCGGCTGGGGCGCATCGACGAGCCGCGCCTGCGCGACATCGCCCGCGACTATATCGCGAAGCTGCGCATCCGCACGCCGGGCGACCGGCAGGAGGTGCGGCTGCTCTCGGGCGGGAACCAGCAGAAGGTGGTGATCGCGAAATGGCTTCTTCGCGATTGCGACATCCTGATCTTCGACGAGCCGACGCGCGGCATCGACGTGGGCGCCAAGGCGGAAATCCATCGCCTGCTGAACGAGCTGGCGGCGGCGGGCAAGGCGATCATCGTCATCTCCAGCGAAATGCCCGAGGTGCTGCGCCTGTCCCACCGCATCGCGGTCATGTGCGAGGGGCGGTTGACCGGCCTTCTGCCCGGCGGTGCCCCGCAGGAGGCGATCATGGAACTGGCGACGCGCAGGCCGGGCATGCCGGCGGCGGGCGACAATGGCAAGGAAAGCGCGGCATGACCGACATCGCGATCCCCGAACGCAACCAGCCGCGCCGCTCGGGCGGCGCGCGGCAGAAGCTGCTGGCCTTCGCCAGCCTGATCGTGCTGATGGCCGGCTTTTCGCTGGCCAGCCCGCGCTTCTTCCAGGTCGACAACATCCTGTCGATCCTTCAGGCTACCTCGGTCAACGGCGTGCTGGCGGTGGGGGTGACGATGATCATCATCACCGGGGGGATCGACCTGTCCATCGGCACGATGATGACCTTCACCGCCGTCACGGCCGGGGTGGTGCTGACCTGGGCGGGAATGCCGCTGCCCTTCGGCATCCTGGCGGCCATCGGCACCGGGGCGCTTTGCGGGCTGATCTCGGGGGTGCTGGTCGCCAAGGCGAAGATCCCGCCCTTTATCGCCACGCTGGGCATGATGCTGGTGCTGAAGGGCCTGTCGCTGATCGTGACCGGCACCAAGCCGATCTATTTCAATGCGACCGAGGGATATACCCAGATCTCGCAGGGCTCGCTTGTCGGATTGGTGCTGCCGGGCTTCGCGATCCCGAACGGGGTGCTGATCCTGTTCGCGGTGGCGGGGCTGGTGGCCTGGGTGCTGGGCCGCACGGTGCTGGGCCACTATACCTTCGCGCTGGGATCGAACGAAGAGGCCGTGCGCCTGTCCGGCGTCGACACCGACCGCTGGAAGATGGCGATCTATGCGCTGGCGGGCGGCATCTGCGGCATCGCGGGCCTGCTGATCAGCAGCCGGCTCAACTCGGCGCAGCCGGCGCTGGGGCTGGGCTATGAGCTTGAGGCGATCGCGGCGGTGGTGATCGGCGGCACCTCGCTTTCCGGCGGGCGCGGCACCATCCTCGGCACGCTGATCGGCGCGCTGATCATGTCGGTCCTGACCAACGGGCTGCGCGTCATGTCGGTCGCGCCGGAATGGCAGACGGTCGTTACCGGCTTCATCATCATCGTCGCGGTCTATGCCGACCAGCTTCGGCGCCGCGGCGCGCAATGACCACCGTGAACATCAGGGAGGAACACATGTTCACAAGACGCGCGTTGATGGGGGCGGTCGCGGCCCTTTCCCTGCTGGGCGGGGGGCAGTCGGCTTTCGCCCAGGACAGGATGTATGTGGCGCTGATCTCCAAGGGATTCCAGCATCAGTTCTGGCAGGCGGTCAAGCAGGGCGCCGACAGGGCCGGCACGGATCTGGGCGTCGAGGTCAGCTTCGACGGCCCCGACAACGAAACCCAGGTGGACAAGCAGATGGACATGCTGGCCGCCGCGCTGGCCAAGAAGCCCGCCGCCATCGGCCTGGCCGCGCTGGACAGCCAGGCGCTGATCCCGCAACTGAAACAGGCCCAGGCCGCCAAGATCCCCGTCATCGCCTTCGACTCGGGCGTCGAGGGCGATATTCCCGTGGCCACCGCCTCGACCGACAATCTGGCGGCCTCGGCGCTGGCGGCGGACAGGATGGCCGAACTGCTGGGCGGCGAGGGCCGGATCGCCGTCATCGGCCACAGCCAGACCTCGACCACCGGCATCGACCGCCGCGACGGCTTCCTGAACCGGATCAATGAGAAATATCCCCAGATCGAGGTGGTCGCGACCGAATACGGCGATGGCGACCAGTTGAAATCGACCGAGATCACCAAGGCCATCCTGGCCGCCAATCCCGACATCAAGGGGATTTTCGGCACCAATGAAGGCTCGGCCATCGGCGTGCTGAACGGCGTGCGCGAGATGGGCGCGAAGATCGTGGTGATCGGCTTCGATTCCGGCAAGGCGCAGAAGGACGCGATCCGCGATGGCGTGATGGCGGGCGCGATCACCCAGAACCCGGTGGGCATCGGCTATGAGACGGTCAAGGCCGCCGTCGCCGCCGCCAGGGGCGAGGCCGTGCCGAAGCGGATCGATACCGGCTTTTACTGGTATGACAAAAGCAACATCGACGATCCGAAGATCGCCGCCGTGCTTTACGACTGATGACCTGCCCGCCCCGGTCATGGCGCCGGGGCGGGCGCAACCGATTGGCAAGGCGAGGCAATGACCAAGATCACCGATCTGCGCACGGTGGATGTGCGCTTTCCGACCAGCGCGCAACTGGATGGCTCGGACGCGATGAACCCCGACCCGGATTATTCCGCCGCTTATGTCATCCTGGAGACGGACGGGCCGCACCGGGGCCACGGGCTGACCTTCACCATCGGGCGCGGCAACGAGATCTGCGTCGCGGCCATCGAGGCGCTGCGGCCTCTGGTCGTGGGGCTGGACCTTGGCTGGATCGCCGAGGACATGGGCCGGTTCTGGCGCCACATCACCGCCGACAGCCAGTTGCGCTGGATCGGCCCGGACAAGGGCGCGATCCATCTGGCGACGGGCGCGGTGGTGAACGCGGTCTGGGATCTTTGGGCCAAGTCCCAGGGCAAGCCGGTCTGGCAACTGGTGGCCGAGATGTCGCCCGCCGAACTGGTGCGCTGCATCGACTTTCGCTATCTGACCGACTGCATCACCCCCGAGTGGGCGCTGGATTTCCTGACCGAACAGGCCGGGGACAAGGCCGCGCGCATCGAGACGCTGAAGGCCGAGGGCTATCCCTGCTACACGACCAGCGCGGGCTGGCTCGGCTATGGCGACGACAAGCTGCGCCGCCTGTGCCGCGAGGCGGTCGATGCCGGTTTCCGCCACGTCAAGATGAAGGTCGGCCGCGACCTTGAGGACGACATCCGCCGCCTGACCATCGCGCGCGAAACGGTCGGCCCCGATGTCGCGCTGATGATCGACGCGAACCAGGTCTGGGAGGTCGATCAGGCCATCGACTGGGTCAGGCGGCTGGCCTTCGTGAACCCCTGGTTCATCGAAGAGCCGACCAGCCCCGACGACATCGCCGGCCATCGCAGGATCCGCGAGGGCGTGGCCCCGGTCCAGGTCGCGACCGGCGAGATGTGCCAGAACCGCATCATGTTCAAGCAGTTCATCATGGAGGGCGCGATCGACGTGGTGCAGATCGACAGTTGCCGCATGGGCGGGCTGAACGAGGTGCTGGCCGTGATGCTGATGGCCGCGAAGCACGGGCTGAAGGTCTGCCCCCATGCCGGGGGCGTGGGCCTGTGCGAATATGTCCAGCACATGTCGATGATCGACTATCTGTGCATCGCCGGCACGCGCGAGGGCCGCGTGATCGAATATGTCGATCACCTGCACGAGCATTTCCTGGACCCCTGCACCATCATCGACGCGGCCTATATGCCGCCGTCCATGCCGGGCTTTTCCATCGAGATGCGGCCCGAAAGCCTGGAAACCTATCGCTTCCGGGGCGCGTGATGGACCTGCATCTGCAAGGCCGGGTGGTGGTGGTGACGGGCGGCGGCTCGGGCATCGGGGCGGGGATCGTCGATGTCCTGGCCGAAGAGGGTGCGCGCCCCGTCATCCTTGCCCGCCATGCGCCGGATCCCGGCTGGCTGGGCCGGGTGGGCGCGGATTTCGTCCAGGCGGAACTCTCGGACGAGGGCCAGTGCAAGGCGGCCGTGGCCCGGATCCGCGCCCGGCACGGCGCGGTGCATGGGCTGGTCAACAACGCGGGCGCCAATGACGGCGTGGGGCTGGGCAAGGGGCCGGCGGCCTTTCGCGCGAGCCTGGACCAGAATCTGGTCCATTACTTCACCATGGTCGAGCTTCTGGCCGAGGATCTGAAATCCAGCCGGGGCGCGGTGGTCAACATCACCTCGAAGACGGCGCTGACCGGGCAGGGGGGCACCTCGGCCTATGTCGCGGCCAAGGCGGCGCAACTGGGCCTGACGCGGGAATGGGCGGTCGAGTTCCTGCCCTATGGCGTGCGTGTCAACGCCATCGTCGTGGCCGAGGTGATGACGCCGCTGTATCGCCGCTGGCTGGACACGCTGCCCGATCCCGAGGCGGCGCTTGCGGCCATCGCCCGCCGCATCCCGCTTGAGGCGCGCATGACCACCGCGCGCGAGATCGCCGATAGCTGCGCCTTCCTGCTTTCGGACCGTGCCAGCCATACCACGGGGCAATGGCTGTTCGCGGATGGCGGCTATACCCATCTGGACCGCGCCATCGGCGGCCTGCGCTGACGGTTCAGCCGCCCTCGCGGGCCGGCTCTTGCGCCAAAGCCAGCATATCGGCGAAAAGCAGCCGCCATTGCCGCGCGTCCAGCTCGACCAGGCCGAAAGCCTTCAGCAGGAACGCCCCCTCTCCGGCCAGGAAGGCCAGGGCGACGCGGCGATCCTGCGGGTCGTCCAGGTCCAGCCCGGCCAGCCGCGCGTTATACCAGTCGCGGCTTTGCGTTACCTCGTCGGGATGTTCCAGCAGCGCCGTCATCATCACCGCCGAGCGCGAATGCTCGGTCTCGTCATGGTCGCGCGTCACGGCCAGATGGCCCCGGATCACCTGGCGCGGCGAAGGATCGGGGCCGGTATGGGCGGCGACCTGGGCATCGAAGCTTTCGCCCCAGCGCAGGATCATGGCCCGGATCAGCTTTTCCTTGGTGCCGAAGCAATATTGCACGCCGCTTTTGGTGATGCCGGCGGCCTTGGCCACGGCGTCGAAGGTCAGCCCGGCGGCGCCGGTCTGCACCACCAGCGCCTCGGCGGCGTCCAGAACCTTGTCGCGATCGATGCTGCGCGGTCTTCCGGCCATCGGCCCTCTTTCATTTCAATACGGATGTATTTATATGGGGGGTGAAATCGCCCACCCCCTGACCCCGAGGTAGCACAGTCATGTCGCCCCGTAACCGTTGGCTTGTCCTTTTCACCGTGTCCAGCGCGCTGTTCCTGATCGTGATCGACATGACGGTGCTTTACACCGCGTTGCCCCGCCTGACCCATGACCTGGCGGCGACGGCGACGCAGAAGCTTTGGATCGTCAATGCCTATCCGCTGGTGGTGGCGGGCCTGCTGCCGGGTTTCGGCACGCTGGGCGACCGGCATGGGCACAAGCGCATGTTCCTGGCCGGGCTTGCGGTCTTTGGCGCGGCTTCGGCGGTGGCGGCCTTCGCGCCCGCGCCCGGAGTGCTGATCGCCGCTCGCGTGCTTCTGGCGGCGGGGGCGGCGATGATGATGCCCGCCACGCTGTCGCTGATCCGGCTGACCTTCCTGGACGAGAAAGAGCGCGCCTTCGCCATCGGCGTCTGGGCCGCCGTCGCCTCGGGCGGGGCGGCGCTGGGGCCGGTGCTGGGTGGGGTGCTGCTTGAGCGGTTCTGGTGGGGCTCGGTCTTTCTGATCAACCTTCCCGTGGTGGGTCTGGCCCTGGCGCTGGGGTCGGTCCTGCTGGTCAACCGGCCCGGAGACCGCAGCCGGCCCTGGGATTTCGCCGGTTCGGTTCAGGTGCTGGTCGGGCTGGTGGGCCTGATCTATGCGATCAAGGAAACCGCCAAGGCCAGGCCGGAATGGGATCACGCGGTGCTGGCTTCGGTGCTGGGGATCGCGGCGCTGACGCTGTTCGTGCGGCGCCAAAGGGCCAGCGCGCATCCGCTGATCGACTTTCGCCTGTTCCGCAATCCCCGCTTCAGCGCCGGGGTGGCGACGGCGCTGGTCGCCTCGTCGGCGCTGATCGGGGTCGAACTGGTCTTCAGCCAGCGGCTGCAACTGGTGCTGGGTCACTCTCCGCTTGAGGCCGGGCTGCTGATCCTGCCCATCCCGCTGGCCGCCTTCCTGGCCGGGCCGCTGACGGGGATCATGCTGCCGCGCCTGGGCGCGGTTCGGGTGCTGTGGTCTGCGCTTTTGCTGAGCGGGCTGGGGCTGGCGGGCTATCTGGCCACGCTCTCGGGGCCGGCAGGGTTGTGGCTGGCGATGCTGGCGGTCCTGGGCTTTGGCGCGGGGGCGGCGATGACGGCGGCCTCGGGCGCGATCATGTTGTCGGCGCCCGAGGATCGGGCGGGCATGGCGGCCTCGGTCGAGGAGGTCTCCTATGAGCTTGGCGGGGCGCTTGGCATCGCGGTGCTGGGCAGCCTGATGTCGGCGCTTTACACCCGCGCAATGGCTTTGCCGCCCGGCATCGCCCCGCAGGCAGGAGACAGCCTGGACGAGGCGCTGATCCAGGCCGCGCGGCTGGACCCGCAGCGGGCCGAGGAACTGGCCCGCATCGCGCGGGCGGCCTTCGAGCAGGCGTTTCTGGGCGTGGTCGCGGTGGCGACGGTGCTGCTGATCGGCACGGGGCTGCTGATCCGGCATCGCCAGCCGCGCCAGGCCGTTTAAGGGGCAGGGGCGGCCGCCGGGACCGCCCCCATGTCCCTCCACCACAAGAGACAGCTATCCCCCACCACAAGGGATGGGCATAGCTTGTATACAACTCAAGATAGAATCAACCGCCGATCTTCATGATTTGTCAGGGCTGCGGCCTGCGCGAAGGAGCGGTCCGGCCACCGCTTGGCCTCCATGACTTTTCCGGCCCGCCAGGGATGTCGCGTGCCGCCATGGCCACGGCGGCCGGGGTCGTGCTAAAGTGGGAAAAAGGCCGGAAAGGGAAAGGCGCGCGCGGGGGATGACAGGGCAGGGACGGGCATATCCGCGCCGCCTCGGGGCGTGGCTCATGGCGCTTCCCTTCATGCTGCTTTCGCTGATGGCGCCGGGCACGATGCCGGTGCCGGACCCGGCGGGCCAGAGTTTTCTGATCGTCCTTTGCGCGGGACATGCGCCGGTGCGGATGGTGCTGGACGCGCAGGGCAATGTCGTGCCGCTGGATGAGCTTCCGGCGCGGGAAAAGGACGCGTCCGGCGCGCGGTCCGGCTTGCCCTGCGCCTGGGCGGCGGCGCATGGCCAGCCGCTGTTTCTGGCGCGGGGCGCGGCCCAGGCCGCGGTCATCGTCCCGCCGCCGCGCCCCATGCAGACCGGGGCCGCGCCCGCCGCCGCGCCGCGCCTGGCGCTGGCGCCGCGACCCATGGCACGGGGGCCGCCGCCGGCGGGATAGCACATGCCCTGATCCGGCCCTGATCCGGCCCGGCCCCGGTCGCGGCCCCCTTCCTGCCAATGAGAGACATCATGACCCCTGAAACCCTTCGGGCCGCGCTGATCTGCGCCGCCCTCGGCGCCCTTTCGCCGGTGCCGGCGATGGCCCATGCCAGTCTGCAACCGGCCGAGGCGCCCGCCGGCAAGACCTATCGCGCCGTGATCGGCATCGGTCATGGCTGCGACGGCCAGGCCACCCAAAGCCTGCGCGTGCTTTTGCCGGACGGCTTTTATGACGCCAAGCCCATGCCCAAGCCCGGCTGGTCGCTGCACATCGGGCTTGGCCCCTATGCCAAGCCCTTCGACGATCACGGCACCCTCAGGACCCAAGGCGCGCGCGAGATCACCTGGTCGGGCGGCGCGCTTGAGGATGACTGGTTCGACGAATTCACCATTCGCGGCCGCATTGGTCCCGAAGTTGCGCCGGGCAGCCGGCTGTTCTTCCGGGTGGTGCAGGAATGCGCCCAGGGCCGCGCCGAGTGGACTGATACCAGCGGCGGCCCGGATGCGGCCCATCCCGCGCCCTTCGTCACCGTGACCGCCGCCGCCGCGCCGCACCAGGCGGGTCCGGCCCAGGTGACGCAGGGCGATCTTGCGCTCGGCCAGGGTCTTGTCCGGGCGACGCCGCCCGGCGCGCGGCTTGCCGGGGGCTTTCTGGCCATCGCCAATGCGGGCGCCGCCGATGACCGGCTGCTTGCGGCCTCGTCTGAGGTGGCGGGCCGGGTCGAGATCCACGAGATGACCATGCAGGGCGATGTCATGCGCATGCGTCCTTTGCCCCAGGGCCTGCCGATCCCGGCGGGAGGTCGCGTGCTGCTGCGGCCCGGTGGCACGCATCTGATGTTCATGGACCTGAAGCGGCCTCTGGTCGAAGGCGAAAGCGTGCCTTTGGTGCTGGACTTTCAGCGGGCGGGCCGCGTGGTCCTGTCCCTGCCGGTCGGCCCGCGCGATGGGGGCATGCCCGATGCGCGGGGCCAGGATCACGGTGCCGAAGGTCACGACCACTGATCGCGCGCGCAATAGAATTTGTGCGCGCGGCTCGCTTCGCTTAGCCTGCCGGAGGCGCAGGACGCGCCCCCGGCAGTCAAGAAAAGAACGAGCAGTCAAGAAAAGAAGATGAAAATGTCGCGCAAGAAAATCCTGCTGGCCCTGGCGGGGGGCCTCTCTGCCCTGCTGTCCGGTTGCGGCGGCGGCGGCTCTCGCCTGTCCGAGATGGAATGCATGCAGCGGGCCATGTATTTCGAATCCGTCCGCTCCAGCCGCGAAGGCATGATCGCGGTCGGCAGCGTGGTGATGAACCGGGTCAATTCCGGCCAGTATCCCCGCAGCGTCTGCGGCGTGGTCGGCCAGAAGAACCAGTTCGCGCCGGGCGTCCTGACCAAGCCGATGAGCGACCGCTCGGTTCCTCTGGTGCGCGAGGCGGCCCGCGCCGTCATGCGCGGCGAGCGTCATCCCCAGATCGGCAATGCCATGTTCTTTCACGCCGCGAATCGCCGCTTCGGCTATGACAACATGCATTACGTCCTGGTCGCGGGCGGGAACGCCTTTTACGAAAAGCGCCGCCCCGAACTGGTGACGCAGCCCGTGCCGCCCCAGCCGGGTCGCAGGGCCGGGTCGGGCGGCTTCTTCCGCCTGCCCTTCTAGGAGGGAACTGGCGAGGGGCGCCGGGCATAGCGTTGGGCGATCACCGCGCAGGCCATGAGCTGGATCTGATGGAACAGCATCACGGGCAGCACGATGGCGCCCACGCCAGCGGCGGGAAAGATCGCATTGGCCATCGGCACGCCGCTGGCGAGGCTTTTCTTGGAACCGCAGAAGACGATGCTGATCTCATCCTCGCGGGGAAAGCCCAGGAAGCGCGCGCCATAGGTCGTCAGCGCCAGCACCAGCACCAGGATCAGCACGTCCAGCACCGCGACCACGGCCAGGTCGCGCCATGAGAACTGGTGCCAGATTCCCTCGGCCACCGCATGGCTGAAGGCCAGATAGACCACCATCAGGATCGAGCCGCGATCCACCGGCATCAGCAGCTTCTTGCGGGCGCGGACCCAGTCTCCGATCCAGCGTTGCAGTGCCTGGCCCAGCAGGAAGGGCAGCAGCAGTTGCAGCATGATCTTCTGGACCGCATCCAGCGAAACCCCCGAGGACGAGCCGGCCGACAGCATCAGCCCGACCATCAGGGGCGTCAGGAACACGCCCAGGATGTTCGAGACCGAGGCGGCGCAGATCGAGGCCGGCACATTGCCGCCCGCCATCGAGGTGAAGGCGATCGAGCTTTGCACCGTCGAGGGCAGCAGGCACAGATAGAGGATGCCCAGATACAGCGGATGCGGCAGCAGGCTTTCCGGCAAAAGCCCCACCGCCAGCCCGATCAGCGGAAAGACGCAGAAGGTGACGGCCAGGATCGTCCCCTGCAACCGCCAGTTCAACATCCCCGCCCGCACCGCCGAAGGCGCCAGCCGGGCGCCGTGCAGGAAGAAAAGAAGCGCGATGGCAAGATCCGTGGCGATGCCGAACCCTTCGGCGAAGCGCCCCCGCGCCGGCAGGATCGAGGCCAGGACCACCGTTGCGATCAATAGAAGCGTGAATCCGTCGGGCAGGAAGCGGCGCATGGTTGTCCTCATTGCTTGCGGCCGTTCTCGCGCATCCCGGCAGAGGATACAAACGATAAGCTGTATCGGGCCGGACAGGGCGCGGGGGCTTGTCGAAGGATTTGGCAGAGGTCTGATTTGGCGGAAGTCTGGGCATACGGAAGTCTGGGCACGCGGGGGCGCCCGGCTGTCGGTCGGCGGTTTCCCCCGGGCAATTCCGCCGGACCAGAGGATCAGGCCATGACGCGCCATGACCTTTGGTCCCCCGCGACATGCCCCGGCAGGAGGCTCCGCGCGAATCGTCCGGGAGCCATCCCCCCGGCATGGAGGATGAGCGCCGGGAGCCCGAGAAGGCGGAGGAAGGGCCCAGGCCCTCGGATGCCGTCCGAGCCGCCGGGCGGGGTCAGTTCCCGATCGGTCCCTTGAAGACGAAGAAGGCGCCGAGGCAGATCAGCCCGAAGCCGATGGCGTGGTTGATCGTCAGCCTTTCGCCCAGGTAAAGCACCGAGAAGATGGCGAAGACGATCAGGGTGATCACCTCTTGCATGGTCTTGAGCTCGGCCGCCGAATAGACCTGATGGCCGATCCGGTTGGCCGGCACCGCAAGCCAGTATTCGAAGAAGGCGATGCCCCAGCTTGCCAGCACCACGATCCAGAGCGGTTGGTTGCCGAATTTCAAATGCCCATACCAGGCGAAGGTCATGAAGACGTTCGAGAGGATCAGAAGCAGGATGGGCAGGATCGAGGCGGGCATCATGTCACCTGGCAGAGGGGGCGGGCCCGCCGTTGCTAGGCCGGGCGGGGGCGGCTAGGCAAGCCCCATGCGGCTGGATCGGGGCGCTTTCGGCGATGTCCTTGGGGCGGGCATCGGCTAGGCTTGCCGCATGAGCCCGTCGATTCCCCCGCTGCCCGATCAGGATGGGCCGCCGTCCGCCCTGTTGCCGCGGCCCGCGGACTGGCTGGCTGCGCAGCAGGCGCTGTCGGGATTGCTGGCGCGGGCCTCGGGCGCGGTCGGGCGGCTGGACGCGACGCTTTCGGCGCTGCCCGCGCCGGCCCAGGCGGGTGCCATCCGCCGGCTGGCGCTGATCGAGCTTGAGGCGATGTTCTGGGCGCAAGGCACGCCTCTGCGCCGCGAGGAGATCGGCCGCGAGGCGATGGACGCCCGCGCCGGCACCGATCTTGAGGCGATGCGGCTGGCACGCTGGGGCCTGCGCCGGCTGGAGGGGCAGGGCGCGCTGGCCGATCTGCGCGGTTTCCTGGGACTGCACCGCGCCGAGGCGCCGGCCCTGAGTGGGCTGATCGCGGCGCGGCCCGTGGGCGATGCGTTCGATTCGGGGGCACGCGAGTTTCTTGCCGCAGCCGGCACGCTTGCGGGCATCGAGCCCGCCGCGCGCGCCCCCGCGCTGCGCGCGGCCTGGCGCCTGGCGGATCTGTCGGCCCCCGAATGCCTGGTCGAGCCGGCCTGCTGGACCGGCCGGGACATGGCCTTGGGCTGCGAGGCGCTGCAATTCGTTCCCCTGGGCCGGCATGGCCGCGCGGTCTGGATCGACGGTGGCCCGGCGCTGGACCGGATGCGCCGCCAGCTTGAGGCGGTGCATCAGGGCGCGCAGGAGGCCCGGCGCGAACTGATGCGGGTGCGGGACTGGGCCGCGCGCGCGCGCCTTGCCGCCGTCGGGATCAAGGGCGAAAACCCCGCCCGCGTGATCGAGGCCCTGGCCGCCCATCCCCTGATGAGCGCGGCCATGGTCGAGCAGGTCACGGGCATCAGCCGCGACACCGCCGAGCGGCTGCTGACCCGCCTGCGCGATCTTGGCCTGGTGCGCGAGATCACCGGCGCGCGACGCTTCCGGCTGTGGACGGCGGGGGGCTGAGGCCGGGTTTCCTGGGGCCGATTTTCCTGGGGCCGTGGTTCAGGCTGTGTGATCGGGCACCAGCGTTCAGGCACCAGCGTTCAGGCGGTGGCGTTCAGGCGGTGGCGCTTCCCGGCCCCTGGACCCGCGCGGCATCGCGGATCACGTCCAGAAACAGTGCCTTGATCCGGGCCGAATCGCATTCCAGCGCCACCTGATGATGCGCCCGGCCCTGAGGCTGGTCGGGCGCGCGGATGGTGCGGCCGATCTGCTCGCCTTCGAGCACGCATTCCAGCGCCGCCTCCTCGAAGCGGAACAGTTCGGGGTGCAGGCAGGCGATCACGGCCATCGGATCGTGCAGCGCGCAGCCCTCATGCCCGACCGAGGCGTAGAAATCCAGATAAAGCCCCGACATTCCGTCCAAGAGGCCGCCGTCATGGGGCGCGGCCTCGGCCAGTTCGGCGAAATCGCGCGCGATCATCTGCGTGCGCATGGTCACGTCCAGCCCGATCACCGTCACCTTGGCGCCCGAACGCAGCACGACCTGAAGGGCATGCGGGTCGTGCCAGGCATTGGCCTCGGCCCAGGGAGAGATGTTGCCCGGCGCGTCCAGGGCGCCGCCCATCAGCACGATCCCGCGCAGGTTGGTCGCGAATTCGGGGTCAAGCTTCAGCGCCTCGGCGACATTGGTGATCGGGCCGACGGGGCAGAGCGTGATCTGGCCCGGCATCTCGCGCGCGAGGCGGGTCATGAACTGGGCCGCGTTCTCGGGCGCGGCCTGGCGGTCGGGCTGCATCGGGGGCAGGTGGCCGAAGCCGTTCTCGCCATGGATATGGGTCGGGAAATCCATCGGCGGCAGTTCCAGCGGGCGGGCGGCGCCCTCGGCCACGGGAATGTCGAGGCCGCAATGCTCGACCAGGGCCAGCGCGTTCAGGGTCGCGGTCTGGACCGGGACGTTGCCGAATACCGTGGTCAGGCCCAGAATTTCGATTTCTGGATGGCGGGCGGCAAAGATGATCGCCATGGCATCGTCGATGCCGGGATCGGTGTCGATCAGGATCTTCATGGCCGCTTCCCCGCTATTGCCGTTGGGCCAGAACTAGCGGCGGCGGGGCTGCCGCGCAAGCCTTGGCTGGGCCGCGCGCCCCGGCGTTAGCCCGCATCCCGGCCCATCGCCGCATCCATTGCGGCGCGCAGCCGGGCCACCTGGGCGGCGCTGGTTTGCGGGCGCCGGCCGGGAATGCCCAGCACCTCGGTCCGGGGCTGGTCGGGCAGGATCTCGGCGCAGGCGGCGTGCAGGTCGTCCGCGCCCGCGCGCAGAAGCGGCCCTGCGGTCTCGGGGGTCACGCTGCGGCCGCCGGCCATGATCTGGATCCGGCCGGCGGCGCGGAGGGCCAGGCGGGCGATGGCGCGGACGGGATCGGCCGGCGCGCTCAGATTGCCGCCGGCGGTCATGATGCGGGTCAGGCCCAGGCCCGCGGCCTGATCCAGCGCCTGGTCCAGGTCGGGCGTCATGTCGAAGGCGCGATGCAGCACCACCTCAAGCCCCGTTGCCGCGTCGCGCAGGCGCGCCAGGTTTTCCAGATCCAGCCGCCCGTCGGGATGGCTGGCCCCGGTCACGATCCCTGCAAGCCCGGCCTCGCGGATGGCGGCGATATCGTCGAGCGCCGCCCGCATCTCGGCGGCGTCATAGACGAAGCCGCCCGCGCGGGGCCGGATCATCGCCAGCACCGGCACCGGGGCCTGCCGGGCCAGGCGGATCAGCCCCGGCGAGGGCGTCAGCCCGCCGGCGGAAAGCGCGGCGCAAAGCTCGATCCGCTGCGCGCCGCCCTGGATCGCGGCGGCAAGGCCCGCCGGGTCATCGACGCAGATCTCAAGCAGGTGGGTCATCGGGCCTCCGGTCCTTCGCATCGGCGGCGATTATGCCGCGCCTTGGGGCAAAGCTGCAAACGGATGGTTGACGCGCGGCGCGCGGGGCGCAACCTGACCCGCGTGGCAAGGGGGCGTGAATCATGGCGGGCGTGACCAGCGGGGCGATAGATCTGGGCGGCACCAAGATCGAGGCGCGGCTTTTCGACGGCGCCATGCGCACGCTGGCGGTGCGGCGCGTGCCGACCCCGCGCGACAGTTTCGATGCCTTCCTGGCGGCGCTGGTGGCGCAGATCCGCTGGATGGAAGGGCAGGCGGACGATCCCGCCCTGCCGGTGGCGATCGCCATCGCCGGGCTGATCGACCCGCAAAGCGGCGTGGCGACGGCTGCGAACCTGCCGGTCTCGGGGCGCAGGCTGGGGGCGGAACTGGCGCGTGCCCTGGGCCGCGCCCTGCCGCTGATCAGCGATTGCATGGCTTTCGCCTATTCCGAGGCGCATGGCGGCGCGGCCGATGGCGCGGCGACGGTGCTGGGCCTGATCCTGGGCACCGGGGTCGGGGCGGGGCTGGTCGTCTCGGGGCGGGTGCCGCCGCGCCATGCGGGCCTCGCGGTCGAGATCGGCCATCTGGGCATGCCCGCCCGTGCCCTGGCCCGCCACGGCCTGCCGGCCTGGACCTGCGGCTGCGGGCGCCCGGCCTGCCATGAGACCTATATCGCCGCTCCCGGCCTGGCGCGGATCGCGGAATGGGCCGGGCTGGCGCAAACCGATCCGTCCCGACTGGCCGCCGATCCAGCCGCCGCCGCCGTCATGCGGATCTGGGCCGACCTGACGGCCGAGATGCTTTATGCCGCGCAACTGATGCTGGATCCCGATGTGATCGTGCTGGGCGGCGGCCTTTCGAACATCCCCGACCTGCCCGAAACCCTAGGCGCGGGCCTGGCGCGGCTGCGGCTGGGCCAGGCGCGGCTGCCCGCGATCCGGGTGGCGATGCATGGCGACAGCTCGGGCGCGCGGGGCGCGGCGCTGATGGCGCGCGATGGCCTGTCCCTGGCGGGAGCGCCGGCATGAGCGACCTGCTGACCCCGATCATCCGCGCCGTGCGCAAGCAGATGGGCCCGGCGATTCCGGCGGTCTGCTCGGCCCAGCCCGACGTGATCGCGGCGGGGCTGCGGCTGGCGCGCCACGCCGCCATGCCCGCGCTGATCGAGGCGACCTCGAACCAGGTCAACCAGTTCGGCGGCTATAGCGGCATGACGCCGGGCGATTTCGCCGCCTTCCTGCGCGATGTCGCGGCCGAGCATGACCTTGGCGACGTGCCCGTGATCCTGGGCGGCAGTCATCTGGGGCCGCAGGCTTGGCGCGCCATGCCCGCCGAGGCCGCCATGGCCCATGCCGAACTGATGGTCGCCGATTACGTCCGCGCGGGGTTCACCAAGATCCATCTCGATTGCTTCCCCGGCTGCCAGGACGAGGCGCCGCGCCTGGACGACGATCTGGCTGCCGCCCGCGCCGCCCGGCTGGTGCGGGTCGCCGAAGCCCATGCCCCCGATCCCGAGGCGCTTTGCTATGTCATCGGCACATCGCTGCGCGGGACCGAGGAAACCACGCCCCAGCCGCCCGACGAGGCCGCGCGGATGCTGGCCGCGCATGAGGCGGCCTTTGCCGAAGCCGGCGCCGCATCCGCCTGGAAGCGGCTGCGGGGGCTTGTGGCGCAGCCGGGCCTGGGCTTCGGCGCGACCCAGATCGACCGCTTCGACATGAGCCAGCCCGACCTGCTGAGCCCTGTTCTTGACGGAAACGAGCGTCTGGGCTTTGAGGCGCATGGCACGGATTACCAGCCCGCCCCCGTCTATCCCGACCTGACGCGGCGCAATTTCGCGATCTTCAAGGTCGGCCCGGCGCTTAGCTTCGCCTGGCGCGAGGCGCTTTACGCGCTGTCCCATATCCGTGAATGGATGGACGGCAGCCCGCATATCTCGCAGGGGATGGAAGATCTGATGCTGGAACGCCCCGAGCTTTGGCAGTCCCATTATCATGGTCCGGCCCGGACCCAGCGGCTGCTGCGCCATTTCAGCTATGCCGACCGCATCCGCTATTACTGGCCCCAGGCCCGCGCCCAGGTGCAAGAGCTTTGCGACAGCCTGGACGCGACCGGCGTGCCCCAGCCCCTGCTGCTGCAATACCTGCCCCCCGAGACCCTGGCCCGTGCCGCCCGCCTGGATCTGCCCCCCGCCCGCGCCATTCTGCAAGCCCATGTCGAAGAAACGCTGATTGCATATTACCCGGAGGAGACATGCTGATCGCGGCGGATCGGCTATGGGACGGCGGCGGCCTGCGTGCTGGTCTGGCGATCCAGACCGACGGCCGGGCGGTGACGGCGCTGCGCCCCCTGGGCGGCGACACGCCCGACGCGCGGGTGCCGCTGCTGATGCCGGGCTGCACGGATTTGCAGGTGAATGGCGGCGGCGGGGTGCTGTTCAACGTCCAGCCGGACCGCGCGGGGCTTGCGGCGATCGCCAGGGCGCATCACCGCCTGGGCACGGCGCGGATCCTGCCCACGCTGATCACTGACGCGCCCGAGGCGATGGAGGCGGCGGCCGATGCCGTCATCGCCGCCATGACTGGCCCGGACCCCTTGCCGGGGATCGAGGGCATCCATCTGGAAGGCCCGCATATCGCGCCCGAGCGCCGGGGCACGCATGAGGCGCGCTTTATCCGGCCGCTGGACCGCCGGACGCTGGACGTGCTGGCGCGGCTGCGCGCGGCGGGGGTGCCGGTGCTGCTGACGCTGGCCCCGGAACGCACGGATCCCGCGCTGCTGCGCGAGGCGGCGGGGCTGGGCGTGGTGATCTCGGCGGGGCACAGCATGGCCGACGCCGAGCAGACGCGGCGGGCGCTGGCCCAGGGTGTCACGATGTTCACCCATCTTTTCAACGCCATGCCCCAGATGACCTCGCGCGAGCCGGGGATATTGGCCGAGGCTATTCTGTCGGATGCCTGGTGCGGGATGATCGCGGATGGCATCCATGTCTCGGCCCAGATGCTGAGGCTTGCGATGCGGGCGCGGGGGCGGGCGGATCGCTGTTTCCTGGTCTCGGACGCGATGCCGACCGTGGGCGGGCCGCCGCATTTCCAGCTTTACGACATGCGGATCGAGGTGCGGGACGGCGCGCTGGTCAATCCGCAGGGCGCGCTGGCGGGGGCGCATGTCGACATGCTGGAATCGCTGCGGCGGCTGATCGCGCTGACCGGCCTGCCGCTTGAGGCCGCGATTCCCATGGCGACCGACCTGCCGCGTCAGGCCATGTGCCTGGCCCCCCTGCGCGTCGCCCCCGGCACGGCGCTGCGCGATCTGGTGGCGCTGGATGGCGGGCTGCGCCTGATCGCCCTGCCATGAGCCAGCTTCCGGTCTTTCTGCTGACCGGCTTTCTGGGCGCGGGCAAGACGACGCTGCTGAACCGGCTGGTCTCCGGGCGGCGCGACACGGCGCTGGTGATCAACGAATTCGGCCTGGTGCCCGTCGATCACCACCTGGTCCGCCAGGGACGCGAGCGGCCCGTCGTGACCACCACCGGCTGCATCTGTTGCAGTGCCGGCAGCGATCTGCGCGGCTCTCTGAACGAGTTGCTGCATGGCAGGGCTTCCGGCGCCCTGCCTGAATTCTCGCGCGTGATCGTCGAGACGACGGGGCTGGCCGATCCGGCGCCGATCATCAACAGCCTGATCCCCGGCGGCCTGCCCGCCATGGGGCTGCGCGATCACGCGGTGGCGCGGGCGTTCCGGCTGTCCTCGGTCATCGCGGTGGCGGATGTGCAGGGGATCGGCGCGGCGCTGGACGCCCATCCCGAGGCGCTGCGCCAGATCGCCATGGCCGACCATCTGGTGCTTAGCCATACCGACCTTGCCCCGCCCGGCGACTGGCCGGCGCGGCTTGCCGCGATCAATCCGGGCCTGAACATCCATGATGTCGCGACGCTGGATCCCACCTTCCTGCTGGCGCCGGGCAGCTATTCGGCCCTGGGCAAGGGCCGGGACGCGACCCGGTGGCTGCACGCCGAGACGCCTCGGCACGCCCCGGATCTGGCCGCCCTGAACCGCCATGGCGCGGTCGAGGCGCTGGTGCTGACCGGCGGCCCCCCGCGCGACCGCGCCGCCTGGCAGGCGCTGATCGGGGATCTGGCGTGCCAGCCGGGGCTTTTGCGGATCAAGGGCATGTTGCGGGACGGGTCGGACCCCGCCCGGCCGCTGATCGCCCATGCCGTGGGCCACCGCGCCTATCCCCTGGTCCAGGCCCCGGACTGGCCGGATGACAGCCCCGAGACGCGGCTGGTCGTCATCGGCGCGCATCTGAAGGCCGAGGCCCTGCGCCGCCGCTTCCTTGCGCGTTTCTAGGGGTTTCGGCCCCGGCTGCTACACGCTAGGCTGGTGCGAAAAGAGGAAGCAGCATGCGCATTTCATTCAGGCAATCGGCGGGCCTCGGGGCCCTGGTGCTGGCCTTGGCTTCTTGCGGGGTCGGCAGCTACGCGCCGCGTCCGGGCGGCGTCGCCCCCGCCAGCCAAGAGATCAAATGGGGCCGCAACCAGAACCCGCCCCCCGCCAAGGTCGCGGGGCTGAACAACTGGATCGAAAGCTTCAAGTCCCAGGCCCGCGCCCAGGGCATCGGCGAGCAGACGCTAAGCTTCGCCTTCCGCGATGTGGTCTATAACCCCGAAGTGGTCCGGCGCAGCCAGAACCAGGCCGAGTTCAAGAAATCGCTTTGGGAATATCTGGAAAACGCGGTCTCGGAGAAACGCCAGACCAATGGCCGCGCGGCGCTTGCGCAATATGGCGGCGTGCTGAGCCGCGTCGAAGCGGCTTACGGCGTGGACAAGGAAGTCGTCACCGCCGTCTGGGGCATGGAATCCACCTATGGCGAGCGGCGCGGCGACCTGCCGCTGATCGAGGCGCTGTCCACCCTGTCCTATGAAGGGTATCGCGGCGATTTCTTCCGCAGCCAGCTGATCGCGGCATTGAAGATCTTGCAGGCGGGCGACATCGACCCGGCGCATATGACCGGAAGCTGGGCGGGTGCGATGGGGCATACCCAGTTCATCCCCACGACCTACCTGGCCTATGCCGCCGACTTCACCGGCGACGGTCGGCGTGACATCTGGTCGAACGATCCCAGCGATTCGCTTGCCTCGACGGCGAATTACCTGGCGAAGTCGGGCTGGCAGCGCGGCCTGCCGGCGGCGGTCGAAGTGACTCTGCCGCCGGGCTTCAACACCGGGCTGGCGGGCAAGGGCAAGCGGCGCGCGGTCTCGGAGTGGCAGGGGATGGGGGTGCGTCAGGCGACCTCGCGGCCGCTGCCGCCTGCGGGCACCTCGACCGAATTGCTGGTGCCGGGGGGCGCGGATGGCGCGGCCTTCCTGATCACCCGCAATTTCCACGCGATCCTGCGTTACAACAATGCCGACAGCTATGCGCTGGCCGTCTCGCATCTGGCCGACCGGCTGAAGGGCTATCCGGGGCTGGCCAATCCCTGGCCCGCCAGCCATCCCGGCCTGCGGATCGAGCAGCGCAAGCAGATGCAGGAACTGCTGACCGCGCGCGGCTTCGATACGCAGGGCGTCGATGGCAATGTCGGCTCGAACACCACGAACGCGATCCGTGCCTATCAGCAGTCGCGCGGTCTGCCCGTGACCGGAGAGCCTACGGCGGCGCTGCTGGACCAGTTGCGGCGGGGCTGACCCGCCGCATGGCGCCCGGTCAGGGCCGGCTGATCGGGCGGGCGGCGCCGTTTTCGTCCAGCGCGACGAAGGTGAAGGTGGCTTCGGTCACCTGCTGGCTGTCGTCGCGATGACGCTCGCGCCGCCATGCCTCGACATGGATCTGCATCGAGGTGCGCCCCAGCTTCACGATCTCGGCGTAAAGGGAAACCTCGTCGCCGACCTTCACGGGGCGGTGGAACTTCATCCCCTCGACCGCGATGGTGGCGCTGCGGCCGCGTGCGGTCAGCGCCGCGACCGAGCCGGCGGCAAGGTCCATCTGGCTCATCAGCCAGCCGCCGAAGATGTCCCCGGCGGGGTTGGTGTCGGCGGGCATGGCGATGGTGCGGATGGTGGGGCTGCCGGGTGGGTGGCTGTCGAGCATCGTGGACTCCTGGCTGGGCGTTCCATGCCAGTTAACCCGACGGCGGGGTTTGAGAAAACTGAAATCCGCCGGGGCCATGGCGAACCGGCCCCCCGCGGCGGGCCGGTCCGGTCGCGGTTCAGGCGCTTTGCAACTCGCCATCGTCGCGGCTGGCCAGAACCTTGCGGTCGGTCTGGCCCAGAAGCTGCGATGTGACCGTTCCCGCCGTCATCGAGCCCGAGACGTTCAGCGCCGTCCGGCCCATGTCGATCAGCGGCTCGACCGAGATGAGCAGCGCGACCAGCGTGACCGGCAGGCCCAACGCGGGCAGCACGATCAGCGCGGCCATGGTGGCGCCGCCGCCAACCCCGGCGACGCCCGCCGAGGACAGCGTGACGATGGCCACCAGCGTCGCGATCCAGGCCGGATCCAGCGGGTCGATCCCCACGGTCGGCGCGACCATCACAGCCAGCATGGCCGGGTAAAGCCCGGCGCAGCCGTTCTGCCCGATGGTCGCCCCGAAGCTGGCCGAGAAGCTGGCGATGGTCTGCGGCACGCCCAGGCGGCGGGTCTGCGTTTCCACGTTCAGCGGAATCGTCGCCGCGCTGGAGCGGCTGGAGAAGGCGAAGCTGAGCGCGGGCAGGGCCTTGCGGAAGAAGGCCAGCGGATTGACCCCGGTCAGCGCCAGCAGCACCGCATGGACCGCGAACATGATTGCCAGGCCGATATACGAGGCCACGACGAATTTCCCCAGGTTCAGGATGTCGGCCGCGTTCGAGGTCGCCGCGACCTTGGCCATCAGCGCCATGACCCCGAAGGGGGTCAGCGCCATGATCAGCCGCACAAGCTGCGCGATCCAGCTTTGCAGCAGGTCGATCAGCGACAGCAGCGCCTGGCCCTTGGCGGTGTCGCGCTTGACCAGGCGGATGGCCGCCACGCCCAGGAAGGCCGCGAAGACCACCACCGCGATGATCGAGGTGGGGTTCGCCCCGGTCAGGTCGGCGAAGGGGTTTTTCGGGATGAAGGACAGGATCAGTTGCGGCACGCTGAGATCGGCGACCTTGGGGGCGTAATTCGCCTCGATCGCGCCCAGGCGGGCGGTTTCGGCCGCGCCCTGGGCCAGACCCTCGGCGGTCAGCCCGAAGGCCAGCGACATGGCGACGCCGACCAGCGCCGCGATGGCCGTGGTCAAAAGCAGCGTGCCCAGCGTCAGCACCGAGATCTTGCCGAGCGCCGAGGCGTCATGCAGTTTCGCCACCGCGTTCAGGATCGCCACGAAGACCAGCGGCATGACGATCATCTGCAAAAGCTGCACATAGCCGTTGCCGACGATATTGGTCCAGTTGATCGTGGTCTTCAGCGCCTCGGACTGGTTGCCGTAGACCATTTGCAGGGCGATGCCGAACAGCGTGCCCAGGATCAGGCCGGCAAAGACCCGCGCCGACAGCGACAGGTCGGAGCCTTGCAGCCGGAACAGCGCGAACAGCAGCAGGACAAAGAGGAACAGGTTGATCAGCACTGGCGCCATGACGCTTCTCCGGCAGGTATCGGGAAGCCTAGATTCTAGCCAGCCTGCGCGGCGAACTTAAGGGTGCCGCGAAAATAAGCATAGCCTTACGCCTGGATGCCTGATCCCGGTGATTCCGTTCCATGCTGAGGGGGCGCGGGGGAACGAAATCCGCCCCCTGACGGCGCCCGCCATGAAAAAACGCCCAAGCCTGGGCCAGGGCGCTGATTCTCTTGCGATTCGATGGGGCGGATCAGTGGGCGCTGAATTCCAGCCGGCGGGCGAACCACAGCGCGGCGACGGTGCAGAGCGAGCCGGAGAGCAGGTAAAGACCGGCGGCGGGCAGGCCCAGCCAGGCGGACAGACCCAGCGCCGCCAGGGGCGCGAAGCCCGCGCCGAAAAGCCAGGCCAGATCCGTCACCACGGCGGAACCCGTATAGCGGCGCTGCGGCGCGAAAAGCGAGGCGACCGCGCCCGAGCTTTGCCCAAAGCTGATGCCCAGCACGATGGCGCCCACGGTCATGTAGACGGCTTCGCCCAGCTTGTTGCCCGACAGCAGCAGCGGCGCGATCAGCGCGAAGACGGCGATGGCGATGGCGCCCCGGAACAGCAGTTTCTGGTGGCCCATGCGATCCGCGAGGATGCCCGAGGCGATGATGGCAAGAAAGCCCCAGCCCGCCGCGATGGCCTCGATGATCAGGAAGCCGGCGGGGTTCTCGTTGGTATAAAGATAGACCCAGGACAGCGGGAACACCGTCACCATGTGAAACAGCGCCAGGCTCGCCAGCGGCACGAAGGCGCCGACAAGGATGGTGTAGCCATCTTGCGAAAAGGCCGCGCGAAAGCTTGAAGGCTTAAGCTGAAGCGACTGGAATGCCTCGGTATATTCTGGCGTCACCACGATGCGCAGCCGCGCGAACAGCGCCACGACGTTGATCGCGAAGGCCACGAAGAACGGATAGCGCCAGCCCCAGTCCAGGAAATCCGCCTGCGACATGTTCATCAGCAGATAGGCGAAAAGCAGGCTGGCCACGCCCAGGCCGATGGGTGCGCTAAGCTGCGGGATCATGGCGTAAAAGCCGCGCTTTCCCTTGGGCGCATTCATGTTCAGCAGCGAGGGCAGCCCGTCCCAGGTGCCGCCAAGCGCCAGCCCCTGGCCGATTCGCAGCAGGCAAAGCGCCCAGATCGAGGCCGCGCCGATATCCTCGTATGAGGGGATCAGCCCCATGCCCACGGTCGAGGTGCCCAGGAGCAGCAGCGCCAGCGTCAGCTTCATGCCCTTGCCGCGTCGCCGGTCGATGACCGTGAAAAGGGCGGTGCCCAGCGGGCGCGCCAGGAAGGCCAGGGCAAAGACCGTGAACGACCACAGCGTGGCGGTCAGCGGATCGGTGAACGAGAAATAGCGTGCCGGGAACACGATCACCGAGGCGATCGCGAATACGAAGAAGTCGAAGAATTCCGACGACCGGCCGATGATGACGCCGACCGCGATGTCGGAGGGCGAGACGTGAAGCTCGGCCGCTTCGTCCGGCAGGTCGGAGGAGGAAGGAGTTGCTGCGCTCATGTCTGGCTGACCTCGTTGGGAGCACCCGGCGGCGAGGGGTGGAATGTGCAAACTGTGACTTGCCCGTCAAATCCCAAGGACGAACTCGGGATGCAAGCAAATAATGATGTGGCAAATTGTCCTATGTCTGTCCATTCTTGATTTACCTAGTTAAGGATAAATCCGAA
Organism: Paracoccus sp. (in: a-proteobacteria); assembly: GCF_047605025.1. Taxonomy (GTDB): domain Bacteria; phylum Pseudomonadota; class Alphaproteobacteria; order Rhodobacterales; family Rhodobacteraceae; genus Paracoccus. The sequence goes on along the minus strand of NZ_JASGGO010000004.1, from coordinate 33,620 downwards.
TCCCGCCGTCCTTCATCAGGAGAGGTTACACTCTCATGCGTATACTCGCCCGCCCGATGTGGCCTGCCATGTCGCTCTTTGGTTTCCTGGCCCTGGCCGGCTGCAAGATGGAGGTGCTTCGCCCCTCCGGCGATGTCGCCGAGCGTCAGAAGGATCTGCTGCTGGTCTCGACCGGCCTGATGCTGCTGATCATCATCCCGGTGATGGTGCTGACGGTGCTGTTCGCCTGGCGCTACCGCGCCTCGAACCGCCAGGCCACCTACCGGCCCGACTGGGACCATTCGACCAAGTTCGAACTGGTGATCTGGGCGGCGCCGCTTTTGATCATCATCTGCCTTGGCGCGCTGACCTGGGTTGGCACGCATCTTCTGGATCCCTATCGCCCGCTTGACCGCCTGTCGGCCAGCCAGCCCGTCCCGGACGAAGAGCCGCTGCGGGTCGAGGTGGTCGCGCTGGATTGGAAATGGCTGTTCATCTATCCCGAGCAGGGCATCGCCACGGTGAACGAACTGGCCGTGCCGACCAACCGCGAGATCGAGTTCTCGCTGACCTCCTCGACGGTGATGAACGCCTTCTACATCCCCGCCATGGCCGGCATGATCTACGCCATGCCCGGCATGGAGACCAAGCTGCACGGCGTGTTCAACAACGCGGGCGAATACCAGGGCCTGGCCTCGCATTATTCGGGGCATGGCTTCTCGGGGATGCGCTTCAAGACCCATGCCGTGGACCGCGACAGCTTCGACGCCTATGTCGATCAGGCCCGCGCCAATGGCGGTGTGCTGGATCGGGCCAAATACCTGGAACTTGAGGTTCCCAGCGAGAATGCCAAGCCCCAGACCTTCGCCCAGGTCGATCCCGAACTGTTCGACCGCGCCGTGAACATGTGCGTCGAACAGGGCAAGATCTGCATGGCCGAGATGATGGCGCTTGACGCGCGCGGCGGCACCGGCATGGCCGGGACCGTCAACATGGCGCAACTGACCCGCGACACCGAGATCCGCCGCGGCTCTGTCCGGCCTGTCCTGGGCGTCGAGCCCTTCATGGTGACGGGCTTCTGCACCCCCGAGGATTCGGCCAGGATGTTCGCCGATCTTCGCACGAACGACCCCGTGACCCGTATCGACCAGGCGCCCATGCGCGGCCTGTCGCTGCCCCGCCCCCAGAACCGCCTTGGCATCATGGACATGCCTCGGACCATCCAGGACGCGCGGCGAGACAACGCCGTCGAGCCCCAACTCTGAGCCGGAGTCCGGAATGGCTATTCCTACCAATGTCGAAACGACCTTCCTTTTCGGGCGCCTGAACTGGGACGCCATCCCCAAGGAGCCGATCGTCCTTGCCACCTTCGTCGTCGTCGCCATCGGCGGCGCGGCGCTTCTGGCGGTGCTGACGAAATTCAAGCTCTGGGGCTATCTCTGGCATGAGTGGTTCACTTCGGTCGACCACAAGAAGATCGGGATCATGTATATGATCCTGGGCCTGATCATGTTCGTGCGCGGCTTTGCCGACGCGGTGATGATGCGGATCCAGCAGGCCTGGGCCTTCAACGGCTCCGAGGGCTATCTGAACGCCCATCACTATGACCAGATCTTCACGGCGCATGGCGTCATCATGATCTTCTTCGTGGCGATGCCCTTCGTCACCGGGCTGATGAACTATCTCGTGCCCTTGCAGATCGGCGCGCGGGACGTGTCCTTTCCGTTCCTGAACAACTTCTCGTTCTGGATGACGGTGGGCGGCGCGGTGATCACCATGGCCTCGCTGTTCGTGGGCGAGTTCGCGCAGACCGGCTGGCTGGCCTTCCCGCCGCTGTCGGGCATCCATTCCAGCCCCTGGGTCGGGGTGGACTATTATATCTGGGGCCTTCAGGTCGCGGGTGTCGGAACGACGCTTTCGGGTATCAACCTGATGGTCACCATCCTGAAGATGCGCGCGCCCGGCATGACCCTGATGAAGATGCCGGTCTTTACCTGGACCTCGTTCTGCACCAACATCCTGATCGTCGCGACCTTCCCGATCCTGACCATGACGCTGATCCTGCTGACGCTGGATCGCTATGTCGGCACCAATTTCTTCACCAATGACCTTGGTGGGAACCCGATGATGTATGTCAACCTCATCTGGATCTGGGGCCACCCCGAGGTTTACATCCTGATCCTGCCGCTGTTCGGGGTCTATTCCGAGGTCACCGCGACCTTCGCGGGCAAGCGCCTGTTCGGCTATACCTCGATGGTCTATGCGACGGTCTGCATCACGGTGCTGAGCTATCTGGTCTGGCTGCACCACTTCTTCACGATGGGCTCGGGCGCCTCGGTGAACTCGTTCTTCGGGATCACCACGATGATCATCTCGATCCCGACCGGGGCCAAGATCTTCAACTGGCTGTTCACCATGTATCATGGCCGCATCCGCTTCGAACTGCCGATGATGTGGACCGTGGCGTTCATGCTGACCTTCGTGATCGGCGGTCTGACGGGCGTGCTTCTGGCCGTGCCGCCGGCGGATTTCGTGCTGCACAATTCGCTGTTCCTGATCGCGCATTTCCACAACGTGATCATCGGCGGCGTGCTGTTCGGCCTGTTCGCGGCGATCAACTTCTGGTGGCCCAAGGCTTTCGGCTTCAAGCTGAACGTCTTCTGGGGCAAGGTCAGCTTCTGGTTCTGGGTCATCGGCTTCTGGTTCGCCTTCATGCCGCTTTATATCCTGGGCCTGATGGGCGTGACCCGCCGGATGCGCGTCTTCGACGATCCCAGCCTTCAGATCTGGTTCATCATCGCGGGCTTCGGTGCCTTCCTGATCGCCTGCGGCATCGGCGCGATGTTCGTCCAGTTCGGCATCTCGATCTGGAAGCGCAACGACCCGGCCTATCGCGATGTGACGGGTGATCCCTGGAACGGGCGCTCGCTGGAATGGGCGACCTCTTCGCCGCCGCCCTATTACAACTTCGCCTTTACCCCGGTGATCCATGGCCTGGATGCGTGGTGGGACATGAAGGCCGTGGGCGCGACGCGTCCCCAGGCGTCCTATATCCCGATCCATATGCCGCATTACACCGGCAGCGGGGTGATCCTGGCGGGGCTCTCGACCGTCTTCGGCATGGCGATGATCTGGTATATCTGGTGGCTCGCGGTGCTGTCCTTCGCGGCGCTGGTCGGCTTCGCGATCTATCATACCTTCAACTACAACCGCGATTATTACGTCCCAGCCGAGGAGGTCCGCGAGACCGAGGAACTGCGCGACCGCCAACTGGCCCAGGGAGTCTGAAGCAATGAGCGTGACCAAACTGCACAGCCCCGAGGCGTATTGGGAAACCGAGCCGCATCACCACCCGGACGGCGCGTCGACCAATATCGGCTTCTGGGTCTATCTGATGAGCGACTGCCTGATGTTCGCGGTGCTTTTCGCGGCATTCGGCGTGCTGCATGGCAACCTGGCCGCCGGGCCGGGGCCGAAGGACCTGTTCGACCTGGAGCTGGTGGCGCTGAACACGGCCATGCTGCTTCTGTCCTCGATCACCTTCGGCTTCGCGATGCTGCGGGCACATGCCCAGGACAAGACCGGCGCGCTGCGCTGGCTGGCGGTGACGCTGTTCTTCGGCCTGTGCTTCCTGTCGATCGAGCTTTACGAGTTCGCCCACCTGATCCACGAGGGCGCGGGGCCGCAGCGTTCGGCCTTCCTGTCCTCGTTCTTCGCGCTGGTCGGCACGCACGGGCTGCACGTCGCCTTCGGTTCGATCTGGCTGGTGACACTGGCGGTGCAGATCCGCAAGTTCGGCCTGACCGGGGCGAACCTGCGGCGGCTGGGCTGTCTCAGCCTGTTCTGGCACTTCCTTGACCTGATCTGGATCGGGGTCTTCTCGATCGTCTATCTGCTGGAGATGATCTGATGGCGCATGAACATCACCATGGCCATGATGCCCATCATCACGACCACCATGACCATGGCAGCGTGAAATCCTATGTCACCGGCTTCGTCCTGGCCGCGATCCTGACCATCATTCCCTTCTGGCTGGTCATGGCCGGCGGGTTCGAGAGCCGGGGCCTGACCATCGCCGTCGTGATGATCTGCGCCGTGGTGCAGGTGCTGGTGCATATGATCTTTTTCCTGCACATGACCAGCAGCCAGGAAGAGGGCTGGACCCTGATCTCGACCGTCTTCACTGCGGTGATCGTGATCATCGTCCTGGCCGGCTCGCTTTGGGTCATGTTCCACATGACCACCAACATGATGCCGCAGATGAATCACGAATTGCAGGTTCTTCAGTGACGGCAGGCGCGACGCGAAGGTCGCGCCTGGCCCGCAACCTGATGGCGCTCGCCGCACTGGCGGGCGTCGTTCTGTTTTGCGGGCTGGGGATCTGGCAGGTCCAGCGGCTGCAATGGAAACTCGACCTGATCGCCCGAGTCGAGGCGCGGCTGTCCGCGCCGCCCGTGGCCGCGCCCGGTCCCGGCGACTGGGCCGCGCTGAGCGAGCAGGCCGACGAATATCGCCGGGTGGCGCTGCGCGGGAGCTATGACTATTCCGCGGAAACGCTTGTTCAGGCGGTTACCGAGCGGGGAGCGGGCTTTTGGGTCATGACCCCCCTGGCCGCCGATCAGGGCTTTACCGTCTGGATCAACCGGGGCTTCATCCCCGGCGAACGCCGCGCCCCCGAAGACTGGCTGCGCCCCGAGGGGATGCAGCAGGTCACGGGCCTGCTGCGGGCAAGCCAGCCGCATGGCGCCTTCCTGCGCAAGAACGATCCCCTGGCGGATCGGTGGTATTCCCGCGACGTTCAGGCGCTGTCCCAGCGGCAGGGCCTGGCAGGGACGGCGCCTTATTTCATCGACGCCGATGCCGGGCCGGATGCTTCGGCGCTGCCCATGGGCGGGCTGACCGTGGTAAGCTTTCGCAACAGCCATCTCAGCTATGCGCTGACCTGGTTCGCCCTGGCCATCGGCCTGGCGGTTGCGGGCTGGTATGTGCTGTTCCGCGCCGAGCCGCCGCGGGACTAGGCGGCCGGGCGGGCAGGCTCGGTCAGGTCGCTCAGGAAATCCTCGGCCCAGACCGTGACCGGATAGGCGGTCAGCCGCGCCATCATCCGGGCGTGGCGCTCGCGGCGCTCCTCCAGCGGCATGGTCAGCGCGCGGGCCAGCGCATTCGAGACATCCTCGACATCATGCGGGTTCACGATCAGCGCGTCGGTCAATTCGTATGCCGCGCCGGCGAATTGTGACAGGACCAGCACGCCGGGGTTCTCGGGGTCTTGCGCGGCGACGAATTCCTTGGCGACCAGGTTCATGCCGTCGCGCAGCGGCGTGACCAGTCCGACCTTGGACAGCCGGTAAAGCCCCGACAGCAGGCTATGGCTGAAGGCGCGGTTGATATAGCGCACGGGCACCCAGTCCAGCGTGCCATAGCCGGCGTTCAGGCGGCCCGCGCGCTCGGCCACCTCTTGCTGGATGCGGGCGTAACCCTCGATCCCGCTGCGCGAGGCGGGGGTGATCTGTAGGAAGCTGACGCGCCCGTGCAGGCCGGCGTGATGTTCCAGTAGATGCTCGATGGCGCGCAGCCGTTCGGGCAGGCCCTTGGAATAGTCCAGCCGGTCCACCCCGATCACCATGTCGCGCGGACCGAAACGCTTGTGCAACTCCTTGATCCGGGGCAGTTCCTGCGCCCGCCGCGCGCGGGCCACGAAGGTCGCGGTGTCGATCGAGATAGGATAGGCTCCGATCCGGGTGCCGCGCGGCTCGGCCAGCGCCTCAAGCCGGCCGCGCGCCGCATCCAGCGCGGCGCGCAGGTTGCGGGCGTCGGCGCCGGTCTGCAAGCCCACCACGTCATAGGCCAGCATCGCCGCCAGGAAGCGATGCGATTGCGGCAGCGCGCGGAGCAGGTCCTGGGCGGGCCAGGGAATATGATGAAAATAGCCGATCCGGTTTCGGACGCCCCGCGCGCGCAGCGCCTGGGCCAGCGGGATCATGTGATAGTCATGCACCCAGATGACATCTTCGGGCCGGATGATCCCCATCAGTGCTTCGGCGAAGCGGTCGTTCACCGCCATGTAGCGATCCATCGCCGGTCGGGTATATTCCAGCAGGTCGGCGCGGTAATGGCAGAGCGGCCAAAGGACCGAGTTCGATATCCCCTCGTAATAGCCAGCGATCTCGGCGGGGGTCAGGTCGATGGCGGCATAGGTGATGCCGTGATGCTCGTGCAGGCGCGGGGTCGGATCGGGCTTCTCGACCTGCTGACCCGACCAGCCCAGCCAGACCCCGCCGCGCGATTTCAGCGCGGCCTCAAGCGCGACGGCCAGGCCGCCGGCGGCGACGCCCTTGCCAAGCGCGGGCAGGCGGTTCGAGACGACGACAAGGCGGTTCATACGACATCCTCCCAGGGACGCGACAGCTTCGTCGCCGCATTGATCAGCCCGACCATGGAATAGGTCTGCGGGAAATTGCCCCAAAGCTGGCGGGTTTCGACATGCACATCCTCGGAAAGCAGCCCCAGCGCGTTGCGCTGCGCCAGGACCGAGACGAAGATCTCGCGCGCCTCGTCGTGGCGGCCCAGCCGGCAAAGCGCGTCGATCAGCCAGAAGGTGCAGACGGTGAAGGCGGTCTCGGGCGTGCCGAAATCGTCGGGGGCCTTGTAGCGGAAGAGGTGATGGCCCTGGCGCAGCTCGCGCTCGATGGCGGCCACGGTCGAGACATAGCGCGGGTCCCTGCCGGTGGTGAAGCCGATCTCGGTCATCAGCAGCAGGCTTGCGTCCAGATCGTCGCCCCCGAAGGCCATGACATAGGCACCCAGATCCGCATTCCAGCCATAGGTCTCGATGGCTTCGCGGATCTTGGCGGCCTCGCGGCCCCAATGGATGGCGCGGTCGTTCAGCGTCAGGTGCCGTGCGATCCGGGCCAGCCGGTCGCAGGCACCCCAGCACATCAGCGCGGAATGGGTGTGGATGCTTTCGCGGGTGCGGAATTCCCACAGCCCGGCATCGGGGGTGTTCCAGCGCGCGACGGCCTGCTCGCCCAGGGTTTCAAGCCGCCGGAACAGATCCTCGCCGCCCAGGCGCGGCAGGCGGGTGTCGAAGAAGCACTGGCTGACGGCCAGGATGACCGAGCCATAGCCGTCGTTCTGGACCTGGCGATAGGCCGCGTTGCCGCGACGCACCGGGCCGTTGCCGCCGAAGCCCGCAAGGTGCGGACAGGTTTCCTCGGGCAGAACCCGCTCATGCCCCAGGCCGAAAAGGGGCTGCATGTAGCCGTCGGGCGAGCCGGTCGCCAGATTCAGCACATAGTCCAGATAATCCTCCATCGTCTTGGTGACGCCCAGGCTGTTCAGCGCCTTGACGGTGAAGAAGCTGTCGCGCAGCCAGCAGAAGCGGTAATCCCAGTTCCGCCCCGTGGCCTGGTATTCGGGGATCGAGGTGGTCAGCGCCGCGACGATGCCGCCGGTCTCCTCATATTCGCAAAGCTTCAGCGTGATCGCGGCGCGGATCACGGCCTCCTGGTAGTCGGGCGGGATGGACAGGGCGCGCACCCAGTCCGACCAATAGTCCTGCGTCCGCTCCAGGAAACGGGCGGCGATGGTCTGGGGCGCGTCGGTCAGGGGCTCGTCCGGCCCCAGCAGAAAGACCTGCGGCCGGTCCAGCAGGAAAGGCGTCTCGTTCAGCAGGAATTCGATCGGGGCCGAGGTCGTCAGCCGCAGCACCTGATCCCCCAGCATGTAGCGCAGGTGGTTCGAGCCGCGATGCACCTGCGCCGCGTGTTCGCCATAGCCATGGCGCGGGCGTAGCCGCGTGGTGATGCGGGGCATGCCCTCGATGGGCTCGACGATGCGGACCAGGACGCGGCCCCGGAACATGCGGCCCCGGTCGTGAAAGCGGGGCATGAAGTCGATGATGCGCAGGCTGTTGCCGTGTCCGTCGACCTGGACCGTCTCAAGCACGGCGGTATTACGGCGATAATGCTGGCGGCATTCGCGCATCGCGTCGCAGCGGATCGACCAAAGCCCTTCGTCCGGCCCGGCCTTGGGTTGCAGCAGGCTGCAAAAGACCGGATCGCCGTCAAAGCGCGGCAGGCACATCCAGGCAACATCCCCCGTCCGCGTGACCAGCGCCGCCATCGAGGCATTGCCGATCAGGCCCAGTTCCAGATCCGCGCTCATGCGAGCCTCCGTTCCAGCCATTGCGCCAGCGCCCGCGGGCCGGACAGGCGGTGATCGGCCTGCATCTCGCGCTCGCCCAGGGCCACGGCGATACCGCCCAGCTCGCGCGCGGCGAAAAGCATGGGCGTGTCGTTCAGGTCGTCGCCGAAGGCCACCGGCCTGCGTCCCGCGAAGGGCGGCATTCGCATGAAGCGGCGCAGGGCCGTGCCCTTGTTCCCGCCCGAGGGGCGAAGCTCGGCCACGAATTTTCCCGGCTGGATCTGCCAGTCCGGGCCAAGGGCGGCGTGTGTGCGGGCGATGGCCTTGATCATCGGGGCTTCGGCTTCGGGCGCCGCGCGCCAATGCAGCGCAAGGCCCTGGCCCTTGTCTTCCAGCACCGCGCCCGGATGGGCATCGGCCAGGGCTTGCAGATCCGCCAGCAGCGGGCGCACGGCGGCCTTGCGCCGGGTGATGTCGGCCGGATCGGGGCGCGCGCCATCGGGGAAATCGGTGCCGTGCAGGCCGGCCACGGGAATGGCGTCGCCCACGCGCCCGATGATCTCGTGGCGGCCGCGCCCGGTGATGATCGCGACCGCGCCGCCGGTGCGGGCGCTTAGCCGCAGCAGGTCATGGGCCAGGCGCGGGTCCAGGACCGTGTCGGCGGGATCGGCGCTGAACTCGGCCAGGGTGCCGTCGAAGTCGAAGAAGAAGGCGTGGCGGCTCAGATCCAGCGTTTCCAATGTTGCGGCGATATCCTGCACGTCCATGTGGTCCTTTCTTTTCGCATGGTCCCGGGCGCGTTGCCTTGGCCCCGCCCAGGGTCAAGCCCGTGGAATGGAACAAGTTCCCCCCGGCGGGTTCGGTTCTGTCCCCGCTTTGGGACCGGCGGCGTGGATCCGCGTGCGAATTCGGCAGCAATCCGCCGGATGCGGAACCGCGCGCGGGACGCTAAGCCTATATCCATCAGCAGGCCGGGGGTGCGATGCCATGACGATGGATCAGGATCAAAGCAGCGGGGCGGATCCGCGCTGGCAGGCGGTTGTCACCCGCGACGAGGGGGCGGATGGCAGCTTCGTCTATGCGGTGCGGACAACGGGGGTCTATTGCCGGCCCTCATGCCCATCGCGCCATGCCAAGCGCCGGAACGTGGTCTTCTATGCCCTGCCCGAGCAGGCCGAGGCGGCGGGCTATCGCCCCTGCCTGCGCTGCCATCCGCGCGGCCAGTCCCCGGCCCAGGCCAATGCCGCGCTGATCGTGGCCGCCTGCCGCATGATCGAGGCGGCCGAGACGCCGCCCTCGACCGCCGATCTGGCGCGGCGCATCGGGCTTAGCCCCTATCATTTTCACCGGCAGTTCAAGTCCCGGACCGGGATGACGCCCCATGCCTATGCCCAGGCCCATCGCGCCGGGCGGCTGCGGGCGGGGCTGGCACAGGCCGAAAGCGTGACCCAGGCGATCTACGATGCCGGTTTCGTCTCGGCCAGCCGGTTTTATGAGCAATCGGCCGCGATCCTGGGCATGAGCCCCGGCGAATACCGCAAGGGCGCCGCCGACCTGCCGATCCGCTTCGCGCTGGGGCAATGCGCGCTTGGCGCGATCCTGGTCGCATGCAGCCCGCGCGGGGTCTGCGCCATCTCGCTGGGCGATGCGCCCGAGCCGCTTCTGGCCGAGTTTCAGGACCGTTTTCCCAGGGCCGAACTGATCGGCGGCGATCCCGAATTCGAGGCGCTGGTCGCCCAGGTCGTGGGCTTTGTCGAGGCGCCGGGAACGGGGCTGGACCTGCCCTTGGATATTCGCGGCACCGCCTTTCAAGAACGGGTCTGGGCCGCGTTGCGCCAGATCCCCGCGGGCGAGACGGTCAGCTATGCCCAGCTTGCAGCCCGTATCGGCGCGCCTCAGGGCCATCGCGCCGTGGCCGGGGCCTGCGCGGCCAATACGCTTGCCGTCGCGATCCCCTGCCATCGGGTGGTGCGCAGCGATGGGGCGATCTCGGGCTATCGCTGGGGCGTGGCGCGCAAGCGCGAGTTGCTGGCGCGCGAGGCCGCGACCGAAGCGCCCTAGCGTCCGCGCTGGACGAACAGCGCATAGCCCAGATACAGGCCGGCGGCGGCGAAGATGATCGCCCAGAAAAGCGCGCCGCTTGTGATTTCGACCACGGCCCAGGCCAGGGGGGCCAGGACGCACAGGATGCGCACCCAAAGCGCATTGAAGAACGGGGCATTCGGATCGACTAGCATGGCCCAGTCCTAGCGCGGATCGCGCCCGCTGGGAAGGTGCCCCGGAACTGCCTTGTGATCTTGCCGTTACGCTTGGCGCCCGGAAGGGGCGCGGGGCAGGCGATGTCGCAGGATTTGCGGCGCATCTTCATGGGCGATGTGGAGCTGGGCTTCGTGATCGAGATCTGTTTTGCGCACCGTCGCCACCGATGGCCGCATCGACAGGCGCAAGCTGGCCGGCCAGGGCATCGGCGTGCCGGAACCGTATCTGAAGCTGCGCGACAAGAGCGTGACCGATATTTGCGAGATGCGCTTTGCGGTGCTGGAGCCGAACGGCGTCCTGTCGGTCCCGACCCGTGACAAGGCGGCCGAGGCTCAGGGCCTGGGGCTGTTCCAGCCCCCGGCCATCCCCCGCACCCGAGATGCCGATGCTCTATAACAAGCAATTATGATGTGGATCACAAATTACAGCTTAATATGATGATGGGCCGGAGCTAGAGTTCCTTTCGAAACGCGAGTCACCCAAGGATCGCCGCCCATCCGGGGCGGATGCATTTAGGGCCGCAAGCAAGGAGATCCTCATGGACGGTAATAACGTGAAATCTGGGGGTTGCCCAGTCATGCATGGCGGCAATCCCAGTGTCCGCCACTCGGCGCGCTCGAACCGGGATTGGTGGCCGAGCCAGTTGAATCTGAAGATCCTGCACCAAAACAGCGATCTGCCCAATCCGCTGGGCGCCGGTTTCGACTATGCCGAGGCGTTCAAGACGTTGGATCTGGATGCCGTGAAGGCCGACCTGCGTGCGCTGATGACCGACAGCAAGGATTGGTGGCCGGCCGATTGGGGCCATTACGGGCCCTTGTTCATCCGCATGGCCTGGCACAGCGCCGGCACCTATCGCACCGCCGACGGCCGGGGCGGGGCGCGCGCAGGCGCGCAGCGTTTCGCGCCGCTGAACAGTTGGCCGGACAACGCGAACCTGGACAAGGCACGCCGCCTGCTTTGGCCGATCAAGCAGAAATACGGCAACAGCCTGTCCTGGGCCGACCTGCTGATCCTGACCGGCAACGTGGCCCTGGAATCCATGGGCTTCAAGACCTTCGGCTTCGCCGGCGGCCGTCCCGATGTCTGGGAACCGCTGGAGGACATCTATTGGGGTTCCGAGACCGAATGGCTCGCCACCAGCGACAAGCCCAATAGCCGCTATTCCGGCGACCGCGAACTGGCCAGCCCCCTTGCCGCCGTGCAGATGGGCCTGATCTATGTGAACCCCGAGGGGCCGGATGGAAATCCCGACCCGCTCGCCTCGGCCCGCGACATCCGCGAGACCTTCAAGCGCATGGCGATGAACGACGAGGAAACCGTCGCCCTGATCGCCGGGGGCCACACCTTCGGCAAGACCCATGGCGCGGGCGATGCCGCGCTGGTCGGCGCCGATCCCGAGGGCGGCACGCTGGAGCAGCAGGGCATGGGCTGGGCCAGCTCCCATGGCACCGGCATGGGCGGCGATGCGATCACCTCGGGGCTGGAAGTGGTCTGGACCCAAAAGCCGACCGAATGGACGCATCTTTTCTTCACCAACCTTTTCGGCTTCGAATGGGAACTGACGAAATCCCCGGCCGGCGCCTGGCAATGGAAGCCCAAGGATAACGGCGGCGCGGGCACGGTGCCCGACGCGCATGATCCGGCCAAGCGCATCGCGCCGTCGATGCTGACCTCGGACCTGGCGCTGCGGATGGACCCGATCTATGGTCCGATTTCGCGCCGTTTCCTGGAGAACCCGGACCAGTTCGCCGATGCCTTCGCGCGGGCCTGGTTCAAGCTGACCCATCGCGACATGGGACCGAAGGTGCTTTACCTTGGCCCGGAGGTTCCGGCCGAGGATCTGCTGTGGCAAGATCCGCTGCCGCCGGTCGATCACCCGCTGATCGACGCCGCCGACGTGGCCGGCCTGAAGGCCAAGGTGCTGGCATCGGGCCTGACCGGGGCTGAACTGGTGGCGACGGCCTGGGCCTCGGCCTCGACCTTCCGCAGCTCGGATTTCCGGGGCGGGGCGAATGGCGCCCGCATCCGTCTTGCACCGCAAAAGGATTGGGAGGCGAACCAGCCCCAGCAACTGGCGAAGGTTCTGTCCGTGCTGGAAGGCATCAAGGCCGAATTCGATGCGCAGGGCGTCAAGAAGGTCTCGCTGGCCGACCTGATCGTGCTGGCGGGCGATGCCGCGGTCGAGGCCGCGGCCAAAACCGCCGGCCAGGATCTGGCGCTGTCCTTCCATCCCGGCCGGGTGGATGCCACGCAAGAACAGACCGATGTGGAAAGCTTCGACTGGATGGAGCCTTTGGCAGACGGGTTCCGCAACTATCAGCGCCAGAAATACAACGTTCCCTCCGAGGAACTGCTGGTGGACCGCGCCCAGCTTCTGGGCCTGACCGCGCCCGAGATGACGGTGCTGGTCGGCGGGTTGCGCGCATTGGATGCGAATTGGGATCACAGCGCGCATGGCGTCTTTACCGACCGTCCGGGCCAGTTGACGAATGATTTCTTCGTCAACCTGCTGAGCATGGACACGGTGTGGAAGGCGCAGTCCGACGAGCAGATGCTGTTCGACGGCACCGACCGCAAGACCGGCGCGCCGAAATGGACGGCGAGCCGCGTGGATCTGGTGATCGGCTCGAACTCGCAACTGCGCGCCATCGCCGAGATCTATGCCCAGGACGACGCTTCCGGCCGTTTCGTGCAGGATTTCGGCCAGGCCTGGTCCAAGGTTATGAACGCCGACCGCTTCGATCTGCGCTGACAATTGACGGGCGCGCCGGCGAAAGCGGCGCGCCCCTTTTCATTTCCCTTCCCGCTGCGCAAGATCATGCGCAGGAGGAAGCCCATGTCCCAAGATCCCGCCTTGCTGCGCCGCCTTTTCGACAGGGCGGTCGAGGCCGCCGATCCGATGCGCTCGCTGGCCGGGTTTCTGCCATCGCGCCCTGCGGGCCGGGTTCTGGTGATCGGCGCCGGCAAGGCCAGCGCCCGCATGGCCGAGGCGGTCGAGGCCGCCTGGGGGCCTTGCGAGGGGCTTGTCATCACCCGCTACGGCCATGAGCGTCCCACCCAGGGCATTCGCATCGCCAGCGCCGCCCATCCCGTGCCGGACCAGGCGGGGGTCGATGCCACGGGCCGGATGCTGGACCTGCTGCGCGGTTTGGGGCCTGACGATTTCGTGCTGGCGCTGATCTCGGGCGGTGCCTCGGCCCTGCTTTGCGCCCCCGCGCCGGGGGTGACGCTGGATCAGAAGCAGGCGGTGAATGCGGCGCTTCTGGCCTCGGGCGCGCCGATCGACCGGATGAACACGGTGCGCAAGCATATCAGCCGGGTCAAGGGCGGCCAGCTTGCCGCCGCCGTCTGGCCCGCGCGGATGCTTTGCCTGATGATCTCGGACGTGCCGGGGGACGATCCGGCCTATATCGGCTCGGGTCCCACGGTGGGGGATCGCTCGACCCCGCAGGATGCGCTGGCGGTGCTGCAAGATTGGCGGATCGAGGTGCCCCAGGCGGTCCGCGATGCGCTGGCGCAAGGCAGCGGCGTGGTGGCGCCCGGCGATCCGCGCCTGTCTCGGGTGGAAAACGTGATCTATGCCGCCCCCCGCCAATCGCTTGACGCCGCCGCCGCCCTGGCGCGCGGCCTGGGCCTTGCGGTCGAGATCCTGGGCGACGACCTGCAAGGCGAGGCGCGCGAGGTCGCCCACGCCCAGGCCGATCTGGCCCGGCGGCGGCAGGCGGTAATGCGGCCGGGCGATGCGCCGCTGGTGATCTTTTCGGGCGGCGAATTGACCGTGACGCGGCGGGGTGACGGCATCGGCGGGCCGAATGCCGAGTTCTGCCTGGCGCTGGCCCTGGCTTTGCAAGGCGCGCCGGGCATCCATGCGCTGGCCTGCGACACGGATGGGGTCGACGGCGCCGCCGAGGTCGCGGGCGCGGTGATCGGGCCGCAGACCCTGGCCCAGGCCCGGACGGCGGGGCTGGACGCCCGGCAGGCACTGGATCGCAACGATGCGCATGGCTTTTTCGGCGGATTGGGCGCGCAGGTCGTGACGGGGCCGACATTAACCAATGTCAACGACTTCCGGGCCATTCTTGTGAAACCACCCGAGGTCTGAAGGCCCCGTATCGCGTGCCCATGCCCATGCTGTGCCCATGCCCGAGCCGTGACAGTGCCGGTCCGAAAACCGAAAGCGTTCCGCAGGTTCAGCGCGTGGTCCCCCGGCTGGTGACTGCAAGGCGGCTTGCCTGCCCCATGCATCCTTTTGTTATTCCTGCCGCTGATCCGCCGGGCAGATGGTGCGGATATGCTTTGCCCGGCCAGGATGCGGGCCGATACAAGGTCGGATGCGGCGAGCCTGGCGGACCTGGGCTGGCGGATCTGGGCTGGCGGGCCACCCTTGGGAGTGGCCCCCGCGCCGGGCGGGTCATTCCACCGCCTTGACCTCGCGCGCTTTTTCAGAACTCTTCGTAGATCGCCGGATCCTGGTCCTTGTTGCGGCCATCGGGACGGGCCAGGGTGGCGATTCCGGCCATGTCCTGCGGACTTAGTTCGAAGTCGAAGATCGACAGGTTCTCGACCTGGCGCTGGGACGAGGCCGCTTTGGGGATCGGCAGCGAGCCGATCTGCACATGCCAGCGCAGGATGACCTGCACCACGCTGCGGCCCAGCCTTTGGGCGATCTGGGCGATCACGGGTTCCTGCAAGACGCTGTTGCCGCGACCGATGGGACTCCAGCCTTGGCTCACGATGCCATGGGCCTTGTCATAGGCCAGTTGCTCGGGCTGGGGGAAATAGGGATGCAGCTCGATCTGGTTGACCGCCGGGGTCACGCCGCTTTCGGCGATCAGCCGGTCCAGATGCTCGGGCAGGAAGTTGCAGACCCCGATGCTGCGGATCAGCCCGCGCTTGCGCGCCTCGACCAGCGCGGCCCAGGCTTCGGGGTAAAGTCCCCGCGCGGGGTTCGGCCAATGGATAAGATACAGATCGTAATAATCCAGCCCCGCACGATAAAGCGATTCCTCGACGGTGATCAGCGCGGCGTCGTATTGCTGGTGCCGCCCCGGCAGTTTCGAGGTTACGATCAACTGATCGCGCGGGACGCCCGATTGCCGGATCGCCTCGCCAAGCGCGCCTTCGTTTTCATAGTTGAAGGCGGAATCCAGCAGGCGATAGCCGTTGCGGATGGCCTGGGCCATGTCCTTGGCCCCTTGCGCGCCGTTCATCTTGTAGGTGCCGAAGCCGATGGCCGGGATCCGGGTGCCGTCGTTCAGGCGCAGTTGCGGGATCTGTTCGGGATGCATGCGTGGCTCCTTGTCCATGGCCGGGGCGAGACGCCCGGCGATGCGAGGGGAAAGCGCCGGCCCGTGGGAAAGGGTTCCCGCATGGCGGGCTTGCGGGCCGAGAAGGCCCCGCCGCGTCCTGGCGGGGCCCTGAGCGGATATAGCGGGCCTTATTCCGGCAGGATGCGCACCGCGCCCTTATCGGCCGAAGCTGCGAAAGCGGCATAGGCTTTCAGCGCCGTGGTGACGTTGCGCTTGCGCGGCTGGGCGGGTTTCCAGCCCAGGCGGTCCTGCTCTGCCCGGCGCGCGGCCAGTTCCTGATCCGAGAGCTTCAGGTTGATGGTGCGGTTCGGGATGTCGATCTCGATGATGTCGCCGTCGCGCACCAGGCCGATGGCGCCGCCCTGCGCGGCCTCGGGCGAGGCATGGCCGATCGACAGGCCCGAGGTTCCGCCCGAGAAGCGCCCGTCCGTGATCAGCGCGCAAGCCTTGCCCAGGCCGCGCGATTTCAGATAGCTGGTCGGATACAGCATCTCTTGCATTCCAGGCCCGCCCTTGGGGCCTTCATAGCGGATCACCACAACGTCGCCGGCCTGGACCTTCTTGCCCAGAATGCCGCTGACTGCCGCATCCTGGCTTTCATAGACCACGGCGGGGCCGGTGAATTTCAGGATCGACTCGTCCACGCCGGCCGTCTTCACGATGCAGCCGTCCAGCGCGATATTGCCCTTCAGCACCGCCAGGCCCCCATCCGCCGTGAAGGGCGAGTTGACCGAGCGGATGACGCCGTTCTGCCGGTCCAGGTCCAGCGTGTCCCAGCGCGCCTGCTGCGAAAAGGCCACCTGCGTCGGAATTCCCCCCGGCGCGGCCCGGAAGAAGTCATGCACCGTTTCGCTGTCGGTGCGGCTGATGTCCCAGCGGTCGATGGCCTCGCCCAGGGTGGGGCTGTGGACCGTGGGCGTATCGCGATGGATCAGCCCGCCGCGCTCAAGCTGGCCCAGGATCGCCATGATGCCGCCGGCGCGGTGGACATCCTCCATATGCACGTCCTGCTTGGCGGGGGCGACCTTTGCCAGGCAGGGCACCTTGCGGCTGAGCTGGTCGATATCGGTCATGCCGAAATCGATCCCGCCCTCATAGGCGGCGGCCAGGATATGCAGCACCGTATTGGTCGAGCCGCCCATGGCGATGTCCAGCGACATCGCGTTTTCGAACGCCTTCTTATTGGCCACATTGCGCGGCAGAACCGAGGTATCGTCCTGTTCGTAATAGCGCTTCGCCAGGTCCACGACGACATGCCCCGCCTCGACGAAAAGCCGCTTGCGGTCGGCATGGGTGGCCAGGGTCGAACCGTTTCCGGGCAGCGACAGCCCCAGCGCCTCGGTCAGGCAGTTCATCGAATTCGCGGTGAACATGCCCGAGCACGAGCCGCAGGTCGGGCAGGCCGAACGCTCGATCACCTTCACGTCCTCGTCCGAGACGTTTTCGTCTGCGGCGGCGACCATGGCATCCACCAGGTCCAGGGCATGGGTCTTGCCATGCATGACGACCTTGCCGGCCTCCATCGGTCCGCCCGAGACGAAGATGGCGGGGATGTTCAGCCGCATCGCCGCGTTCAGCATGCCGGGGGTGATCTTGTCGCAATTGCTGATGCAGACCATGGCATCGGCGCAATGCGCGTTCACCATATATTCCACGCTATCCGCGATCACCTCGCGCGAGGGCAGGGAGTAAAGCATCCCGTCATGGCCCATGGCGATGCCGTCATCCACGGCGATGGTGTTGAACTCCTTGGCAATGCCGCCCGCCGCCTCGACCTCGCGCGCGACCAGTTGGCCCAGGTCCTTCAGATGGACATGGCCGGGCACGAATTGGGTGAAGGAATTGACGATGGCGATGATCGGCTTGCCGAAATCGCCGTCCTTCACGCCGGTCGCACGCCAGAGGCCACGGGCCCCTGCCATATTGCGGCCATGCGTGGTGGTCCGGGAGCGATAGGCTGGCATTGCGTAACTTTCCTGCTGTGCGGATGCCGCCCGCAAGGTGAGCGGCGATCCAAGGGTGATGGGGCGAAGCCGACACGATGTCAAATACCGAATCGATCAAACGCACCGCCCCCCGAATGCATTCAGGGGGCGGGTTTGTTTGCCTTTATACCATCACCGTCGCCACAATCCCATCCCACCTGCCCCCCGCGACGCCTGCCCAATCGCAGGCGACCGCCGGGATCGCAGGGCCTAATGCCAGGCCGGGGAGCGGGGTTTCAGCAGGGCGATGATCTGGTCCATCTCCCGGATCTCGGGGTCGGTCCAGCCCGCGCGCGACAACCGCAGGGTCAGGGCCTCGTCCGGGGCGGATTGCCGCAGCCGACGCCAGGTATGCTCCAGCGCGGTCGCCAGCCGGTCGCCCAGCCTTTCGCGCAACTGGTCGCGCATGCGATAGCGCGCCTGGGCGGGCGGCTCTTCCAGCAGGCGATGCGCCTCGGCCAGCACGGCCTGGCTAAGGTCGCTGCCGGACATCCATTCGGACCCCAGACCTGTCGCGTCCTTCTGGCTGTCGGCCAGCAATTCGATATATTGCGCCTGCCGCGCATGGCCGCTCAGGATCGCGGCGAAGGCCGCGATGGCGCGCCGCTCCCATATGGTGAAAAGGCCGGGACGCGCGGGATATAGCAAAGCGGTCGCGCTGGGGCGGGGGGATACCTCGACCGGCTGGCGGTTCAGGCCCAGCATGCGCTGGCCAAAGCCGCGCAGATGGTCCAGCATGCCGCGCGTTGCCGCTCCGCCGCTGGTCAGCGATGGCCCCCAGCGTCCTTCCATGTCCGAGACCGACAGGAATGAGCTGCGTTCGACGGATTTGAGATACATGGCCTGAACTCCTGATGCTATCGCCATGAGATGCAAGATAGGGGCGCGCCGAAGAAAAGACGATAGGTAAGGTCGTTTTAAATTGCCCCCTCTGATAGATGGTTTTTCCGCCTATGCGGATGGCGAAGAAAATTTCCGTTGCCGGATGGCAAAAACCGGGTCTTTCGGCCGATGCGGCGGCGTGCCCCTTGGACAGACGGGTTTTGTCGACTGATCGAATCGTGTATCTTGCCCGCATCGATGCAGGAGAAGCCGATGACGATTCAAAGCCCCGTTGCCCCAGACCTGGCCCGCCCCGAGACGGGAGAGCTTTTTTCGGTCCGGCTGGTTGACCTGCGCACGGGCCAGGTGCCGCGATTGAACGGTATCCCGCTGAGCATCCTGACCCATGCGCCGCGCGCGGCGGTGGGTCAGTTGATGCGGGGGCGTGATCGCAGTATTTGGCGGGCCGAGATCGAGCCGCTGCATAGCGGCGCGGGCAAGCGCAGGACGGTGACCGCCTAGGCCGCGCCGGCCAGCCCGTCCAGTGCCCGCAACTGCTCGGGTGCAAGGGTAAGGCTGGCCGCATCCAGATTCTCGCGCAGATGGTGGCGCGACGAGGTGCCGGGGATCAGCAGGATGTTCGGACCGCGCGCCAGAAGCCAGGCCAGCGCCAGCTTCTGGGGCGTGGTTTCCGCTTCGGCGGCCAGCCGTTCCAGCCCCGAGGATTGCAGCGGCGTGAAGCCGCCCAGCGGGAAGTAGGGGATGTAGGCGATGCCCTCGGCGGCAAGCGCGTCGATCATCGCGTCGTCCTGGCGATGGACCAGGTTGTAATGGTTCTGAACGCAGACGATCGGCGCGATGTCGCGGGCGATGCGCAATTGCGCGGCGCTGACGGTGCTGATGCCGATATGGGCGATCAGACCCTGTTCCTGCATGTCGCGCATGACGCGCATGGGGGCGGCGATATCGTCCTCGGGTCCGCCCATGCGCAGGTTGACGATGGGCATCCGTGGCAGGTCCAGCCGGTCCAGATTGTCCTGGACCGAGCGGCGCAGGAAGTCGCCGTCGCGTTGCAGGATCCAGTCGCCCTTGTCGTTGCGCCAGGCACCGATCTTGGTAACCAGAACCAGTTCAGTCGGATAGGGCGCCAGCGCCTGGCGGATCAAGTCGTTGGTGACATGGGGACCGTAGAAGTCGCTGGTGTCGATGTGATCGACCCCCAGCGCCACCGCCTCGCGCAGGACGGCCAGTGCCTCATCGGGGTCTTTCGGCGGGCCGAACACATGTGGACCGGCCAGTTGCATGGCGCCATAACCCATCCGGTTCACCGAAAGGCCGCTGTCGGGAAAAGTGAAGCGGCCAGCGGCCGCCGCGGGGTTCTGGGTCATGGTCAAGTCCATCCTGCCGGGCATCCTGTCTGGAGCTATCCGGGAAAAAGCAAGCGGCGGGAAGATCCCGCCGCCCGATTTCCTGGAAACCCCGGTCGCCGTCAACAGACGCCGGCGAATCTTGATGTCGCTAGAGGTGGTCAGGCCGACCCCTTCATGTCAGACGACTTGGCCTTGGGCTCTTCCTCGAGCACGCCGTTGGCGCCTTTCAGCCGTTGCCGCTCTTCGATCAGGGCGCGCTTCAGCGCCATTTTGAACGAGTTGCTTTTCATCCCAGATCCTCCCGTTACAATGGCAGCGAGAGTGCTGCGCAACATAACAACCCTAGCACCAATCGCGAAGTATTTCACTTATGAAATGTCTCGCGAGGGGATTTTCCCTGGTCCAGGTCGAAACTGCCCAAGAAATCGGCGTCCACAAGGCGGATTTTCGGGCGGATGGGCGGAATCGGGGATGACGCCAAGGCGGAGGATCCGCCGCGCTCGCGCTTTGCGGGACAGGCTCTCTTGACGGCGCTGCCATCAGGGGAAAGAAACGCAGCCAAACCGGACGCGGGCGGTAACCACCTTGGGCCAAGCGCGTTCCGCCGGAAGTCCCCTCAGGAGGAACGCATGAAATTCCGCTTTCCCATCGTCATCATCGATGAGGATTTCCGCTCCGAGAACTCGTCCGGCTTCGGCATCCGCGCGCTGGCGCAGGCCATCGAGGACGAGGGATTCGAGGTGCTGGGCGCGACCAGCTTCGGCGATCTGTCGCAATTCGCCCAGCAGCAGTCACGCGCCTCGGCCTTCGTGCTCTCGATCGACGACGAGGAATTCAGCCCCGGCCCGGAACTGGATCCGGTGATCGTCAACCTGCGCAGCTTCATCGAGGAGGTGCGCTGGAAGAATGCCGATGTCCCGATCTATGTCTATGGCGAGACGAAGACCTCGCGCCACCTGCCCAACGACATCCTGCGCGAATTGCACGGGTTCATCCATGCCTTCGAGGACACGCCGGAATTCGTCGCCCGCCATATCATCCGCGAGGCCAAGACCTATCTGGAAGGGATCCAGCCCCCGTTCTTTCGCGCGCTGCTGGATTACGCCGAGGACGGGTCCTATTCCTGGCATTGTCCGGGCCATTCGGGCGGGGTCGCCTTTCTGAAAAGCCCCATCGGCCAGATGTATCACCAGTTCTATGGCGAGAACATGCTGCGCGCCGATGTCTGCAACGCGGTCGAGGAACTGGGCCAGCTTCTGGAACATAATGGCGCCATCGGGGCTTCGGAACGCAATGCGGCGCGGATCTTCAACGCCGATCACTGCTTTTTCGTGACCAATGGCACCAGCACCTCGAACAAGATGGTCTGGCACCATACCGTGGCGCCGGGGGATGTGGTCGTGGTGGACCGCAATTGCCACAAGTCGATCCTGCATTCGATCATCATGACCGGCGCGATCCCGGTCTTTCTGAAGCCCACGCGCAACCATTTCGGCATCATCGGCCCGATCCCCTACAGCGAGTTCGAGATCGAGACGATCCAGGCCAAGATCCGCGCCAATCCCCTGCTGCAAGGGGTGGATGCCGCGACCGTCAGGCCGCGCATCCTGACGCTGACGCAATCGACCTATGACGGCGTGCTTTACAATACCGAGGTGATCAAGGGCATGCTGGACGGCTATGTCGAGAACCTGCATTTCGACGAGGCATGGCTGCCCCATGCCGCGTTTCATCCGTTCTACGGCAGCTATCACGCGATGGGCCGCAAGCGCGCCCGCACGCGGCATTCCGTGACCTATGCCACGCAGTCGATCCACAAGCTGCTGGCCGGGATCAGCCAGGCCAGCCATGTGCTGGTCCAGGACAGTCAGTCGATCAAGCTGGACCGGCATCTGTTCAACGAATCCTACCTGATGCACACCTCGACCAGTCCGCAATATTCGATCATCGCCAGTTGCGACGTGGCCGCCGCGATGATGGAGCCGCCCGGCGGGACCGCGCTGGTCGAGGAATCGATCCTTGAGGCGCTGGATTTCCGCCGCGCCATGCGCAAGGTCGATGACGAATTCGGAGAGGAGGATTGGTGGTTCAAGGTCTGGGGGCCGGATGAGCTTGAGGAGGAGGGCATCGGCCGCACCAAGGACTGGGTTCTGCGCCGCACCGATGCCGATGGCGTTCAGCGCGACGGCGAGGATGCCTGGCACGGCTTCGGCGACATGGCGCCCGGCTTCAACATGCTGGATCCGATCAAGGCCACGATCATCACTCCCGGTCTGAACATCGACGGCCGCTTCGAGGATTGGGGCATTCCCGCCAGCATCGTCACCAAATACCTGGCCGAGCATGGCGTGGTGGTCGAGAAGACGGGGCTTTACAGCTTTTTCATCATGTTCACCATCGGCATCACCAAGAGCCGCTGGAACACGCTTCTGGCCGCGCTTCAGCAGTTCAAGGACGATTACGCCAAGAACCAGCCGATGTGGCGGATCATGCCGGAATTCTGCCAGAAGCAGCCGCGCTATGAACAGATGGGCCTGCGCGACCTGTGCCAGCATGTCCATGCGCTTTACGCCAAATACGACGTGGCGATCCTGTCCACCGAGATGTATCTAAGCGACCTGACCCCGGCGATGAAGCCCAGCGAGGCGTTTTCGCATATCGCGCGCCGCACGACCGAGCGTGTCGCCATCGACGAGCTTGAGGGGCGCATCACCACCAGCCTGGTGACGCCCTATCCTCCGGGCATTCCGCTGCTGATTCCGGGCGAGGTATTCAACGCCAAGATCGTGCAATATCTGCGCTTCAACCGCGAATTCGCCCGCGAATGTCCGGGGTTCGAGACCGACATCCACGGTCTGGTGCAAGAGATCGGCCCCGACGGACGAGTGCATCACTATGCCGATTGCGTGGCGGAATAAAAATGTTCAGATGCAACATATTGCATCTGATATGTAAGGTGTTTTCTAGATGGCCTGGGCCGCCGCCGGGGTTGGTTCGGCCTGGTTGCCGGGCTGCTGCTCGGGCATTGTGGGGGCCAGCCGTGCCGGGCGCAGCAGGACCGCGGCCAGAAAGCCCAGGGCGGTGATCAACACGGCGGCCAGATAGACCCAGGCGAAGGCCCCGCCATAGGCGGCCGCGACCGCCTGGTGCAGCGGCGCGGGCAGCGCGGCCATCCGGTCGGGCGTCACCTGCGCCATGTCGCCCGCGCCCTCGATATGGGCGGCGGTCAGCCGATCCGTCAGGATCGCGCCATAGACCGAGATCGCAAGCGAGGCGCCCCCCATCCGGGCCAGCGTCACCGCGCCCGTCGCCGCCCCCACGTCGCGGCTTGGCGCGCTGACCTGGACGCCGATCACCGGACCCTGCTGTCCCAGGCCGATGGCGATGCCCTGGCACAGCAGCAGCGCCGCGATGATCCAGAAAGGCACCCCCTGCCGCAGCAAGGACAGCCCGAACAGGCACAGAATCGCCAGGCCCTGCCCGATCACCATCCACGGCTTGTAGCGCCCCGTGGCCGCGATCAGCCGCCCCGCCGTCAACGAGCCGAGGGCGATCCCGCCCGTCACGGCGATGAAGAACAGCCCCGCCGAGGCCGGCGACAGGCCCGTGGTCATTTGCAGAAACAGCGCGTGATAGTTCACCATGCCGATACCGATGCCGCCGCTGGTGGCCGCGACGATCAGCAACAGCGCGAAATTGCGGTCCGCGAAAAGGTGCGGCGGGATGATCGGCTCGGGCGCGCGGCGCTCGATCCGCAGCCAAAGGGTCAGCGCCAGGGCCGAGATCGCCGGCAGGGCCAGCGCGGTGGGCGCCAGAAGCGAGCCGAAAAGCGACTGGCTGTCGGCCCAAAGCACGATCCCGGCGATAGCCAGGGCCAGCGTCGCGGCACCCTTATAGTCGATGCGGGGCTGACGCTCGGGGCGGCGATAGGGCAGCAGCAGCGCCAGCCCCGCCACCGCCAGGATGCCGATGGGCAGGTTGATCAGGAAGATCGAGCGCCAGCCCAGATACTGGCTCATCGTGCCGCCCAGAGTCGGCCCGACCGCGCCCGACGCCATCAGCACCAGGCTTGCAAAGCTTTGATATTTTGCTCTTTCGCGCGGGGCGAACAGATCCGCGTTGATCGAGAAGATCGAGACCATGATGCCGCCTGCCCCCAGCCCCTGGAAGGCGCGCGCGGCGATCAGGCTTGCCATCGACCAGGCCATGCCGCACAGGACCGAGCCCAGCGTGAACAGCGCCACCGCGAAGATCATCACATATTTGCGCCCGAACAGGTCGCCCAGCTTGCCATAGACCGGCATGATCGCGCTTTGCGCCAGCAGATAGGCCGAGCCGATCCAGCCGAAACGCTCGACCGCGCCGAATTCGCCGACAATGGTGGGCAGCGCGGTCGAGACCACCTGCATGTCCAGCGTCGCCATGAACATGCTGAGCATCAGAAAACTGAAAATGACCATGCGGCGCGATTGCGTCAGCCCCGAAGGGTCCCGAAAAGCTTGATTTGTATGTGGCATCGGCGCAGACTTTATGGGGCGCGAAGGAAAAGCGTAGGAGAAATGGCGCGGAAAGGGGCGCCTCGCGCCAGTATCGCGCGTGTATATGTCCCATAAGAATATATGTCAACAGCATATTTATGGAGGCGGCCATGACTGGGGCAGGCGAGCACGAGATCGAGCGGATATCCTCGGCCATGGGGCGGTTTCGCATTCTGGTCGGGCGGCGGGTGATCAGCCGCATCGCGCTGGCCAATGTGGCGCCCAGCCTGGACATCTCGGATCTGGATGTGCTGAGCCTCGTGCCGGGGCGCGAGCCTTCTGCGGTGCAGCGGGTCATGGTTGTGACCGAAGAGGTCTCGGTCGGCGATATCGCGCGCTATCTGCGCATCGATCCTTCGCGCGCCAGCCGGCTGATCGCGGATCTGGTGCAGCAGGGCTTCCTGCTGCGCGAGGCGGCTCAGGACGATGCCCGCCGCGCCGTGCTTCGCCGCAGCGACACGGGCGACCGCATCTTCGCCGAGATGCAGAAGGTCAAGTATGAGCTTTTGGTCGCCATCGTCGGCGACTGGCCCGATCAGAAGCGCGCCGCCTTCGCCGAAAGCTTCCCCGATTTCGTCAGCGCGCTGGAAGGCGAACTGGCCAATCGGACGGCCGAGGAGCCCTAGCTGTTCAGTCCCGGCACGCATGCGGGTCGGCGCGGCGTCCGGTCGCAGCCGCGCCGCGCGACATATCCAGGCGGGTCACGCTGCCCGGACCCTATCGGATGCCATTCAGCGGGTCTTGCGGCAGGGCATGGGCATGGGCATGGTCGCCCTCGACGTGACCGCCCCCAATGTGACCGTAGCCCATGACCTTCATAGCCTTGACCACGACATGGGGACAAAGCCTGCTCGGGCGGTATTTCGCCATGGTGACGCGGGCCGGTCGCCAGTCATGCCCTATCTGGCCCAGATCATGGCGGCATCATGGAGCCAGCGGGGGCGGGCGGCAATCGGCGCGATACCGCCCTGCCGCGCCGCCTTGAAGTTGCATCCCGGCCTTCGCTGCCCTTATCCTGACCGCATAGCAGCAGGAGAGAACCAGGATGACCATTTCACGCCGCCATTTCCTGATCGGCTCGGCAGGGGCGACGCTTGCGGCGATGCATCCCTTCTCGGTCCGGGCGCAGGCGGGACAGGCGCATCTGCGCATCCTGTCCACCACTGACGTGCATTGCCACGTCTATCCCTATGATTATTACGCCGATAAGGAAAACGACACGGTGGGCCTGTCGCGCACGGCAAGCCTGATCCAGGCGATCCGGGCCGAGGCCACGAATTCGATCCTGGTCGACAATGGCGATTATCTGCAAGGCAACCCCTTGGGCGATTTCATCGCCTATCGCCGGGGCATGAAGCCCGGCGACGTGCATCCCGTCATCGCCGCGATGAACGAACTGGATTACGATGCCGGCACGGTCGGAAACCATGAATTCAACTATGGCATCCCGTTTCTGGAGCATGTGAACCAGACCACGAATCGCCCTCTGGTCTGCGCCAATTTCGCGCGCGGGCTGGGGGCCGATCCCACGCAGGATGATCTGTTCTTCCAGCCCTATGTCGTTCTTGAGCGTCAGCTTGCCGATGGTTCGGGCCAGACGCGGCCGATCCGCATCGGCCTGATCGGCTTCGTGCCGCCCCAGATCATGCAATGGGACGCGGGCCATCTGGCGGGCCATTTCCAGACCCGCGACATCGTCGAGGCCGCCCGCGCCTGGGTGCCGAAGCTGCGGGCCGAGGGGGTGGATCTGGTCGTGGCGCTGTCGCATTCCGGCGTCTCGACCGATCCCTACGCGCCGGGGATGGAGAACGCCTCGTATCATCTGGCCGATGTCGAGGGGATCGACGCCATCGTCATGGGCCACGCGCATCGCGTCTGGCCGGGCGACGATTACGAGGGCGAGGGGCTGGACCCCGCGACCGGCCGGATCAAGGGCAAGCCGGCGGTGATGGCGGGCTTCTGGGGCTCGCATATGGGGCTGATCGATCTGATGCTGGAACATGACGGCGCGGGCTGGAAGATCGTCGAAGGCGCCTCGGAAGTGCGGCCGATCTATCTGCGCGGCGAGGATCGCAAGATCACCCCGACGGTGGGCGATGTGCAGGCCGTGCTGGACGCCGCCCGGCAGGGTCATGAGCAGACGCTGGAATATGTCCGGGCCGAGGTCGGCATGACCGATGCGCCGCTTTACAGCTATTTCGCCCAGGTGGCCGACGATCCCTCGGTCCAGATCGTGTCGCTGGCGCAGCTTTGGTATGTGGCCGAGATGCTGAAGGGCGGCAAGCACGAGGGCCTGCCGATCCTGTCGGCCGCCGCGCCCTTCAAGGCCGGGGGCCGGGGCGGCCCGGATTACTATACCGATGTCGCGGCGGGGCCTCTGGCGATCAAGAACCTGGCCGATCTGTATCTTTATCCCAACACCTTGCAGGCGGTGCGGGTGAAGGGCGGCGATGTCAAGGAATGGCTTGAGCGCGCGGCGGGCATGTTCAACCAGATTACGCCCGGCGCCCAGGACGCGCCGCTGCTGAACGCCGATTTCCCGGCCTATAATTTCGATACGATCGACGGGGTCAGCTATGTCATCGACCTGAGCCAGCCCTCGAAATACGACCCGGCCGAGGGGGGCGTGATCAACCCCGAGGCCAGCCGCATCCGCGACCTGACCTATCACGGCATCGCCCTGGATCCGGCCGAGGAGTTCATCATCGCGACGAACAATTACCGTGCCTCGGGCGGGGGCAAGTTTCCGGGCGCGGACGGCAGCACGGTGGTGCTGGCCGCCCCCGACACCAACCGCGACGTGCTTTTGCGCTATGTGCGCGAGCAGGGGACGATCTCGCCCTCGGCGGATGCGAACTGGCGCTTCGCCCCGATGGAGGGCACCACCGTCATCTTCGAGACAGGCCCCAAGGCGCGCGACTATCTGGAGGCCGTGCGCGCGCGGGGCCTGAAGATCGAGGAGGCGGGCGAGGGCGAAGGCGGCTTCTCGCGCTTCCGCATCTCGCTTTGAGCATTGCCGGGGGTCAGGCCGCCGCCTGGCCCCTGGTCTTCCAGACCGAGAACAGCACGCCCGCGCCCAGGATGGCGAAGGTGATGCCCAAGGACCAGCTTGGCGGGAATTTCTGCCAGCCCATCAGATCCGCCACGAAGATCTTGGAGCCGATGAAGATCAGCAGCGCGGACAGCGCGTATTTCAGATAGGCGAAGCGGTGCAGGATCGCCGCCAGCGCGAAATACAGCGCCCGCAGGCCCAGGATCGCGAAGATGTTCGAGGTATAGACGATATAGGGATCGGTGGTGATGGTGAAGACCGCCGGGACCGAGTCGACCGCGAAGACCAGGTCCGCGATCTCGATCAGGACCAGCGCCAGCAGAAGCGGCGTCGCATGGCGGCGCGGCCGGCCCGAGGGGTCGGGGCGCTTGACCATGAAGGCGTTGCCGTGCAGTTGATCGGTCACGCGAAAGCGGCGCTTGATGAATTTTAGCACGGGGTTCCGGGACAGGTCCGGCGCCTGCTCGCCGACGAACAGCATCTTGACGCCGGTAAAGGCCAGAAACAGCGCGAAGATATAAAGCACCCAATGGTAGTTCGCGATGATGCCGGCGCCCAGGCCGATCATGATCCCGCGCAGCACGATCACGCCCAGGATGCCCCAGAACAGCACCCGGTGCTGATACTGGCGCGGCACCGCGAAGAACCCGAAGATCAGCGCGATGACAAATACGTTGTCCATGGCCAGGGTCTTTTCGACCACGAAGGCGGTCAGGTAATCCGCCGTCGGCTCCCAGCCCATCTGCCAATAGACGAAGCCCGAAAAGCCCAGGCCCAGCAGGATATACATCGCCGAGAGGCGCAGGCTTTGCGCCACCCCGATCTGGTGGTCGCCGCCCTTGTGCAGCACGCCCAGGTCGAAGGCCAGCAGCGCCGCGACCAGGCCGATGAACAAAAGCCACATCCAAAGCGGCTTGCCCATGAACAGTATCAGCAGAATTTCCATATGTCGTCAGACCTCATGCGTTTGCGCGAACGGCATCGCGAGGTCTGCCAACAAGCTGCCGGGCTGCCATCGAGATGCTCTCGATGCGGTCCGACATGGCGTGCTTGCACGTCAGAGGGGCCCGGCCCGCCCCCGCCATATGGGGCCGGCGGGCGGGCGTTCAAGTCCCGGCGGGCGGGTTCATGTCCGGTCCCAGCAGATAGGCTGGGCCGTCGCGGTCGAAGCCGGTGATGCGAAGGCCCTGGGCGAAGGCATCGCGCAGCGCCGCGCGCAGCGTCAGGCGCCGGTCCAGCGCCTGCGCCGGATCCTGGGCCAGCAGGGCGTCCAGATCGCGGGGGATGGGCAGGCGCAGGACATGATGATGATGGGGCGCGGGCGCCGCGCCCGCCGCCAGGGCCGCGACATGCGGCGCGTCCAGCCGCCAGTCCACCCGCAGCCGGTCCGAGGGCAGGCCCGCGTTGATCCCCTGCATCGCGCCGTAATAGTCTTCGAGATAGGTCCCGCAAGTGCCACCCAGGGCCGAGATGTTCAGGCCGGCATTCACCGCGCGCAAGGGATCGTAGGTCCAGCGCACAAGCGTGATCCCACGCGCAAGGCACCAGTCGCGCTGGAACCATTTCAGCCGCAGGCCCAGCTTCAGACCCCGCGCCTCGGGCAGCACGGCCAGCCGGTGCGAATGCTGGATGCCCGGCGCGGCGCTGGGAAAGGCGAACAGGAAGCCCAGCATCCGCCCGTCCAGGAAGGCCCCGGCGACCAGCCCCCCTTCATGCTGGATCGCCAGCATCAGGTCGGCATTGTCGGCCGGATCGTTCTTGCCCCAGACGGCGCGTTGCAGATCCTCGGAATGTTTCAACTCGGCCCGAGAGGCCAGTTCGCGCAGGATGGGCCGGCTCATGCGCGGATCATCTCGGCGGCCGAGGAAACGCTGTCCAGGAAGGGCCGGTCCAGCGTCACGCCCAGGCCCGGCCCATGGCGCGGCACCGCGATCAGGCCATTTTCGGCCTCAAGAGGCTGCTCGACTATATCCCTTTTGAAATAGCGACTTGCCGATGAGATGTCGCCCGGTTTCAAGAAGTTTTGCAGGCTGGCCAGGTGGATGTTCTGCGCCCTTCCGATGCCGGATTCCAGCATGCCCCCGCACCAGACCGGCACGTCGAAGGCCGCGCAAAGGTCGTGGATGGCGCGGGCCTCGGCGAAGCCTCCGACGCGGCCCACCTTGATGTTGATCACCCGGCCCGCGCCCGCGACCAGCGCCTTGCGCGCGTCGCCGGCCGAGCGGATGCTTTCGTCCAGGCAAAGCGCGGTCACCAGGTGGCGCTGCATCTGGGCGTGGTCGATGAAATCGTCGAAGGCCAGCGGCTGCTCGATATAGTCCAGCGCGAACCCGTCCATCGCCTTCAGCACCGCCAGATCGCCCAGGCGGTAATCGGCATTGGCATCGACCGTCAGCCTGGCATCGGGATATTCGGCGCGGACGGCGGCAAGAAGCGCCAGGTCATGGCCGCGGCGGATTTTCAGCTTGATGCGCCGATAGCCCGCCTCAAGCGCGGCGCCGACGCGGGCTATTGTCGTGGGGATGTCGGCGATGCCCAGGCTGACGCCGACCTCGACGCGGTCGCGGACCCCGCCAAGCGCCGCTGAAAGCGGCAGGTTCAGCGCCTTGGCCCAAAGATCCCACAGCGCCATCTCGACCATGGCCTTGGCCATGCGGTGACCGCGCCAGGGGGCCAGCAGCGGCCCAAGCTGGGCGGGGCTGTCGAACCGCCGCCCGATCACCTGGGGCAGCAGCGCCTGGCGCAGGAAGGCAAGGGCTGCGGCCTGCGTTTCCTCAAGATAGTCCGGCAGCGGGTCCATGACGCCCTCGGCATGGCCCTCGATTCCCTCGGCGCGCAGGGTCAGCAGCGGAAAGACCTTCTCGGTCATCGTGCCGGTCGAGATGACGAAGGGCGTCAGCAGCGGCAGGCGGACGATGCGCAATTCCGCCGTTTCGATGCGGATACCGGGGAAAACAGGGGACATGCGGCGCCTTGGGCTGTTCGGGACGGGTTGGCCCGGCTTGCGGCCAATCCGTGCCAGGGGCAAGGGTCAGGCGGTTCCGGCCCGCAGGATCATGCCGAAAAGATCGCGCGGATCGTCGGGGTCGGCGATCATGTCCAGGTTCTGGTAAAGTCCCGACTCGGTCAACCGCAAATGGACATAGCGCAGGGCGCTGAAATCCTCGATGGCGAAGCCCACGCTGTCGAAAAGCGTGATCTGGCGCGCATCGGTGCGGCCCGGCGCCTGGCCCAGGATGACCTGCCACAACTCGGTCACGGGATGGTCGGGGGCAAGCTGCTGGATCTCGCCCTCGATCCGGGTCTGGGGCGGATATTCGACAAAGATGCCCGAGCGCAGAAGGATGTCGCGATGCAGTTCGGTCTTGCCGGGGCAGTCGCCGCCGACCGCGTTCAGATGAACGCCCTGGCCGATCATGTTGTCGGTCAGGATGGTCGCAAGCTGCTTGTCGGCGGTGCAGGTCGTGACGATCTGCGCGCCCAGGATGGCCTCTTCGGCGGTCCGGCAGGGGGTGACGGTCAGGCCGCGCCCGGTCAGATTGCGAGCGCATTTTTCCGTCGCCGCGGGGTCGATGTCGTAAAGCCGCACCTCCTCGATGCCGCAAACGGCCTTCATGGCCAGGGCCTGGAACTCGGCCTGAGCGCCGTTGCCGATCATCGCCATCACCCGCGAATCCCTGGGCGCCAGCCATTTCGCGGCCATGGCGCTGGTCGCGGCGGTGCGCAGCGCGGTCAGGATGGTCATCTCGGACAGCATGACCGGATAGCCCGTCGCCACATCGGCCAGAAGCCCGAAGGCCGTCACCGTCTGCAAGCCCCGCTTGGTGTTCGAGGGGTGGCCGTTGACATATTTGAAGCCATAGGTTTCCCCGTCCGAGGTCGGCATCAACTCGATCACCCCGATATCGGAGTGGCTGGCCAGGCGCGGGGTCTTGTCGAACAGCGGCCAGCGGCGGAAGTCGGCCTCGATCTCGGTTGCCAGGTCGGTCATCATCTGCTCGACGCCGACATGCAGCACCAGGCGCAGCATGTTCTCGACGCTGACGAAGGGCAGGAATGCCTGTTGGGAAGGTTTCAGCATGACAGGATACTCAGTTGAAGCTGCGGGTGGGACGATCAAAGACCTTCTTGCCCATCAGCGAGCCGGCCAGGTCGACCATCAGTTTCGCGGTGCGGCCGCGGACATCCAGGAAGGGGTTCAGTTCCACCAGATCCAGCGAGGTCATCAGCCCGGATTCGTGCAGAAGCTCGCAGACCAGATGCGCCTCGCGGAAGGTGGCGCCGCCGGGAACCGTGGTGCCCACGGCGGGCGCGATCGAGGGGTCCAGGAAATCCACGTCAAGGCTGACATGCAGCATCCCGTCCTCGGCCCGCACTTCGTCCAGGAAGTCGCGCAGGGGGGCTATGACGCCACGTTCGTCCAGAACGCGCATGTCGTTCATGCGGATTTCCGATTCCAGCAGTGCGGCATGCTCGGCCGGATCGACCGAGCGGATGCCGAAAAGGCAGATCCGCCGCTGCGGGACCGGCGCGGGAAAGGGCGGGAATGCCTCGAAATCCGGGCGGCCCGCGACATAGGCGACGGGCGTGCCGTGCAGGTTGCCGCTGATCGTGGTGCGCGGGGTGTGATAGTCGCTATGCGCGTCCAGCCATAGCAGGAACAGCGGCCGGTCCTGGCGCGCGGCATGTTCCGCCGCCCCGGCCACCGTGCCAAGCGCCAGGCTGTGATCGCCGCCCAGAACCAGAGGCATCCGGCCCTGGTCCAGCGCGTCACCGACCGTCTCGCGCAGCGCCGCCGTCCAGGCCAGCGTCTGCGGCAGTTGATCGACCACCGGGTTCGCACATTTGGCCTGGGGCAGCGCCTTCAGGCGCAGATCGCCCAGGTCCTGAACCTCATGCCCCATCTCGGCCAGGGTCGTGGCAATGCCTGCCACGCGATAGGCCGCCGGACCCATCAGGCATCCCGGGCGGCGCTGGCCGCTATCGACGGGCGCCCCAACGAGCGTAATCTTTGTCATCCTGCTCTCCTTTGCGGGGCAAGGATGGCGGGGGGTAGGGGTGACATCAAGCGGATTATCGGCTAATTTGCGTAGTCATATGACCAATATGAAAAGTGTAATAGCCCATTATGGACGATCTGGATCAGCGACTGATGGCCGAGCTGCGGCGCGACGGGCGCGCGGGAATCTCGGATCTGGCGGATCGTCTGGGGGCCAGCCGGGCCACCATCCGCAGCCGCCTGGAGCGGTTGAAGGCCGAGGGCGAGATCGTGGGCTTCACCGCCCTGACGCGGTCGGACCTGTCCGAGGCGCCGGTGCGCGGGCTGATGCTGATCGGGATCGAGGGGCGGGGCGCCGACCGCATCATGGCGCGCCTGACCGGCATGCCCGCCGTAAAGGCGGTGCATTCGACGAACGGCAAATGGGATCTGATCGTCGAGTTGGCGACCGAGTCCCTGGCCGAGTTCGACGATGTGCTGCGCCGGATCCGCGATCTATCTGGTGTTGCGACTTCGGAAACGAATTTGCTGCTGTCGACGCGCCGGGCGGGGGGCGGGCGGGGATAGGCAGTCGGAGATAGGAAAAGGGCTGCTCTTGGGGGCGGCCCTGTCTGTTCTGCGCGGGCAGCGGCTGGTTACCGTCAACTCGGGCGATTTCCTTCACGGTGATGACCCGGTAATGCTTCAAGCCCAAACGAGAAAAGCCCCCTTGGGGGCTTCGCCCGGATGATGGAGGGGCTGGCTCCGGAGGCTCCGGACCGGACGACGATCATGATTGATGCGACCCATCTGAAAGCGCACCGACGTCATCCAGCCTGCGGCTCAAAAAAGGGGGCGCGGGCGCCTGATCGGCCGCACGAAAGGCGGCATGAACACCAAGCTGCACGCCGTGACCGATGCGCAGGGGCGACCCATCCGTTTCTTCATGACGGCTGGACAGGTCAGCGGCTACACCGGCGCCATGGCCTTGCTCGGCAGTCTGCCCAAGGCCGACTGGCTCCTGGCTGATCGGGGTTACGACGCCGACTGGTTCAGGGAAGCCTTGAAAGACAAAGGGATGAAGGTCTGCATTCCGGGCCGGAAGAACCGCAAGACGCCCATCAAGCACGACAAGCGCCGCTACCGGATCGAGAACATGTCCGGCAAGCTCAAGGATTGG
>NZ_JASGGO010000003.1:0-174097 GCF_047605025.1 Paracoccus sp. (in: a-proteobacteria) | reverse complement strand
CCGTCGCTGGCGTAATGGCCATGCGCCACGCCGTCCTTGCGGTGGAAGCCAACCTCGTCGCCCTTGATCTCGATCCGTTCCACATCGGTCTTGTAGCCGGCCTCGTAATAGGCGCGGTATTCCTGGGCGCTCATGTCGCCATGCTCGGCCTTATGCGCCATCACCGGGTCCAGCGCGCCGCTTTGCAGCAGCGGATAGACCGACTGCCAATCGCCCGCCCAATCCGAAAGTGGACGGTCGGCGACCTGCGCATCCTGGAAATAGCCGTTATAGACGGATTTCCCGTCCTTGGCATGGGCGTGGTCATGCGCGTGTTCATGATCATGCGCCTTTTCGGCCATGGCCGGCCCGCCGGCCAGCAGAATCGCGCCCAGCATCGCCGCACCAATCCGTTTTCTCATCATCTGCAACCCTCAAAATGATATGTTATTACATTTCTATGATTATCCAAGCCGGGCGCGGATGGCAAGCGACGAAAATCGCCGCCGCGACAGCCTGCCCCTTTCCCCCGCCCCGCCAAACGCCTAGATTGCGGGCATGCGCTGGACCCTGCCCAACCTTCTGACCGTTCTGCGACTTGCGGCCGCGCCGCTGGTGCCGCTGATGTTCTTCTTTCTGAACCGCCCCTTCGCGGATTTCGCGGCGCTGGCGCTGTTCATGGTCGCCGCCATCACCGACTGGTTCGACGGCTATCTGGCGCGGGCCTGGAAACAGGAAAGCCGCTTCGGCGCCGCCATGGACCCGATCGCCGACAAGGCCATGGTGATCATCGCCGTCGTCGTCATCACCGGCTATTCGGGGATGAACCCCTGGCTGATCCTGCCCTCGACCGTGATCCTGTTCCGCGAGGTCTTCGTCTCGGGGCTGCGGGAATTCCTGGGCGACAAGGCACGGCTGCTGAAGGTCACCAAGCTGGCCAAGTGGAAGACCACCGCGCAGATGGTCGCCATCGCCGTCCTGTTCCTGGGCACCGGGCTGAAATACTATGAGGTCGGCCACCCCCCCCTGGTGGGCGAGACGAGCCTGCCCTGGTCCAGCAGCTGGTCCGATCTGGCAACCCAGGTGGGGCTGGCACTGATCTGGATCGCCGCCGCCCTGACCGCGATCACAGGCTGGGATTATTTCGACAAGTCCCGCCCCTTCCTGAAGGATCGCTGATGCGGATCCAGGTGCTCTGGTTCGCCTGGCTGCGCGAGCGCGTGGGCCACCCGCGCGAGGCGGTCCAGACCCAGGCCGCCACCGTGCGCCAGCTTGTGGCGGAACTGGCCGCGATGGACCCCTGGCACGCGGCGGCCCTGTCGGACCTGTCGGCGGTGCGGGTGGCCCTGGATCAAGAGCTTGCCGATCTGGATGCGCCGCTGGGGAACGCGCGCGAGGTCGCGTTCTTTCCGCCCATGACCGGGGGCTAGGGATGTCCGCGCGGGTCCAGCCCCAACCCTTTGACCTGGCCGCCGAACTGGCGGGGATGGCTGGCGAGGCCGGCGCCGTCGTCACCTTCCAGGGAATCGTGCGATCCGAGGACGGGCGGCTGGTCGCCCTGGAGATCGAGCACTATCCCGGCATGACCGAAAAGGCGCTGAACGCCTTCGGCGCGCGGGCGGCGGAACGCTTCGGCCTGACCGGCTGGCGCATCGTCCACCGCCATGGCCTGCTGCCCGTGGGCGAGCCGATCATGATGGTCGCCACCGCCGCCCGCCATCGCGCCCCGGCCTTCCAGGCGGCGGAATATCTGATGGACTGGCTGAAATCCCGCGCTCCCTTCTGGAAGCGCGAGATCACGCCCGACGGCCCCGGCGCCTGGGTCCAGGCCCGGCCCGACGACGAAAGCGCATTGTCGCGCTGGCAGGGCCTTGAGATTGCATTCCCCACGCGCGACGATCATATAGACGCCAACCCGACCGGATGACGATGCGGAGCCTTCCATGACCTATCTTGAGTTCGAAAAGCCGCTGGCGGATCTGGAAGCCAAGGCCGAGGAGCTGCGCATCATGGCGCGCAAGGGCGAAGGCGTCGATCTTGAGAAAGAGGCCGCCGCGCTGGATCACAAGGCCGGGGACATGCTGCGCGATCTTTACAAGCAGCTTGACCCCTGGCGCAAGACGCAGGTGGCCCGCCACCCCGAACGTCCGCATTGCGTCGACTACATCGAGGCGCTGTTCACCGAATACACCCCCCTGGCCGGCGACCGCGCCTTCGGCGAGGATCACGCCATCATGGGCGGGCTGGCGCGCTTTCGCGATGCGCCCTGCATCGTCATCGGCCATGAAAAGGGCAATGATACCAAATCGCGCCTGACCCATAATTTCGGCATGGCGCGCCCCGAGGGCTATCGCAAGGCGATCCGGCTGATGGAACTGGCCGACCGCTTCAAACTGCCGGTGATCACGCTGGTCGATACGCCCGGCGCCTATCCCGGCAAGGGCGCCGAAGAGCGCGGCCAGTCCGAGGCCATCGCCCGCTGCACCCAGAAATGCCTGGAGATCGGCGTGCCGCTGGTCTCTGTCATCATCGGCGAGGGCGGCTCGGGGGGGGCGGTGGCATTCGCCAGCGCCAACCGCATCGCCATGCTGGAACATTCGATCTATTCGGTAATCTCGCCCGAGGGATGCGCCTCGATCCTGTGGAAGGATGCCGAGAAGATGCGCGAGGCCGCCAATGCGCTGCGCCTGACCGCGCAGGACCTGAAGAAGCTTGAGATCATCGACCGGATCATCGCCGAGCCGACGGGCGGCGCGCAGCGCGCCCCCGCCGAGGCCATCGCCGCCGTGGGCGACGCCCTGGCCGAGATGCTGGCCGAGTTCAAGGGCAAGAAGCCCGCCGAGATCATCAAGGACCGGCGGCAGAAATTCCTGCGCATGGGCTCGACGGCCTTGGCCTGATCCGGACGGCAGCGTCGGCAGTGGGTATTTGGAAAACGAAGAAGGGCGGGCCCGGCCCTGTGTGAGATGGACCTTTCCCGAAATGGGCTTCGCATGAGGCCGGCTTTGGGTAAGGTGGCCTTTGCGTAAGATGGGCGTCCGCGACCCGGCCCGATGATGGGCCTGGCGGCTATCGGAGAAACGGAAAAGGCGGCGGCCGGGGCGATTTCGCGGCGGCATCCCGGGCGTGCCGAACCAGGGACGGCTTGCCTGAGCCGCCGTCCTGCGCCACCCTTGGCGCCAAGCCAGTCAGGACCGCGCATGTTCCCCATCCGAGACCATAATCCATCCCTGCGCACCCCCCATATCCGCAACGCGCTGATCGCGCTGAACCTGCTGATGTTTCTTTTGACGGCCCCCTGGGCGGGGGGAGCGGTCGATCTGTGGGACCGGCTGGCGCTTTACCCGGTGGCGATCATGCATAGGGATTGGCTGTGGGGGCTGGTCACGCATATGTTCCTGCATGCCGGCCTGCTGCATCTGGGCGGGAACATGCTGTTTCTATGGGTCTTTGGCGACAACCTTGAGGATCAGATGGGTCCGCTGGGCTTTCTGGCGTTCTACCTTGCCTGCGGGCTGGTGGCGGCGGCCGGGCAGATCGCGGTCGATCCGATGAGCGGGATTCCGATGGTCGGCGCCTCGGGGGCCATTGCGGGGGTGATGGGGGGGTATCTGCTGCTTTTTCCCCGCGCCCGTGTCGATGTGATCGCGATCATCATCATCTTCATCCGCCGCTTCACCATTCCGGCCTGGGTGCTGCTGCTGGTCTGGCTTGGCTTGCAGATCGTGCAGGGCCTGGCGATGCGCGATGACGGGGTGGCCTATATGGCTCATGCGGCCGGGTTCGGCGCCGGCATGGTGTTGACGCTGCCGCTGTTCCTGCGCCGGGGCGGCATCCGCTTCTGGCAGGGGACGCATGGCCGGCCGCCGCACCGACCGGCGGACTATGCGCCCTCGCGCATCCCTTCTGTCCGGCGTTAGGATCGCGGCGCCAGGAACCCCCGGCTCATGTGGCGCTTGCCGGCGAAGCCCGGCGCGCGGTCGACCTGGAACCCCGCCGCCGCCAGCGCGCGGCGCACATGGCCCGCCGCCGTATAGGTCGCGAAGGTGCCGCCGGGCGCGGTGTGGCGCGCGACCTGGGCCATCAGATCCTCGCCCCAAAGCTCGGGGTTCTTGGCCGGGGAAAAACCGTCCAGGAACCAGGCATCTGCTTTTTCGTCCCAATGGGGCAGCGCCTCGCGCGCATCGGCCTGGATGATCCGCGCCCGGACCTGCCCCAGAACCATCTCGCGCCCCGGCCAGCCCGCGCGGAGCGCCAGGGCCAGGGGCGCAAGCTCGGGGAAGGCGGCATGCGCGCGGGCCAATTCGTCCGGGTCCATCGGGAATGCCTCGAAGCTGGTGAAGCGGATCGGCACCGTCGCGACCTGGGCCAGCGCCAGCAGGTTCAGCCCGGTGCCGAAGCCAAGCTCGGCCACATGAAAGCCCGGCACCAGCCGCGCGGGCAGGTCGTTTCCGGCCAGGAAGACGTGCCGGGTTTCCTTCAGCCCGCCGTTCAGGCTGAAATAGGGATCGTCGAAGCGGCGCGAGACCGGAATATCGCCGTCCCGCCAGTCCAGATCCGCCGCGCTCTGGCCCTGCTTCGTCATCCGCGCTAACTCCTGATGCGTCAGGGCGCAGATGCGGCAAGGGGCGGCGGAATGGCAAGCGAAATCACGGTGGCCGGAGGCGGGATCTTTGGGCTTTCCTGCGCCTGGGCGCTGCTGCGGCGCGGCCAGCGGGTGCGGGTCTTCGAGGCGCGGCGGATCGGCGCCGGCGCCTCGGGCGGACATGTCGGCGCCCTGGCCCCGCATGCGCCCGAAACCTGGAACCCCAAGAAGCAGGTCCAGCTTGAGGCGCTGATCGGCGCCGGGGACTGGTGGGCCGAGGTGGCGCGGGCGGGCGGCACGGACCCCGGCTATGCCCGCACGGGCCGGATTCAGCCGGTGCCCCCTGAGGCGGAAACGCGCATGGCCGCCCGCATCGCCGGGGCGCGGGCGCATTGGCCGGGCTGGGCCGGAATGGAGATGACCGATGCGCCGCGGGGGCTGGTTCCGGTCTCGGGCACGGGGCTTTGGCTGCTGGACCGGCTGACCGCCCGGATCAGCCCCCGCCGCGCCTGCACCGCCCTGGCCGCCGCCATCCGCGCGGGCGGCGGCGAGATCGTCGAGGACCAGCCGGCGCCGCCCGACACCGCCATCTGGGCCACCGGGGCCGAGGGGCTGGCGCCCTTCGGCGGCAATGGCGTCAAGGGCCAGTCGGCGCTTCTGGCCCTGGACATGCCGGACGCGGCCCAGGTCTTTGCCGATGGCATCCATATCGTGCCCCATGCCGACGGGACGGTGGCGATCGGATCGACCTCCGAACGCGACGCGGCGGATCTGGCAACCGATGCCCAGCTTGACGCGCTGATCGGGAAAGCCCGCGCGCTGTGCCCCGCCCTGGCCGACGCGCCGGTGCTGGACCGCTGGGCCGGGATGCGGCCCCGCGCACCGTCACGCGCGCCCCTCGTCGGGCCTTGGCCCGGCCGGCCGGGGCATTATGTCGCGAATGGCGGCTTCAAGATCGGCCTCGCCATGGCGCCGGCCTGCGCCGAGATGCTGGCCGATCTGATCCTGGCCGGCCGGGACCGCATCCCCCCGGACTTCCGCCCCGGCTAGGGCAGCGGGGCGACCCCGATCACCAGCGGGTGCAGCCGGATCAGCGCGGCCCAGATCAGCAGCGCCGCCGCCATGCGCGGCCAGCCCAGGCGCCAGCGGCGCGGCGGCGCCCTGGTCAGGCCGAACCCGGCATAGGCCAGCATCGAGGCGAAGAAAAGGACATGCGCCAGGTCTCCGTTCGCCAGCAGATGCGCGCCGGACCACAGCGCGAAACCCGCCATCAAACCGCCCATGCCGCCGCAGACCGCCGCCAGAACGGCCAGGGGCATCGCCAGATTGACCAGCCAGCGCGCCCACGCGCCCAGATCCCAAAGCGGCAGGAACGGCGCCCTAGCCGAGGCGACGATCAGCCAGTAAAGCAACCCCAGCGACAGCAGGCCATAGACCAGCCCAACCCCCCTCCGGCCCAGCACCGCGACCAGCGGCCCCTTCAGCCGCGCGGGAACCCGATGCGCCGCCAGAAACGCCACCAGGGCCAAAAGAAGCTCGCTCCACATCGGGACCAGGCTAGTCGCCCCGCCCCGGCGCCGCAATCCCGTTGACCTCGCCACCCCCTGCGGCATGATGGCCGCGAAAAACCATGAGGGATATGATGACCCGCCTTCAGACAGCGTTCGACGCCATCGACCGGGCCAATGCCGCCGACCCCGGCCTGGATGCCCAGGGCCGCCCCAAGGCCCTGCTCTATGGCCAGCGCATGACGGCCGAGCAAGAGGCGCTTTATCCGAACGCCGCCGAGCCTCTGCGCATCGCCTGCCGCGGCCAGCATATCGAGCGATGGACCCTGCCCCGCGACGCCTATCCGATGGACCGCCCCGGCTATCTGGCCTGGCGCACCGAACAGGGCCGCCGCCATGCCGCCCGCGTGGCCGGGATCATGCGCGACGCGGGCTATTCCCAGGACGAGACAGCCCATGCCGAACAGATGCTGACCAAGCAGGGCATCAAGCGCGATGCCGATGTCCAGGCGCTGGAGGATGTGGTCTGCTTCACCTTCATCCGCTGGTATCTCGGCCCATTCGCCGAAGGCCGCGACCTTCAGGGACTGCAACGCATCGTGGAAAAGACCGCCCGCAAGATGTCCGCGCCGGCCCGCGCCATCGCGCTCAGGACATTCGACATCCCCGAGCCCTTCGCCACCGCCTTCCGCGGCTGATCGCGACCGACCCGCCCCCCGCCATGCCCCCGCGCGCCCCGCGAATGCGCGGCCAGGCACCCGCCAGCCCGACCGATCCTTCCCCGCCGAACGGCCGCCCCCATGCCCGATACATCCCGCCCCAAGGCACTGATCGTCGCCCATGGCCAGCCCGGCGATCCCGGCCCGCAGCAGCAGGCGGTCCAGGCGCTGGCGACCCAGGTCGCGGCCCGCCTGCCGCAGGCCCGGATCCGGGGCGCGACGCTCGCCATGCCCGGCGCGCTGGACATCGCCGATGACGGGACGCTGATCTATCCGATGTTCATGGCGGCGGGCTGGTTCACCCGCACGGAACTGCCTCGGCGCCTCGCCCAGGCGGGCGCGCCCCAGGCCCGCATCCTGCCGCCCTTCGGCAGCGATCCCGGCCTGCCCGCACTCTGCCTCGCACTGCTGGCCCAAGCCGCCCAGGCCCAGGGCTGGAGCCTGAACGAAACCCATCTCCTGATCGCGGCGCATGGCTCGGGCCGCTCGCACGCCCCGGCCGAGGCGACCCGCGCCATGGCCCGCACCCTCGCCCCGCATCTCGCCGCCATCACCTGCGGCTTCATCGAGGAACCGCCCTTCCTGCGGGATGCCGCCCGCGCCCTGCCCGCGCGCGCGCTCTGCCTGCCGCTTTTCGCGACCGGGGCCGAGCATGTCACCGACGACCTGCCCCAGGCCCTGGCGCAGGCCGGCTTCCAAGGCATCTCACTGCCCCCGGTCGGCCTGGCCGCCGAAGTTCCCGCCATGATCGCCACAAGCATCAGGGCCGCCCTGTCCGAGCGGCCCTGATTCTTCGTTTTCCAAATACCCATGCGACCGCGCCGCCGGGGCCTACATCGCCGCCAGTTGCGCCAGCGCGGCCTTGACCCGCCCCAGATCGTCCTCCAGCGCGGCCAGCTTCTCGCGCGTCTCCTCGATCACCTCGGGTCCGGCATTCTCGACAAAGCGCGGATTACCCAGGCGCCCGCGCAGCCCCCCGGCATCCTTCTCGGCCTTGCCGGCGACCTTTTCCAGCCGCGCCGTCTCGGCCTTGATGTCGATCATCGCGCCCACCGGCAGCGCGAAGCTCGCCCCCAGCGCCGCGACCGAGATCATGCCCGGCCCCATCGCCCCATAGGCAGGCGCGTTCACCCGCGCCAGCCGCTCGATCAGCGGGGAATTCGCGGCCAGCGCCGCGCGCGCCGCCGCATCCGCCTCGGTCACGATCAGATCGGGCCGCGCGCCCGCCGGCACGCCGATCTGCGCGCGGGCCGAACGGATGTTCTCGATCAGCGAAATCACCCAGTTCATCTGCCGGTCGGCCTCGGCGTCGATCAGTTCGGCGCCGTAGTCCGGCCAGTCGCCATGGACCAGCATCCGGTCACGCTCGCCGGTCAGCGCCCAAAGCTCCTCGGTGACGAAGGGCATGATCGGATGCAGCATCGTATAGCACTGGTCCAGCACCCAGCCCATCGTGGCCTGGGTCTCCTGGGCATATTCCCCGTCGAACAGCGGCTTCGAGAACTCCACATACCAGTCGCAGACCTTGCCCCAGACAAAGGCGTAAAGTCCGGTCGCGGCATCGTTGAAGCGATAGCCCGCCAGCGCCTCGTCCGTCGCCATGCGGATGCGGGCGACCTCGCCGATGATCCAGCGGTTCACCACATGGCGCGGCTGGGGACGCGAGACGCCGCCCCTCACGCCGTTCATCTCGGCGAAACGGGTGGCGTTCCAGATCTTGGTGACGAAATTGCGGTTCGCCTCGACATGTTTCGGCCCCAGCTTGGGATCGCGGCCCATCGCGGCCATGCTGGTCAGGGTAAAGCGCAGCGCATCCGCGCCATATTGGTCGATCAGGGTCAGCGGGTCGATGACGTTGCCTTTCGACTTCGACATCTTCGCGCCCTTTTCGTCGCGCACGAGGCCATGGACATAGACCGTGCGGAACGGCACCTGCTCCACGACCGCAAGCTGCATCATCATCATCCGGGCGACCCAGAAGAAGATGATGTCGAAACCCGTGATCAGGGTCGAGGTCGGGAAATAGCGCGCCAGTTCCGGCGTCTGTTCCGGCCAGCCCAGCGTGCCGATGGGCCACAGCCCCGAGGAAAACCAGGTGTCCAGCACATCGGGATCGCGCCAGACCGGATAGACCAGCTTGGTCGGGTCCTGGGTCAGATTGTATTCGGCCAGACCCTGCGCGAAGGCGTCCACGGCGGCCTCGCGGTCGGCCACTTCGATCACGCGGGCGATTTCCAGCGGCTGCGGCAGGCCGGCGATGGCGTCGCGGAAACGCTCGGCCACCTCGGCAAAGCTCGGGGCGCATTGCAAGGTCTCGCCGGCATGAACCAGCCCTTCCTCAAGGAAGGCAAAGATTTCCACCTCGTCCAGCGCGCCGTCATGGTCGTCCTCGACCTGCCCCTCGGGCCGCAGGTCCAGGCCATACCAGACCGGAATCTGATGCCCCCACCAGAGTTGGCGGCTGATGGTCCAAGGCTCGATATTCTCCAGCCAGTGGAAATAGACCTTCTCATGCTGCTCGGGCAGGATCTTCGTTGCGCCGTTGCGCACCGCGTCGATGGCGGGCTGCACGATGCGGGGCGTGTCGACGAACCACTGGTCGGTCAGCATCGGCTCGATCACCACGCCCGAGCGGTCGCCAAAGGGCTGCATGATGGGCTTGGCCTCGACCAGGGGGCGGCGTTCCAGATGCTCGGCGCCGGTCTCCTTGTCGATTTCCTTGTGCAGATAGGTGACGGCCAGGCGTTCGGCGGTGATCGCCTCGATCACGGCCGCGCGCGCCTCGTAACGGTCCAACCCGCGCAATTCCTCGGGCACAAGATTGACCGCGGACACGTCGCCCACATCCTCGCCCCGCGCCGCCCGCGTGGCGATCCCGGCGCTTTCGGCGTAAGAAAGCCCGTCGGCGCGCATCGCGCCCTTGGTGTCCAGCAGCGCGTAAAGCGGGATGCCGTTGCGCATCGCCACGCCGTAATCGTTGAAGTCATGCGCGCCGGTGATCTTGACCGCGCCCGAGCCGAAATCCGGGTCGGGATATTCGTCGGTGATGATCGGGATCAGCCGGCGGTGCTCCTTGGGTCCGACCGGGATTTCCACCAGCTTGCCGACGATGGGGGCATAGCGGGCATCGTCCGGGTGGACCGCCACGGCGCCGTCGCCCAGCATGGTCTCGGGGCGGGTGGTCGCGATACTGATATAGTCGCGGGTCTCGCGCAGGGTGACGCGACCGTCCTCGTCGCGCTCGATGTATTCATAGCTCTCGCCGCCGGCCAGCGGGTATTTGAAATGCCACATATGGCCGGGAACCTCGCGGTTCTCGACCTCAAGATCGCTGATCGCGGTCTCGAAATGCGGATCCCAGTTCACCAGCCGCTTGCCGCGATAGATCAGGCCCTTGTCATACATGTCGACAAAGACCTTGATCACGGCATCATGGAAATTGCCCTCCTGCCCCGCAGGCGCACCCGGCGCCCCGGACATGGTGAAGGCATTCCTGGACCAGTCGCAACTGGCGCCCAGCCGCTTCAACTGCCCGATGATGGTGTCGCCGGATTCCTGTTTCCAGGCCCAGACCTTTTGCAGGAACGCCTCGCGGCCGATCTCGCGGCGGTTCGGTTCCTGGCGTTCGGCCATGCGGCGTTCGACCACCATCTGCGTCGCGATGCCGGCATGGTCCTGGCCGGGCTGCCACAGCGTGTCATGGCCGCGCATCCGGTGCCAGCGCACCAGGATGTCTTGCAGCGTATTGTTCAGCGCGTGGCCGATATGCAGGCTGCCGGTCACGTTCGGGGGCGGGATCACCACCGAAAAGCTTTCCGCCCCCGGCTTCGCATTGGCACCGGCGGC
Source organism: Paracoccus sp. (in: a-proteobacteria) (assembly GCF_047605025.1). Taxonomy (GTDB): domain Bacteria; phylum Pseudomonadota; class Alphaproteobacteria; order Rhodobacterales; family Rhodobacteraceae; genus Paracoccus. The sequence goes on along the minus strand of NZ_JASGGO010000003.1, from coordinate 163,460 downwards.
GAAGGCATCGGTCGCCGCCCATTCTGCCGCGATCCGCGCCTCGGCGGCCTGCGCGTCGAAGTTCTTTTCCATGGCCATATGAGCTCACCCCTTGAATTGCCAAGGGAGATAGCGAAAAGCCCCGGAAAGTTGAAGCCCGCTTGACGGGACGGAATCAGACCGGGGCCGGCGCACCGAAATGCGCGCGCTGATCGGCCAAGGCGCGCCGAAAGCCGGGCCGCGCGGTCATCCGCGCCACATAATCTGCAAGCGCCGGATAGGGGTCCAGCACCCCGCGCGCGGCCGGCAGCCGCAGCACATCGGCCAGCAGGATGTCGGCCAGGGTAAAGCGCCCGGCGGCGATGAAGGCGCGTCCCTCCAGCACCGGGGCAAGCTGGCGCAGCCGATCATGCAGGCGTGGCAGGGCACGGGCCACCGCCCCCTCGTCGCGGTCGAAGAACCGCGCGACGGTCAAGGCCAGCACCGCCGGCTCCAGCGTGTTCAGCGCCGCCACCAGCCATTGCTGCGTCTCGGCCCGGTCGGCGGCATCCTCCGGCATCAGCGCGGGATGGCGGTCGCCCAGGTAAAGCAGGATCGCCCCGCTTTCAAAGATCGACAGATCGCCATCGCGCAGCATCGGCACCTGGCCGAAGGGCTGGCGGCCGAAATGCCGCGCCGTCCTTTCGTGAAAGCTGGTGGTCTCGACCGCGTAAGGCAGCCCGGCCTCATGGCAGGCCCAGCGGATGCGCAGGTCCCGGACATAGCCGACGGCCATGTCGGGCACCCGGTCATAGGTCGTGATGGTCAGCATGGCTTATTGTCCTGCCGGGCGAGTTCCGCGTCGCGCCGGATGTGAACCGGAATGGTGAAGCAGGCGTTCAGCCCATGGGCATGCGGGCCGGTCCGCCTGGAAGGCGACGGGGCCGGCCGAAGAGCAGCCAGGCCGGGGCCGCGCGATCCATGTATCCCTGCCTGTTCGCGGCCGGCGCCGCCAGAACGAACCCCTGGTGGCAAGCCATCCCCTCCTTCTCTGGCCAAGCGAAAATCGCCGCATGAGTCGAAGCCTGAACCTTGAAGTAGTAAAAAGCAACTAATAATATTTAAATATGACCAATGCCAGCAAACCCCCGCGCTATGACGAAGGCTGCCTTGGCGCCCACGCGCTGAACGTGATGGGCGACCGCTGGGCGCTTCTGGTGGTGCGCGAGCTGATGTTCGCGCCCAAGCGGTTCCAGATGATCCGCGCGGGCCTGCCGGGCGTCGCCGCCAGCGTGCTGACGCAGCGGCTGGGCGAAATGGCGCGGGCGGGGGTGGTCAGCCATGACGACGTTCTGGGGGTCTATGCGCTGACCGATCTGGGCCGGGCGCTGCATCCCGTCCTGCGCGAGCTTTGCCGCTGGGCGCTGCGCCTGCCGGGCCATGATCCGGCGCGCCATATCAGCATCTCGGCGCTGATGATCTCGATCTCGGCCACGGTGGATGCGGGGCGCGCGGCGGGATCCGCCCTGCGGGGCGGGTTCCTGTGCGGCAAAGAGGGGTTCGAGGTGATCTTTTCGCCCAAGGGCGCCCCCCTGGTCACGGCGATGCGCGCGCCGCAGGGGGATTTCCTGCTGGAAGGGACGGGCAACGCGCTGGCCGCCGCGATCTATGGGCAGGGTCCGCAGGCCATGGCCGAAGCCGGGCGGATCGGCTTGCGCGGCGACCTGGACGCCGCGCAAAGGTTCAGCGATCTTTTCAGCCTGGGGCCTTAAAGCAGGCCCAGAAGCGAATCGCCCGAGGAGATGGCGCAGGTGCTGGGGCTTTCCTCGATCTCCAGCGTCTCGACCACGCCGTCCTGGACCACCATGCCATAGCGTTTCGAGCGGCCGTTGACCCAGCCATCCGCCTGGATGTCCAGCCCCAGCGCCTTGGTGAAGCTGCCATCCGCATCGGCCAGCACCTCGATCCCGGCGCCGGTCGCGCCGGTATCGCGCGCCCAGGCGCCGGCGACGAAGGGATCGTTCACCGTCACGCAGACGATGCGCGAGACGCCCTTGGCGCGGATCTGGTCCGCGTTCTTCACGAAGCTCGGCATATGGGCATTGTTGCAGGTCGGCGTATAGGCGCCCGGCACGGCGAAGATCACCACACGGCCCTGGGCCAGTTCGGCGGTCTCGACCGGCTCGGGGCCGTTCTCGCCCAGTTTCACCAGTTTGCCTGCGGGCAGTTTGTCGCCCTTTGCGATGGACATGCGCGGTTCCTCCGTCAATTGCATCGATCCGATGGGAACTATAGGCTCTGCGCCGCAAGCAAGCCAGCGAGGGCGAAGAATGAACATCGTGATCCTTGGCGCCGGCCAGGCGGCGGCCTCGCTGGCGGCGAAGCTGCGCGGGCTGGGGCATCGCGGCCCGGTCACGCTGATCGGAGACGAGCCGGCGCCGCCCTATCAGCGCCCGCCGCTGTCGAAAACCTATCTGCTGGGGCAGATGGGGCTGGACCGCCTGACGCTGCGCGCGCCGGAATGGTGGGATGAACAGGGCATCACCCTGCGCCTGGGCGAGCGCGCGGCAGGAATCGACCGCGCGCGTCGGGTAGTGGTCACGGATCGCGGCGAATATCCCTATGGGCAACTGGCGCTGACGCTGGGGGCCACGCCCCGCCGCCTGCCCGAGACGATGGGGGGCGATCTGCCCGGCGTGCATGTTGTGCGCAACCTGGCCGACATCGCGGGCTTGCGGCCCGAACTGGTCGCGGGTCGGCGGCTGGTGGTGATCGGCGGCGGCTATATCGGGCTTGAGGCGGCGGCGGTCGCGCGCAAGCTGGGGCTTGAGGTCACGCTGGTCGAGGCCGCCCCCCGCATCCTTGGCCGCGTGGCCGCGCCCGAGACCGCCGACATGATCCGCGCCCTGCATCGCGGCCACGGGGTCGAGATCATCGAGGGCCTGGGTATCGCCCGCCTGACTGGCGCCGGTGCGGTCGCGGGCGTCGAACTGGCCGATGGCCGCCTGCTGCCCGCCGATCTGGTGATCTGCGGCATCGGCGTCGCGCCGGAAACCGCGCTGGCCGAGGCCGCCGGGCTGGCGGTCCGGGACGGCATCGCCGTCGATGCGCGGGGCCGGACCTCGGACCCGCTGATCTGGGCGGCGGGCGATTGCGCCAGCTTTCCCGGCCCCGACGGGCCGATGCGGCTGGAAAGCGTCGGCAACGCCATCGACATGGCCGAGGCCGTCGCCGCGAACATGCTGGGCGCGGGCGCCGATTACGTCCCGAAGCCCTGGTTCTGGTCGGATCAGTTCGACGCCAAATTGCAGATCGCCGGCCTGAACGCGGGCTTCGACCGGATCGTGACCCGGCCCGGCGCCAAGGGCGGCTCGGTCTGGTATTACCGCGCCGGGCGCCTGATCGCCGTCGATGCGCTGAATGACGCCCGCGCCTATATGATCGGCAAGCGCCTGATCGAGGGCGGCACCTCCCCCGCCCCCGAGGCAGTGGCCGGCGCGGCCGACCTGAAGGCCCTGCTATGAGGATCATCGGCGGCGCGTTGCGGGGGCTGAAGCTGGCCGAGATCGGCGCGGGCGATCCGGCGGCGCATCTGCGGCCCACGACCGACCGGGTGCGCGAATCGATCTTCAACCTGCTGGTCAACGGCACGCATGGCAATCCGATCCCCGGCGCGAGGGTGCTGGACCTGTTCGCGGGCACCGGCGCGCTGGGGCTTGAGGCGCTGTCGCGCGGCGCGGCACGGGTGGCCTTCGTCGATGACGGCGTGGCGGCGCGGGGCCTTTTGCGCGCGAATATCGAAAAAGCCCGCGCCATGGGCATCACCGATCTCTGGCGCCGCGACGCGACCCGCCTGGGAGAAAATCGCGGCCCGGCCTATGATCTGATCTTCCTGGACCCGCCCTATGCCCAGGGCCTGGGCGAGCGGGCGCTGGCCTCGGCGCTGGCGGGCGGCTGGATCGCGCCCGGCGCGATGGTGGTCTGGGAAGAGGCCGCGCCCCCCGCGCCCGTGCCAGGGCTGGCGCGGATCGACCAGCGCCAATATGGCGACACGGTGATCACCCTGCTGCGCCCCGAGCCCGCCTAGCCCGAGCGGTCCAGCTTGGTCGAAAGGTGGATCAGGCTTTCCGACGAGCGCACGCCGGTCAGCCCGCCGATCTGGTCCAGCACATCGTCAAGCTGGCTGGTCGAGGCCGCCGCCAGTTGCAGCAGCAGGTCCACCCGACCGCTGGTCGTATGGATACGCTCGACCTCGGGCATGTTGCGCAGCCGGGTCAGGATCCCCGCCTGCGAGCGCGGCTCGATGGTCAAAAGGCAAGTGGCGCGGATGCGGTGTTCGCGCGCGGAATCGCCCAAGCGCAGCGTATAGCCCGCGATCGCGCCCGAGGTCTCAAGCCGTTCCAGCCTGGCCTGCGCGGTCGATCGCGCGACCTTGAGCCGCCGCGCCAGCACCGCCACCGACAGCCGCGCGTCCTGCGCCAGATGGGCCAGGATGCCCCGGTCAAGCTCGTCCACGCGCGATACCCTGTCAGATTGACGCCAAGGCCGTCAGTTTAACCGGATAATCAGGCATTTCCACCATTTTCACAAAGCAATCCGACGCGAATCGAGCGCAGGATAAGATAGACCGCCATTCATTGACCGAAAGAGCGCGCATGGGACTGATCGAGGCTGGTGGCAGGACGCTTTGGGACGATCCGGCCCACATCATCCGCGAACTGGCGCCCGAACACCCGGTGATGGTGTTCTGCGCCCCTGTGCTGGTCGCGAACCTGCGCCGCTTTCAGCGCGGCTTTCCGGGATGCGTGACCTATGCCGTCAAGGCCAATCCCGACCGCGCCGTGATCCGCATGCTGGTCCGGGCGGGCATCGCGGGCTTCGACGTGGCCTCACCGCATGAGATCGAGTTGATCGGCCGCCTGGCCCCCGGCGCCGCGCGCCATTACCACAACCCCGTCCGCGCCGAGGCCGAGATCGCCCAGGCGCTGCGCGCGGGTATCCGCGTCTGGTCGGTGGACAGCCTCTCGGAACTGGACAAGCTGACCCGGCAGGCACTGCCGCCAGGAACCGAGATCGCGGCCCGGTTCAAGCTGCCGGTGGCGGGCGCGGCCTATGATTTCGGCGCGAAGTTCGGGGCGGAGCCGGACCTCGCGGCCAGGCTTCTGCGCCGGATCGCGGCACTGGGCCATGTCCCCTCGCTGACCTTTCATCCCGGCACGCAATGCGCCGATCCCGCCGCCTGGGAAAGCTATATCCTGATGGCGCGCCGCATCGGCGACATGGCCGGCGTGCGGCCGCGGCGGCTGAATGTGGGGGGCGGCTTTCCGTCTTACCGCGTGGCGGCCGCACCGCCCCCGCTTGAGGCGATCTTTGCCCGGATCGACGACGCCGCCACCCGCGCCTTCGGCCAGGCGCGCCCGGAGCTGGTCTGCGAGCCGGGCCGCGCGCTTTGCGCCGATGCGTTTTCCCTGATCACCCGCGTCAAGGCGCTGCGCGACGGCGGGCCGGTCTTTCTGAACGACGGCGTATATGGCGGGCTGACCGAACTGCCCCAGATCGGCAATCTGGACCGGATCGAGGTGTTTTCCCCGGCGGGCCGGCGCCGCCGCGCGCCGCCAGTCGCCCGCACCGTGTTCGGGCCGACCTGCGATTCGCTTGATCGCCTTCCGGGCGAGCTGCCGCTGCCCGGCGACCTGGCCGAGGGCGACCACCTGGTATTTCATGGCGCGGGCGCCTATTCGATCGTCACCAATACCCATTTCAATGGCTTCGGCCAGGTGACCCGCCTGTCCGTTAAGTCAGTTTCCTGAATTCGCAACCTTTCGTTCGTATTCGCATGCTAGCGTTCAGTCATGGAACAAACGAGTCGCCCTAGCGCACAGGTTGTCCTGATGGATGGCACCTTCGCCTCGCTGACCGAGGGGCGGGGGACATCGATCGCGCGGATCCATGCCATGCTGGCGCAAGGCCCGGTGCGGCTTCACTATGCCGAGGGGCAGCAATGGGCCGCCTGGCGCACGGTGCCCGAACTGATCTCGGGGGCGATGCTGGACCGCAATATCCGCCTGGCCTATGGCTGGCTGGCGCGCAACTGGCGGCCGGGCATCCCGCTTTACTTCTTCGGCTATTCGCGCGGGGCGCTGGGGGTCTGCGCGCTGGCGCAGATGATCGCGCATATCGGCCTGATCCGGGCCGAGCATGCGACCGACCAGAACATCCTCTGCGCCTGGAACATGTTCCGTTATTGCCAGAACCATCGCCCCGATCCCGCCATCTGCCACGACCATGTGCCGATCCGCATGCTGGGCCTTTTGGACACGGTGCTGTCCCTGGGCCTGCGCCTGCCCTTCCTGAACCCGTTGTCCGAGCCGGATTTCTGCTATGCGCGCGGCGTGCTGGCCCCGAATGTCGAGCATGGCGCCCATGCCCTGGCCCTGGACGAGACGCGCTGCGCCTTCGCCCCGATCCTGTGGCAATCGCCCGAGCGCGATCCCCGGATCGAGCAATGCTGGTTCCGGGGCAGCCATGCCGATATCGGCGGGCAATTGGCCGGCCACGAGACGGCGCGGCCGCTGGCGAACCTGCCGCTGGTCTGGCTGATGTCGCGCGCCGAATCGCTGGGCCTGCCGCTGCCCGCCGGCTGGCGCGACGATCATCCCTGCGATGCGGCCGCCCCGCCCGTCGGCTGCTGGCATAGCTGGGGCAAGCTGTTCCTGACCCGCGCGGCCCGGCTGGCGGGGGCCGATCCCAGCCAGGCGCTGCATCCCAGCGTCTCGGTCCCCTATGCCGGCCCGGCGCGCCTGATCGGCCACCTGACCCCCGCAGCCCAGCCCCGCCGCCCCCGCCTGCGCCTGCCGGGCGGCGACGGCATGGACAGTTCCGCGACCGCCTGAGCCTGTGGCGGCACCCTGGGAATGCCAGCCGGGCAACGGCGGTCGCATGAATCACGGGGTTGTGATCCATGGCTGGCGGCGATGTCCCGCCCGGCACCCGCAAGGCCATCGTTCAGGGCCGCCCCCGCCGGCCCCGCGACGGCGGGGGTGAAGATGCGCGTGCCGCGCGACAAACCCGCCTCCTGCCCTTTGATCATCCCGATAATCTGTTCATCGGGGCTTACGCGGCACCACTGGGGCCATGGCCCCCTCTTCATCGGTGAAACGGCTTTTCCTCATGTCGTCTGCTCCTTCAGGTTGCTCTGCCCGCTGAGAACTGGATCGTTTGGAACTGGAGTTTTCGGCTAGTATTTCCCGGCTGGGAGAGGAGTTGAAGACGATGAAGGCATCGAGGTTCACGGAAGCGCAGAAGGCGTTCATCCTGAAGCAGGGCGAGGAAGGCACGCCGGTCGCCGAGATCTGCCGCAAGGCGGGGATCAGCCAAGCGACCTGCTTCAACCGGAAGAAACGTCATGGCGGGTTGCTGCCCGACGGGGTGCGACAGCTGAAAGCGCTTGAAGACGAGAACGCGCGCCTGAAGAAGATCGTGGCCGACCTGACACCTGACCGCGAGATGCTGTGAGGCACGTCATCCGCCGAAAGCTCTAAGGCCTGCCCGCGCACGGAAACTGGTCGATGGGATGTTGGTGGACTGGGGTGTGCCGATCCGCCGGGCATGTGGGGCCCTGCGCTTCGACCCATCAAGCTACCATTACAAATCCCGACGAGCCGGGCAGGCCGCTTTGGAACTGAGCATCGGGGAGATTTGCCAAACGCGGGTGCGATACGGATACCGGCGCATCCACGTCCTGCCACGGCGGGAGGGCTGTCAGGTGAACATCAGGAAGACCCGTAGGGTTTACAACGAGTTGGGCCTCCGGTTGCGCAACATCAAGGGATGGGCCGCCATTGGTTCAAGGCCATGCCGAAGATCCCAAGCGGCGGGTCAAGGCGAAGCTGCGTGATGATCGCGCCGAGGCCGTCGGGCCGAATGATGTCTGGGCGATGGAGTTCGTTCACGACCAGCTTGCCCTGGGCAACAAACTGCGCATCCTGACCATCGTGGACATTCATTCCCGCTTCTGTCCAGCGGCTGACTCCCGCTTCGCCTACCGGGGCGAAGATGTGGTCCAGACCCTGGAACGGGTCCGCGCCCAACTGGGCTATCCTGGAACCATCCTGATCTGCGGTTCCGTGAAACGGCTCTTTCTCATGCGAATCTCCTCAGCTCACGCGACGAGAAAATTCTACCTATGCAGCCCCTTAACCTTGGGGAGGATTACCAAAAGACCACCCGCATCGAGGCCGAAGCGAAGAAAATCAATCTTCTGGCAAAGCAACCCGGCACGGCGAGGCGGTTGCAAACGATGCCAGGGATTGGCCCGCTCACGGCGCTTGCGGTCGAGGCCGCGCCCGCGTTGAGCTTTACCGTGGTCGATCTGGCGCGGATGGCGACGAAAGCGGGGATAACGTCAGCATTCTGATCAGGACGATGACACAGGCCTGTCGCTGGTGCCGGCCTGGTCCGGGCGCGTCGCCTCGGTCGCCTGGGCAAGGGCGACCTCTCATGTCCCCCGGGATATTTGGGCAAGAAAGACGGTCAGCCCTTCTTGCCGATGCGCGGCTCGGTGCCGGCCAGGATGCGGCCGATATTGGCGCGGTGGCGGATGAAGATCAGCAAGGCCATGAAGCCCGTGACCAGCGCCGGCCATGCGCCATCCAGCCAGAGCGCCAGGAAGGGCACCAACGCCGCCGCGACCAGCGCCGAAAGGGACGAGATCCGCAGCACCAGCGCCATGATCAGCCAGATCCCGCAGGCGATCAGCCCCAGCCTCCAGTCCAGCGCCAAAAGCGTGCCTAGGAAGGTCGCGACCCCCTTGCCGCCCTGAAAGCCCAGCCAGACCGGGAACAGGTGGCCCAGGAAGGCCGCCGCGCCCGCGACCAGCGCCGCCTCGGGGCCCGCCAGCCAGCGCGCCAGCAGCACCGCGATGGCGCCCTTGCCCGAATCCAGCAGCAGCGTCGCCAGCGCGGCGGGCTTGTTGCCGGTGCGCAGCACGTTCGTCGCGCCGATATTGCCCGAGCCGATCCGGCGCAGGTCGCCCAGGCCCAGCGCGCGGGTGATGACGATGCCGAAGGGGATCGAGCCCAGAAGATAGCCGATGACGGACCAGAGGATCAGGCTCATGCGGTTTCTCCGAAGACCTGCCGCCCGCCGACCCAGGTGCCGAAGACCCGGCCCTGCATCCTGGCGCCGTCGAAGGGCGTGTTCCTGGATTTCGACAGCAGCGTAAAGCGGTCCAGCACGAAGGGCGCGTCCGGGTCGAACAGCACCAGGTCGCCCGGCGCGCCCACGGCCAGGCGCCCGGCATCCAGCCCCAGGCGCCTGGCCGGGTTCAGCGCCATCGCGCGCCAAAGCTGCGGCAGGCTCAGCCCGCCCGAATGATAAAGCCGCATCGCCGCCGGCAGCAGGGTTTGCAGGCCCACCGCGCCCGGCGCCGCCTCGGCGAAGGGCAGGCGCTTGGATTCCTCGTCCTGGGGGGTGTGGAAGCTGGCGATCACGTCGATCAGCCCCTCGGCCACGGCCTCGACCATGGCCAGCCGGTCGTCCTCGGAGCGCAGGGGGGGCGTGAAGCGGAAGAAGGTGCGATAGCCGCCGACATCGTATTCGTTCAGCGTCAGGTGATGGATCGAGATCCCGGCGCTGACATCCAGCCCCGCCTGCCGCGCGCGGCGCAGCGCCGGCAGGCTGGCCGCCACGGTGATCTGGTCGGCGTGATAGCGCGCGCCCGTCATCGCCGCCAGCGCCAGGTCGCGGTCCAGCCCCATCACCTCGGCCGTGGGCGAGACGGCGGGCAACCCGTAGAGCGAGGCGAATTTCCCCCCCGTCGCCGCCGCCCCCTTGGACAGGCCCGGCTCTTGCGGATGGCCGACGATCAGCGCGCCCAGACCCCGCGCATAGGTCATGCAGCGCGACAAAAGCCGGGTATCGGCCACGACGCGCACGCCATCGGTAAAGGCCACCGCGCCGGCGTCTTGCAGAAAGGACATCTCGACCATCTCGCGGCCGTCGCGACCCTTGGTCAGCGCGGCCATGTGGCGGATGTTGACCGGCGCATCGGCAGCGCGGCGGGTAGCGAATTCCAGCGATTCCGGCGCGTCGATGGGCGGCAGCGTATCGGGCCGGGCGATCACCGTGGTGACGCCCCCCGCCGCCGCCGCAAGGCCCGCGCTGCGAAAGCTTTCCTTGTGCCGCTCGCCCGGCTCGCCGATCTTGACGCCCCAATCGACCAGACCGGGGGCAAGGTGGCGGCCGCCGCAGTCGATCAGTTCGGCGCCGCGCGGGGCATCCCCGCCCACCGCCTCGATCACGCCGTCGCGCAGGGTCAGGCTGGCGCCCTCGACCGTCAGGCCCTCGGGATCGACCAGGCGGGCATTGTGGAAATACAGGGTCATTGGATGCGCGCCTCGCTCAATTGGCCGGTTCTTTTGCGAAAGACTTCATCAAGCCGTTGCAACTGCTGTGCCAGCCAATGATGCTGCCTTGGCCAGCCTTCCTCGTCCGTGGGGTCTGCATCGGTCAGCGTCAGCCCGATCCGGGCCGACTGGCTCTGCGGCAAGGGATCCCAGTCAAGGGCACCCCCGAAGTCCTGTTCGATCCGCGCCCTGTCGCCGGCCAGAATTTCAAACCACTGCCTGGCGGCAGGTCCTTGCAGATAAAGACCCGCCTTGATGCGGTTTTCGCGTTTGCTGATCTCAAGCCGGATGATGACATTCGTCTTGCCGACGGCATAATCGGTCCATTGCTGCGCTGCCGGCTTGCGAGGCCTGATATGGCTGCCGCTTCGCAGAAGTTCCTCATTGAAAGCTTCCCAGAAGCGCAGATAGCTGGCCCGCAGCTCCGACGGCGCGCCCTCCTCGATGCTTTTCTTGGCCAAGGCGACCGACTTGCTCCAATCGTTCGGCTTGCTGACGATGTTGAACTTGGGCGCCACCGGGCTTTCGCCGATGCGCCACAACTCGACCTCCAGCCCGAAGATGCGGATGTTTTCGCCCGTGACCTCGTTCAGCCAGTCGCAGGCGGCCCGGTGTTCCTCGGTGAATCGCGCCGCGATCCAGACGATGGTGACGGCGTGCAGCCCGGCGGCATAGGTGATCAACTGGCCCAGATGCGTGTGGTCGGTGCGCTCAAGCTGGTTTTCGATCAGGATCCAGCTTCCGTCCGCCGTATCCTTGCACAGGATGTCGGCGCGGAACGGGCCGACGGAACGCTCCTGCGCCTCAAGTTCAAGGTCGATGCCCAGGGCCTCGCCCAGCAGGGCCAGATTGTCCTCGGACGCCAGCCATGGCGTGAAATGCTGCGCCTCGCTGAGCCAACCTTTCCGCAGATCGACCCGTTCCAGGCGCCCGAAGCCGCTCACGCCATCACCTCGGATGCCTTGGCGCCGCGTTCCGCCCGAAGGTTGCGCGCCAGCAGGTCCATCGCGGCCATGCGCACCGCGACACCCATTTCCACCTGGTCCTGGATCACGCTGCGATTGATGTCGTCGGCGATGGTGCCGTCGATTTCCACGCCACGGTTCATCGGGCCGGGATGCATGACGATGGCATCGGGCGCGGCCAGGGCCAGCTTTTCCGCGTCCAGCCCCCAGCGGTGGTAATATTCCCGCTCGGACGGGATAAAGCCGCCGTCCATCCGTTCCTTTTGCAGCCGCAGCATCATCACCACATCGGCGCCCTTCAGCCCCTCGCGCATGTCCTCATAGACCTCGCAGCCCCAATCGCGCGCGCCCGATGGCATCAGCGTCGAAGGCCCGACCAGCCGCAGCCGGTTCTCCATCTTGCCCAGCAGGAACAGGTTCGAGCGCGCGACGCGGCTATGCGCGATGTCGCCGCAGATGGCGATGGTCAGGCGGTGCAGCCGCCCCTTGGCGCGGCGGATGGTCAGCCCGTCCAGCAGCGCCTGGGTCGGATGTTCATGCCGGCCGTCGCCCGCGTTCAGCACGGCGCAATTCACCTTCTGCGCCAGCAGATCGACCGCGCCGGACTGCGGATGGCGCACCACCAGCAGATCGGGATGCATCGCGTTCAGCGTCAGCGCCGTGTCGATCAGCGTCTCGCCCTTCTTCACGCTGGACGAGGCCACGGACATGTTCATGACATCCGCGCCCAGCCGCTTGCCGGCCAGCTCAAAACTAGCCTGGGTCCGGGTCGAGTTCTCGAAGAACATGTTGATCTGCGTCATCCCCGCCAGCGCGTCGGAATGCTTCACCGTGCGGCGGTTCAACTGGACATAGCTCTCGGCCAGATCAAGCAGCGTGGTGATCTCGGCGGGGGCCAAAGGCTCGATCCCCAACAGGTGGCGCGCTCGGAACATGGAATGGATCCTCCGGGGTCTCGGACGCGCCCTCTATGGCAAATCGCGACGGATGCGGCAAGCGCGCGCCCCCTTGCCAAGCTGCGGATTTTGCCGCATCGCGGGCGGCATGAGCGACAAGGCCGGCCATGTCAGTTTCGTTTCCTCGGGTCCGGGCGATCCCGAGCTGCTGACCCTGCGCGCCGCGCGGCTGCTGGGCGATTGCGACGTGGTGCTTTACGACGACCTCGCCTCGGGGCCGGTGCTGGACCGGGCGGGGCCGCGGGCGGAACGCATCGCGGTGGGCAAACGCGCCGGCCGCCCCTCGGCCAAGCAGGAAACGGTGAACGCGCTGCTGGTCGAGCATGCCCGCGCCGGCCGCCATGTGGTGCGGCTGAAATCGGGCGATTCCGGCATTTTCGGCCGGCTGGAAGAGGAAATGACCGCGCTGACCGCCGCCGGCATCCCTTATGAGATCGTGCCGGGCGTGCCCTCGGCCATGGCGGCGGCGGCGGCGGCGAAGATACCGCTGACCCGGCGGCTGACGGCGCGGCGGCTGCAATTCCTGACCGGCGCCGATGTGACGGGGGGCCTGCCGCAGGATCAGAACTGGGCCGCGCTGGCCGATCCGCAGGCGACCACCGTGGTCTTCATGGGGCAGCGCACCTTTCCCGCCCTCAGCGCCGAGTTGATCGCGCGCGGCATGCCCGCCGACACGCCCGCGCTTCTGGCCGAGGCGGTGGGCCATCCGCATCAGCGGCTGGTCCGCTCGACCGTCGCGGGGCTGGCGGCGCTGCTGCAAGCCGAAGGGCCAAGCACCCATCCCGCGCTGATCCTTTACGGCCCTTTGGCGCCCGAACTGGCGCCCACCGATCCGACACAGCCAGATCCCGCGCCCTAAGGCGGCTCAGGCGGGAAAGCCCGCCGCGCGGCGCAATTCGCCCGTCACCCGGCCGCGCCAGTTCACCTGCGGCCCGGTCAGATATCTCGCCGCCACCGGGTGGCCGGGATCCAGCACCCCAAGATGCAGCAACAGCGCGGTAATCGCCGCCTCGGATCCGCGCGTGCCGCCATCCATCACCTTCAGCGCGATGCCCAGGCGCCGCTCGGGCAGGATGGCGACGAAAACCGCCTCGGCCCCGGTCTTGACCGCGACCCGCCCGCCCATGGCGCGCATCAATTCGGTGCAGGCCCGCCCCTCGCCCGCGACCAGTTCGGGATGGGCCGTCATGGCCTGGACCAGGCGGCGCCGCGCCGCGCCGCGCAGCCCCGGACCAGGATCGGCGAATGCCGCCATGGCGCGCGCCAGCCCCGCCACGCTGCACGCGAAATTCGGCGCCGAACAGCCGTCGATGCCCCAGCCGGCGGCGGTCTCGCCCGTGACTTCCTGAAAGGCGTCGCGCACGGCCGATTGCACCGGATGGTCGATCTCGACATATTCCGGCCCGGCCTTCAGGTGGCGGTTCAGCGTCAGGAAGCCCGCATGCTTGCCCGAGCAATTGTTGTGAAGCTGGCAGGGGCTTTCCGGCGTGCAGGTCAGCCGCGCCCTTTCCTCGGGATCGTTGGGCAGGTGGCTGCCGCAGCGCAGGTCCGGTTCGGACAGACCCAGGGCCGAAAGCCAGGCGCCGACGCGCGCGGTATGGATCCGGGCGCCGTTATGGCTGGCGCAGGCCAGGGCCAGATGCGCGCTTTCCAGGCGCGCGGCGTCCGCGGCCCCGCTTTCGACCAGCGGCAGGGCCTGGATCATCTTGCAGGACGAGCGCGGGAAGATGATCGCCCCCGGATCGCCCCAGGCGGCGACGATGCCCTGGGGGCCGGCGATCACCGCATGGCCCAGGTGGACGCTTTCGCGGATTCCGCCCCGCCAGGCTTCGATCAGTTTGGCCGCCGTCATCGACGCTTTTCCTCTGACAATCGCGCGATTTCATGGCGGGAGGGCTTTTTCTCGGCGCGATTTTCGCATTATCCTGCCGCCGGATGGTTGAAAATACCACCGTCATCAGCGACAAGCCCGGATAAACCGGACTATGGCAGGAGGCCAGAGCATGTTGAATTCCGCGCCGCGTGTGGCGGCCGCAGCCACCCTATTCGCAATCGCCCTTTCCACGCCGGTCCTTGCCCAGGATTCGACGAACGTGATCGGCACCGAAGGGGATTGGACGGCTTTCTCGGCAGCCAGCCCCAAGGAATGCTGGGCCGTCTCGGCGCCCAAGTCGACGCAGAACACCGACACCGCCGGCAAGCCCAAGGACGTGACGCGCAGCGACATCCGCCTTTACATCGCCTACCGCCCCGGCCAGTCGGGCGAGGTCTCGTTCTCGGGCGGCTATCCCTTCGCGCCGGATTCGGCGGTCGAGGTGAACATCGGCGGCAATGTCTTCAAGCTTTTCACCGAGGGGGAAAGCGCCTGGACCGGCTCTCCGTCCGAGGATGGCAAGCTGATCTCGGCCTTGCGCGCGGGCAGCACCGCGATCATCTCCGGGCGTTCGGCGCGCGGCACGGTGACCAAGGACACGTTCAGCCTGGCCGGCATCACCGCCATGACGAACAAGGCGCAAGCCTCCTGCAAATAGGCGCGGGACGCCGGCTTCGCCCGGCCCTCTGAACGCGGAACCCGAAGCGGGGGCCCTGGCCTCCGTTTTCGTATGCGCCCTGTTTCCTTTTGCGGGCTTTTCGCCTATATAGGCGCCTTCGCCCCTTTTATGACCGCCCGCCGGACCGCCAGCCATGAACGCCCCGATCACGCAAGACCTCCTGACCATTCCGCGCAAGCTGCCCGAGACGGGGCTGACCAATATCGTCGGCCTGACGCGCGACCAGCTGCGCGAGGCCCTGATCCAGGCCGGCACGGCGGAAAAGCAGGCCAAGATGCGCGTGGGCCAGATCTGGCAATGGATCTATCACTGGGGCGTGCGCGACTTCGCGCTGATGACGAACCTGGCCAAGGATTACCGTGCCTTTCTGGCCGAGCGTTTCCAGATCGCCCTGCCCGAGATCGTGACCCGTCAGGTCAGCGCCGACGGCACCCGGAAATACCTGCTCCGCATCGCCGGCGGCCATGAGGTCGAGACCGTCTATATCCCCGAGGAAAATCGCGGCACGCTGTGCATCAGTTCGCAGGTGGGCTGCACGCTGACCTGTTCCTTCTGCCATACCGGCACGCAGAAGCTGGTGCGCAACCTGACGGCGGGCGAGATCGTCGGCCAGGTCATGGTCGCCCGCGACGACCTGGGCGAATGGCCGCAGCCCGGCGCCCCCAAGGACGAGACCCGGCTGGTGTCGAACGTGGTCCTGATGGGCATGGGCGAGCCGCTGTATAATTTCGACAATGTGCGCGACGCCATGAAGGTGGTCATGGATGGCGAGGGCATCAGCCTGTCGCGCCGCCGCATCACGCTTTCGACCAGCGGCATCGTGCCCGAGATCGCCAAGACCGCCGAGGAGATCGGCTGCCTTCTGGCCGTCAGCTTCCACGCCACCACCGACGAGGTGCGCGACAAGCTGGTGCCGGTGAACCGCAAGTGGAACATCCAGACGCTGCTGGACGCGCTGCGCGAATACCCGCGCCTGTCGAACAGCGAGCGCATCACCTTCGAATATGTGATGCTGGACGGGGTGAACGACAGCGACGAGGATGCCCGCCGCCTGGTCCGGCTGATCCGGGGCATCCCGGCCAAGATCAACCTGATCCCGTTCAACGAATGGCCGGGCGTGGCCTATAAACGCTCAAGCTGGGCACGGATCGAGGCTTTCGCCGACATCGTGCATAAAGCGGGCTACGCCTCGCCCATCCGCACCCCGCGCGGCGAGGACATCATGGCCGCCTGCGGGCAATTGAAATCGGCGACGGAACGCGGCCGCAAGTCGCGCGCCGAGATCGCGGCCGAGGTGGGGGCCGGGGCGGCGTGATGCCGGCGGGGCGGCCTATTTCGTGTCGCTCAGGGTCTTGGCGAGTTCCAGTTCGGCCTGCGCCAGCTTGGCCTTGATCGCGCCCATCTCGACCTTGTCGGCGGCCAGGAAGATGGTGGCAAGGTTCACCGCATCGCCGGGCGTCGCCGCCAGCAGCGCGCGCAACTCGGCCTCGCTACGCCCGCGCGACAGGATTTCCAGCGCATCCGCGCGGGAATCGTGGAAGCCCACCAGCCGCACATTGTAACGATACAGCGCGCCGGCCGTCGCCAGCAGGAACATCAGGATGATGCCCGGCGGCACTTGATCCGCCACGGTCTTCCACCAGCTTTGACCCGCTTGCCGTTCGGATTCGCGGGCGGCGAGGCATTTCTCGGTCAGCGTGGCGTCGATGGCGCCATCGCCCCGGCAGAGCTTCATGAAGCTTTCAAATTCCAGCGCCTGTTCGTCCTGGCGATAGGCATAGGGGAATTGCTTGAGATTTTGCTGTTCGTTCTTGGTCTCTTGGCGCACGAAGGCGAAGGCATCGCGACGGTTCACGATTTCGGTCAACTCGTCTCGCAGCTTCTCGACCTTGATAAATTCTCGCAGATGAGGCGGCAGGATTTCATCCAGAAAGCGGGCCAATTTCCCGTCGCCCGCTGCCCCGCTATCGAGGTCGACAGGTATCTTATCCCGCCATACGTTTCCAAAACGCACCAGACTGCCATCCCCGCCATAGATCAGCACCCTATCGCCCAGCACGACATGGCCGTACAGCGCCCCTCCCACACCCGAAGGAACGGGCTCGAAATTCTCGCCGCCATCGGTCGAGCGGATGATTGTTCCATTCCAGCCATAGATCAGCACCCTATCGCCCAGCACGACATGGCCGTACAGCGAAACCTCCACACCCGAAGGCACGGGCTCGAAACTCTCGCCGCCATCGGTCGAGCGGATGATTGTTCCGTCATCGCCATAGATCAGCACCCTATCGCCCAGCACGACATGGCCGTTCAGCGAAGCCTTCACACCCGAAAGCATGGGCTCGAAATTCGCTCCGCCATCGGTCGGGCGGGTGATTGCTCCGTTATCGCCATAGATCAGCACCCTATCGCCCAGCACGACATGGCCAAACAGCGCAGCCTTCACACCCGAAGGCACGGGCTGGAAACTCGCTCCGCCATCGGTCGAGCGGATGATTGCTCCGTCCATGGCAAAAAGACGATCACCTCCATAGATCAGCAGAATATCGCCCAGCACGACATGGCCGAGCAGATCAGCCCTCACACCCGAAGCCACGGGCTCGAAATGCGCACCGCCATCGGTCGAGCGCGTGATTGCTCCGCCATCGCCATAGATCAGCAACGTATCGCGCAGCCTCGCATGGCCAGACAATCGACCCTTCATACCCGAGGGAGCCAGTTCGTTCGTCAGCGGCGCCGACAGCCCGTTATCCTCGCGGCTGACAAGTTCCCCTCGCGTGGCATCCAGCTTGGCATCCTCGGCACTGATCGTGCGAAGGGTCGCCTCCAGCGTGGCGCCGCGGCCGTCCCAGTAACTTTGCCAGAAGGGAAACCCCAGATAATAGCCCAGGCCCGCCAGAACGGTCAGAAACAGCAGCACCAGAAAGGCCCAGGCCATGCGCGGCGCGGGCGCGGCAGCGCAGATGCAGGATCACGCCGCCCAAAGGCCCCTGCCCCTCGGCCCATTCGGCGTCCAGCCGCGCCTGTTTCAGCCGTCGCGACCGCTCGGCGGATGAAAGGCTGGCAAACGACTGACTGGTCAACTTATCCGGCACAAGCCTTGTCCCGCACGATTGCGTGAACCCATCCTGCATCACGAAGCGATTCGCTTCAAATCTTCCGCAAGCCGATGAGCGACCGGATCATGCGGCCCGACACCGCGATCCTTGCCCCGCGCGCCCCTTGGCCTTAGAAGCATTCCGACCGTCAGCGAGGCTTCCATGACCCATCCGAAACCCGTCGTCCTGTGCATCCTCGATGGCTGGGGCATCTCGACCCGGCCCGAGCAGAGCGCGCCCGATCAGGCCCGCACCCCCAATTTCGACCGGCTGATGCGCGACTGCCCGCATGGCACGCTGATCACCTATGGCCCCGATGTCGGCCTGCCGCGCGGCCAGATGGGCAATTCCGAGGTCGGCCACACCAATATCGGCGCCGGCCGCGTCGTCGCCATGGATCTGGGCCAGATCGACCTGGCGATCGAGGATGGCAGTTTCTATGCCAATACCGGCCTGGGCGCGTTCATCGACACGCTGCGGGCCACGGGCGGCACCGCGCATCTGATGGGCGTGGTCTCGGACGGAGGCGTGCATGGCCATATCCAGCATGTCATCGCCGCCGCCCGCGCGGTGGCGGAAAAGGGCGTGCCGGTGGTGATCCATGCGGTGACCGACGGGCGCGACGTGCCGCCCAGTTCGGCCATGGGCTTTGTCACCGAATTGCAGGGCAACCTGCCCGACGGCGCGCGCATCGGCACCGTGATCGGCCGCTATTTCGCCATGGACCGGGACAATCGGTGGGAGCGCGTGGGCCGCGCCTATGCCGCCATGGTCCAGGGCCAGGGTCTGGCCGAGCCGGACGCCGCGCAGGCCGTCGCCGACGCCTATGCGCGCGGCGAGACGGATGAGTTCATCCAGCCCAGCCTCATCGGCGATTACGCAGGCGCCAGGGACGGGGACGGCTTCTTCTGCCTGAATTTCCGCGCCGACCGCGCGCGCGAGATCCTGGCGGCGATCGGTCAGCCCGGCTTCGACGCCTTCGACACCGGCCCCCGCCCGCAATGGGCCGCGCTTTTGGGCATGGTCGATTACTCGGCCATCCACAACACCTACATGAGCGCCGCCTATCCCAAGCGGCAGGTGGCGAACACATTGGGCGCCTGGGTCGCGGCCAAGGGCCTGCGCCAGTTCCGCCTGGCCGAGACCGAGAAATACCCCCATGTCACCTTCTTCCTGAACGGCGGGAAAGAGGCGCCCGAGCCGGGCGAGGACCGTTTCATGCCGCAAAGTCCCAAGGTCGCCACCTATGACCTGGCACCCGAGATGGCGGCGCCCGAGGTCAGCGCGAAACTGGTCGAGGCGATCCATGCGGGCTATGATCTGATCGTGGTGAATTTCGCCAACCCCGACATGGTGGGCCATACCGGCAGCCTGCCCGCCGCCATCCGCGCCTGCGAGGCGGTGGACCAGGGCCTGGGCATGATGCTGGCCGCGCTGGAGCAAACCGGCGGCGCGGCGGTGGTGATCGCCGATCATGGCAATTGCGAGACGATGATCGACCCCGAAACCGGCGGCCCGCATACCGCCCATACCGTGAACCCCGTTCCCGTCGTCGTCTTCGGCGCCCCGGCCGGGGCCAGGCTGACCGATGGGCGGCTGGCCGATGTGGCGCCGACGGTGCTGGATCTGATGGGCCTGGACCTGCCCCCGGAAATGACCGGCCATTCGTTGATCGCGCGGGGCTGAGCGGTGCGCAGGACGCTGCTTCTGCCCGCGCTGATCGCCGGGATGGCCACGCTGGCACCCGCGATTTCAGCGCAAAGCGCGGCCCCCTCGGACCAGGGCGCCGCCGCGCTGAGCCAGGCCGCCGAGGAAGCCGCCCAGGCCGCCGAGATGCTGCGCGCCGCCACCGGCCAGCTTGATGCCGCGCTGAGCAAGGAGGATCAGGTCGCTTCGCTGACCCAGATGATCCACGCCTATGAGCAGGGGCTGTCCGCCCTGCGCGACGGACTGCGCCGCGCAGGTATCCGCGAGCAGGAAATCCGCGCCGAATTCGACGCCCGCCGCGACAAGCTGGGCCGGGTCCTGGGCGTGATGACCTCGATGCAGCAATCGCCCGAGACGATGCTGCTTCTGCACCCCGCGGGCCCCGAAGCCTCGGCGCGGGCGGGGATGATCCTGTCCTCGGTCGCGCCGGGCCTTCAGGCCGAGGCGGCGGCGATGCAGCGGAACCTGGACGAAATCCGCGCCGTCCGCACCATCCAGCTTAATGCCGCGAATACGCTGGCGCAGGGCCTGGGCCAGGTGCAAGAGGCGCGCCGGCTGCTGGCCTCGGCCACGACCGACCGCTCGGACCTGCCGCCCCGCTTCGGCGAGGACCCCGAGGAATTGCGTCAACTGATCAAATCCGCCGATACGATGGACAGCTTCGCCTCGGGCCTGTCCTCGATGGAACAGGATGTCGGCCCCCCGATGGCCGATTTCGAGGGCGCGCAGGGAAGCCTGCCCCTGCCCGCGCTGGGAACGATCCTGCGCCGCTATCACCAGCCCGACGCGGCGGGGGTCGAGCGGCCGGGCATCGTCATCGCCACCGGCCCGGCGGCGCTGGTCACCACGCCCTGGCCCGCGACCATCCGCTATCGCGGCCCGCTTCTTGACTATGGCAACGTCATGATCCTAGAACCCGCGCGCGGCTATCTGATGATCTTCGCCGGCCTCGCCCAGGTCTTCGGCGAGACGGGCGACGTTCTGGCGGCGGGCGAGCCGGTCGGCCTGATGGGCGGGACCGAGCCTCCAGCCCAGGAATTCGGCGCCGAATTCGTCGCGGATGCCGCCGAAGGGGGCGGTGCGGGCCAGACGGAAACACTGTATGTTGAACTCCGCAAGGGCAAGGAAACACTGGACCCGGCAGAGTGGTTCGTGATGAATCCCATCATGGACCCGCAGGGCACGGACAGAACCCAGGACACAACCGGCCAGGATTGACCCGGCAGAACGGAAAGACGGAATGAAACATTACCTTCTGGCCGGCGCGATCGGCACCCTTGCAGGCGCGGTCGTGGCCACCCAATTCGCGGGACCGCTGATCGCCCAGGAAAGCGGTAGGAACGCCTCGGTCTATGAGCAGTTGGACCTGTTCGGCAATGTCTTCGAACGCGTCCGCGCCGATTATGTCGAGCAGGTGGACGACAAGAAGCTGATCGAGGCCGCGATCAACGGCATGCTGACATCGCTGGATCCGCACAGTTCGTTCCTGTCGGCCAAGGATTACGAGGATATGCAGACCCAGACCCGTGGCAGCTTCGGCGGCCTGGGCATCGAGGTCGGGCAAGAGGACGGGCTGGTCAAGGTCATCTCGCCCATCGACGACACCCCCGCCGCCAAGGCCGGCGTCAAGGCCGGCGATCTTATCACCCATGTGAACGGCGAATCGCTGATGGGCCTGTCGCTGGACGAGGCGGTGGACAAGATGCGCGGCCCGGTCGGCTCGGACATCAAGATCACCATCCTGCGCAAGGACGAAAAAGAACCCTTCGACCTGACCGTGACCCGCGACGTGATCAAGCTTACCGTGGTCAAGACCCGGATCGAGGGGCATGCGGTCGTCCTGCGCGTCACGACATTCAACGACGAAACCATGTCCACGCTGCGCAGCGAGATGGAAAAGGCCATCAAGGAGGCCGGCGGGATCGAGAAGGTGACGGGCTTCGTCCTGGACCTGCGCAACAACCCCGGCGGCCTGCTGAACCAGGCCATCGAGGTTTCGGACGCCTTCCTCGACAAGGGAGAGATCGTCTCGACCCGAGGCCGCAAACCCGAAGACAGCGAGCGTTGGAACGCCAAGACCGGCGATCTGGCCCAGGGGCGGCCCATGGTGGTGCTGATCAACGGCGGCTCGGCCTCGGCCTCGGAAATCGTGACCGGCGCATTGCAGGACCATCGCCGCGCCATCGTCGTCGGCACCAAATCCTTTGGCAAGGGCTCGGTCCAGACGGTGATGCCCGTGACCTCGGACAGCGCCATCCGGCTGACCACGGCGCGCTATTACACGCCCTCGGGACGTTCGATCCAGGCGCTGGGGATCCAGCCCGACATCATCGTCGAACAGCCCGCGCCCAAGCCCGCCGACGAAAATGCCGACAAGCCCCGCAGCGATTCGAAGTTCCTGAGTTCCGAGGCCGATCTGCGCGGCGCGCTGAACAACGACGCCGTTTCCGACGAGGAAAAGAAGCAGATCGAGGACGAGGCCAAGCAGGTCGAGGCCACCGCCAAACTGCGGGATGAGGATTATCAGCTCGCCTATGCTGTCGATATCCTCAAGGGCCTCGCGGCGGTCAGCTATCGCGCGGACGAGGTTCCCGACGCCGCCAAACCCGCCGTCACCGGCGAGGACGCGACCAGCCAAGGGGCGAAAAAGAAATGACGGCACGCGAATTGCTCGGCCCCTCGGGCCTGCCCTATCGGCCCTGCGCGGGCGTGGTGTTGATCAACGGCGCGGGCCTGGTCTTTGCCGGGCAGCGCATCGACAATCCCGGTCATGCCTGGCAGATGCCCCAGGGCGGCATCGACGCGGGCGAAACCCCGCGCGAGGCCGCGCTGCGCGAACTGGTCGAAGAGACCGGCATTTCCCCCGATAAGGTCCAGATCCTGGCCGAAAGCCCGGATTGGGTGACCTATGACCTGCCGCCCGAGCTTCTGGGCAAGGTCTGGAAGGGCCGATTCGGCGGCCAGCAGCAGAAATGGCTGGCCCTGCGCTTTCTCGGCACGGATGCCGATGTGCGGATCCAGACCGAGCACCCGGAATTCGACCGCTGGCAATGGATGCCCGCCGCCGAGCTTCTGGCCAGCATCGTCTCTTTCAAGCGCGCGGTCTATGAACAGGTCTTCCGCGACTTCCGCGCGCATCTGGCCTGACCCCCGCCAGTTCGCGCATCAGCGCCATTCGATGGTCAGGCTGTGCCCGGCCGGCGGCTTCGGACTATCCGCGCGGCCGATGTCCAGCCCGATCCGCGACAGGCATCCCAGCCCGATCACGCTCAGCAACAGCAGCGCCGGCACCGCGCGATAGACGCGCTGGCGCAGCACCAGCAGATGGCCATAGCTGGTCAACCGGGCGATCTGGCCCTCGAACGGCGCCAGGGCCTTGGCCGCGCTGTTTTGCTTGCCCAACGCGTCGGCACGTTCCGGGCTGCCTGCCGCCGTGGCCTCATAGGCCCGGTTCGCGTCCGCCAGCCGCGCGACCGCCTTGCGATGCTGGTCCAGGAACAGATCCAGCCCGGCCTCGTTCTCGGGATAGCCGCGCGGCACCAGTTCGATCAACCGATCGCGCAGACCCGCATCGGCCAGCACCTCGCGCAGCCTGACGGGCGGGTTCAGCATGATCCACAGCAGGAGGCCGATGCAGCCGCCCAGGCAGGCCAGGCCCAGGACGCCCAGCACGATGCCGCGTTCCATGGCCGCGCCACTCAGCTTGGGCAAAGCGGTCAGCGCGATCCCCGTCGCCAGCGCCCCGGTGACCGCCCCCAGGGTCGAGGCCAGCCATTTGACCGTTTCCAGCACCTTGTCGCGGGCGGCGGCGAAGGGATCGGACGCCTCCGCCATGCCTAAGGCTCCTCGGAGCCTTCGCGGTCCTGCGCCGGCCCAGCCCTCAACTCGCTCAGCCTGTCCAAAAGCATGCGCTCGGCCTCGTGCTGCGTCAGCGCGCCACGCCCCAGCGCAAGCCGGCGCACCAAGGCGGACAGGTCGCCGGGGCTGACGAAGATCGGACCGTCGGCATCCTTCGCATCCCCGCTGGCCGGCGGAGCCGCAGGAGTCACAACGACCGCCCCTGCGCCCGAGAGGGGGCCGGAGGGCGTCGGGCTGGCCTGATAGGTGATGCTGCCATCGTCATGAACCTGAATGTTCAAAACAATGGTCAGGCTGCCGACGACGCTCATCGCCAATCTCCTGGGAATGGGGCGGACGGAAACTTCGGGACGGGCTTGTTCCGCATCCTAGCAGAAAAACCGCCCTTGGAGAAGCGTCCGATGGGTCACGCCCAAGGGGCTGGCGCATCCCGGCGCCCCGTGCTTGCCGCCGCGCCAACACCTTCGCGCCACCATCCTCGCGCCGCGACCGGGCGGCGCCTTGGCCCCGCCGCCGTGGCTTGCCATAATGACCGCCTCGGGACGGCTCGGGCATTGGAAAACAAGCGGGACGGCCCGCCGGCACAGGAAAGACACATGGCCTGGATCTCACTCGTCGTCGCGGGCCTGCTGGAAATCGTCTGGGCCTTCGCGATGAAGAAGTCCCAGGGCTTCACCCTGCTCTGGCCCTCGGTGGTGACGCTGACGGGGATGATCGCCAGCTTCGGGCTGCTGGCCGTCGCGATGCGCACCCTGCCCCTGGGCACGGCCTATACGATCTGGACCGGCATCGGCGCGGTCGGCGCCTTCGTCCTGGGCGTGGTTCTGCTGGGCGAGACGCTTAGCCCCCTGCGCCTTCTGGCCGCCGTGCTGATCATCGGCGGCATCCTGCTGATGAAGCTCTCAAGCTGATCGGCCGGACTGTTGGGGCGGACTGTTCGGGCGGACTGTTGGGGCGGGCTGATCGGGTCAGGCCGCCGCGCCCAGACCCGCCAGCCGCGCCTTCAGCACCTCGCGCGGGATTTCGGCCCGGCTGCCCGAGATCACCGCCCGGCCCCGCTCCAGCATCAGGAAGTGGTCGCCCAGGTCATGGGCGAAATCGAAGAACTGCTCGACCAGCACGATCGCCATGTCGCCCCGGTCGCGCAAGCCTTTGATCACGCGCCCGATCTGCTGGATGATATTGGGCTGGATACCCTCGGTCGGCTCATCCAGAAGCAGCACCTTGGGCCGGGTGATCAGCGCGCGGGCAATCGCAAGCTGCTGCTGCTGCCCGCCCGACAGATCCCCGCCCCGCCGATGCGACATCTCGGCCAGAACCGGAAAATGCTCGAAAATCTCGTCCGGGATCTTGCGCTCGGCCGATGGCAGCAGGCCGAAGCCGGTTTCCAGGTTCTCGCGCACGGTCAGCAGCGGAAAGATCATCCGCCCCTGCGGCACATAGCCGATGCCCCGCGCCGCCATGCCCTGGGCGTTGACCCGGCCCAACTCTTCGCCGTTCAGGCGCAGCGTGCCGCCGGATCGCGGATGACTGCCGGACAAGACCTTCAAAAGGCTGGTCTTTCCGACGCCGTTATTGCCCATGACGCAGGTGACTTCGCCCGGCCGCGCGA
The DNA here is from genome assembly GCF_047605025.1 of Paracoccus sp. (in: a-proteobacteria). GTDB lineage: Bacteria > Pseudomonadota > Alphaproteobacteria > Rhodobacterales > Rhodobacteraceae > Paracoccus. The sequence continues at coordinate 138,348 of NZ_JASGGO010000003.1, read as the reverse complement.
TCAGGTCGATGCCGTAAAGGATCTGGCTGCCGCCGTAATGCAACGTGATTCCATTGGCTTGCAGCATGTCAGCCCCTTCCCAGATAGACTTCGATGACCTGCGGATTGGCCGTCACATGGTCCAGCGACCCCTCGGCCAGGACCGAACCTTCGTGCAGCACCGTCACCTTGCAATCCAGCCGCCGCACGAAATCCATGTCATGTTCGACCACGACGACCGCGTGCTTCCTGGCCAGCCGCACCAGAAGCGAGGTGGTCAGTTCCCGCTCGGCCAGCGTCATCCCGGCGGCAGGCTCGTCGACCAGCAGCAGGCGCGGCTCTTGCGCCAGCAACATGCCGATCTCAAGCCACTGTTTTTGCCCGTGACTTAGCTCTCCCGATTTGCGGTGAAGCTGCTCGCCCAGACCGACCTCGGCCGCCAGTTCCACGACGCGCGCATCGCTGCCGCCCGACGGTTTCCACCACAACACGCTGAACGGCCCGCGCGCCGCCTTCAGCGCCATGGTCAGGTTCTCGGCCACGGTCTGGTCCTCGAAGACGGTGGGGCGCTGGAACTTGCGGCCGACCCCCGCCCGCGCGATCTGCGCCTCGTTCATCTTCAGCAGGCTTTTCGAGTTCTCGCCCCAAAGCACCTGCCCTTCGTTCGGGCGGGTCTTGCCGGTAACGATGTCCATGAAGGTGGTCTTGCCGGCGCCGTTCGGGCCGATGATGGCGCGAAGCTCGCACTCGGCGATGGCGAAGGACAGGTTGTTGATCGCCCGAAAGCCGTCGAAGCTGACCGAGATGCCATTCACTTCCAGAAGCGCGCTCATTCCGTGGCCTCCTTTTCCCGCAGCGAACCCATGTCCGGGCCAAGCGGCGCGCCGCCGCGTTTCGGCGACCGCAGCCCTTCCAGCAGATCGAAGATCCCGGCGATGCCCTTGGGCGCGAACAGCGTCACCAGCACGAAGCTGAGGCCCAGCAGCACCTGCCACCAATCGACCCATTTGACGGTGTAAAAGCCCAGGTTCAGGTCGGGCGCGCGGCCTCCGGTGAACCAGCTCGACAGCATCGAGACGACGACCGCGCCGATCACCGCGCCGTAAAGCCGCCCGCGCCCGCCGATCGCGACCCAGACCGCCAGATAGATCGAGGCGATGGGCGCAAGCTCGGCCGGGTTGATGATCCCGGCCTGCGGGTAGTAAAGCGCGCCGGCGATGCTGGTGATGATCGCGGCCAGGGTAAAGACCACCAGCTTGTAGCTTTCGACCGAATAGCCCAGGAAGCGCACCCGCGCCTCGTCGTCGCGGATGGCGCGGGTGACGCTGCCGAACTTGCCCGAGGCGACCCAGGAGACCAGCAGATAGCCCAGCGCCAGCGCCAGCGCCGAGGCCCAGAAGAACCAGACCGACAGCCGTTCCTGCGGCACCGCGTCAAGGCCGGGGATGTTCTGCAAGCCGGAAAGGCCGTTGTTGCCGCGCAGGCCGGAATCGTTCTGGAACAGGTAAAGCGCCAGCGCCAGCGTCATCGCCTGGGTCAGGATCGACAGATAGACCCCGTTCACCCGCGACCGGAACGCCAGCCAGCCAAAGACCAGCGCCAGCAGGCCCGGCACCAGCACTACCAGCGCCAGTTGCCCCCAAAGCGAGCCGGCCAGGAACCAGATCACCGGGAACTGGTCCGAGCCCACGACGCCGAAGATCTGGGTGGCGACGGCCTGGCCGATCTCGGCCTCGGTCGGCGGGATCGGCAGGTTCGCCAGCGATCCGGCGACGATGCCCTGGGTCCGGGCGACCATCAGCCACATGCCGATCATGTAGCCGCCCAGCGCGAAAAAGGCCATCTGCCCCAGCGACAGGATGCCGGCATAGCCCCAGACCAGATCCATGGCGACGGCGGCCAGCGCCAGGCACAGCGTCTTGCCCAGCGTCTTGACCATGCTGGTCGAGATGACGCCGGTGCCGTAGCCCGCCGACAGGATGGTGACGCCCAGCGTCAGGACCGCAAGCACGGCCAGAAAGACCAGGATCGAGGGGTGACGTAGAACCAACGGTTTGCGCATCCTAGGCCCCCACTGCGGCGCGGCCCTTGGCGGCGATGATGCCGCGCGGCCGGAACTGGATGAAGATGATGATGAACAGGATCATGTAGGTCTGCGCGGCCAGCGTGTTGGCCGGGTTGAACCACTCGATCCCCTTTTGCAGGAAACCGATCAGCGCGGCCCCGGCCAGCGTGCCCCAGATATTGCCGACACCGCCCACCACGACCGTCATGAAGCTTTGCACGATGTAATCGCTGCCCAGTTCCGAGGTCACTTTCGCGAACAGCCCGATGGCGACCCCGGCGATCCCCGCGATCCCCGAGCCAAGGCCGAAGGTCAGCATGTTGATGCGGTCCGGGCTGATGCCCATGCTGGCCGCCATGCCGGGGTTCTGGGTCACGGCGCGCACCTCCAGCCCCAGCCGGGTGCGGTTCATGATGAAAAGGTAAAGCCCCAGGAAGACCAGCGCCAGGACGAAGATCGCGATGCGGATATAGCTGATCGACACGATGTCGTTGAAGACCAGCGCGCCATCCAGCCAGGCCGGAGAGGTCAGCGGCCGCGCCTGCGTGCCGAAGATGTTCTTGGCCAATTGTTGCAGCGCGATGGAGACGCCGAAGGTCGCCAGCAGCGTTTCCAGCGGGCGCTTGTAAAGGTGCCGGATCACCAGCCGTTCCAGCGCGACGCCGGCGGCGAAGGTCACCGCGAAGGCCAGCGGCAGCGCCACGATCAACGAGATCGTGCGGTCGCTGATGAACTGCTGCACGACATAGCCGGTATAGGCGCCCATCATGATGAATTCGCCATGCGCCATGTTGATCACGCCCATCACGCCGAAGGTGATGGCAAGGCCGATGGCGGCCAGGAAATAGATCGAGGCCAAGGACAGCGCGTCCAGCGACAGATCGGCGGCCTGCATCAGGCCGATGCGGGTTTCGGTGCCGCGCAGGGCGGCGCGGGCGGCGGCGGTCACGTCCGAATTCGGCTCGGCATAGACATCCAGGAAATGGAACCGCTCCAGCGCCGCGTCCATCTCGGCCTCGCTGGCGGCGGGCTGGACCAGGCCCTGCCGCTCCAGCGCGGTATAGGCGCGGTCGCGGGCCGCCTCGTCGCCCAGTTGCGCGACGGGCACGCCGCCCACGGCACCGTTGACGATATGCTGGGCCAGCGTGGCCCGCTCGGCCTGGGGCGTCAGCCGGGCCGGCGCCTGGCCCGCCTCGATCAGCATGGCATAGGCGGCATCGCGGGAAATGTCGCCGCCCGGCACCAGTTCATCCGCGATATTGGCGTCCGGCGGCACGGTTTCCAGCGCCACGCGGCGGGTGGCCAGGATCGGGTTCAGGCTGGCGCGGAAGTCCAGCGAACTATCGCCGCCAAAGCTTTCGATGGCGGCGATGCGCCTGGCCGGGTCGGCGTCGTATTGGATCGTCAGCAACCGTTCCAGCCGGGCCTTGCGCGCGGCCAGGCCCGGATCGGGATCGTCCAGCGCCTGCCGCAACAGCGCAAGCTGGGCGGCGTCACCCTTGCGGGCCAGCGCGTCCAGCGCCTCGACCCGGCGCCTGCGATCTGGATCGGACAGCGCCGATCCCGCCATCGCCGCCGAAATCACCCCGCGCACGCCCGAATTCGGGCGCAGCAGCGTCACATCGCTTTCCGGCACGCTGCCCAGATCGGCCCCGGTCGCGGCATCGGTCAGCTTCAGCGCGTCGCCATCGGGCGCGACGATGACCAGCAGCCCGTCGGATTTGCGCAGCCCCAGCAGCCGGTCGCCCCAGGCTTGCAGCAGCGCCGCCCCCTGCGGGCCGGTCGCGGCGATGGCGGCGACCACCGGCTCGACCGTCTGGCGCGAGGGCTTCTCGATCTGGTCGTGATACTGGGCGACGACCGCAGCCAGGTCGGGGCCTTGGGCGCGCGCCGCGTGCGGCAGAACCAGCGCCACCAGCGCCAGGGCAATCAGGAAAATGCGCATGAAAATCCTCGGGCAGGGAAGCGCGGGGCGGCGTCACGCGCCGCCCCGAAGGTCAGTAGTTCGATTTCACCTGGACACAGCTATTCGTTTCGGTGTTCCACATGCCGCATTTCTTGCCCGGCCAGTCGCTGTCCAGCTTGGCGCTTTCGGGCAGGAAGTCGGTCCAGGCGTCACCGGCCACTTCGGGGGTCTGGCTAACGATGTCGAACTGACCATCCTTGCGGATCTCGCCGATCAGCACGGGCTTGGTCAGATGGTGGTTCGGCAGCACCTTGGCCTGGCCGCCGGTCAGGTTCGGCACCTCGACGCCGACGATGGCGTCAAGCACCTTGTCGGTATCGGTCGAGCCGGCCTTTTCCACCGCCGCGACCCAGGCGTTGAAGCCGATCATGGTGGCCTCCATCGGGTCGTTGGTCACGCGCTTGTCGTTGCCGGTGAACTTGTGCCATTCCTCGATGAATGCCTTGTTTTCCGGCGTGTCGGCGGATTCGAAATAGTTCCAGGCCGCCAGGTGGCCGACCAGGTTCGTCGTATCCAGGCCCGCCAGTTCCTCTTCCCCGACCGAGAATGCCATGACCGGAATATCGTCGGCCGAGACGCCCGCCGCCGCCAGTTCCTTGTAGAAACCGATATTGGCATCGCCGTTGATGGTCGAGACGACCCCCACCTTCTTGCCATCCGCGCCAAGCGCGACCACATCGGCCACGATCTTGGACCAGTCGGAATGGCCGAACGGGGTGTAGTTGACGAAGATGTCGCCAGCCGCCACGCCCTTGCCCTTCAGATAGGCGTCCAGAATGTTGTTCGTCGTGCGCGGATAGACGTAATCGGTGCCCAGCAGCGCCCATTTCTCGACGCCAAGCTCGTCCATCATGTAATCGACGGCCGGGATCGCCTGCTGGTTCGGGGCGGCGCCGGTATAGATCACGTTCTTCGAGGATTCCTCGCCCTCATATTGCACCGGATAGAAAAGCAGCCCGTTCAGTTCCTCGATCACCGGCAGGACGGACTTGCGGCTTACGCTGGTCCAGCAGCCGAAAATCGCATCGACCCCGTTGACCGAGATCAGTTCGCGCGCCTTTTCCGCGAAAAGCGGCCAGTCCGAGGCGGGGTCCACCACGACGGCCTCAATCTTCCTGCCCAGGACCCCTCCCTTGGCGTTCTGCTGGTCCACCATCATCAGGACGGTATCCTTCAGCGTCGTCTCGGAAATCGCCATGGTGCCGGACAGCGAATGCAGCACGCCGATCTTGATCGTGTCGTCCTGCGCCAAAGCCGAGCCGGCAAGGCCCGCGGACAGCGCGACCGTGGCCATGGCGCATGTAAACCTGTTCATCCCTGTTTTCCCTGTTGTGATCATGACGCCGCGGGGCGGCATAAGGGATCAGGGCAGTCGCCTGACAGGCTGCCAATAAGAAAGGCAGAAGCGGATCACGAAATTCTGAACTGCCTCGAAGTGTGATTAAATATCAGCCATCTTGTTCGGCGCGGGGGCAGGCGTGAATCGAAAAGGGCGGCCCTGGCGCCGCCCTTTCAGCCTTGGGCCCCGTTAGCCGCGCAGATGCGCAAGCAACGTGCTGTCGGCATAGCCATCCGGCACCATTCCGCGCGATCTCTGGAAGGACTTGACCGCCTCGACCGATTTCGCGCCAAGCTTGCCGTCCACGCCGCCGGTGTCAAAGCCCCTGGCCATCAACAGGCGCTGCACCTCGGACTTTTCGCTGGTGGACAGGGGGCGGTCCCCGCGCGGCCAGGCGCCCCTTATGCCGGGACGGCCCGCGATGGCCTCGCCCAGATAGCTGACCGCCAGGGCATAGCTGTCCGAGGCGTTGTATTTCAGGATGGCGCGGAAATTCTCGGTGATCAGGAATGCCGGGCCGCGCGCGCCCGCCGGCGCGATGATCGCGCCCGAGGGGACGGCCGCGCCATTCGCCGTCCGCACCCCCATCGCCGCCCATTGGCTACCGGATTTCACCACGGATTTGCTGACCTGGTTATAGTCGAAGCCCTGCGGCAGCACGACCTCGGCGCCCCATGCCTGGCCGGGCTGCCAGCCATTCTGGCGCAGGTAATGCGCGGTCGAGGCCAGCGCGTCGGTCGGATCGTCGGACCAGATGTCGCGCCGGCCGTCGCCGTTGAAATCGACCGCGTGGGACAGGAAGGACGAGGGCATGAACTGCGTATGCCCCATGGCGCCCGCCCAGCTTCCCACCATATGCGCGCTGTCCACGTCGCCCGACTGGATGATGCGCAGCGCCGCGACCAGTTCGCCGGCGAAGAATTCGCCCCGCCGCCCGTCATAGGCCAGCGTCGCCAGCGCCGGCACGATGCGGGTGCTGCCGCGACCCGTGCCGAAATTCGACTCCATCCCCCAGACGGCCAGCACCACCTCGCGCGGGACGCCATAGCGGGCCTCGATCGCCGAAAGCGTGCCGGAATACTGCGCGGCCTTGGCCCGGCCCGTCGCCCCGCGCGAGCCGATGGCGCCGTCCAGATATTCCCAGACCGGCTTCGAGAACTCGCTTTGCTTGCGGTCCAGCGCGATCAGGCTGGGCATGAAATGCGCGTCGGCCATGGCGCTGTCGAAGACGCCCGGCTGGATGCCTGCGGCAATCGCGCGCGGACGGAAGCTTTGCACCCAGTTCTGGAAACCCGCCTCGGATCCCACGCCGCCCGCCGTGGGCAACCCGCCGAAATAGCCCCCGCCCGCGACCTGCGGCGCACGGTTCATCGAGACGCCGCAGCCCGCGACCGCAAGGGTCAGCAGCATCGCGGCGGCGATCCGAGAGTAGCGTCTGGTCATTCTGCCTGTCCGTCCCGTGCTCTTGTTCTGGTTGCAGGCAGTCTAGCGCAGCAAGGCGAGGCTGGCCAGTCAGTCCTGGCCGTCCTCATCCTCGTCCTCGCCGTAAAGCGGCTCCATCTGGGCCACGATCACCGCGTTCTCGGCCAGGGCGCGGTCCATCAGGGCGCGTTCCTCGGCGGGGATCTCATGGCCCTCGGCCAGGCGCTCGTCGATGGTGCCATGCCCGGTCACGTCCAGCGGCGCCAGCCCCGCCTGCTTCAGGATCGCGACCGTCTCGCGCACCGCCTCGGCCTCGTCCTTGCCCGAGGCATAACAGACCAGCGCCGCGCCCGAGGCGTCGGCGGGCAACCCGTCATCCTTGGCGCGCCCGACCTGGACCAGAAGCGTATAGACCTGCTGCGCCATGGCTTTTCCTTTGCTGCGATTTGCCGTCATATCGCCCGAAACGGCCGGAGGGCACAATGAGCAAGAGCCTGAAACGGGTGCGGGCGGCGCTGGAAACGGCGGGGCTGGCGGTCGAGATCCACGAGACCGACGACAGCGCCCGCACCGCCGAGGGCGCGGCGGCGGCGGTGGGCTGCGCCGTCGATCAGATCGCCAAGTCGATCATCTTTCGCGGCGAGGACAGCGGCCATGTCGTGCTGTTCCTGACCGCCGGCGGCAACCGGGTCGATCCGGCCAAGGCGACGGCGCTGGCCGGTCAGCCGCTGGGCAAGGCCGATGCGGGGCTGATCCGGGCCGAGACCGGCTTTGCCATCGGCGGCGTGGCGCCGCTCGGCCATCTGCGCCCGCTTGCCGCCTTTGTCGATCCGCGCCTGATGGATTTCGATCGGGTCTGGGCGGCGGCGGGCACGCCGCGTCATCTTTTTGCCATCGCGCCCGGCGATCTGATCCGCGTGACGGGCGCGCAGGCGGCGGATTTCACCGCCTGATCGCGGCAATGGCGAAGGGGCGGGAAAACCCGCCCCTTGCAGAGCATGCCCGCCCGGCGCCTAGCTGATCGCGCGTTTCAGCCAGATCAGGATGACCGCGCCGATCAGCCCGGCAAAGCCCTGCGCCAGCCAGCTTCCTGCCGCGAAATGCACGCCGAACACGCCCAGCAGGGCATTGGCGACGATGGCGCCGACGATGCCCAGGATGATGTTAAGGAACAGGCCCGTATCGGCCTTCATGATATTGCTGGCGATCCAGCCCGCAAGACCGCCGACGATGATGGCGGCGATCCAACCCAAGCCCTGCATGTGCGATCTCCTGTGAAAGCGGGGTTCCGCCGCTCTAACGCGGACGGCCCGCCCCAGGTTTCACGCAACGCCTCGACCGATGCCGCATTGCAACGGTTTCAGTCGCGCAGCAGCTCGTTGATCGAGGTTTTCGAGCGCGTCTGCGCGTCCACCCGCTTGACGATCACCGCGCAGTAAAGGTTCACCCCGTTCTTCGAGGGCAACGAGCCCGCGACCACGACCGAGCCGGCCGGCACCTCGCCATACATGATCTCGCCTGTCTCGCGATCCACGATCTTGGTGGATTTGCCGATGAAGACGCCCATGCCCAGGACCGAGCCTTCGCGCACGATGCAGCCCTCCACCACCTCGGACCGCGCCCCGATGAAACAGTTGTCCTCGATGATCGTCGGGCCGGCCTGCATCGGCTCCAGCACGCCGCCGATGCCGACGCCGCCCGACAGGTGGACGTTCTTGCCGATCTGCGCGCAGGAACCGACCGTGGCCCAGGTGTCGACCATCGTGCCCTCGTCGACATAGGCGCCCAGGTTCACGAAGCTGGGCATCAGCACCACGCCCTTGGCGATATGGGCCGACTTGCGCACGATGCAGTTCGGCACGGCGCGGAAACCGGCCTCGCGCCAGCGGTCCTCGCCCCAGCCGGCGAACTTGCTGTCGACCTTGTCCCACCAGCCGCCATTCTGCGGGCCGCCGGCGTGGATTTCCATGTCCTTGAGGCGAAAGCCCAGCAGCACGGCCTTTTTCGCCCATTGGTTCACATGCCAGTCGGAGCCGCGCTTTTCGGCGACGCGCAGCGCGCCCTTGTCCAAAGCTTCCAGCACCGCCTCGACGGCCTCACGGCTCTCGCCCTTGGTGGCGGGGGTGATCTGGTCGCGGATCTCCCAGGCGGATTCGACGGCGGCTTCAAGGGCGTCATTCGACATGTGCGGGCCTCTCTCGGGTGGAAACTGTCACCCAAGGGCTATAAGCCGGGGGGTGCGGACGCGCAATCCGCGCCCAGCCCCTGCCAGAGGTTTCGATGATCGAAGAAGACAAGCGCAACCACCCCATCCGCGACAGCCAGCAGGATGCCCAGGCCGCGCGGCATATGCCCGAGACGCCCCAGACCCGCGCACCCGCCTATCGGCTGGCATTCACCGACACGGAATTCCTGCTGCGCGACGAACTGCGCCCGGTGCGGCTGCAACTTGAACTGCTGAAGCCGCAGATGGTGATGGATGCGCGCGGCGTGCGCTCGACCGTGGTGATGTTCGGCGGCGCCCGCATCCCCGCGCCCGAGGCGCGCGACACCGCCCGCACCCCCGAGCTTGCAGGCCTGTCGCATTATTATACCGAAGCGCGGAAATTCGCCCGCCTGATGACCCAGCGCAGCCTTGAGACCTATGGCGCCGAGAACGTGATCTGCACCGGCGGCGGCCCCGGCGTGATGGAGGCCGGCAACAAGGGCGCGGCCGAGGCCGGGGGCATCTCGATCGGGCTGTCCATCGTGCTGCCGCACGAGCAGACGCCGAACGCCTATGTGACGCCGGACCTGTGCTTCAACTTCCACTACTTCGCGATCAGGAAGATGCATTTCCTGATGAGGGCCAAGGCCGTGACGGTCTTTCCCGGCGGCTTCGGCACGCTGGACGAGATGTTCGAGGCGCTGACCCTGATCCAGACGCGCCGGATGACCCGCATTCCCTTCATCCTCTTCGGGGCGGCATTCTGGCGCAAGGTGATCAACTGGCAGGCCCTGGCCGATGCCGGCACCGTCAGCCCCGAGGATCTGGACCTGATCAGCTTCGTCGAAACCGCCGAGGAAGCCATCGCCATCATCGACGCCTGGGCGCCGCCCTGCCCCTGAAAGCCATGCGGCGGCCCGGCGCGGGCGGGCATCCCCGGATCGGCTAAAGAAAGCTCATCGGGTCCACATCCACCGACAGCCGCAGGTTGCCGGGGGCTTTGGGCGCGCGGGCCAGCCATTGCGAGATGGCCTGCTGAAGCGGGGCCTGGCGCGCGGCGCGGATCAGCAGCCGGACGCGGTAGCGGCCCCGGATGCGGGCGATGGGCGCGGGCGCCGGCCCCCATAGCTCGGCCCCGATGCGGGCCAGGGGCTCGGCGCAGGCGGCAAGGGCGCGGGCATGGTTTTCGACCACGGGCTGATCGGGATGCGACAGGATGATCCCCGCCAGCCGCCCGAAGGGGGGCATCCCGGCCGCCTGGCGCTGCGCGGCCTCGGCATCCCAGAACTCCTCGTCCCGGCCCGAGAGGATGGCGCGGATCACCGGATGCTCGGGCTGGTGGGTCTGCAACAGCGCCAAGCCCCGCGCCTCGCCGCCCTCGCGGCCCGCGCGGCCGGCGACCTGGCGCATCAGTTGAAAGGAACGCTCGGCGGCGCGCAGATCGGCGCCTTGCAGGCCCAGATCGGCGTCGATCACCCCAACCAGCGTCAGGCGCGGGAAGTTGTGGCCCTTGGCGACGATCTGCGTGCCGATGATGATGTCCGTCTCGCCCGCGCTGATCCGGGCGATGGCGTCTTTCAGCGCGCGGGCCGAGTGGAACAGGTCCGAGGACAGGACCGAGGCGCGGGCATCGGGAAAGCGCGCGGCCACCTCTTCGGCCAGACGCTCGACGCCGGGACCGATGGCGGTCATCCTGCCCTCGGCTCCGCAGGCGGGGCAGATGACGGGAATGGGCTTCGTCTCGCCGCATTGGTGGCAGACCAGCCGGTTCTGGAAACGATGCTCGACCATGCGGGCGTCGCATTGGTCGCAGCCGACCTGCTGGCCGCAGGCGCGGCAGGCCGTGATCGGGGCATAGCCGCGCCGATTCAGGAACAGCAGCGACTGCTCGCCCCTGGCCTGGCGGGCGCGGATCTCGGCCTCCAGGCGGGGGCTGATCCAGCGGCCCTTCTCCATCTCGGCGGCGCGCAGGTCGATCGCCCCCATCTCGGGCAGTTCGGCGCTGCCATAGCGGGCGCGCAGGTCGATGCGGGCATATTTCCCCTGCCCCGCATTCACCCAGCTTTCGACCGAGGGCGTGGCCGAGGCCAGCACCACCCGCGCCCGGCACAGGCTTGCCCGCAGCACCGCCATGTCGCGGGCACTGTAAAAGACCACATCCTCCTGCTTATAGCTGGAATCGTGCTCCTCATCGACGACGATCAGGCCCAGATCGGCAAAGGGCAGGAACAGGGCCGAACGCGCGCCGACGACCAGCCCCGCATGGTTCGTCGCGGCCATGGTCCAAAGGCGCCGCCGCTCGCTTCGGGTGATGCCGCTATGCCATTCGCCGGGACGGGCGCCGAAACGCGCCTCGACCCGATCCAGGAATTCCGAGGACAGGGCGATCTCGGGCAGCAGAACCAGCGCCTGCCGCCCCTGGCGCAGGCATTCGGCGACGGCTTCCAGATAAACCTCGGTCTTGCCCGAGCCGGTCACACCGCGCAGAAGCGTGGTGCCATAAGCGCGGCGGCCCATGGCGGCGCGCAGGCCGTCGGCGGCCTCCTGCTGGTCGGGGGCCAGGGGCTTGCCCGGCAGGTCGGGGTCCAGCCGCGGATAGGGCAGGTCGCGCGGGGCCAGCGTCTCGGCCAGCGTCCCGGCGCGAAGAAGGCCCTGGACCACGCCCGCGCCGACCCCGGCAAGCTGGGCCAGTTCGGCGGGACCGAAGCCCGCGCCGCCATGATCCTCGATCACCCGCAGAACGGCGGCGCGGGCATCGGTCATGCGTTCGGGCGGGGGGCCGGCGCGGTGGATCAGACGGCGCGCTCCGGGGGGCTGGTCCAGATCCGGCGCCCGCGTCGCCATGCGCAGCATCGAGGGCAGCGGCGTCAGCGTGTATTCCCCCATCCGCTCCAGGAACTCGATCATCTGGGGCGTGAAGGGCGGGGCGTCGATCAGCCGCGCCACCGGGCGCAGCCTGGCCGCGTCGAAATCGCCCACCCCCTGGCCCCAGACCGCGCCCATGACCCGGCGCGGCCCCAGCGGCACCACCACAAGCTGCCCCAGCCGCACGCCCCCCTCGGGCGCGAGATAGTCGAGAATGCCCACGACCTCCTGCGTCAGCACCGCGATGCGCGCGCCATGCGGATAGAACGGCGGCCGGTCGGTCATGCCAGCAGCGAAGGCGGCGCCGGGCCGATCTCGATGGGACCGGAAGCAAAGGCGGGCATGGCGGACTCCTGATCTTGTGCGGGCCGGACTGTGCCACGGGCGCGACCGGACCTGCAAGCAGGGCGCGAATCCCTGCGACCCGCCCTTCCAGACCCGGATGTTATGCGCTAAACCTGCGGCGAACGCCTAAGGAGGGGCCAGAACATGAAATTCTTCGTCGATACCGCCGATACCGCCGCCATCCGCGAATTGAACGACCTGGGCATGGTCGATGGTGTGACCACCAACCCCTCGCTGATCCTGAAATCCGGCCGCGACATCATCGAGGTCACGAAAGAGATCTGCGAAATCGTCAGCGGCCCGGTCAGCGCCGAGGTCGTGGCCGCGAATGCCGATGACATGATCCGCGAAGGCAAGCTTCTGGCCAAGATCGCCCCGAACATCACCGTCAAGGTGCCGCTGACCTGGGACGGGCTGAAAGCCTGCAAGGTCCTCAGCGGCGAAGGCCATATGGTCAACGTCACGCTGTGCTTCTCGGCCGCGCAGGCGATCCTGGCCGCCAAGGCCGGCGCGACCTTCATCAGCCCCTTCATCGGCCGCATGGACGACATCAACCTGGACGGCATGCAACTGATCGAGGATATCCGCACCATCTACGACAATTACGACTACAAGACCCAGATCCTGGCCGCCTCGATCCGCTCGGTGAACCACATCACCGACGCCGCCCGCATCGGCGCCGACGTGATCACCGCGCCCCCCGCCGTGATCAAGGGCATGGTGAACCACGTCCTGACCGACAAGGGTCTTGACCAGTTCAACGCCGACTGGGCCAAGACCGGGCAGAAAATCGGCTGATGGCACAGGACGCGGTGCCGAACCTGCCCGAGGATCTGCGCGCCCGGTTGCTGGGCCAGCCCGAGCTGATCCTGGCCGACCGCGAACTGATGCGTGCGCTGATCGGCGCACGCGACGCCACATTGGGCGAGAATGTCGTGGACATCCGGGGCCTGGCCATGCAGGCGCTGGAGGCACGGCTGGACCGCCTCGAAGCCACGCATGAATCGGTCATCTCGACCGCCTACGAGAACCAGACGGGGATGAACACCGTCCACCGCGCCGTGCTCTCGCTTCTCGAGCCGCTGGATTTCGAGGCTTTTCTGGACAATCTGGAAAGCAATGTCGCGCCGATCCTGCGCATCGAGACATTGCGGCTGATCATGGCCTCGGACAGCGCCGAACAGCCGCCGCGCATTTCGGGACCGCTGCGCATCGTGCCCACCGCGACCATGGCCGAACTGATCGCGGGCGGGCGCCGGGCGCCCCGCGCCGACGACATCATCCTGCGCGGCGTGGCGCCCCAGACCCTGCCCCTTCACGGCGAGGCACGCGCCCCCATCCGCTCCGAGGCGCTGCTGCCGATCGAACTCGGCCCCGGCCGCTTCCCGGCGCTGCTGCTGATGGGCTCGACCGAACAGGCCCGCTTCAGCCCGGCCCAGGGCACCGACCTTCTGCGCTTCTTCGCCCAGGTCTTCCGCCTGGTGCTGATCGGCTGGCTGCGCGAATGAAACCACGCGGCGATCAGGCTCCGCCCCCCCTGGCGCTCGCGCCCCTGATGGCCGAGAACCTGCGCCGCTGGCTCGACAGCGAAAAATCCGCCCGTGATCGCTCGGCCCATACGATCACCGCCTATCAGGCGGATGTGCTGGCCTTCCTGGCCTTCCTGGGCGGCTATCACGGCGGCCCGGCCCTGCCTGGGAACCTTGGGGAACTCACCCAATCCGACATGCGCGCCTTCGCCGCGGCCGAGCGCGAGCGCGGCCTTTCCCCCCGCTCGCTGGCCCGCAGGCTCTCGGCGGTGCGCAGCTTCCTGCGCTGGATGTCCGACCGCCATGGCTTCGACGCCTCGAAGCCGCTGGCCTCGCGCAGCCCGAAATTCACCCGCTCGCTGCCCCGCCCGCTGGCGGTGCCCCAGGCGAAGGCGGTGCTCGACCTTGCGGGCACCACGCATCCGACCGCCTGGATCGCGGCCCGCGACGCGGCGGTGCTGACGCTGCTCTACGGCTCGGGACTGCGCATCTCCGAGGCGCTGGCGCTGCACGGCCGCGACTGGCCCCTGCGCGAAGTGCTGATGATTCGCGGCAAGGGCGGCAAGGAACGCCAGGTGCCGATCCTGCCCGTCGCGCGCGATGCCATCGCGGAATATCTGCGCCTGTCGCCCTGGCCCCTCGCCCCCGAAGAGCCGCTCTTCCGCGGCGCCAGGGGTGGGCGGCTCAGCGCCTCGGTGCTGGACCAGGTCATGCGCAACCTGCGCCAGGCCCTAGGCCTGCCGGCCAGCGCCACCCCCCATGCCCTGCGTCACAGCTTCGCCACGCATCTGCTGGCGGCGGGGGGCGATCTGCGCACGATCCAGGAATTGCTGGGCCATGCCAGCCTGTCGACCACGCAGGTCTATACCGGGGTCGACGACGCGCATCTGCTTTCCGTCTACCGCTCCGCCCACCCCCGCGCCTAAGCGCCCGGCCAGGATCCCGCGGCAGGAAAATCGAAGGTCGCCGCGCAAGCCCCCTGCCCTTCTTCGTTTTCCAAATACCCATGCGACGCCCCCAACCCGCGCCGGCCTTTACAATAGGGCGCGCGGGCGGCATCAGGCTTACCATGCTGGACCTGTCCCTTCATCTCGTGCTCATGCTGGTCGGCGCCGCCTTCGCCGCCGGATTCGTCGATGCCATCGCCGGGGGCGGCGGCCTGATCACGGTGCCGGCGCTGATGCTGGCGGGGGTCCCTCCGGCCCAGGCGCTGGCGACGAACAAGGTGCAGGGCACCTTCGGGGCGGCCACGGCGGCATGGTCCTACGCAAGGCGCGGGCTGGTCGATCCGCGCCGCCAGATCGGGGCGGGCGCGATGGCCTTCGCGGGCGGACTGATCGGCGCGCTTTGCGTCTCGGCCGTGCCCACGGACCTCCTGCGCCATCTGCTGCCGGTGCTGCTGATCGGGATCGCGCTTTTCTTCGCCCTGAAGCCGGGGCTTGGGGATCTGGACCGGACCGAGCGCGTCACCCCCGTCGTATTCGCCGCGACATTCGTGCCGCTGATCGGTTTTTACGACGGGCTGCTGGGTCCGGGCACCGGCGCCTTCCTGATGCTGGGCTTCGTGATGCTGGCGGGCTACGGCGTGCTGAAGGCGACGGCCCATACCAAGTTTCTGAATCTGGCTTCCAATCTGGGCGGGCTGGTGGCCTTCGCGGCGGTGGGCAAGCCGCTTTGGCTGCTGGGGGCGTTGATGGCGGTGGCCCAGATCGCGGGCGCAAGCCTGGGATCGCGGCTGGCCATGCGGATCGGCGCGCGGGTGATCAAGCCGCTTCTGGTCGTCACCTCGGCCGGCCTCGCGCTGCGGCTAAGCTGGCCACTGTTCTAACTTTCGCCCCCATCCGCCGGAAGCGGCGCAAGGGCTCACAAGGCGACAGGACCCCGTTGCGCCCGCTGCCGCCCCGACTATGCTCGGCCCGAAGCGGTGGGCGAAACGGTGGGTGCGATGCTGGGCTTTCTGACCATGGCGCCGGAGGAGGACTCCGAAGGACGCCCCGGCGCCGCCGACCGGCTGCTTTCGGCGACCGCCCACGCCTTGGAAGCGCGGGGGTTGCGGCTGGCGGGCGCGGTGCAGGACAATCTGGATCGCGGCGAGGGCCGGGCCTGCGACATGGACCTGCGCATCCTGGGCGACGGGGCGGTGATCCGCATCTCGCAGGACCTCGGCAATTGCGCCGAAAGCTGCCGGCTGGACGCCGGCGCCTTCGCCCAGGCCGTGGGCCGGGCCGAGGCGGCGCTGGCGCGCGGCGCCGATCTGGTCATCGTCAACAAGTTCGGCAAGCAGGAATGCCATGGCCGAGGCTTTCGCGAATTCATCGCCCAGGCGCTGGCGCGGGGCGTGCCGGTCCTGCTGGCGGTCCCGGCCGGGCAATGGGCGGCATTTCACGAGTTCGCGGGCGATCTGGCCCAGCCCGTGGCGCGCGACGCGCTGATCGACTGGGCGCTGGCCCAAACCGCCGCATGAGCGAACGGGTCGATGCGCGCGGACTTCTATGTCCCCTGCCGGTCCTGCGTCTGCGCAAGCGCCTGCTTGCCCTGGCCCCCGGCGCCCGCGTCACCCTGGTCGCGACCGACCGCGCGGCGGCGATCGACGTGCCGCATTTCTGCGCGCAATCCGGCCATCTGCTGATCCTGACCCGCGAGACCGCGCCGGGCGAAACCGAATATACCGTCGAACGCGGCCCAGATGCTTGAGATCTTCCTGAAGACCCTGCCCTTTTTCCTGCTGATCGGCACCGGCTGGCTGGCGGGGCGCGGGGGCTTCTTTCCGCCCCAGGCGACGGCCTGGCTGACGAAATTCGTCTTCTACTTCGCCCTGCCGGCGATGTTGTTCCGCTTTGCCGCGACGCTGGATCTGGCCGAGCTTTTCGATCCGCAATTCGTGCTGGCCTATCTGGCCGGCTCGCTGACGCTTTGGGCCCTGGCCTTCGGAGCGGCGCGCCTGCGGGCCGAACCTTTGCCCGCAGCCGCGATGCAGGCCCATGCCGCCATCACCGGCAATACCGGCTTTCTGGGCGTGCCGATGCTTGTCGTGCTGCTGGGACCGGGGGCGGTCGGGCCGGTGCTGATGGTGCTGACCATCGACATGCTGGTGTTTTCCTCGCTGATCACGCTGATCGTGGCGGCGGCGGGGCGGGGGCGGATCTCGTTTGCGTCGCTGTTGCCCCTGGGGCGGGGGCTGGTCGCGAACCCGATGATCGTCTCGATGCTGGCGGGGCTGCTTTGGTCGGGGCTGGCGCTGCCCTTGCCCGGCCCGGCGCGGGACTACATGGCGATCCTGGGCGGCGCGGCCACGCCGGGGGCGCTGTTCGCCATCGGCGCCAGCCTGACCGGGCGCCGGGCCGACCGGCTGGGTCCGGCCCTGGGGCTAAGCGCGGCCAAGCTGGTCCTGCATCCCCTGGCCGTGGGCATCGCGGCGCTGTGGTTCTTCGATGTCGAGCCTTTCGCCGCCGGCGCCATGATCGCGGCGGCCAGCCTGCCCGTCGCGGGCAATGTCTATATCCTGGCGCAGCATTTCGGCCTGGCGGTGCAGCGCGTCTCGGCCGCGGTGCTGATTTCGACGGCGGCAAGCATCGCCACCGTTCCCGTGGTGATCCACTGGATCACGAAGGGCTAAGGCTTTCGCCGGCCGCGCGATCCGGGTATGGCCATCCGGCAGAAGGCGCCCGGCAGAAGGCGTCCGACAGAAGGCGTCCGGCGGCTCAGTCGACGGGGCGGATCAGCTTTTTCTCCAGCACGCGCAGCACCGCCGCAAGGTCGTTGCCGCGCTTGAGGATGCGCCCGTCCATGCCGATCACCGCATATTGACCCTGCGCCATGCGCAGGCGGGGGCGCTTCTCGATCCGGTATAGCGGATGTTCGGCGGCACGGCGAAAGACCGAGAAGACCGCCATCTCGCGCAGGAAGGACATGGCGTAGTCGCGCCATTCCCCCGCCGCGACCATGCGGCCGTAAAGGCCAAGGATCACGCCAAGCTCGGCCCGGTCGAAAGCCACCCGATCCTGATCCTGGGGAAAGCCGAAGGGCATGTTCATGCCCCGATGGTGACACCGAAGGCACCACACATCAAATGGAAAAGCGGTCTAGCGCGGACGGCCCGCCATGCGTTGCAGCGTGCCGTCGCGCCACATGCCCTGATGCACGCCGACCATCGCCACATGGCCCGCGATCAGCGCAAGAAGCACCCAGGCGGCCTCTCCATGCAGGGCATTGCCGAAATCCACCATCCAGCCGATGGGCTGGGCGTGGCCGGGAAAGATCTGGAAACCGAAGGGCGCGAAGGGTCTGTCCGAGCCGTAGGCGCGCAGCAATGCCGCCAAAGGCACCAGCGCCATCACCAGATACAAAGCCAGATGCCCAAGCCGCGCGGCCAGGCCCAGCAGGCCCGTGCCATGTTCCGGGCGGTGGCCGCGATTGGACAGCGCCCATAGCGCGCGCAGCACGATCAGCACGAACAGCGCCGCGCCGACCTTCTGATGCGAGAAGACGAAGAACGAGACCAGCGGCGTGCGCCCCAGTGCCAGCCGCAGCCCCATGCCGACGAATTGCCACAGCATCAGCGCCGCGATGGTCCAGTGCAGCAACCGGGTGACGCGCCCGTAAAGATCCTTGGTGTCGCGAATCGGGATCGTTCTCATGGCTCCTTGCCCGTCGAAATCTAGGAAAACCTGCGGCTTGAAATTGACTCGTTTTGTCGGCCAACCTAGACCACCGGAAAAGCTGGCAAGAGGAATAGTGGAAAAGCGGACCACAGGCCAGCACGGTTATCCCGATAACCTGCCGCGCCGCTTTGCACGACTGCCCATGACCCGAGCCCAGATGAACGCAACCGTGACGCCCCCACCCCCCGCGCCGATGCCCCTGACCCAGGCGCAGGAGGGCTTGTGGTATGCCCAGGCGCTGGATCCCCTGAATCCGATCCTGAATACCGGGCAATATCTGGAAATCCTGGGGCCGCTGCACCGCGATACGCTGGCCTTGGCCCTGACGCGCACCCTGGCCGAGACACCGGCCCTGTCTCTGCGCTTCCTGACCGGCCCCAATGGTCCGGCGCAGATCCAGGGGGCGCCGCCGATGCTGGGCTTTGCCGATCTTTCGGTTCAGCCCGATGCCGAGGGTCAGGCCCTGGCCCTGATGCGCGCCGACAGCACCCGCCCGCTGCGGCTGAATGCCGAGCCTGCCGCCGCCTTCACCCTTTTCGCGCTAAGCGCCGAGCGGCATTTCCTTTACGAGCGCATCCATCACCTGGCGATCGACGGCTATGGCATGGTCCTGGTCACGAACCGCATCGCCCGGCACTACGCCGCGCTGCTGGGCCGGGGACCGGCGCCCGCGCCTTTCCCGCCGCTTTCAACCGCCGCCGAGGAGGATGCGGAATATCTGGGCTCGGCCCGCCATGCGCAGGACCGCGCCTGGTGGCATGAACAGATGCGCGGCCTGCCCGAGGTGACCGGCCCCGCGCCGGGCCGGGCGGTCAGCGGACATGGCTTCCTGCGCGACAGCCGGCGGCTGGACCCGGCGCTGCTGGACAGGCTGGCGCAGTTCTCGGCCCGGCACCGATTGGGCTGGCCGGATGTGCTGAACGCTTTGGCGGGGGCCTATCTTGCGCGCTGGACCGGGGGCGAGGCGGTGATCGGCCTGCCCTTCATGGCCCGGATGGGCCGGCGCATCGCGGACCTGCCCTGCATGGCAATGAACGTGCTGCCCTATCGCTTGGCGCTGGACGAGGACACGGCCCTGCCCGAATGGCTGGCCGCGCAGTCGAAATCCATGGCCCGGCACCGTCGCCATGGGCTTTACCGCAGCGAGGCGCTGCGGCGCGAACTGGGCCTTGTCGGCGGGACGCGGCGGCTTTACGGGCCGCTGGTCAATGTCCAGCCCTTCGACAAGGCGCCGGAGTTTCCGGGGCTGGACTGCCGCCTGCATATCCTGGGCGCGGGCGCGGTCGATGACCTGACGCTGACCTTCCGGGGGGATCCGGCCTCGGGGATCACCTTCGAGGTGGACGCGAACCCCGCGCTTTACTCGCCCGGGGAGACCGCTGCCCATGGCGCCCGGATCGAGGCGTTTCTGGCGGCGGCCTTGCAGGCCCGGACCCTGGCCGAGGTTCCGACCGCCAGCCCGGCCGAGATCGCGGCGCAGCGCGATCAGGCGCGGGCCGCGCTCCATCCCCTGCCCGACACCACGCTGGCCGCGCTGATCGCGCACACCATGGCCCGCGCGCCCGACAAGCCGGCGCTGCGCTTCGGCGCCCAAAGCCTTAGCTATGCCGAACTGGACCGCCGCAGCGCCGCGCTGGCCGCGCAACTGGCCGCGATGGGGGCGGGGCGCGACCGCATCGTCGCCGTGGCGCTGGAGCGGGGGCTGGACCTGCCCGTGGCGCTGCTGGCCTGCCTGCGGGCGGGGGCGGCCTATCTGCCGCTGGACCCGGACCATCCGCCCCAGCGCATCGCCCGGATCCTGGAGCAGGCGCGGCCGGTCGCGGTGCTGACCTCGGCCGATCTGCGCGGGCTTTTCCCCGGCGACACGCCCCTGCTGATGCCGCAGGACTGGCCCTTACGGGGCGATGCCCCGCCCGGACCGGCGCCGGACGATCTGGCCTATGTGATCTTCACCTCGGGTTCGACCGGCGCGCCCAAGGGCGTCGCGGTCGAGCATCGCGCCATCGTCAACCGCCTGCTGTGGATGCAGGCGCATTACGGCATCGATGCCGGCGACCGCATCCTGCAAAAGACCCCCGCCACCTTCGATGTCTCGGTCTGGGAGTTCTTCCTGCCCATGATCGCGGGGGCCGAACTGGTCATGGCGCCGCCCGGCGCGCATCGCGACCCCGCCGCCATCGCCGCCCTGATCCGGGACCAGGGCATCACCACCTGCCATTTCGTGCCCTCGATGCTGTCGGCCTTTCTGGCCGCGCCCGCCTCGGAAGGGGTGTGCATGGCCCGCGTCTTCTGCTCGGGCGAGGAGTTGACGGCGGATCAGCGCGACCGCTTCCATGCCCGCATCACGGCCCAGCTTCACAACCTTTACGGCCCGACCGAGGCGGCGGTGGATGTCAGCTACTGGCCCGCCGCGCCCGAGGATCGCAGCAATCCGATCCCCATCGGCCATCCGGTCTGGAACACCCGCCTCGCGGTTCTGGATGAGCGCATGCGCCCGGTGCCGCCGGGCCTGGCCGGGCATCTTTACCTGGGCGGCGTGCAGCTTGCGCGCGGCTATCTGGGCCGCCCCGACCTGACCGCCGAACGCTTCGTCGAGACGCCCGAGGGCCGGCTTTACGCGACCGGAGACCTGGCGCGGCTGCGCCCCGACGGGGCGGTCGTCTATCTTGGCCGCTCGGACCATCAGGTCAAGATCCGGGGCCTGCGCATCGAGCTGGGCGAGATCGAGGCGGCGGCCATGGCCTCGGGCCTGGCCCGCGAATGCGTCGTCCTGGCGCGTGAGGATCATGCGGGGGAAAAGCGCCTGGTGGCCTATCTGGTGCCCGGCCCCGGCTGGCGGCCCGGCGCGCTGGCCGAGGCGCTGGCGGCCAGCCTGCCCGCCTATATGCTGCCCCAGGCCGAGGTGGCGCTGGACGCCCTGCCCGTCACCGCCAACGGCAAGCTGGACCGCAAGGCCCTGCCCGCGCCGGAATTCGCCTTGCGGGGACGCCAGGCGCGCACGCCTTCGGAACGGATGCTGGCGCGGCTTTTCGCCTCTATCCTGCATCTGCCCCAGCCCGCCCCCGCCGAGGCGGATTTCTTTGCCCTGGGCGGGGACAGCCTGTCCGCCGTGCGCCTGGCCCAGGCCATCGAGGCCGAGACGGGCCGCGATCCGGGCCTGGGCACGATCTTCGAGCAGCCGATCCTGGCAAGCCTTGCCGCCGCGCTGGATGCGGGCGGGCCCGGCGATGACGGTCTGGGCCTGCTGATCCAGCTTGCCCAAGGCAAGGCGCCGGCCGCGCCGCTGTTTCTGATCCATCCCGCCGGGGGCCTGTCCTGGGGCTATCGCGGCCTTGCGCGGCGGCTGGCACCTCAGCGGCCGGTCCTGGGCCTTCAGCATCCCGGCCTGACGGCGGAAAGCGGCACGCCGGACAGCCTTGCCGCCCTGGCCCGGCTTTACGCCGCCCGCGCGGCCGAGATCGTGCCCCAGGGGCCGATCCATCTGGCGGGCTGGTCGGTGGGCGGGATCCTGGCGCAGGAAATGGCCGTGGCGCTGGCGGATATGGGGCGGCAAGCGGGGCTGGTGGCGCTTCTGGACAGCTATCCCGCCGATGCCTGGCGCGACGAACCCGAACCCGATCCCATCGCCGCCCTGCGCGCGCTTCTGGCCATCGCGGGCCACGACCCCGAGGGGCATCCCGAACTGGACGACCGCGAAAAGGTCATGGCCTTCCTGCGCAAGGGCGACACGGCCCTAGGGGCGCTGCCGAATTCGGTCCTGGACGGGGTGGTCCGCACCGTGACCCGCACCAATGCCATGATCCGCGCGCATCGCCACCGGCGCCATGCGGGACGCCTGCTGCATTTCCGCGCCGCGCTGGATCATGCGGGCACCGCGCTGACCCCCGACATGTGGCGGGATCTCGCGGCGGGGATCGAGGTGGTCGACCTGCCGCTTCTGCATGCGCAGATGACCTCGCCCCAGGCGGTGGACCTGATCGCGCCGGAACTGGCCCGGCGGCTGGCCGAGTGGTGATCAGGCGGCCGCGAAGGGCAGGACCAGAGGAAATGAGCCCGCCAGCGTCTGGATATGGGCATGTCCCGGCAGCACATGCACCTGGGCCCGATGGCCCGGATGCGCCCGCAGGTCGTCGAAAAAGCGCATCGTCGCCTGGGGCGGCCCATCGGGCGGCGGCCCGTCCGACCCCGTGCGCTTCTCGCGGTCGCCCACGGCCATCAGCAGCGGCAGGCGGGCGGCGGGGGCCTTGGCGGCGATGCGGCGGATCAGCGCCTCGTCCCACCAGATCGAGGGGCTGATCGGCGCATACCTCGCAAAGGCCCAGGGCCGCGCCAGAAGCGCGTAAAGCGTGAAAAGCCCGCCGAAGCTATGGCCCCAAAGCGTGCGCCGGGCGGCGTCGATGGGCAGCCCCGCCTCGGCCGCGAAGCGCAGGGGGCCGGTCAGCCGGTCGTGAAAGATAGCCGCCCCGCCCGCCATCCGCCCAGCATGGACGTGATCGGGCCGCAGCCCGTCGCCCGGACCGTCCGGGGCGGTGAAATCCAGCGTCCGAAGCTCGCGGGCGAACTGGCGATCCGTGTCATAGCCCACCCCCGCCAGCACCAGGCCCGGCGCCAGGGCCAGATGCTGGGGCGTCAGGAAGTCGAAGGCGGCATTGCCGTCCAGCATGTAAAGCACCGGCCAGCCCCGCGACGGCGGCGGTGCCTTGGGAATGGCCAGGAAAAGCCGGTGCCCCGGCCCCTCGGGCACCGTCACCTGCCGCAATTCGTGGCTGGGAGCGCCGGTCTGGAAGACGCACAGCGCCGCTTCGCCCCGCGCATGATCGGGTCCGACATTCCCCAGTCTCGACATCCCGCCCTCCTGTCCTTGTATGGTTCTGACGCGCCAAGTCTTAGTTGACAAGACCAGTCAGAAATATAGGTTTCCGCCCGACATGAGCCACGCCCCGCGGTCAGCCAAGTGCCATTTATACATAGGAGAACGACATGCAATTGACTTTTCCGCTGAATATCCGCCACCTGCTCGGGGCCTCGGCCCTGGCGCTCGGGCTGGCCGCGGGCCCGGCCCTGGCCGACAGCGTGTTTACCCCGTCCGCGACCGAATTTAATGGCCAGATCCGCATCATCGGCGCCGTGCGCGGCATGCCGATCTATCCGGGCGGCGAGGCGATCGTGACCGGCTCGAAGCTGCAACCGGGCCAGAAGGTGACGCTGCTGCGCGGCGCGACGGTGCTGAACAAAGAGCCGATCACCGTAGATGAAAAGGGCGAATTCAGCCATGCCATCGCCGTGGACGAAGCCGCCGCCCTGGGGCTGCAACCCATCGTCATCGCGACCGAGAACCCCGCCAGCGCCGCCGTCGCCGACCTGAAGATCTCGAAAAAGCTGCCGGCCTCGGGCGAGGACAAGTTCACCGTCGAAAGCAAGCCGGTCAATCCGGGCCTGTATCAGGTCGCCGAAAGCGCCAAATCCGGCGCGGTCTTCGTGACCTCGGCCGTGGGGCGCCCGCCGATCAAGGAATCGGCGCTGGTCAAGCTGGACCCCAAGACCCTTGAGGTGGCAAGCCGCATCAATCCGGCGGAGGCCCCCGGCAAGGACGGCACCCCCGGCGGGCTTTACGCGGTCTATGGCGTTGCCGTCGACGACGTGAACGAGACGGTCTGGACCACCAACACACGCCAGAACACGGTCGCGGTCTATAAGCAATCCGACCTGTCGCTGGTCAAGCAGTTCGATCCCGGCACCGTCACCCATGCCCGCGACGTGGTGGTGGACGAGGCCAATGGCCGCGCCTACGCCTCGACCAGCTTCGGCCCGGATCTGGTGGTCTTCGACACCAAGACGCTGGAGACGCTGGAGCCGATCCATATCCCCTCCGAGATCCGGGGCGAGACCTTCGGCGCCATGGCGCTGGACATCGACGCCGAACATGGCAAGCTTGCCACGGTCAGCTACAACACCCCCGAGGCCGCCATCGTCGATCTGAAGACCGGCGAGGCGAAGGTGTTCGCGCTGCCCCGCTCCAAGATCGGCGCGGGCGTGGCCTTCGACGCAGTGGACAATCTGCTTTTCGTGGTCTCGCAGGAAACCGACAACCTGCTGATCCTGAACGCCGAAACCGGCGAGACGCTGCATGACGTGGATGTGGGCGCCACGCCCCTGAACGTGACGTTCGAGCCGAAGAGCCGCCTGGCCTTCATCGCCAATCGCGGCGCGGGCACCATCGCGGTCGTCGACACCAAGGGCGAGATCGTCGCGAACCTGGAAACCGGCGGCTTCCCGAACCAGCTTCGCGCCGACGGCAACGGCAATGTCTGGGCGGTGAACAAATCGCGCGGCGAAGACGACGAGGCCGGGGACCGCATCTGGCGCATCACCCCCAAATCCGAGTAACTGTTCGGGCCGGGTCTTTCCCGGCCCTTTCATTCCACCCAGAAGGTCCGCCGATGCTGCTTCGTTCGCTTCTTGCCGCAATGGCGCTGCTGTCCATGCTGGGCGCGGCCCACGCCGAGTTGCGGGCGACCGACATCCTGGGCCGCGAGGTCACGCTGCCCCAGCCCGCCCGCCGCATCGTCCTGGGAGAGGGGCGGCATCTTTCGGTCCTGGGGCTGATCCATGACGATCCGGTGGCGCTGGTCGCGGGCTGGCGGCTGGACAAGCCCCTGGACCCGCCGACCATGGCGGCCTATCGGGCGAAATTCCCGGCCATCGACGCCATCAGGCCGGTCGGCGCCGGCAATCGCGGCCTATCGGTGGAAAGCGTGATCGCGCTTCAGCCCGATCTGGTGGTGCTGACGCTGATCGACCGCAACGATCCGGCGATGACGCTGGCGCAGGAACAGCTTGACGCGGCGGGCATCCCGGTTGCCTTCGTGGATTTCTTCTCGCACCCCCAGGAGAACTCGATCCCCAGCCTGCGGCTGCTGGGCGCCCTGACCGGGGCCGAGGACCGGGCCGAGGCTTTCGCGGATTTCTACCAGACCCGGCTTGACCGCATCCGCCAGCGCCTGGCCGATCCGGCGATCCCGCGCCCCAGGGTGTTCTTCCACGTCCATGCGGCGCCGACCGGCTGCTGTGCGACCGTCGGCTCGGGCGTGTTCAAGGATTTCATCGAGACGGCGGGCGGGCGCAATATCGGCTCGGAAACCGTCCAGACGGTGCTGGGCAATGTCAGTCTGGAATATCTGATCGGCGCCGATCCCGATATCTATGTCGCGACCGGCGGCACGCATATGGCGGCGCGCGGCGGGCTGGTGCTTGGCTCGGGCGTTTCGCAGGACGAGGCGCGGACCAGCTTTCAGACGCTGATCGCGGCGCCCGGCTTCGCCTCGCTGCGCGCGGTCCAGCAGGGCCGGACGGCGGGCGTCTGGCACATGTTCAACGATTCGCCCGTGCATATCGCGCTGATCGAATACCTGGCCAAGACCTTCCACCCCGACCTGTTCGCGGATGTCGATCCGCAGGACACGCTGAACCGGATCGAGACCGAGTTCCTGCCCGTGCAGGTGCCCGGCACCTGGTGGGTGGAGCCGCAACGATGACCGACACGACCGAAAGCCTGCTGGGCCGCTATCAGGCGCAGGGCCGGCGCCATGCGGTGCTGGTGGGCGTGCTGGGCCTTGCCGCGCTGGCCGCGCTGCTGCTGGATCTTGTGACCGGCCCGGCGGGCCTGCCGCTAAGCCAGACCGTGCGGGCGCTGCTGGGCGCCGAGGTGCCGCTGGGCACGCAGGTCATCGTCTGGGACGTGCGCCTGCCCGTGGCCTGCATGGCGCTGCTGGTCGGCGCCAGCCTGGCGCTGGCCGGGGCCGAGATGCAGACCGTGCTGGAAAACCCCCTGGCCGAGCCGTTCACGCTGGGCGTCTCCTCGGCCGCCGCCCTGGGCGCGGGGGTCGCGATCGTGCTGGGCATGACCCTGCCCGGCCTGCCCCCCGCCTGGGGGGTGACGGGCAATGCCTTCCTGTTCGCCATGGGATCGCTGGGTCTGTTGCAGCTTCTGGGCCGGCTGCGCGCCGGCGGTCCCGAGGTGCTGATCCTGTTCGGCATCGCGCTGAACTTCACCGCCATGGCGCTGATCTCGCTGATCCAGTTCGTGGCCTCGGCGGATGCCTTGCAGCAACTGGTGTTCTGGACCATGGGCAGCCTCACCTCGGCACGCTGGTCGGGGGTGGCGCTGGTCGCGCTGGTGCTGGCGCTGTCGGTGCCGTTCTCATTCCGTGCCGCCTGGCGGCTGACCGCCCTGCGCCTGGGCGAGGATCAGGCGCGCAGCTTCGGCGTCGATGTGCGCGGCCTGCGCCGCTGGACCCTGCTGCGGGTCAGCCTTTTGTCAGCGGCGGCGGTCTCGATGGTGGGCGTCATCGGCTTCGTGGGCCTTGCCGGGCCGCATATCGCGCGCATGCTGGTCGGCGAGAACCACCGCGTTTTCATCCCCGCAAGCATCCTGACCGGCGCGCTGATCATGTCGCTGGCCTCGACGCTTTCCAAGACCATCGTGCCGGGGGTGATGCTGCCGGTGGGGCTTGTCACCTCGCTGATCGGCCTGCCGGTCTTTTTCGCGCTGATCCTGCGGGGACGGCGCGGATGAGCCTTGAGGTCGGCGACATCTCGGTTCGCTTCGGCGCGCGGCAGGTGCTGGCGGGGCTGACCCTGCCGCCCATGCGCGCCGGAGAGCTGACCGTCCTGGCCGGGCCGAACGCCGCCGGGAAATCCACGCTGATGCGCGCCATCGCCCAATTGGTGCCGCATCGGGGCCGGGTCACGCTGGACGGGCAGGATCTGGCCCAGCTTGCCGCGCCCGCGCGTGCCCGGCTGGTGGGTTTCATGCCGCAAAGCCTGCCCGGCGGCTCGTCGCTGATCGCCCTTGAGACGGTGATCGCCGCGCTGCGCGCCGGCCTGGACCTGCCCGGCCCCCAGGCCGAGCGGGCGGCGCTGGAAACGATGGACAAGCTGGGCATCGCCCCCTTGGCGCTGGAGCGGCTGGACGCGCTGTCGGGCGGGCAGCGGCAGATGGTCAGCCTGGCCCAGGCCATCGCCCGCGATCCGCGCCTGCTTCTGCTGGATGAGCCGACCAGCGCGCTGGACCTGGCGCGGCAGGTGCGGCTTTTGTCCGAATTGCGGCGCCTGGCGGGCGAGGGGCGCGTCGTCGCCGCCGTCCTGCACGATCTGGCGCTGGCCGCGCAATGGGCCGACCGGATCGTGCTGATCCATGGCGGCAAGGTGCATGCCCATGGCCCTCCCCAGGCGGTGCTGACGCCGGAACTGCTGGCTCAGGTCTATGGCGTCGAGGCGCGCGTCGAACGCTGCTCACGCGGGCGGCTGATGGTGATGATCGACGGAGAGATCGGGCGCTAGCAGGGCCCGGCCCCTTCGCGACAGGGACGGGGACGGGGACGGGGACGGGGCCCTCAGGCAAGCTTGCAGACAAGCTTGGCCCGCAGACAGGTCCGCGGATGCGCCCCCAGATGCGCCCGCCGCCCGTCAGTTCGTGCGCTGGCGGCTGCGGAAGGGCAAGGGGGCGACGGGAATGCCATCCTCCAGCAGGGCCTTCGCCTCGTCCAGCCGGGCCTCGCCATGGATGGCGCGCTCGGGCGCGCGGCCTTCGTGCATGGCGCGGGCCTCGGCGGCGAAGGACATGCCGACGTAATCCGAATTCTCTTCGATCTGGCGGCGCAGCTTTTCCAGCGCCTGTTCCTGCGGGGTGCCCGGGGCGGACAGGTCCGGCTTACCGCGAGAGGCCGCCACGCGCGGCGCCATCAGCGCCTTTTCCACCTGGACCGAGCCGCATTGCGTGCAGGCGACCTGACCGGCCTTGCGCAGGCGGTCGAACCCTTCGGAATCCCGATACCAGCCATCGAAATCGTGGCCCTTGTCGCAGCGCAGATCATAGCGGATCATGTCGGCTCCCTTCTCCGATACATATCTGGCGGCTGGGGACATTATGCAAGATCCGGGTCATCGCGCCCCGCGCGCCAGCGTCAGGATACGCGCGATCAGGGCCGAGGGATCGCCCGCCCGCGTCAGAAGCATCTCGCGCGCGGCCTTGCCCATGCGGCGCTGACGGAGGGGATCGCCCGCCAGCGCGGTCAGGGCGGCGGGCAGGTCCCGCGCGCTGCTGGCCTCGGCCGCGCCCGCCGCGTCCAGATCTGCATAATCGGCGGCATGGTTCGCCACATGTGGGCCGTGCAGGATCGCCGCGCGCCAGGCGGCGGGCTCCCACGGGGTATGCCCGCCCCGGTCGGCGAACGAGCCGCAGGTGACGCAGATCGCGGCGGATTGATACCAGCGCGCCATCTCTCCCAATGTATCGGCCAGAAGCACATCCTCGCCCGGCTCGGCCCCCTGGCTTCGACGCCCGAAAGGCAGTCCGCGCGCCGCGATCAGCGCGGCCACCGCATCGCCCCGGTCGGGATGGCGCGGAGCCAGGATCAGGCGCAGTTCGGGCAGCACCTGGCGCGCGGCCATGAAGGCGTCCAGCACCGGCCCGTCCTCGCCCTCATGGGTCGAGGCGGCCAGCACCGTCCGGCCGCGACCCGCCACATCGTCGGGCGGCTGGACCTGCGCCGGCCCCAGCAGCTTGAGGTTCAGCCTTGTGCTAAGGCTGCCGGCGGGCAAGCCCAGGCGCAGCAGACGCTCTTCGCTGCCGGCGTCCTGGGCGGAAAGCGCGTCGATGCGCGACAGCATGGGGCGGATCAGCCCAGGCAGGCGCGACCAGCGCGCGGCCGAGCGGGCCGAGATCCGCGCGCCCACCACCACCTGCGCCACGCCCAGGGCATGCGCCATGGCCGAGCGGTTGGGCCAAAGCTCGTTTTCCACGGTGACCAGGACCGAAGGCTCGACCCGGTGCAGGAAACGCTCGACCGCCTGGGGCACGTCCAGAGGGGCAAGCGCGGCCTTCCAGCCCAGCCTGCGCGCCAGATCCCGCCCGGTCAGGCTGTTCGTGGTGACGGTCAGGGGAAATTCGGCGGCCAGCGCCTCGGCCAGCAGCCGGGCCGAGGTCAGTTCGCCCACGCTGGCCGCGTGCAGCCAGATCCCGCCCGGCACCACGTCCGGTCCCCGCAGCGCCAGCCTTTCGCGCAGGTCCGCCCCCGCGAACGGGGCGGCCAGACGCAGGCCGGTCCCGATCACCGCCGAGGCGCCGCGCCAGATCATGCCCGCCCTTTCGTCACGCCGATCCTCCCGCAATACGGCGACAGCCTAGCGCGGGGCGGGGCGGGGTTCAACGCAGCCCGGCCTCGGCGGCCTCGCGGATGGCGCGGATATTGCGACCATAGACCTGCGGGGCATCCACCGAGCCGCCCTTGAACACCGCCGATCCGGCGACCAGCACATCCGCCCCGGCCTGCGCGACCAAGGGCGCGGTCGCCGGATCGCAGCCGCCGTCGATCTGGACATGGATCGGCCGATCCCCGATCATCTGGCGCAGGCGCCGGATCTTGCCCAGTTGCGAGGCGATGAACTTCTGCCCGCCGAAACCGGGATTGACCGTCATCACCAGAACCATGTCGCAAAGGTCCAGAAGCTCGGACGCGGCCTCGGCGGGGGTGCCGGGGTTCAGCGCCAGCCCCGCCTTCCGGCCGGTCGCGCGGATCGCCTGAAGCGTGCGGTGCGGATGCGGCCCGGCCTCAAGATGGGCGGTGATCATGTCGGCGCCGGCCTCGGCGTAAGCCTCGATATAGGGATCGACCGGGGCGATCATCAGATGCACATCCATGAAGCCCCGGACATGGGGCCGGAACGCCTTGACCGCCGGCGGACCGAAGGTCAGGTTCGGCACGAAATGCCCGTCCATCACGTCCACATGCACCCAATCGGCGCCCTGATCCTCGATCGCGCGGATCTCGGCGCCGAAATTGGCGAAATCGGCGGACAGGATCGAGGGCGCGATCTTGATCTTGCGGTCGAAACTCATCGGGGCGTCCCTTTTGCGGCGGCCGGCGCGGGCCTTTCGGATCTGGCCCCCGGTTATCGTGGAACGGCCTTCGGGCGTCAACGGGGCCATCGGCGCGCCCCCTCTTGGGCTTTCGGGCTTTCGGCCTATATTGGGGGCCAAGGCGCGGGCCTTCCCCTTTGGCCGCGCAATCCATCCGAAGGAACCATCATGCCTGAGACAAAGGACATTTCCTGGGACGACGCCGTGTTGCCCTTTCAGCTTGAGCGTTCGGGCGTGCGCGGCCGCGTGGCCCGGACAGGTCCGCTGCTTGAGCATATCCTGTCGCGCCACGACTACCCGAACGCCGTCAGCGCCATGCTGGCGGAACTGGTCACGCTGGCCGCGCTGATCGGCCCGACGATCAAGCTGCGCTGGAAGCTGTCGCTGCAAGTGCGCGGCAATGGCGCGATCCGCACCATCGCGACGGATTACTATGCCCCCGCCACCGACGGCGCCCCCGCGCGCATCCGCGCCTGGGCCAGCTTCGACCCCGAGCGGCTGGCCGGCGACGGCGCGGGCTTCGAGCAGATCGGGCAGGGCTATTTCGCCGTGCTGATCGACCAGGGCGAGGGCACGACCCCCTATCAGGGGCTGACGCCGCTGGCCGGCGGCTCGCTTTCCACCTGCGCGCAGACCTATTTCGCCCAGTCCGAGCAGTTGCCCACCAGGTTCGAACTGACCGTCGGGCGCTCTCGCATGGCGGGCCAGCCCGCCGAGCATTGGCGCGCGGGCGGAATCATGCTGCAAACCCTGCCCGCCCAGCCGGTGGGGCAGCAAGCAGGCGAGGCGCTTGAATCCGCCGACATCCTGCAAGGCGCGCAGTCCGAGGACTGGACCCGCGCATCCATGCTGATGGCCACGGTCGAGCAGATCGAACTGGTCGATCCCGCCTTGCCGCTGCCGAATCTGGTCTATCGCCTGTTCCACGAGGAAGAGCCCGCCGCCTTCGACCGCCAGGCGCTGGAATTCGGCTGCTCGTGCAGCGCCGACAAGGTGCGGGGCACGCTGTCGATCTATTCGCAAAAGGACATCTCGCACATGATCGACGATCGGGGCGTGGTGACGGCGGATTGCCAGTTCTGCGGCGCGCATTACAAATTCGACCCGCTGAGCCTGGGCTTCGAGGCGGTGGTGGACGAATCCGGCCATCCGCTGCCTCCCCGGCTGCCCCCCGCGCAGGCGGCGCAATAGCATGCTCGGCACGCCGCAAGATCTGCTGCGCGACCGGCTGCGGGCGGCGCTGTCGGTCGCGGCGGGGCCGTCCTCGGATTACGATTTCGACGCCCTGCCTCCGGGCGAGGTGCCCTTGCGACCGGCGGGTGTGCTGGCCGCCTTCGACGAAGCCGGGCGGCTGGTGATGACCAAGCGCGCCTCTAGCCTGCGCAACCATCCGGGCCAGATCGCCCTGCCCGGCGGCAAGGTCGATCCCGAGGACCGCGACGAGATCGCCGCCGCCCTGCGCGAGGCGCATGAGGAGGTCGGGCTGGACCCCGCCCAGGTCGAGGTGCTGGGCACCCTGCCCGCGCACCGCACGGTCACGAATTTCGCCATGGTCCCGGTCCTGGGCCTGATCCGGGGCCGCTTCGACCCCAGGCCCGAGGCAGGCGAGGTCGAGGAGGTCTTTCGCGTGCCCTTCGCCCATCTCGCCGACCCGGCCAGCTACCGGATCGAAAGGCGGCGCTGGCGCGGCGGCTGGCGGTCCTATTACGTCGCCCCCTGGGGGCCTTACTACATATGGGGCGCCACCGCGCGGGTGCTGCATTCGCTCTGCGAAAGGTTGAACGCATGACCTGGATCAACGCGCCGTTCCTGAAGGATGCGGGCTTGCGGCAGGTGCTGGAGGCCCTGGCGGCGGGGGGCGAGCAGGCCCTGATCGTCGGCGGCGCCGTGCGCAATGCCGTCCTGGGCGAGCCGGTCGCCGATATCGACCTGGCGACATCGGCCCCGCCCGGCCGCACGATCGAGTTGGCCCAGGCCGCCGGCCTGCGCAGCGTGCCCACCGGCATCGAACATGGCACGATCACCGTGATCGCCCAGGGCAAGAGCTATGAGGTGACGAGCTTTCGCCGCGATGTCCAGACCGACGGCCGCCACGCCATCGTGGCCTTTTCCGGCAGCCTGGAAGACGACGCCCGCCGCCGCGACTTCACCATGAACGCGCTTTACGCCGACGCCTCGGGCCGGGTGCTGGACCCCGTGGGCGGCCTTCCCGACCTGACCGCGCGGCGGCTGCGCTTTGTCGGCGATCCCCGCGCCCGGATCACCGAGGATTATCTGCGCATCCTGCGCTTCTATCGCTTTCTCGCCTGCTATGGCCGCGAGGCGGATCTGCACGCCCTTGCCGCCTGCCGCGAGCTTCGCAACGGTTTGCAGGCGATCTCGCGCGAGCGGATCGGGCATGAGATGCGCAAGCTGCTTTCGGCGCCCGACCCCTCGCGCGCGCTGGCATTGATGGCCGAGGCGGGGGTGCTGCCGCTGGTCCTGCCCGGCGCGGACGCCTCGGACCTGCCCGATCTGATCGAGGCCGAGCGCGATTTCGGCACCGGCGCCCTGCCCGTCTGGCCGCGCCGCCTGGCGCTGCTGGCGCCCGACGACGCCGCGGCCGACCTGCGCCTGTCGCGGGACGAGGCGCGCATGCAAGAGCAGATCGCCGCCGCGCTGGACCAGACCGGCCCCGAGGCCGCCTATCGCTTCGGCAGGGTCGTTGCGGCGCAATCGGTGCTGATCCGCGCGGCCAGGGGCACGGCCCCCGCCTTCGGCTGGTGCCATGCGCTGGCGCGCGGGGCCGAAGCCAAGCTGCCGCTTTCCGCCCGCGATCTGATGCCGCATCTGTCCGGTCCCGCCCTGGGCCGTGCGCTGAAGCGCGCCGAGCACGCCTTTGTCGCCAGCGGTTTCCGCCTGAGCGGCGAGCGTCTGCGCGCCATCGCCCTATCGGATGACAAGCACCCCACGCATGCCGCCGGCCCGGCCAACCGCGAGGGGGCGCGATGATCGACCTGCATTTCCGCTTTGGCCGGATGATCGACGCCTTCCGCCCGGCGGAAGGCCCGCCGCCGCGCATGCTGCTGGCTTTTTTCCGCTGGTGCCTCTCGGGGGCATGGCCGGGGCTGACGGTCGCGGCGGCGGCCTCGGCGCTCAGCGGGATCGCGGATGTCGTCTCGGCGGTGCTTCTGGGCCATGTCGTGGATGCGGTCGTCGGCAGCACGCCCCAGACGTTCCTGACCCAGAACGGCCCGATGGTGCTGGGCTTCGTGATCTTTTTCCTGGTCGTGCGGCCGCTGGTCTTCGGCCTGTCCACCGCCAGTTCCAGCGTCATCATCGGCCCGAACCTGTTCCCGCTGGTCCTGTCGCGGCTGCATCGCTGGACCATGGGCCATTCGGTCACCTTCTTCGACAATGATTTCGCGGGCCGCATCGCCCAGAAACAGACCCAGACCGCGCGCGCCGTCACCGATGTGGCGACCGAGTTCGTGAACGTGGTGGCCTTTGCGCTGGCCTCGATCCTGGGCTCGGCGGCGTTCCTGGTCTCGGTCGACGGATGGGGGGCGGTCGCGATGCTGGCCTGGCTGGGCAGCTATGTCGTGCTGATCCGCTTTTTCCTGCCCCGCATCCGCACCCGCTCGGCCAGCCGGGCCTCGGCGCGGGCCATGGTCACGGGCCAGGTCGTGGACACGATCACCAACATCAAGACCGTCAAGCTTTTCGCCCATGCCGATCACGAGGAAAACGTGGCCCTGGGCGCCATGGCCGGCTTTCGCGAGCGGGCACTGGATTTCGGCCGCGTCAGCACCTGGTTCCGCTTTTCGCTGATGTTCATCGCCGGCGTCCTGCCCGTGGTGCTGATCGGCGGCACGCTGCTTTTGTGGCGCGACGGGCTGGCCACGGCGGGCGATATCGCCGCCGCCGGCGCGGTCTCGATGCGGCTGGCGCAGATGACCGGCTGGGTCAGCATGGCGCTGATGGGCGTCTGGGGTAGCATCGGCGAGGTCGAGGACGGCATGAGGACGCTGGCCCCGCCGCATGGCCTGACCGACGCGCCGGATGCGCTGTCCCTGGGCCGGGTCGGCGGGCGGATCGACTTCGACCATGTGGATTTCTCGTATGGCAAGGGGGCAGGCGGCATCCGCGACCTGGATCTGCACATCGCGCCGGGCGAGAAGCTGGGCGTCGTCGGCGCCTCGGGCGCGGGAAAATCGACCATGGTGGCCCTGCTTCTGCGGCTTTACGATGTCGAGCGCGGCGCGGTGCGGCTGGACGGCCACGACCTGCGCAAGGTCACGCAGGAAAGCCTGCGCCGCAATATCGCCATGGTCACGCAGGAAACGGCGATGTTCAACCGCTCGGCTCGCGACAACATCCTTTACGGCCACCCCGGCGCAAGCGAGGATCAGGTCGTCGCCGCCGCCAAGGCCGCCGAGGCGCATGAGTTCATCCTGGGCCTTCAGGACCATATGGGCCGCAAGGGATACGACGCGCATCTGGGCGAGCGCGGGGTGAAGCTTTCGGGTGGGCAGCGCCAGCGCATCGCCCTGGCCCGCGCGCTTCTGAAGGACGCGCCGATCCTGATCCTGGACGAGGCGACCAGCGCGTTGGACAGCGAGGTCGAGGCCCAGGTCCAGGACGCCCTGCACCGCGCCATGCGGGGCAAGACCGTGCTGGCCATCGCCCACCGGCTTTCCACCATCGCCGAGCTGGACCGGATCGTGGTGATGGAGGCCGGCCGGATCGTCGAGCAGGGCAGCCATGCCGAGTTGCTGGCCGCAGGCGGCACCTATGCCCGCTATTGGAGCCGCCAGTCGGGCGGTTTCCTGGGCACGGACGAGGATGAGATCACCGAGGCCGCGCAGTGACCGAATGGACCGTGGCCCGGCTGGGGCGCAAGGGCGATGGCGTGGCGATTTCCGGCGAGCGGCGGGCGCTGGCCCCGCTGACCCTGCCCGGCGAGGTGATCCAGGGCGAGGCCGAGGCCGGGCGCATCGCCGCCCCGCGCGTCCTGACGCCTTCGGCCCAGCGGGTCCGGGCGCCCTGCCCGCATTACCGCGCCTGCGGCGGCTGCACGCTGATGCATGGCTCGGAGGATTTCGTGAAGGGCTGGAAGGTCGGCGTCGTGACCGAGGCTCTGCGCGCGCAGGGGCTGGCGGCACCGATCGCGGGGGTCCATGTCTCGCCGCCCCGGTCGCGGCGGCGAGCGGTGCTTTCGGGGCGGCGGACGAAAAAGGGGGCGCTGCTGGGCTATCACGCCCGCGCCTCGGATGTGGTGGTGGATCTGGCCGATTGCCAGGTGCTGCGCCCGGCGATCCTGGCCGCGCTGCCCCTGCTGCGCGAGATGGTCGTCGCGGGCGCATCGCGCGCGGGGGAACTGGCGATCACGGTGGTGGACAGCGGCGCGGGGCTGGATGTGACCGTGACCGGCGGCAAGCCGCTTGAGCCGGGGCTGTTCCAGGCGCTGGCGGGTCTGGCCGAAAAGGGCGATCTGGCGCGGCTGACTTGGGACGGGCAGTCGCTGACCCGGCGCCCGCCCGCCCTGGCCTTCGGGCGCGCGCGTGTCGTTCCGCCTGCGGGCGGTTTTTTGCAAGCCACCGCCGAGGGCGAGGCCGCGCTGGTCGCGGCGGTGCGCGAATTCACCCAAGGGACGGCTCGTATCCTGGAGCTTTTCGCGGGCTGCGGGACCTTCACGCTGCCCCTGGCCGAGACCGCCGAACTGCATGCCGTCGAGGGGCTGGCCGCGCCCCTGGCCGCGCTTGAGGCAGGCGCGCGCCAAGCCCCCGGCCTGCGCCGAATCACCACCGAGATCCGGGACCTGGCCCGCCGCCCCCTGCTGCGCGACGAACTGGCTTATGACGCGATCGTGATCGACCCGCCCCGCAGCGGGGCCGAGGCCCAAGCGCGCGAGATCGCCGCGTCGCGGGTGCGGCGCCTGGCCTGGATCAGCTGCGATCCGGTGACTTTCGCCCGAGACGCGCGGATTCTTGCCGAGGCGGATTGGGAAATTTCCCGGCTTTATGTGGTCGATCAGTTCCGCTGGTCGCCCCATGTCGAGACCGTGGCGGAAATTCGCCGACGCTAGCGAATATTTAACCCCTCTGTTATTATCCTCTGAAAACAAGGCGTGCCCTTGGGCACAGCATAAGGGGCAGTGGATGATACGGGCAGTTCGCGCATGGATCGCGTTGGTCGCGGTTGCGCTGGTGGCAAGTTGTGGCGGCGGCGACAGCGGCCTTGGCGCGGACAACAGGTTCAAATCCTATGACGGGCCACCGGTCACCCAGGTCGTGGTCAAGAAGGGCGCGCGCAAGATGTATCTCGTCTCGGGCCGGGAGGTGGTGCGCAGCTATGACGTAAGCCTGGGCAGCCAGCCCGCCGGCGCCAAGCAATACGAGGGCGACGGCAGGACGCCCGAGGGGCTGTATTTCATCGACCGCAAGAACCCGCGCAGCCGCTATCACCTGTCGGTCGGGATCTCTTATCCCTCGGCGCAGGACATCACCCATGCAGCGCAGATGGGCCTGCGACCGGGCGGCGACATCATGATCCACGGCCTTGGCCCCGAAGGTCAGAGGCTGGCCCAGCAGCGCCGCGACTGGACCGCCGGCTGCATCGCCGTGCGCGACGACGAGATCGAGGAAATCTTCGCCATGCTCTCGCCGGGGGTGCCGGTGTTCATTTATCCCTGAGAGGCGGCGGACGCCTTTCGCCGGCACCCTGACCTTCGGGCGGCGAGGCCGGCGGGTATTTGGGAAACGAAGAAGGGCCTTGGGGTCGCGCCTTGGCGATAGGGAAGGGCGGCGACATCCGGCAACCCTGAATGCGCTTCGGCGGCCGCGCGTCCCGGAGATGGGTGGGGAAGGGCGGCGGGGCCGCCCTTCACGCATTTTCCGGGGTGATCCCGTGGCTTACAATGCCGGGGTCGCGCCCGCGCCGACGAAACCCGCGGTCGCCATGGGCTGGGCGTTCATGCCCCCGGTCAGCAGCACCCACCAGATCTTGCCCGAGGGTTCCTGATACCAGCCGATGCCCACATCGGTCGCGCGTGGATCCATGATCACGTCGCGGGTGTCGCGGTTCTGCATCCAGGCGTTCAGGGTGGTGATGTCGTTCTCGTAGGTTTCCGAGATGTTTTCGCCGATCAGATGACCGGAGTAGCCCTGCCGCCGGATCCGGTCCAGCGGCGAGGAGCCGTCCGATCCGAAATGCCAGGCCCGGTTCTGCGCCGCCATGTCACGGGCATGAGCCTTGGCGGCGGCATCGAGCATCGGGCTGAGCGTCGCCGGCGTTGCGCCCAGATTGGCGCGCAGCGCGTTGATCTGGCCCAGCACGCGCGGGCCGATCTGCGTCTCTTCCTGGGCGGTGATCTTGTAGGCCACGGGCAAAGGCTTGCCGTCGGGGCCGAGCTGGGGCTGCCCCGCCCTCTGGCAGGCCGACAAGGCCAGCACGGAGACCAGCGCAATGGTTGTAATTTTCAGCATGATCATTCTGTCCCGGATGAGTTTGGGACAGCCATACAAAAGCCGGAAAGACGCTTCAAACCCAAGATTGCGTGAGCGCAACAGGCTGCGACTATGTTGCGACAATGACGCTGGTTTGAATTGAACGAATCCGGGCACCGGCGTATGCGCGACCCACGACCTCATTTCAAATCGGGCAAAGAAGGCCGCGTCAGGCGGTCCATGACCAGTTCTTAGGAGCGATACAGATGATGAAGCCGAAGACTACGGTTTCTCGACGGAATTTTCTGACCACCTCGTTGGCCATGGGCGCGGCGGGCCTGGCGGCCCCGGCCCTTGCCCAGTCCATCGACCCCTATACCGGCCAGCCGGTCGTCGGCGGCGCGGCGGGCGGCGCGACCCCGGATGCGGGCATGGTGCAATACGA
This sequence comes from Paracoccus sp. (in: a-proteobacteria), assembly GCF_047605025.1. Lineage (GTDB taxonomy): Bacteria > Pseudomonadota > Alphaproteobacteria > Rhodobacterales > Rhodobacteraceae > Paracoccus. Next base: position 100,179 of record NZ_JASGGO010000003.1, on the reverse strand, counting down.
CGCCACGCAGGATTCGCGGCGCAACATCTCCAGCTTTCACATGCAGGACTGGCAGCCCTATTTCAGCGATCTGACCAATGGCGCGATCCTGGTGGACCTGACCTCGCGCGCGCTGCATTTCTGGTCCGCCGACCAGTCGGTCTACAAACTTTACCCGACCTCGGTTCCGGTCAGCCCCGATCTGACCCGCACCGGCCGCACCGAGATCATCAAGAAGGTCAAGGGTCCCACCTGGTCCCCCACCCCCGAGATGAAGAAGCGCAATCCCGAATGGCCCGATTTCGTGCCCGCCGGTCCCGACAATCCGCTGGGCACCCGCGCGCTGTGGCTGAGCTGGCAGTATTACCGCATCCACGGCACGCATGACACGCGCAAGATCGGGCGGAAATCCTCGAACGGCTGCATCGGGCTTTACAACGAGCATATCGAGCAGCTTTTCGAACTGACCACCCTTGGCACCCAGGTCCTGGTGATCTGACGCAAGAGGGGCCGAAAGGCCCCTTTTTCCACCCCAAGGGCGGGCTCCCCGCCCGGACCCCTTCGAGGCGCCATGAGAGCCCCCATCCTTGCCCTGATCCTGGCCCTGCCCCTGCCGGTTTTGGCCGAGCAGATGGACATGGCAGCCCGGTTCGCCGACCACGCCGCCAAGGGGCGGACGGGCCTGGCCCGCAAGACGAAGCCTGTCGACGCGCGGCCCGCGCAGCCGGGCGAGGTCATCGTCACCCTGATCCGGGGCGAAGGGATCGAAACCCGCAGCAAGCCCGCCCAGCCGGGCGATCAGGTCGTGCGCAATCGCTGCCCACAGACCGGGAACGAGGAATATCTGGTCTCGGCCGCGAAATTCCCCGATCGCTACGAGGCGACCAGCCAGGCCGCCGGCGGCTGGCGGGAATACCGCCCCAAAGGCCAGGAGATGGGCTATTTCATCATCCCCCAGGGCGAAGGCCCCTATACGTTCGCCGCCCCCTGGGGCGAGGAGATGGTGGCCCGCGCGGGCGATGCCATCGTCGGCAGCCCCGCCGACCCCAGCGATGTCTATCGCATCGCCGCCGCATCTTTCGCGTGCAGCTATGAAATCACGCGGGCAGCGCCCTAGATCCAGCCGCCCAGATTCTCGGCGATGATGCGGGTCAGGACCTCGATATGGTCAGGCTCGGCGTTCAGGCAGGGGATATAGGTGAATTCCTTGCCTCCGGCATGAAGGAACGCCTCGCGGATCTCGCCCTGGATCTCTTCCAGCGTCTCGATGCAATCGGCCGAGAAGGCGGGCGAGATCACGGCGATCCCGGTCACGCCCTGACGCGCAAGATCGGCCACATGCTGGACGGTATAGGGACGCAACCACTCTTCGCGCCCGAAGACGGATTGGAAGCTGGTGTCGATCACGCCGGGTGGCCAGCCCAGCTCCTGGGCCAGCAGGCGCGAGGTTTTCTGGCACTGGCAATGATAGGGGTCGCCCTGCATCAGATAGCGTTTGGGCATGCCGTGATAGCTGGCGACCAGCCGCGCCGGCACCTTGCCCCCCAGCGCGCGCCGGACCGAGCCCGCCAGCGCCCGGATATAGTCGGGGCGGTCGAAATAGGGCGGGACCGTGCGCGCGGCGGGCTGGCGGCGCTGCTCCATCAGGGCGCGGAAGAACTGGTCATTCGCCGTGGCCGAGGTCGCTCCGGCATATTGCGGGTAAAGCGGAAAGAACAGGATCCGCTCGCAGCCCGCCTTGACCATGCGGTCCACCACCGAGGCGGTGGAGGGATTGCCGTAGCGCATGCAGAACTCGACCATGACCCGGTCGCCCCATAGCGCCGCCGCCCGCGGGCGCAGCGCCTCGACCTGCTGGCGGGTGATGGTCATCAGCGGGCTTTCATTCGCCGCCTCGTTCCAGATCGCGCGGTAATTCGCCCCCGAGGAAAACGGCCGCCTGGTCAGGATGATGCCTTGCAGGATCGGCTGCCATTTCCAGCGCGGCAGGTCGATCACCCGGCGGTCCGACAGGAATTCGTTCAGATAGCGGCGCATCGACCAGTAATCGTGCCCATCGGGCGTGCCCAGATTGGCGATCAGGACTCCGATCCGGGGGGTGGGCAGCAAGGGATGGTCGGCGGGCGCGTGTTCAGGTCGGATCATTCTGCTGTCTCATGCTTGCCAAGGCATCCGCCAGCGGCATCCTTGCGGAACCGGGGCGAAGAGGCTTGGGCTGGCTGGCATCGGGGGCCCATCCGGTCAGGAAAACCAGTTCGAAACTGGCCAGGATACGATCGGAATCCTGCGGATCGGGATGGTTCTGCGCATAAAGCCGCGCCGCGTGCATCAGGACGGCGCGGCGGGTCGGGCGGCGCAGGCGGGCGGCAAGGGCGTTCCCCTCGCCCATGGCACGCAGATCCTGGGCCAGATGGAACAGGCTGCGATAGCTGACTCTTTGGCCGATCTGGTCGGCTACCGGCAGCGCCAGGCCCACGCGGGACAGAAGCCCGCCCAGGTCGCGAATCTCGCCCATCGGCAGGACGCGGGGGGAAAGCCCGCCCGAGACCTCGGCCTCGGCGCGCGTCATCACGTCACGAAGCTCGGCAAGGCTGCGCCCGCCGGGACAGGCGGCGATGAAAAGCCCGTCCGGGCGCAGCGCGCGGGCCGATTGCGCGATCTGGCCCACGGGATCCTCGGCCCAGTGCAGCGCCATGGCATGGATCACCAGATCCTGCGATTGCGGCGCCAGGTCGATTCGCGGATCGTCGGCCAGAATGCGGGCGGCGGGAAAGGCCCGCGCCCAGAATTTCGGATGCCCGGTCACGACGGCAATGTCGGTAAAGCTTCTGTTAACCTCGCGCAGTCTATCCTGGATCTCGTCGGCGGCGATTCGATGCAGGAAGTCGACGAAGCCGATGCGGTCGGCGCGGGTCCGGTTACGCGAAAGCGCGGCACGGTCGGTCAGGCTGGGAACGGGATCTTGACGGGCGGGCATCATGGTGGCGCACAATAGGGGGCTTCGCGCCCTGATGAAAGGCGCATTGCGGCTGATCTATCCGCCGCAATGCATGTCCTGCGACGCCCCCGTCGCGGAAGAGGGCGCGCTATGCCCAACCTGCTGGAACGAGGTTGAGTTCCTGGGGAATTGCTGCTGTTCGCGCTGCGGCGTGCCTTTGCCCGACGATGGCGGCGGCGATCACGCGGGGCTTTTATGCGACGACTGCCTGGCCTTGCCGCGCCCCTGGCAGCGCGGACGCGGCGCGCTGGCCTATCGCGGCACCGGGCGCAAGCTGGTCCTGATGCTGAAACATGGCGACCGGCTGGACCTGGCGCCGGCGCTGGGGGACTGGGCGGCGCGCGCGGCGGCGCCTCTGGTGCGGCAGGGCATGGCCGTCGTGCCCGTGCCCCTGCATCCGCGCCGGCTGGCACGGCGGAAATACAACCAGGCGGCGCTTCTGTCGCAGCGGGTGGCGCGGGTCCACGGCTTGGCGCATCTGCCCCGCGCGCTGGTCCGCCTGCGCCATACCCCGATGCAGGACCATGGCAGCGCGGACGACCGCTTCGCCAATCTTGCCGGCGCGCTGGCCGTGCGGTCCGGCCAGGCGGCGGCGCTGCAAGGCCGCGCGGTGCTGCTGGTCGACGACGTGATGGCCTCGGGCGCGACGCTGGCGGCGGCCACCGAGGCACTTTTGCGGGCGGGATCCGGCCCCGTATCGGTCGTGGTGCTGGCGCGAGCGATCAAGGACACCTAAGTATGGGGAAACAAAGCCACGGGAACCTTCCTTCATGTCCAAGGTCGAGATCTATACCACCCCCACCTGCCCCTATTGCCTGGCCGCCAAGGCGCTTCTGACCCGCAAGGGCGTGGCCTTCCAGGAAACCGATGTCAGCGACCCCGGCCCGCGCGCCGCCATGACCGAGCGCGCGGGCCGGCGCAGCGTGCCGCAGATCTTCATAGACGGGCGGCATGTCGGCGGCTGCGACGACCTGCACGCGCTGGACGATGCGGGCAAGCTGGATCCGCTGCTGGGCCTGACCGCATGAGCTTCGCGCCGCTTCGGGCGGGGCTGGTGCAGCTTTGCGTCTCGGACGATCCCGAGGAGAACCTGCCCCGGACCCGCGCGCTGATCCGCGAGGCGGCACAGGGGGGCGCGGGCTTCGTGCTGACGCCCGAGGCGACGAACCTGCTGAACGCGGACCAGGCCACCCAGGACCGCGTGCTGCGCCCCGAGGATCGCGACCCGACCCTGGCCGCCCTGCGCGACGACGCGCGCGGCCTGGGCATCTGGCTTCTGATCGGCTCGCTTTCGCTGAAGACGGCCGACCCGGACGAGCGGCGCTTTGTCAATCGAAGCTTCCTGATCGCCCCGGACGGGCGGATCCGGGCGCGTTACGACAAGCTGCACATGTTCGACGTGACCGTTTCGGAAAGCGAATCCTATCGCGAATCAGCGACCTTCCGCCCCGGAGGGCAGGCGGTGCGGGCGGATGGCCCCTGCCCGCTGGGCCTGACGATCTGCTATGATCTGCGCTTTCCACATCTTTACCGCGATCTGGCCAAGGCGGGCGCGCAGGTGCTGACCGTGCCCGCCGCCTTCAACGACACCACCGGCGCCGCCCATTGGGAGGTTCTGCTGCGTGCCCGCGCCATCGAAAGCGGGGCCTATGTCCTGGCCCCCGCGCAATGCGGCACGCATGCGAATCACCTTTGCCCCGACCGCAGGCCGCGCCGCAGTCACGGCCATTCCCTGGCCGTCGATCCCTGGGGCAAGGTGCTGGCCGATGGCGGCACGGCGCCCGGCGTCGTCTTTGCCGATCTCGACCCTCAGGCCGTTGCCCAGGCACGGTCCCGTATCCCTTCCCTTCGCCATGATCGCACTTATACAGGGCCATGAGCAAAGACATGCCCCAATCCCATTCCGGCCCGCCTCACCACAATTCCGAAGCCTCGGCCGACAGCCTGGCGGCAAGCCTTTTCGCCGAGGTCTTCATCTCGGACCAGTTGGCGCGCGATCTGATCGGGAACGCGCTGCCGAACGGCATGCAGATCTCGCATTTCTCGGTCCTGAACCTGCTGGCGCATCTGGGGGTCGAGCGTAGCCCGGCCGAACTGGCCGGCGCCTTTCACGTCACGCGCGGCGCGATGACGAACACGCTGACCCGACTGGAGCGCGCGGGCCATATCCATATACGCCCCGATTGGAACGACGCGCGGCGCAAATTCGTGGCCATCAGCCCGGCGGGACGGGCCGCGCGGGATACGGCGCTGGCGGCCTTCATGCCGCGAATCGCCGATGTGGTGCGCGATGTCGGCCCCGAAAAGGTGCGCGCCGCCCTGCCCGTGCTGCGCGCGTTGCGCAAGCAGCTTGAAGAGGCGCTGCATCCCGGCCCGCGCTAACCCTCGCGCAGCGCCGTCATGATATAGTTCACCGACAGGTCGCGGGGCGAAAGCGACCAGCTCCATCCCAGGGGATTGAAGACCATGCCGCAGCGATCCACCACGCGCAGGCCCGTGGCCTCGGTCATGGATTGCAACTCGTCCGGGGTGATGAAGCGACGCCAGTCATGCGTGCCCTTGGGCAGCCAGCGCATCACCCATTCCGCGCCGATGATGCCCATGAGAAAGCTTTTCGGGTTCCGGTTCAGCGTGGACTGGATCAGCATCCCGCCGGGTTTGACCAGATCGCGGCAGGTGGCGATGAAATCGGCGGGATCGGCGACATGCTCGACGATTTCCAGCGCCAGAACGATGTCATAGCGCCGGCCCGCTGCCGCCAGCGCCTCGGATGTCGTCGCCTGATAGTCGATCTTCAGCCCCTGCTCGCGCGCGTGCAGGCTGGCGACGGCGATATTGCGCTCGGCCGCGTCGGCGCCGGTGACCTCGGCGCCCAGCCGGGCCATCGGCTCGGCGATCAGCCCGCCGCCGCAGCCGATGTCCAGGATGTCCAGGCCCCGGAAGGGCAGCGGAGCATCGCGGTCGCGGTCGAACTGCGCCGCGATCTGCGCCGTCACATATTCCAGCCGCGTCGGGTTCAGCATGTGCAGCGGCTTGAACTTGCCCTGCGGATCCCACCATTCGGCGGCCATGGCCTGGAACTTCTCGACCTCGGCCGGGTCGATACTGCTGATCTGCGGTCTTTCGGTCATCTGGCCGTCCTTCTTATGGCGGGCGCCTGCGCGGCGTTATATAGTGACACGATGGATAGATTGGCAGGCCAAATCGGCGACCCGCCGCCGCCCGGCAAGATGCACCCGCTGGTCGAACCCTTCGACCAGCGCCAGATCGACATGGGCGACGGCCACGTCATCCATGTCGAGCAAAGCGGAAACCCCCAGGGCCAGCCGGTGATCGTGCTGCATGGCGGACCTGGGGGCGGGTGCAGCCCTTACATGCGGCGCTTTTTCGACCCCGAGCATTTTCGGGCGATTCTTTTCGACCAGCGCGGTTGCGGGCGGTCGCGGCCCCATGCCTCGGTCGAGCGGAACACGACCCAGCACCTGATCTCGGACATACAGGTGATCCGGCGCAAGCTGGGCATCGGACCGGCGATCCTGTTCGGCGGAAGCTGGGGCGCGACCCTGGCCCTTGCCTATGCCGAAGCCCATCCCGAGGCGGTGCAGGCGCTGGTCCTGCGCGGCGTCTTCCTGGGCCGGCGCGCCGAGTTGGACTGGTTCTATGGCGGCGGCGTCGCGCGCTTCTTTCCCGACCGCTGGGAGGAGTTCCAGGCGATGATCCCCGCCGCCGAGCGCGGCGACATGATCGCGGCCTATCACCGCCGCCTTTTCAGCGGCGACCGGGGCCAGGAGGTGCGCCATGCCATGCCCTGGCTGGGCTGGGAGAACGCGCTGGCCGGGCTTGAGATTTCCGGCTCGGGTCATGCGCCGCCGGATTACGCCCGCGCCTTCGCCCGGCTGGAAAACCATTATTTCGTGAATGGCTGCTTCCTGGACGAAGGCCAGTTGCTGCGCGACCGCCACCGAATCGAGCATCTTCCCGCCGTCATCGTCCAGGGCCGTTACGACATGGTATGCCCGCCGCAAACCGCCTGGGACCTGGCCCAGGGCTGGAACAAGGCGGAGTTGCGGCTGGTCCCGGCCTCGGGCCATGCGCTGAGCGAGCCGCGAATCGCCTCCGAACTGGTGCGGGTGATGGACGGCTTGCGCGATGCGGCACGGGCGGGCGGGCGGCCTGCGGGGGGTTAGGCGGCACCCTCTGCGCTTTTCCTTGCAATCCCCCGGCTTCGGGTCTATATGGACTTCAACAGCGGCGCAGGTCTCCACAGCCTGCCCACCGGTAAGACGCACGGGCCGCCAAGGCCCGTTTTTTGTATTTGGGGTAGCCAAATGACCGACCTCATCGCCAAGACCGCCATCGACCGGCGCCTGGCCGAGATCATCTCGCCCGTGATCGAGGATCTGGGGTTCGAACTGGTGCGCATCCGCCTGCAAGGCGGCAAGACGGCGACCTTGCAGATCATGGCCGACCGGCCCGAGGGCGGGATCAACGTCGATGACTGCGCCGATATTTCCACCGCCGTCAGCGCGGTGCTGGATGTCGAGGACCCGATCGAGGATAATTACCATCTGGAAGTCAGCAGCCCCGGCATCGATCGCCCCCTGACCCGGATGAAGGATTTCGCGACCTTCGAGGGCTATGAGGCGCGGCTTGAAACGAACCAGCAGATCGACAGCCGCAAACGCTTCAAGGGCGTGCTGGCGGGTGTCGAGGGTGACGAGGTGCTGATCAATATCGAAGAGGCGGGCCAGGTCCATACCATCGGCCTGAACTTCGACTGGCTCAGCGATGCCAAGCTGGTGCTGACCGACGAACTGATCGCCGAGATGCTGCGGCAGAAGAAGGAAGCGGGCGTGCAGATCGAGAATCTCGACGAGACCGCCTTTGACGAGATCGAAACGGAAGCCGGCGATGACAACGCCGCCGCGAAGGAGTGATGAATGGCCATTACCTCTGCCAACCAGCTTGAGCTGCTTCAGACCGCCGAGGCCGTCGCACGCGAGAAGATGATCGACCCCGATCTGGTGATCGAGGCGATGGAGGACAGCCTGGCCCGCGCGGCGAAGTCGCGCTACGGCTCGGAAATGGACATCCGGGTCAAGATCGACCGCAAGACCGGCAATGCCACCTTCACCCGCGTCCGCACCGTCGTCGGCGACGACGAGGTCGAGAATTATCAGGCGCAATTGACCGTGGCCCAGGCCCAGCCCTATCTGGACAGCCCCCAGCTTGGCGACGTGATCGTGGACGAGGTGCCGCCGGTCGAACTGGGCCGCATCGCCGCGCAATCGGCCAAGCAGGTCATCCTACAACGCGTCCGCGAGGCCGAGCGCGACCGCCAGTATGAGGAATTCAAGGACCGCGCCGGCACCATCATCAACGGCGTCGTCAAGCGCGAGGAATATGGCAATATCATCGTCGATGTGGGCCGTGGCGAAGCCATCCTGCGCCGCAACGAGAAGATCGGCCGCGAGAGCTATCGCCCGAACGACCGCATCCGCGCCTATGTCAAGGACGTGCGCCGCGAGACGCGCGGGCCGCAGATCTTCCTGTCGCGCACCGATCCGCAGTTCATGGCCGAGCTGTTCAAGATGGAAGTGCCGGAAATCTATGACGGCGTGATCGAAATCAAGGCCTGCGCCCGCGATCCGGGTTCGCGCGCCAAGATCGCCGTGATCAGCTATGACAACTCGATCGACCCGGTGGGCGCCTGCGTTGGTATGCGCGGCAGCCGCGTCCAGGCCGTGGTGGGCGAGCTTCAGGGCGAAAAGATCGACATCATCCCGTGGTCCGAGGATCAGGCAACCTTCCTGGTCAACGCGCTGCAACCGGCCGAGGTGGCGAAGGTCGTCTTCGACGAGGACGCGACCCGTATCGAGGTCGTGGTGCCGGACGAGCAGCTTTCTCTGGCCATCGGCCGGCGCGGCCAGAACGTGCGGCTGGCAAGCCAGTTGACGGGCCTGGATATCGACATCCTGACCGAGGAAGAGGAATCCAAGCGCCGTCAGGCCGAGTTCAACGCGCGCACCAAGCTCTTCATGGACACGCTGGACTTGGACGAGTTCTTTGCCCAGCTTCTGGTGGCCGAGGGCTTCACCAATCTGGAAGAAGTCGCCTATGTGGACCTGGACGAGCTTCTGTCCATCGACGGTGTGGACGAAGGCACCGCCGAGGAATTGCAGACCCGCGCCCGCGAGCATCTGGAAGCCGCGAACAAGGCCGCTTTGGACAATGCCCGCGCCCTGGGCGTCGAGGACAGCCTGATCGAGTTCGAGGGCATCACGCCCCAGATGGCCGAGGCTCTGGCCAAGGACGGCGTCAAGACGCTGGAAGATTTCGCCACCTGCGCCGACTGGGAACTGGCCGGCGGCTGGACGACCGAGAATGGCCAGCGCAAGAAGGATGACGGCATCCTTGAACCCTTCGGCGTCAGCCTTGAGAACGCGCAAACCATGGTCATGACCGCCCGCGTAATGCTGGGCTGGGTCGATCCGACCGAACTTGAGGCCGGGGAAGATGCCAGCGAAGGCGACGACGAACAGGAGGCCGGGGTGTAACGCCCCGGGAACCGGATGACACGCGGGGGCCGTATCAAGGACCGCGAGACGCCCGAACGGCGCTGCATCGTCACGGGCGAGACCCAGCCCAAGGCCGGGTTGATCCGCTTTGTCGCCAGCCCCGATGCCGAGGTCGTGCCGGACCTGGCCGAGAAGCTGCCCGGACGCGGCTTCTGGGTTCTGGCCGACCGCAAGGCGCTGGAAAAGGCCGCGGCGAAGGGGCTGTTTTCGCGTGGGGCAAAGGCGCAGGTCTCTGTCCCGCCCGAACTGCTGGCGATGTTGGAACAGGGCCTGGCGAAGCGCGTCGTGGACAACCTGTCCCTGGCGCGCAAGGCCGGGCTGGCCGTCGCGGGCTTCGAGAAGGTGAAGGATTGGCTTGCCGGCGGCAAGGCCAAGGTTCTGCTGCAAGCGAGCGACGGCTCGGATCGCGGCAAGGGCAAGCTCTGGACTCCGCCCGGCGGGCGCTGGTTCGGCTGCTTGACCGCATCAGAATTGGGTTTGTCCTTTGGGCGCGATCATGTCATACACAGCGCGCTTGCGCCGGGGGGCCTGACCGAGACTCTGATCAGGGACGCGAGCAGACTGACGGGTCTGCGCGGGCATGACGATGACAATTCGGTCATCGGGAAGGATTGAAATCGGAATGAGCGATACTGACGGAAAGAAACCCCTGGGTCTTGGTGGCGGCACTGGTCGTTCGGGCCAGGTGAAGCAAAGCTTCAGCCACGGCCGGACCCATAATGTCGCGGTTGAGATCAAGCGCAAGCGCGTTGTCGTGCCGGGCAAGTCCGGGGCGGCTGCGGGCGGCTCGCGCTCGGGCTCTCCTTCGGCTGTCGGTGGCGACCCTTCCAAGCGCCCGGCGGGCATCTCGGATGCCGAGATGGAGCGCCGCATGGCCGCCCTGCGCGCAGCCAAGGCCCGTGAGGTCGAGGAAGCCGTCCAGCGCGTGGCCGAGGAAAAGGCCCGCGAGGAAGAGCGCGAGCGTCGCCGCCTTGAGGCCGAGGCCAAGGAGCGCGAGGATCGCGAGCGCGAGGAAGCCCTGCGCCTGAAGGCCGAAGAGGACGAGCGCCGCGCCCGCGAGGCCGAGTTGCGCGCCCAGAAAAAAGCCGAGGTCAGCAAGCCCAAGGCCGCCGAGGCCCGCCCCGCCCCCGCCGACCGCGCCGCCGCCGAGGCCGCCGCCGCGCGCGCCGAGACCAAGGGCGTCAGCGCGACCGCGCCGCGCAAGACGGAACGCGAGCGCAGCCCCTCGGACGACCGCGACAGCCGCAACAAGGCCCGCGACGACAGCCGCCGCACCGGCAAGCTGTCGCTGAGCCAGGCCATGGACGGAGAAGGCGGGCGCCAGCGCAGCCTTGCCGCCATGAAGCGCAAACAGGAAAAAGCCCGGCAGAAGGCCATGGGCGGCAGCCAGCGCGCCGAAAAGCAGGTCCGCGACGTGCAGTTGCCCGAAACGATCCTGGTCTCGGAACTGGCGAACCGGATGGCCGAACGCACGCCCGATGTCATCAAGTCGCTGATGCGCATGGGGCTGATGGTCACCGCGAACCAGGCGGTCGATGCCGACACGGCGGAACTGGTGATCGACGAATTCGGCCATCGCGCCGTCCGCGTCTCGGATTCCGACGTTGAGCAGGTGATCGATCAGGTCGAGGACAAGGCCGAGGATCGGCAACCCCGCGCCCCGATCATCACCATCATGGGCCATGTCGACCACGGCAAGACCTCGCTTCTGGACGCCATCCGCAACGCCAATGTCGTGGCGGGCGAGGCCGGCGGCATCACCCAGCATATCGGCGCCTATCAGGTGAAAGCCTCGAACGGGGCGCTGCTGACCTTCCTGGACACCCCCGGTCACGCGGCATTCACCTCGATGCGTGCGCGTGGCGCGCAGGTGACGGATATCGTCGTGCTGGTCGTGGCGGCAGATGACGCCGTGATGCCGCAGACGATCGAGGCGATCAACCACGCGAAAGCGGCCAAGGTGCCGATGATCGTGGCGATCAACAAGGTCGACAAGCCCGCCGCCGATCCACACAAGGTCCGCACCGCGCTGTTGCAGCATGAGGTGGTCGTCGAGGCCATGTCGGGCGAAGTGCAGGATGTCGAGGTCTCGGCCAAGACCGGCCAGGGGCTGGACCAGCTTCTGGAAGCCATCGCCCTGCAAGCCGAAATCCTGGAGCTGCGCGCCAATCCCGACCGGGCGGCGCAAGGCGCGGTGATCGAGGCCAAGCTGGACGTGGGCCGCGGCCCCGTCGCCACCGTCCTGGTTCAGAACGGCACGCTGAAACGCGGCGACATCTTCGTCGTCGGCGAGCAGTGGGGCAAGGTCCGGGCGCTGATCAACGACCAGGGCGAGCGTGTCGATGAGGCCGGTCCCTCGGTCCCGGTCGAGGTGCTGGGCCTGAACGGCACCCCCGAGGCCGGCGATGTGCTGAACGTGGTCTCGACCGAGGCGCAGGCGCGCGAAATCGCGGATTACCGCGAGCAGGCCGCCAAGGACAAGCGCGCCGCCGCCGGTGCCGCGATCACGCTGGACCAGATGCTGGCCAAGGCCAAGGCCGATCAAAGCGTCGCCGAACTGCCCGTGGTCGTGAAGGCCGACGTGCAGGGCTCGGCCGAGGCGATCGTCCAGGCATTGGAAAAGATCGGCAACGACGAGGTGCGCGTGCGCGTGCTGCATTACGGCGTCGGCGCGATCACCGAATCGGATATCGGTCTGGCCGAGGCGTCGCAGGCTCCGGTCATCGGCTTCAACGTCCGGGCCAATGCCCCGGCGCGGAACGCCGCGAACCAGAAGGGCGTCGAGATCCGCTATTACTCGATCATCTACGACCTGGTGGACGACATCAAGGCGGCTGCCTCGGGTCTGCTGTCGGCCGAGGTGCGCGAGAACTTCATCGGCTATGCCGAGATCCGCGAAACCTTCCGCGTCACCGGCGTCGGCAATGTCGCGGGCTGCCTGGTGACCGAGGGCGTGGCGCGCCGCTCGGCCGGGGTGCGCCTGCTGCGCGACAACGTGGTGATCCACGAAGGCACGCTGAAGACGCTGAAACGCTTCAAGGATGAGGTCAAGGAAGTGCAGTCCGGCCAGGAATGCGGCATGGCCTTCGAGAATTACGACGACATCCGCAAAGGCGATGTCATCGAGATCTTCGAGCGCGAGGAAGTGCAGCGCCAGTTGTGATCCTGGCCCATGGCAGACAAAAGGCGGACCCTCACGCCGCCAGCCCCTATCCTAAATGTTGAAAGATCAGGATCCGACCGAGACAGCTCGGTCGGATTCTTTCAGCTTAAAGCGTTTCTGCTTTAACCTGGAACATACCGTGCAGCCTTGAGGTAGTTCCAGCATTCGTCTGGATCGAAGAGGTCACGGACCTCGCCGATTGCCTTGAAGACATCGGTGAAGGTTGGTGCTCCGATCCTGCGCAGGTGGGCCTTGAGCTTGGCGAATGCCATCTCGATAGGGTTCAGATCCGGCGAATATGGCGGCAGATAGATGAACCAGCAACGATGGGCATGCAGAGCCTCGGCAGCCTGCCTGTTGTGGTGGGCGGCAAGGTTGTCGAGGATCACCACGGTTCCCGGCTCGATCTCCGGGATCAGGACTTCGCGCACCCAGGTTGCGAAGGCGGGACCGTCCATTGCGCCCTTGATGCACCAGGGCGCGATCAGGGCCTCCGTGGTGAGGCCGGCGATCAGGGTCTGTGTTCCCCAACTGCCGAAGGGCGCATCCATGGTCAGGCGTGTGCCACGCAGGGCCCGGCCCCGCAGGCGGGTAAGATTGGTCTTCACCGAAGTTTCATCAATAAAAACCACGCGATCCGGGTGATCGGCGATGGCGGGCAGGCGATGCGCGAACCAGTCGATCCGCCGCTGCCTTACCCTGCTACCACGGCGCCCGGCGGCCACCAGAGACTTTTTTATAGGTGAACCCAAGCCGTGACAGCAGGCTGGCGATGGACGAATGATGGACCCGAACACCTTCCGCCGCGGCCAGCGCGTCCCTGAGTTCCAACAGCGTGATGTCGAGGTCTTGTGCAAGCAGTTCCTCGAAAAAGGCCCGGTGCGAAGCAAGCTTGCCATGCCCCGTGGGACGGCCCTGGGGCAATGGCTCGGCATGCCCATTGGTCCTGGTCGCCCGCGCCCGGGCGCCGGTCGCCCGCGAGAGCTTCAGCCGCAGCGCCGCTGCCCGGCCACTCAGACCCTCATCGATATATCGATGAAACCGAACCCGAAGTGCCGATGGCAATGGTGCTGACATGATCCATCCTCCCAAATGGAAGGGAATCACGATCAGCACCGCCACGGAACCCCAAGTGAGCCAGCGTTCAACAGAAATGATTTAGGTTATTGCTGGGTCAAGGCATGTGCGATTTTCTTCTTCTTTCGGGTTGCGGCAGCGGTGCTGGCCTTGAAGCGGAAGCTATCGTTTCCGGTCTCCAGGATGTGGCATCGGTGGGTAAGGCGATCGAGCAGCGCAGTGGTCATCTTGGCATCACCGAAGACGCTGGCCCATTCGCTGAAGCTGAGGTTGGTGGTGATCACAACGCTGGTGCGTTCGTAGAGCTTGCTCAGCAGATGGAAGAGCAGCGCACCGCCTGAAGTGCTGAAGGGCAGGTAGCCCAACTCGTCCAGTATCACGAGGTCCAGGCGTGCGAGGTTCTCGGCCGTTTGCCCAGCTTTGCCCCTGGCTTTCTCCTGTTCCAGCGCATTGACGAGTTCGATGGTGGAGAAGAAGCGGACCTTGCGGCGATGATGCTCGACGGCCTGCGTGCCGATCGCGGTCGCGGCATGGGCCTTGCCAGTGCCTGGCCCGCCGATCAGCACCACATTCTGCGCGCCATCGATGAACTCGCAGCGATGCAGCTGGCGCACGGTGGCTTCGTTCATCTCGCTGGCCGCGAAGTCGAAGCCGGTCAGATCCTTATAGGCCGGGAAGCGCGCAGACTTCATGTGATAGGCGATGGAGCGCACCTCTCGCTCCGCGACCTCTGCCTTCAGCAGCTGGTCAGGATCGGCACAGCTGCATCGAAGGCGGACGCGCCCTGTTCGATCAGGTCGGTCACGGCCTGTGCCATGCCATACATCTTGAGGCTTCGCCGCATGATGACGATGGCCCCACTGGCGGGATCATGACGCATGGCGGCCTCCGGTGCTGCGGGCGCGCAGATTGTCATAGCGTCCGACATCGGCCTTGGGTTCTCGGCGCAGGAGCAGCGCCTGCTCGCACAGGATCTGCCCCTCGGCGACGACCACGAGCCGCTCCGGATAGACGCACAGGCTCACCCGACGACGGCCGCCATCGGTGATGATCTCTACGTTAGCCATAAGCATGTGCTCAGGCATAAGCCTAAGCCTCCATGTTCAGGCCTGAGTGTCCGGTCGAAAAAGAGGCCCGTTCAACCAGAGGGAATAAAACAAGCCCCGCCATCCACATGGCGGGGCCTTATCTCAAGCATCGGACCGGATCTTACCAGTCTTCGCGCGCGACGATGCGGGTCAGCACCGGCAGTTTGTTCGCACCCAGGCGCAGCGCCTCACGCGCGATCTCGTCGGACACGCCGTCGATTTCGAACATGATGCGGCCGGGATGGACGCGGGCCGCCCAGTAATCGACCGAACCCTTGCCTTTACCCATCCGCACCTCGGTCGGTTTCGACGAAACCGGCACATCCGGGAAGATGCGGATCCAGACGCGGCCCTGGCGTTTCATGTGGCGCGTGATCGCGCGGCGAGCCGCCTCGATCTGACGCGCGGTCACACGCTCGGGTTCGGTGGCTTTCAGCGCGAAGGAGCCGAAGTTAAGGGCAAAACCGCCCTTGGCTTCGCCGTGAATCCGGCCCTTGTGCTGTTTGCGGAACTTGGTCCGTTTCGGTTGCAGCATTTTGACTTCTCCTTAGCGCGCGTCGCGGTCGCGATCACGGCGCGGACCACGCGGAGCCGGGCCGTCCTGCGCCTCGGTGGCGCGGCGGTCGCGGGCTTGCGGGTCATGCTCCATGATCTCGCCCTTGAAGATCCAGACCTTCACACCGATGATCCCATAGGGGGTCGAGGCTTCCGACAGCGCATAGTCGATGTCGGCGCGCAGCGTGTGCAGCGGCACGCGGCCTTCGCGATACCATTCGGTGCGGGCGATCTCGGCACCGCCCAGGCGGCCCGACACGTTCACCCGGATGCCCAGGGCGCCCATGCGCATGGCGTTCTGCACCGCACGCTTCATGGCGCGGCGGAACGATACCCGGCGCTCAAGCTGCTGGGCGATCGATTCGGCCACCAGCTGGGCGTCAAGCTCGGGCTTGCGGATCTCGACGATGTTGAGATGCAGCTCCGAGGCGGTGAAGTTCGCCAGCTTCTTGCGCAGGGTCTCGATATCGGCGCCTTTTTTGCCGATGATGACGCCCGGACGCGCGGCATAGATCGTCACGCGGCATTTCTTGTGCGGACGCTCGATAATGACGCGGCTGACGCCGGCCTGCTTGGCTTCATCATGGATGAAGTCGCGGATTTTCAGGTCTTCCAGCAATAGATTGCCGTAGTCCTTATCGTCCGCATACCAGCGGCTATCCCAGGTGCGGTTGACCTGAAGACGCATCCCGATGGGGTTGACTTTCTGACCCATTACGCACGCTCCCCGGCTTCAATGGTCTCGACCTGACGCACCTTGATGGTGATTTCCGAAAACGGCTTCATGATCTTGCCGTAACGACCACGGGCACGCGGGCGACCACGTTTCATGACCAGGTTCTTGCCGACCCAAGCCTCGGCGACGATCAGATTATCGACATCGAGATTGTGGTTGTTCTCGGCATTGGCGATGGCCGACTGAAGGCATTTCTTCACGTCACCGGCGACACGCTTGTGCGAGAAGGTCAGATCGGCCAGGGCCTTATCCACCTTCTTGCCGCGGATCAGCGCCGCCACCAGGTTCAGCTTCTGCGGCGAGGTGCGAAGCATCTTGGTTTTCGCAAACGCCTCGTTCTCCGCCACGCGGCGCGGATTTTGTTCCTTACCCATGGGGATTACTTCCTTTTCGCTTTCTTGTCGGCGGCATGACCATAATAGGTCCGCGTCGGCGAATATTCACCAAACTTCTGGCCAATCATCTCCTCGGTCACGGCGACCGGGATATGCTTGCGGCCATTGTAGACACCAAAGGTCAGGCCGACGAATTGCGGCAGGATGGTCGAACGACGCGACCAGATCTTGATGACATCAGACTTGCCGGCCTCGCGGGCTTTTTCCGCCTTGCGAAGCACATATGCATCGACAAAGGGGCCCTTCCAAACTGAACGTGCCATGGATTAACGCCCCTTCTTCGCGTGACGCGACCGCAGGATATACTTGTCGGTCGACTTGTTCGTGCGGGTCTTGTTGCCCTTGGTGCCTTTGCCCCAGGGGGTGACCGGATGACGACCGCCCGAAGTCCGGCCCTCACCACCACCATGCGGGTGGTCGATCGGGTTCATGGCGACACCGCGAACGCTCGGGCGAATGCCCTTGTGGCGGTTGCGGCCAGCCTTGCCCAGGTTCTGGTTCGAATGATCGGCATTCGACACGGCGCCAATGGTCGCCATGCATTCCTGACGCACCAGACGCAGTTCGCCCGAGGAAAGGCGGATCTGCGCATAGCCGCCGTCGCGGCCGACGAACTGGGCATAGGTGCCGGCAGAGCGCGCGATCTGACCGCCCTTGCCCGGCTTCAATTCCACGTTATGGACGATCGTGCCGATCGGCATGCCCGAGAAGGGCATCGCATTGCCGGGCTTCACGTCGACCTTGGCGCCAGCGATGACCTTGTCACCGATGGCAAGACGCTGCGGGGCCAGGATATAGGCCTGCTCACCGTCTTCGTATTTGATCAGCGCGATGAAAGCGGTCCGGTTGGGATCGTATTCGATCCGCTCGACGGTCGCCGCGACATCGAACTTGGTGCGTTTGAAGTCGACGATGCGGTAAAGACGCTTCGCCCCGCCGCCCTTGCGGCGCATCGTGATCCGTCCGGTGTTGTTCCGGCCGCCGTTCTTGGTCAAACCCTCGGTGAGGGATTTGACCGGGCGTCCTTTCCAAAGCTCCGAACGGTCGATCAGAACCAGCCCACGCTGGCCAGGCGTCGTCGGTTTATACGACTTGAGTGCCATGCTTTCTGTCTTCCGTTGCTTTGGACCGTTGGTGGTCCGTTTCAGTCAAAATGCAACGGCCCCGCTGCCGGGGCCGTCGATTCGTGGCTGTTTATCAGAGGCCGGTCGAAACGTCGATGCTGTTGCCAGCTTCCAGCGTCACATAGGCTTTCTTGACATCCGAGCGCACGCCGGGGCGGCCTTTGAAGCGCTTGGTCTTGCCTTTGGTGATGGTCGTGTTCACGGCCTTCACCTTGACATTGAACAGCGCCTCGACGGCTTGCTTGATCGCCGGTTTGTTCGAATCCTTGGCCACCTGGAAAACATAGGCGTTGGCGTCACCCACCAGCGTCGCTTTCTCGGTGATCAGCGGCTTCACGATCACGTCGTAATGTTCGGGTTTCACGCTCATTTCAGGCGAGCCTCCAGAGCTTCGACACCGGCGCGCGTCAGCACGAGCGTATCGCGGCGCAGGATGTCATAGACGTTGGCACCGATCGAGGGCAGCACATCGACGCCCTCAAGGTTGCGGGCGGCGCGGGCGAAGTTTTCGCTGACTTCGGCACCGTCGATCACCAGAACGCGCTTCCAGCCGTTTTCCTTGACCGCCTTGGCGACGGCCGAGGTCTTGGCTTCGGCGATGTTCAGGCTGTCCACGATGACCAGTTCACCCGCCGAGGCTTTCGCCGACAGCGCGTGTTTCAGGCCCAGGGCGCGGACTTTCTTCGGCAGATCGAAGGCATGCGACCGCGGGGTCGGGCCCTTGTAGACGCCGCCGTGACGGAAGATCGGGGCCTTCTTGGAACCGTGGCGGGCGCCGCCGGTGCCTTTCTGGCGATAGATCTTCTTGGTCGAATAGCTGACATCCGACTTGCCCAGGACCGAGTGCGTCCCGGCTTGGGCCTTCGCACGTTGCCAGCGCACCACGCGGTGCAGCAGGTCGGCGCGAGGCTCCAGACCAAAGATGTCATCGCTCAGGTCGATGTCGCCGGCCTTGCCGGCGTCGAGCGTGATCACATCAAGTTTCATTTGCTCTCTCCTTCCGGCGCAGCTTCGTCAGCGGACTTGTCCGCTTCGATCGAAGCCTGGGCTTCGGCCAGAGCAGCCTCCTGCGCGGCGGCTTCGGCTTCAGCGGCGGCCTTGCGGGCGGTTTCTTCCTCGGCGGCGGCGGCGGCGGCGGCTTCCTCGGCCAGGCGGGCGGCTTCCTGCGCCTTGGCGCGGGTCGCGGCGGGGAAGATCGTGGTTTCGGCCAGCGGCTTCTTCACGGCATCCTTGATCGTGACCCAGCCACCTTTCGAACCGGGGACCGAACCTTTGACCATGATCAGGCCACGCTCGGCATCGGTGCGCACGACTTGCAGGTTCTGCGTGGTGACGCGAACGGCACCCAGATGACCCGCCATCTTCTTGCCCTTGAACACCTTGCCGGGGTCCTGGCACTGGCCGGTCGAACCATGCGAGCGGTGGCTGATCGACACGCCGTGCGAGGCGCGCAGACCACCGAAGTTGTGACGCTTCATCGCGCCCGCAAAGCCTTTACCGATCGAGGTGCCGGCGATGTCGACATATTGCCCGGCGAAGTAATGGTCGGCGATGATTTCCTCGCCCACGTTCACCAGGTTTTCTTCGGCGACGCGGAATTCCGCGATCTTGCGCTTGGGCGCGACATTCGCTTTCGCGAAATGACCGCGCAGCGCGGCGGTCGTGCGCTTGGCTTTCGCCTCGCCCGCGCCGAGTTGCAGGGCCACATAGCCGTCAGTCTCGGTAGTGCGTTGCGCGACGACCTGGACATTGTCCAGATGAAGAACGGTAACGGGCACCTGACGCCCGTCTTCCAGGAACAGCCGGGTCATGCCCAGCTTCTTGGCGATAACACCAGTCCGCAGCATGGGGGCCTCCTTAAACCTTGATCTCGACATCCACGCCGGCGGCGAGGTCGAGCTTCATCAGGGCGTCAACGGTCTGCGGGGTCGGATCCACGATGTCGAGCAGACGCTTGTGGGTACGGATTTCCCACTGGTCGCGCGATTTCTTGTCGATATGCGGGCCGCGCAGAACGGTGAATTTTTCGATCTTGTTGGGCAGCGGGATCGGACCACGAACCTGCGCGCCGGTGCGCTTGGCGGTGTTCACGATCTCCTGCGTGCTGGCATCCAGAACGCGATAGTCGAACGCTTTCAGCCGGATGCGGATATTCTGGCTTTGCATAGACATCCCTCTTGCGGGGAGTTCCAGTCGAGAGGCTGACCACGCACCACGCGCCGCCAGCGTCGGACCGTATAAAACAAAGACAGGCCGCCTTGGCTGGCGGCCCTGCCCATGAAGCTGGCCGATTCTTGTCGGAACGGCAGCGATGCGCGCTTATTGCGGATGCCGCTCTGCCTGTCAAGGGCTCTTGACGCCGTTCGGGGCGGGGCCATAGCTGATCGAACAGTTGTTTCACTCGTGATGGGAGTATCCAATGATTTGGCGCATTGCATTTTCCACCTTGGCGCTCGCCGTCCTATCGGTATTCTTTTTTGCCCATAAAATCGCACAAGGGGAATTCCTGGGATTTCCACATGCAGGCACGTGGAGCGAACTTGGCGGAGTTTTCACAGGCATAGCCGCAATTTTTTCCGCCATTGCCGCAATCGGCGTGTTGATCACTTTATTCCTGCACACAAAGGACAGCGCAAGGCAAGCAGAAAGGCATGCGCAAGATAACGCCGAGCAGGCGCAAAGATTTCAGAAAAGCCTTAAAACCAACAGCGACGCAATAGACCGCCTCAAAGAAGCGGCAGGGGCGCTTACCAGCCAAGTGACCGAAATGGCTGCAAACGCTCAGGCGGCCAGGGAACAGGCTGAAACCGCGTCCAAACATCTTATCTTCATCATGGGCAGGCCAAGACTCGATCGCATAGATCGACTTATGGAACGATTTTACGCAGCCGAACCGCCAGACCCGCTGAAGCTCGACAAGCTGGACATCACGGCGGACACCGACCAAGGCAGCGTGCGCATGCTTTTACCCGAAATATGGTGTATCAGCTTACATGTGCTGATAGACGAAATCCTCTCGTTGAAAGATGATGAAAAGGTCGTTCCAGAACTGAAAGAGGAGGCCAGCATCTACCTCAAGGAGCTTCAAAAGCGAATTACGAGCGGCGAGAAAACCGCGCTCGCCCTAGCCGAGCTAACACCCGTAAAGCTCATGGCCCGAGATTATGAGCCCAGCAAGTTCGCAAAATCTCTCAAAGCTGCCGCTTTATTCCCATTCATTAATCTAGAAACATCACGTTACAAGGCTTGGCGTAAAGCCTAGTAAAATTCTGCATCGCAAAGTGCCACATTTCAGATAAAATCCAAAAGGCCCGCCCCTTTATGGGACGGGCCTTTCCGCCGTGATATCCCTCTCGGGATCACCCGGCGCTTGTCTCGCGCGGGCGGGGACCAAGCCCCGCCCCGCATCATCACTTGATGATCTTGGACACCACGCCGGCGCCGACGGTGCGGCCGCCTTCGCGGATGGCGAAGCGCAGCTTCTCTTCCATCGCGATCGGCGCGATCAGCTCGACCTCGAACTTCAGGTTGTCGCCCGGCATCACCATCTCGGTGCCCTCGGGAAGCTTCACCGTCCCGGTCACGTCCGTCGTGCGGAAATAGAACTGCGGGCGGTAGTTCGCGAAGAACGGCGTGTGACGGCCGCCCTCTTCCTTGGTCAGGATATAGGCCTCGGCCTCGAAGGTCGTGTGCGGGTTCACCGATTTCGGCTTGCACAGAACCTGGCCGCGCTCCACCCCGTCGCGGTCCACGCCACGCAGCAGAACCCCCACGTTGTCGCCGGCTTCCCCGCGGTCCAAAAGCTTGCGGAACATCTCGACCCCGGTGCAGGTCGTCTTGCGCGTGTCGCGGATACCCACGATCTCAAGCTCGTCGCCCACGTTCACCGCCCCACGCTCGACGCGGCCCGTCACCACCGTGCCACGGCCCGAGATCGAGAAAACATCCTCGATCGGCAGCAGGAACGGCTGGTCCACCGCGCGCTCGGGCGTCGGGATGTATTCGTCCACCGCCGCGATCAGCGCACGGATCGAATCCTCGCCGATCTCCTTGTCGCGCCCTTCCATCGCCGCCAGCGCCGAGCCCTTGATGATCGGAATGTCATCGCCGGGATAGTCGTAGGACGAAAGCAGCTCGCGCACTTCCATCTCGACCAGTTCCAGAAGCTCTTCGTCATCCACCTGGTCGACCTTGTTCAGGTAGACGACCATGTAGGGGATCCCCACCTGGCGGCCAAGAAGAATGTGCTCGCGCGTCTGCGGCATCGGGCCGTCCGCCGCGTTCACCACAAGGATCGCGCCGTCCATCTGCGCCGCGCCCGTGATCATGTTCTTCACATAATCCGCGTGGCCGGGGCAGTCCACATGCGCGTAGTGACGGGCTTCCGATTCGTATTCAACATGCGCCGTCGAGATCGTGATCCCACGCGCACGCTCCTCAGGAGCGCCGTCGATCTGGTCATAGGCCTTGAATTCGCCAAAATACTTGGTGATCGCAGCCGTCAGCGTCGTCTTGCCGTGGTCAACGTGCCCGATCGTCCCAATGTTGACGTGCGGTTTCGTCCGTTCAAACTTTGCCTTTGCCATAAGCAGGGCTCCTTCGATTCTGGTGTCTAGTATGGAGCGGCGGGGCCAAGGCCCCGCCCACCCGATCAGGCGTATTTCTTCTGGATCTCGTCCGAAATGTTCTGCGGCACGGCCTCGTAATGGTCGAACTGCATCGTGAACACCGCGCGACCCGAGGACATCGAACGCAGGTTGTTGATATAGCCGAACATATTGGCCAGCGGCACGAAAGCGTCGATGACGTTCGCATTGCCGCGCGAGTCCTGGCCGCGGACCATGCCGCGACGGCTGGTCAGGTCACCGATGATCGAGCCCGTATATTCCTCGGGCGTCACCACCTCGACCTTCATGATCGGCTCCAGCAGTTTCGCACCGGCCTTGCGCAGACCTTCACGCATGCCGGCACGCGCGGCGATCTCGAAGGCCAGGACCGAGGAGTCCACATCGTGGAACGCGCCATCCATCAGCGCGACCTTGAAGTCGATCACCGGGAAGCCGGCCAGCGGACCGGAATCCATGACGGACTTGATGCCCTTCTCGACGCCCGGGATGTATTCCTTCGGAACCGCGCCACCGACGATCTTGCTTTCGAAGGAATAGCCTTCGCCCGGCTCGGTCGGGGTGATCTGCAACTTCACGCGCGCGAACTGGCCGGTGCCGCCGGTCTGCTTCTTATGCGTGTAGTCGATCTCGGCCGGCTGGCTGATGGTTTCGCGATAGGCCACCTGCGGCGCGCCGATATTCGCCTCGACCTTGAACTCGCGCTTCATGCGGTCCACGAGGATGTCGAGATGAAGTTCGCCCATGCCCTTCATGATCGTCTGGCCCGACTCGATGTCGGTTTCGACGCGGAAGGACGGATCCTCGGCGGACAGGCGCTGAAGGGCCAGGCCCATCTTCTCCTGGTCGGCCTTGGACTTGGGCTCGACGGCGATCTCGATCACCGGCTCGGGGAAGGTCATGGTTTCCAGAACCACCGGCTTGGCCGGGTCGCACAGCGTGTCGCCCGTGGTGGTGTCCTTCAGACCCGCCAGCGCGATGATATCGCCCGCAAAAGCTTCCTCGATCTCCTCACGGTTGATCGAGTGCATCATCATCATCCGGCCGACACGCTCGCGCTTGCCCTTGGTCGAGTTCATCATCTGGTCGCCCTTTTTCAGGACGCCGGAATAGATCCGCGTGAAGGTCAGCGAGCCGACGAAGGGGTCGTTCATGATCTTGAACGCAAGGCCCGAGAAGGGCTGCGCATCATCCGCAGTCCGCTCGATATTGCGGGTCTCGGTCTCGTCGCCCGGCGCGAAGCCCAGATAGGCAGGCACGTCCAGCGGCGAGGGCAGGAAGTCGATGACCGAGTTCAGAAGCGGCTGAACGCCCTTGTTCTTGAAGGCCGAACCGGCGGTAACCGGGAAGAAGGACAGCGACAGCGTGCCCTTGCGGACCAGGCCGCGCAGGGTCGCCTCGTCGGGCTCATCGCCTTCCAGATAGGCTTCCATGGCCGCGTCATCCTGTTCGACGGCCAGCTCGATCAGCTTGTTGCGCCATTCATCGGCCAGATCCTGAAGCTCTTCGCGGATCGGCTGACGGACCCAGCTTGCGCCAAGATCTTCACCCTTCCAGACCCACTCCTCCATCTTGATCAGATCGACGATGCCTTCCAGCTTGTCCTCGGCGCCGATCGGGAAAGCGATCGGGCAGGGGGTGCCGCCGGTGCGGTCCTTGATCATGTTGACGCAGTTGAAGAAGTCGGCGCCGATCTTGTCCATCTTGTTGACGAACACGATCCGCGGAACCTTGTAGCGGTCGGCCTGGCGCCAGACGGTCTCGGTCTGCGGCTCGACGCCGGCATTGGCGTCCAGAAGGCAGATCGCGCCGTCCAGAACCGCCAGCGAACGCTCGACCTCGATGGTGAAGTCGACGTGGCCGGGGGTATCGATGATGTTGAAGCGGAACTTCGTATCCGAAGTGCCCTCGGTGGTCGGATCTTCCTGGCGCTGCCAGAAGGTGGTCGTCGCGGCCGAGGTGATCGTGATGCCCCGCTCCTGCTCCTGCTCCATCCAGTCCATGGTCGCGGCGCCATCATGGACTTCGCCGATCTTGTGGGACTTGCCGGTGTAGTAGAGGATGCGCTCCGTCGTCGTGGTCTTGCCCGCGTCGATATGGGCCATGATCCCGAAGTTACGGTAACGCTGGAGCGGATATTCGCGTGCCATGTTGCTTTCCCTTACCAGCGGTAGTGGCTGAACGCCTTGTTGGCGTCGGCCATCTTATGCGTGTCTTCGCGTTTTTTCACGGCAGTGCCGCGACCGTTGACCGCATCGGCCAGTTCGCCGGCGAGACGCTCTTCCATGGTGTGTTCGTTGCGGTTCTTCGCGGCGGTGATCAGCCAGCGGATGGCCAAAGCCTCGCGGCGGGTCGGACGCACCTCGACCGGAACCTGGTAGGTGGCACCGCCGACGCGGCGCGAACGCACCTCGACCGAGGGTTTCACGTTGTCGAGGGCTTCGTGAAAGACCTCGATGGGCTCGCGCTTCAGCTTGCCCTGCACCCGATCAAGGGCGCTGTAGACGATCTTTTCGGCAACGGATTTCTTGCCGTCGATCATCAGGTTGTTCATGAACTTGGTCAGCACGCGATCGCCATATTTGGCGTCGGGCAGCACTTCGCGCTTTTCAGCGGCGTGACGACGAGACATGTTCGGATCTCCTTACTTCGGACGCTTCGCGCCGTATTTCGAACGGCGTTGACGACGGTCTTTGACGCCCTGGGTATCCAGAACACCGCGCAGGATGTGGTAACGGACACCCGGAAGGTCTTTTACACGGCCGCCACGGATCAGCACGACGCTGTGCTCCTGGAGGTTGTGCTTTTCGCCCGGAATGTAGGAGATGACCTCGAAGCCATTGGTCAGCCGCACCTTGGCGACCTTCCGCATGGCGGAGTTCGGTTTCTTCGGCGTCGTGGTATAGACGCGCGTGCACACGCCGCGCTTCTGCGGGCACCCTTGCAGGTGCTGCGACTTCGAGCGCTGCACTTTCGGCTGCCGCGGCTTGCGGATCAGCTGTTGGATCGTCGGCATTCGGTTCCCCGTCTTGCTTTCGTCAATACTCGCAGCAAGTTGCTGCGCCACTTCTCGACACGTTCCACGCCCATCGTGAAACGCCACGACCCATCCTTTCCCCTAGGGGCGAGGACGGGTAAACTTGTCCAGAGATCGAGGCATCGAGAGGCCCGGATCAGACCATGGCTGGTCCTGGTGCCCTGGCGGAATCCCGCTGGGTGCGGGCGCTATAGGCGGAATCGCCACCCGAGTCAACAGCGCCCCGGCCCTATGCCCCCTGCCCTACGCCCCCCAACGCGGCCGGTCGGCGCCGGGCTTGCCGAAACGCCGCGCGCCCTCATGCAGGGTGGGCAGATCGATGCGGAAACGCTGCGCCAGAAGCGCCTGCCAATCCACCCCCTCGGCCGGCCAGCGATAGCCCTGCCCGATGGCGCCCGAATCGTTGTCGTGGTGCAGAAAACGCGCGAACATCACCTTTTCGGCCAGGCTGACATTGGGCATGGACAGCCCGATCTTCCAGTGCTGGAAATGCAGCGCGGTGCGGTTCGCGCCCGGCTCCAGGAAGATCGGCTGCGCGATGCCGGTATTGTAGACGACCCAGGGCTCGACCTCGACGCCCCTTGCGGTGCCCTTCAGCACCAGACCGCGCGAATAGTCGCAGCAGAGCCGCATTTTCCGCCGCCAGAGCCCCCGGACATGGCCGAAATCCCGCCGTGCCTGGGCGATATAGTCGATGGCCACGGCATCATCGTCGTCATGGCGGAAATGGCCGATCACATCCGCCGCCGGATCGACATGGGGCGCGACGGCGGCCAGGCAGGCATCAAGGTGCGCCTCTATCGGCGGCACCAGCGCCAGCCGCATCTGCGGCAGGATCTGGGCCAGTTCGCGCAGCCGCGACAACCAGGGATCGGGCAGGTCGGGGCCGGTCATCACGACCAGGGTGAAATCGGGATCGGTCTGCGCCAGCCAGCCCGGCAGCGCCACATGTTCGAACCAGAACCAGCGCCGCGCCATCCGTTCCGGGTCATAAAGGAACGCCCGCCGTTCCTCGATGCTGTCATGGGCAACCTGGAAACCGCGCCCGCCAAGATACGAAAAACGACACAGGCCCAGCATCTGCACCCGCATCACCTGCCGCCTCCAAGCCGCCCTTCGCGCAGGATGGTGTAAAGTCCCGCGCCCACCACCAGGGCCGAGCCGGCCCAGGTCCAAAGGTCGGGCCAGTCCCCGAACACCGCAAGCCCCAGAAAGATCGCCCAGACCAGCGAGCTATAGCGAAATGGCGCCACGAACGAGATTTCGCCCACGCGCATGGCGGCGACGGCGGTGATATAGCCGGTCGTCAGCACTCCGGCGGCCAGAACCAGCAGCAGCGCCTCGGTCGGGGTGGGCAGGCGCCATCCCTCGCCCAGGCCCAGAACGAAACCCGAGATCGTGACCGTCGCCGCGGCATAGAAGGCCACGGTCGAGGATTGCACCGCCGGGCTGAACAGCCGCGTCGCCATATCCCGCACCACGATCAGCAGCATCGTGACCAACGCCACCGCCGACCAGGTATCGAAGGCGCCGCTGCCCGGCCGCAGGATCAGCAGCACGCCCAGGAAGCCGACGCCGATGGCGGTCAGCCGGCGCCAGCCCAACCGCTCATGGAAAAACAGCGCGGCCGCCAGCGTCACCGCCAAAGGCAGCGACTGCATGATCGCCGACAGGTCCGCCAGCGCCATGTGCTGCAAGGCCCAGAGATAAAGAAACGTCGAGATGATATCCGCCCCGGTCCGCGCCAGCAGCGGCAGCACGTCGCGGCGCGGCACGGCCAGCACCAGCCCGCCATGCTGGACCCGCGCCACGACCAGCATCAGCGCCACCGCCACCAGTCCGCGCAGCGCGACGGCTTCATGAACCGCCAGGGTCTGCGTGACCTTCTTCATCAGCGTGTCATTGCAGGTGAAGGCGGCCATGCTGGCCATCATCAACATCGTCCCGCGCAGATTATCGCCAGACGCCACGGATGGCGTGAAGCCCAAAGAGGCCGGGCGAAGGCGGCGGTTGGGGGAAAGGATCGGCATGCGCATCGCAAGACCTTCGTACATTCGTCGCGCCACCGATATTCAACCCGCAGCCTGAATGCCAGCGGCCTTTTCCCTAGAACATGTGGCTGGACGCGGCAGGGGCGCCAAGCAGCCCGGTCCCGTGCCGATAGCGCCCATCATATTGTGCCGACCGCGAAATCTCATGACACAGCGCCAGATCGGCCAGCGTCGCGCCATCGCGACGGCTATCCTCGACGACCCGAAGCCCCTCGTCATCCGTCCACCGGCGGCGACAGCCAGTATCGAAAGCCGGCAAAGCACGAATGCGGCCGGTATCGTCGCCTGCATCCATATGGACATAGATACATGGCCCAGAGAAATCCGCCCAAATAGCCATCCCCCAGGATGACCAGCCGGGGCCGGAAACGGAAAGGCCCGGCAAAAGCCGGGCCTTTCACATTCATTTCCGCAGGCGATCACTCGCCCGGCTGCTCGACGCTTTCCGGCGCGATCAGGGCGGCGGCTGCCTCGGCTTCGGCGCGGCGGGCCTCGATCACCTCATTGTCGCGCTCGGTGGCGATACGGCGGACGCGGGCCGTGGCCCCGCCCGTCCCCGCCGGGATCAACCGGCCGACGATGACGTTCTCCTTCAGCCCGACCAGCTTGTCGCGCTTGCCCTGGACGGCGGCCTCGGTCAGCACGCGGGTCGTTTCCTGGAACGAGGCGGCCGAGATGAAGCTGCGGGTCTGCAAGCTGGCCTTGGTGATGCCCAGCAGCACCGGCTCGCCCTGGGCCGGACGGCCCCCCTTGGCTTCGATCTTGGCGTTCTCTTCCTCGAACTCGTCGCGGTCGACATGCTCGCCCTTCAGCAGCGTGGTGTCGCCGCTGTCCAGGATCTCGATCTTCTGAAGCATCTGGCGAACGATCACCTCGATATGCTTGTCGTTGATCTTCACGCCTTGCAGGCGATAGACATCCTGCACCTCGTCGATCAGGTAATCGGCCAAAGCCTCGATCCCCATGATGCGCAGGATGTCATGCGGCGCCGGGTTGCCGTCCATGATGTAGTCGCCCTTCTGCACGAAGTCGCCTTCCTGCACCGGGATGTGCTTGCCTTTCGGCACCATGTACTCGACCGGCTCCATGCCGTCCTGCGCCGGCTCGATGGTGATGCGGCGCTTGTTCTTGTAGTCCTTGCCGAAGCGCACATAGCCGTCGAGTTCGGCGATGATGGCGTGATCCTTGGGACGACGGGCCTCGAACAATTCCGCCACGCGGGGCAGACCCCCGGTGATGTCCTTGGTCTTGGCACCCTCGCGCGGGATCCGCGCCACCACGTCGCCGGCCTTGATCTCCTGCCCATCCTCGACCGACAGCACCGCATCCACCGACATAGGATAGGTGACGGGGTTGCCCTGCTCGTTGCGGACCGGCTCGCCATTGACATCGACAATGATGATCTCGGGCTTCAGCTCGTTGCCTTTCGGGGCCGAGCGCCAGTCCGTCACGATCTTCTGCGTCATGCCGGTCGCATCGTCGGTCTCATCGCGGACCGAGATCCCCGACAGCAGATCGACATATCGCGCGACACCGGCCTTCTCGGCGATGATCGGCAGGGTATAGGGGTCCCATTCGAACATCTTCTGGCCGCGCGCCACGGCATCGCCGTCACGCACGAACAGCTTCGAGCCGTAGAACAGCTTGTGGCTGGCCAGCACCTCGCCGGTGGACGACTTGATGTGAATCTGCATGTTGCGGCTCATCACGATCAGTTCGCCCGAGGCATTCTCAAGCGTGCTCTCGTTCTCATAGGCGATCACGCCCTCTTGCGAGGCGGCGATGAAGGACTGCTGACCACCCTGGGCGATGCCGCCGATGTGGAAGGTCCGCATCGTCAGCTGCGTGCCCGGCTCGCCGATCGATTGCGCGGCGATGATGCCCACCGCCTCGCCGATGTTGACCAGCGTGCCGCGCGCCAGGTCGCGACCATAGCACAGCGCGCAGATGCCATCCTCGGACTCGCAGGTCAGGGCCGAGCGGATGCGGACGGTCTGCACACCCGCCACCTCGATCTCATCGGCCTTGCGCTCGTCGATGATCTCGTTCTTGCGAACGATGACGACATCCTCGCCCGGAACCAGCACGTCCTCGGCCGCGGTGCGGCCCAGCACGCGTTCCGACAGCGGGCTGACCACCTCGCCGTCATTGACCGCCGCCGAAGCGGTGATCGCGTGATCCGTGCCGCAGTCATGCTCGCGGATGATGCAGTCCTGCGCCACGTCCACCAGACGCCGCGTCAGATAGCCCGAGTTCGCCGTCTTCAACGCGGTATCCGACAGACCCTTCCGGGCACCGTGGGTCGAGTTGAAGTATTCAAGAACGGTCAGGCCCTCCTTGAAGTTCGAGATGATCGGCGTCTCGATGATCTCGCCGTTCGGCTTGGCCATCAGGCCCCGCATCCCGCCAAGCTGCTTCATCTGGCTGACCGAGCCCCGCGCGCCCGAATGCGCCATCATGTAGACCGAGTTCGGCTCAAGTTCCGCGCCCTTCTCGTCCTTCTTGGTGGCCGAGATGGTCTTCATCATCGCGTCGGTCACCTTGTCGTTGCATTTCGACCAGGCGTCCACGACCTTGTTGTATTTCTCGCCCTGGGTGATCAGGCCGTCCAGATATTGCTGCTCGAAGGATTTCACCTGGTCCTGGGTCTCTTCAACCAGGGTCCATTTCGTCGGCGGCACGACCATGTCGTCCTTACCGAAGGAAATCCCGGCCTTGAACGCCTCGCGGAAGCCCAGGCCCATGATCTGGTCGCAGAAGATCACCGACTCTTTCTGGCCGCAATAGCGGTAGACGGTGTCGATGACGTTCTGGATGTCCTTCTTGCGCAGCAGGCGGTTCACCAGCTCGAAGGGCGCCTTCGCGTTCTTCGGCAGCAGCGCGCCCAGCCGCAGACGGCCCGGCGTGGTCTCAAAGCGCTTGATGACCTCGTTGCCGTTCTCGTCGATCTGCGGCAGGCGGGCCTTGATCCGGGCGTGCAGATGCACCGAACCCGAGGCCAGGGCATGCTCGACCTCTTCCAGGTTCGCGAAGGCCATGCCCTCGCCCTTCATGCCCTCGCGCTCCATGGTCGTGTAATACAGACCCAGAACCATGTCCTGCGACGGCACGATGATCGGCGCGCCGTTGGCGGGCGACAGCACGTTGTTCGTGGACATCATCAGGACGCGCGCCTCAAGCTGGGCTTCCAGCGAAAGGGGAACGTGAACGGCCATCTGGTCGCCGTCGAAATCGGCGTTGAAGGCCGAGCAGACCAGCGGATGAAGCTGGATCGCCTTGCCTTCGATCAGGATCGGCTCGAACGCCTGGATGCCCAGACGGTGCAGCGTCGGCGCGCGGTTCAGCAGCACGGGATGTTCGCGGATGACTTCATCCAGGATGTCCCAGACCTCGGGACGCTCTTTCTCGACCAGCTTCTTGGCCTGCTTGACGGTGCTGGAAAGCCCCTTGGCCTCAAGCCGCGAATAGATGAAGGGCTTGAACAGTTCCAAGGCCATCTTCTTCGGCAAGCCGCACTGATGCAGCTTCAGTTCCGGCCCGGTCACGATGACCGAGCGGCCCGAAAAGTCCACGCGCTTGCCCAGAAGGTTCTGGCGGAAGCGGCCCTGCTTGCCCTTCAGCATATCGGACAGCGATTTCAGCGGGCGCTTGTTGTTGCCCGTGATCACCCGCCCGCGACGGCCGTTGTCGAACAGCGCATCGACCGATTCCTGCAACATCCGCTTTTCGTTGCGCACGATGATATCGGGCGCGCGAAGCTCGATCAGGCGCTTCAGGCGGTTGTTGCGGTTGATGACGCGGCGATACAGGTCGTTCAGGTCCGAGGTCGCGAAACGGCCCCCGTCCAGCGGCACCAGCGGGCGCAGTTCCGGCGGGATGACCGGGATCACCGTCATCACCATCCATTCGGGACGGTTGCCCGATTCCAGGAAGGATTCGACGATCTTCAGCCGCTTGATGATCTTCTTGGGCTTCAGCTCGCCGGTGGCCTCTTTCAGCTCATCGCGAAGCTGTTCGGCGGTGGCGGCCAGGTCGATATTGGCCAGCATCGCGCGGATCGCCTCGGCGCCGATATCGGCGCTGAAAGCGTCGGCACCATACTGGTCCTGCGCGTCGAGGAATTCCTCCTCGGTCAGAAGCTGGCCATAGGTCAGATCGGTCAGACCCGGCTCGATGACGACATAGTTCTCGAAATACAGGATGCGTTCCAGATCGCGCAGCGTCATGTCCAGCATCAGGCCGATGCGCGAGGGCAGCGACTTGAGGAACCAGATATGTGCCACCGGGGCGGCCAGTTCGATATGGCCCATCCGCTCGCGCCGGACCTTTTGCAGCGTCACCTCGACGCCGCATTTCTCGCAGACCAGGCCGCGATATTTCATGCGCTTGTATTTGCCGCAAAGGCATTCGTAATCCTTGATCGGGCCAAAGATACGCGCGCAGAACAGACCGTCACGCTCGGGCTTGAACGTGCGGTAGTTGATGGTCTCGGGCTTCTTCACCTCGCCATAGGACCAGGCGAGGATTTCCTCGGGCGAGGCCAGCGAGATCTTGATTTCGTCGAACTGCCGCGGCGAGGCCAGCGGGTTCAGGGGGTTGTGAGCGAGTTCCTGGTTCATTTCCAAATCCTAATGAGGGGCGCGGGGAAGAGAAGCGAGGGCCTGCGCCCTCACTCGTCCTCCTCCGCATCCAGGAGTTCCATGTTGAGGCCCAGACCCCGGACCTCCTTGACCAGGACGTTGAACGATTCCGGCACGCCGGCCTCGAAATTGTCCTCGCCCTTGACGATGCTCTCATAGACCTTGGTGCGGCCCGCCACGTCGTCCGACTTGACCGTCAGCATCTCTTGCAGGGTATAGGCGGCGCCATAGGCTTCCAGGGCCCAGACCTCCATCTCACCCAGACGCTGACCACCGAACTGCGCCTTGCCGCCCAGCGGCTGCTGCGTGACAAGCGAGTAAGGCCCGGTCGAGCGCGCGTGCATCTTGTCGTCGACAAGGTGGTGCAGCTTCAGGACATATTTCATGCCCACGGTGACCTTGCGCGCGAACTGCTCGCCCGTGCGGCCGTCGAAGACCACCGACTGACCCGAGGTGTCGAAACCGGCACGCCGCAGCGCGTCGTTCACGTCCGCCTCCTTGGCGCCATCGAAGACCGGCGTCGAGATCGGAACGCCGCCGCGCACGGCATTGGCGTGCTCGACCAGCGTTTCGTCATCCATGTCCGAGAAGGTCTCGGCATAGAAATCGTCGCCATAGCCGTTCTTCATCGCATCGCGCACCGGGGCCATGTCGCCATTGCGGCGATAGTCCTGAAGCGCCTCGTCGATCTTGATGCCAAGGCCCCGCGAGGCCCAGCCCATATGCGTCTCAAGGATCTGGCCGACGTTCATCCGCGAGGGCACGCCCAGCGGGTTCAGCACCAGATCGACCGGCGTGCCGTCGGCCAGGAAGGGCATGTCCTCGATGGGAACCACCTTGGAGACGACGCCCTTGTTGCCGTGGCGGCCGGCCATCTTGTCGCCGGCTTGCAGCTTGCGCTTCACCGCGACGAAGACCTTGACCATCTTCATCACGCCCGGAGGCAGGTCATCGCCCTGGCGCACCTTCTCGACCTTGTCGTCGAAGCGGTTGTCCAGCGCGCGCTTGAGGCTGTCGAACTGCTGGTTCAGCGCCTCGACCTCTTTGGCGGTATCCTCGTCGGCGACGGCAAGCTGCCACCACTGGCCACGCGAAAGCTGGCCCAGAACCTCGTCATCGACCGAAACGCCGGCCTTGACGCCTTTCGGCCCCTTGACGACTTCCTTGCCCAGGATCAGCGATTTCAGCCGCGCATAGATGTTGCGCTCAAGGATGACCAGCTCGTCGTCCCGGTCGCGGGCCAGACGCTCGACTTCCTCGCGCTCGATCTGAAGCGCACGCTCGTCCTTGTCGACACCGTGGCGGTTGAAGACGCGAACCTCGACGATGGTGCCATAAGCGCCCGGCGGCAGGCGCAGCGAGGTGTCGCGCACGTCGCTGGCCTTTTCGCCGAAGATGGCGCGCAGCAGCTTTTCCTCGGGCGTCATCGGCGATTCACCCTTGGGGGTGATCTTGCCGACCAGGATGTCGCCCGGCCCCACTTCGGCGCCGATATAGACGATCCCCGCCTCGTCGAGATTGCGCAACGCCTCCTCGCCGACGTTCGGAATGTCGCGGGTGATCTCTTCCGGCCCCAGCTTGGTGTCGCGGGCCGCCACCTCGTATTCGTCGATATGGATCGAGGTGAACACGTCGTCGCGGTGGATCCGCTCCGAGATCAGGATCGAGTCCTCGTAGTTGTAGCCGTTCCAGGGCATGAAGGCCACGACCACGTTCCGGCCGATCGCCAGTTCGCCCTGATCGGTCGAGGGACCGTCAGCCACGACCTGACCCTTGACCACGCGGTCGCCCACCTTGACCAGCGGACGCTGGTTGATGGTCGAGGACTGGTTCGAGCGTTTGAACTTGCGCAGACGATAGATGTCCACGCCCGCGTCGCCCGCGCCCAGATCCTCGGTCGCCCGGATAACGATCCGCTGGGCGTCAACCTGGTCGATGATGCCGCCCCGGCGCGCCATGATGGCGGCGCCCGAGTCGCGCGCGACGGTCGCCTCCATCCCGGTGCCGACGAAGGGCGCCTCGGCCCGCAACAGCGGAACCGCCTGACGCTGCATGTTCGAACCCATCAGCGCGCGGTTGGCGTCGTCGTTCTCCAGGAAGGGGATCAGCGCCGCAGCGACCGAGACAAGCTGCTTCGGCGACACGTCGATCAGATCGACGGCATCCACCGGATTCAGCATGAAATCGCCCGCCTGCCGGGTCGAAACCAGTTCGTCCACGAACTTGCCGCCCTCGTCCAGAACGGCGTTCGCCTGGGCGATGGTGTGGCGCATTTCCTCGGTCGCGGACATGTAGACCACGTCATCGGTGACCTTGCCCTCGATGACCTTGCGATAGGGGGTCTCGATGAAGCCGTATTTGTTCACGCGGGCGAAGGTGGCCAGCGAGTTGATCAGGCCGATGTTCTGGCCCTCGGGCGTCTCGATCGGGCACATCCGGCCGTAATGGGTCGGGTGAACGTCGCGCACCTCGAAGCCCGCGCGCTCGCGGGTCAGACCGCCCGGCCCAAGCGCCGAGAGACGGCGCTTGTGCGTGACTTCCGAAAGCGGGTTGGTCTGGTCCATGAACTGCGACAGTTGCGAGGAGCCGAAGAACTCGCGCACCGCGGCCGCCGCGGGCTTGGCGTTGATCAGATCCTGCGGCATCACGGTGTCGATCTCGACCCCCGACATGCGCTCGCGGATCGCGCGCTCCATGCGCAGCAGGCCGATGCGATACTGGTTCTCCATCAGTTCGCCGACCGAACGGACGCGGCGGTTGCCCAGGTGGTCGATGTCGTCGATCTCGCCCTTGCCGTCGCGCAGTTCCACCAAGCCCCGGATACAGGCGATGATGTCCTCGTAACGCAGGGTGCGCTGGGTGTCCGGCGCATCCAGGTTCAGGCGCATGTTCATCTTGACCCGGCCCACGGCCGAAAGATCGTAACGCTCGCCGTCGAAAAACAGGCTGTCGAACAGGGTCGAGGCGGCTTCGACTGTCGGCGGCTCGCCCGGACGCATGACCCGGTAGATGTCCATCAGGGCACCTTCGCGGTTCAAGTTCTTGTCGGCCGCCATGGTATTGCGGATATAGGGGCCGACATTCACATGGTCGATGTCCAGGATCGGAATTTCCTCGACGCCATTGTCCAGCAGAACCTTCAGCAGCCCGCCCGAGATTTCGCCGTCGCGGTCGTATTCGACGGTGATCTCGTCGCCGGCCTCGGCATAGATCAACCCGTTCCGCTCGTTGATGATGTCTTTCGCGACGAAGCGGCCGATGATCTTGTCGAAGGGCAGCAGCAGGCTGATATCGCCCTTCTCGGTCAATTGCTTGACCAGGCGCGGCGTCACCTTCTCGCCGGCCTTGGTGATGACCTCGCCGGTCTCGGCGTTCACCAGGTCATAGGACGGGCGGGTGCCGCGCACGCGCTCGGGGAAGAAGCGCGTGATCCAGCCGGCTTCCTTACCCTTCGAGGCGCGTTGCAACTGATAGTCCACGGTGTCGTAGAAGGCATCCATGATGCCCTCCTGATCCATGCCAAGCGCATAAAGCAGTGTCGTCACCGGCAGCTTGCGGCGGCGGTCGATGCGCGCGAAGACCAGATCCTTGGCGTCGAATTCGAAATCCAGCCACGAGCCGCGATAGGGAATGATCCGGCAGGCGAACAGCAGCTTGCCCGAGCTATGCGTCTTGCCCCGGTCATGGTCGAAGAACACGCCGGGCGAGCGGTGCATCTGGCTGACGACGACGCGCTCGGTCCCGTTCACGATGAACGTGCCGTTCTGCGTCATCAGGGGCATGTCGCCCATGTAGACATCCTGCTCCTTGATGTCCTTGACCGATTTCGCGCCGGTCGTCTCATCAATATCGAACACGATCAGGCGCAGCGTGACCTTCAGGGGCGCGGCATAGGTCATGTCGCGCGCCTGGCATTCGTCCACGTCGTATTTCGGCTTCTCCAACTCGTATTTCACGAATTCGAGCGTCGCGGTCTCGTTGAAGTCCTTGATCGGGAATACCGACTGGAAGACGCCCTGAATGCCTTCGCCATCCTGATGGCCTGCGGCCTCGCCCGACCGCAGGAACAGGTCATAGGACGATTTCTGAACCTCGATGAGGTTCGGCATCTCAAGAACTTCGCGGATATTGCCATAGTAACGCCGGATGCGTTTCTGGCCGACATAAGCTTGCGCCATAGAGGGTCTTACCTTTCGTCTTTCGCGTGCGGCGGTCGTCGGGGCCCGACCGGCGCAAGGCGGCGAATGAGGGATGGGGTCCAATTCGTGCCGCCCGTCCCACCGCGCGGCTCCCGAACCCCGAACATGCCCTGAAGGAAGGTCTGCACCAGCGTCGCGCCGGGAAACCGCCCTTCAAGACAGGTTCGGCAGGGACCGGGAAAGACCCGGACCCTGCCTGTTTCTTCCGAAATCAATCGGCGCGCACCATCTGGTGCAGGCCCGATTACTTCAGCTCGACCTTGGCGCCAGCGGCTTCGAGCTTTTTCTTGATTTCTTCGGCGTCGGCTTTCGAAGCGCCTTCCTTGACCTTGCCACCGGCTTCAACCAGGTCCTTGGCTTCTTTCAGGCCCAGGCCGGTGATGCCGCGCACTTCCTTGATCACGTTGATCTTGTTGGCGCCGGCGTCGGTCAGAACGACGTCGAATTCGGTTTTCTCTTCGACGGCTTCGGCGGCGGCGGCCGGGCCGGCAACCACAACGGCGCCACCGGCGGCCGGTTCGATGCCGTATTCGTCTTTCAGGATGGTTTTCAGTTCCTGGGCTTCCAGCAGGGTCAGGCCCACGATTTGTTCGGCGAGTTGTTTCAGGTCAGCCATTTTTCCGTTCTTTCCATTAAGTGTTCCAACGTCGGGGTTTCATCCCCAAGACGGGATCGGGATTGCCTCAGGCAGCCTCGCGCTCTTCCAGAGTCGAGAGGATGCCCGCGATGTTGGAAGCAGGTGCGCCAATCGCGCCCGCGATGTTGGAAGCAGGGGCACCGATGCAGGACACGATCTGAGCGATAAGCTCTTCACGCGACGGCATCTGAGCCACGGCTTTCACACCGGCCGGGTCAAGCGCCGTGTCGCCCATCGCACCGCCCAGGATCACGAACTTGTCGTTCCCCTTGGCGTATTTGTCCGCGACCTTGGCCGCAGCCACAGGATCCTCGGAGAAGGCGAGCACGGTCATGCCCGTCAGATAGTCGGCGATGCTGGCGCAAGGCTTTCCATCCAGGGCGATCTTGGCGAGCCTGTTCTTGGCAACGCGGACGGACCCACCAGCTTCGCGCATCTGCGCGCGCAGGTCCTGCATTTCGGCAACCGTCATCCCCTCGTAGTGGGCAACCACCACGACGCCAGAGGCTTCGAAGATTTGGCCGAGTTCCTCGACCAACTGCTCTTTCTGCGCTCTATCCACGGTTTCACTCCAAGTATGGGGGTTTCCCCCCGGCTCTCACTTTCCTGTCGCTCGAACAGCGGCAGGAATGGGTCCGTGACGGTCCAAGATCCCCCGAAGAAGCTTCGGAAAATGGTCTTGATCCCATCTCAGGAAGGAAATTAAGCCGGTTCCCCGGCACCCTCCGTCTCGGACAGGACGGGGCATTCGCCCCGCCATCCGCCGGCCTCCCAAGGGATGCCGGCGAAATTCTTGCCGCTTATTGCGCGGCGGCCGAAGCCAGGTCCAGCGACACGCCCGGACCCATGGTCGAGCTGATCGAGACCTTCTTGACATAGGTGCCCTTCGCGCCCGAGGGCTTCGCGCGGGTCACCGCATCGACGAAAGCGCGGATGTTCTCGGCCAGCTTGACCTCGTCGAACGAAACCTTGCCGACGCCGGCATGGACCACGCCCGCCTTCTCGGCCTTGAACTGAACCTCACCACCCTTGGCAGCTTCCACGGCCGATTTCACGTCCATGGTCACGGTGCCGACCTTGGGGTTCGGCATCAGGTTGCGCGGACCCAGGATCTTGCCCAGACGGCCGACCAGCGGCATCATGTCGGGGGTGGCGATGCAGCGGTCGAATTCGATCTTGCCCGACTGGATGGTCTCCATCAGGTCTTCCGCACCGACGATCTCGGCACCGGCGGCCTTGGCTTCGTCAGCCTTGGGGCCACGGGCGAAAACGGCGACACGGACATGCTTGCCGGTGCCATTGGGCAGGGTCACGACGCCGCGGACCATCTGGTCGGCATGGCGCGGATCGACGCCCAGGTTCATCGCGATCTCGACGGTCTCGTCGAATTTCGCCTTGACGTTGGCTTTCACCAGCGCGACGGCGGCCTCGACGGTCAGGTTCGACTTGCCTTCGAAGGCAGCGCGGGCGGCGGCTTTGTTCTTGGAAACTTTTGCCATGACTTAGCCTTTCACCTCGATGCCGATGGAACGGGCCGAGCCGAGGATGATCTGCATCGCGGCCTCGACATCGTTCGCGGACAGATCCTTCATCTTGGCTTCAGCGATCTCGCGCACCTGCTTGGCGGTCACGGTGCCGGCGACGGTGCGGCCAGGCTTGTCCGAACCCTTGGCGCGGTTACGCTTGCCGACCGGCTTCAGGCCAGCGGCCTTCTTCAGCAGAAACGAGGCCGGCGAGGTCTTGGTTTCGAACGAAAAGGACTTGTCGGCGAAATAGGTGATCACGACCGGAACGGGCGAACCCGGTTCCATTTCCTGCGTGCGAGCGTTGAACTCTTTGCAGAACGCCATGATGTTGATCCCGCGCTGACCCAGGGCCGGGCCGACGGGCGGGGACGGGTTCGCTTGACCCGCCTTGATTTGCAGCTTGAGGCTGCCGATAACTTTCTTGGCCATCTGGCCCTCTCCTTATCATCACACCCCAGGCGGGGCCGACTTAGCGGTGCGGCGTCACGCCTCCCGCGAACGATCACGCCGTCTTGGCGACCTGCGTGAATTCCAGTTCGACCGGCGTCGGCCGGCCAAAGATCGAGACGGTGACCTTGATACGGCTCGAAATCTCGTCCACTTCCTCGACCATGCCCGAGAAACCCTCGAAAGGCCCATCGGTCACGTTCACCTTCTCACCCACGTCGAAGCGGATCAGGTTGCGCGGCGCGACCTCCGCCCCGCCCTCGCCGGTCCGGTGCAGGATGGCGTTCACCTCGTCGTCACGCATCGGCATGGGCTTGCCTTGCGCGCCCAGAAAGCCCGTCACCCGGTTGATCGAATTGACCAAGTGATAGGTCCGGTCCGACAGGTCCATACGCACCAGCACATAACCCGGCATGAAACGGCGCTCGGAAGTGACCTTCTTGCCGCGACGGATCTCGATCACCTCCTCGGTGGGGACCAGGACCTCATCGATCTGCTCTTCCAGGTTTTTCTCGACAGCCGCCTGACGAATCGCCTCGGCGACCTTCTTTTCAAAGTTCGACAGGACGCTGACCGAATACCAACGCTTTGCCATGTCTCGATCGACCCCTGTTTCTTCTGGCCTGGTCAGCGCCAAACCCTTGAATTCCCATCCCACCCAGGGCCGCGCGCGGATCCGTGATCGGCTTGCGGCCAAATTGAAATCGGCGCGCACGAGCGAATCGTTGCACGCCGCTGACCTGAGCAGGTCGGGCGGACATACCGCCCCCGACCATCTATTGCAAGCCCTTAGCTGCCGATCAGCCCCAACAGCCCCGCCAAGCCGCTCTTGATCGCCAGATCCACCAGGAAGAAAATGATCGAGGCCAGCGCCGCCATGACGAACACCATGATCGTGGTCGTGATGACCTCGCGACGGGTGGGCCAGGCGATCTTGCCGAGTTCGGCGCGCACCTGACTGATGAACTGGACGGGGTTGGCCATGGGTGATCCCTTCGGTCTTGCAGCGCGTCAGATAGACCGCAAATCCCGGCAATTCAAGCCGCGAATCCGCGCCCGGCGTTCAGGGGCGCAGAAATTCGACCTTGGGCAGGCGTTCGATCCGGGCAATCTCGACTGCATAGGCGGCGGCGGATCGCGCCCGCGCAGCCTCGTCCAGCAATCGCAGCGGCGCATGCCCCTCGGCACGCGGGAACCGCTTGCGGGCCTTGCGCGCCAGAATGCGCAGGTCCGCCCCGGCATCGGCCGTGGCGCGGCGCAGGAACCAGTCATAGCCCGCCTGGGTCATGCTTTCATTCGATGGCGGCGGATCCGGCACCCGCTCGGCCAGTCCCGAAGGCAGCATCCGCAGCAGCAGCCGGGACCGCAGCGCGGGATAATCCTCGAAGCGCCAGATCACCAGCCGCGCCACCCCCTCGATGCCCGTCAGGCGCTTGACCAGCCCCGACCAGCCGACACGGGCCGGATCACGCCCCTGAAGAAAGGCGGGAAACTCGGTTTCATTGCCCAGGCTCAGTTGCAGCGCGAAGGCCGAGACGTTGAAACTCGCCGGATCGCGCAGTGCCAGAAACAGCGTCGACGGTCCCCCGCCGCAGATCTGGATCGCCTGGCCCGCACGGCGCACTGCGAAGGGATAGATCAGGCCGCGCCGGGAAAACAGCGACCCGCGCCGGGTTCCGCCCAGGATGTTCTCCTCGGTCAGCAGAAGATGCGGCGCATCGCCCCGCGCCTGGGCCAGCAGGTCGCGGCACCGGGCCTGCGCCGGACAGCCCGCCCCCCCGGCCAGCGCATCGCTCAGCGGCAGCGCCGCCGCCTCTTCGCGCAGCATTGACGGCTCGGCCAGGAACAGCCCGCCCATGCGCAGATCGTCGCGCGCCAGGCGCAGGGACAATTGCAGATGGGTCGAGGCGGTCTTATGCGCGCCCAGATGGATCGAAACGGACATGAGGGAAAGGCTGGTCTCCGGTTTCTTGCCGCATCAGCATGCGACGGGCCGGAATTCGCGACTGGCAGGGGTTGGGGGACTCGAACCCACGACCCTCGGTTTTGGAGACCGATGCTCTACCAACTGAGCTAAACCCCTAAGCCGCGCTGCTGCTTACGGCAGGCACGGCCAAGGTGCAAGAGCGAAGTTTCCAAGGCCCCCTCAATCGCCTTCCAGAAAGCCGCCGGACTGCCGCGCCCAAAGCCCGGCATAGATGCCGCCTTGGGCCAGCAGGGCCTCGTGGCTGCCCTGCTC
This sequence comes from Paracoccus sp. (in: a-proteobacteria), assembly GCF_047605025.1. Lineage (GTDB taxonomy): Bacteria > Pseudomonadota > Alphaproteobacteria > Rhodobacterales > Rhodobacteraceae > Paracoccus. Next base: position 59,085 of record NZ_JASGGO010000003.1, on the reverse strand, counting down.
GACGATGCGCCCGCGCTCCATCACCACCAGCCTGTCCATGCGTGCGATGGTGGAAAGCCGGTGCGCGATGGCGATGACCGTCTTGCCGCGCATCAGCGTCTCAAGCTGCGACTGGATCGCGGCCTCGACCTCGCTGTCAAGCGCGCTGGTCGCCTCGTCCAGCACCAGGATCGGGGCGTCCTTCAACAGCACCCGAGCAATCGCAATGCGCTGGCGCTGCCCGCCCGAAAGCTTCACCCCCCGCTCGCCCACATGGGCCTCATAGCCGCGGCGGCCCTGCGAATCGCCCAGCAGCGGGATGAAACCCGCCGCCTCGGCCAGTTCGGCCGCGCGCCCGATCTGGTCGTCCCCGGCATCGGGCCGTCCATAGGCGATATTGTCGCGGATCGAGCGGTGCAGCAGCGAGGTGTCCTGCGTCACCACCCCGATCGCCGCGCGCAGGCTTTCCTGCGTCACCTGGGCGATGTCCTGCCCGTCGATCAGGATGCGCCCGCTTTCCAGGTCATGAAAACGCAACAGCAGGTTCACCAGCGTCGATTTCCCCGCGCCCGAGCGTCCGACCAGCCCGATCCGCTCGCCGGGGCGGATGGTCAGGCTCAGATCGTCCAGCACCGCGCCCCGCCCTGCCTGGGCCTGTTCGCCATAGCGGAAGGTCACGCCCCGGAAGTCCACCTCGCCGCGCGTGACCGCCAGCGGCCGCGCGCCCGGCGCATCGACCACCATGCGCGGCAGCGCCAACGAACCGATGCCGTCCCGCACCGTGCCGATATTCTCGAAAAGCCCGGCGAATTCCCACATGATCCAATGCGACATGTTGCCAAGCCGCAGCGCCAGGGGAATGGCGATGGCGACCGCTCCGACCTCGACCTGCCCCCGCGTCCAAAGCCACAGCCCCAGGGTCGTCACCGCGAAAATCAGCGCCGAGTTCAGCGAGGCAAGCAGGATGTTCTGGACCGAGGCCAGCCGCATCTGCGCGTGGACCGTGCCCAGAAACCCCTCCATGCTGTCGCGGACATAGCCCTCCTCGCGCGAGCTGTGCGAGAACAGCTTGACCGTGGTGATGTTGGTATAGCTGTCCACGACGCGCCCCGTCATCACCGCGCGCGCATCCGCCTGCGCCTCGCTGACGCGGCCGATCCGGGGGATCAGCCAGGCCAGAAGCAGCCCATAGGACAGGCCCCAGGCCAGAAACGGCAAGGCCAGCCAACCGTCGGTCGAGGCCGCCAGGAAGATCGCGCCGACGAAATAGACCGCGACATAGACCAGCACGTCCATGAACTTCATCGCCACTTCGCGCACGGCCAGCGCCGTCTGCATCAGCTTTGTGGCGATGCGGCCCGCGAATTCGTCCTGGAAATAGCTCATGGACTGGCGCAGCAGATAGCGATGCGCCTGCCAGCGGATGCGCTGCGGCAGGTTCCCCATCAGGGTCTGGTGCATCAAAAGCGAGCCGGCCACCTGCAACAGCGGCAGCGCGACGACCAGGACCGCCGCCATAAGCAGCAGCCGGCCACCCTCCTCGGCCCAGAACTCCGCGCGGCTCGCGCCTGCCAGACGATCCACCAGATCGCCCAGATAGCCAAGAAGCACCACCTCGCAGATCGCGATCAAGGCCGAGCTGGCCGCCATGGCCAGCATATAGCCCCATGCGCCGCGCGTGAAATGCAGCATGAAGCGCCACAACCCGCGAGGAGGCATCTGCGGGGCCTCGCCGGGATAGGGATCCAGCCGCCTCTCGAACCAGCTAAACATGTTTCACCTCGTCAGCCGGGCTGGCGCCCGCTTCGTTCCGATCCCGTGCGGCGATTTCCTTGAGCGTCGCGACATCCCCGCGCGCATTCCGCTGGATCATCCGGCCCCAGACCGCAGCCCGCAGCCGTGCGACGCCCCCGGCTCAGCGCGGACTTCCGGCGGCCAAGGCATGGCCTGACACCCGCCCGCCGACCGCTTTCACTTGATCAGATCGGAAATGTCGTTGTTGCGGTATTCGCGGGACATGCTCGATTGGGCGCAATAGCGGGCTTTCGTCTCGCTACCGTCCTCATATGTCACCTTATAGCTGGTGTTGTTCGGAATCTGATATGTGTCCACTCTCGTCTCGATCTCATTCGGTCGGCCCCAGGCAGCGCCTCCATCCGAACATTCCTGCGTGACCCGGTATGTCGTTGCTCCCGTCTTTTCGATCTTCTTGAACGCGCAGTTCAGACTCGTGCCCGTTCGCGTCACAAGAGAAAACACGTCCGCCCGCGACGCCCGATTGCAGGGGGTTTCGGCCCTGACATAGTAGCCCCGCTTCAAGGGAAGGGTCTGGACTGCCGTATCGGCCAAGGCCGCCGATATGCTCTGGCCACAGGCAAGCAGCAGCACAGCCCCGGTCGCCGCCATGTTTCGGAAAGTCGAACTGCGCATAGGTCCCTCTGCAAGATTCCAGTGATGTAACAGCGTGCCGGGTCGGGTGGCGCAGAACAATGGTCGCCGATGCCCTATATGGGTCACAAACCAACATCGCAATGATAACCCAGAATGCACATTTTTTGTTATTTCGCCAAGGCATGTTAACATGTGAGCATGTCGACGATCAGGACGAAACTCAGGGAAGCCCTGAACATGATACCGAGTTTTTCGAACCGGGAGGAAATGCGGCAAAAGCCCTTCAGCCCGCGGAACAGCCGCCCCACCTCGTTGCGCCGCTTGTAAAGATCGCGATCATATTCCCATGGCTTCCTGCGGTTCGTTTTGGCGGCATGGCGGGCCAAAGCCCCAGGTCAAGAACAAGCTGGTGGGCCTCATCGCCCTCATAGGCACGGCCCATCGGCACCGGCACACCGATAAGCGGCCCGTGCCAGATCGGCATGGACCTCGAAACACTGGCCTCGAAATATTGGCCTCGAAGCGGACACCGCCACGGAAACAGGCGCCTCGACAGGTCCTCATCCGGCACCCCCATGATGCACGGCCTCGATATTGTTGCCGTCGGGGTCCAGGACAAAGGCGCCGTAATAGCCGGCATGGTATTCGGGCCGAAGCCCCGGCGCGCCATTGTCGCGCCCGCCCGCCGCCATCGCCGCGCGATAGAAGGCATCCACGGCCGTGGGGTCCGTCGCCGCAAAGGCGACATGGGTGCCACCCTGCGCGGACCGACCCGAGCCGATCCAGAATTCCGGCTTGCCGGGGCGGCCATAGCCCAGATGGGCGCCATGACCGCCCGTCATCTCCTCGGTCACCTCCAGCACGACGCCAACGCCCAGCACACCCAGGGCCGCGTCGTAAAAGGCGCGGGACCGCTCCAGGTCCGACACCGCAATCCCGATATGGTCGATCATGCGCATTCCCCCCTCCCGATCAGGATGAGGCAGCGCCGCTGACAGATCCCATCCGAAGCCGCCAGCCCCGGCACGATCCGGCATCAAAGATAGCGCCCGCCGCGTTGCAGCACCTCGATCTGATAGCCGTCTGGATCCTCGATGAAGAAAAAGCGCGCGATCACCTCGCCGCCCGGCGCGAAATCGACCAGCTTGCGAGGCGCGAAACCCTCGGCCAGCAGGCGGGCATGCAGCGCCTCCAGATCCTCGACCGAAAAGGCGATGTGACCATAGCCATCGCCCAGATCATAGGGCACGGTCCGGCCCTTGTTGATGGTCAGCTCCAGCTCGGTCTCGCTCTCGGCATTGGCCAGATAGACCAGCGTGAAATCAGGAAAATCCAGCCTCTGGGCGACATCAAGCCCAAAGACCCGGCCATAGAAATCGACCGAACGGGCCTCGTCCAGAACCCGGATCATGGAGTGGATGTATTTCGCCATGGCGCTCTCCCGCGTCGCGTTCCGTCTCATCCGCACCAAAGATCAGCCACGCGCGGGATATGCAAGCGCAAGAGATAAGGCGCCGCGCCCGATCACCAGGCCCACTTCTCCGGGCATCGCACGCGCGGATGAAACGATGGCGACACCTCCAGCCCACCCTCGTCTCGACCCATTGCATCGCCCCCGGCGGCACCCCGAAAGATCCGCGCCCTGCGCGCGGGAAACAGCGCCCCCCCCGACGCCCTCGAACCCTCGGGCCGGGTTCGAAAGGGGCATACCCCCGCCCCTCCGTTTTTGACGGTCGCCGGCTCACAGGAAAGCGCCACCGCAAGTCACCGCAAGCCGCGGGTCGACAAACGCCAAGTCCCTCCGCTCGCCTTCAGATCCACGCCCCCCCTTCTTTCTTGCCGAAATATCCCGGGGTCCGGGGCAGCGCCCCGGCTAGCGGCGGCGCAAAGCAAAAGGCCCGCCCCTTTATGGGACGGGCCTTTCCGCCGTGATATCCCTCTCGGGATCACCCGGCGCTTGTCTCGCGCGGGCGGGGACCAAGCCCCGCCCCGCATCATCACTTGATGATCTTGGACACCACGCCGGCGCCGACGGTGCGGCCGCCTTCGCGGATGGCGAAGCGCAGCTTCTCTTCCATCGCGATCGGCGCGATCAGCTCGACCTCGAACTTCAGGTTGTCGCCCGGCATCACCATCTCGGTGCCCTCGGGAAGCTTCACCGTCCCGGTCACGTCCGTCGTGCGGAAATAGAACTGCGGGCGGTAGTTCGCGAAGAACGGCGTGTGACGGCCGCCCTCTTCCTTGGTCAGGATATAGGCCTCGGCCTCGAAGGTCGTGTGCGGGTTCACCGATTTCGGCTTGCACAGAACCTGGCCGCGCTCCACCCCGTCGCGGTCCACGCCACGCAGCAGAACCCCCACGTTGTCGCCGGCTTCCCCGCGGTCCAAAAGCTTGCGGAACATCTCGACCCCGGTGCAGGTCGTCTTGCGCGTGTCGCGGATACCCACGATCTCAAGCTCGTCGCCCACGTTCACCGCCCCACGCTCGACGCGGCCCGTCACCACCGTGCCACGGCCCGAGATCGAGAAAACATCCTCGATCGGCAGCAGGAACGGCTGGTCCACCGCGCGCTCGGGCGTCGGGATGTATTCGTCCACCGCCGCGATCAGCGCACGGATCGAATCCTCGCCGATCTCCTTGTCGCGCCCTTCCATCGCCGCCAGCGCCGAGCCCTTGATGATCGGAATGTCATCGCCGGGATAGTCGTAGGACGAAAGCAGCTCGCGCACTTCCATCTCGACCAGTTCCAGAAGCTCTTCGTCATCCACCTGGTCGACCTTGTTCAGGTAGACGACCATGTAGGGGATCCCCACCTGGCGGCCAAGAAGAATGTGCTCGCGCGTCTGCGGCATCGGGCCGTCCGCCGCGTTCACCACAAGGATCGCGCCGTCCATCTGCGCCGCGCCCGTGATCATGTTCTTCACATAATCCGCGTGGCCGGGGCAGTCCACATGCGCGTAGTGACGGGCTTCCGATTCGTATTCAACATGCGCCGTCGAGATCGTGATCCCACGCGCACGCTCCTCAGGAGCGCCGTCGATCTGGTCATAGGCCTTGAATTCGCCAAAATACTTGGTGATCGCAGCCGTCAGCGTCGTCTTGCCGTGGTCAACGTGCCCGATCGTCCCAATGTTGACGTGCGGTTTCGTCCGTTCAAACTTTGCCTTTGCCATCATGGCCTCCTATCGGGGGGCCACCCGCGCGACAGCCCCGTCGTGAAACATGCGCCGCGACTTATAGACGGGCCGGGGAAAAATCAAGGGCGGCTCGCATCTGTTCGACGCCATCGCGCAGCGCCCCGGAATCGCGCCGCGCCCCGGAACCCTGCGCTCCACGAGCCGTTATCTCACGATGAGGCTTGCCCCGAGCATGGCCAGGCGTAACACTGAGCCAGTTAGCCTTATTAGCTTTATCAGTCAGGAGGGTCCTAGATGAGTTTGATGAAATCGCTCGCCCGCGTGGCGGCCGGCGTGATGCTGGCCAAGGGCATCGGCACGATGATGAAGAATGCCCAGGGCGGCGCGAAGACCGGCCAATCCGGCGCGACGCCGGCACGCCAACCCTCGGGAGGCATCCTGGGCGATCTTCTGGGAGCAAATACCGGAGGCGGGACCAGCCGGACGACCGGCTCGGGCGGGCTGGGCGACATACTGGGCCAGGTGCTTGGCGGTCGCGTCCCCGGCGCCGGTTCGGGCAAGCCCTATGGCGGCAGCCGTTCGTCGGGCGGCGCCACGGGCGGCCTCGGCGGCATCCTCGACCAGCTCTCCGGCAAGGGCTCGACCTCGGCCAGCGCCGGCGGCGGTCTTGGCGGCCTTCTGGGCGGCGCGGCGGCGGGGGGGCTTGGCGGCATCCTGTCCGATCTTCTGGGAGGCGGCCCGGCCAAGGCCGGCGGCCTCGCGCAGAAAGGCGCGCAACCCAGCAACGATTCCAGCTTCGGCGAGCTTTTCAACGAGACCCTCGCCACCGGCGATGAGCCCAGCACCGCGCCCACGCCCGAACAGAACGCCCTGGCCGGGCTGATGCTGAAGGCGATGATCCAGGCCGCCAAATCCGACGGCGAGATCGACGAGCAGGAGAAGGCCAAGCTCATGTCCGAATTCGGCGAGCTGGACGAGGATGAGCGCGCCTTCATCCGCGAGCAGATGGCCGCGCCCGTCGACGCCGCCGCCCTCGCCCGCGAGGTGCCCCAGGGCTATGGTGAGCAGATCTACCTGATGTCGCTGATGGCGATCGAATTCGACAACCGCAAAGAGGCCGAATATCTGCACGGCCTCGCCACCGCTCTGGGCCTCGACCGCGACACGGTCAACGGCATTCATAGTCAGGTCGGTGCGGTGAACCTTTACGCCTGATCGAAAAGGCCAAGCTGGCGGGGTGCATCATCTTCGCCCCCCGCCGCCGCTTCCAGCCCCGAAAGCGTGATCCCCAGAAGCCGCACCCCATGCGGGTCGGCAAAGACCGGGACCAGCAATTCCCACGCGATGGCCAGCAGATCGTCCCGGCTGGCCACCGCGCGCGGGATCGAACGTGCCCGCGTGATCTGGCGGAAATCGCCGTATTTCACCTTCAGCGTCACCGTCCGCCCCATCCGCTCCGCGGCCATCGCGTGACGCCATACCTTGTCCGCCAGGGGTGCCAGCGCCTCATGCGCTTCGGCAAGCCGGCGCAGATCCTGGAAATAGGTGTTTTCCGCGCCGATGGACTTGCGGATGCGGTCCGGGCGCACCTCGCGATGATCGATGCCGCGCGCGATGTTCCAGTAATGCCCGCCGGACTTGCCGAAGCGCGCGGTCAGGAATTCCAGGCTCTGGCGCGCCAGGTCGGCGCCCGTCTGAATGCCGTGCGCCTCCATCCGCGCCGCCGTGGCCGGGCCGATGCCGTGAAAGCGGCCGATGGGCAGGGCATGGACGAAGGCGGCCCCCGCCTCGGGCGGGATCACGAAAAGCCCGTCGGGCTTGCGCTGATCCGAGGCCAGCTTCGCCAGGAACTTGTTGTAGCTTACCCCGGCCGAAGCGGTCAGCCGCGTCGCCTCGCGGATACGGGCGCGGATCTCCTGCGCGATGCGCGTGGCCGTGCGGCCCTCCAGATGGTCGGTCAGGTCCAGGTAGGCCTCGTCCAGGGACAGAGGCTCGACCAGCGGCGTGTAATCGGCAAAGATCTCGCGGATCTGCTGGCTGACGGCGCGGTAAACATCGAAGCGCGGCTTGACGAAGATCAGGTCCGGGCACAGCCGCTGCGCCCGCGCCGAGGGCATGGCCGAGCGCACCCCGAAGCGCCGCGCCTCATAGCTGGCCGCCGCGACCACCCCGCGCGTAAGGCCGCCGACCGCGACCGGCAATCCGCGCAAGGCCGGATCGTCGCGCTGTTCGACCGAGGCATAGAAGGCGTCCATATCCACATGCACGATGCGGCGGATGCGCCCGGTCTCGCCCGCCGGATCGTCGCTCACGGCAGGATGCGGGCATCCCCCGCCGTCAGCCCGCCGCCTTCCGCGAACGGGCCCATGCGATCAAAGCGCATATGCGCGATGGCCCGCCCGCCCGACTGGGTGAACAGCACCCCCGCCTCGCGGCCGTCGGGCATCAGGATCGGCGTGCCGATGGGGGCCGCGCCCTGGATCCCGACCGTCACGAGGCCCTTGCGAAGCTCGGTCTTGTGTTTCATGCGCGCGGTGACTTCCTGGCCGACATAACAGCCCTTGCGGAAATCGACGCCATGCAGGCGCTCGAACCCCGCCTCCAGGATGAAAGTCTCGTTCGGGATCAGTTCGATCAGGCTTTCGGGGATGCAATGCGCGACCCGGATCGCGTCCCAATCGGTGCCGTCATCGCCTTCGGACCCGTAAAGCCGCCAGCCCAAAGCCTGGTGCCGGGGGTCCATGATCGCGCCGTCCGGCCTTTCGCCGGTCCCCCGCGCCACGGCCAGGTCGGTCGCCTCGATCCCCACCCTGGAGCGCAGCCGATACATCGAAAGGCGCCGCCCCAGATCCTCGGCCAGCCGCGCATCCACGTCGATCAGCAGCCGCGCCTGCTGCGGGACGACCAGGAAATCGGCCAGGTATTTCCCCTGCGGCGTCAGCAGTGCCGCCCAGGCGGGCCGCTCGCCCACCTTGTTCGTGACCAGCCCTTGCAGGAAAGCCACCCGATCCTCGCCCGAAACCGCCAGAATGCGCCGCATCACGTCTCTCCGAATTGCAGGCGGACAAGGGCCGCATAGGCGCCCGCCTGGGCCATAAGCTGGTCATGGCTGCCCTCCTCGACAACCCGGCCGGCCTCGATCACCACGATCTTGTCGGCGTTGCGGATGGTCGAGAGGCGATGGGCGATGACCAGCGTGGTGCGGCCCTGGGACAGTTCGTCCAGCGCCTCTTGCACAAGCCGTTCGCTTTGCGCGTCAAGCGCGCTGGTCGCCTCGTCCAGCAGCAGCACCGGCGCGTCGCGCAGGACCGCGCGCGCGATGGCGACCCGCTGGCGCTGCCCCCCCGACAGGGCCGAGCCGCGCGGCCCGGCGGCGGTGTCCAGCCCCGCCGGCAGCTTGTCCGCGAAATCCGCGACATGGGCCGCGACGACGGCCTGGCGCAACCGTTCCTCATGCTCGGGATTGCCCAGCAGGATGTTCTCGCGCAGCGTCTCGTCGAACAGCGCCGCATCCTGGCTGACGGTCGAGAACTGGTCGCGCAGCACCGACAGATCGAATTCGGCCAGGGGAACGCCGCCCAGCGTGATCCGCCCCGAAGCCGGATCGACCATGCGCGTCAGCAGGTTGAAGACCGTGGACTTGCCCGCCCCCGAAGGCCCGACCAGCGCCGTGGTCCGCCCCGCCTCGGCGGTAAAGCTCAGCCCCTTCAGCACCGGATGCCCGTCATAGTCCAGATGCACGTCCGCAAGCCGGATCGCGGTATTCTCGGGCGGCGCGCGGCGCGTGCCCGAGACGATGCTGGGCCGCATGTCCAGCACGTCATAGATCCGCTCCAGGCTGGCGGCGGCGATCTGCCAGGTGCCGGTCAGGCTGCCCAGGCGCCGCAGCGGCTGGAAGGCCAGCGCCATGGCGGTGAAGAAGGCCATGAAATCGCCCACCGTCCGCTCGCCCGAGGTGACCTCGGCACCGCCCAGCCACAACACGCCCATGAAGCCTAGGCCCGTCACGACATCGACCAGCGCCGGGATCGTCGCGCCGATCGCGGACATCTTGATCTGGCCCATGCGGATGCGGTCCACGATCTGGGCGAAGCGCGCGGCCTGGTAATCCTCCATCCGGTTCAGCTTGACCGCGTTGATGCCGTGCAGCACCTCGTCCAGCCGCGTGGCGCGCTGGCTGGCATTGCCCCGGTTCTGCCGCATCTTGCGCCGGATATAGCGTTGCACCAGCACCATGGGCAGGACCAGAAGCGGCGCGCCGATCAGCGCGGCCAGCGTCCATTCCGGGTCCGTCGCGACCGCCACCCCGAACAGCGACACCAGCGAGACGATGTCGCGCCCCATCCCCGAGATGAAGGTGGACCAGACCCCCTGCACCGCGATGGTGTCGCCCTGCACCCGCTCGATCATCGCGCCGGGCGGGTTCCTTTGGAAGAAGCTGCCGTCCAGCGTCATGACATGGCGCAGCATGTCGGTCTGCATCGTGGTCGAGACCGCCAGCGACACCGAGGTCATCAGGCTGCGGTTGATCACGAAGGTCGCGGCCCGAACCAGGAACAGCCCGAAGATCGCGCCGCCGACCCACCAGATCGCATTGCTGTCCCCGCCGACGAAGACCCGGTCGAAAAGCGGCTTCAGCATCCAGCTCAGCAGCCCCAGGGTCGAGCCTTCCAGGATCAGGAAGAACAGCGCCAGCAGGATGCGCCCGGAATAGGCACGCAGATAGTCCCGCCACATGCGCGAGAACAGATTGGCGGTCTTTTGCAGCTTGTCGGCCATCTGGGCTCCGCGTAACGAATATCGTCAAGGGATAAGGCGCGGGCGGCGGCAGGGCAAGCCGGGCCGGCGGCATCGTGTTGACCTTGGCCGGCGCTGGCCCTACCCAATGCGCGTTCCATCGAAAGGCATCCGAACATGAGCCTTGCCCAGGGCCGCCCGATCATCGCCATCCCCGGCCCCTCTCCGGTGCCCGACCGCGTGCTGCGGGCCATGCACCGTCCCTCGCCCGACATCTACGGCGCCGAGATGACGGATCTAAATCGCGCGCTGATCGCGCAGTTGAAGCGGCTGGCGGGGACCAAGGCGCATGTCGCGCCCTATATCGGCAATGGCCATGCCGGGTGGGAGGCCGCGAACGTGAACCTCTTCAGCCGGGGCGACCAGGCGCTGGTGCTGACCTCGGGGCATTTCGGACGCGGCTGGGCGGCGACAGCACGCGCCCTGGGCGTCGAGGTCGAGGAGATGGATTTCGGCCTGGCTCCGGCCCAGCCGCAGCGCCTGGCCGAACGTCTGGCCGGGGACAAGGCGCATCGCATCAAGGCGGTTCTGGTCTGCCAGGTCGATACCGCCAGTTCGGCCCGCGCCGACATCCCGGCGCTGCGCGCGGCCATGGGCGATCATCCGGCCTTCTTCGCCGTCGATGCCATCGCCTCGCTGGGCTGCGAGCCGATGCTGATGGACGAATGGCGGGTGGATCTGCTGGTCTCGGCCAGCCAGAAGGGGCTGATGGTGCCGCCCGGCGTGGCGCTGGTCTGGGCCTCGGATCGGCTGAAGGCACAGCCCCGCACCGATCTGGCGACACCCTATTGGGACTGGACCCCACGCTTCGAGGCGCAGGAGCTTTGGCAATATTGGGGCGGCACCCCGCCCGTGCAGCATATCTTCGGCATGACCGAGGCGCTGGCGATGCTGCTGGACGAAGAGACCCTGCCCGCCGCCTGGGCGCGGCACGAGGCGCTGGCCCGCGCCACCTGGGCGGCGCTAGACTGGTGGGGCGGCAATGGCGCCGGTATCCGGGCGGTGGTGGCGGAACCCGCCGCGCGCGCACGCTCGGTCACGGCGGCCACGATCCCGGATGCCACGGCGCTGCGGCGCTGGACGCAAGAGGTCACGGGCGTCACGCTGGGCATCGGCCTGGGCGCCTCCGATCCTGATCGCGGCTTGCGCATCGCCCATATGGGACACGCGAACGCGCCGCAACTGCTGGGCACCCTGGCCGCCATCGAGGCCGGGCTGGACGCGCTTTCGATCCCGCACACGCCCGGCGGCATCGGTGCCGCCGCCCGCGTCATCGCCTCGGGGGCCTGACCCGCCCCCTCGATCCGCGCCGCATGGGTATTTGAGAAGCAAAGAAGGCACGAAGCCGCGCGCAATGGGTCTTTCCGTTTTCCGGGTCCCCATGCGAGAGTTCGGCCAGGAAACACGCCGCCGCAGAGGCGCTTGTCAGACGAAAGGCCCAGGGATGCGCGTCTCGCCCCTGCCCGAGTTTCAATCCGAGGCCCTGTTGGCGCGGGCGGATTTCGGCGCGGTCGACCGGCGGCTGCGGCGGGAGGCGGCGCGGCGGGGTTGCGAGTTGCATGAGGGGCATGGCCGTTCGACCTGGTGCCAGTTCGCCGAGGGCGAGTTCGGCGCCAAGAAGCGCGGCCATGACGTGCTGCTTTTCGTCCGCGCCCATCGCGCCGAGGATCTGGAGAGGTTGCGGCGCGGGCTGTCGGCCCAGTTGGCGGGGCTTTTGCCGCCATCCGGCGCGCCGCTGGAATGGAGCGGCGGCGACGATGCCGGAAAGCCGCCGACAAGCTTCAGCCTGGCCTGGCTGCGCGATGTCACCCGCCTGACGCCGGATTTCCTGCGGTTGCGGCTTGAGGGGCCGGGCCTGGCGCGCCTGATGCACACGGAGTCGATGCATTTCCGGCTGCTGCTTCCGCCCGCGGGCGATCCGGCGCCCGAATGGCCCAGGCTGGCGGCGAATGGTCAGATCCTGTGGCCGAAGGGGGCGAAGGCGCTGCATCGTCCGGTATATACCGTCAGCGCCCACGATCCCGAGGGCCGTTGGATCGAGACCGATGTTTTCCTGCATTCGGGCGGCCGGACCGGCGCCTGGGCAAGAAGCGCACCGCCGGGTCACAAGATCGGCATCAGCGGCCCCTCGGGCGGCGGCATCCCGGAAAGCGATGCGCTGCTGCTGGCCGGGGATCCTTCGGCCTATCCGGCGATGGCGCGCATCCTGGCCGCGCGGCCACACGCGAGGGGCACGGTCTGGCTGCTGGGCCGGCAGGCCGAATATCCTTGGCCTCGCCCCGTGGGCATGGTCTTTCAGCGGGTTGCTGATGCGCAGGCGCTGGCGGCCCGGCTGGCCGATGCGCCGCCGCGACCGGAAAGCTTTCTGTGGATGGCGATGGAGAAGGCGCAGATCGCCGTCCTGCGCGAGTTGCTGACCGGCTCACTCGCCCATGACAAGGCACGCTGTCACCTTGCCTCCTATTGGACGCGCGAGGCGCGGGAATAAGGTCCAGCTAATAGTTGACAATTTTACCCTGCCGTTTGATACCCGGTCGCGAACCGCAGCCAGGAATCGCTGCCGGCCCCGTGCCAGGCAGGCCATGGCCAGATGCGGCTGATCGACGCCGATGACACGAAGGACCAAGATGCGCCATTCGTCGCTGCCACGCTACGGCGTGGGCCCCGCCATTTCGCTTGCCTGCCTTCTGAGTGCAAGCGCCCTTTGGGCACAGGACGCCCCCACTACTCCAGCGAGCCCCGCGCCCGCCGTCCAGACGCAGGCGCCCGTTGCCACGCCCGCCGTGACCCCGGCGCCGGCACCAGCCGAAACCGCCGCACCGGCGACGCAGCCCCCGGCAGCACCCGTCGCCGAGCCACCCGCCACCCCGGCTTCCGGTGCCGAAACGCCCGCCGCCGAAACGCCACAAGCCCCTGCGGAAACGGTCGAGACGCCCGCCGTGACCCCGGCTCCGGTGCCGGTCGAGACCGTCGCCGAACCGCCGCCACCCTCAGAGGGCGAAGGCGGGCTGGTCCAGGCGCTGCAAGACGCCCTGGCCCCGCTGGCCCCGACCGAGCGCGATCCGAACCTGCCCCACGATCTTTCCCCTATGGGCATGTTCTGGGCCGCCGACCGCGTGGTCAAGGCGGTGATGATCGGGCTGGCACTGGCCTCGGTCGCGACCTGGACGGTGCTCGTGGTCAAGCTTCTGCAACTGACCGGCGCCTCGCGCCGGGTCGGCGCCGGCATCCGGCGGATCGAGAAGGCCCCGAACCTGACGGCGGCGCTTTCGACGACCGGACGGCGGGGGGATCCTGTCTCGCGCATGATCCGGGCGGCGGCCAAGGAATACGACCGCTCGGCCCCGGCGCTGGACCAGGCCGGCAGCAGCGGCCTGAAGGAACGCGTGGACAGCCACCTGGAGCGGATCGCCGCCGTCGCGGGGCGTCGCATGGGCGTCGGCACCGGCCTTCTGGCCACGATCGGCTCGATCGCGCCTTTCGTCGGGCTGTTCGGCACGGTCTGGGGCATCATGAACAGCTTCATCGGCATTTCCGAGGCGCAGACGACCAACCTGGCCGTGGTGGCCCCCGGCATCGCCGAGGCGCTGCTGGCCACCGCCATCGGCCTTGTCGCCGCCATCCCGGCAGTGGTGATCTACAATATCTTCGCCCGCGCCATCACCGGCTATCGGCTGCGGCTGGTCAATGCGGCCGCCGGGGTCAAGCGCCTGGTCAGCCGCGACCTGGACTTCCGCGACGCGACCGGCGTCCAGGCCAAGGTGTAAGCCATGGCAGGCGGTATCCGTGACCTGGACGGCGACGACATGGTGGAAAGCCATGAGATCAACGTCACGCCCTTCATCGACGTGATGCTGGTGCTGCTGATCATTTTCATGGTCGCCGCGCCGCTGGCGACGGTGGACGTGAACGTGGATCTGCCGGTGTCGAACGCGACCCCGGCGCAGCGCCCGGACGAGCCGATCTATGTCACCGTGCGGCCGGACCTGACGCTGGCCATCGGCAATGCCGACGTGCCGAGCGACGGTCTGCCCGCCGCGCTGGCCGAGGCGACAAAGAACAACCGCGACACCCGCATCTTCCTGCGCGCCGACAAGATGGTGGCCTATGGCGACCTGATGGGGGTGATGAACGCGCTGCGCGAGGCCGGCTATCTGAAGATCGCGCTGGTCGGGCTTGAGACGCTGGGCGCCGTGCCTGCCCCGGCTGCTGCGACCGCCGCCCCGGCGGCCGCACCCACCACGGGGTCCACGCCATGAGCCGCCGCCAGGGGCTGATGCGCGAGGGCGCGCTTTGGGGATCGGCGGCGGTGTTGGCGCTGGCCGCGCATCTGGGCGGCGCGATCTGGCTGATGCGCACCGCCGAGGCGGCGGCGCCTCCGGGCCTGCCCGAGCCGGTCTTCGTCGAGCTTGCGCCCATGCCCGAGGCTGCGGCCCCCCCGGATGAGATCGAGACCCCCGAGGTGGAAGAAGCCGAACCCGAGCCGGTGCCCGATCTGGCCCTGGATGAGCCGCTGCCCGTGCCGGAACCGATTCCGGACATGGACTCGCTTTTCCCGCCCCCGCCAGACGCGGTGGTGATCCAGAAATCCGAGCGTCCGCAAGAGCGGCCCGAGCCCGAGCCCGAGCCGAAGCAGGTCCGCAAGGAGCCGGAAAAGAAGCCGGAGCCGAAGAAGAAGGCCCCCGAGGAGCAGCCCCAGCGCAAGGCCCAGACCACGGTGCGCGCCGCGCAATCCGACCGTTCGGCGGCGCCGGCGCAGGGCGCCCAGCCCTCGCCCAAGCAGGTGGCAAGCTGGCAGAGCCGGGTCCAGGCGGCGGTGGCACGCCATATGCAGCGCGCGCGCGTGTCAGGACGGCGCGGCGCGGCAATGCAGGTCACGGTGACCTTCACGCTGGGGGGGAATGGCGCGGTGACGGGCGCGCGACTGCTGGGTTCTACCGGGGACGCGCAACTGGACGCCATGCTGAATCGCCAGGCCAGCCGGATGCCGCGCCTGCCCTCGCATCCATCCGGCAAGTCGGTGCCGCTGACCCTGCCGGTGCGGATCACCTTCTGATCCGAATCAGGCGTCCAGCGCCGTCACGTCCAGGACCGGCGCCAGGGCGCGGATGACGGCGGCCAAGGCCCGCGCATCGCCCGCAGTCTCGGCATTGCGGCGCCAGACCACGGCCAGATCGCGCGAAGGCGCGGGATCGACGAAGGGCACGATCCGCAGCCTGCCATCGCGGTTCTCGTCCGCCATCGCCAGGCGCGGAATCAGCGTCATGCCCATGCCGCTGGCGACCATGCGCATCAGGGTGGCCATCGAGGCCGCCTCCAGGTTCAGCTTGGCGCGCGGGCTGCGCAGGCCGCAGACCGAAAGCGCCTGGTCGCGCAGGCAATGCCCGTCCGCCAACAGCAGCAGCCGCTCGGTCTCCAGGTGCTCGGGGCGGGCAGGCCCCGAAAGATAGGTCGTGTCATCCTCGGAAAGCGCGATCAGGAAGGGGTCGCGCAGCACCGGCTCGGCGGAAAGCGCAGGTTCGGCCACCGGCAGCGCCATCAGCCCGGCATCGAAGCGGTGGCTCTTGATCCCCTCGGCCAGTTCGTCGGTGACGATCTCGTGCAAGGTCAGGTCCAGCCCCGGATGACGCTGGCGCAAGGCGGGCACCAGATGCGGAATCAGATAGGGCGCCACGGTCGGAATGATCGCCAGGCGCAGCCGGCCCGAAAGCGGCGCGCGCCCGGAAAGCGAAAGGCTTTCAAGCCGCTGCGCCTGGTCCATCAACTCCTGGGCCGCGGGCAGCAGGCGTTCCCCCAGCGCGGTCAGCCGCACCGGCCCGGTGCCCGAGCCACGCTCGAACAGCGCGCCGCCCAGCCGCGCCTCAAGCTGCGCGATCTGGCTTGACAGGCCCGGCTGCGACACGTTCGAAACCTCGGCCGCGCGGCCGAAATTGCGCATCCGGGCAACGGCAAGGAAATAGGTGATCTGGCGCAGGGTAAAGTTCATGGACCCGGCTTATCAAAGCGGCGGGCGGTAGCAAGGGCGGGCTTGCGCCTACCACCTGGCCCGGCTGCAACCCGGAGACGGCGCCCGGCCGGTCCCTTCAGCCCTTGCGGGCCACCAGCAGCTTGTCGATGCGCCGCCCGTCCAGGTCCAGAACCTCGATCCGCCAGGCGCCCCAATCGACACTGTCGCCGATCTGCGGGATCTGGCCGGCCAGGTCCAGCACCAGACCCGCCACGGTCGAGAAGTCATGATCCTCATGCAGCGACATGCCCAGCCGGTCGGCGAGTTCGTCGGCGGGCATCCAGCCCGCAACCAGCAGGCTGCCATCCTCGCGCTCGACCAGCTTCGGCTCGTCATCGTCCAGGCCCGAGAATTCGCCCGTGATCGCCTCAAGCACGTCCATCGGCGTCACCACGCCCTCGAAATGGCCGTATTCGTCATAGACCAGCAGCATCTGGCCCGGCGAGGTGCGCAGGCGCGAGATGACATCGGGCGCGTCCATCGTCTCGGGGATGATCGGTGCCTCTTTCATCAATTGGCGAATGTCGAAATTCTGCGCGCTGATCGCCACCAGATCGGCGCTGGCGACGACACCGATCATGTTGTTTTCGTCGCCGTCGCTGACCGGCAGGCGGGTGCGGTGGCTTTGGCGGAACTTGCGCGCCACGCTGGCGAAACTGTCGGCCACGTCGATCGCCACGATATCGCGGCGCGGCGTCATCAGCCCGCGCGCGCTGCGGTCGGCGATGCGCATGACGCCCGCGATCATCTCGGTTTCGGCGCGGTGCATGACGCCGGCATTCTCGGCCTCGGCGATGACCAGGCGGATCTCTTCGTCCGAGATGCCGCTGCTGTCCGTGCCGGTCTGACCCAGCAGCCGCAGCACCAGCTTGCCCGAGCGGTCCAGCAGCCAGACCAGCGGCGCCGCCACGCGCGAGATGCCGCGCATCAGGGGCGCCACGCGCTGCGCGACCTGCTCGGGCTGGCGCAGCGCGACCTGCTTGGGGACCAACTCGCCCAGGATCAGCGACAGATAGGTGATGGCGACAACCACCAGGCCGGTGCCCAGTGGCTGCGCGACCGTGGCTGGCACACCCCAGCCCGGCAGCGCCGCGGACAGCCGTGCGCCCAGCGTCGCCCCGGAAAAGGCCCCCGAAAGCACCCCGACCAGGGTGATGCCGATCTGCACCGAACTCAGGAAGCGGCCAGGGTCGTCGGCCAGGTCCAGCGCGGTCTGGGCGCCTTTGCTGCCGCGCTCGGCCAGCACCTTCAACCGCGCGGGACGGGACGAGACGATGGCCAGTTCGGACATCGACAGAAGCCCGTTCACCAAGGTCAGAAGGACGACGATCAGGATCTCGATCCACATGGGCTTATGCTCGTTTTGTCCGCACGGAGCGGTATCTCTGGGGGTGTCTGGCGGTGGCCGCGAAGCGCGCCCGATCCGAACCGGGGATCCGCGCAAGACCCGACACGCCGAAGCGCGGCGCGCAAGGCCGGCAGGGGCGCGGCGCGGTCATCACGCGCGGACGCTGGCCGCGAGACGGCTTTGGAAAGAAATTGCCGGGCTCCGGCTCGGGGTCACCATCCTGGGGGCTGTCCAGAAGGATGGAAGCGACCTCGCCGGGCCCGCTTCGTCGCGAAGGCTCGGCAAGATCGGATATGTCGTCGATCATCACAAGGGTCGGCGGCTGTTTCCGAAATCTCTGTTCGCCCATTCTATCCATTGCGGCGCCGGGAACAACCACAGATCGGACATCCCCGACCGGAGCCATCTGGCGGACGCGGACGGCATCATATCGAACGGGCGGCGTCCAGTTTCAGCGCGGCGGGGCTTTCGCCCTCGGCCACGCTGGCGGGCGGGCGGCGGCGGCCGCGCAGCCATGCGGTCACGCCCGCCTCAAGGTAGCGGGCGCTCAGCGTGGCGATCAGCAGGCAGACGGGCAGCGTGATCAACAGAAAGGCAGGCTGGGTCAGCGCGCCCAGATGCTCGGGCAGGGCAAGCTTGCGGAAAAGGTTTTTGACCGGGCCAAGCACCAGCGGGTGCCAAATGTAAAGGCTGTAGCTGATCGTCCCCAGCCAGATGAACGGGCCGGTCTGCAACAGACGCGACATCAGGCCCCGGCCATGCACCAGCCCGTTCATGAAGGTGGTGGCGGCCAGGAAGGCCAGCGGGCCGGTCAGCCAGATCCAGCCGTGATGCCATTGATAGATCGGAGGAATATGCGGTATGGCATCGCTGGATCCGGCCTGCCACAGTGCCAGGAACGCCAGCAGGCAGAAAAGCGGCGCCCTGGACAGCAGCCGCAGCAACGGCACCTTTTCCACCCAGCCCAGGGCGACCAGCACGCCGGGCAGGAAATAAAGCGCGCGCGGCTCGGTCACGCAATAGGAAAGGCCCAGGGCCAGGGCCAGCCAGGTCAGGTCCAGACCGCGCCGGCGCCCCAGCAGGATCATGAAGCCCAGAAGATAGAAGGCGAACTCGAAGCTGAGCGTCCAGGTCACGCCATAGATCACCGTCACCGGCAGAACCGGACCCAGGGCCAGGAAGTTCGCCAGAATCATGCCCAGGTTGCCCAGAATGCCACCATCGGCCAGCGGTCCCCGCGCGACCGAGAGATTGGCCAGGATCGCGACCGGCAGCACCGCCCAAAGCACCGGATAGATCCGCGTCGCCCGGTCGGCGATGAATTGCACCGGCGTGCGCGCGCGCGCCATGGTGCCCACGATGACATAGCCGCTGATCATGAAGAACAGTTCGACCCCGAATTTCAGCGAATCGAAGCCCTGGTGCAGCAGCCAAGGCATCGGGACCGGCGGCAGACCCGAGTTAAAGACGTGATAGATGACCACGGACAGGGCGAACAGCCCTCGTCCGCCATGCACGGGCCGAGAAAAACCGGACAACGCTGAAACCTCACAACTGCGACTGGCCCAGACTATACATCTATCACGCCGCAAGCGACATGCCGGAATCGGCAGGACCGCCTGCGTCGCGTCGAAAAATGCCGGTCTAAACGGCAGGTCAGAAGCTGTTGCGTTCGTGATAGGTGCGCAGGAAATTCCAGATGCGTTCGTCCTTGGGCGCGTGGAAGATGCCCCGCGGGCTGTCCACCGCGACCAGTTCGCCCTTTTCCATGAAGGCGACCTGATCGGCGACATGGGCGGCGAAGCCCATCTCATGCGTGACGACCACCATGGTCATGCCCTCGGAGGCCAGCGCCTTCATCACGTTCAGCACCTCGCCCACCAGTTCGGGATCCAGCGCGCTGGTCGGCTCGTCGAACAGCATCAGCCGGGGCTCCATCGCGATGGCGCGGGCGATGGCGACGCGCTGCTGCTGGCCGCCCGACAGCCGCGCCGGGTGGTTGCCCATCTTGTCGCCCAGGCCCACCTTGCGCAGGGCGTCGGCGGCGCGGGCCTCGGCCTCGGCCCTGGGCAGGCCGCGCACCCGGATCAGCCCTTCGGCCACGTTCTGCTGCGCGGTCATGTGCGGCCACAGGTTGAACTGCTGGAACACCATGCCGATGGACCGCCGCATCTCGCGCAGCTTGCGGCCCGACATCTTGCGGCCGGGGCTGTCATAGCCGATCAGCCTGCCGTCGATGCGCACCTCGCCCGAATCGTATTCCTCAAGGAAGTTGATGCAGCGCAGCAATGTGGACTTGCCCGACCCCGAAGGCCCGATCAGGCAGGTCACCTTGCCGGGCGGGATCGACAGGTCCACGTCCTTCAACGCATGGAACGGGCCGTAGAACTTGTTGACCTTGCTGATTTCGACGGAGGATGCCTGCATCGCTTACGTCCTTTCGATCAGATGTTGGGTGACGCGGCGCTCGAACCGGCGCCCAAGGCGGCTGATGGTCTCGACCAGGGCCCAGAAGAACAGCGCCAGGACCAGGTTCGCCTCGACATAGCGGAAGGTCTCGGTGGACATGCGGCTGACCTGATACATCAGTTCCGGCACGGTGATGACGGACAGGATCACCGTCTCCTTGGTCAGGATGATCGAGAAATTGACCAGCGCCGGCAGCGAGGAGACCAGCCCCAGCGGCAGCAGGATGCGGCGGATGATCGAAGGCTCGGCCATGCCGATGGCGCGGGCGGCCTCGACCTGGCCATGCGGCACGGCGCGAAAGCCGGAACGGAAGATCTCGGCGAAATAGGGGCTGCCATAGATGGTCAGGCCCAGCAGGCCGGCGGGCAGCGCGTCCAGCCGCAGCCCGATCAGCGGGCCACCGTAATACAGCACGAAAAGCTGCACCAGAAAGGGCGTGCCCCGGATCACCTCGATATAGACCTGGATCAGCCAGCGCACGGGGCGCGGCGCGTAACGCTGGACCAGCGCGATGGCCAGGCCAAGCGCCATGGCAAAGACCGTGCCCAAGGCCCAGCAGATGACAGTAATGCTGAAGCCGCGCAGCAGCATCGGCCCATATTGCAGCAAGATGTCCATCACACGGCCGTCCTGTGTTCAAGGTAACGCCCCAGCGCCGCAAGGCACAGGTTGATCGCCAGATAGATGCAGGCCGCCGCGATATAGACCTCAAGCGGGCGGAAGGTGGTCGCGGCCTGGGCCTGACTTGCCCGCGTGATTTCCAGAATGCCCACCACCGAGACCAGCGAACTGGCCTTGACCAGCAGGATCAGCTCGTTGACCAGCGCCGGCAGGGACAGGGTGAAGGCTTGCGGCAGGATCACCCGGACCCAGGTGTCGCGGGGCGTCATGCCGATGGCCGTCGCGGCCTCGGTCTGGCCTTTGGGCAGCGCCGCGATGGCGCCGCGCCAGATTTCGCTGATATAGGCGCTGGCGCAGATCCCCACGCAGATCACGGCGGCGGCGGTCGCCGGCATGTCCAGCCCGATCACCGGCAGCGTGTAGTAAAAGACCAGCAACTGCACCAGCAGCGGCACGCCGCGCAGGAAGCTGACCCAAAGCCCCGCGAAGCCGCGAAGCGCGGCATAGGGCGACAGCCGCGCGGCACAGATCAGCGTGCCGATCACCAGCCCCAGCCCGATCCCCAGAACCGAGATCAGCAGCGTATAGCGCGCCGCCCAGAACAGCGGCTGGAAGCTTTCCAGAAAGACGGGGATCGAGAACATGCGCCCTGGTCCTGAAGCAATGGAAAGGCGGGCGGGAAGGTCCCGCCCGACGGGGGCTTACTTCGCGGGAACCTCGCGCGGCAGTTCGGTATAGCTGCCCAGCCACTTCTCCTGGATCGCCTTGACCCGGCCGTCGTCGGTCATCTTCAGCAGCGCCTCGTTGATGGCGGCGGCGAAGCTGTCGCTGTCGGCATCCTTGCGCAGCACCCAGGCGAAATATTTCGGCTCGCCGAATTTCGCGGGTTCGAACAGGGCGAAAGTTTCGGGGCGGTTCTTGACCAGATAGGTCAGGTTCGGCAGCGAGCCCGCCACCGCGTCCAGCCGGCCGGCGGCAAGGTCGGCATAGGCTTCGTCGGTGGTGCCGTATTCCTTGATGGTCACGCCGCCCAGGCTGGCACCATAGGCTTCAAGCTGCTTGAACTGCGCGGTGCCCTGCTGGACGCCGACGGTCTTGCCCTTGATGTCCTCGGGCTTGGTCAGGTCGCCATTCGCGGCCTTGACCAGCGAGACGGTGGCATCGGCGATCGGCAGGGTGAAGGTATAGCGTTCCAGCCGCTCGGGGGTGATGGTCACCGGGGCGATCACGATATCGAATTTCTTGACCTCAAGGCCCGGCAGTTCGGCGGTCCAGGGGATATCCTGATAGACCGGCTCGGCGCCGATTTCCTTGCCAACCTCGTCGAACAGATCCTTGGTCATGCCCTCATAGGTGCCGTTCACCAGCATGTCGAAGGGCGCGTAGTGCATGTCGGTCGCGGTGACGATCTTGCCCGCCGCCTTGATGTCGGCAAGCTGGTCGGCATGGGCGGCGGTCGCCAGGGCGATCAGGCTGATCGCGGCGGCCTTCAGGCTCAATTGGAAGCTCATGTCTTTCTCCTTGTCAGACGAAACGGGCGCGGTTCCGGTGCGTTGCGGCCCCGCGCCCCTTGGATTCAGAGTATCCCGGGCAGGTTCAAGCCGTGCTCGCGCGCGCAATCGATGGCGATTTCATAACCTGCGTCGGCGTGTCGCATGACACCTGTTGCGGGGTCGTTCCACAGGACGCGTGCGATGCGCCTGTCGGCATCCTCGCTGCCGTCGCAGCAGATGACCATGCCGGAATGCTGGGAAAAGCCCATGCCGACGCCGCCGCCGTGATGCAGGCTGACCCAGGTGGCACCTGACGCGGTATTCAGCAGCGCGTTGAGCAGCGGCCAGTCGGACACCGCGTCCGAGCCGTCCCGCATCGCCTCGGTTTCGCGGTTGGGGCTGGCGACGGAACCGCTGTCCAGGTGGTCGCGGCCGATGACGACCGGGGCCTTCAACTCGCCATTGCGGACCATTTCGTTGATGGCCAGGCCCGCGCGGTGGCGGTCGCCCAGACCGATCCACATGATCCGCGCCGGCAGGCCCTGGAACGCGATGCGCTCCTGCGCCATGTCCAGCCAGTTGTGCAGATGCGGGTTGTCGGGGAACAGTTCCTTCATCTTGGCATCGGTCTTGTAGATGTCCTCGGGGTCGCCCGAGAGCGCCGCCCAGCGGAACGGCCCGATGCCCTTGCAGAACAGCGGCCGGATATAGGCCGGCACGAAGCCGGGAAAGGCAAAGGCGCGGTCAAAGCCCTCTTCCAGCGCCATCTGGCGGATATTGTTGCCGTAATCGACGGTCGGGATGCCGGCGTCATGGAAGGCGACCATGGCCTCGACCTGCCTGCGCATCGACTTCCTCGCCGCCGCCGAGACCGCCTTGGGGTCGGTTTCCTGGCGCGCGCGCCATTCGGCGACGGTCCAGCCCTCGGGCAGATAGCCATGCACCGGATCGTGGGCGCTGGTCTGGTCGGTCACGATGTCCGGCCGCACGCCCCCGTTCTTTGCGCGCCGCACCAGTTCGGGAAAGACCTCGGCCGCGTTGCCGATCAGCGCCACGGATTTCGCCTCTCCAGCCTTGGTCCAGCGGTCGATCATCGCCAGCGCCTCGTCCAGCGAATGGGTCTTTTCATCGACATAGCGGGTGCGCAAGCGGAAATCGGCGCGGGTCTCGTCGCATTCCACGGCCAGGCAGCAGGCCCCGGCCATGACGGCGGCCAAAGGCTGCGCGCCGCCCATGCCGCCCAGCCCGGCGGTCAGGATCCATTTGCCGCGCAGATCGCCGTTGTAATGCTGGCGCCCGGCCTCGACGAAGGTTTCATAGGTGCCCTGAACGATGCCCTGCGAGCCGATATAGATCCAGGATCCGGCGGTCATCTGGCCATACATGGCCAGGCCCTTTTTATCCAATTCGTTGAAATGATCCCAGGTCGCCCAATGCGGCACCAGGTTCGAGTTGGCGATCAGCACCCGCGGCGCGTCCTTGTGGGTCTGGAACACGCCCACCGGCTTGCCCGACTGCACCATCAGGGTCTGGTCGTCCTCAAGCTTGCGCAGGGCATCGACGATCAGGTCGAAATCCTTCCAGGTGCGGGCGGCGCGGCCGATGCCGCCATAGACCACCAGCTCATGCGGGTTCTCGGCCACGTCGGGATGCAGGTTGTTCATCAGCATCCGCAAGGGCGCCTCGGTCAGCCAGCTTTTCGCGGTGATCCCGGTGCCGGTGGCGGGGAAGATATCGCGGGTATTGTGACGCGGATTGTCCATGTGATTCAAACCTTCAATTCGGCGGCCAGCGCCGCGAGTTTCGTCAGGATCGCTTTCAGGGTGACGCGCAGGGCTTCGGCCTTCTGCTCGTCATAGGCGAAGGGCGCGGCCTCGGTCGCCAGATGCGTCGATTGCGCCAGCTCCATCTGGATGGCGTGGACGCCCTGGCCCGGCTGGCCGTAATGCCGGGTCGTCCAGCCGCCCTTGAAGCGGCCGTTCAGCACATGGGTCCGGCCGGTCGCGGCTGCGACCTCATGCGCGGCGGCCTCGATGGCCGGCGCGCATGAGCGCCCGCTGTCGGTGCCGATATTGAAGTCGGGCAGGGTGCCGTCGAACAGAAACGGGATATGGCTGCGGATCGAGTGGCAGTCATAAAGGATCGCCACCCCATGCCTCGCCTTGACCCGCGCGATCTCGCCCGCCAGCGCGGCGTGATAGGGGGCACGGAAGCGGGCCTTGCGGTCGGCGATGTCCTCGGCCGTCGGTTCGACCTGCCAGATCGGCGCGCCGTCGAAATCGGTCAGCGGCACCAGCCCGGTGGTGTTCTGGCCGGGGTAAAGGCTGGCATCGTCCGGCCCGCGATTGGCGTCGATGGCATAGCGGTGGAATGTCGCGCGCACCGTGGTCGCGCCGGGCAGCAGCCCGTCGTAAAGGCGGTGGATATGCCAGTCCGTATCCGCAAGCTCGCGCCCGCGCGGGTTCAGCGCCGCGCGGATGTCCTCGGGCAGATATGTCCCGGTATGAGGCAGGCCCAGGATGACCGGGCTGTCGCCCTGAACGGTTTCGACGGGGATCATGCTTGCACCTCATGCAGCAGCGGGGCTGCGGCGGCGGTCAGGGCGCCGGTCCGCACCAGGCGCGCGGCCTCGGCCAGGTCGGGGGCCATGTAGCGGTCCTGCTCCAGCGCCGGGATGGTCGCGCGCAGCACCGCCATCACCGCCCGCAGCGGGTCCGAGGTCTTCAGCGGCGCCCGGAACTCGACCCCGGCCACGGCGCAAAGCGCCTCGATGCCCAGGATATGCGCCAGGTTCGCGTTCATCCGTCGCAGCCGGCGGGCGCCATGCGCGGCCATGCTGACGTGATCCTCCTGATTGGCGCTGGTGGGCGTGGAATCGGTGCTGCACGGCGTCGCCAGATGCTTGTTTTCCGACATCAGCGCGGCCGAGGTCACCTCGGCGATCATCAGACCCGAGTTCAGCCCCGGATCGGGCGTCAGGAAGGGCGGCAGATCATGGCTTAGCGCCGGATCGACCATCAGCGCGATGCGGCGCTGGGAAATCGCCCCGATCTCGGCCACGGCCAGCGCGATCTGGTCGGCGGCGAAGGCCACCGGCTCGGCGTGGAAATTCCCGCCCGAGACGATGGCATCCACCTCGGTCAGCACCAGCGGGTTGTCGGTGGCGGCATTGGCCTCGATCTCCAGGGTGCGGGCGGCCTGGCCCAGCAGGTCGATGCAGGCGCCCGTCACCTGCGGCTGGCAGCGGATGCAATAGGGATCCTGCACGCGGCTGTCGCCGATCCGGTGGCTTTCGCGGATCTCGGATCCCTCCATCAGCGCGCGGATGGTGCGGGCGGCGACGATCTGGCCGCGATGGCCGCGCAGGGTGTGGATCTGATCCAGAAACGGCGCGGTCGAGCCCATGATCGCATCGGTCGAAAGCGATGAGGTCACCAGCGCCGTGCGCGCGGCGGCGAAGGCATCCCACAGCCCCGCCAGCGCGAAGGCGGTCGAGACCTGGGTGCCGTTGATCAGCGCCAGCCCCTCTTTCGCGGCCAGCACCACCGGCGACAGGCCGGCGGCGGCCAGCGCCTCGGCCGAGGCCATCTCGCGGCCCTGATATTGCGCGCGCCCCTCGCCCAGCATGGCGGCGGCCATATGCGCCAGCGGCGCCAGATCGCCCGAGGCGCCGACCGAGCCCTGCGAGGGGATCACCGGCAGCACCCCGTGCGCCAGCATCGCCTCGATCAGCGCGACCACCTCGGGGCGGATGCCCGATGCGCCGCGCCCCAGCGACAGCAGTTTCAGCACCATGATCAGGCGCACGGTCTCGGGTTCGACCGGCTCGCCCACGCCGCAGCAATGCGACAGGATCAGGTTGCGCTGCAAGGTGGCGGTATCCCCCGCCGCGATCTTGATCGACGCGAGCTTGCCGAAGCCGGTGTTCACGCCATAGACCGGCACATGGCCATTGGCGGCGGCCGCGATGCGGGCGGCGGATGCGGCGATGCCGGGCCGCGCGCTGTCGGCCAGCCGCACGGCCAGCCCCTCGCGCCAGACGCGCTCAAGCTGGGCAAGCGTGGTTTCGCCGGGTGTCAGGATCAGTTCAGGCAATTTCGCCTCCGAAGATGCGGGTATGAAGCGGGTTGAAGCCGATGCGATAGGTCAGTTCGGCCGGGTGGGCGACATCCCAGACCGCCAGATCGGCGCGCTGTCCGGCGGCGATCACACCGCGATCGCTCAGCCCAAGGGCGCGCGCGGCGTTGCGCGTCACCCCGGCCAGGCATTCGCTGGGCGTCATACGGAACAGCGTCGCCCCCATGTTCATCGTCAACAGCAGCGAGGTCAACGGCGAGGTGCCGGGATTGCAATCCGTGGCCAGCGCGATGGGCACGCCGGCATCGCGCAGCGCCAGGACCGGGGGGTATTTCGTCTCGCGCAGCGTATAGAAAGCGCCGGGCAGCAGCACCGCGACGGTGCCGGATGCGGCCATCGCGTCCACGCCGTCCTGCCCCAGCCATTCCAGATGGTCGGCCGAGATCGCGCCGCGCGCCGCCGCCATGGCCGCGCCATGCAGGTCGGAAAGCTGCTCGGCATGCAGCTTGACCGGCAGGCCCAGCCCGCGCGCATGGTCCAGGATCGCCGCCATCTCGTCGCGCGAAAAGGCGATGCCCTCGCAAAAGCCGTCCACCGCGTCGATCAGATCCTCGGCATGGCCGGCCTCCATCCCGGCGATCACCACCTCGCGGATATAGCCGGCGCGGTCGCCCTTGTATTCCGGCGGCAGGGCATGGGCGGCAAGGAAGGTGGTGCGCACCCGCACGGGCCGGCGCGCCTCGATCAGCCGGGCGACGCGCAGCATCTTCAGCTCATCCGCGACGGTCAGGCCGTAGCCGGACTTGATTTCCAGCGTGGTCACGCCCTCGGCGATCAGGTGATCCACGCGCGGCAGGGCAGCGGCCAGCAGCGCCGCCTCATCCGCCGCACGGGTGGCCTTGACGCTGGACAGGATGCCGCCGCCGGCGCGCGCGATCTCCTCATAGCCCGCGCCTTCCAGCCGCATCTCGAATTCCCGCGCCCGGTCGCCGCCGAACACGATATGGGTGTGGCAGTCGATCAGACCCGGCGTCACCAGCCGCCCGCCCAGATCGCGGCGCGGCGCGGCGGAGTAACGCGCCGGCAGATCCGCCTCGGGACCGGCCCAGGCGATTCGACCCTCACCGATCACCAGCGCGCCCCGCGCGATCAGGCCGTAACCGCCTGACCCCCCGGCCATCGTCGCGATCTGGGCATTCACAAGAAGCTGCATCGGCCATTGTCCCGGATTGATTTCTCGCTGTTTCTATGTATAAACTTAATTAATCTCTATGTCTAAACTTATTTTCGCACGGAAAAGGGCGGCGCGATGGAAAAGATCTGGGCGGAACGGGCCTTGCTGCCTGATGGTTGGGCAGAAAATGTTTGCGTGACGGTCGATCAGGGCCGAATCGCCGATGTGGAAACCGGCGTGACCGGCGGCCCCGCGGCGGGCCTGCTGCTGCCCGCCATGGCGAACCTGCACAGCCACGCCTTCCAGCGCGCCATGGCCGGCCTGTCCGAAGCCAAGGGCCCCGAGCCGCGCGACACCTTCTGGACCTGGCGCCGGATCATGTATCGCTTCCTGGACCACCTGACCCCCGACGACATCGAACCCATCGCGGCCCTGGTCCAGATGGAGATGCTGGAGGCGGGCTATGCCACCAATGTCGAATTCCACTATCTGCACCACCGTCCCGGCGGCGGGCATTACGACAATCCCGCCGAGATGGCCGCGCGCATCGCCGCCGCCGCCGGCCGCACCGGGATCGGGCTGACGCTGCTGCCGGTGCATTACCAGTTCGGCGGCGTGGACCGCCGGGCGCTCGCGCCGGGTCAGGACCGCTTCGGCACCACGCCCGAGGAATACCAGCGCCTGCTGGACGCCTCCGAGGCCGCCCTGCGCGACCTGCCCCCGGACGCGGGCATCGGCGTCGCGCCGCATTCCCTGCGCGCCGTCTCGCCCGAGGGGCTGGCGGATTGCGTCGCGCTGCGTCCCGGCCGTCCCCTGCACATGCACCTGGCCGAGCAGATCCCCGAGATCGAGGAGATCGGCGCCGCCTACGGCCGCCGCCCGGTCGAATGGCTGCTGGACAACCACCAGCCCGACGCCCGCTGGACCCTGATCCACCTGACCCACATGACCCAGGACGAGACCCGGCGCCTGGCCGCCACCGGCGCCGTCGCGGGCCTGTGCCCGATCACCGAGGCAAGCCTGGGCGACGGCATCTTCAACGGCACGACCTGGGCCGGGGCGGGCGGCCGCTACGGCTTCGGCTCGGACAGCAATATCCGCATCTCGCTGGTCGAGGAACTCAGGACGCTGGAATACAGCCAGCGCCTGCGCGACCGGGGACGCGCGATCCTGGCCACCCCGGACAGATCGACGGGCCGGGTGATCCTTGACGCGGGCCTGGATGGCGGCGCGACGGCGGCGGGGCGCGACACCGGCGCGATCCGGGCCGGGCTCTGGGCCGATCTGCTGGCCATCGACACCGCGAACCCGGTCATGGCGGGCCGCGGGGGCGACCAATTGCTGGACAGCCTGATCTTCGCCGGCCATGACGGGCTGGTGCGCGATGTCTGGGCCGCCGGGCGCCATGTGGTCCAGGGCGGAAGGCATATGGACCGCGACGCGATCATCGCCGATTATCTGACGACCATCAGCCGGCTTCAGGACCGCATGTGACCGAGAAAAGCGCCTCGAAGGCCCAACATATCACCGCCGAGGTGCGCCGCCGCATCCTGGACCGCGAATGGTGCCAGGGCGAGCGCATCCCGGACGAGGCCGAGCTTGCCGTCGAATTCGGCGCCGCCCGCGCCACCGTGAACAAGGCGCTGCAACTGCTGGCCGAAGAGGGGCTTTTGGACCGCAAGCGCCGGGCGGGCACGCATGTCACCGTGAACCCCGCGCGCAAGGCCACGCTGACCATCCCCATCGTGCGCGAGCAGATCGAGAGCGCAGGCCGCGAATACAGCCACCGCGTCGTGGCCCAGAAACTCTCGCCCCTGCCCGCCGGGATCGCGGCGCGCATGGCCCTGGCCCAGGGCACCCCGCTGATCCATCTGCGCACCGTCCATTACGGCGACGGCCACCCCTTCCAGGTCGAGGACCGCTGGATCAACCCCCAGGCCGCGCCCGGCGCCGAAAGGGTCGATTTCCAGCGCATCAATGCCAATGAATGGCTGGTCAGAAACTTCCCCTGGTCGCGCAACGACATGGCATTCTCCGCCGAAAACGCCGATGCCCGGGATGCCCGCATGCTGGAAACCCGCCCAGGCACCGCCCTCCTTGTCCTCCGGCGCACGACATGGAACGAAACCGGAGCAATCACATCCGTCAGACTCGCATTCCATCCAGGCTACAGCATGATCGCACAGACCTGACCCGCTTCACTTTCCCAGGGGGTTGCCCTATGAGGGCCGCGACCCCGAATAAGGAACCCCCATGGCCAGCGCCAATCTCAACATCATGATCAAGGCCGCGCGCAAGGCGGGCCGCAGCCTCGTCAAGGACTTCCGCGAGGTGGAGAACCTTCAGGTCTCGGTCAAGGGCGCGGGCGATTTTGTCAGCAAGGCCGACCTTGAGGCCGAGCGGATCATCAAGGAAGAACTGCGCGGCGCCCGCCCGAATTACGGCTGGCTGGGCGAGGAAACCGGCGCCGCCGCGGGCGAGGACCCGACGCGGCGCTGGATCGTCGATCCCCTGGACGGCACCAACAACTTCCTGCACGGCATGCCGCATTGGGCGGTCAGCATCGCGCTGGAGCACAAGGGCGAGATCGTCGCCGCCGTGGTCTACGACGCCGCCAAGGACGAGATGTTCACCGCCGAGCGCGGCGACGGCGCCTTCCTGAACGACCGCCGCATCCGCGTCTCGGGGCGCCGGCACATGGGCGAGTCGATCTTCGCGACCGGCGTTCCCCATTCCGGGCGCGGCTACCTGCCCGCGACGATCCGCGACCTCAGCCGGCTGATGCCGGTCTGTTCGGGGATGCGGCAATGGGGCGCGGCGGCGCTGGACCTGGCCTATGTCGCCTCCGGCCGCCTCGACGGCTATTGGGAACGCAACGTCAAGGCATGGGACATCGCGGCGGGCATCTTGCTGGTGAAAGAGGCGGGCGGCTTCGTCGAGGGCCTGAACCCCGAGGAAAACCCGGTCGAGACCGGCAAGATCGTCGCCTCGAACCCCCAGCTTTTCGCGGGCTTCGCGGAAATCGTCCGCAGCCGCGACTAAGGCAGGTTGACCTTTCCGGCGACCGGGCGCATTGCCGCCATACCAAGCCGAAAGCCCGCCATGACCGAGACAAGCCCGGCGGGGCCGCAGATCGCCCCGCCCGTCCCGCCACCCCCCCGCGCCTATCCGACCTCTGCAAGACAGGACCGGCAGGGCACGGCGATCCTGCTGATCTGCGGCGCCTCGCTGATCTTCGCGATGCAGGACGGGATCTCGCGCCATCTGGGCACGCAATATTCGCCGATCTTCATCACCATGCTGCGCTATTGGTTCTTCACCCTGTTCGTGGTGGCGATCTGCCTGCGCCAGCCGGGCGGCCTGCGCGCGGCGATCCGCAGCCGCCGGCCCTGGACCCAGATCGCGCGCGGCGTGATCCTGGCGCTTGAGATCGTCGTCACCGTCGAGGCTTTCGTGCGGCTGGGCCTGATCAACACGCATGCGATCTTTGCCTGCTATCCGCTGATGATCTCGATCCTCAGTGGGCCGGTACTGGGCGAAAAGGTGGGCTGGCGGCGCTGGCTGGCGGTCTTCGTGGGCTTTCTGGGCATCCTGATCGTGCTGAAACCCGGCAGCGGCGTGTTCTCGTCCCAGGCGGCGCTGCCGCTGCTGGCGGCGGTGATGTTCGCGGCCTATGGGCTGATGACGCGGCTGGTGGGACGCGACGACAGCGCGCTGACAAGCTTCCTGTGGACCTCGGTGATCGGCGCGATCACCATGACCCTTCTGGGCCTGCGCAGTTGGCAGCCGATCGCCACGGCGGATCTTCCCTGGCTGCTGATCCTTTGCGCCTGTGCCGGCACCGCGCATTTCATGCTGATCCGCGCCTATGAGCTGGCCGAAGCCTCGGCGCTGCAACCCTTTTCCTATACGCAACTGGTATGGGTCAGCATCTTCGCCGTGGTGATCTTCGGCGAGCGGCTTGCCCCGAACGTCGCCCTTGGCGCCGCGGTCGTGGTCGGCGCGGGACTGTTCACCTGGTGGCGGTCTCGGCAGCAGGGCGCGGCGCGGCATCGGGCCCGGGTGCATCGGGCCTGAGCACCTCGGCCAGGGGCTCGGAAGCGGCGATGCTGGCCGCCTCGATGACCAGCGCGGGGCGGATGACCTGGGCCAGGACGCCCCCCGCCGCCATATGGACCAGCGCGCGCGGCGACATCGGCGGCCGGCGCGAAAAGGCCAGCCGGATCGGCGGCTGCGGCGGCGGGGGCATGACGCCGCCCCCGCTTAGATCAAAGCTGGGCACGATGGGGGCGGGATGGCCCATGATCCGGGCGCGATACACCGGCAGCGCCTCGGCCACGCGCATGACGTAGTTGCGCGTCTCGTCAAAGGGGATCATCTCGACCCAATCCACCGGGTCCGCCGCGCGGCGCAGGTCGCCGAAATCCAGGATCCAGCGCGCCGGACGCCCCGGCCCGGCGTTATAGCCGGAACTGACCAGCGCGATGGAGGGGCCGAAACGCTCGCGCAGCCCGGCCAGATAGGCCGCGCCCAGCCGCGCGTTATAGGCATCGTCCCGCGTCAGCCGGGCCTGGTCGAAGGGCTCGCCGATCTTGCGGGCCATGGCGCGGGCGGTTTCGGGCATGACCTGCATCAGCCCCAGCGCCCCGGCATGGGAACTGACGGTATGGTTGAACTCGCTTTCCCGCCGGGCGATCGACATGATCAGTTCGGGCGGCAGGCCCAGGGGCTTCTCCTCAAGGCCGGTCAGCGGGAAATAGGCGGCGGGATAGATCACGCCCTTGGCCGCCGCGGCCTTGGCCAGCCGCAGCGCGTGCCAGGGCTTGCGGATCTCCAGCATCAGCCGGGCCATGCGGCCGATATCCTCGGGCGCGGCCGTCTCGGCCAGATGCAGGAAGAAGCGCGCGCCCTGATCGGCATCGCCCGCCGCGATCAGCCAGACCCCCGCCTGCCAGACCGGGTTCAACCGCAGATCGCTGCCGCGCCAGTCGGGCAGCGTCTCGGCGGCAAGGCCCGGCACGGCCAGTTCGGGCTGCATGGTCCGGCGCAGCTTTTCGGCGGCAAGCTGGCCGTAATAGGCCGTCTGCCACTGGGCGGCGCTGTCGTATTCGGCCAGCGCGGCGGACCGATCCCCCGCCGCCTCATGCGCGCGGGCCAGCCAGTAATGCGCGCGCGACCGCGAGATGGGGCTTGCGACCCCGCTTTCCAGATGGGTGAAATGCGCAAGCGCGCGGTCGGGCGCGCCGCCGCGCAGGGCGGCATATCCGGCCAGCCATTCCAGGTCTATGAACTGCTCGCTTCCCGGCGGCAGGAAATGGTTCGCGGCCAGCCGCTCGGCCAGGCCCCAGTCGCGGGCGCGCAAGGCGGCGCGGGCGAAATCGGCGCGCGGCCTGGCCCAGGCGGCCGGATCGCGCAACGCCGAAACCCCGGTCGAGCGTTCCAGCATCAAAGCCCGCGCCAGATCCGGCAGCTTGGCCCTGACCCGCCAGCGGAATCGGTCCAGCGCCAGCCCGGCATCGGCGCGGGCCGCCTCGGGCAGTGCCAGGATCAGCGCGTCCACGCCCGGCTGGCCGGCCTGGGTCGCGATCCGCGCCCTGGCAAGCGCCTGCACCTCGGGCGAGGCCACGGGCAGCATGTCCCGCGCCGCCTGCCATTCGCCCTGATCCAGAAGGCCCAGCACGCGGCTGTCGTGCAGGGGCAGGGTCTGGGGACCGTGGGCGGCCATGAATCTCTCGGCCTCGGGCTTCGGCAGGGCCTGCGTGGTCCAGAAGCGGGCGATCTCGGCCTCGGCGGCGCCGGGATCGGTCGCGGCAAGGGCGGCGATCAGCGCCTCGGCCCCGTTCAGCGAGGTGGGGCGCCGGGCACCGAACCAGGCGATCACATCGGCGGGCGGCAGGTCCGGGCGCAAAAGCGCGTCCCCCCGGCGATGGAACAGTTCCATCCCCGGCCAGTCGGGATGCGCCCGCGCGAAAGCCAGATATTCCGGCCAGGCCCCCTGCCCCGCCCGCAGCCGCTGCCAGGCGATCAGGCTGGAGGCGACCGGCCCCGATGCCGCCGCCTGGCCTTGCGCCGCCGGCCAGTCGCGCTGGCCCGCATAGGCCAGCGCCCGCCCCAGTGCGCGCGCATCCTCGGCCGGCGCGGGCATTGCAGCCAGCGCCAGCGAGAATGCCACAACCGGCCCGAGAATCCTGTCGCGCAAGGGATGCATCATGGCCTTATTTCTGCGAGGTTCCGCCGGTCGGCGCAACTCACATCCTTGGCAAGGCCCGCCATGGGTTGTAATGCCATAAGACATTCAAATTCAGGAATCCGTCATGCTCAAAGGCTCTCTGCCCGCGCTGGTCACGCCCTTCACCCCCGACGGGGAGCTGGATCTTCTTGCGCTTGAGAAGCTGGTCGAGTGGCATGTCGCCGAGGGCAGCCATGGGCTGGTCCCGGTCGGCACCACCGGCGAAAGCCCCACCCTGTCCCATGACGAGCATCGCAAGGTGGTCGAGGAGGTCGTGCGCATCGCCGCAGGCCGCGTGCCGGTGGTGGCGGGCGCCGGCTCGAACTCCACGCGCGAGGGGATCGGCCTGGTCCAGCACGCCCAGGCGGCGGGGGCCGATGCCGCGCTGGTGGTGACGCCCTATTACAACAGGCCGACCCAGGCCGGCCTGATCGCGCATTACACCGCGCTGCACGACGCAAGCGACCTGCCGATCATCATCTACAACATCCCTGGCCGCTCGGTCATCGACATGACACCCGAGACGATGGGTGAACTGGCCAAACTGCCGCGCATCGTGGGCGTCAAGGACGCGACCGGCAAGCTTGAGCGTGTCAGCATGCAGCGCACCACCTGCGGCACCGACTTCATCCAGCTTTCCGGCGAGGATGCGACCGCCCTGGGCTTCAACGCCCATGGCGGCATCGGCTGCATCTCGGTCACGGCCAACGTGGCGCCGCGCCTTTGCGCCGAGTTCCAGGAGGCGACGCTGGCCGGCGATTTCGCCCGCGCGCTGGAATATCAGGACCGGCTGATGCCGCTGCATGTCGCGATCTTCCTGGAGCCGGGCGTGGCCGGCGCGAAATACGCCATGTCCAGGCTGGGTCTTTGCACCGACCGCGTGCGCCTGCCGCTGGTCGGGCTGACCGAGGGCACCAAGACTGCGATCGACCGGGCCATGGCCCATGCCGGGCTGATCTAAGGCCGGGGATCTTATTGGGCCAGCGATCCCAGGCCCCAGGACCCAGGGTGGGAATCTTAGGGCAAGGGCACTTTGGGCAGGACAGGGCGCGCGGGACGCGCCCTTGTCATTCGCGCGGCAGCCTGCTGTCGTCGCCGCGCATCTCCCAGCGATCCAGGTCCGGGTCGCAATAGGTGGCCCAGGACTTGCCCGGCTCGGGCGGCGGGATCTCCTCGGGGTGCCAACTGGTGTGCATATGCGCCTTGGCCAGGAAATTCCCCGTCACCGGCGCGGTCAGGAACAGAAACAGCGTGATCAGCAATTCATGCCAGGTCAGCACGCCCGTCTGGCTGGGAAACCAGATCAGCGAGGCGATCAGCACCGCCCCCACGCCCAGGGTCGCCGATTTCGTCGGCGCGTGCAGCCTGCTCATCTGGTCGGGCAGCTTGACCAGCCCGTATGAACCGACCAACCCGAAGAACCCGCCCAGCACCAGCAGGATCGAGACGACTGTTTCCGCGATCATGCAGCCTCCTTGCTATTCGATGATGTCGCCGCGCAGCACGAATTTCGCGAAGGCGACCGAGGAGATGAAGCCGAGCATGGCGAACAGCAGCGCCGCCTCGAAATAGATGCCCGTGCCCTTGTCGATGCCGAAAAGCGTCAGCAGCGCGATGGCATTGACCGTCAGCGTGTCCAGCGCCAGCACCCGGTCGATCAGTCCCGGCGCGCGCACCACCCGGTAAAGGCAGAACAGCATCGCCAGGCCGAAGCAGCCATAGGCAAAGGCAAGCGCATAGCCGATCATTCGAAGATCTCCTTCAGGCGGGCCTCGTATCGGGTCTTGATATCGTCCAGGACGCCCCGCGGGTCGGGGGCGTGCAGGCAATGGACCAGCAGCGCGCGCCCGTCCTCGGACAGGTCGCAACTGATCGTGCCGGGGGTCAGGGTGATGGTGGCGGCCAGCGCCGTGATCGCCTCGGGGCGGCGCAGGTCCAGCGGGACCACGATCCAGGCCGGGCGCAGCGCGCGGCGCGGCAGGAACAGCACGATCCGCACCACATCGAAATTGGCCTTCACGATGTCATAAAGCAGGATGCCCAGAAAGGCCGGGATGCGGCCGGGGCGGCTATAGCCCTTGGTATCGGGCCAATAGGGCGCCGTCAGCAGCGGCACGGCCACCCCGATCAGCCCGGCGAAGACCAGCGAGCCCCAGGCCCAGCGATTGACCAGCGCCAGCCAGACCAGCACCAGGGTCGCGCTTAGCAGCGGATGGGGAAGCAGCCTGCGGATCACTTGACGCCCTCCTGCTCTTGCAGCACCGCTTGCAGATAAAGGGCGGGATCGTGAAGCTGCCGGGCGGTGGCCTGGGCCCAGGCCGTCACCGGCCCGGCCAGCACGGTCAGCCCCAGGATTCCCGCCAGCAGCAGCCCCACGGCGACGATGGCAAGCGCGGGCTGCGCGTCCTTGGACGGGGCCTGGCTTTTCCAGAAGACCGTCGTGCCGGCGCGCGCCATGCCATAGATCGCGATCAGCGAGCTTGTCAGGATCGTGCCCCAGATCCACACCGCCGCCGGCGCGGATTGTGTGGCCTGCATCACCAGAAGCTTGCCGACGAAGCCCGAAAGCGGCGGCATCCCCACCACCGCGATGGCTGCGGCAAAGTAAAGCGCGGCGATCAGCCCTCCGGGCGCCGCCCCCGCGCGCAGCCACAGATCCCCTTCCCGCCGCGCGCCGATCATGTCCACGATCAGAAACAGCGCCCCCGCCGCCAGCGTCGAGTGGATCATGTAGTAAAGCGCCGCCGCCGTGCCCTGCACCGTGAACTGGGCCACGGCGATCATCAGCGTCCCGACCGAGCCGATGGCCGCGAAGGCCGCCATCCGGCCCAGATGCCGCGTGCCGAGGATGCCGATCTGTCCCAGCGCCAGGGTGAACAGCGCGGCGGGCAACAGCAGATCCATCACCACCGTCTCGATCACCGCGTCCTTGGGAAAGACCAGGGTAAAGAAACGGATGATGCCGTAGACCCCCACCTTGGTCATGATGGCGAACAGCGCCGCGACCGGCCCCGGCGCATTGGCATAGGTCGAGGGCAGCCAGAAATGCAGCGGCACCAGCGCCGCCTTGACGGCAAAGACCAGCATCAGCAGCACCGCGCCCACGCGCAGCAGCGCCGTGTCCTGGGGCGGCATGGCGGCGACGCGGGCGGCCATGTCAGCCATGTTGAGCGTGCCCGTCACCGCGTAAAGCACCCCCAGCGCCGCCAGAAACAGCGTCGAGCCGGCCAGGTTATAGGCGATGTATTGCACCCCCGCGCGCAACCGCATCGGCCCGCCGCCATGGATCATCAGCCCGTAGCTGGCGATCAGCAGCACCTCGAAGAACACGAACAGGTTGAAGGCGTCCCCGGTCAGGAAGGCCCCGCAGATCCCCATCAGCTGGAACTGCCACAGCGCATGGAAATGCCAGCCCCGCCGGTCCCAGCCCGAGCCCATGGCGTAAAGCTGCACCGCCAGCGCCAGAACCGCCGTCAGCAGCACCATCAGCGCCGAAAGCCGGTCCAGCATCAGCACGATGCCGAAAGGCGCGGACCAGTTCCCCAGGCGATAGACCCGGATCTCGCCCGAACCGGCAAGCCCGTTCAGATAAAGCGCCAGCGCCAGCAAAAGCGCGGTGCCCGCGACGGAAAAGACCCGTTGCAGCAGCAGGTCCGCCCGCATCCACAGGATGATCAGCGCGCCGATCACGGCGGGCAGGATGACGGGGGCGATGATCAGATGGCTCATTCCTGGGGGCCTTCCTGGGGGCCTTCCTCGGCGCGGCGGTCGGCGCGGGGCATGTCCACGCGGTCGTCGCCGCCCTCCAGGAACGCCCCCAGCGCCATCATCACCGTCACCGCCGTCATCCCGAACGAGATCACGATGGCCGTCAGCACCAGCGCCTGCGGCAGCGGGTCGGTATAACGCGCGGCCCCCTCGCGCAGGATCGGGGGCGCATCCACGACCAGCCGCCCGGTCGAGAACAGGAACAGGTTGATCGCATAGCTCAGCATGGTGGTGCCCAGCACCACGGCGAAACTGCGGCGGCGCAGGATCAGATAGATGCCCGCCCCGGTCAGCATGCCGATGGCGCTGGACAAAAGCAGTTCCATCAGCGGTCTCCGGTCCGGCTGGGGTCCACGTCCATCGGGCCGGCATTCACCGTCTCGCCCGCCTGGCGCGCGATGCGCGAAAGCGAATTCAAGGCCAGCATCACCGCGCCCAGCACACACAGAAACACGCCCAGGTCAAAGCCCATGGCCGAGGCCAGTTCGAACGGCTCAAGCCCCGGCAGCTTCACATGGCCATAGGCCGAGGTCAGGAAGGGCATCCCCGCGAACCATGCGCCGATGCCGGTGACGCCCGCCGCGATCACGCCCGCGCCGATCAGCGCATGAAAGGGCACGCGGTTGCGGCTTTGCGCCCAGGCATAGCCCGAGGCCATGTATTGCGAGACCAGCGCGCAGGCGACGACCAGACCGGCGATGAAGCCCCCGCCCGGCTGGTTGTGCCCGCGCAGAAAGATATACAGCCCCACCACCAGCGACATCGGCAGGATCAGCCGCGTCACCACGACCAGCATCAGCGGATGGCGCGCGCCCGCCCGGTGGCTGTCATGGCGCCAGTGCCGCAGCCGCTGGCCGCTGGCGCCGGACAGCAGCGTCTCGGTCAGGGCAAAGATCGCCAGCGCGGCGATGCCCAGCACGGTGATTTCGCCGAATGTGTCATAGCCTCGGAAATCGACCAGGATCACGTTCACCACATTATCGCCGCCGCCCAGCTTGTGGCTGTTCTCAAGCATATAGCCCGAAATCGAGGGCAGCGCGAAATCCGAGCGCATGACCCCATAGGCCAGCCCGCCAAAACCCAGGCCCGTGATCGTCGCGACGAAGGCGTCGAAGCCGCGCTTGCCGGGCCGGCTTTCCAGGATGGTGCGCTTGGGCAGGAAGTTCAGCGCCAGCAGCAGCAGGATGACGGTCACCACCTCGACCGAGATCTGGGTCAGCGCCAGGTCCGGCGCGGACAGGTAAAGAAAGCAGCCCGAGACCATCAGCCCGATGATCCCGACCAGCACCAGCGCCAGCATTCGATTGCGGTGAAAGGCCACCATGCAGCAGGTGGCAATCATCAGAAGCGCCCAGCCGATCAGGGCGACGGGCGGGACGGACAGCATGGGGCGGCTCCACCCCTCATGCCCGCCTGTCGAAAAGGCCCAGGCGCCGCACATCACCACGGTCAACGAAAAGGCCGCGAAGGCACGCGCCAGCGATCCGTTGGTGACGCGATCCGTCAGCACCCGCGCCAGCCGCAGCGCGCGCCGCGTCACCGCATCAAACATCGCCTTCGCATCCGGCCTTCGGCCCATCCCGTCGCGCATCGCCAGCAGGCGCGGCTGCGCGCGCAGCAAGGCAGCACCCCCCAGGATCGCCGCGACCGACAGCAGCAACGCCGGCGTCACCCCATGCCACAGCGCGAAATGCGGCTGCGGCGCGCCACCAGTCACGCCACCAGTCACGGCCGCGCCCGAGGCGGCGACCAGCCAGCCGACCATCCCGTTCGGCCAAAGCCCGATCAGCACCGCCAGCAGGGCCAGCAGCCCTGGCGCAGCCCAAAGGCCGAAGCCCGGATCATGCGGCGCATGGGGGTAATCGTCGCGCCGAGGCCCCAGGAAGACCTGCCAGACCAGCCGCAGCGAATAGCCGACCGAGAAAAGCGCCGCCAGCGCCGCCGGCAGATAAACCGCCACGCCGAGATGCGTGGCCTGCTCCAGCATCAGTTCCTTCGACAGGAAACCGTTCAGAGGCGGGATGCCCGCCATGGACAGGGCCGCGACGGTCCCGATCGCGAAGGTCACCGGCATCAGGCGGCGCAGGCCCCCAAGGCGGGCGATGGACCTTGTTCCGGTCTCGTGGTCGATGATCCCGGCGGTCATGAAAAGCGCCGCCTTGAACACCGCATGGTTGACGATGTGAAACAGCGCCGCCACCGCCGCGCCCTCGGTCCCGAAGCCCAGCAGCATGGTGATCAGCCCCAGATGCGAGACCGTCGAATAGGCCAGAAGCGATTTCAGATCGTCGCGGAACAGCGCGATCCAGGCCCCCAGCAGCATCGTCAGAAGCCCCGCCCCCGTGACCAGCCAGAACCATTCCGGCGTCCCGGACAACACCGGCCAAAACCGCGCCAGAAGAAAGATCCCCGCCTTCACCATGGTCGCCGAATGCAGATAGGCCGAGACGGGCGTGGGCGCGGCCATCGCATGGGGCAGCCAGAAATGGAACGGGAACTGCGCCGATTTGGTAAAGGCCCCCAGCAGGATCAGCAGCAGCGCTGGCAGGTAAAGCGGGCTTGCCTGCACCGCCTCGCGCGCGTTCAGGATCGCCGAAAGCTCATGGCTTCCGGCGATGCGGCCCAGGATCAGCATCCCCGCGATCATCGCGAGGCCCCCAAGCCCCGTCACCGCCAGCGCCATGCGCGCACCCTGCCGCGCCTCGGGCAGATGCCGCCAATAGCCGATCAGCAGGAAGGAACTAAGCGAGGTCAGCTCCCAGAAAACCAGCAAAAGCAGGATGTTATCGGATAGCACGATCCCCATCATCGCGCCCTGGAACAACATCAGATAGGTCAGGAACAACCCCACCGGATCGCGCGCGGCCAGATAGAACCGCGCATAGGCGATGATCAGAAGCCCGATCCCCAGGATCAATATCCCGAACAGCAGGCCCAGCCCGTCGATGCGAAAGCTGGCGTCCAGGCCAAGCTGCGGCAGCCAGGCGAAGCGCGCGGTGATCACCTCTCCGGCCAGGATCGCGGGAATGTGCAGGCACAGGCCCAGCAATGCGGCGGCGCTGGCCGTGGCGCAGGCGACCGCCGCGACATCGCGCCCCGAGCGGATCAGCAGGCCAGGCAGCAGCGCGCCCAGAAAGGGCAGGACGGCGATCAGTGCTGGCGACATGGCTCTCCCTCCCCCGCTGGCGCCATGTCCCCAGACTAGGGAAAAGATGTCAAGCAGGCCGCGAACTTGGCGCTGGCCGATGTTCGTGTTTCGTGCTAGCCCAAAGGGAAAAAAGAGGGCGGGCATGAAAATCATCGGCATCGATCCGGGGCTGCGGAACATGGGCTGGGGCGTGATCGCCGTGGACGGTCCCAGGCTGCGCCATCTGGCCAATGGCATCGTCCATTC
This sequence comes from Paracoccus sp. (in: a-proteobacteria), assembly GCF_047605025.1. GTDB lineage: Bacteria > Pseudomonadota > Alphaproteobacteria > Rhodobacterales > Rhodobacteraceae > Paracoccus. The sequence goes on along the minus strand of NZ_JASGGO010000003.1, from coordinate 18,201 downwards.
CCAGTCCGGCGATCTGGGCCCGCGCCTTTCGGCGCTGTTTCGTGGCCTTTCGGCGGTGATCGAGCTTTACCGGCCCGACGCGGCGGCGGTCGAGCAAACCTTCGTCAACAAGGACGCGACCGGCACGCTGAAACTGGGCCAGGCGCGGGGCATCGCGCTGTTGGCTCCGGCGGAATACGGGCTGGAAATCGGCGAATACGCCCCCAATGCGGTGAAAAAGACCGTGGTGGGCGTGGGCCATGCCGCCAAGGAACAGGTCCAGCACATGGTCCGCTTCATGCTGCCGGGGGTGGAACTGGCCGGACCCGACGCCGCCGACGCGCTGGCCGTGGCGATCTGCCATGCCCATCACATCCAGGGCCGGTCCCTGCGCATCAAGGCCGTGGGCTAGGGGGTCGCCATGATCGGACGCATCGCGGGCATCATCCTGCACCGGGCGCAGGACCATGTGCTGATCGACGTGCGCGGCGTGGGCTATATCGTCCATGTCAGCGAGCGCACCTCGGCAAGCCTTCCCCCCGCCGGCCAGGCGGCGGCGCTTTATACCGAGCTTCTGGTGCGCGAGGATCTGTTGCAGCTTTTCGGCTTTCCGACGCTGCTTGAGAAGGAATGGCACCGGCTGCTGACCTCGGTGCAGGGGGTGGGGGCCAAGGTATCGCTGGCGATCCTGGGCACGCTGGGACCGGACGGGCTTAGCCGTGCGTTGGCGCTTGGCGACTGGTCCGCCCTGCGCAAGGCGCCGGGGGTGGGACCGAAGCTTGCGCAGCGCATCGCGATGGAATTGAAGGACAAGGCCCCCGCCGTGATGGCCCTGGGCGGCAACCTGACCGTCGATCCAGGCCCCCTGGTCGACGCGCCCGAGGAAACCCCCGCCCTTCCCCGCGCGCCCGCGCCCCCCAGTTCGGCGCAGGCGACGGCGGATGCCCTCTCGGCCCTGGGCAATCTGGGCTATGCTCCGTCCGAGGCGGCGGGCGCCGTGGCCCAGGCGGCCGGCCTGGAACCCCAGGCGGGCACCTCGGCTTTGATCAGGGCAGCCCTCAGGCTGCTTGCACCCAAGGAATAAGGAGCCAGGACATGGGAAACATCCGCACCTTCATCCTGATGGCCGCGCTGACCGCGCTGGTCATGGCCATGGGCTATCTGATCGGCGGCTCGGGCGGGGCGGTGATCGCGCTGATCTTCGCGGGGTTCGGGAACTTCATGGCCTGGTGGAACAGCGACAAGATGGTGCTGCGCCAGCAGGGCGCCACGCTGGTGACACGCCAGCAGGCCCCGGAACTGGTCGACATGGTCGAAGGACTGGCCGCCCGCGCGGGCCTGCCCATGCCCAAGGTCTATGTCCTGGCGACCGAACAGCCCAATGCCTTCGCCACCGGGCGCAATCCCCAGAACGCCGCCGTGGCCGTGACCCAGGGCATCATGCAGGTGCTAAGCCGGGACGAACTTGCCGGCGTGATCGCGCATGAACTGGCCCATATCAAGAACCGCGACACGCTGACCATGACCGTCACCGCGACCATGGCAGGCGCCATCGCGATGCTGGGCAACATGCTGATGTTCTCCTCGATGTTCGGGGGACGGGACGACAATCGCGGCGGCGGCATCGCGGGGCTTCTGGCGATGATCTTCGCGCCCATGGCGGCGGGGCTGGTCCAGATGGCGGTCTCGCGCACGCGCGAATACGAAGCGGACCGGATCGGGGCCGAGATCTGCGGCAAGCCGCTTGCGCTGGCCGGGGCGCTGGCCAAGATCGCGCAGGCGGCGGGGCGCGTGGTCAATACCCCGGCCGAGCGCAACCCCGCCTCGGCCAGCATGTTCATCGTCAACCCGCTGCATGCGTTGCGCATGGACCGGCTTTTCGCCACCCACCCGCCGACCGAGGAACGCATCGCCCGCCTGCGTGCCATGGCCGGCGGCGCGGGCGGCGCGCCACGAAACGCGGCTCCGGCCGAGGCTTTCGGCCCATCGCGCATTCCCAACAGCGGCGGACGCGGCCCCGCCCCCTGGGGCAATCCATGAGCCAGCCCGACCCCATGCTGCGCCCCGAACCTCTGACAAGCGATACCGAGGATCGCGCGCTGCGCCCCCAGAAGCTTGAGGATTTCGTGGGCCAGGCCGAAGCACGCGCCAATCTGCGCGTCTTCATCGAAAGCGCCCGGATGCGCGGCAAGGCGATGGACCACACGCTGTTTCACGGGCCGCCGGGCCTTGGCAAGACCACGCTCGCGCAGATCATGGCGCGCGAACTGGGGGTGAATTTCAAGATGACCTCCGGCCCGGTGCTGGCGCGCGCGGGCGATCTTGCCGCGATCCTGACCAATCTGGAAACGCGGGACGTGCTTTTCATCGACGAGATCCACCGCATGAACCCGGCGGTCGAGGAAGTGCTTTATCCCGCGATGGAGGATTTCGAGCTGGACCTGGTGATCGGCGAAGGCCCCGCCGCGCGGACGGTGCGGATCGAATTGCAGCCCTTTACCCTGGTCGGCGCGACGACGCGGCTGGGCCTGCTGACCACGCCGCTGCGCGACCGTTTCGGCATCCCGACCCGGCTGCAATTCTATACCGTCGAGGAACTGGACCTGATCGTGACACGCGGCGCGCGGCTGATGGGCATTCCGTCCGAACCTGCGGGCACGCTTGAGATCGCCCGCCGTGCCCGAGGCACGCCCCGCATCGCCGGCCGCCTTTTGCGCCGGGTGGTGGATTTCGCGCTGGTCGAAGGCGATGGCCGGCTGACGCGCCAGATCGCCGACAGCGCCCTGACGCGCCTGGGCGTCGATCATGTCGGCCTCGATTCGGCCGATCGCCGCTATCTGACCCTGATGGCCGAGCATTACGGCGGCGGCCCGGTCGGGGTCGAAACCCTTTCGGCCGCGCTTTCCGAAAGCCGCGATGCGATCGAAGAGGTGATCGAGCCGTTCCTGATGCAGCAGGGCCTTGTCAGCCGGACCCCGCGCGGACGGATGCTGGCCCGGCTGGGCTGGCGGCATCTTGGCCTGGACGCGCCTCGGACACAGGAAAGCCTGTTCGAGGATTAGCCTCGGCGGCGCCCGGCCGTGCGAAAATGCGCCTGCGCGATGTCGCCAGGAAGGCCGCCGTTTAGCCTCGTGTCGCCAGCGTTTCTGTCCTGAAGGCGTTCGAGACGCGGACCGGGGGGGCACGGACCGGGGGGGCACGTGGACCGGGTTGAACCCCGGAACCAAGGGTGCCGCTTGCACCCTCACCCGTCGCGATGGCTTTGCCGCGGAAATCGCGGGGCGGGGTTCACCTCATGAAACCAGGCATGCTCGCTGGACGGCATGCGCAGGCCGACACCCTGGCCCGCAAAACGGGGAACTGGCCGGCCCAGGGCTGTTCTTGCCCCCTAGGTGCATGATGGAGCGCAGGGCGGCCAAAGCGGTCCAGGCGGGTGTCATCGCAAATGGCCAAGGCGCTTACCCACCATGGCGCAGCGCACCGATCAACGCCGCAAGAGCCGGGGGATGCTGGCGGCGGTTGGGATAGTAGAGATGATAGCCCTCGAAGGTCTTGCGCCAGTCGGCCAGAACCTCGACCAGTTCTCCGCCGGCGATATGCCCGGCCACGAAATCAAGCGGCAGATAAGCCAGCCCAAAGCCCGCAAGGCAGGCTTGCCGCACCTGCACGACGCTGGTGAAGACAAGCCTGCCCTGCGTGGTGACACGGACTTCCTTGCCGCCCTTGCTGAAGACCCAGGCGAAGAACTCACCATGGGTCGGCAGGCGCAGATTGATGCAGTCGTGATCAGAGAGATCATGCGGCTGCTCAGGCAGGCGCCGCCCCGCAAGGCAGGAGGCTGCGCCCACGACGACCATGGGAATGTCCGGCCCGATGCGCAGCGCGATCATGTCCTTGGACACCAGCCTGCCGCGCCGCACGCCCACGTCGAAACGCTCGCGGACGACATCGGCGCGGCCGTAATCCGTCACCAGCTCGATATTGACCTCTGGATAAAGCGCCAGAAACCGCTCCAGCGCCGGCCATAGCAGGCTGAGGATCGCGTATTCGTCGGCCGACAGGCGGATCGTGCCGGACGGCCGGTCACGCAGGGAACCCAGCCCGGCGAAGCCCCGGTCGATCTGTTCCAATGCAGGCGCCACTTCCGACAGCAGCCGCTCGCCCGCCTCGGTCGGGGATACGTTCCGGGTCGTGCGGTTCAGCAGGCGGATGCCCACCCGCCCTTCCAGATTGCGCACGGTCTGGCTGAGCGCGGATTGCGAAACACCCAGCCTAGCCGCCGCGCGGGTGAAGCTGCCTTCCTGGGCAACAGTGACGAAGGCATTCAGGTCACGAAGGTTCTCGTTCGACATTCATAAGACCAGCTAATCATGGCATCCAGATTGCGCCATCTAATCGAAAACCGGATCAAGCGCTATCTTCAGGTCAATCGAATGGACAGGAGACCGAAGATGAAATCCGTGACCTTCAGAAACAAGACCTGGGACGTTGCCGCCAACCTGCACCTGCCCGAGAGCTTCGACCAGACGAAGACATACCCGGCCATCGTGGTCGCGCATCCGATCAGCTCCTGCAAAGAGCAGACCTCGGGTATCTACGCCGCACGGCTGGCGGAACTGGGCTATGTCGCGCTGGCCTTCGACGCCTCGACGCAAGGCGCCAGCAGCGGTCCGGGCCGATATCTGGAAGACCCGGCCCTGCGGATCGAGGATTTCCGCTGCGCCGCCGACTATCTGGTGACCCTGCCCTTCGTCGACGGAAACCGGATCGGCGTGCTGGGTATCTGCGGCGGCGGGGGCTATGCCGCTAATGCCGCCATGACCGAGCGCCGCTTCAAGGTCGTCGCCACCATCGTCGGCGCCAATTACGGCCGTCTGTGCCGCGAGGGCGACCTGTCCCCGGATGCCGCGATCAAGGCGCTGGAGGCCATCGGCGCGCAGCGCACCGCCGAAGCGCGCGGTGCCGATGTGGCGCTCACCACCTATATCCCGCAATCCCCGGCACAGGTCGAAACCTACGGCATCACCGATGTCGATGTGATCGAGGCGGTGGATTACTACACCACGCCGCGCGGCCAGCAGCCCGGATCGCCCAACAGGCTGAACCTGACCAGCACCGGGGCCGCTTTCAACTGGGACGCCTTCCATCTGGCCGACAAGCTGCTGACCCAGCCCTTGCAGGTCATCGTCGGCGGCGGGCAAGTCGGTGCATTCGGTTCCCATCGCGACGGGTTCGACCTGTTCAACAAGGCTGCCTCGAAGGTGAAGAACATCCTCGTCGTGCCGAACGCCACGCATTACGATCTCTATGACAAGCCCGAATGCGTCGATCAGGCGGTGGCGAGGCTCAAGGAGTTCTTCCGCGAAAACCTCTGAGACCCGCGGATCAAAGGCAAATCAAAGCCGGCCGCGCCCTGGAATGACCGGCTTCTTTCCATATTCGCAGCGATCAATCGCAGGGTGAAACTGGCGACCAGCTCACCCTTGGCTCATGCCCATCGCCACCCGCAGGTTTTTGCACAGCCAGGGGGCCGTAATCATCTGGCTGCGGGATCCCGATCATTCCGTCATCGACCCGCGAAATCTCCATCGTCTCGCGACTGTCCGGGCGGGGCGCGGGTCTTTGCGGATGCGCGATGGGGCTTCGCCCAGCGATGAGCCAAGGCAGAAGAAGCACGATAGTGCGCCGCCCTTTGCCCGACCTTTCCGCCTGCCGGATGCCGGAGCGCGCTCCACAAGACCGGCGGTCCCCTTAACCGTCCGTCCGGCGCTGCTCAGGCGGCTCGATGATCGTGGCGGTCACCGCGACAGGACCGATACCGGGAAGGGACAGCCGGATTCCAAGGCGCCACGCCTGCTCTGGACCGCCGGCGTCGCTCCGCCAGATCCGGCCCTGGACCTGCCGCCACCGCGCAGGGCTGGAGAGCAGGATCGGGCACCCCCGCCCTTCCGCCCCCGCAAAGGCCGCATCGGCACGCTCGCCCCCGCCCACGGGCCGAAGGAACTGGCATGGATGCCCCACAAATCGCCACGCTCACCCAAGGGCCTCGGGCCGTTTGACCATGAAGGCAATGCGCCGAAAGCGTCGGCCGCTTCTTTCTTGCCTAAATATCCCGGGGGAACGTCGCATGGCGACGTGGGGGCAGCGCCCCCTATTTCGCTGCCGGTCCCGAAAGCGCGCGATCTTCCTGGGCGATGAAATGCTCCATCATCCGCCGCCAAAGCTCTTCGGCCAGATCGGCGTCCAGGCCCTGCTCTCCTGCAAGGCGGCGCGCATTCATGGCCACTTCCTCGACCCGGCTGTCGATCCTGGCGGGCAGCTTTTCGCGGGTCTTGATACGCGCCGCCTCGTCGATCAACCGGGACCTTTCGGCCAGAAGCGCGATCAGGCGCGCGTCCAGCGCATCGATCCTGGCGCGAAGGTCGTGCATGGCGGATTCGGGCGGCAGAAGCCGGTCGGGATCGGTGATCATTTCCTTGGATTAGACCAAGCCACGGGAAAAACAAGCACAAGGATGCGCGGCATGTTGCCGAAATGCAGCACGGTCTGGGCGATTTTCCGCCTATCTCGGAACATCATGGCGCGAATGACCGTTTTCCTTCTAATTGAACCAAGAACGCGAGCCGGCCTCGTCCCATCCAGAAGAAGAAACAGATGCGTGCAGCAAGCTTTGTCATCAACATCGGTTTCGGCCTGGGCCTCGCCTTGGGCGCAGTGGCGCTTGTGCTATTCTGATCCGATCACGGCACAAAGCCCCCGCCACAGGGTCAGGCCGGGCAACCGGGACGAAACGTCCGCCCCGGAACGCGGCGGTTGTTTTTCATAGGCCGCATTCTCGGATCTGATCGGGGCAGGCATCGCTTCTGCCGTATCGGGTCAAGGATTATGTAAAACCGAACGCCGCGCTATGGCCTTGCGGGCAGATGCTCCGACGCAAGGGCTTTACGGCGCCATGGCCGATGCCCGGCCATGCCGAACAAGGCCCACCGCAAAGATACACGCGGCATCGCACGGATGTGCCTGTTGGCCGGTATCTGCCAATCCATGCGAAGACCCAGCGCAGCCAGAGGATCGGGGCCCCTGACCGCGCCCAAATTCCTACAGTCGAAGATCATTGACGCCGATAACCACCTGCGCCCCTCGCAAGGAAAGACGTGATTTCATCAGAGATTTCCTGATGGATGGATTTTCGTGCTTCCGCCGACCCGCCGCAGATCGATGCGTCTCCGTCCTCCTCAAGCAGAATGCTCGGCCCCGCCTCGGTGCAGGCGCCGAAGGCGTCGAACGCGATGGCCTTGCGCATGACGACGGTTTGAGCGGACGGACCTGTGCCAAAGCTGTCATTCCGGCCACCGAGTGAAATCCGCAGCGTGGCCACATCAGCGTTGGCAGCGCCCAGGGCGGCCGGATATTCCGGGTCCACGGCTATCGCGAAGGTAATCCGGGGGTCACGCGCCAACCCAGTCAGTCTTTGGCGATTGCTTTGCGTCAATCCGACGCCTTGCGCGGCATACCAGTCACAATCCGGCCCTTCGCTTCCACCATCCCCAGCGCAGAATTGCGCATAGCGTTCGGCATCCATTCTCGCTCCCGCGACAGAGAGGGCGGCGGTCGCACCAAGCGCGAATCCCGCAACGGAAATCCTGCTTTCTTCGATTCGTTTGCCCAGCTCCGCGTCCGCCAGCACCAAGTCGATGGCGCGGCTGATATCCTGCGGTCGCCGCCATATCTCGTCCAGCGCAACGGCCGCACTCTCGGGGCGAGGCGCGTTGACCTCGACGACGATGAAGCCCTTCTGGGCGATGGATGAACTGAGCCAGGCGCCAGAGTCGGCGGCAGATCGCAAGCCGCCATGCGAAACCACCACCAGAGGAAGGGGGCCTTCTGGAAGGCGCGCATTCGGTGCAGCGGAAACTCCTTCAAAAACAGGATTGCCGCCAACGATTGCCGACGCCTGCTCATCCGATGGATACCAGATCGAAAGCTTCAGGGGACGCCCTTTTTCGAAGGCACCGGAACGATACATGATACCCGCCGCCGTTTCGGCAAGACAGGCCATGCTGTTAGAACCAAGACCAGGGACAGGCTGAGTTTCACATCATGGTTCCTTGTCCAGACTGCGGAATGGGCCTCTGTATCATGCCCTTACACCAATGACAGCGTCGTCCCGCAAAGCTGCCGCCCACACATCGGAAGCTCCTGACGGAAATGCCCGAGAAGACCCCGGCTCAACCGAAGCCTTCTTTTATATCCCCACATCGGACAATCGCTGATGCTGGCTTTCCACCCCTAAATCCGGCGGATTTTGGCAAGTGGCTGTCATCCGATGGGATACAGATACGGGCTCACGCCGACCGCATCCGTCAATCTGTCGTAATGCCCCGGATGGCCTGCGGCCACGATCAGACGGCTTTCGTGGTTATGCCAAGAATGGGGGGCTCTGCTCCTTGTCGATCCGCGCGAAGGCTTCGGTCATCAGCGGCTTGCGGTCCGCCATTCGTCGTTTCACTGGAACAAGACGACGCCCATCAAGCACATGATGACCGGCCCGTTGGAGAGCGAGGGCATGACGGTCATCGATTCCCGGACATGCCAGAGGCCCGACGCATCGGCTCGGCATTCGCTTTCTTGTCGAGACACTCGATCGGACTGGTGCCGCGCGGCTTGGCGCGGTGCCGGTGGGAAAGCGGAACCGCCGGCCTGCGCCGCAGTCAGCCTGCTTCAGCCTTTCGACGCATCACGGCGTCCCCGCCGGGACATGGCCGGAATCGCTCTGCCAAGGCTGTTGCACCATCCCCCAAGGTCCACAGGTCGATATCTGGACCTCGCGGATGGAAAGGTCCCAGCGAAACCCCGCCATGCTGCGAACAAGGCCAGCCGCCGCCAAGAAAGCCCTTGCAACATGGCGGGCGATGAGGGGACCTGACCTGATCGCGCGAACGGGGATCTTCACCGACACAGCAAGGCCGGCCCTCAGCCTTGCGGCTGGGGCGTGGCGTCGGCGGGGACGGCGCTACCGCCCGTGCGCGGGATCGCACTGACCGACGGGATCGAGGAACCGGGCGTATTGTCGTCGCCGCCCAAGGGCTCGCCCCGGATCACGCGGCCGATGTCCTCTCCGGTCAGGGTCTCATATTCCAGCAGGCCCTTGGCCAGGCGCTCGAACTCCTCGGTCTTTTCGGTCAGGATGCGATAGGCGTCCTGGTAACCCTGTTCGATCAGGCCATGGACCTCTTGCTCGATCAGTTCCTTGGTCGCGGCCGAGACCGAGAAGCCGCCGGTATTGCCCGAATAGCCCTCATGCGCCTCGGCATAGTCGATATTGCCGACCTTATCGGACATGCCCCAGCGCATCACCATGGCGCGGGCCAGTTGGCTGGCCTGCTGGATGTCGCCGGCCGGGCCGTTCGAGACCCCTTCCTCGCCGTATTTGATGATCTCGGCGGCCTTGCCGGCCATGGTCATGGCAAGCTTCTGCTTGGCCTCGTCCTTGTGATAGTTCAGCCGGTCCATCTCGGGCAGGCTGACGACCATGCCAAGCGCGCCGCCGCGCGGGATGATCGTCGCCTTGTAGACCGGATCGCATTTCGGCAAGGACAGGCCGACGATGGCGTGGCCGGCCTCGTGATAGGCGGTCTTTTCCTTCTGCTCGGGGGTCAGGACCATGCTGCGGCGCTCGACGCCCAGCATCACCTTGTCCTTGGCGTTCTCGAAATCCTCCATCGAGACGAAGCGGCGGCCCAGGCGGGCGGCGGTCAGCGCGGCCTCGTTCACCAGGTTCATCAGGTCCGCGCCCGAGAATCCGGGGGTGCCGCGCGCGATGATGCGCAGGTCCACGTCGGGGCCGACCGGCACCTTGCGGGCATGGACCGAGAGGATTTTTTCCCGGCCCTTGATGTCGGGGTTCGGGACATAGATCTGGCGGTCGAAGCGGCCGGGACGCAGCAGCGCGGGATCCAGCACGTCCTTGCGGTTGGTGGCGGCGATGATGATCACGCCTTCGTTGGCGTCGAAGCCGTCCATCTCGACCAGAAGCTGGTTCAGGGTCTGCTCGCGTTCGTCATTGCCGCCGCCGATGCCGACACCGCGCGCGCGGCCGACCGCGTCGATCTCGTCGATGAAGACGATGCAGGGGGCGGATTTCTTGGCCTGCTCGAACATGTCGCGCACGCGGCTGGCGCCGACGCCGACGAACATTTCCACGAAATCCGAGCCGGAGATGGTGAAGAAGGGCACGCCCGCCTCGCCCGCGATGGCGCGGGCCAGCAGGGTCTTGCCGGTGCCGGGCGGGCCGACCAGCAGCGCGCCTTTCGGGATCTTGCCGCCCAGGCGGCTGAACTTCTGCGGGTTGCGCAGGAATTCCACGATCTCCTCAAGCTCTTCCTTGGCCTCGTCGATGCCGGCCACGTCGTCGAAGGTCACGCGGCCATGCTTTTCGGTCAGCATCTTGGCGCGGCTTTTGCCAAAGCCCATCGCCCCGCCTTTGCCGCCGCCCTGCATCCGGTTCATGAAGAAGATCCAGACCCCGATCAGCAGGATGAAGGGCAGCCAGACGCCCAGAAGCGACATGAAGCCCGATTGCTGCTGGCGCTCGACCCGGACATCGACGCCCTTGTCGACCAGCTTGCCGGCGATGTCCTCGCCCATGGGGCGGACGGTGGAATATTGCTTTCCATCCTTTGCCGTGACGCCGACCATCTCGCCGTCGATGGTGACGGCGGTGATCTGATCGTTATCGACACGCTGGATAAAGTCGGAATAGCTGATCTGGCGGCTGTTCATTTGCGACGAGCCGTCGCTGAACAGGTTGAACAGCGCCAGAATCATCAGGAACAGCACCACCCAGAAGGCGATATTGCGCGCGTTGCCCAAGGGCAGGTCCTCCACGGGTAGACAAGCTTTGGCCTGAAAATAGGGATTCCGCCGTCAGGTTCAATGCGTATAGAGCATTACGCGGAATTCATCGGTCCCGCGCAGGGGGCGGACCGTGACCTGGGGATGGGATTTCAGCACCGGGGCGGCGACCAGACCGGCGCCCGACCAGATGCCGGGCAGGGCTGCGGCCTCGTCCCGCGTCAGGCCGCTTTCGCGCCAGGGAAGATCCCGCAGGGCATCATGGCCCAGGGCACGGACCTGTTCCGAAGGTCGCAGGCCGGCCAGCAACCAACGGTTATCCCACAGGATTTCGTCCCGCGCGGGGACGGCCGCGCCGCGCGCGGCAGCGGCTGGTTCGCGCAAAAGGGCAAGACGGTCGCCCCGGATCTCGGCGATGACGCCATCCAGCGTCACCCGTCCCCCCGCCATCAGCCGCTCGATCGCGGCCAGAACCGGCGCGCGCCTGGGGGGATAGGCCGCGCCCGTCACCCAGCGCAGACCCGCGACAAGAAGCCGCCGACGAATCTCGGCGGGGGCGGCGCGCCAGGGCGGCAGAGGCAGAAGCAGGCTGCCATGGCGGGCCTCGGCGCCTTCGGCCGCCTGCGCCGCCATCTGCTGCAATGCCTCGCGCGCCATGGCCAGGTTCTGGGCCGATTGCGCCAGTTGCGCCGCGCCAAGGCCCAGGTCACCCAGCCCCTGCCGGATACGGATGCGGTCGAAATCGGGGTTCCGGTTCGAGGGGTCGTCGGTCCAGCCGATCCCCCGCCCGCGCAGCCAGTCGCGCAGTTCGGCGCGGCTGACGCCCAGCAGCGGGCGCAGCCAGACCATGCCGACCGCCTCGCGCCGCTCGGCCATGCCCGAAAGGCCATCCACCCCCGCGCCCCGGCCAAGCCGCATCAGCACCGTCTCGGCCTGGTCGTCCAGCGTATGGCCCAGGACCACCGCCGAAAGGCCCATTTCCCACCCCCAGGCCGAAAGCAGGTCCAGCCGGGCCTGCCGCGCGGCCGCCATCACATTCCCGGCCACCTCCCCATGCCGCCAGCACAGGGTCCGGTGCGGGATGCCCAGGGCAGCGGCGGAGCTTGCGGCGGCTTGCGCCTCGGCGGCGGATTCGGGCCGCAGCCCGTGATCCACGGTGGCCGCGAAAAGCCGGGCGCCGCCCCAGTCATGGGCCAGATGCATCAGCGCCATCGAATCGCCGCCGCCCGAAAGGGCGATGCCCAGCCGGGGCATGCCTGCCGCCAGCCGGTCCAAAACGGGCGAAATCCTGGCAAGGCAAGGGTTCGGTGCGGAACTATCCGCCATCGGCCAGATCTCCGGCGGCCTCGGGGTCGTTGCCCTCGATCATCGCCGGATCGGTCGCGCCCTCGTCCATGACGCTTTCGCATCGGGCCGCCACCATGCGCTTCTCGGCCTCGACCGCCTGCTGGACATCGGGAAAGCGGGCCAGGATCTCTTGCAGGTAGAAGCAGCCGTCTTGCGGACCGCCCTTGGCCGACATCGCGCGCGAAAGGCCCAGAAGCGCGTCGGGCGCCTGCGCGCCGTTCGGATTGGCGGCGAAGCTTTCCAGCCAGGCGATGCCCGCCCCGTCCAGATCGCCCGCCGAGTCCAGCGCAGCCCCGCGCAGATACAGCGCCTCGGCGGTCAGCGGACCACCCGCATGGGTTTCGGCGATGGCCGCGAAGAGGTCCGCAGCACGGCGAAAGTCACCTTGACCGAGCACCTCCCGAGCCCGGTCGAAATCCGCCTTTTCCGCGGCGGTCGCGGCCCCGGCGGCGGGGGATTTGGGGGTGGAAAGCGCGCCCTGCTGGTTCGAGGCGGGCAGCGAGCCGCCGCCCTGCTCGCCCAGGGTCGGCGTGGTCAGGCTGCCCAGGTCGCAGCCCTCTTCCATCTCGCAAAGCCGAAACTCGATATCGCCGATGCGCGAGGTGCCGTCCTTGACGATGCGGTCGATGCGGTTCTGCAACTGCTCGGTCTGGCCGGTAAGTTGCGCCAGCCGCGCCTCCATCGCGTTCATGCGGTCGATGGCGCTGTCGCCGCCCGCCATGGCGAAGCCCTGCGGCCCCGAGGCCACCAACTGGCTGCGCAACTCCTGAAGCTGGGCCGAAAGCTGGTTCAGCTCGCCCCGGATATCGGCCAGGCTTTGCTTGTCCTGCGCCACGACAGGCCCGGCGACAAGCGCCAGTCCCGCCGCCAGCAGGACGGATCTGATCGCGGGACCGAACATCACATGCCCGCCCCAGGGCTGACCACCGTTACGGCGCGGCGGTTCTTGGAATAACACTCCTCGGTCGAGCAGATCGCCAGCGGACGCTCCTTGCCATAGCTTACGGTTTTCAGCCGCCCCGCCACGATCCCTTGCGAGATCAGGTATTCCTGCACCGAATTCGCCCGCCGGGCGCCCAGGGCCAGGTTGTATTCCCGCGTGCCCTGTTCGTCGGCATGCCCCTCGATCACCGCCGAAAAGCCGGCATTCTGGCTCAGCCAGCCGGCCTGGTTGGCAAGCGTGGCGCGCGCCTCGGGGGTCAGGGTGGACTGATCGACCGGGAACAGCACCGTGTCACCGACCGTCGCCTTGAAATATTCGGCCGTGCCCGGCAGGGTGCTGGCGCCGACGGCACCCGCGCCGCCTGCTCCGGCATAGGGGTCGCTGACCATCGCTCCCTGCGCGGCCGGGCGCGAGCAGGCGGCCATGGTCATCAGCGCCCCGATGGCCGCAAGTTTCACGATATTCTTCATCAGCCTGTCCATTCCCAGCGGTTACGGCAGCAAGGGACCCCAATCGGGATCCGACGCCGCGCCTTTCAGATTGACGGGTCGCATGTTTCGCCCCGTAATGTCCACCGAATGCAGGCGCGGCTCTCCGGCGCCGCCGGGCGTCACACGCGTGAACATCACGACGCGGCCATTGGGCGCCCAACTCGGGCCTTCGTCAAGAAACGATTCGGTCAGCATCTTTTCCTCGGAACCGTCCGTGCGCATCACCCCGATATGAAACTTGGCGCCCACCTGCCGGGTAAAGGCGATCATGTCCCCGCGCGGAGACCAGACCGGCGTGCCGTATCGGCCTTCGCCGAAGCTGATCCGGCGCGGCTCGCCGCCATTGGCCCCCATGACATAGATCTGCGGCGTGCCCGAGCGGTCGCTTTCGAAGACGATCTGGCTGCCGTCCGGGCTGTAGCTGGGCGAGGTCTCGATCGAGGGGGCATTGGTCAACGCCCGCTGCGCCCCCGAGGCCGCGTCCATCTGGTAGATGTCGGTATTGCCGTTCTTTTCCAGCGAATAGACGATCCAACGCCCATCGGGAGAGAAGCGTGGCGAAAAGCTCATCGTGCCCTGCTGCGATCCCGACAGGGGCCGGGCGGCCAGCGTGTTCACGTCCATCACCATCGCCTGGGGGAAACCCGTGGCGTAGCTCGTGTAAAGCAGCCGCGAGCCATCGGGCGAGAAGCGAGGTTTCAATACCAGCGTCGAACTGTCGGTCAGGAACTTCACGTTCGCGCCGTCGTAATCCATGATCCCGATGCGCTTGAGGCGGTTGTCCTTGGGTCCGCTTTCCTTGACGAAGGCGACGCGGCTGTCGAAATAGGGGCCTTCGCCGGTCAGCCGGGCATAAACCTGATCGGCCGCCTTGTGCGCCGCCCGCCGCCAGTTCCCGGCCGAGGCGTCGAACTGCATCCCGTCGCCCAGCGGCTGGCCCGCGAACACGTCGAACAGGCGGAACTTGACCACGACCTTGCCGCCCTGGACGCTGACCGCGCCCGTGACCAGCGCCTGCGCGTTGATCGCTTTCCAATCCTCGTAGGAAACCGGCGCGGCAAAGCCCGAGGGCCGCGCGATATAGGCATTGGCCGGGATCAGCCGGAACAGGCCCGTGCCGGTCAGATCGGCCGCCACCAGATCCTGAACCTGTTGCAGGTGCTGGCCCGCGCCGCCTTCGTCGAAGAACTGGATCGCGATGGGCATCGGTTCGACCACGCCATCGGTGATCTCGATCCGCAGGGGGCCGTCCTGGGCCAGGACCGGCGCCGTCAGGCCCAGCCCGGCAAGGATCATGGCCGGGGCCAGGATCGAGGTGGTCAGGATTTTACGCAGCATGAATCGCCTCTGAAACTCTGGTCACAACATATCGGCGAGGCTTGTGGGATACCATGATCACTGGATCCGTGCGCCTCCGCCAGGATTGAAGTCGATGATGGTTAACTTCCATCGGTTGTATTTCTCGGCCGGCAGCGGATAGCCGTCCTTCTGGCAGCGCAGGATCGCCCGCCGCGCAGCCTCGTAAGCCTGCTTCGCCGCCGCGTCCGAGCCGCCGCCGCTGCCCACCATCCTCAACGAGGCGGCCTCGACCCGCCCATCCGGGGTCATCGAGAATTGCACCGAAACCTTGGTGCGCGCCGCCTCGCTGGAAAGCGATCCGATGTTCCAGCAGGCTTCGACGGCGACACGGAAGCCGTCCTTTTCGCCCTGGCTCAGCGGCGGGCCGCTGGCGGCGGCGCCACCCCCGCCCTGCCCGCCCGAGCCCTGGGCCTGTTTCTTCTCGGCCGCCGCTGCTTTTTTCTCGGCGGCCTCGGCGGCGCGCCGCTCGGCATCGGCCTTTTCCTTCGCCTTCGCAGCCGTGGCTGCCTCGGCGGCCTTCCTCTCGGCCACGGCCTTCTCGGCCGCCAGCTTTTCGGCGGCGGCCTTTTCGGCGGCGACCCTCTTCTCGGCAGCAGCCTTGGCCTCGGCTGCTTTCTTCTGGGCGACCTTTTCCGCCGCGACCTTCTGCGCCGCAGCCTTTTCCGCCGCAGCCTTTTCAGAAGCAGCCTTTTCAGAAGCGGCTTTCTGCGCCGCAGCCTTCTCGGCGGCCTCCTTCGCCGCAGCCGCTTTCTGGACCGCCGCCTTTCCAGCAGCCGCCTTTTCAGAAGCAGCCTTTTCAGCAGCCCTCTCGGCCGCCCGGCGCCTATCGGACGCGGCCCTCTCGGACGCGGCCCTCTCAGCGGCCTCGGCAGCTTCTTTCTCGACGGCTTGGCGACGGGCGCGTTCGGTTTGGGCTTTCACGGCTTCTTGCGCCTCGGCCAAGCGGCGCTCTTCGGCGGCGCGACGGTCGGCCTGGACCTGCCTCTCGGCAGCACGTTCCTGGGCGGCCTCCTCGGCCTGCCGGGCCAGCACGGCCTCGCGCTGGCGCGTGGCCTCGGCGGCAGCCTGGCGGGTCTGGACCGCCTCGGCAAGCTTCTCGGGGCGGACGCGCGGACGCGTGGCCTGAAGCGGCGCCGGGGATTGCGGCTGAGCCGCCGCGCGTGCCGGATCGGGACGCGAGGCCCCGGCGGGCAGCGCCGCCGGCGCCTCGGCGGGCGGCGGCGGTCCTGGCCGCGGAGCGATCGTCGCCACATCGACCGGCGCGGGTCGGTGCTGAAGATCGGAAAGATCCGGCCGCGCCTCGGGCCGGGCCGGGCTAGGCAGGGGCGCGGCACTGCTTTCGGCAACCGGAGGGCTTTGCGCCTCGGGGGCGCCATCGGCGACCTCGGCCTCGGGCGGACGCGGCTGCGCGGGGATCGTCACCGCCTGCTCCGCCAGCGGGGCCGCGCCTTGCGCCGCCGCCGCCAGGGCCTGGAATTCGGCCTCGGTCATGGTCGCCACCTCGGCCATGCGCACGGGCTCCAGCGGCTGGGGCCGGAACAGCGCGCCGCCCAGAATCGCGAAACCCAGCACCCCCGCATGCGCAGCGCCCGAGACCCAATAGCCGATACGGTCGGCGCGCTCCATGCCCTAGCCCGCCGTCGCCGCGTTCATGCGCGGCCCGCCGGTATCCGTGACCAGCACGATATTGTTAAAACCCGCCGCATTCAGCGCGCCCATGACCTGCATGATCCGCGCATAGGGGATCGAGCCATCCGCCCGCAGATAGATCTTGTCGCTTTGGCGCTCGGCGGCAACGGCTTGCAGGCGCGTGATCAGCTCATCCTCGGGGACTTCGGTGTTCATGATCATGATCGGCCCCTCCGGCGTGACCGAGACGGCCAGCGGCTCCTCCTGCTCGGCGGGAACGGATTGCGCTGCGGTCTTGGGCAGTTCCAGCGGGACGCCCACGGTCAGAAGCGGCGCCGCGACCATGAAGACGATCAAAAGCACCAGCATCACGTCCACGAAGGGCGTGACGTTGATCTCGGCCATGGGCTGGCGGCGCGCGCGGCCCCGTCCCCGACGGTCCTTTCTGACGACCCCGCCCCCCATCTAGGCGTCGTCCAACTGGCGCGAGAGGATGGTCGAGAATTCGTCCGAAAAGCTTTCGTAATTGCCGATGATGCGCTCGGAATCGGCACTGAGCTTGTTGTAGAAGATGACCGCCGGGATCGCGGCCAAAAGGCCCAGACCCGTGGCGATCAGCGCCTCGGCGATGCCCGGCGCCACCACCGCCAGCGAGGTGTTCTGCGAAATCGCGATCTCCTCGAAGGCGGTCTTGATGCCCCAGACGGTGCCGAACAGCCCGATGAAGGGCGCGGTCGAGCCGACCGTGGCCAGGAAGTTCAGCCCGCGCGTCATGCGGTCGCTTTCGCGCGCGATGGCCACGTTCATCGCCCGGTCAATGCGCGAGACGGCCCCCGCGATCAGCCCCCCGTCATCGCGATGGCTGCGCCGCCATTCGGTCATCCCGGCCGAAAAGATGCGCTCGGCCGCGCCCGAGGGGGTCTCGCCCACGCGGTCGTAAAGGTCGTCCAGCGGCTGGCCCGACCAGAAGGCGCGGTCGAAGCGTTCGGCCTCGCGGCGGGCGGCGTTCAGGGTGATGAATTTTCGGATGATGATCGCCCAGGCCCAGAACGAGGCCAGGATCAGGATCAGCATCACGACCTGCACCGTCAACGAAGCACGCGCGAAAAGCGCGATCAGCGAGAAATCGACCGGCGTCCCGGCTCCGGCGAGTGGTTCCATGTCAATTGGCCTGTGCTAGGGCCGCTCAAGCTGCGGCTTCTGGCAGGCGGATAGCAGATGCGCGGGGTCCCACAAAGCCATACGCGTGTCAATTCTGCGTCAGCCGCATGCGGGAATCGCCGCGCCCATCCGTGTCGCGACCTCGGTGGGCAGGCGCACCGGGCGCCCGGCGGCGTTGACGCATACAAGCGTCACCACCGAGGAAAACAGCACCCGGTCCCCGCGCAGCACCTTCTGACACATGACGATCCGGGCCGCTCCCCGCTCGCGCAGGTCCGAGCGAACCGTCAGCACATCGTCGAAACGGGCGGGAGCAAGGTAATCCGCCTCGACGCGGCGGACGACGAAGACGAGACCTCGCGCCTTCATCGCCACCTGATTGATGCCCAGATCGCGGAGCCATTCGCTTCGGGCGCGCTCGGTGAACTTCAGATAATT
>NZ_JASGGO010000002.1:0-204780 GCF_047605025.1 Paracoccus sp. (in: a-proteobacteria) | reverse complement strand
GCGCCTAGGAGTTGTTGTAGTTCATTGTAAGTCACAAGATATGTTATGCGATTGCCTTGTTTTCTGAACATGGATTTAAAATTTGCGGCTATCTCAAATACTTCCGTGATTCTCTCATTTTTTCTTTTAAAATAATCTATTTCTACAGTAAAGTCTTCAACTTCAGTCATGTCCACTGAAGGCGTGTATCCGTGTTCCATCATGAAAAACACTGAGCTAAGAAAGGCCGTCCTTTTGTTTCCGTCGTGAAAAGGATGATCATTGATAAGGCCGAAAATTAGTGATGAAGCGATTTCCCAGAAGTCGTTGTAGACAAATTGACCACCGGCCGATGCCAACTGTCGGCTGACTGCGGAGGACAGTAGGCCAAAATCTTTCGGTCCAAATCCTGCTATGCCCTCGCTCAGTATTAAAAAATGATCGCATATTAGATAATGGGCATCCAATACGTCCTCGCAATTTAGATAGGCCCGATCGCCTTGATATTCTATTTCTTCAATTTTCCCATAATAATAGAGGTAGTTTTCAAAGAGCTTTGGGGTGAGGTGGTCTTTGTCAAGTATGTGCTTTACCTAAGTCTATTTTTCAACACCGTAGCAGAGCGGGACGTGTCACGATAGCCTGAAACTTTGACGTTTCCGAAGATGGACGGGCGGGAAAGTCGTAAGCACTGTCATCTGAACGGGGTCACATTGACGCACCATTACACGCTCTTCATCGACGAGGCAGGTGACGATAAGGTTGAACGCCTGTCCGAAGAGGACGCCCCCGCTGTCGAGGAAGCGTCGCAGGACTTCGAATACATCCCTGTCCTTCTTTGCTTCCGTGTCGGGGATGAGGAGCAGCCCCGTATCGACGTCCGGAATCTTCATCCCGTATGACCGCGCGCTCCTCACGAGTTTTCCGAGTTGCGTGAGGTTCCGGTTAATCGTGGACACGGACAGCCCTATCTCGCGGCCGGTCTCTTCCGCCTCGTTTATGATGTCCCAGATCGGCTTATCCTTCTCCGCCGCGCTCTTTCTGTATGAGGTCGGGATGATGTCGTGGGCCTCGACGAACTCCGCAACGCGGTCCTGCGTGATGTCCTCGATATGCTCTATCCCGGTTATCTCACTGAAAAGGGACGTAATCCGGATGAAGGCCGCCTTCGTCTAGTCGTTCGACTTGGCGTGCCGCCGCGACTTGACGTGCATCCTCTCAACGACGTCCTGAATCAGATTCTTGGGTCCCTCTTCCTTTTCCGTGGAACGGGCGGGCTTCGGACGCGGGGCAACGACCGCCGGGGCGGGTTCCGGGACTGGAACGGGCGCGGGCTCCGGCGCGGCTTGCGTCGGCACCGGGAACGGCGGCGGGCCGTGCATGACCGGCGGGGCGTGGTAATGGTTCTGCACGATGACGGTCGGGGATGCTGACGCCGTGGACGTGGCGGACGCCGTGGATTCGGACGAGTTGTCCGGGGCGGGCTCCGGGTTCGAAGTGGCCGCGTTCGCCTCATCCCATTCCGCGAGGCGGTCGGGGTCGCACCTCTCGATCATCTCTCGCGTCCAGAAGAAGAACATTCCCGAATCCCTCAAAGTCATCCTCGCCGCCTCAACGCGGGCGGCATTTTCAATCATAGCGCGTGCGGCGTTGCGGTCCAGCCTGCCGTCGTGCAGGGCCTCGAACGCCTGAACGCTCGCGGACGTCGCGGCCGCAGCGATGGGCCGGGCGTGCGCTGCGTCTTCGGTGAAGAGCGGGACTTGAATGGCGATTCCGCGAATCTCACGCCGCCAATGATAGTGATGACCACGACGGATGACGAAAGGGGACAGTCCCAAGATGTAGTGCTCCCAACTTGGGGCACATATCGTCCAGTTATGGACATCCTGTCATGGCTGCGGTTTTTTGTTGCCAACCCATTGATTTTAAAGGATTGGCTACCGGCGGTAGGGATCGAACCTACGACCAATTGATTAACAGTGAACCTAGGACCTCTATATTTCAGGCACTTGGGTTTTGTTAGACGGTTGTTAGACGACATTAATATCAATGGCTTGTGATTAGGGCTTTTTCGCCGCCGCGTCAACGGCAGCGATAAGCGCCGCGCCGGACCGCTGGCTTTGCGGACCCCCGTCCTGGACCAGGGCAGCCGCATGGGCGGTCAGCAAAGCGGTGGGGACAGGGCAGTATGGCCGGCTATTTTCGACCGGCGCGGCCGCGCAACCAGTCAGCGACACCGCCGTCATCAAGACGCTGAACCGTATCCACGGCATGATCGATCACCTCTCGGATCTGGGCCTCGGCCTTCAGCCGGGCGATGTCTGACCTGGCGGCGGCCAGTTCGGCCTCCAATGCCCTGGCATGGCGATTCTGCTGCCAGCCCCACAGCGCGCCGCCGTTAGGTAGCGGGACAACCCGAACACGGCCTAGTGCATCCAGGCAGCGACGCGGGCGTGATGTTCCGCCAGCGTCAGGTGCAGGGCAGGGCTGACGAACTCCTCGGCCCGCAGGATCCAGCCGCCCTTGGCGCCAGACCTGGTCGTGGCGTATTTCCGGGACGCGGGGCGAAGGTCGGCCACGCGGTAATAGTAATCCCGGCGGGCGATGCCATAGAGGTCGGCCAGATCGGGGTGATCGCGCAGCGCCTGGTGCGCGGCCTTCGCGGTCATCGGGCCCGGCTTGCCGTCTTCGACCAGGTCATGAGGCCCCAAGTCGTTCAGCAGGCGCTGCAGGATCTTCACCGCATTCGATCCCGCATTGACGAACATGTCGAAGACGCTGGCCTGGATGGCCTCGGGCAGAAGGCCGATCTTCGGCCGCACGAAATACTCCTGCTCGAAGATGGTGGCGGCGCGATCGACGGTCAGCGCGCGCACGTCGGCCTCGGTCACGCGGCCGTCGCCGGTCAGGTCGATACCGAGCGCGCGCATGGTGCCGATCGTCACACCGTATTTGGTGGCGCCTCCCGGATCGGCGGGGTCGTTCACGAAGCCGCCTTCGCGGCGCACGATTTCCAGGGAAAGGTCACGGACGGATTTCATGGATCACCTCAGAAAAGCTTGCGGAAAACGACGACGACCAGCAGGACCGCGCCCATGACGATCAGGGTGCGGCGCTCCTCGCGCATGACCCTGCTCAGGGGGCAGGGATCGGGTCTCGGCTCATCCTTGTTCATGATCTCCTCCGCTAAGCTTTGCCGCCCGCTGTTCGATATACGCGGTGATCATCTTCACGGCGGACGTGCCCATGGTCCCCAGCACATAGGCGGACATGGCGATGTTGCCAGAAGTTTCGGGGAAGGCCTCGATGCCGAAGACACGCGGCAGGTGCAGGCCCAGGGGCCAGAGATAAAGCCCGGTCACGCATCCGCCCACAGCCGCGATGGCGCCGTCGCGAAGCCGCTTGCGCTCGCTGGTCAGCCAGCGCGTCATCCCGCCCAGGCCGCCGGCGATCATGATCTTGCCGGTCTCGCCGCCCAGCCAGGCACCGGCGGCCGAGGCGGACACGAGGACCGTACCCCACCAACCGATGTCGTTCTGATCCATGAAATACCTTTCTCAAATGCCAAGCGGGTTGATCGGATCATCCGGGGCCGGCGCCACGAAGCTGCCATACTGATATGACCAGCCGATGCCGACCGTGTTCGTCGGGCCGATCAGCGCCTCTCCGTCCTGCGGCTGGTAGCCGTCGGGCTGGACCGCGACCTGTGCGACGGCGCCGTTCTCGATACGGGCGATATACTGCGTCATGCTGCCACCACCTGTGCCTGATCCGCACGAACGACGAGGAACAGGAAGCCGTCGCCGCCGTTGCCGACGGTAGTGCTGCCGCCGGCCGAGCCGCCTGACCCGGAACCCATGGTCCCGTTCGCGGACGCCGCTGTGCCCGACACCACCGCTCCGGTGCCGCCGCCGAGGCCTCCATTGCCTGAGATGGTCGTATTGGACCCTACGCCGCCGCCCGCGACGTAGCCCGGGACTGCGATGAAGGTGAGATCCACCCCGTCGCCGCCCGGGCCGCCGTTGCTGGCGCCGGCAATCACAGGGGTCTCGCCAGCCTGCCCGGCGCCGCCGCCGCCGCCGCCGTAATAGGTGCTGCCGTCCGTGGCTCCCCCGCCGCCGTCATGGCCCGCCGAAGCTACCCCGCCCGCAAAGACAGCCGCCGTGCGCGCGACGCCCCCTCCGCCGGACCCGCCGGGATGGCCGGTTTCTCGCCCGGAAACGTTGCCGCCTCCGCCTCCGCCGCCGGCAGCGGTCAGGCTGGTGACTGGCCCTGTCAGCGAGGATGGCGACCCATCATTGCCCGTTGCGTTTGCGGTGCCGGCAGCTATGCCCGCGCCGATTGTGACGGTATAGTTTCCGGCTTCCAGCGTGTAATTGCCAGCCAGCACCTGACCCGCGCCGCCGCCCCCGGATCTGGCGCCGCCAGCGTTCGACTTCCCGCCGGACCCGCCGCCGCCTGTCAGCGCCAGTTGCGCGGGGAATGCGCCAGAGGCGGTGAACGACCCCGATGCCGAGAACAGCACCTCGACATAATCCACCCCCTCGCGGCTGAACGGCGTTATCGTGCCGCCGGTCACGGTGATCGTGGGAAGAGACGGGCCGACAGCAGCATCACTCGCAACGAAGGCGCGCGTCCGGTGCAGGATGCTGCTGACCAAGGGTATCATGCCGGGCGATCCATCCGCCGGATCTGCCCGCCGCTGCCCTGCTGGGCGCAGTGCATGGCGCGGCCGGCCGCGACGGGATAGGTGGTGCCGAGGGGTAGCGGGAAGGCGGTGCCAGGGACGGCGAGGCGTCGTCGCTGATCCACATATCGCCGCCGATCGCGGCGATGTCGCTGGCGGTCTCGGATGCCGGGATTTCGATCCAGGAGCCGAAGGCGGGGACTACAGGGGAATAGGTGGCCATGGGGTTGTTCCTCTCAGCTGTGTTGCAATTCGTGGACGGTCAGCCGCGCCCGCCCCATGTTTGGTGAGGTGTTGTAGTTTTTGTAGAGGGCGCCGACTATGCCTCCCCTGGGCCACGGCACCTCGGTCCTCGCTCGCGTGACGCTAAGAGCGGGAATGGTCGGGGTGGACGTGGGCGTCACCTGAATAATCTGGTTGGTTTCATCAGATGTTCCGATCAGAATAGTGAACTCGTTGCTCGTCTCGCTCCAAGTATAGGCGGCCGATTGGAGAAGCCCCTGCGAAATAACTCCGGTGGAGTCCCATACGATTGTATAGAGCGCGATATTGGCGCCATTTCTGAACAGCATGATGCCCCTGGTGCTTTGCTGACGCCGCTGGTGCCGTCAGCAAAGCACCTCCCTGACATCAGAAACACGCCGCCCCCGTTCGGCATCGCCACGTCGATCAGCATCCTGACGTTTCGGGTGAACCCGCCGCCAATCAGCAGGGCGGACATCTCGAACGGATCGCCGTCAGCCACATTCTGGTTCGGAGAGGCGCCCTGAGCCGGCCAATAGCCCGTCACCGCGCGGGGAAGCTGCGGGCTTCTAAAAGAAAAATATCCCAGGAAAACCTGACTGGCGTTCTGGTCCAGCGGAGCTTTGTAGAGAAACCTGTTCAACCCCGCC
Source organism: Paracoccus sp. (in: a-proteobacteria) (assembly GCF_047605025.1). Taxonomy (GTDB): domain Bacteria; phylum Pseudomonadota; class Alphaproteobacteria; order Rhodobacterales; family Rhodobacteraceae; genus Paracoccus. The sequence goes on along the minus strand of NZ_JASGGO010000002.1, from coordinate 199,221 downwards.
GCCAATGTTCCGATGTAGCAAGGGGTCTCGCTCTCACGGTCTGGGCTGAGCCCCTGAGTGTGTCCTGCCGTGGGAATAAGCAGATCAGTGGTTCCCGTACCGATGTAGGAACGCCACGATATCACAGGGGCAGATGCCAGAGGACGCGGATTGTAGAAGCCCTCGCCGTCCACGCTTCGCCAGAATGCCTGCATATTACTGCTTTTTGTCCAGCACCACAGATCAAGAAGGGTCTCGCCGAGATCGAAAGATTCGCTCGTGATATTCATGCTGGCCCCGAAGGCATTATTCACCTCGGTGTAGAATCCATAGGTGTTACGGTGCGTGTTGCAATATCGGGACCACGGCGCGACATTTTCATTTTTGGTCTCATTGAGCCAAAGAGTGTTGACGAATAAGCAAGCCGCCACGTGAGCCCCCTTAACCCGATGGCCTGCGTCCTTGAAGTGAAGGCCGTCAGGCTGGTGATACGCCCAGAGCGCGTTGTTCCCGGATGCGCCGAACACGTCCGATAGCGCCTGATGGTTTTCGACCACCTGGACCCCGAACTGACCCGCGACACGCCGCATTGCGGAGATGAGCCGTTGAAGACTCCCCCCTTGCCGGCTCGTTCCCTGGATGACCGGATCCGGCGTCATGACAATCGGCACGATGTTGTAATAGTCGCACAGATTGAACAGGTAGGTGGCCTCGGAAATAACACTCTCAAGGCTGAACCCGGAGAGCACCATGTCGTTGAGGCCGAAAGAAAAAATACAAGCGGTGGGGATACCGTAGGCCGGATTGTCGATGATGGCGGGAACAAAGTTGCGCCGTGCCCATCCTGACACCATCGCCTTTCCGCCATACCCCGCATTCCAGAAACTAATACTGGTGTTGCGGGTCATACTGCGCAGGATGGATTGAGCTTGCGCGGGCCATGCGTAGGATGGGGTGTGTGCCGCTGATCCGATGGCATTGCCATCTGCATCCGTGGGGTTCGCGGTCCAGCCGGTCGTCTGATTGCCATCCGTTGTGCTGTCGCCATAGCACGCGAAGCTGAGGGACTGGCCATCCAACGCCTGTGCCTGTAACATCTCGAACCGGCCCGACCAATCCGCGTCGATGATGCACAGCCCGTCCGGTCCCAGCGCATCGACACGGAAGCGGCGGTTACGGACATACACGATTCGGCCTTCCGGGAACCGGCCGCGCGCCACGGCCTGCGCCAATCGACCGCGCGCCGAAAACAGCGGTCCCATCTCATAGAGCTTCACTCCGCCCACCGTCGTGAAATGGTGATCGATGGCATTCGCCGGCGCCACCTCATAACTTTCGCCCTCGCGCCGCGTCTGGATGACGGTGGACGGTGCGAAAGCGCGCGTGTCGGCCAGCAGGGTTTCCCGATCGGCGACGGTGAAGTTGGCGGCCGCGACGGCGATACTCGCCGCCGCCTCGGCGCGCTCGGCGAACGCCTCGGCATAGGTCAGCGAAGCCACGTCCGGCCCGACGACCGGATTGCCGTCGCGGAACACGATGGAATGCCCGTCCTCGGGGACGAAGGGCTGCATCGGGTTGATGCCCCGGATGCTGCGGCGCACGCCCTCGCGCAGTTCCTGCAGGATCATGACGACGCGATCCAGCTGGGTTTCCAGCCCCTTTTCGCGTTCGCCCAGGATCCCGACCCAGCCCTGTTCCTCGTCGGTCTCGCGCCAGATGGTCAGGGACAGGCCGGCATATTGGGCGGCCGCCGCCGCGGTCAGCAGCAGCGATCCCTGCGTCGTCGAACTGGCGGGCATCATCTGGAACTGCGACGGCGCCAGGTCCATCACCTCGCCGGCGACGATGACGGCCGCGCGCACGGCGTCGGTCTCGTAGGGATGCGGCACGTTGAACGGGCCGGCATTCTGGATGGTATAGATCGGCGCGGGTTCGAAGATCTCGATGGTCACTGTGTTGCCCCTGCGATGTTGCCCAGGTCCGGCGCGCGGGCGGGCAGGGGATCGCCCCGCCGCCACCAGCTCTGGTTGCCGTAGTCCTTGCGTTGCTTCTTCTCGGCCTTGCGCCAAAGCTCCTCGGCCTCGGGATCCACCAGCCGCTGCACTTGGTCCCCGACGATGCGGTCCAGCGCGACGCGCGTGGGCCAATAGGTCGCCAGCGGGTTGTAGCGCCGGCCGAGGTTCACGATGTCGCGGCCGATCAATGGCGTCTTGCCCTCGCTGACCCGCGCGGCATTCGACATGACAGCGCGGCCGACATCGCCGGCCAGGCCGACGACCGGACCCGCCATCGTCTCGGCCAGGCCGCCGCCGGCGCGGCTGGTATTGGCGCGGGAATTGCCGCTGTCCTGCAGGTGCAGCTCGCGCAGGATGTCCGACAGCTGGGCCCGGCCGCGCACGCGGCCCAGGATGTCCTCGCTGTGGTCGGCCAGGAATTCCTGCAAGCCGCCCATCGCCTGCTTGAAGATCGACTGGGCCTCGGACTGGACGGCCTCGATGTCGCGCAACAGCAGATCCGGGTCATCGATGGCGGCCTGGGCATAGCGCGCCTGGTTGCGCTGCAGCGTCAACATCTGCCGGACGGTGACATGCCGGCGCTTCTGCACCGCGTTCTTCATCCGCTCGACCATCTCGTCGGCGGCCGCCAGGCGCGCGTCGGCCGGGGAATAGCCGCTCGCCTCGTAGCGTTTCGCCAGGTCGGCCCAGTCGGCCTGGGCCAGCTTCGCGCGTTCGGGATCCAGCTCGCCCGCAATCACCGCCTGCTGAAGGCAATCGGCAAAGTTCATTTCGGGGTTCCTTTCAGGCTGCAGCTGGTCATGCGGTGGATCAGGGTTTCGTCCTGGTCCAGGTCGTCCAGCAGATCCGCCAGGCGGATTTCCTGGGCGCCGGGGCCTTCGCCCATGCGCAGCGTCAGTTCGGGATCGGCCTCGAGGGCGGTGCGCGCCTGGGCGACCGCCTCGGCGATTTCCACCTCTTCTGGCAGCGGTTGAAGATCGGCCGCGCCGGGCGTATCTTCGGCAAGCAGCGGTGCGGAAGGGGACGAGCCTTCCGGCAATTCGTCGGCCCTCCCCATACTACGGTCGTCGATCCGCTGCGCACCATCCGCCGCAGCGCCGCTACCTTGAATATCGGCGGCACGAATGTTAGCGTTGGTTCGCAGCGGTGCGGAAGGGGACGAGCCTTCCGGCAATCCGTCGGCGCTCCCCGTCCTACCGCTGGCGATCCGCTGCTTCGCACCTTCCGTTTGCGCCTCGAAGCCGGTCAGTAGCCAAGTCTTTTCGTTACCCTTGTATTCCCTGCTGATGACGAAGATGTCCTGCCCGTTCGTCACCCTGACGCGGTTGGGGCTGTCCGACAGGATATCGGTTGCCGTTGCCAGCCGCCGGTCCAGATCGGGAACCACCTCGGGATGCTTGCGCTCGATCTTGGCAAGCCCGAAGCCGCCGCGATCGCCGGTGCCGGGCTCTCCCCAGACAAGATCGACGGGCCCCGTATGCGGATGATGCAGCGCCCCGATCGCGTCGCCCGCCCGCAACCGCCGAAGCTCGGCGATGGCTTCCTGCGGCTTTCCCTCGAACTGACGCAGCACGGGACCGAAAGGCCCGGTTTCGCCGGCTTCCGCCGGACCTTGGCGAAGGTCGCGCAATTCCGCATCCGTGGCGCGCGCCAGGGCAAGGCTCTGGGCGCCGTCGGCGCCAGCGGGTCCACCCCCCGAATGTCGGGCACCGGCCCGGCGGGCCCTTCCAGCGCTTCGCCCGCATTGCGGATCGGCATGGGCGCCCGGGCGTCCTGATCCTTGACGGCCTGGCGCAGGACGGTCGTGGGCGTCAGCCCGGCCTCGGCCGCGAACATGTCCTCGATGTCAGCGCGGCCCGCGATCTCGGCCTCGGACAGGTATCGGGTCAGGATGTCGGACGAGGCGTCGGGGCCGCAGGCCCGATCGCCCTTGTAGAACACGCCGATCAGCGCCTCGGACAGGTCGGGGTCGCGGGTGGTGAGCATGTCGCCCCGCATCAGCCGATCGCGCAGCGCGGCGATGACGCTCTGGCCGTCCCGGTCCTCGACACGGGCGCGGGCGATCATGCGCACCGCGTCCATCAGTTGGTCGGTGATGTCGAATTCCGGCCGGATGAAGCCGGCGTCGATCGACGCCCGGAAGGCCGCCCATTCCGGCGCCAGGTCCTCGAGCATGCGCAACAGGCTCAGCGCGGCCGGGTGTTCGGTCTCGGCCAGCATCTTCAGCAGGTCCTGGGCATCGAAGGCACGCGCGAAAAGCGCCTGGCGCAACCGGCGCAGGCCGTCGATGTTCAGGCGGCCGTCCGCCGTCATCAGGCCCGCGCGCTCGGCCTGGGGCATGCCGGCGAAGACGCGGCGCACGAACTCGGCGTTCTCGGGGCTGTTCAGGGCGCGGCCGCCGCGAAAGGTCTCGAACGCGTTCTGGGACAGGTAATCGGCATCCACCCCGGCCTGTTCCGTGGCGCTCATGCGGCCGATGGACGAGGTATTGCTTTCGCGCACGAAGCGCCGGCGCCCCTCGAAATCCAGATCGGTCACGCGCTCCGCGACCAGCACGGGCCGGGTGACGCCCGCCGGCACGTCGTAGCCCGCTTCCTCGAGCGCCTGCACATAGGCCTGATAGCGGTCGGGATGTTCGTCGGCAGCGCGGTTGATGGCCGCGATCCGGCCATTGCCGCTTTCCACCATCATGTCGGGCCCGACGATCGGCGCGCCGCTGGTGGCTTCGGGGGATGGCATCAAGCGGCGCGCATCCAGTTCGCGGGCGATGCCGGCGATCTGTTCGTCGCTGGCGGCGCGGGACCGATCGCGCGGTTGAAGATCGCCGGTGGCCCGCTGCAGGCTGTCGATATCGACAATCCGATATCGGACATTGATGTCCATGCCGCCCGGCGTGGAAACCAACCCAAAGGAATCGGCGATGTTGCGCGCCCCCGGCACGACAGGTCCGTCAACGCTGCTGGCCATGCCGCCGCCGGCACCGCGCGGGATCTGGTCCGGGACCTGCTGGCCCTCGACATAGGACCGAAAATCATCAAGCCCGATCCGCGCCGCATTCAGGCCGTCGCCGTCGTAATGACTGCGGCCGGCGCCAGGGCCAGTGGCGCGCGGCACGGCCGCCCATTCCTGCGCCAGGTTGTCGATGAACTTCTCGGTGCTGATCCGGCCGGCGCGCCAATCGTCCAGGCCGCGCCCCTTCATCAGGTGCACGCCCATGCGGGTCTGCATGGCGTCGTCGAACAGCTCGTTGCCGGACAGGCCCATCTGGTCGCGGGTCGCGCGCAGCGTGCCCTGGATGATCTGGAATGCGCCGGCGGCCGATGATTTCGAACCGGCGCCGGTGCTGCGCGCTTGCCAATCCAGGACTTCGTTGATCGTCATCCTGGTCAGGGGACGAGGCGGGCGGATGACAGATCCGCCGAACACCTGGTCAAATCCCTGCGGTGCCTCGATCTTGGAAATCGCCCGGGCGATGTTCAGCACCGCCCGATCCTGCTCGGCGGGCGTTGCCGGATCCGGGCGAACGCGCGCCGGCGGTGCGGGATCGCGGCCCAGGCGCAGATCCGGCTGGTGCCGCCGTCCGTCGTCCTCATCGAAATCGTCGTGCCAGGTCCGTCACCCATCGCGCGCGGCCTTCAGCTTGCGCGACGCGGCAACCGCGTCCGACAAGCGGCGCGCCAGGGCGACCATGCGCCTGGGATTTCCTGCGGCGGCCGGTCGTCGCCGGGCGAATACCTCGATCGCGCGGCGCAGGGGAGGGGTTTCACGACGACGCCGGCCAATGCGTGCTGCACGCCGAATGCAACTGCATCGGCCTGCCGGCGGATTGCTTCACTCCCGACGAGGATATGTGATGATTCTCGCCAAGCCCCCCCACGGCCAGCCCTGCAATGGCTGCGGTCTGTGCTGCATGGCCGAACGCTGCCCGCTGGCCGTCGTCGTCTTCGGGCCGGGCGATCGCTGTCCCGCGCTCGAAGACCAGGGCGGGCTGCGTTTTGGCTGCGGCCTTATCGCCAACCCTCTCCGCTACGCGCCGCGCCTGGTCAAGCGGCATGGCGGGGCTGCGGTGTCGGCGGCGGCCGCCGTGCTGGTCGGCGCCGGCCACGGCTGCGACGCGCAGACACCGGGCGAGCCCTACGATTTCGAAGCCGCCGCGCGGATGCGGGCCGGGCTGGACCATGACGCGGCCGAGGCGGCTGCCAGAATATGGATACCCCGCGGATGAAACCCTCGCGCCTCATTTCCGACCCGCCCGCCGGCCTGCGCGAGCGTCCTCGATCGAACGGCACGGTGCGGATCTGGTGGGAACCCTCGGCCGCCGCGCGCGAGATGGGCTTCCAGGCCGTCGAGCTGGACGAAAAACGCCTGCCCTGGTCGCGTCGCGAGGCCGAGAAGCTGAATGCCGAGCTGGTCCGCGCGCAGGACCCCGGTGGCCGGCTCCGGCCGCACGGTCGAGGCGCTGATCACGACATACCAGAAATCGCTGGCCTTCACCGAACTGCGCCCCAAGACGCAGCAAAGCTATCGGGCGCAATTCCGCCTGCTGGTGCGGAAATGGGGCGCGCACCAGGTCCGCGATTTCACCAAGCCGGCGATGCGCACCTGGTATGAAACGCTGTTTCGCGGGAAAAGCGAGCACACGGCGATCGCCCAGTTGCGCGCCATGTCGATTCTGATGAGCCATGCCGAGATGATCGGCTGGCGCCCCGAGGGCTCCAACCCCTGCCTGCGCCTGCGGATGAAGACCCCGAATCCGCGCGACAGGTCCGCCACCTGGGCCGAGGTCGATGCCCTTCTGGCCGCCGCCGATGATGCGGGCCTGGCGTCGATCGGCACCGCGATCATGCTGTCGCTGCTCCAGGGCCAGCGGGAAACCGACCTGATCCAGGCGACCTGCGGCGAGTTCGGCGAACGCATCACGCGCACCGACGGCCGGCGCCGGCTGCAGGTCCAGTGGACGTTCCGTCGCAGCAAGCGCGGCAATGCCGGCGCCATGTGGCTGCACGACGAGGTCGCGCCCCGGGTGCGCGCCCTGATCCAGGGCGCCCCGGCGGATCGCCGGCTGCTGCAAGACGAGCGCACCGGCGCCGACTATCACGAGGACCTGTTCATCCGGCGCTGGCGCGAGGTCCGCGATGCGGCGATCCAGGCCGACAAGGCCAAGGCCCTGAAGGCGCTGGCCGGCTTGCAGTTTCGCGACCTGCGCCGCACCTTCGGGATCCTGTCCCGCAGCGGCGGCTCCACCAAGGACGACACGGCCGACGTGCTGGGCAACAGCGCCGCGACCAACCCGCACCTGGCCGAAACCTACATGCCGTCCCAGCTCGACACGGCCAGCCGCGCCGTCGACGCGATTCGGCGGCCACGCCAGCCGACCGAAAGGAAACGCGTATGAAGCTGACCATCGAACCGACCCCCGAAATCATCACCGTTGATGGATGCCCCGTCCGAATCTGGATCGGGACGGACGAGAACGGCACCCAGGTGCGGGTGTTCGTGCGCGCCGTCTCGCCGCAGACGCATGACCAGGCATTGCTCGAGGCCTTCGAGCAGGAACTGCGCGCGCTTCCCATGCTGAAGCCAGCTGTGATCGACTATCGCTTTTTCGCGGACTGACGCCGAAACCCCTCGCCAGCGCGCAAGCCCGTCCGAACGGCCCGCCCGCTCGGACGGGTTTTTGATATTCTCGTTCAGATGAATGGCCGTGCCGCAAGCTTCTCTTCCTTAAAAGGGAGAAGCTAATGATTTTCCGTATATTCAGATCGCGACCAGGAGATTTACGACCGGGCCGAAGCGATTGTCGATCACCTCGACATCGCGCTGGCCTGCCTGGCTGCGCTTGAGTCCGCATTGTTATCGCAAGGGACGACGACGGTGCCTGTGATCGCCGCCATCCGTCGTTATCTCGAGGACGTACGCCTCGAGGCTGATCGCATTGCGCGGACCGTGATGTCGTCGAATTGACTATTCCCGTCCGACGTTGGACGCGTCGGATCGTCGGACGGACAACCATCGGATGATTGCCTAAGTAGCTGAAATTTCTAAGAAATTGGCTCCGGCGGTAGGGATCGAACCTACGACCAATTGATTAACAGTCAACTGCTCTACCGCTGAGCTACGCCGGAACACGAGGCGTCGTATAGCTGCGCCGTTCGGGGGCGTCCAGAGGGGGAGATGATTTTTCCGATTTTTTTTGCCACTGTTGACCGGCACAAACCTCGTCAGGAGATACGAAGAGCGGTGCAGTGGTGCGACGTTCTACAAAAACCCCTGCGAATGCTGGGAAGTCTGCATGGCAGAAGGCCGAGCAGCCCAGGCTTTCGATTGTCACCCCTGCCAGACGGCTGTGCAGATCCTCCAGCATCGGCTCCAGCGTGGTCAGGTTGATGCGTCATTGTCGTTGGCGGCCTGCAACGCCTCGGAGGCCTTGCATGCGATCTGCCTGCCGATCAGGCGGGCGATGGACAACAGGCCGTTCGGCCGCAGCGGCCTTGCGCCCGGTATCCTGTCCGCTGGGTGGGCGATTGTCGTTTGCCGGTCTTTGTTTCCCGTGATCGCCTTCGTTGTCGGAAGACATCGGGGCGAACTCGCCGCGCGGCTTCCATCCGGCAGGATCGGCTATTCAGTGATCGATGCCGGATCGCCGCTCCGCGCTACAGCCCGGATCATCGGCCGGATGGCGCAATCCTGCCGCGGCCCAGAATGCAGACCAGATACAGCCCGCCGCATAGTCCGGTCAGGGTGCCGATGGGCAGCAGCAGGCCAAAGGGTGCGCGTTGGCCGATCAGATCCGCGGCCAGCAGCAGCACTACCCCGCAAAGCGCCCCGGAGACGACCGGCACCCCCGGCGCGCGGGTCAGGCGGCGGGCGATCTGCGGGGCGGCCAGCGCGACGAACGCGATGGGTCCGGCGCTGGCGGTGGCCACCGCCGTTAGCCCGACCGCCGCGATCACCAGCGCCGCGCGGTCGCGGTCGATGTTCAGCCCCAGTTGCGCGGCCATGTCCTCGCTTAGTTCCAGCATCGCCAGCCGACGCGCGCCAAGGGCCAGCATCGGCCCGAACAGCGCGAACCCCGCCAGCGCCGGCCAGACATGTGCCCAGCCGCGCGCGGTAAGAGAGCCGGCCAGCCAGATCTGCGCCGACATGGCCCGATCCAGATTGCCCATCACCATCAGCATGCTGTTCACCCCGCTCAGCACCGCGCCGACGCCGATGCCGACAAGGATCAGGCGATAGCCGCCTCCGGCCCCTTTGTGGCGGGCCAGCGCCAGCACCGCCAGCGCCGTCATCAGGCCAGAGCCGACCGCCGCCGCCGCGACCTGGAAGGCGCCGGCGTCGAACAGGACGATCTGAAGGATGGCGCCGGTCGCCGCTCCGGTGGTGAAGCCGATCACGTCGGGCGATCCCAGGGGATTGCGCGACAGCGACTGGAACGCCGCCCCCGCCATGCCAAGCGAGGCGCCGACCAGCGCCGCCACCAGCAGGCGCGGCAGGCGGATGCCGCGCAGGACGCGTGCCGCCATCGGATCGTCCGGCGCGCCGAAAAGCCCTCCGATCACCTGCGCGGGCGACAGGCGCACCGTTCCGGTGCCCAGCAGCAGAAGTGCCAGCGCCAGGCACAGCAGCGCCAGTCCCAGGCAGACCGCCACGGCCCTTGGGCGCCACAGCAGCGAAAAGCGGCTGAGCCGCAGAAGGCGCGTGCCGGGCGGGATCATAGCCGCGCCAGTCGAAAGCGGCGCACGACGTGGACAAAGAACGGCCCGCCCAGAATCGCCGCGACGATCCCGGCCGCGACCTCGGCGGGCGGTGCGATCAGGCGGCCGATGATGTCGGCTCCCAGCAGCACCGAGGCCGCGAACAGCGCCGAAAGCGGCAGCACCCGGCGGTTGTCCGGCCCGGCTACCGCACGGGCCAGATGCGGCGCGACCAGCCCGACGAAGCCGATCGGCCCTGCGGCGGCCGTGGCCGCGCCGGCCAGGATCATCACCGCCAGGCAGGCCAGCGCCCAGAAACGCTCGGGTCTCAGCCCCAGCGCCCGGCCGCTGTCATGCCCCAGCGCCATTGCGTTCAGTCCCGGCGCCAGCGCCAGCGCCAGCGTGCCGCCAAGCGCCAGCGCCACGGCCATGGTCAGCGCCACCGCCCAGCCGCGCCCCTCCAGCGCGCCCGAACCCCAGTTGCGAAACAGGTCCAGAACCTCCAGCCCCGAGTTCAGGATCAGCAGGCTTGCCCCCGCGCCCAGAAGGACCGAGATCCCGGCCCCCGCCAGCACCAGCCGCACCGGATCGGCGCCGCTGTCATGGCCGCGCCCCAGCAGGAATACCGCGATCCCGGCAAGGCCGGCGCCCAGAAAGCCGAACCAGACATATTGCGCCATCTGCGTCAGGCCAAAGGCCGATGCGCCCAGGACCACCGCGATGGCCGCGCCGGCATTGACGCCCAGCAGCCCAGGCTCGGCCAGCGGATTGCGCGTCACCGATTGCATGACGGCACCCGAGAGCCCCAGCGCCGCCCCGGCAAGGACCGCCAGCAGGGTGCGCGGCAGGCGCAGCTCGCGCAGGACCAGATGCAGGTCGTTCGCGGGATCGTAATCGACCAGCGCGGCCAGCACCTGCGCCGGCGGCACCGGGCGCGAGCCTATGGCAAGGCTTGCCAGCACCAGCAGGATCAGCGCCGCCACTCCGGCCGCGTAAAGCCTGCCGGCGGGGCGCGGGCGTAAAAGCGTCATTTGCGGAAGTAGGGCTCGACCGTTCGGATCATCTGCAAGCCCGAATAGTAATCCACCCGGAACGAGGTCGGCCCCAGCGGATAGACCCGGCCTTCGCGCACGGCGGGCAGGTTGGCCAGCACCGGATCGGCGCTGAAGGCGCGCACGTTGTCCTGGGTGCCGTTCAGCAGAAAGACGCTGTCGCCGGTGATCGCCGCGGCCAGGTTCTCGTGCGAGACGAAATCGAAATCGGCCGAGCGTGCGATCTGGCCCTTCATGTCTTCGGGGATGCCGGCGATGCTGAAGCCGAGGGCTTCAAGGATCCGCGCCTGCGGGCTGTCGGGCTTGCCCACGGAATAGGTGCCAGAGAAATTGTAGGAAACGATGCTGGCCGTGCCCGGCGGCAGGGCAAGACCGGCCTTGGACTTGGCCGCTTCGCGGGCGAAATCCTGGGTCACGCGGGTGGCGTCCGCCTCGTGCCCGGTGGCGCGGCCCAGGGTGCGGGCAAGTTCCTCCCAGCCGTTCGTGGCGTAGTCCAGCACGATCACCGGCACGCCCTGCGCCCGCAACTGGTCCAGATAGGGCAGGGCGCTGTCGCCGCCCACGGACGAAGCGACCACCAGATCGGGCTGCCGCACGATCAACGCCTCGATGTCGAAGGCGAGGTTCGGATAAAGCACCTCGACCCCGCGCTGGTCGGCGACCGAGGCCCATTGCGAAAAGAACCCCTTGCCGTCGGTCAGCGGTCCGACAATGGCCGAAGCCGTGGCCGTCACCGGCGCGTCGATGGCCAGCAGGATCCCGGTCAGGCTGGGCGAGGTCGAGACGATGCGGACGGGCCGCGCCGGGATCGTCACCTCGCCCGTGGCATCGGGGATGCTGCGCGGCCAGTCTTCGGCCAGGGCGGCTACCGGCAGGATCAGGGCAAGAAACAGGGTCGCAAGGCGGTTGAGCATGGGCACCTCAGATCGGCAGGTCGGCGTCGTCAAGATCTTCCAGCCGCAGCCCTTGCTGTCGGATGCGGCTGTATTCCTGCAAGCGCAGGCGGTCCAGCTCGCTGCTGCTGGCGCCGTGCCTCCAATAGCCGAAGACGCGCACATCCTCACGCGGCATGCCGAGCGCGCGGAAATGGCTGCGGAAATCGCGCATCTCCTGGCGCTCGCCAGCGGCCCACAGCGTCCAGCCTTGCGGGGCGGTGATCGCGGCGCGGGCGGCGGCCAGCAGCGCGCCGGTGGTGCCGGCGGGGCGGTCGCGGCGCAGCAGATGATAATCCAGGCCGGGCAGGCGGGGCAATTCGTCAAAGGCGCCTTGCTCGGCCGTCTCGATCCAAAGGCTGCCTGGGGCGCCTTGCGGCCAGGCGTTCAGGATGGCGAAAACGGCGGGAATCGCGGTTTCGTCGGCAAAGATCGCGGCGCGCCTGCCGGGCGCATGGCCAGGGATCAGGTGCTGGCGCGGGCCGATCATGCCGACGCGGGTGCCGGGTCCGGCGGCACGCAGCCAGCGCATCGCCGGGCTGTCGTCGTCATGAAGCACGAAATCTATCTCGACCGTGCCCGAGGCCGCGTCGAAGCTGCGGATGGTATAGATACGTGAGACGGGGCGCTGTCCTTCGGGCGTCTCGACCTCGATGCGGACGGCCTGGTTGGCGGCCAGCCAAGCTTCGGGATCATGCGCCTGGACCCGCCCGGCCAGCCGCGCGACCGAGGGGAAGGGGCGGCGGATCGCCGTCACCCGCATCTCGATCCGGTCCATCTCGCGCATGTGGTCGGCCTGGGACAGCAGCCCCTGGGGGTCATCGACGGTTTCCGTATTCGGGTCGGCCATGGCATACTTTCCACCTGCAAGCGGTGCAGGGTCCTGGTCTGAAAAGCGGGATGGCTGCTCGCCGGACCGGAATCCGGCGCAATGGCTGAAACCATATTGCAGAGCGCGTTCCGCAATGCAATACACATACCGCCGCAAAAGCGGCCCACGGGAAGGAGCGGGAATGTCCCATCGCCTGCATGCCGACGCGGTAACCCTGCGCTATCAGGCGCGGATGGTGTCGGAAAATCTGTCGCTGGCGATTCCAGACGGGTCTTTCACCGTCATTGTCGGACCGAATGCCTGCGGCAAATCCACGCTTCTGCGCGCGCTGGCCCGGCTGTTGCCGCCGGAAAGCGGGCAGGTGGTGCTGGACGGCAAGGCGATCCACAGCATGCCCACGCGCGAGGTCGCGCGCAGGCTGGGCCTTTTGCCGCAATCGCCCATGGCGCCGGACGGCCTGACCGTCGCCGAACTGGTGGCGCGCGGCCGCTTTCCGCATCAGGGCTTCCTGCGGCAATGGTCGCCCGAGGACGAGCGCGCGGTCCGCGCGGCGCTGGAAACGACCGGGACGCTGGATCTGGCGGCCCGGCCGGTTTCCGAACTGTCGGGCGGACAGCGGCAGCGGATCTGGATCGCGACGGTGCTGGCGCAGGAAACCGACATCCTGCTGCTGGATGAGCCGACGACTTATCTTGATATCGTGCATCAAGTTGAACTGCTTGAGCTTTTGTCGGGGCTGAATGCGCTTGGCCGCACCGTTGTCGCGGTGCTGCATGAACTGAACCTGGCTTTCCGCCATGCCTCGCATCTGGTGGCGATGAGGGATGGCGCGGTGGTGGCCGAGGGCGCACCGGACGCCATCGTGACCGAGGCGCTGGTGCGGCAGGTCTTTGGCCTGGATGCGCTGGTGCGGCCCGACCCGCTGACCGGGCGGCCGATGGTGATCCCGCGCCCCCGGCGCTAATCGTCGCCCGCGCCCCCGGCGCTAATCGTCGAAGGTGCTTTGCCCGCCGGTCGCGCGGTTGATCAGCCGCGCCGCGTCGCGTAGCGCCAGCGCCGATTGCGGCGATTCCAGCTTGCCCAGATTGCCGGCGGTGGTGACGACGCAGACCAATTCGCCCTGCGCATCCAGGATCGGCGCGGCCTGCCCGGTGACGTTCGACAGCAGGTGGCTGGTCAACTCGGCCCAGCCCTCGGCGCGGATGCGGTCGGTCGCGGCCTTGCCGGGCGGGGTGCCGCGGAAGCTGGCCGGTTGCAGGCGCCGCGCGGTCTCGATCTGGGCGCGGGGCAGGAACGCCTGAAAGACCAGCCCGCAGGCGGTGTTGTCCACCGGCAGCACGTCGCCCAGGCTGATCGCGGTGATGGCGAAATGCGCGCTGCGGAACCAGCGCACGATGGTCGGGCCGCGCTCGGTCCAGATGCAGACCCCGGCGCTGAGGCCGTGATTCTCGGTCAGTTGCTTCATCTGCGTGCCGGCGATCTCGACCGCATCGACCCGGCGCAGCGCCGCGACCCCCAAGCTTAGCGCGGCAGGGCCAAGGTCATAGCGGCTGGAGGCGGGATCCTGCACCGCCAGCCCCTCTTTCACCAGGCTCTGCATATAGCGATGCGCGGTCGAGCGGCCGGTGCGCGAAAGCTGCGCGATCTCGGCCAGGGGCAGCGCACGTTCGGCCCCAGCCAGGATGTCCAGAAACCGCATGGCAATGGTGATCGACTGGATCGTTCCCGACCGGCGCGGACCTGTCAGGTTCGCATCCTCGTCAAGGAAGGGCTCGAACTCCATCATCGGCGGTTTCTCCTGCGCTTGTGGCTGGCCTGTGTGTCGGGCGTGCGGCATCGGAGCAACACTAGCGCGCAACCGTGGCGAAGGCAAAGGGCGCGAATGGCATCAATATTGACATGCGGCATGCGTTACGCAATGTGGGACAAATCTGAACGCCGCCAGCAAGGTTCCCCGTGCCAGCCCGTGCTTCGCCGACCAGCCCGAGGAACCCATGCATCACATTCACCGCAGAAATCACCGCCGCCGGCTGACGCAAGGCGCCAGCCTGATCGCGCTGCTGGCCAGCGCGCCCCTGCACGCGCAGGAGGCCGCCGATACCGTCACGCTCGACACTGTCGTCATCACCGGCGACAATATCACCCGCGACCTGATGCAGACTGCAAGCTCGGTCTCGGTGGTCACGGCCGAGGATCTGGAAAAGAAAAAGGCCGGCAAGGACGAGGTTCGCACCGTCGTCGCAGGCACTCCGAACGTGCTTTACACCGACAGCGTCAGCACGCCGGTCATCCGCGGGCAGGATGCGCAAGGTCCGCATACCGGCGCCAATGCCTTCTTTGCCGGTTCGGTGCCACGCGCCACCATCAACCTGGATGGCCATTACCTCAGCTATAACGAGCTTTACTTCGGTGCCACCTCTACCTGGGATGTGGACAGCGTCGAGGTGTTTCGTGGCCCGCAGACCACGTCGCAGGGCGCCAATGCCATCGCCGGCGCGATCATCGTCAACACCAAGGATCCCAGCTTCACCCCCGAGGGCGCCTATCGGGTCGAGGCGGGCAACTATAATCAGCGCGCCGCCTCTTTCATGTGGTCGGGGCCGATCACCGAGGAACTGGCCGCGCGGGTGTCGCTGGACTATTCGTCGCGCGACACCTTCATCGACTATGTGGGTTCGAACTTCATCCAGAACGACATCGGCCAGGATTTCCTGAACGCCAATGCCCGCGTCAAGCTGCTGTGGCAGCCGACCGAACTGCCGGGCCTGACCGCCAAGCTGACCTACAGCCACAGCCGGATGAAGCGTCCCAGCGCCGAGGGCGCGTCCGAACCCTATGACGAGCTGGAATCGATCGCCACATGGATGCCGGGCTGGGATCAGACCACCGACACCGGCATTCTGGACGTGGATTACGACCTGGGCAACGGCTTGGCGCTAAGCAGCAAGACGCAATATTCCACCTCGGACGTAGAGCGCCGCGTCGGCACCTCGACCTCGGGCGATGCCAATATCTCGCAGGACAATTATTCGAACGAAAGCAAGCTGACCTTCGGAACGCCCGAGGATCGGCTAAGCGGTGTGGCCGGGATGTATGTCGCCTTCACCGAGCAGGACGAATGGCTGAACCAAGGCGGCGAATCCACCTTCCACGACGAGAAGTCGAACCTTGGCCTATACGGAGAGTTGAACTGGCGCCTGGACGACCGCTGGAGCCTGGCCGCCGGCTTGCGCTATCAGCGTGACCATATCCGCCGCACCGGCGATGTCTCGTCGCTGTTCGCCAACAGCGATCTGGATTTCGACCAAACCTTCGATGCCTTCCTGCCCAAGCTGACGCTGACCTATCAGGTCACGCCCGACTGGAACGTCGGCGCGCTGATCAGCAAGGGTTACAACCCCGGCGGCGTTTCGCTGGATTTCAGCTATACCAAGGAATGGACCGAATTCGACGCCGAGACCGTCTGGAACTATGAGTTGTTTAGCCGCGCCGAACTGCTGGACGGGAGGCTGATGCTGACCGGCAACCTGTTCTACATGGATTACAACAACGCCCAGTATAACATCACGCATCTGGTCGATGGCGTGACCTATCTGCAAACGGTGAACGCGCAGGACTCCAGCGCCTATGGGTTGGAGCTTGGCGCCGATTGGCGCGCGACCGATGCCTTGACCCTGCGCGGCAGCCTTGGCCTGCTGCATACCGAGATCGAGCGTTTCGACCAGATGACGAGCTATGAGGGCAACGAGTTCGCGCGTTCCCCTGGCAAGATGCTCAGCATCGGCGCCAGTTGGGACGTGAACGACCGGCTGAACCTGGGCGGCCAGGCCCGCTATGTCGATGGCTATTACTCGAACACCGCCAATACGGCTGCCTATGCGGTCGACGGCTTCACCCTGGTCGATGTGAACGCCAGTTGGCGCATCAACGACCAGGTCGAGCTTTACGGCTATGTCAACAACCTGTTTGACGAACGCACGCCCACCCTGCTTGAAGCGGCCCGTGGAAATGTGGTCTTTACCCAGGGCAGCATGACCACGCCGCGCATGGTCGGCATCGGCATCCGCGGCACCTTCTAAGGCGCGCGACGACAGATTGCGGCCGGCGTCATCCGTGGCGCCGGTCTTGTTTGACAGGCAGGCAGGGCGAAAGATGCTCCGACCAAGACTTTGCATCGGCATGTCCGTTGCCCCCACCTGGCTCAGCGGAGAAGGCTGGCGCGACGCGGACAGCGGTATCGAGGGGCTGTATTCCAGCGATTTTGCGCTGGACGTGGCCCGGCGGGCCGAGGCGGCGCATCTGGATTTCGTGTTTCGTCCCGATGCCATGTTCCTGCCGATCCCGGCCATGCAGCAGTCCTTCGGCTTTTCCAGCCTGGATCCGACGCTGCTGCTGGCCTCGATGGCGCGGGAAACCGAACGGATCGGGCTGGTCACGACGATCTCGACCACTTTCGGCCATCCCTATCATGCGGCGCGCCAGTTGATGTCGCTGCATTGGCTCAGCCGTGGCCGGGCGGGCTGGAACGTGGTCACCGCGCTTCAGGGCAATGAGAATTTCGGCCTGCCCGAGATGCCGTCCTCGGAAACCCGCTACGCCCGCGCGTCCGAATTCACCGAGGTGGTGCGCCGGCTTTGGGACAGTTTCCCGGCCGAGGCGCTGCTGGTCGACCGCGCGGCCGGGCATTATGGCGATACCGATCTGATCCTGCCCATCGATCATCAGGGGCCGCAGTTCCAGGTCAAGGGGCCGATGAACCTGCCGCGATATCCCGGCCCGGACATCCCGCTGATGCAGGCCGGCGGCTCGGCGCTTGGCGTGGATTTCGCCGGCCAGGTCGCGGATATGGTCTTTGGCATGACCCCGGATATGCGGACCGCGCTGGAAATTCGCCGGCAGCTTTCCGAGCGTGCGCTGGCGCATGGCCGACAGCCGCGCGATGTGCGCCTGCTGCCTGGGCTAAGCCTGTATCTGGGCAAAACGCGGGACGAGGCGCAGGAGCTGTTCCTGGCGACCCATGCGCGGGTCGACCGGGCGCAGCGCATGGCCCGCGCGCAAGAGTTTCTGGGCATCGACCTGCGCGGTTGGCCGACCGCGCGGCCGATCACGCCTGCGGACCTGCCGGCCGAGCACCGCTCATCGCGCTGCGCCACCCAATGCGAGGCGGTGCGCCGCATCATCCGCGATCTGCGCCCGACGCCCGACGCGTTGCTGGCGCGGCCCGAGATCCTGGCCTCGGTGCATTGGCAGGTGATCGGCACGGTCGAGGATGCCGCCGGTGAGATCGCGGAATGGTTCCGCGCCGGCGCCATCGACGGTTTCATCGCCGTGCCCGGCGGTTCGCGCCGGTCGCTGGACCTGCTTCTTGAGGCCCTGATCCCGCGCCTGGTCGAAGAGGGGCTGTTCCGGCCGCAATATGGCGCGGATACGTTGCGCGGGCATTTGCAAGAGTAGTCCTGGCCTGATCCTCTGGGCGATGCCAGGGTTGATGCGCTGCCGATCCTTCTGCGGCCGGGAAGCGTGGACCGCATCGTGTCGCGACCAAGGGCGACAGGCGGCGCGACAGGGCCTGGAATTGGCGTGGGCGGCCAGAGCCGACGGCAGGCCAGGCCTGGGTGACGGTCAAGCTCCGCTTGGTCGGTATTGCGAAGGCCCTGCATGAAGGCCGGAAGATCGGCCCGCACTGTCAGCATGCTGCCTTTCAGCAGGCGTGATCGCCTGCGGCTTCCCGGCTTGGGCGGGTCTTGGAAAAGCCTTGATACGTCTCCGGGGCATCGGTCTGCCGCGATTTATCCGGTGTTGCGACTTCGGAGACGGATTTGCCTGCTGTCGACGCGCCGGGCGGGGACGGGCGGGGATAGGAAGTCGGGGATAGGAAAAAGGGCCGCCCTGTGGGGCGGCCCTGTCTGTCCTGCGTGGGCAGCGGCTGATTACATCATGCCGCCCATGCCGCCCATGTCGGGCATGCCGCCGGCCGGGGCCTTGGGCTCGGGCTTCTCGGCGATCATCGCCTCGGTGGTGATCAGCAGCGAGGCCACCGACGCCGCGTCTTCCAGCGCGGTGCGCACGACTTTCGCCGGGTCGATCACGCCGAACTTGAACATGTCGCCATATTCCTCGGTCTGGGCGTTGAAGCCGAAAGCCTTGTCCGAGGATTCGCGGACCTTGCCCGCGACCACGGCACCGTCGACGCCGGCATTCTCGGCGATCTGGCGCAGCGGCGCTTCCAGCGCGCGGCGGACGATGGCGATGCCGGCGTCCTGATCCGAGTTCGCGCCGGTCAGGCCGTCCAGCGCCTTGCCGCCCTGGACCAGGGCCACGCCGCCACCGACGACCACGCCCTCCTGAACGGCCGCGCGGGTCGCGTTCAGCGCGTCGTCCACGCGGTCCTTGCGCTCTTTGACTTCCACTTCGGTCATGCCGCCGACGCGGATGACGGCAACGCCGCCGGCCAGTTTCGCCACGCGCTCTTGCAGCTTCTCGCGGTCGTAATCCGAGGTGGTCTCCTCGATCTGCTGGCGGATCTGGCTGACGCGGGCCTCGATCTCGGCCTTCTCACCCGAACCATCGACGATGGTGGTGTTGTCCTTGTTGATCGAGATCTTCTTGGCGCGGCCGAGCATGTCGACGGTGACATTCTCAAGCTTCATGCCCAGGTCCTCGCTGATGACCTGGCCGCCGGTCAGGATCGCGATGTCTTGCAGCATGGCCTTGCGGCGGTCGCCGAAGCCCGGAGCCTTGACGGCGGCGATCTTCAGGCCACCGCGCAGCTTGTTGACGACCAGCGTGGCCAGGGCTTCGCCCTCGACATCTTCCGCCACGATCAGCAGCGGCTTTTGCGACTGGATCACGGCCTCAAGCAGCGGGACCATCGGTTGCAGCGAGGAAAGCTTTTTCTCGTGCAGCAGGATATAGGCGTCTTCCAGTTCCGCGACCATCTTGTCGGCATTGGTCACGAAATAGGGCGAGAGATAGCCGCGGTCGAACTGCATGCCCTCGACGACTTCGACCTCGGTTTCCATGCCCTTGTTTTCTTCGACGGTGATCACACCCTCGTTGCCGACGCGCTGCATGGCTTCGGCGATCTGCTGGCCGATGAATGCCTCGCCATTGGCCGAGATGGTGCCGACCTGCGCCACTTCGGCGCTGTCGCTGACCGGGCGGGCGGCCGATTTGATCGACTGGACGACCTTGGCGGTGGCCAGGTCGATGCCGCGCTTCAGATCCATCGGGTTCAGGCCGGCGGCGACCGATTTCAGGCCCTCGCGGATGATGGCCTGGGCCAGGACGGTGGCGGTGGTGGTGCCGTCGCCGGCTTCGTCATTGGTGCGCGACGCGACTTCGCGGACCATCTGCGCGCCCATGTTCTCGAACTTGTCCGAAAGCTCGATTTCCTTGGCGACCGAAACGCCGTCCTTGGTGATGCGCGGGGCGCCGAAGGACTTGTCGATCACCACGTTGCGGCCTTTCGGGCCGAGCGTGACCTTCACCGCATCCGCGAGAATGTTCACGCCTTTCAGCATGCGGTCGCGGGCGTCGGTGTTGAACTTGACTTCTTTCGCAGCCATTTGTTCTTCTCCTTGAATGGGTTATCGAAAAGGCGAGATCAGGCGATAATGCCCAGGATGTCGCTTTCCTTCATGATCAACAGCTCTTCGCCATCAACGGTGATTTCGGTGCCCGACCATTTGCCGAACAGGACGCGGTCGCCTGCCGCGACCGAGGGGGCGATCAGTTCGCCCGAATCCTTGCGCGCGCCTTCGCCGACCGCGATGATCTCGCCCTCGGCGGGTTTTTCCTTGGCGCTGTCGGGGATGATCAGCCCGCCCTTGGTTTTCTCGTCCGATTGGACGCGACGGACCACGACGCGGTCGTGCAGCGGTTTGAAAGCCATGTGAACACTCCGGTGTTACAGGTTGCTGTATGTTGTTGGCACTCGGTCTTATTGAGTGCCAGTGGCGCAGATCTAGGCCGGCCCCCGGTCCCTGTCAACGGGAGGCCGGGCAAAAATTTGGCATTGAAAATTTTGCGTTGAATGCCGCTTGACGCGGTTTTGTGCCGGCGGCTACCCCAAGGATCAAGGCTGTCGCAGGAGGCGCGCGATGAACCCACGGTTGAAGGCCCTTGTGATCGCCGAAGCGGCCAACCCCGAATGGGTTTCGGTGCCGCTGGTGGGCTGGTCGCTGGCGCGGGCGCTGCGCGAGGTGGCGGATGTCCATATCGTGACCCAGATCCGCAACCGCGACGCCTTCCTGCGCGCCGGCCTTGTCGAGGGGCGGGACTTCACCGCCATCGACAGTGAAAAGCTGGCGGCGCCGCTTTGGAGGCTGGCCGAGCGGCTCAGCATGGGCAAGGGCGTCGGCTGGACGATGAAGACCGCCGTGACGACGCTGGGCTACGGCTATTTCGAGCGGCTGGTCTGGCGCCGGTTCGGCACGGCCATCGCTGCCGGTGAATATGACATCGTGCACCGGGTGACACCGCTGACCCCCACCGCCAACAGCCTGATCGCGCCCCGCTGCAAGCGCGCGGGCGTGCCCTTCGTGATGGGACCGCTGAACGGCGGCGTGCCCTGGCCCAAGGGGTTCGACGGCGAAAGGCGGCGGGAAAAGGAATGGCTTTCCTATGTCCGGGGGGCCTATAAGGCGATGCCCGGACGCGGCGCGGCGCTTGCCGCCGCCAGCGCCATCCTTTGCGGCAGCGAACATACCCTGTCCGAGATTCCGGCCCGCCACCGCAGCAAGTGCGTCTGGTTGCCGGAAAACGCCATCGATCCGGCGCGGTTCAGCCTGACCGCGCCCCAGCCCGGCACCCTGCCGCTGCGCGGCTGCTTCATCGGGCGCCTGGTTCCCTATAAGGGCGCCGATATGGCGATCGAGGCCGCGCTGCCGCTTCTGCGCGCGGGCAGCCTGCATCTTGACGTGATCGGCGACGGCCCGCAGGCGGCCGATCTTCACGCCCTGGTCGCGCGCGAGGGCGTGGGCGATGCCGTCACCTTCCATGGCTGGCTGGAGCATAAGGCGGTGCAGGGCATCGCCGCGATGGCGCAGATGCTGGTCTTTCCCTCGGTGCGCGAATTCGGCGGCGGCGCGGTGCTGGAGGCCATGGCCCTTGGCGTCGTGCCGGTCATCGTCGATTACGCGGGGCCGGGCGAACTGGTCGACGACACCACCGGCTTCCGCATCCCCCTGGGCCGGCGCGACCGGATCGTCGCGGGTCTGCGCGCCCGCCTTGAGGCCATCGCGGCGGATCCGGCGGTCCTGCCGCCCATGGCCCGTGCCGCCCAGGCGCGGGTGATGCGGGATTTCACCTGGGACGCCAAGGCCGGCCAGGTCGAGCGCATCTGGCGGGCGGTGGTGGCCAAGCAAAGCCTGCCCCAGGAATTGCCGCGCCGCCGCTGACCTTCCGTTTCTTCTATGCCCCTGCAAGGCTCGCCACCGGCGCCGCCGCGTGCCATGCTGGCCCCAAAGCCATGGACCCGATGCCGATGCGCCTGAAAGCCCTGTTGATCCCCTTGCTTTTGGTCTTTGCGGCGGCGGCGCCCGCCTGCGCCCAGACCTGCCAGGGCCGCGACCTGATCCAGGCCCTGCCGCCCGCGCGGCTGGATGCCCTGCAAGCGGCCAGCCGCAAGGTGCCCTTTCACCAGGGCCTGTTCTGGCGGGCAAGCAAGGGCGACAGCCGCATCCTGCTGCTGGGCACCTATCATTTCGACGATCCCCGCCATGGCGCGACGCTGGCGCAATTCGGCCCCGAACTGGCCCGCGCGGATGCCCTGCTGGTCGAGGCCGGCCCCGTGGAGGAGGCCGCGCTGGCCCAGGCCATGACCAGCGATCCGGCACTGATCATGGATGCCGACGGCCCGACCCTGCCCGAAAGGATGACCGCGCCGGACTGGCAGGCGCTTTCGGCCGCGATGGAGGCGCGGGGCATGCCCGCCGTCATCACCAGCCGGCTGCGGCCCTGGTATGTCTCGGTCATGCTGGGGATCTCGCCCTGCATGATCCGCGCGATGAAAGAGACCGGCGATGCCGGGGGCCTCGATCACCGCCTGATCCGCGCGGCCGAGGCCGCCGATGTGCCGGTCCGCGCGCTGGAGCCCTGGGATACGGTCTTCAAGCTTTTCGGCGACATGACCCCGGCCGAGGAAATCGACATGCTGCGCGCGGCCATGCCCGCCGCCGAATATGCCGACGATTACGCGGTGACGCTGACGGATGCCTATTTCTCGGGGGAAAGCTGGCTGATCTGGGAATTCGGCCGTTTCGACGCCTATGACCGCTCGGGCATGTCGCGGGCCGAGGTGGACGAGCAGATGCGGCTGGCGCAGGAAAAGCTGATGGACCGGCGCAACGAATCCTGGGTGCCGGTGATCGAATCCGCCGCCCGCGCGGCCGCCGCGCGCGACAAGGGCATCGTCGTCGGTTTCGGCGCCTTGCATCTTCCTGGCGGCAAGGGCGTTCTGTCGCTGCTGGGGCAACGGGGCTGGACCATCAGCCCCGTCGAGCCGTTGGGGGGAGGGACCGGCGATGACGGATGAGATCTGGCAAGAGGAGCGCGAATTCTGGCTGTCCGGCGCCGCCGAGGCCGCGCGCAAGCTGGGCGAGGGCTGTCTGATGGCCTTTCAGCCCACGGGCATCCTGACACGGCGCAAGGTCGTCGAAAGCCTGGCCTCGACCCCTCGCTGGCAGGAGGTCACCATGTCCGACCGTGCCGCGATCGAGACCGACGAGGTCTGCGTCCTGGCCTATCGCGCCACCGCCCGCCGTGCCGGGGCCGAGACCTATCGCGCGCTTTGCACCACCACCTGGGTCCGGCGCGAGGGCGATTGGCGCATCGTCCAGCACCAGCAGACGCCTGTTTGAGCCAGACCATGCGCCCAAGCCTGAAGCGGCATCTGCGCTTTCTGCTGGCGCTGGCCTTCGGGCTTGTCGCCGCGGCGCTGGCCTGGCCCATGCCCGCGCCGGACCGGCTGCTGTTGTTCGCCGATGTGCTCTGCCTTTCCTATCTGGCCATGGTGGGGGTCATGCTGAACCACGTCCCGCCCCCCGACCTGCAACGCCATGCCGGCGAGGATGACGAGGGCGCGCGGCTGATCGTCCTGATCGCGGTCGGGGTGGTGCTGGTCAGCCTGTCGGCCATCCTGCTGACGCTGCGCGACAAAAGCGGCGGCTCGGTTCTGCGCTCGGGGCTGGCGCTGGCCTCGGTGCCGCTGGGCTGGGCGATGATCCATATGGTCATGGCCTTTCACTATGCCCATAAGTGGTATCGCCCCGGCGGCGGTCCGCAGCCGGCCGAGGCGCGGGGGCTGGATTTTCCGGGCCTGGAGCGGGACGCGCTGCCCGGCCTGTGGGATTTCGTCTATTACAGCTTCACCCTGGGCATGACCGCGCAGACCTCGGACGTGGCGGTGACGCGGACGGATTTCCGCCGCGTCACGATTCTGCATTCGGCGCTGTCCTTCTTCTACAACACCGTGCTTCTGGCTCTGGCGGTGAATGCGGGCGTCAGCCTTGGTCAATAGACAATTTCGGCGGGGCCACCTATAACGCCGCAGCAAATCCCGACCTTCGCAAGGACGCATGATGATCAAGGTTTTCGGCCACAAGGCCCCCGATACGGACTCGACCGGCTCGCCCATCGCCTGGGCCTGGTATCTGTCCGAGGTCCGCAAGCAGCCCGCTGTCGCGGTCCTGCAAGGCGAGCCGAACACCGAGGCCGCCTGGATGCTGGCGAAATGGGATCTGCCCAAGCCCCAGATCATCGCCGATCTGGCGGCGGGCGAGAAATGCGTGATCGTGGACACCAACAACCCCGCCGAGCTTCCCGCCGCGATCAACGATGCCGATGTGATCGAGATCATCGACCACCACATGCTGGCGGGCGGCATCAAGACCCGCACGCCGATCAACGTGACGATCCGCCCCCTGGCCTGCACCGCGACCATCATGTTCGACCTGATGGGCGATGATGGCTATGCCCGCGCGCCCAGGGCGATCAAGGGCGCGATGCTGACCTGCATCCTGTCCGATACGCTGGAATTCCGCAGCCCGACCACCACCGCCCATGACCGCTGGGTGGCCGAGAAGCTGGCCCATGACCTGGGCGTCTCGATCCCGGCCTATGCGGCCGAGATGTTCGCCGCGAAATCCGATGTCTCGGCCTTCACCGAAGAGGCGCTGCTGCGCATGGACAGCAAGGAATACGAGCTTGGCGGCAAGCAGCTGCGGGTCTCGGTTCTTGAGACGACGGCGCCGCAGGTGCTTTTGGACCGCAAGGGCGCGTTGATGGCCGCCATGCCCGGCGTCGCCGCCGCCGATGGCGCGGATGAGGTGCTGCTTTTCATCGTGGACATCCTGAACGAGCAGGCGACGCTGCTGGTCCCGAACGATTTCGTCAAGGCCGTGGCCGAGCGCAGCTTCGGCGCCACCGTCTTGGGCGATACCGTCCTGCTGCCGGGCGTCATGTCGCGCAAGAAGCAGATCATCCCCGTCCTGGCGGTCTGATCCCTGAAAGGAGCCTCGATGACGCATGTGATTTCCTCGCTGGCCGAGATTTCGGCCGATTACGATGTGGTCTTTTGCGACCTCTGGGGCTGCCTTCACAACGGCGTCGCGGCCTATCCCGCCGCCGTCGCCGCCTTGCAGGGCTTTCGCGCCAAGGGCGGCAAGGTGGTGCTGCTGACCAACGCTCCGCGTCCCTGGCCTTGGGTGCAGCGCCAGCTTGACCGCATGGGCGTGCCGCATGACGCCTGGGATGCCATCGTCAGTTCCGGCGACGCGGCGCAGGATGCGATGTTCGCGGGCGCGGTCGGCCGCAAGGTCTGGGCGATCATGATGCCCAAGGACGAGGGTTTCTTTACCGACATCCCCGCCGGGCGCGAGCATGAGCCGCCGATCCAGCGCGTGCCTCTGGAGCAGGCCCAGGGCATCGTCTGCACCGGCATGTTCGACGACACCACCGAAATCCCCGAGGACTATCGCGGGCGTCTGGAACTGGCCCGCGACCGTGGCCTGCCGCTGCTTTGCGCCAATCCCGACGTGATCGTGGATCTGGGCGACAAGCGGATCTATTGCGCCGGCGCCCTGGCCGAATTCTACGAGGGCCTGGGCGGCAGGTCGCTTTATTTCGGCAAGCCCCACAAGCCGATCTATGACCTGGCCCGCCGCCGCCTGGGCCTTGGCCCGGATGCGCGCATCCTGGGAATCGGCGACGGCATCGCCACCGACATTCCCGGTGCGCGTGGGGACGGGATCGACGCGCTTTTCGTCAGCGGCGGGCTTGCCTTCGATCAGTTCGGCCCTGATGTCGACCGCCCCGAGCAGGCGAAGCTGGACGAATGGCTGTCCATGCGTGGCGAAAATCCGCGCTACAGCATCGGGCGGCTGCGCTAGACGCGCGCGCGCGCGGGGCCGCCGCGCGGCCCCCGCTTTGGGAGCGCGCGTTACCCTTGCAACCGGCGGGCAGGTCGGTGATACGGTCGTCTGGAAGGGCAAGGCGGCCGTCACGGCGCCAAGCTGGATATTCGACTGACAAGGGCCGGCTCGGCCCATCGGGGGCCTGATTGCGCATCCATCACGACTGGAAAGCTCTGCCGCTGGATGCCCGCGGGGCCACCGTCGCCATGGGCAATTTCGACGGGGTTCACCTGGGGCACCGCTCGGTCATCGACGCGGCGCGGGCGGCCTGCGCCGCGCCGCTGGGCATCATCACCTTCGAGCCGCATCCGCGCCAGATATTCCGGCCCGACGCGCCGCCCTTTCGCCTGATGAACGCCGAATCGCGGCTGAACCGGCTGGCCCGCCTTGGGGTCGAACATCTTTATGAACTGTCCTTCGACACGGTTCTGGCGGGCCTTTCGCCCCAGGAATTCGCCCGGCAGGTGCTGGTCGACGGGCTGGGCGTGCGCCATGTCTCGGTGGGCGCGGATTTCTGCTTCGGCCGTCAGCGCAGCGGCAATGTCGAGGTGCTGAGCCGGCTGGGCCGGGACATGGGCTTCGGCGTCACCATCGCGCCGCTGATCGGGGACGGGGCCAAGGGCTATAGCTCGACCGCCATCCGCGAGGCGCTGGCCCAGGGCCGCACCCGCGACGCCGAGCGGATGCTGGGCCATTGGCACCGCATCGACGGCGAGGTGGTCCATGGCGACAAGCGCGGCCGCGATTTCGGCTTTCCGACCGCGAACATGGGCGTGGCCGGGCTGCATCTGCCGCGCCTGGGCGTTTATGCCGTGCTGGTCGATGTGCTGACCGGACCCGAGCGCGGCAGCTACAAGGGCGTGGCCAGCCTGGGCGTGCGGCCCATGTTCGGCGACAACCGCCCCAATCTGGAAAGCCATATCTTCGATTTCGATGGCGATCTTTACGGCCAGCACCTTTCGGTCGCGCTGGTGGAATATCTGCGCCCCGAACTGAAATTCGACAGCCTCGACGCATTGATCGCGCAGATGGGCCAGGACAGCGCCCTCGCGCGCGATATCCTGTCAAGCCGATGATGCGTGAGCGTTTCTGGGAACTGCCGCTGAAAAACCTTGCCCCCGACGAATGGGAGGCGCTTTGCGACGGCTGCGGCAAATGCTGCCTGAACAAGATCGAATACGAGGATACGGGCGAGGTCGATTTCACCCGCGTCGCCTGCCGGCTGCTGGATGGCGCGACCTGCCGTTGCTCCAGCTATCCGAACCGGCACGATTATGTTCCCGACTGCATCGTGCTGACGCCGAAGAAGCTGAAGGAGGTGGCCTGGTGGCTGCCCCGGACCTGCGCCTATCGCCTGCGATACGAGGGCAAGCCGCTTTTCCCCTGGCATCACCTGATTTCGGGCGATCCCAATGCCGTGCATCGCGAAGGCATCAGCCTGCGCAACCGCACCGTCAGCGAGGCCGCGATCACCGAGGATGACTGGGACCAGTATATCATCGAGGATCAGTCATGAATTTCGGCTCGGACAATGTTTTCGGCGCCCATCCCGCGGTCCTGGGGGCGCTGTCCGACTGCAACCAGGGCGCGATGGGCTCCTATGGCGCCGATCCGGTGACCGCGCGGGCCGAGGCGGCGATCCGCGATCTGCTGGACGCGCCCGATGCCGTGATCCGCTTCGTGGCGACCGGCACGGCGGCGAACGCTTTGGTCTGCGCGCAGCTTTCGCCCAGCTATGGCCGGATCTATTGCCATGACAGCGCCCATATCCATCGCGACGAATGCGCCGCGCCCGAGTTCTTTTCCCATGGCGCGAAGCTTGTCCCCATCGCGGGCGAGCATGGCCGCATCGCGCCCCAGGCGCTGGACGACGCTATCCGCGCGGGCGCCACGGGCAGCCTGAACGACGGGCGGGGGGCGCTGGTCTCGATCACCAACGCCACCGAATGGGGCACGGTCTACGGCCCGGCCGAGGTCGCGGCGATCGCCGAGGTCGCGCATGGGGCGGGGCTGGCGCTGCATATGGACGGGGCGCGGCTGGCCAATGCGGTGGCGGGCCTGGGCTGCTCGGTGGCGGATCTGGTCACGCGCGCGGGCGTCGATGCCCTGTGTTTCGGCGGCACCAAGAACGGCGCGATGGCGGCCGAGGCGGTGGTGATCCTGGACCCCGCGCGGGCCGAGGGGCTGGATTACCGGCGCAAGCAATCGGGACAGGTCTGGTCCAAGCAGCGTTTCCTGGCCGCGCAGATGCTGGCGCTGCTTCAGGACGGGCTTTGGCTGGAACTTGCCGCCCATGCCAACGGCCTGGCCGCGCGGCTGGGGCAGGGGATCGCCCAGGCGGGCGGCCGCCTGCTGGCCCCGGTCCAGGCCAACGAGGTCTTCGCCGTGATCCCGGCCAAGGCCCATGCCCGCGCCCTGGCGCATGGCGCGGCCTATCTGCTGTGGCAGGATCTGCCGCCCCGGCCGGGCGAGGATGTGGCGATCCGTCTGGTCACAAGCTGGGCCACCCCGGCCGATGACGTAAGCCGTTTTCTGGAACTGATCCGTCAGGGCTGAAGCGCCTGGGCCAGCAGGGCAAGCGCGTGATCGACGGTGGCGGCGCGGACCTCGGCCCGGCCGATGGCGCCGAATTCCACGGTCTCGGTGTGGGTGCCGAAGGGATCGGCGACGGCGAAGCAGACCCGGCCCTCGGGCTTGTGCTCCGAGCCGCCGGGGCCGGCGATGCCGGTCACCGCGACGGCGATGCCCGCCTCGCTGCGGGTCAGCGCGCCCCGCGCCATCTCGGCGGCGATTTCCTCGCTGACGGCGCCATGGGCGTCCAGCGTCTCGGGGCGGATGCCCAGCATCTGGATCTTGGCGGCGTTGGAATAGGTCACGAAGCCCCGGTCAACGGCGTCGGACGAGCCGGGCACATCCGTCAGCCGCCCCGCGATCAACCCGCCGGTGCAGCTTTCGGCGGTGGTGATCGTCACCCCGCGACGGCGGGCCAGGTGCAGCACATCGGCGGGATTGGTCACAGCATCGGCTCCAGCACGGCATGATAAAGCCCCGCCAGAATGACCGAAGAGACGCCCGCGAACAAGCCCGCCCACAGGTCGTCCAGCATCAGCCCGGCCGCGTCGCCCCGCCGGTCGGCGCGCCCGACCAGCCAGGGCTTCCAGATGTCGAACAGGCGAAACAGCAGGAAGGGGACGGCATAGGCGGGCCAGGCGTCCAGCATGGACACGCCGTGCCGGGCCAGCGGGATCGCGGTGAAGCACAGCGCGAGCCATTGCCCCGCCACCTCGTCGATGACGATCCAGGATGGGTCTTTGTCGGCGCTGTCGGCCAGCACCAGAGGCACCGCCCAGAAGCCCAGGCCCGTCGCCAGCACCATCCCCGCCGGCACCAGCCAGGGCGAAAGCCATTCATAGGCCAGCACCGCCAGCACCACGGCGGCGGCGGAACCCCAGGTGCCCGGCGCGGGGCGCAGGCGCCCGATGCCGAAGAAGGTGGCGATCATGCGCTCCATGGCTCAACTCCTGATCAAGGTGGCGGTGGCGATGGCGGCGATGCCTTCCTCGCGCCCGGTGAAGCCCAGCCGCTCGCTGGTGGTGGCCTTGACGCTGACGCGGTCGGCCTCGATCCCGATGATCTCGGACAGCCGCAGCGCCATCGCGCCGGCATGGGGACCGATCTTGGGCCGCTCGCAGATCAGCGTCACGTCCGCATTCGAGACCGCATAGCCCATCTGCCGCGCCAGTTCCGCCGCGTGGCGCAGGAAGACATGGCTTTCCGCGCCCTTCCATTGCGGGTCCGAGGGCGGGAAATGCCGTCCGATGTCGCCCTGCGCCAGCGCGCCGTAGATCGCATCGGTCAGCGCGTGCATGCCGACATCGGCGTCGGAATGACCCAGCAGGGCCTTGTCATGGGCGATCTTCACGCCGCATAGCCAGACGTGATCCCCCTGGGTAAAAGCATGCACGTCGAAACCGTTGCCAAGGCGAATGTCCATCATCCCCTCCAGAATGCGTTCGGCCCGCGCGAAATCGGGCGGATAGGTCAGTTTCAGATTGTCCTCGTGGCCCTGGGTCACGGCGACGGCATGGCCCGCGCGCAGGGCCAGTTCGACATCATCGGCCGCGCCCTCGGGAAAGGCGCGATGCGCGGCCAGGATCGCGTCCAGCCGGAAGCCCTGCGGCGTCTGGGCGCGGAAAAGTCCGTCGCGGGGCACGCTTGCTCGGACCGTGCCGGTCTCGGCCCGCCACAACGCGTCCGAGACCGGCAGCGCGGGCGCGGCGGCGGCGGCGCCCGCGTCCAGGGCGGCGATGACCCCCGTGATCACCCGGTCCGGGACCAGGGGCCGGGCGCCGTCATGGATCAGCACATGGGTCACGCCGCTGCCTTCCAGCGTCTCCAGCGCGGCCCGGACCGAGGCGCTGCGCGTCTCGCCGCCGGCGACCAGGATGACGGGGCCGGAAAGCTCGGCGATGCCATGCGCCATATCCTCGGGGGAAAGCGTCACGATGATGCGGTCAAAGCCCGCGAAGGCGGCGATGCTGCGCGACAGGACGCTTCGGCCGTTCAGCATCCGCCATTGCTTGGGCAGGCCCGCGCCCGCGCGGGTGCCCCGGCCTGCGGCGGTGATGATGGCGGCATAAGATGCGGGTCTGGTCATGATCCCGCAGCTTTAGGCGAGGGCGCGGGCTTCTGCAATCTTCGCAAGCGCGCGAAAACTGCCCGCGCGGCATTGGCCCTTGGCCGGGCTTTTGCTTATAAGTCTCGCGACCGCCCCTTTCCCCTACCGGAACGCGGGGGCCAGACCCTATATCGCCGGAGCAACCGCCATGACCAAGACCCCGCCCGTTGACCTCGCCAAGGACGCCGCCGCCCGCGCCGCCGTGGCGCTGGTCGAAAGCGGCATGAAGCTGGGCCTGGGCACCGGCTCGACCGCCAGGATCTTCGTCGATCTGCTGGCCGAGCGCGTCCATGCCGAGGGGCTGGACCTGCGCTGCGCCGCGACATCGAAGGCCACCGCCGACCAGGCCCGCCGCCTGGGCCTGGTGGTCGAGGAGTTGAACGATATCGGCTGGCTGGACCTGACCATAGACGGCGCCGATGAGGTGGACCCGGACCTGAACCTGATCAAGGGCGGCGGCGCCGCGCATCTGCGCGAGAAGGTCGTCGCCACCGCCTCGGACCGGATGGTGGTGATCGCGGATGCCGGCAAGGTCGTGGACATGCTGGGCGCCTTCAAGCTGCCGGTCGAGGTCATCGCCTTCGGCTGGAAGGCCACCCGCGTCCTGATCGAGCGCGCGCTGGACGATCTTGGCATGGCGGGCCGCGAGATCACCCTGCGCGAGCGGGACGGCCAGCCCGTCCTGACCGACGAGGCCAACCTGATCCTGGACCTGGACCTGGGCGAGATCCATGACGCGCCCGCCCTGGCCCACCGGCTTTCGGGTATCGCGGGGGTGGTTGAACACGGGCTGTTTCTGAATATCTGCACCCTGGCGATCATCGGCGGCGCCGATGGCTCGGTCGTGGAATTGCAGCGCGAGGACCTGGGACAATGACTTTCGACTAT
This sequence comes from Paracoccus sp. (in: a-proteobacteria), assembly GCF_047605025.1. Classification (GTDB taxonomy): domain Bacteria; phylum Pseudomonadota; class Alphaproteobacteria; order Rhodobacterales; family Rhodobacteraceae; genus Paracoccus. The sequence goes on along the minus strand of NZ_JASGGO010000002.1, from coordinate 167,736 downwards.
GACCTTTTCGTCATCGGCGGCGGTTCGGGCGGGGTGCGCGCGGCACGCATCGCGGCCAGCGAATACGGTGCCAGGGTCGCCCTGGCCGAGGAAAGCCGGATGGGCGGCACCTGCGTCATTCGCGGCTGCGTGCCCAAGAAGCTGATGATCTTCGCATCGCAGGCGCCGGCCATGGTGGCCGAGGCGCGGGCCTATGGCTGGCAGGCGGCCAGCGCCGGTCCCTTCGATTGGGCCATGTTCCACCAGAAGCTGGAAACCGAGCTGACCCGCCTTGAGGGCGCCTATACCGGCGGCCTTGTCGCGGCCAAGGTCGATATTCACAAGTCGCGCGCGCGGCTTGCCGATGCCCATACGGTCGAACTGGCCGACGGGCGGCGTTTCACCGCCAAGCATATCCTGATCGCCGTGGGCGGGCGCCCGCAACTGCCGGGCATTCCGGGCCAGGAACTGGGCCTGATCTCGGACGATCTGTTCCTGATGAAGGAATTGCCGGGCCGGGTGCTGGTCGTGGGCGGCGGCTTCATCGCCTGCGAATTCGCGACGATCCTTCGGGGCCTGGGCTGCGAGACCACGCTTTCCTATCGCGGCGACGCGGTGCTGCGCGGTTTCGACGGCGAGATGCGCCGCCACGCGACCGAGCAGTTGCGCGGCATCGGCGTGGATCTGCGGCTGAACTCGGCCCCCGTTGGGCTGGAAAAGGTTCAGGGCGGCATCCGCGTCGTCTATCGCGACGGCACCGGCGAGACCTATGATCAGGTCATGTTCGCCACCGGCCGCGCGCCCTATACCAAGGGGCTGGGCCTTGAGGAGATCGGCGTCAAGCTGGGCGAGAACGGCCGCGTGCTGGTCGATGAATGGTCCCAGACCTCGGTGCCGTCGGTCTTCGCGGTGGGCGATGCGACCGATCGCGTGAACCTGACCCCGGTGGCGATCCGCGAGGGGCACAGCTTCGCCGATACGGTTTTCGGGGCCAATCCCCGCAAGGTCGATCACGCGCTTTACGGCGCCGCCGTCTATGTCCGCCCGCATGAGGTCGCCAGCATCGGCCTGACCGAGGAAGAGGCCGCCGCGCTTGGCCCGCATGAGGTCTATGCGGCCAGTTTCCGGCCCATGCGCTCGCTTTTCGGGGGTTCGGATGCGCGGGCGGTGATGAAGCTGATCGTCCAGGATGGCAGCCGCAAGGTCGTGGGCTGCCATATCTTCGGACCCGAGGCCGGCGAGATGATCCAGCTTGTCGCCATCCCCATGGGCATGGGCGCCAGCAAGGAACAATTCGACGCCGCGATCGCGGTCCACCCGACCCTGGCCGAGGAATTGGTCACCATGCGTCGGCCCACGCGCCATATCGGCGGCCGGATTTCTGACAAAACCGTTGGTTCGGCTTGATTTTCGGCTGAACGGCACCAGTTACACCCAAGTGATGTTGCAAGGATAAGAGGCAGACGCGGATGGCAGGACAAGGCCCTTGGGGCAGCGGAGGAGATGACGGCAAGGGCGGCCAGCAGGGCGGCCCACGGCCTTGGGGCAATGCCGGGGGCGATCAGGGCGGCGACCGCAACCAGGGTCCGAACGGCCCGAAACGCGGCGACCAGCGCCCCGAGATCGAGGATCTGGTCCGCAAGGGCCAGGACAAGCTGCGCGTCCTGATGGGCGGCAAGGGCACCGGCACGGGCGGTCCTCGCGGTTCGGGCGGCGGACCGCGCCGTCAGCAAGGCCCGCAGATGCAGATGGGCCGCGGCACCTGGGGTATCGTGGGCCTTGGCGCGGCCGCGGTCTGGGCGTTCATGTCCTTTTATACGGTCAGCCCCGATCAGCGCGCGGTCGAATTGCTGTTCGGGCGTCCCTTCGCCACGGCGGGAGAGGGCCTGAACTTCGCGCCCTGGCCGGTCGTGCGCGCCGAGGTGGTTGCCGTCACGGGTGAGCGCACGACCGAGATCGGCACCGGCCGCGCCGGGCCGCTGGATTCGGGCCTGATGCTGACCCGCGACCAGAATATCGTGGACATGGCCTATCAGGTGGTCTGGAATATCTCGGACCCGGAAAAATATCTGTTCAACCTGGCCGATCCCGAGGACACGATCCGCGCCGTCGCCGAATCGGCCATGCGCGACATCGTGGCACGCTCGGAATTGGCGCCGATCCTGAACCGCGACCGGGGCACCATCGCCGAGGATCTGAAGCTGGCGGTGCAATCGACGCTGGACGCTTACGAATCGGGGATCAACGTGGTCCGCGTCAACCTGGACCGCGCCGACCCCCCGCGCGAGGTGATCGACAGCTTCCGCGAGGTGCAGGCCGCCCAGCAGGAACGCGACCGCCTTGAAAAAGAGGCCGACGCCTATGCCAACCGCGTGCTGGCCAGCGCCCGAGGCGAGGCCGCGACCCTGATCGAGCGCGCCGAAGCCTATCGCGCCGATGTGGTCAACGCCGCCGAGGGCGAGGCCGCGCGCTTCAACTCGGTCTATGATGAATATGTCAAGGCGCCGGATGTGACCCGCCGTCGTATGTATCTGGAGACGATGGAGAAAGTTCTGGGCCAGGCCAATAAGGTCATCATCGACGGCGAAGGGGGGCAGGGCGTCGTGCCTTATCTGCCCCTGGATCAGTTGCGCAGCGGCGCCTCGAAACCGGCCAATGAGGAGAACCAGTGATGGCGCGCGCGATTTCGCTTCTGGCCTTGCCCTTCCTCGTGGTCTCGGGGCTTTTGATCTCGGCCTCGGTCTATATCGTCGATGTGCGCGAAAAGGCGCTGGTGCTGCGCTTCGGCGAGGTGGTCGACGTGCGGGAAAATCCCGGCCTGGGCCTGAAGGTGCCCTTCATCGACCAGGTGGTGCGCTATGACGCGCGGATCCTGGGCATCCCGACCCCGCCGATGGAGGTGACGCCGCTGGACGACCGCCGCCTGGTGGTCGATGCCTTCGCGCGCTGGCAGATCACCGATGTGGTGCAATTCCGCCGCGCCACCGCCGCAGGGGGCGTGCAATTCGCCCAGCAACGCCTGGCCGATATCGTGACCAACGCGATCCGGCAGGTGCTGGGCTCGGTTCCCTCGACCACGGTGCTGTCGGATGACCGCACGCCGCTGATGAACCGCATCCGCGACCTGGCCCGCCAGAACGCGCAGGATCTGGGCGTGCGCGTGATCGATGTGCGCCTGACCCGCACCGACCTGCCCGAGCAGAACCTGAATGCCACCTATGCCCGGATGCGGGCCGAGCGCGAGCGCGAGGCGGCGGATGAGATCGCCCGTGGCGGCGAGGCAGCGCAGCGCGTCCGCGCCGCCGCCGACCGGACCGTGGTGGAACTGACCTCGGAAGCGCGCAAGAAGGCCGAGATCGTGCGCGGCGAGGCCGATGCCCGCCGCAACGGCATCTATGCCTCGGCCTTTGGCCGCGATCCCGAATTCTTCGCCTTCACCCGCTCGATGACCGCCTATGAGCGGGCGTTGAAGGGCGAGAACAGTTCGCTGGTGATCAAACCCGAGGGCGAGTTCTTCGACTATCTGCGCAATGACGGCGCGGATCGGGCGAACCCGGTCCCCGCTGCCGCCAGCACCGCGCTGTCGGTGGTCACGGGCGCCGAGGGCGAGCCGGCCCAGTCCGCGACCGAGCCGGCCGCCGTGGCTCCGACCGAGACCACGCGCGAGGGCGAGCCCTTGGGCGAGGCGGCGGGCGTCAAGCTGACGCCGATGCCGGAATTGCTGTCCAGCCCACCGCAAGAGGGTAGCGTCGTGCCCAGCACGCAGGGTAATTGATGTGCCCAGCACGCAGGGTAATTGACGTGCCTGCTAAGCCGGCAAGCGCCCGGCGTGATGGGCGCCGACGTAGCGGATAGGCGATGAGAAAGAGAAAGGGCGAAGCTTCGGCTTCGCCCTGTTTCGTCCGGGATCCTACATCACGTCCAGGCGCAGGCCATGGCCGTCTTCGGAACCGCGCGCGCCGCGCCGGACGATTTCGGTGCCCGGTGCCTGCCATTCGGCCACGGCCGGGCTTTGGACCAAGGCTTCCTCGATATCGACGCTATGGCTGCTCTCCTGGCCGCCGTCCAGGCGAAGCACACCCTGGACCGGGGCCACATCGTCGTAATCCTGGCCGAAACCGATCTCGATATGGTCGCCAAGCGCGAAACAGGCATTGGTGGGGTCATAATCCAGCCAGCCGGTCTCGGTCCCGCACCAGGCGCGCAGCCAGGCATGGGTGGCGTCCGCACCGACCAGACGGGGCTGGCCCGGCGGCGGCAGGGTGCGCAGATAGCCGGCGACATAGGCCGCCGGGATCCCCAGCCCGCGCAGGCCCGAGACCATGATCTGGGCGAAGTCCTGGCACACGCCCTTGCGCTGCGCGAAGGCACGGGCGGGACTGGTGTTCACATCCGTCGCCTTGGCGTCGAAGGCCATGTCCCGATTCAGCGCCAGGCCCAGCATCTGAAGCGCTTCGCGCGCGGTGGCGGCATCGCGGCAGGCGGCGCGGGCATAGGCCGCGATTTCGGGGACATGGGGGATGCGTTTGGTCGGTTGCAGGAAATGATGCGGCGCCGCCGGTCCCAGGCCGCGCTGCGCCGCGATCTCGGCCGGCAGGCGCGCCAGCGGCGCCGAGATGTCCAGCCCCATGTCATGCGCGATGCGCTCGACCTCGGCCTCAAGGACGAATTCCAGCTCGGTCAGGCCGGGGGGCATGACCAGTTCGATCACCCGTGTGCCCCAGAAATCGGTGAATTCGTCGGTTTCCAGCGGGTCCGGCTCGATTCGGACCTCGGCATGGATCAGGCTTTGCAGGCCGGGGATCTCGGCGGGCAGGATGCGGAACTGTTGCCGCCCCGCCCCGGTGGGGCGGTCGAACTTGTAGCGGAAGACGACCTGCATGGCATAGATGGTCATCGCAGATAAGCCTCGGTCATCAGGTCCGAGAGACTGGCGATCTGTTCCTCAAGCAATTCGAGGGCGGTGGCGTCCAGGGTCTCGGCGGTCTGGGTTGCGACATCGGCATGAACGCGCAGCATGGCGCGGGCAAGCTGGGAATATTCGCCGTTCTGCGCCGCGCCGGGCAGATGCTCGACCTGGGCCATCATGTGATCCAACTGGTAGCGGACCGAGCGCGGGTTCAGCGGATCCAGCACCAGAAGGTCGATCACCGTCTCGCGCGAGGTGGCGACGCTGAAGCGGCGGCGATGGGTCAGCACGCTGTCGCCCAGTTCGACGCAAAGATCCAGCGCGCCGGGCGGTGCATCGGCATGGGCCAGGGCGGCGACGGTCGCGGTCATGCCCAGGGCACGCTCATGCATGCGGCCCAGCGTCAGGAAGCGCCAGCCGAAGAAGCGATACATGTTTTCATGCACCAACCCCGAGAAGCCGGCCAGCTTGCGCAGCAGCGCCGAAAGCGCGCGCGCGGCGTCGTCGCCTGGGGTCACCCGCTCGGCCATGCGGCGGGCGGTCTTTTCCAGGTCCGTCAGCGCCGACCAGCCATCGGTCGAGAAGCGGTCCCGCACCTGTCCGGCACTGGCCACGGCGGCCGAGAGCGTGTCGAGCAGCCCCTCGGGGATGGGCTTGTCATTGTCGATGCCATAGCTTTCCAGCAGCGGCTGGGTCGCTTCCAGCAGGGGCATGGCGCCGCGCCCGAATTCGGCCTGGCGGATGGCGCGGGCGCGCAGGATGCGCACGATCCCCTCGGTCCGGTCCACATAGCGGCCCAGCCAGAACAGGTTGTCCGCCGCGCGCGAGGGCAGCGCGCCCGGCGAGGTGCGGCGGAACGGCCCCTTAAGCGGCGGCGCCATGGTCACGGCGGGCACGCCGCTGTCGCTGACGATCCAGACATCGGCCGCGCCGCCACCGCGCTGCATCGCGATGGCGGCCGGCTCGGTCGTGGCGCCGATGCGCGCGAAGCCGCCCGGCATGACCTGCCATCCGCTTGCGGTGCGGGCCAGGAACACCCGCAGGCTGAAGGGGCGCGGCACCAGCCGCCCCTCGATCATGGCGGGGGTGGTCGAAAGCGTCACGGTTTCCTGGGCCACAAGCTGCGGTCCCCTGGTCTCCATCCGCTCGCGCAGCCGTTCGGGTCCCAGCGACGAGGCCAGAAGCGGGGGCGTGGCATTGTCGAAGGGCAGGCCCGTGTCCAGCGCGCGCGACAGCACCAGATGCGACGGGTCCGAGAGAACCGCCTGCCGCTCGGCCTCGCCGCCCAGCCACCAGGTCGCGATATTGGGCATGGCCAGGGGCTTGCCCATCAGCACATGCGAGAGGTTAGGCAGGAACGCCATCATCGCCCGCGCCTCAAGCACGCCCGATCCCAGCGCGTTCAGCATGGTCAGCCGGCCATGACGCAGCGCCGAGACGATTCCCGGCGTGCCGATGCGCGATGCGCGGTTCAGTTCCAGCGGGTCGCAATAATCGCTGTCCATGCGCCGCCAGAGCATCTCGATCGGATGCAACCCCGAGACGGTGCGCACCATCAGCCGTCCGTTCGTCACCGCCAGGTCGTCGCCCTGGACCAGCATGAAACCCAGATAGCGCGCCATCCAGGCGTGTTCGTAATAGGTTTCGTTGAGGGGGCCGGGGGTCAGGATGGCGACGCGGCCCTCACGCTCGCCCCGCGCCTGCATCACGTTGTCGCGGAAATCGCGGAAGAAACCGGCCAGGCGGTGGATGTTCTGCTTGTCGAACACATCCGAGAAGGCGCGCGAGGTCGCGACGCGATTCTCCAGCGCATAGCCCGCGCCCGAGGGTGCCTGGGTGCGGTCCGAAAGCACCCACCATTTCCCGTCCGGGCCACGCCCGATCTCGAAGGCGATGAAATGCAGGTGATGGCCGCCGCGCGGACGGATGCCGACCATGGGCCGCAGCCATTGCGGGTTGGCGGCGACCAGCCCCGGCGGCAGATGACCGCCCGCCACCAGCCGGTTCGGGCCGTAAAGATCGGCCATGACAAGTTCCAGCAACTCGGCCCGCTGGATCAGCGCCGCGCCCAGTGCCGCCCAATCCCATTCCGAGATCAGGACCGGGATATGGCTTAGCGGCCAGGGCCGCTCGGTCGAGGTGCCGGTGCCGTATTGGCGATAGAAAACCCCGGAATCGTTCAGATACTGATCGGCGCGGGTCAGCGCGCGGGTCATCTCTTCGGGAGAAAGGCCGGCCAGGTGGCGCAGAAGCGGCTGCCAGAGCGGGCGGGGCTGTCCCTGCCAGTCCATCAACTCGTCCGGAACGCCGGGCGGCGGCGCGTATTCGGCCAGCCCCGGCACCGGGCGGTCGACCCGGTGCAAGTTGTCATCTTCGGACGAAATCTGCGTCTGCTCCATGAGCCCGACTAGAGGCCCAGAGGCCGCCGCAGGTCAAGGGTCATTGGAAATTCAAATGAATTTCGCTCGGCCTGTGGCCGCATGGTGAAGCCCGGCGTATGACCCTTGGGTTCGAACCGGGCCAGGCGGCGGGCCTCCGCCTCGTTGCCGTTGACGGGGAAGGTGTCATAGTTCCGCCCGCCGGGATGGGCGACGTGATAGGTGCAGCCACCCAGGGGCCGGTTCGACCATGTATCCCACAGATCGAAGGTCAGGGGCGCATCGACGCGCAGCACCGGATGCAGGGCCGAGGCCGGCTGCCACGCCTTGTAGCGCACGCCCGCCACCGCCCTGCCGCCGCCCACATCCTGCAAGGGCATGCGCCGGCCATTGCACAGGACCTGATAACGGGCGGGATCCGAGGTCGTCATCTGCACCTGCAACCGCTCGGTCGAACTGTCGGTATAGCGCACCGTGCCGCCGATGGCGCCGGTCTCGCCCAGGACGTGCCAGGGTTCCAGCGCCTGGCGCAGTTCCAGATGCGTGCCCTCGTATTCGACCTCGCCGCAGAAGGGGAAGCGGAATTCCTTCTGCGCCTCGAACCATTCCTCGCGCAGCGGGAAGCCGTGCTGTTCCAGGTCGCGCAGCACATCGCGGAAATCCTGCCACAGGAAATGCGGCAGCATGAAGCGATCGTGCAGCATCGTGCCCCAGCGCGTCAACTCGCCCTGGGCCGGGCTTTGCCAGAACCGCGCGATCAGCGCCCGGATCAGCAATTGCTGGGCCAGAGACATGCGCGCGTCGGGCGGCATCTCGAAGCCGCGGAATTCGACCAGGCCCAGCCGGCCGGTGGGTCCGTCGGGGGAATACAGCTTGTCGATGCAGATCTCGGCCCGGTGGGTGTTTCCGGTCACGTCCGTCAGCATGTTGCGCAGCAGCCGGTCGGTCAGCCAGGGCATGGGCGAGATGCCCTCGCCCGGCGCGGGGATGGCGGCCAGGGCGATCTCCATCTCGTAAAGCGCATCGTGGCGCGCCTCGTCGATGCGGGGGGCCTGGCTGGTCGGGCCGATGAACAGCCCCGAGAACAGGTAGGACAGCGAGGGGTGCCGGTTCCAGTGCAGGATCAGGCTTTTCAGCAGGTCGGGGCGGCGCAGGAAGGGGCTGTCCATGGTGGTATGGCCGCCCACGACGACATGGTTGCCGCCGCCGGTGCCGGTATGCTTGCCGTCGATCATGAACTTGTCGGCGCCCAGCCGCGACTGGCGCGCCTCTTCATAGACGGCGGTGGTGATGTCCACGCAATCCTGCCAGCTATGGGCGGGGTGGATGTTCACCTCGATCACGCCGGGATCGGGGGCCACGCGGATCACGTTCAGGCGCGGGTCCTGGGGCGGGGCATAGCCCTCGATATGGATCCTGAGGCCCAGCCGCAGCGCCGCCGATTCCGCCGCATGCAGCAGGTCCAGATAATCCTCAAGCATGGTCACGGGCGGCATGAAGACGCAAAGCCGGCCCTCGCGCGGTTCGATGCTGAGCGCGGTGCGCACGAAGCCGTCGATCTCGACCGTGGTCTGGGCGTTGATCACCTGCTGCGGGCCCGAGGCCACGAAGCTTGCCATGGCCTGGGTCTTGCGCTGCTTGTCCAGTTCCGGCGCCTCGGGCAGGTCGGGGCGCGGGATGGTCGGGTCCATCGGGTTGATATAGGGATATTGCGCCGCCGTCAGATGGGGCAGCGAACTTAGCGGCAGGCGATAGCCCACGGCGCTGTCGCCCGGGGTGAGGTAGATCCTGCCACGCCGCAGCCGCCAGCCTTCGGAATACCAGCGGCGCTTGCCCGCGCGGCCCTGCCAGGGCTGCACCGGCAGGACGAAGCCCACCGGCGTCGTCAGGCCGCGATTGAAGACCTGGGCGATGCGGTGGCGCTCTTCGGGGTCTTTCAGCTTGTTGTTCTCGGGCGTGACGTTCTCGGGCAGGTTGGCCTCGCGCACCAGCCATTCGGCGGGGTCCTCATAGGCGGGGAAGATGTTCTCCTGCGGCACTTCCAGTTCGGCCGCGATCTCGCGCAGAAGCTCCTGGGATTGCAGGGTGGTGGCGCCGTAATCCTGGCCCTCTTCGGCGATCAGGGCCGGGTTTTGCCAGATCGGCTGCCCGTCGCGGCGCCAGTAAAGCGAGAAGGTCCAGCGCGGCAGGCTTTCGCCCGGATACCACTTGCCTTGCCCGTAATGCAGAAAGCCCCCCGGCGCGAAACGCTTGCGCAGCCGCCGGATCAGCTTGTCGGCCAGTTCGCGCTTTTGCGGACCGACGGCGGCGGTGTTCCATTCCTCGCTTTCGAAATCGTCGATGGACACGAAGGTCGGCTCGCCCCCCATGGTCAGGCGAACATCGCCCGCCGCCAGCGCATCGTCCACCTTCTGGCCCAGGGCGTTCAATTCGTCCCATGCCGCGTCGCTGAAGGGCTTGGTGATGCGCGGATGCTCGGCCACGCGCCGGATCTGCATGTCGAAATCGAACTCGGTCACGGCCTGGCCGAAATAACCGCCCGAGATCGGCGCCGCGTTGCGGTAATGCGGCGTCGCCGCCAGCGGGATATGGCTTTCCCCGGTCAGCAGCCCCGAGGTCGGGTCCAGCCCGATCCAGCCCGCGCCGGGAATATAGACCTCGGCCCAGGCATGCAGGTCGGTGAAATCGTGATCCGTGCCCGAAGGCCCGTCCAGCGCCTGTAGATCGGGCTTCAACTGGATCAGATAGCCCGAGACGAAGCGCGCCGCGAAACCCAGGTGGCGCAGCGCCTGCACCAGCAGCCAGCTTGAATCCCGGCACGATCCGCGCGCCAGGCCCAGCGTCTCCTCGGGGGTCTGCACGCCCGGTTCCAGCCGGATGGTATAGTTCACCACCTCCGAGACGCGGCTGTTCAGCCAGACGATGAAATCGGTCGTGCGCCGGCTTTCGCGCGGCACGCCGTCCAGGAATTTCCGCAAAAGCGGGCCTGCCGGCTCGGGCTGGCGATAGATCACCAGTTCCTCGGCCAGTTCCTCGGGGTAATCGAAGGGCCAGCTCTCGGCGCTTTCCTCGGTGAAGAAGTCGAACGGGTTATAGACCGTCATGTCGGCGACCAGATCGACCTCGATCTTCAGTTCGCGCACCGGATCGGGAAAGACGAATCGTGCCAGCCAGTTGCCGAAGGGGTCAAGCTGGTGGTTCACGAAATGCCCGCCGGGGCTGACCTTCAGCGAATGCGAGATGACGCGGGTGCGGGAATAGGGTGCGGGGCGCAGCCGGATCACCTGTGGCCCCAGGACCACCGGGCGGTCGTATTTGTAATGCGTCAGGTGATAGATGCTGGCTTTGATCGACATGTCCCTTGCGCCCTTCGCTAGATTTGTCTCTGGGTAGCAGCCCGTTTCGCCGCAGGGAATATTGCCCGGCGCGGCGGCAGGGGCCGCCGACGCCATTGACGGAATACGACGGAGGATTGCCAGAAAACGGCATTTATTGCTGTAAACTTAGGCAAAATCGAGGCTCTCATGACAGGATCACGGCTGGTCCGGGCCAGAGCGGGCGCGGCGCAGCTCGTCCTCGGAAATCTCGCGCTGCCATTCGCGCCAGATCGAGACCAGAAGCGCCATCAGAACCGGCCCCACGAAAAGGCCGACGATTCCCATGGTCTTGACCCCCCCGATCAGGCCGAAGAAGGTCGGCAGGAACGGCAGCTTGACCGGCCCGCCGACCAGCAACGGCCGGATGGTCTTGTCCACGACGAACAGTTCGACCGCGCCCCAAAGGAAAAGGCCCAGGCCCGCGAAGGGCGTGCCGCTGGCGACCAGGTAGATCGAGACCAGCGTGAAGCAAAGCGGCGCGCCGCCGGGGATCAGCGCCATGAAGCCGGTGATCACGCCGAAGGTCACGGGCGAGGGCACGCCCGCGATCCAATAGGCCGTGCCTAGGATCACGCCCTCGCCGATGGCGATCAGCGTCATGCCGGTCACGGTCGCGCTGATCGTGGCGGGCACCACCCGCGACAGCCGGTCCCAGCGGTCGGGCAGGATGCCCGCGCCGACCCGGTCCAGTTGCCCCACCAGCCGGTCGCCGTCGCGATACAGCACGAACAGCGTGATCAGCATGAACAGCAGTGTCAGCGCCAGATGGAAGGTCAGCGACCCCGCCGTCACCGCGCCGCGATAGATGGTCCCGATATTCGAGCCCGAAATCGCCTGGACGATTTCTGAAATGCCGCCGGGATGGCCGATATAGTTGCGCCATTGCTCGTCCAGCCAGGGGCCGAGCTGGGGCAGGTCCAGCATCCAGTGCGGCGTGGGCGCGCCCGCCGCATTGACCAGAATCGCCCAACTGATCCAGTCCCGAAGCTCGCGGAAGGCATAGACCAGGGCCATGGCGATGGGCACGACCAGAAAGCAGACCAGCAGCAGCACCATCGCCGTCGCGGTCAGCGTGCGGCCCAGGCCAAGCTGATGGACGCCGCGATTGCGCAGAGGCCAGCTTGCCAGCCCGATCACCGTCGCCGCCAGCACGGGGACGATGAAGCCGTGAAAGAAATAGATCGAGGCCACCACGATCGCCAGAAGCAGCCAGCGCGCCGCCGAAATGTTGGTCAGCAGGGGCTGGCGGTGCGGCCGCAGGCCGGTGGCCTGGACCTGCCGCCTTGCCGTCGATGCGCCGGAGGTCTGGGCGGTCGTGTCGGTCTGGGTCATCTTCCTCGTCCAGGATGTGCTGGCAATACCACAACGCAATATGGCGCTGGCCGCAAGTCGCTATTGCCGCAAGCGCCCGCATGGCCGGCGCGCGGCGGCCAGGATCGCGCCGTTGCCGATGAGCGGGGCGGCTATGGCCTGGGAAGGCGGCGGGCGCCTGGCAAGGTGTGGGCGCATGGCCGACTCGGTCATGCCGGTGCGGACCATGCCGATCCCCGCAAGCATCCGGTCCCGGCGCATCAGGCGCGATGATCCGGCGATTGGCCAGGGGCCGGGCAAGAAGGCGTGGATCTGGCCCGCAGCGGGCATGATGGCGGTCCTGGCGCGGATGAAAGCCACCCTCATCCCGGAATGCGGGCTGTTTCAACCGTTTGTGCCCATGCCTTGACCGATCCGGGTGCATGGGGCTGGTTTTCTCGTATTGGGCGATTGTGGCATTAAATCGACACGAACCAGACACAATCGCGCCCGTCTTGCCGGGAACATGGGAAATATCCGCCTGATTTAGTAAAGAAATACGCACCGGCGGACGGCCGGCAAGAACGGTCGGGGGCAGAGTGCCGGTCACGGGAGATCCGAAAGGCGAATTGCATGCGCTTTACGCCGCCCATCACGGCTGGTTGCAGGGCTGGCTGCGCGGCAGGCTGGCCGATGGCGGCGATGCGGCGGACCTGGCGCAGGACACTTTCCTGCGGCTGCTGGCCTCGCATCGAAGACCGTCGCGGCTGGGGCCGCGTCCGCGCGCGCTGCTGACCCATATCGCCAAGGGGCTTCTGGTCGATCACTGGCGGCGAAAGCGGGTCGAGCGCGCCTATCTGGACATGCTGGCCCATCTGCCCGCTTGCCAGGTGCCCTCGGCCGAAGAGCGGCTGATCGTCGTCGAGACCCTGACCCGGATCGACGCGATGCTGGCGCGCCTGCCCGCTATGACCCGCGACGTGTTCCTGCTGGCGCAACTGGACGGGCTGACGCTGCAACAGATCTCGGACCGGGTGCAGGTGCCGGTGATCACCGTGCGGCGCCATATCCGCAAGGCGCTGCTGGCCGCGATGGAGCTGGCCTAGGATGCCGCAGCCCCAGGCCGACGACCTGCTGCGGCAAGCCGCCGACTGGGCGCTGGTCCTGCGCTATGACACGCCCGACGAGGCCGAGCGCGCCGCGTTCCGGCGCTGGCTGGCGCAGGGACCCGAGCATGCCGCCGCATGGGAGCGGGCCGAGGCGGCGCTTCAACTGTTCGACCGCCTGCCGCGCGGGCTTGCCCGGCAGGTGCTGACCCAGGCCGAGCCGTCGCCGGACCGGCGTCGGGCGCTGGGGATGCTGGGCGGGCTTGGCCTGGCCGCGGCGGGCGGGCTGGCCTGGGGGCAGCCCTGGCGGAAATGGCGCGCCGATCTGGCGACGGCGGTGGGGCAGCGCAAGACCGTGACCCTGCCCGACCGCTCGGAACTGGTGCTGAACACCGACAGCACCGCCGATATCGCGTTCACCCCCCTGGAGCGTCGCATCCATCTGCTTCAGGGTGAATTGCTGCTGACCTCGGGCGCGGATCCCGCGCCGCTGTATCGCCCGCTTCTGGTCCAGGCCGGGGCCGGAGAGGTGCGCGCCCTGGGCACCCGCTTCAGCGTGCGCCAGATGCAGGACCGGGTGCGCGTCGCCGTCTTTCGCGATGCGGTCGAGATCCGGCCCCGCAACGCCCCGGCTCAGGTGCTGCGGGCGGGCGCGCAAGCGGATTTCATGGCCGATGGCATCCTGCCCCCGGCGGCGGTCGATGACAGCGCGGCGGTCTGGACGCAGGGGATGCTGCTGGCGCAGGACATGCCCCTGGGCGAGGTGATCGCGGAACTGGCGCGCTATCGCCATGGCGTCCTGCGCTGCGATCCCGAGGTGGCGGGGATCCGCGTCTCGGGCGCGATTTCCCTGGCGGATACGGATAGCGGGCTGGACCTGCTGGCGCGCACGCTGCCGGTGCGGATCCTGCGCCGCACGCCCTGGTGGGTCGTGGTCGCGCGGCGCGGCTGAAATTCTTTGCGCGCGGGGTGATCACTTTGCGCCGCTCATGCGGTGAAGGGGAAAGGTCGCCAGCCAGATCCCCAGCCCGCCGCCGTCCCTTCAGCCCAAGGAACACGCCGCATGAACCCGACCACCCGCGCCCCGGCGGCCGCCGCCCGCGCCATTGCCCTTTCGACCGGCCTTGCCGTTCTACCCGCCCTGATGCTGGGCACCGCCATCGGCACCGTCATCGCCGCGCCGGCGCTGGCCCAGTCGCGCGACTATGCCATCGGGCCGGGCCGGCTCAGCGATGTGCTGGCGCGCTATGCCGCCGCCTCGGGGGTGCAACTGGTCTATCGGCCCTCGGACCTAGCCGGGCGGCAAAGCGCGGGGATCAGGGGCAGCTACACGGTCGAGCAGGGCTTCGCCGTGCTGCTGGCGGGCAGCGGCTATCGGTTACAAGCGGCGGGCGCGGGCAGCTATGTGCTGGTCGGCCCGTCCACGCAAGGCGGCACTGCCGCGATCCCCGAGGACGGCGTGGTGCTGGACACGGTGACCCTGTATGGCGGAAGCGCCACGACCGAGGGCAGCGGTTCCTACGCCACCGGATCGGCCAGCATCGCGCGCGGCGCGGATTCGCTGCGCGAGGTGCCGCAATCGGTCACCGTGCTGACCGACCAGGCCATCAAGGACCAGAACCTGACCATGATGAGCCAGGCCATGGCCAAGGCGCCGGGCATCGTCGCCACGACCGACGGCATGGGCAATCCCGAATTCCGCTCGCGCGGGTTCGTGATCGACAATTACCAGATCGACAATCTGGGCACCGCCTATACCTCGACCTTCCGGCCGGATTTCGACCTGGCGATCTATGATCGGGTCGAGGTTCTGCGCGGCGCCGAGGGCCTGTTCTCGGCCGCCGGAGAGCCGGGCGGCACCATCAATCTGGCCCGCAAGCGCCCGACGGATCAGGTGCGCTCGTCGGTGTCGCTGGCCTATGGCAGTTGGAACAACCGCCGCGTCGAGGCCGATATCGGCGGCCCGATCGCCCTGGACGGCCGGCTGCGCGGCCGGGTGGTGGGGGTCTGGCAGGACCGGGATTACTTCTACAAGCCGGCGGATGAGGAAAAGCAGGTCCTTTACGGCATCCTGGAATACGACCTGACGCCCTCGACCACGATCAGCGGCGGGGTCAGCTATCAGCATCAATACGGCGCGCATTGGCAATCGGGCCTGCCGACATTCACCGACAGCCGCCAGCTGGGCCTGCCGCGCGACGTGGCGCTGAACCAGGACTGGGCCAAGCGCGACACCACCATCCGCGAGACGTTCTTCACCGCCGAGCACAAGTTCAGCGACGACTGGTCGCTGAAGTTCAGCGCCATGAAGCAGAAATACGATTTCGACTATCTGAAGCTGAATGTCGGCGGGCCGGTCGATCCGGCGACGGGGCTGTTCGGCGCGCCTGGCGCCTTCTCCGAGGATGACGGCAACCATTCCAAGGGCATGGACCTGAGCGTCAGCGGCCGCTTCCGCGCCTGGGGCGTGGATTACAAGCTGACCGCCGGCACCGATTGGCGGATGAGCGAAGGCAAGCAGATCCGCAACCTCTACACCACCGCCTTCCCGGATGGCGCGCTTGGCATCGGCGATTTCCCCGGCGTGGACCTGCCAGCGCCGACCTTCGTGCGACGGGATCACGGCTGGCCCGCCTGGGGCGCCAAGCAGCAGGGCGTCTATGCCCGGCTGGACATGGCGGTCAGCGACCGCGCCCATGTCATCGTCGGCGGCCGCTACGGCAATTACAAGCATCGCGATGTCTATGAGCTTTACGGCGACGATGGCAGCGTCACCCTGCGCGACACCAGCTATCACTGGAAGGAAACCGGCATCTTCACGCCCTATGCCGCCGTCACCTATGATCTGACGCCGGATTGGACCGCCTATGCCAGCCTGACCGAGATCTATACCCCGCAGGGCAACCGCTATGCCGGCCCGCCCGAGAACCCGACCCAGCTTGACCCGATCACCGGACGCAATTTCGAGCTTGGGGCCAAGGGCGCGGTGCTGGACGGGGCGCTGAACATCTCGGCCGCGCTTTATCACATCGAGCGCAAGGGCGAGGCGGTGCAGGACCTGCGCTATGGCGCGAACAGCGCCTTCTATCTGCCTTTGGGAAAGATCGTCAGCGAGGGCTTCGAGATCGAGGCGTCGGGCGAGGTCGCGCCGGGCTGGCAGATCTTTGCCGGCTATACCTGGAACCGCAACAAGAACGAAAAAGAGGATGCGGTCTATAGCGAGTTGACGCCAAGGCATATCTTCAAGCTGTGGACGGATTACAACCTGCCGGGCGATCTGTCGAAATGGACCGTCGGCGGCGGCGTGACGGTGAAAAGCAAGCACGCCAATTCCGGCACCTATTGGGTCTGGACGGATGATGGCTGGAGCCAGCCCGCCTTTGCGATCCGGCAGGGCGGCTATGCGGTCTGGGACGCGCATGTGAACTATCGCATCGATGACCGCTGGAACCTGGCGCTGAACGTGAACAACGTCTTTGACCGGAACTATTATGCCACCATCGGCACCCCCAGCGGCGGCAACTGGTATGGCGAGCCGCGAAACGCCACCCTGACCCTGCGCGGGCAGTTCTGATCCTGCCGCTGGGCGGCGCCTAGTCGCCCAGCAACTGCCTGTCATCCCCGTCTCGGCTGCGCACCAGTTCCTCCTTGATCCGCCGCAGCACGTCCAGGGCGCGCTGCCGGTCGGCATAGGCCACAAGGTTCGCCAGGATGTCCACGACCGCCAGGAAGGCGTAGCGGGTCGAGGTCGGGCGATAGATGTTGCGCCCCTCGGGCAGGTCGATGGCGATGGCGATATCCGCCGCCAGCGCCACGGGCGAGGCGCTTTGCGTCAGGGCGATGGTCGGCACGTTCTGACGGCGCATCAGTTCAAGGCAGCGCACCAGATCGGGGTTGCGCCCGGTCATCGACGAGATGATCGCGACCGTCCCTTCGGTCGCGGTGGCCGACAGCATCAGGTCCATGGCGTGGTCGTTCGAGCTGTGGATGCGGCAGCCCAGCCGGAAAAGCCGGTTGTGCAATTCGTTCGAGATCATCGAGGAATTCCCGCCCGAGCCGAAGGCCAGCACGAAATCCGCCGCCCGCAGCACCTCGGCCGCGCGTTGCAGCGCCGCGATGTCAAGCTGCTGGTGAACATGAAACAGCGCGTTCTGGGCCTTGGTCACGATGTCCTCGGCCACCTCGGCGGGGATCGATGTGGGTGTCTCGGGGCGCAGGTAGCGCAGGCCCACATGGTTCATGCCGGCAAGCTGCATCTTGAAATCGGAAAAGCCCGAACAGCCCACCCGGCGGCAGAACCGCGTCACCGTGGGCGGAGAGACGCCCGCCTTCGCCGCCAGATCGCCGATCGAGGAATGCACGACTAGCCCACGTCCTCCAGCGCCAGCCCGGCCAGCGTCCGGTCATGACCCGAGAGGCGTCCGTCCCTGTCGGCAAGGATGTGGTAAAGATCCATCGGCTTCCTCGGCAGCGGATTTTCAGGAATTAAACTGCGATCATCCGGGGCATGGTCGATGTTTTATGTAAAGGAAGTGGATTTTTTGCCTGTTTGTGAAATTCAGTAACGCAAATTCCCTGCATATCCTGGAGACGCACATATCCTATCCCTGGCCCGAACCGGGCAGGCCGCTTTCGCGGGTCCCGACGCCCATGCCCATCATCGACGAGGATCGGCTGGCGCGGAACATCGCGCGGGCGCAAGCCTATTTCGACCGGCACGGCAAGGCGTTCCGGCCCCATATCAAGACCCACAAGATCGTCGCCCTGGCCCGCCGGCAGATCGCGGCGGGTGCCGTCGGGATCAATTGCCAGAAGATCGCCGAGGCCGAGGTCTTCGCCGATGGGGGTATCGGCGACATCCTGATCACCTACAATATCATGGGCCCCGAGAAGCTGGGGCGGTTGCGGGCGCTGCATGAGCGGGTCCAGACGCTGACCATGACCGCCGACAATGCCGCCGTGGTCCAGGGGCTGGCGGCCAGCTTCGACGCCGCGCGGCCCTTGCGCGTGCTGGTCGATGCGACACCGGCGCCAGGCGATGCGGCGTCCAGTCCCCGGCCGATGCGCTGGCCCTTGCCCAGGCGATCCATGCCGCGCCGGGGCTGGCCTTCATGGGGCTGATGACCTATCCGCCGGTCGGCGCCGCCGCCAAGGTCGAGGCGTTCAGGGCCGAGACCATGCGGCTTCTCGATCAGCGCGGCATCGCCTGCCCCATCCGCCCGAACGGCGGTTCGCCGGACCTGTTCAAGGCGCATGAAGTTTCGCTGGCGACCGAGCACCGTTCGGGAACCTATGTCTATAACGACCGCAGCATGGAACGCGCCGGCTATTGCGCCCCCGATGACATGGCGATGCATGTGCTGGCCACCGTGGTTTCGCGTCCGGTGCCGGGCCGGGCGGTGCTGGACGCGGGATCGAAGGCGCTGACCTCGGATCTGTTGGGCTTTTCGGATCACGGCTGCATCGAAGGGCACGAGGATGCGCGCATCGTCGGCCTGTCCGAGGAACATGCCGTGGTCGAGATCGGCGCGGATTTCCCGCCGGTCGGCGCGCAGGTGCGGATCGTGCCCAACCATACCTGCGTTGTCAGCAATCTGTTCGACCGAATCGTCTTTCATCGCGACGGCAGGGTAACGCGGGTTGAGACGGTCGATGCGCGGGGCACCGTCTGGTCGGGCAGGGCGCCCAGGAAAGCAGCAGAAATGGGAAAGGGGGCGGATGAAAATCCGCCCCCTTTTCGCCGCGCATATTTTCACCCGCCGTGCGCCGGGGCGACCACCCCCTTGCCGTCTCGCCATGAATTCGCGGTGGATAAACCCGCGCGCGCCCTGGTGCGCCACGAAACCAGGCGGCATCGGATTTTCACGATATATGAAACTAAGTTACGGAATCGTCCATGACCTCGCCATTCCTCCGCTGCTCCTGTGTCCCTGCCGCCTGGGTCGGGTGAGGGGCGCACGCGGATTTTCACGGCCTCGCTCGCGATCGAGACGAACACCTTCTCTCCGGTGCCGACCGACATGCAGTCGTTCCGCGCCGCCTTCTATGCCGGTCCCGGTGCGCATCCCGACACGCCGACGCTATACTCTTCGGTGGTGCCGATCCTGCGCCGCCGCGGCCAGGCCGAGGGGTTCACCGTGATCGAGGGCACATTGTGCTGGGCCGAGCCCGCGGGCCTGATCCAGCGCCAGACCTATGAGATCCTGCGCGACCAGACCCTGGGAGAGTTGCGTGCCGCGCTGCCCGTCGATGGCGTGGTGCTGGGCCTGCATGGCGCGATGGTGGCACAGGGCTATGACGACCCGAGGGCGATCTGCTGGCCCGGCTGCGCGCCATCGACGGCCCCGATGTGCTGGTCGCCGCCGAATTCGATCCGCATAGCCATCTGACCGCCAAGCGCGTGGCGAACCTGGACCTGATGGCCGCCTTCCTGGAATTCCCGCATACCGACTTCGAAGAGCGCGGCGAGCATGTCGTGGACCTGGCCCTGCGCACCCTGCGCGGCGAGATCCGGCCGGTGATTTCCACCTTCGACTGCCGGATGATCACCATCTATCCGACCAGCCGCGAGCCGATGCGCGGCTTCGTGGATCGGCTGAAGGCGCTTGAGGGGCAGGGCGGCGTGCTGTCGATTTCCGTCATCCACGGTTTCATGGCGGGCGATGTGCCGGACATGGGCACGCGGATCGTCACCGTCACCGATGGCGGCAGGGCAGGTGCGAGGCGCTGGCCCGCCGCCTGGGCCACGAGCTTTATGTCATGCGCCGCGACACCGCGATGCCGATGCTCGGCACCGAAAGCGGGCTTGACCGCGCGCTGGCGCTGCGGGCGGCGGACCCCGCGTGGCCGGTGGTGATCACCGATGTCTGGGACAATCCCGGCGGCGGGGTGGCGGGGGACGCGACCCATATCCTGCGCCGGATGCTGGAGCGGGGCATGGACGATCTGGGATCCTGTCGCGGTCGACTTTTGCCACGCGGCGGGCGCGGGGGCCGAACGGCAACTGCGCATCGGCGGCAAGTCCAGCGGCATGGGCGGCGAGCCTTTGGACCTGTGCGTGACCGTGATGCGCGTCCTGGACGAGGGCTGGCAGGGCTTTCGCAACAGCCGCGTGACCCTGGGCCGCGCGGCGGTGGTCCGGCCTTTGGGCACCCGCGCCGACATCATCCTGATCACCAGCCGGACGCAGACCTATCAGCCCGACATCTTCACCAATCTGGGCATAGATTTCGCCGCCAAGGACTGGCTTCTGGTCAAGTCCACCAACCATTTCCACGCCGGTTTCGCGCCGATCACCTCGGAGATCGTCTATGTTGCCGCGCCGACCTCTTATCCCACCAATCCCGCCGAAACCCCCTATCGCAAGGCCAGCCTGCAACTTTGGCCGCGCGTCGCCGATCCGCTGGGTCTCGATACAAAGACTTGACGCTTTTCATCCCCGCAAGACCCGAAAACGGGTTGCGCTCAACAGGAAAGAAATACCATGCCGAAACTTGCCCTGACTTCTGCCCATGCCGCGCTGCCCTTGCCGACCGGCATGGCGCTGGCGGGGGGCGTGCTGACCGTCGCCACCATCGGCGAGCCGCCGACCCTGGACGCGATGCAGACGCCCACCGATATCGTGCTGACCATTGATCAGCACATCTTCGACACGCTTTACACCTAGGACGCGCAATGGAAATCCGTGCCGCTGCTGGCCTCGGCGATGCCCGATGTCTCGGGGGACGGTCTGACCTGGCGCATCCCGCTGCGCGAAGGCGTGACCTTTCATGACGGCTCGGCGCTGGATGCCGGCGATGTCGTCGCCTCGCTCACGCGCTGGATGCAGGTCAATTCGAAGGGCAAGCAGGTCGCCGAGGTGGTCGCCAGCATCAAGGCCGATGGCGATCATGCCGTCGCCATCAAGCTGAAATCGCGCTATGCGCCGCTGATCGCCACCATCTCGCAGGCGGCGATCATCATCCCCTCCGAAACCGTGGCTGAGCAGTTGGCCAGCTTCGTCGGCACCGGGCCTTACAAGCTGAAGGAGCGCAAGCCCGACCAATATACGCAGCTTGTCCGCTTCGACGCCTATGTCCCGCCCGAGGGCGGGATCAGCAATTACGCGGGCAAGCGCGAGGCCATCGCCGACGAAATCCGCTTCATCCCCGTGCCCGACGCCAATACCCGCGTCGAGGGGCTGATCGCGGGCCAGTTCGACTTTGCCGATTCGCTGCCGGTCAGCGCGTATGAGCGCATCGAGGCCAGCGGCGCCGCGAAGCCGGTGATCTTCCAGAACCAGGGCTGGGCATCGCTGAACATGAACATGAAGCAGGGCCTCCTGACCAGCAAGGACCTGCGCCATGCGGTGCAGCTTGCGCTGAACCCCTCGGACATGCTGCTGGCGGCCTTCTCGGATGACCGCTTCTTCGGGGTGGACGGCGCGATCTTTCCCGAGGGCTTTTTCTGGCATAGCGAGGCGGGCGTGACCCGCTGTGGCGAGGGCGATCCCGAGGCGGCGGCGAGGCCGCTTTCCGACGCTGGCTATGACGGCACGCCCCTGCGCATCCTGACCAGCCGCCAATACGAATTCCACTACAAGATGGGCGAGGTCGCCAAGGCTTATCTGGAAGCCGCGGGCTTCAAGGTGGCGCTGGATGTGGTCGATTGGGCGACCCTGACCACCCGCCGCGCCGATCCGGCGCAATGGGGCATCTTCATCACGCATTCGAACTTTCCCGGCGATCCGACCACGATCAACACGATCACCGATACCTATCCCGGCTGGTATGCCTCGGAGGCCAAGGCCAAGGCCGTCGCGGCCTATATGGCCGCCGCCTCGGACGATGAGAAGCTGGCGGCCTGGGAAGGCATCCAGACCGTGATCTATGAGGATGCGCCCCTGTTCAAGGTCGGCAATTTCAACGGGCTGAGCGGCGTGTCGGGCGGGATCAAGGGCTATGATCCGACCTATTGGCCGCATTTCTGGAACGTCACCCCCAAGGAGTAATGGCTGATGAACCGGACCATTCGCGCCTTGCTGCGACGGCTAGGGGGCATGATCGTCGTGCTGGCCATCGCCGCCACCGTGGTTTTCGTCATCGTCCGGGTCACGCCGGGCGATCCCGCCGCCGTCATGCTTGGCTCGGATGCCAAGCCTGAGGACGTGGCCCGGCTTCGCCGTCAGATGAGGCTGGATGCGCCGCTGATCGTGCAATACGGGCAGTTCATGCTGGGCCTGCTGCGCGGGGATCTGGGCCAGTCGATCTTTCTGGGCCAGTCGGTCGGGCAGGCGCTGCTGGCGCGGGCCGAGCCGACCTTTTTTCTGACGCTCTTCTCGATCCTGATCGCCTCGGCCATCGCGCTGCCGGTGGGCATCGTCTCGGCGGTCAGGCGCGGCACGTTGTTCGATCAGGCGGTGGTGACGCTGACCATGATCGCGGCCAGCATCCCCAGCTTTTGGCTGGGGCTGATCCTGATCCAGGTCTTTGCCGTGGGCATGGGCTGGTTTCCGGCCTCGGGCTATGGCGGGCCGGACAGCGCCTTTCTGGTGCGGTTGCGGCACCTGATCCTGCCGGCGGTGGCGCTGGGGGTGGTGAACTAGGCGCTGATCACGCGCTTTATCCGCGCGGCGATGCTGGACGTGCTGGGCGACGACTATGTGCGCACCGCCCGCGCCAAGGGCGCGAGCGAGCGGCGCGTGGTGCTGAAGCACGCGTTGAAGAACGCGCTGGTCCCGATCATCACCGTCATCGGCCTTTCGGTTGCGATGCTGGTCGCGGGCGCGGTGGTCACGGAAACCGTGTTCGGCCTGCCGGGTATCGGCAATCTGGCCGTCTCGGCCGTGCTGCGGCGCGACTATCCGGTGATCCAGGGCACGCTGCTGGTCGTGGCCGCGATCTATGTGCTGATCAATTTCGTGGTGGACATGCTTTACATCGCCGTCGATCCAAGGGCGCGCCTATGACCTCCATCCGCAACCTGCTGATTTCCGTCCGCCCCCTGCTGCGCAACCGCGCGGCCATGCTGGGGGCGCTGATCCTGATCGCCGTGGTGCTGGCCGCGATCCTCGCGTCGGTGCTGGCGCCCTATGCGCCGAACAAGCTTTCCATCGTGAACAAGCTGCAAGCCCCGTCCGGCGCGCATCTGTTCGGCATCGACGAATTCGGGCGCGACATCCTGTCCCGCGCGATCTATGCGGGCCGCGTTTCGCTGATGGTCAGCCTGGGGGTGGTGGCGCTGTCCACCGTGCTGGGGGTGATCCTGGGCATCGCGGCCGGGTTCTTTGTGCGCCTGGACGGGCCGATCTCGCGGCTTCTGGACGCGATGATGTCCTTTCCCGACATCCTGCTGGCCATCGCGCTGGTGGCCGCGCTGGGGCCGTCGCTGCCCACCGTCATCATCGCGCTGGGGATCACCTATGCGCCTCGGCTGGCGCGGATCGTGCGCGGCTCGACCCTGGTGCTGCGCGAGATGCCTTACATCGAGGCCGCGATCACGCTGGGCCTGCCCACCTGGAAGGTGCTGTCGCGGCACCTGCTGCTGAACCTCGCTTCGCCGATCCTGGTTCAGGCCACCTTCGTCTTCGCCTCGGCGATGCTGGCCGAGGCCAGCCTGTCGTTCCTGGGCGTCGGCGTCTCGGCCGATATGCCGACCTGGGGGACGATGCTGGCTTCGGGGCGCGAGTTCATGAACAACGCGCCCTGGCTGATGATATTCCCCGGCCTGACCACATCCTTCCGCGCCTCGCAGGGCTGGAAGGACGTGGTGCGGGGCATCACCTTCGGCATCCATGCCGGGGAAACCGTGGCGGTGGTGGGCGAATCCGGCTCGGACCAATCCGTCACCGCGCTTTCGGCGATGCGGCTTTTGTCGCGCGACAGGTCGCGGTCCACGGGGCGCATCCTGCTGGAAGGGCGCGACCTGCTGACCCTGCCCGAAGCCCAGATGCGCTCCGTGCGCGGCGGCAGCATCGGCATGATCCTCCAGGAGCCGATGACCTCGCTGAACCCGGTCTTCACCATCGGCAACCAATTGGCCGAGGCGCTGGTCCTGCCCTGCTCCACGTCCTGGAAAGAGGCCGAGGCGCCGCGCCTGATGGAGCGCGTCCGCATCCCCGCGGCCAAGATCCGCCTGCACGAATATCCGCACAAGTTCTCGGGCGGGATGCGTCAGCGGGTGATGATCGCCATGGCGCTGGCCTGCCGGCCCAAGCTTTTGATCGCGGACGAGCCTACCACGGCGCTGGATGTGACCATCCAGGCCGAGATCCTGTCCCTGATCCGCGAATTGCGGGCGGAAAGCGACATGGGTGTGCTGTTCATCACCCATGACATGGGCGTTGTGGCCGAGGTCGCGGACCGCACCGTGGTGATGTTCCGAGGCGACATGGTGGAAACCGGGGATACCGCCGCGATCTTCGCCCGGCCGACGAAGCCCTATACGCGGGCGCTTCTGGCCTCGATCCCCCGGCTGGGGACCATGGGCGGCGCATTGATGCCGCGCCGCTTTCCCCAGGTCGATCCGGCGACCGGGCTTGCCAGCGAGGGGACCGAGACCGCGCCGCCGCCGCCCAGCGACAAGCCGGTGGTGCGGGTCTCGAATCTGTCGATCCGGTTCGACCTGCCGAATGGCCGCGTCCATGCGGTCGAGGACGTGTCCTTCGAGCTGTATCCCGGCGAGACGCTGGCCCTGGTGGGCGAATCCGGCTGCGGCAAGTCCACCACCGGGCGCGCGATCATGCGGCTGAACACGCCGACGGCGGGCGAGATCCTGGTCGATGGACAAAACGTCGCCACCGCCAGGCCGGGCAAGATGCGCGCGCTGCGGCGCTCGGCCCAGATGATCTTTCAGGATCCCTTCGCCTCGCTCAATCCGCGCATCACCGTGGGTTCCGCCGTGATGGAGCCGACCTGACCCATGGGCTGATGAACCGCCCCCAGGCCCGCGCGCGGGTGGCGGAACTGCTGGAGCAGGTGGGTCTGGCCGCCGACATGGCCGAACGCTATCCGCATGAATTCTCGGGCGGGCAGCGGCAGCGCATCTCGATTGCCCGCACTTTGGCCTTGCAGCCGCGCTTCATCGTCGCGGATGAGGCGGTCTCGGCGCTGGACGTTTCGGTCAAGGCGCAGGTGGCGAACCTGATGATGGATCTTAAGGCGCAATACGGGCCGGCCTATCTGTTCATCAGCCACGACATGTCCGTGGTCCAGCGCATCAGCCACCGCGTCGCGGTCATGTATTTCGGCGAGATCGCCGAGATAGGCCCGCGGGTGCGCATCTTCGACGATCCGCGGCATCCCTATACGCGGCGGCTGGTTTCGGCGGCGCCGATCCCGGATCCGGCGCGGCATGACCCCCCCCCGCGCAAGAGCCGCGCAGCCCGATCCGGTCGCTTGACTATGTGCCGCCCCGGCGGCGCTATCGCGAAGTCCCGCCGGGCCATCTGGTCCAGATTGAGGAATGAGAAAGATGATGACAATCAAACGGCCGGCGTGGGCCAGGGCATCGTCAAGCAATCCCGCATCGCCATCGAGAACATGCCGAAGATCGTGACGGATGTGGGCTACGGCCCCCAGGACATCATGCGCGTCGGCGTCTGGCTGGACGATGCCCGCGATTTCTGGAGCTTCAACGACGTGTTCGAAAGCTGTTTCGCCGACCATCCCCCGGCGCGGGCCTGCGTGCAATCCGCGATGGTCGTGGATTGCAAGGTCGAGGTGGATTGCATCGCCTATCGCAAGCCGGCCTAAGCGGCGAAAGATGCGCGGCGCGGGCGGCCGGGGTCCATGCCTCAGCCTCTTGCGGGCAAGGCTTGCGATCTCTCGGGGGGGGCGGTCGGGCGGCAGCGATGCCGCCCTTGCCACGAGGGGGCCTTAGAACCGTGATTGCAGGTTGAAGCTGACCCGCCGGGTCTCGCCGTAATAATTGCCGCCGCCGACATAATCGATCTCGGTGTAATAAGCCTTGTCGAACAGGTTATCGACATTCAGCGATGCGGTCGTGCCGGCGCCGATCTGATAGGCCATGCGTGCGTTGACGATCCCGTAACCCGGCGCCTTGACGCGGTTGGTGTCGCGCTGATCGGTGGAATAGCCCTTGAAGGGGCCGCTGAACCGGATGCCCGCGCCCAGGCTTAGCCCGTCGAGGCGCCCGGACTGGAACTTGTAGCTGCTCCAGATGTTGCCCGAATGGCGCGGCGTTCCGATCTCGGTTCCCTGCACGAAATCGTCGCGGGTATATTTCGCGTCGATATAGGAGTAGTTTGCGGCAAGGTTCCAGCCGGGGCGGATTTCGCCGGTCAGGCTTAGCTCAAGCCCACGGCTGCGGGTCTCGCCCGTGGCGATGCTGAAGCGGGAGCCGTCGTTGGCGACATGCCCGGCATCGGTATCCTCGCGGGCGCGGTTGGCCTCTTTGATCTCGAACAGCGAGGCCGTGGCCAGCGCGCCGCCGCCGAAAAGCGCGGCCTTGACGCCGATTTCGCGCTGGGTGCCGGTGACGTTCGGCAGCAGGACACCATCCTCAAGCGCGTGGGAACTGCCCTCGGCCCATTCCGGCCGCCAGGCACGGTCCCAGGTATTGGCCGAGAACATCCGCGCATATTGCGCATAGACGGTCAAATCGTCGCTGACCTCATAGACCGCCGCCAGCGAGGGCGTGAATTCGCCCTTGGCCGTCCAGTCCCCCTCGCTTGTGCGCAGCCAGGACCAGCGGGCGGCGACCGGGAAGGTCAGCTTGTCCATCGCGCGGATGTCGATCTTGGCGAATGCCTGATATTCGTTCGTGGCCGCGCCCTTTTTGCCGAAGGGCCGGGTGACGAAGAAATCGGGGCGGTCGATCACGTGGTGATGCGGGTCGAAGATATCGACCAGGAATTCGTCCGAAGCATCTGCGGCGCCGAATTGGCGGCGGAACCAGCTTCGCTGTTGGGTCACGCCGAAGACCAGATCGTGGCTGCGGCCGAACGCATCCACCGCGCCGTTCAGCGTGGCATCGAAGATTTCGTATTGGTTCCAGTCGTTCCAGGTGGACAGGGTGTGGCATTGCCGGCCATCGGGATCGTCGCGGTCGATGCCGGTGTTGATATAATCGTGGACCGCCAGGGGACCGCTGCATGTCCAGGGGCCGCTGCGGCGCGAGGGGTGGAAGCTTTCGCCGTTCATATAGCTTAGCTTGCCGTGCCAGCGGTCGTTGAACCGATGCTCAAGATCCGCCGTCACCCAGTCCGAGCGGAACCTGAACAGGCTCCAGTCCTGGGTGGCGGTGGTGTCGGGATCGAAGTCGATCAGGCCGCCATCGGAATAGGTGGGCAGCCCCTCGCGGAAATCGCGCACCTCGTTATTGCGCTGCCGCCAGGCACCCATCCGCAGCATGGTCCGGTCCGTCAGGTCGTATTCCAGCGTCCCGAACAGCGAACTGCGGCGGTATTCCTCGGGATAGCGGTTCGACTTGTGGTGGTCATACGAGCCGACGACCCTCGCCCGCAGCCTGCCGTCCAGCATGGGCGCGGCGTTGTAATCCACCGTCAGCCGCCCCGCGCCGGGATCGCTGAGGCCGGTCGTGACGTGCAGATGCTCGCGGTCCAGCGGCCGCTTGAAGCTGTAATTGACCACCCCGCCGAAGCCGCCATTGCCGGTGAAAAGCGCCGCCGGTCCTTTCAGCACCTCGACCTGCTCGAAGGGGCTGAGATCGGCGCCGTTGCGGCCGACGAAATTCCCGACCGGAATGCCGTTGATCGACCTGTCGGCCCAATAGCCGCGCACGGTCAGGAAGCCTTCGCGCAGGGTGGCGTCGACGCCGGGCAACCCGCTTAGAAGATCCAGGTCCGAGCGGATGTCTTGCTCGGCGATCTGCGCGGCGGTGACGGCGGCGATGGTTTGGGGCGTGTCGATCGGCGCGGCATTGCTGCGATTGATCGAGGTCGGGGCGACATATTCGGTTTCCGCCGCCGGCTCCGTCGAGGATTGTATGGTCACGGTATCCAGCACCACGGCGCCAGGCGGGCTTTCCGCGACCTGGGCCAAGGCCCCACCCGAGGTGGCCATCAGCGCGAAGCCCGTCAGCGCGCCTTGCAGCAAGGTCTGGTTTGGCAAAGCAGTCATGTCTTGATCCCCAAATGAATGTCCAAAAGGGGTAGCTGGCTGGAAGAGCGATGCTGCCGTGCGAAAATATTAACCAATATGGCCGCCACCGTATGCCCGCAGTCTTTTCAGCGGCCGGGATTCTTCAGGTTTATTGCGGAAATGCAACTTTTCGCTTGAATGGGCGGGCGCGTTCATTCCGGGCTCCGGCGAAATCCCTTGCTCCATGTGCCCCGCTCGGCTACTGCTCGAATGTCGGTTTCCGAAAGGAATTGAAAGGGAATCCGTTGGGACGCCTTGCGCGTGCCGAACCGGAACTGCCCCCGCAACTGTAGGCGGCGAGGAGGAATGCAATCGCCACTGTGGCCCCGGCCATGGGAAGGCGCATCCCGCCCGCGACCCGCCAGTCAGGAGACCTGCCGACATATCGACCAAACCCAAGCGGGTCGGCTTGGGCGGACAATCCTTCAAGCGCGAGCCTTGCCCGCCGCTGTCCGCCTGCCCGGCCCGACATGATGTAGCGGAAGGACACATTATGTTAAGGCTGACTGCGGCGCTGATCGCCACCTGCGCGCTTGCGCCCATGGCGCTTGCCACCGAATACCCGCTGACGCTGACAAGCTGCGGCCATGAGATCACGCTGGAGCACGCGCCCGAAAGCGTCGTCAGCGTCGGGCAAAGCACGACCGAGATCCTGTATATGCTGGGCCTGGCCGACAAGGTGGCGGGCACGGCGCTGTGGATCAATCCGGTCCTGCCCGAATTCGCCGAAATCGATGCCAAGGTCGAGCGTCTGGCCGACAACGCCCCCAGCTTTGAAAGCGTGCTGGCCAAGAAGCCCGCGCTGGTCGTCACCGCTTATGAATGGATGATCGGTCCGCAAGGCGCGGTCGGCACCCGCCAGATGTTCGACGACGCCAAGATCCCGACCTGGATCATGCCGACCGAATGCGTGGGCAAGGACAATACGCAAAGCATGGACGGCACGCGCACCGTGATGTTCGACACGGCGACCCTGTATCAGGGGATCGAGGAGCTGGCGTCGATCTTCGACGTTCAGGATCGCGGCGCCGAGGTGATCGCGGATCTGAAGGCACGCGAGGATGCCGCCGTCGAAAAGGCCCGCGCGCTGAAGCTGCCCAAGGATGTCTCGGGCGTGTTCTGGTATTCCTCGGCCGATATCGAGATCGACCCCTATGTGGCGGGCGTGAACGCGGCGCCGGGCTGGATGCTGTCCAAGCTGGGCGTGCGTAACGTCGTCACCTCGCAAGAGGAATGGCCGACCGTGGGATGGGAGACCATCGCCCAGGCGAACCCGACCTTCATCGTCGCGGCCGAGTTGAACCGCCGCCGCTTTCCCGCCGACGATATCGCGGTCAAGCGCGAATTCCTGATCACCGACCCGGTGACCAAGGAATTGGACGCGGTGAAAAACGACCGCATCGTGCTGATGCCGGCGAATGCGATGGACCCCTCGGTCAGGTCGATCTACGGGCTGGAATCGCTGGCGGATGCGCTGGCGGGATACGACCTGAAATGACGTTGCACGCCGCGACCTTCAGGCTTGGCCGGCCCTTTCTGGCCCTGCTGGTGCTGGTCGCGGCGCTGCTGTTCGGGATGGCGGTGGGCGAGACGCGGATACCGCTTTCGACCGTGCTCGATGTGCTGGCGGTCAAGCTGGGGCTGTCGGGCCGGCCGCTTGACCCGATCGAGGCCAGCGTGATCTGGCATTACCGCGCCTCGCGCGCGGTGGTCGCGGCCTGCGGCGGCGCCAGCCTGGCGCTGTCGGGGCTGATCCTTCAGGCGCTTTTGCGCAACCCTCTGGCCGAGCCTTACCTGCTGGGCATCTCGGCCGGGGCCTCGACCGGGGCGGTGCTGATCGCGGTGGCGGGCATGGGCGCGGGGCTGGTCGGCATGTCGGCGGGGGCCTTCGCGGGCGCGCTGACCGCCTTCGGGCTGGTCGCGGCGCTGGCGCGGATGGCGGGCGGCGGCACCGGGTTGCGCGGCGCCGGCGTCATCATCCTGGCGGGCATCGCCGGATCGCAGATGTTCAACGCCCTGACGGCGCTGATCATCGCGGGATCGGCCAGCGCCGAGCAGGCGCGGGGCATCATGTTCTGGCTGCTGGGGAATCTGTCGGGCGTGCGCTGGCCCGACACCTGGCTGGCGCTGCCCATGGCGGCGCTGGCGCTGGGGGTCACGTTCTGGCATGCGCGGGCGCTGGACGCCTTCACCTTCGGCGCCGATGCCGCCGCCGCGCTGGGGATCGAGCTGAGGCGCACCCAGGCGGTGCTGATCGGCACGGCGGCGCTGGTGACCGCGGCGATGGTCTCGATCGCGGGAGCCATCGGCTTCGTCGGGCTGGTCGTGCCGCATGCGATGCGCTTTCTGGTCGGTAGCCGGCACGCGCGGCTGGTGCCGGCGACGGCGCTGGCAGGGGCGGTGTTCCTGGTCGTCTCGGACGTGGTTTCGCGCATCGCGATCCCCGGCCAGGTGCTGCCCATCGGCGTCATCACCGCGCTGGTCGGCGCCCCCGCCTTCGCCGTGGTCATGATCCGGGGCCGCGCGCGATGAGCGCGGTGCTTGAGGTCATCGGCGCCGGCCGCACCGTCGCGGGTCGCGACATCCTGGCCGATGTCAGCCTGGCCCTGCATCCGGGCGAGACGCTGGGCCTGATCGGCCCGAACGGCTCGGGCAAGTCCACGCTTCTGGGGCTGATGGCCGGGCTGATCCGGCCCTGCCGCGGCGAGATCCGGCTGGAGGGCCGCCCGATGCACCACCTGCGCCGCCGCCAGATCGCGCAGCGCCTGGCGCTGGTGGCCCAGCAGGCCGAGACAGGCGACCGCATCACCGTGCGCGAAGCCGTGGAACTGGGCCGCACCCCCTGGCTTGGCCCCCTGCGCGCCTGGGGTCCGGCGGATGACGAGGCCGTCGCGCGGGCGCTGGATGTGGTGGGTCTGGCGCATATGGCTGGTCGAGACTGGTCCACCCTGTCGGGCGGAGAGCGCCAGCGCGTCCATATCGCCCGCGCCCATGCGCAATCCCCGCGCATCCTGCTGCTGGACGAACCGACGAACCATCTGGATATCCACCACCAGATCGCCATCCTGGATCTGGTCGCGGGGCTGCCGCTTACCAGCGTGATCGCGCTGCACGACCTGCATCACGCGCTGCGCTGCGACCGCCTCCTGGTGATGCAGGCCGGCCGCGTCGCGGCGCTTGGGCCGCCCGCGCAGGTCCTGACCCCGGCCCTTATCCGCGAAATCTTCGCCGTCGAGGCCGAGATCGTCCCCCATCCGCGCCAGGGCCACCCGCTTTTCGCCTTCCACAAGATCAGTTGAAAGGAAATCCCATGCTGACCCGCGCCGTCCTGCTGGCCTGCCTTCTGCCGCTTTCCGCCCTGGCCGAGACCCATGAGGTCAGGATGCTGAACCGCGACGACACCGGCCCGATGCCGTTTCAGCCGGATTATCTGGTGATCCAGCCCGGCGATACGGTCAAGTTTCTGGCCACCGATCCCGGCCACAACGCCGCCACCATCGCCGGCATGATCCCCGAGGGCGGCAAGAAATTCATCGGCAAGATCAACGAGGAAATCGAGGTGACGCTGGACGCGCCCGGCATCTGGGGGATCAAATGCTCGCCGCATTACACCATGGGCATGGTGATGCTGATCCAGGTCGGGGACAGCCCGGCGACCGAGGCCGATCTGCCCCCCGATCTGCCTGATGCCGCCCGCGCCCGTATGGTCGAGATCCTGGCCCGGCACGTCTCCGCCCGCTGATGCTCCGGCGCCGTGGGGCGCTATTTCGGGGCCTGGGCCGCGCGGGCGGTTCCGGCCCTGTAAAGCTCGGGCGTGACGGTGACAAGCGCGGGGCCTTGTGCGCCCTGTTCCAGCAATTCATAGGCGCGGAACACCAGTTGCCGATGGCGCTGCCGGATCATGTGAACCGGCAGGCGCAGCAATTCGCCGTAAGGCTCGTAATCGAAGCAGCCGACCGAGATGCCTTGCAATTCCTTGTCCGCAAAGCGCAGCAGGTAGCGCATGATCCCGTCGAAAGCATTGATCGAATTGGCGAAGATCGCGGCGGGCAGGCCGCCCAGCCGGTCGTGCAGCGCGATGAGCCGGGCCAGCGCGGCCTGGGGGTCATAGCCGCAAGCCATGACCTGATCGGGCGCGCAGGTGCCGAAACGCTCCTTGACGACGGCGCGAAAGCCGGCGATCCGGCGCGAGGTCGCGTGCAGCCGCGCATCCCCGCCGATCAGATAGATCCGATCCCGCGCGCCCGTGCCACAGGGCCGCATCGTGTCGATGATCGCCTGCGTCAGCCACCGCGCCCCCTGCTCGTTATCCGTGATCACCGAGGGCGAGCCGGGGCAGGGCTGGTCGATGAAGACATGCGGCAATTGCGCCTGATGGCAGAGGTCGCGGATGCGCAGCGGATCGGCGGCCCCGGCGATGAAAAGCGCATCGACGGAATAGGCCATCAGGTCCTGGACGGTGCGCTCTTCCTCGGCGGGATCGCGCTGGGTGGCGATGGTGATCGGGCATTTCCCGCGCCGGCGCGCCTCAAGCATGAAGCTTTGGCTCAGGTCCGAGAAGAAGCGGTTGTTATGTTCGGGCAGCAGCAATCCCGTCAGCCCGGATTGCGCCGTCCGCAATCCCCGCGCCTGAAGATTGACCGAATAGCCCAGGCTGCGCGCGGCCCGCATGATTTCGTCGGCGGTCTCGGGCCTGATGCGGCGCGCCTTCCAGGTGCCGTTCAGCGCCGCGCTGACCGTCGATGCGGACTTGCCTGTCTTCTGGGCGACATCGTAAATGGTTTGCTTCTGGATGGGCTTCACGAAAATCTCCGGCGAGCATTCCTTGCTTGACAGCGCGAGATGGAATCAAGCTAGTATGCAAAATCGATTGTGCAAAGGGAAAAGACGGACGGAAAATATGGCCGACTTCGGTTCGGCTTGGGGGTGTTTTCCTGATCTGTTTTGCGCAGCCGACCGTTTAAGAGCGCCCTGAACAGGGCGGGACAGACCCGGCACGGGTTGGGAGGGGAAAATGAACAAATTTCTGGCATTCGCCAGCGTGGCGGCCTTGTCGCTGGGCCTGTCATCGGGCGCGGCGCTCGCCACCGATATCGGCGTGGTCGTCAAGATCGGCGGCATTCCGTGGTTCAACGCCATGGACGAAGGCATCAAGACCCAGGCCGCCGCCGAGGGTGTGAATGCCGTGATGATCGGCCCGGTTTCGGCCGACCCCGCCTTGCAGGTCCAGGCCATCGAGGATCTGATCGCCAAGGGCGTCGACGTGATCGGCGTGGTCCCCAATGACGAGGCCGCGCTGGAGCCGGTGCTGAAAAAGGCCCGCGACGCCGGCATCAAGGTCATCTCGCATGAGGGGCCGGGCCTGAAGAACGTCGACTACAATTTCGAACTGGCCTCGGCCAAGGGCTTCGGCGAGGCGCATGCCAAGCTGCTGGCCGAAAAGATCGGCGGGCCGGGAAAATACGCGGTTTTCGTCGGTTCGCTGACCGTGCCGCTGCATAACGCATGGGCCGATGCCGCCATCGCCTGGATGAAGGAAAACCACCCCGAGATCGAACTGGTGGGCGAACGCTATGGCGTGGCCGAGAACGTGGACGACAGCCGCTCGACCGCGCTGGACCTGATGGCCGCGAACCCGGACCTGAAAGGCTTTCTGGCCTTTGGCAGCCAGGGTCCGATCGGCGTCGGCCGCGCCATCGAGGAGCGCCGCAAGACCGGCGAAATCTTCGTCCTGGGGCCGTTCTCGCCCGGTCAGGGCCGCAAGATGCTGCATCAGGGCGTGATCTCGGGCGGCTTCATGTGGGATCCGATGCAGGCGGGCGAGGTCTTCGTCACGCTGGGCAAGATGGTCGCCGAGGGGCAGGAGATCAAGGACGGCATGGATATTCCCGGCCTTGGCGTGATCCATCCCGAGGGGCATCTGATCGTCACCGACAATCTGGTCGAACTCAGCAAGGACAGCGTGGACGCACTGGCCGACAAGGGCCTTTGATCCGCCCATCCCGCCGCGGGCGCGCCTTGCCCGCGGCCCTTATCCCAGGACATTGCCATGCAAGAGAACGCGGCCGCGGGCCACGCCTTGCGCCTGAAGGGTGTCACCAAGGCGTTTGGCGGCATCAAGGCGCTGGATAATGTCGATTTCGAGGTCAGAACCGGCGAGGTGCATTGCCTTGCCGGCGAGAACGGCTGCGGGAAATCGACCCTCATCAAGATCGTCACCGGGGTTTACCGCCCCGAATCCGCCGAGATGATCGAGCTTTTCGGCGAAAGGATCGACGCCATCACCCCCTCGCTTGCGCGCGAGAAGGGGGTTTCGGTGATCTGGCAGGATCTCGCGCTGTTCCCGAACATGAGCGTGGCCGAGAACATCGCCTTCGACGAGATGGTCGGGCTGCGCCTGCGCGGCGTGGACTACACGGGCATGAAGACGCGCGCCGCCGCCGCCCTGGCCCGGCTGGGCGTGACGCTGAACCTGGACGTGCCGCTGGAAACGCTGCCCATCGCGCAGCGCCAGGTCGTGGCCATCGCCCGCGCGCTGATGAACGACGCCAGGCTGATCTTCATGGACGAGCCTACGGCCTCGCTGACGCAATCGGAAACCGACAAGCTCTTGGACATCGTGCGCAAGCTGTCCTCGGACGGGGTGGCCATCGTCTTTGTCAGCCACCGGCTGGCCGAGGTGCTGGAGATCGCCGCCCGCGTGACCGTGGTGCGCGACGGCCACCTGATCGGCGTCTATCCGACCGAGGGCATGACCCAGGCCCGCCTGGGCGAGTTGATGACCGGCCACCTGTTGCAAGAGGAAGTCGTGGCCCGCGACCTGGGCGACGCCCCGGTGATCTTCCAGGCCAGAAACCTGTCCGTGCCAGGCAAGATCGCGGGGGTGGACCTGACCATCCGCGCGGGCGAGGTGGTGGGGCTGATCGGCCTGATCGGGGCCGGCCGGACGGAAACCGCGCTGGCGATGATGGGGATGCTGCAACCCTTCGGCGGACAGATGCAGCTTGACGGGCAGGATTACCGGCCCGCCTCGATCCGTGAGGCCATCGGCAAGGGTATGGCCTATGTCTCGGAAGATCGTCTGCAACTGGGTCTGCTGCAAAAGCAGTCCATCGCCGACAATGCCGCCATCGCGGTGCTGGACAAGCTGCTGGACGGGGCCGGGCTGATTTCCTCGAAAAAGAAGCGCGACCTGATCATGGGCTGGGTCAAGCAACTGGGCATCAAGATAGGCCAGCCAGAGAACGCCGTTTCCACCCTGTCGGGCGGCAACCAGCAAAAGGTGGTGCTGGCGAAATGGCTGGCGACCCAGCCGCGCCTGCTGATCCTGGACAGCCCGACGGTGGGCGTCGACGTGGGCGCGCGGGCGGGCATCTTTCGCATCGTGCGCGACCTGGCCGAGCAGGGGCTGGCGATCCTGCTGATCTCGGACGAGGCGACCGAGGTGATGTATAACTCGGACCGGGTGCTGCACATGGCGCAGGGCCGCATCGCCGGAGAATACGACCCAAGGCGGATCTCGGTCCATGAACTGGAGGCGGCGATCTATGCGTGAATTCCTGCAAAACCGCCAGGTCGAGCTGCGTCTGGGCATCGTGCTGGTGCTGATCTGCATCGGACTGTCGCTGGCGACGGGCAGTTTCCTGACCATGGGCAACCTGACCTCGCTTCTGAACAACAACTCGGTCAACCTGATCTGGGCCGTGGGTCTTTTGGTGGTGCTGATCGCCGGGGGGATCGACATCTCGTTCGCGGTGGCGTCCTCGGTCGTGCAATATGTGGCGGCCAAGTGCCTGATCGGCATCGGCGGCGGCAACTGGGTGCTGGGTTTCCTGCTGTGCGGGGCCTTTGGCGTCGGGCTGGGGCTGCTGAACGCGGCGCTGATCCACGGCTTTCGCATTATCTCGATCGTGGTGACCATTGCCACCTTCAATGCCTTCTTCGGGCTGCTGATGTATTTCAGTTCCGGCCGCAGCATCTACGACCTGCCCGATTGGTGGACCACGCGCGTCGTGCTGTTCGAGCATCAGGCCGCCGATGGCACCTGGTCGGAACTGACCCTGCCGGTTGCGGTGATGGTGGTCTGCGTCGGCGCGACCTGGTTGCTGATCCGCCGCTCGAATCTGGGCCGCCAGCTTTACGCCTTCGGCGACAACCCCGAGGGTGCGCGCCGCGCCGGGGTCAACCTGGCCGTGATGCAATGCCTGGCCTTCGGCTGGTGCGGGCTGATGGCCGGCATGGCCGGGCTGATGCAGGCCAATATCGTGCAGGAAGTGGTCCCCAACGCCCTTTACGGCCGCGAGCTTGAGGTGCTGGCCGCCGTGGTCCTGGGCGGCGCCCGCCTGGGCGGGGGCAGGGGCACCATCACCGGATGCGTGCTGGGCGTGCTGTTCGTCGCGGTGACGCAGAACGGCCTGAACCTGCTGGGCATCTCGCCCTTCGCCTTCCAGATGATCATCGGCGCCGCGATCCTGGTCGCCATCTCGACCTCGAACGTCTCGCTTCGCCGCCGCGTCCGGGTCAGCAAGGAGAACATGTGATGGCCGCGATAATCGACAAGGCCCGCAAGACGCTGGGCCGCGAAAGCTTTGGCCTGCTGGTGCTGATGGTGATCATGATCGTCGGATTCAGCATCGCCTCGCCCAAGTTCCTGACGCTGGCCAGCTTTTCCTCGATGGGCTATCAGGCGCCGATGCTGGGGCTGCTGACGCTGGCGATGCTGGCGCCGATGATCTCGGGCGGGTTCAACCTGGCGATCATCTATACCGCCAATATCTCGGGGCTGACGCTGGCCTGGGTCATCCTGCAATTCGGCGGACCCGAGGCCGGGATCGGTGCCATCCTGCTGGGCGCGGTCGCGGCCATGATCGTCGGCGCCATCGCCGGCGCGGTGATGGGCGCCGTCATCGCCTATATCGGCGCGCATCCGATCCTGGTGTCGCTGGCGATGATGATCTTTCTGCGGGGCCTGGGCGAGTTCCTGACCAAGGGCGGCGACATCTCGGGCTTTCCGCCCGCGCTGGCGGTGCTGGGCCATGGCAGCCTTCTGGGCATCCCGGTGCCGCTGATCCTGTTCGCGCTGGTGGCGGTGGCCTGGACCATCCTTCTGGGCCGCAGCCGGCACGGCTTCGCGGTCTATATGGTCGGCTCGAACATCCGCGCCTCGGAATATTCCGGGCTGCGCACGAAACGCACCCTGGTCGCGATCTATGCGCTGTCGGGGCTGATCTGCGCCATCGCCGGCATCCTGATGGCGGCGCGCTTCAACTCGGTCCGTGTCGGCCATGGCGAGGCGATGCTGCTGATCACCGTGCTGGCGATCTTTCTGGGCGGGATCGACCCCTTCGGCGGGCATGGCAAGGTGGCGCCGGTCATCATCTCGATCCTGCTTTTGCAACTGCTGTCCTCGGGGTTGAACCTGGTGGGGGCCAGCCAGCATCTCGTCACCGCCGTCTGGGGCCTGTTCCTGGTCGCGGTGATGATCCTGCGATCCGACCAGATCGCGGCGCTTTTTCTTAGAAAGGACTGAAGACCATGCAAGGATTTGGCGTCCATACCAGCATGTGGACGATGAACTGGGACCGCGCGGGCGCGGAGCGGACCATCCCCGCCGCCGCCGCTTACAAGATGGATTTCATCGAGATCGCGCTGCTGAACGCGCCGGCC
Organism: Paracoccus sp. (in: a-proteobacteria); assembly: GCF_047605025.1. Classification (GTDB taxonomy): domain Bacteria; phylum Pseudomonadota; class Alphaproteobacteria; order Rhodobacterales; family Rhodobacteraceae; genus Paracoccus. The sequence goes on along the minus strand of NZ_JASGGO010000002.1, from coordinate 129,930 downwards.
GTGGATGCGGCCCATACCCGCGCGCTGCTGGAAAAGCACGGGATGCGGGCCGTCGCCTCGCTGGGCCTGCCGGAAAAGGACTGGGCCAGCATCAACCCCGAGGGCGCGGTGGCGCATCTGGTCCAGGCGCTGGACGTGGCCGCCGCCATGGGCTGCGAGGCGCTGTCGGGCGTGACCTTCGGCGGTATCGGCCAGCGCACCGGCCTGCCCCCGACCGAGGGCGAATATGAAAACATCGCCCGCGCGCTGGACGCGGCCGCCAAGCACGCCAAGAAGGTCGGCCTGGCCTTCGGCATCGAGGCGGTGAACCGCTATGAGAACCACCTGATCAACACCGCCCGCCAGGCGGTGGACATGATCGAACGGGTCGGCGCGGACAATATCTTCGTCCATCTGGACACCTATCACATGAATATCGAGGAAAAGGGCCAGGCGAACGGTATCCTGGATGCGCGCGAGCATTTGCGCTATATCCACCTGTCGGAATCCGACCGGGGCACGCCGGGCGAGGGCACCGTGGCCTGGGACGAGGTTTACGGCGCGCTGGCCGCCATCGGCTTCAAGGGCGGGCTGGCGATGGAGAGCTTCATCAACATGCCCCCCGAAGTCGGCTATGGCCTGGCCGTCTGGCGCCCCGTGGCCCAAAGCTTCCAGGAAGTCATGGACAAGGGCCTGCCGTTCCTGCGCAACAAGGCCGCGCAATACAGGCTGATCTGATGGCGCGGCGGGTCGATCTTGGCGCCTTGACGACGGTGGCGCGCGAATTGCTTGCGCGTCCCGGCCGGCAGGTCATGGCCATCGCAGGCGCGCCCGGCGCGGGCAAATCCACCCTGGTCGAGCGGCTGGCGGCATCGCTGCCCGCCGAAAGCGTGGCGATCCTGCCGATGGACGGGTTTCACTTTGACGACCGGCTGCTTGAGGCCATGGGCCGCCGCCCCTGGAAGGGCGCGCCCGACACGTTCGACGTGGGCGGGCTGCGCAGCGCCCTGAAGCGGCTGCGCGATCCCGACGAGGGGGCCGTGGTCGTCCCGGTCTTTGACCGTGACCTGGAAATCTCGCGCGGCAGCGCGCGGATCATCGCGCCCGATATGCGGCTGATCCTGGCCGAGGGCAATTACCTGCTGCTGGATCAGGCGCCCTGGAACGGTCTGCGCGATCTTTTCGATGTCACCGTGATGATCGAAGTGCCCGAGCCGGAGTTGAAGCGCCGGCTGCGGGAACGCTGGATAGGTTATAATCTGACGCCCGAACAGATCGACTTCAAGCTGGAGCAGAACGATCTGCCAAACGGCCGCCAGGTGATCCAGGCCAGCGCGACACCGGATCTTGTTCTTGGCCAGGACTAAGCGGCCAGGCTGAACGGCCAGGCTGGACAACAAGGCGCGGCGCCGTTTTTCCCGGTGCCGCGCCCTTTGCGTTTGTTTTGGGTATGTTCTTTTTTGCCGGGTGGGTCTTTGGCCTTCAGTTTTCTGGTTTGAAGCCGAGCTTTTTCGCGGTTTTGGATGCGAGTGCCTCTCCGACGAGGCCGCGGCGGAACAGCAGGACACAGATCATGAAGACGACGCCGGTAATGATGGTGACCGGGAAGTCCGAGGTGGCGAGGTAGTTTTGCAAGCTGACCACCAGCCCGGCGCCGACGATGGGGCCGAAAAGCGTGCCGATGCCGCCCAGAAGCGTCATCAGGATCACCTCGCCCGACATCTGCCAGGCCACGTCCGTCAGCGTCGCGAACTGAAAGATCAGCGCCTTGAGGCCCCCGGCCAAGCCCGCCAGCGCCGCCGACATCACGAAGGCACCCAGCTTGTAGCGCGCCACCGAATAGCCCAGCGAGATGGCGCGCTGTTCGTTCTCGCGGATGGATTTCAGGATCATGCCGAAGGGCGAGTTCACGAAGCGCCAGATGATCAAAAGCCCGATGATGAACACGGCCAGGACGAAGTAATACATCGTCATCGTGTCCCTAAGGTCGATCATTCCGAACAGCCGCCCGCGCGGCACGGACTGGATGCCGTCCTCGCCATGGGTGAAGCGGGCTTGCAGGCAGAAGAAGAAGAACATCTGCGACAGCGCCAGGGTGATCATGGCGAAATAGATGCCCTGGCGGCGGATGGCGATGGCGCCCATGATCAGGCCCAGGACCGCGGCGCCGGCGACGCCCAATAGGATGCCTGCCTCGGGCGGCCAGCCCCATTCCTTGACGGCATGGGCGGTGAAATAGGCCGCGCCTCCGAAGAAGGCGGCATGGCCGAAGGACAGCAGCCCCGTATAGCCCAGCAGCAGGTTGAAGGCCGAGGCGAAAAGCGCGAAGGCCAGCAGCTTCATCAGAAAGATCGGATAAAGCAGGTGCGGCACGATCAGCAGCCCCAGCAATGCCGCCGCCAGCAACACCAGGCGGATGCGGCCGGCCTGCGGATGGGCGGCGACGGTCTTGGCCGGGATGGGGCCGGTTTCACCCGTCTTGGTCTTGGGGGCCATGTCAGGCCTCCTTTCCGAAAAGGCCCGCAGGCCGCAGGATCAGCACGATCGCCATGATGACGAAGATCACGATATTGGACGCCTCGGGGTAGAAAACCTTGGTCAGCCCCTCGACCACGCCCAGCAGATAGCCGGTGACGATGGCCCCCAGGATCGAGCCCATGCCGCCGACGACCACGACCGCGAAGACGATGATGATCAGGTTCGTCCCCATCAGCGGGCTGACCTGATAGACCGGCGCGGCCAAGACCCCGGCGAAGCCCGCAAGCCCGGCGCCAAGCGCATAGGTCAGCGTCAGCAGCAAGGGCACGTTGACGCCGAACGCCTGGACCAGCGTGGGGTTTTCCGTCGCCGCGCGCAGATAGGCGCCCAGCCTGGTCTTCTCGATCAAAAGCCAGACCGCGATACAGACCGCAAGCGAGGCGACGACCACCCAGCCGCGATAGATCGGCAGGAACATGAAGCCCAGGTTCACCGCCCCGGTCAGTTGCGAGGGCGGGGCATAGGGCTTGCCCGAGGCGCCGAAGAAATAGCGAAAAGTCCCCTCGATCGTCAGGGCCAGGCCAAAGGTGAACAAGAGCCCGTAAAGGTGGTCCAGCTTGTAAAGCCGCGACAGCATGGTCCTTTCGATCAGGGCCGCGAACAGCCCCACTATCAGCGGCGCCAGGATCAGCGCGAACCAATAGTTCACGCCACCCCATGTCAGCAGCAGAAGTGCCGTGAAGGCGCCCAGCATGTATTGCGCGCCATGGGCGAAGTTGATGACGCGAAGCAGGCCGAAGATGATCGCCAGGCCCAGGCTCAGCAGCGCATAGAAGCTGCCGTTGATCAGCCCGACCAGCAATTGCCCCATCAGCGCCTGAAGCGGCACGCCGAAGATCGTGGTCATGTCACACCCCCAGTTCGCGATGCAGCAGGTCCATCTGACCGGCCAGGTCGGCCACGGGGAATTCCGCCGTCATGCGGCCGTGGTCCATCAGATAGAATCGGTCGGCCACCTTGGCGGCGAAGCGGAAGTTCTGCTCGACCAGCACCACGGTCATGCCGCGCTGCTTCAGCTTGCGCAGAACGTCGCCGATGGCGTTGATGATGACCGGGGCCAGGCCCTCGGTCGGCTCGTCCAGCAAAAGGCAGCGCGCGCCGGTGCGCAGGATGCGGGCCAGCGCCAGCATCTGCTGCTCGCCCCCCGACAGCTTGGTGCCCGGACTGTCGCGACGCTCCAGCAGGTTCGGGAACAGCTCGTAGATTTCCTCGACCGGCATGCCGCCCTCGGCCACCTTGGGCGGCAGCATCAGGTTTTCCTGGACCGAGAGGCTGGCGAAGATGCCGCGCTCTTCGGGGATGAAGCCCAGGCCGGTGCGCGCCGTCTTGTGCAAGGGCAGCGCCATCAGGTCCTGGCCGGCAAAGACGATCCTGCCCTGGCGCTTGCGCAGGATACCCATGATCGTGCGCAGCGTCGTGGTCTTGCCCATGCCGTTGCGGCCCAGGATGCAGATCATCTCGCCCTGATCGACATGCAGGTCCACGCCATGCAGGACATGGCTTTCTCCATACCAGGCATGAAGCCCGGCGACTTCCAGCAGTCGGGCGGTCATTCCTCGTTCCCCATATAGGCGGTGCGCACGCGCGGATCGGCCGAGACTGTGGCGTAATCGCCCGTCGCGATGATCTTTCCGCGTTGCAGCACGGTGACGTGATGGCAGATATCGGCCACGACGTTCAGGTTATGCTCGACCATCAGCACGGCGCGTTCCTTCGCCACGTCGCGGATGATCTCGGCGACCATGCGCACGTCCTCCTGCCCCATGCCGGCCATCGGTTCGTCCAGCAGCAGAACCTGTGGATCCAGGGCCAGCGTGGTCGCGATCTCCAAGACGCGCTTTCTGCCATAGGACAGGTCTGCGGCGCGGTGGTCGCGATATTGCGCCAGGCCCAGCCGCTCGATCAACTCGTCGGCGCGGGCGTCCAGCCGGTCCAGCGAGGACAGCGGCAACCAGAACTGGGTGGCGAGGCCGGCCGGGCGTTGCAGCGCGACCTTGACGTTTTCCCGCACGCTCAGATGCGGGAAGACGGCCGAGATCTGGAAGCTGCGCACCAGCCCCATGCGCGCCACCCTGTCGGGCGGCGTGCGGGTGATGTCCTGGCCCAGCAGCGTGATCTGGCCGCGGCTGGGTTGCAGGAACTTGGTCAGCAGGTTGAACACGGTGGTCTTGCCAGCGCCGTTCGGTCCGATCAGCGCGTGGATCCGGGCGTGATGCACGTCCAGATCCACGGCATCCACCGCCGTGAAACCCGCGAAGTCACGCCCAAGACCCCGAGCCGAAAGAACAACCCGAGCCTCGGGCTCATTCGCCGTCGCCGCAACCATCACTGAACCAGCGGGCAGCCGCTTTTGGCTGGGTCCAAGAATGCCTGATCGCCCGGAATGGTGGCAAGCACCTTGTAATAGTCCCAATCCTCGGTGATGTCGGCGGGGGCCTTCACCTCCATCAGATAGGCATCCTTGATCAAGCGGCCATTGGCGCCCACCTTGCCGCCTTGCGCGAAGACATCGTCCACCGGCATTTCATGCAGCTTGGCGGTGACCGCATCGGCGTCGTCGGTGCCCGCCGCCTGGATCGCCTTCAGATATTGCGTCACAGCCGAATAGGTGCCGGCATGGACCATGTTCGGCATCGCGCCGGTCCGTTCCATGAAGCGTTTACCGAAGGCGGCGGATTCCTCGTTGCGCTTCCAGTAGAAGCTTTCGGTCAGCGTCAGCCCCTGCGCGGCCTCGGCGCCCAGGCCATGCACCTCGGCGATCGAGAAAAGCAGCGCGGCCAGCTTCTGCCCGCCCTGGGTGATGCCGAATTCGGCCGCCTGCTTGATCGTGTTCTGGGTATCCAGCCCCGCATTGGCCAGGCCGATGACCTTGGCGCCCGATGCCTGCGCCTGCAACAGGAAGGACGAGAAATCGGTCGTCGCCAGCGGGTGGCGGACCGAGCCCACCACCGTGCCGCCATGTTCCTTGACCACATTGCTGGTCTGCTCTTCCAGCGAATAGCCGAAGGCATAGTCGGCGGTCAGGAAGAACCAGCTATCGCCGCCCTCCTTGACCAGCGCGCCGCCGGTGCCCACGGCCAGCATATGGGTGTCATAGGCCCAGTGGAAGCCATAGGGCGTGCAAGCCTTGCCGGTCAGGTCCGTGGTCGCGGCGCCGGTATTGATGGTGATCTTCTTCTTTTCCTGCGAAAGCGCCTGCACCGCCAGGCCCACGGATGAGGTGGTCAGCTCCATGATACTGTCCACCTGTTCGGTGTCATACCACTGCCGCGCGATGTTCGAGGCGATGTCGGCCTTGTTCTGGTGGTCGGCGCTTACGATCTCGACAGGCGTGTCCAGCACCTTGCCGCCGAAATCCTCGACCGCCATCTTCGCGGCCTCGACCGAGTTCTTGCCGCCGAAATCGGCATAGACGCCCGACTGGTCGTTCAGGATGCCGATCTTGACCTTGCCATCCGAAACCTGGGCCATTGCGGGTGCGGCGGCAAGGCCCGCCGTGGCGGCCGTCAACAGAAACTTGCGCATGTATCCTCCCTTGAAGCCCCTTGCGCCGGCTGCGTTTTCCGCCGGTTCGGGACGTTTGTTGCGGGGATGACCGTTCCTCCTCTCATCCCACGGGTGGTAGGATGCTAGGAAATGCCCCCCGATACAAGGGTTCAAGCGGGTTCGTTTCCGTCCGTTCCGCAGCGTTCCGAAGGCGACCCCAGGCATCGCCATCCATGCGGGCGGCGCGCCTTCATGCCGCAACGCCGCGCGAGGCCGTCAGCCCTCGAACGGCTCGCCCAGCGAGGCGACGCCGTTGATCTTCAGCAGCCTGCGGTTGGACGAGATGATGCCCAGCACCAGGATCGTCACGACATAGGGCAGCGCCGCCAGAAGCTGCGAGTTCAGCGCGACGCCTCCGGCCTGGGCGGCAAGCTGCGATAGCGACACCGCTCCGAAAAGCACGGCTCCGAAGAATACCCGGCTTGTCAGCCAGGTCGCGAAGACCACCAGCGCCAGCGCGATCCAGCCGCGTCCGGCGATCATCCCGTCCGCCCAGAGCGGGGTGTAGACCGTCGCCGCATAGGCCCCGGCCAGTCCCGCCATCCAGCCGCCGAAAAGGATCGCCCCGCAGCGGATCCTGGCCACCGGATAGCCGATGGCCTGCGCGGCCCTGGGATTTTCGCCCACGGCGCGGATCACAAGGCCAAGCTTGGAAAAGCGCAGCGCGGCCCAGATCGCCAGGGTCGCGGCCAGCGACAGCCAGACCGCCGCGTCCTGCGCGAAAAGCCCGCCCACCATGGGCAGCTCGAACAGGCCGGGGACGGCCAGGCGCGGCAGGCCCGGCACGGTCAGGCTTTCATAGCTTTTCCCGAACAGCGCCGAGAGCCCTTGCCCAAGGACGCCTATGGCCAGTCCCGCCGCGACCTGGTTCGCCCGCAGCCCCACGGCCAGCCAGGCAAAGACCAGCGCCAGGGCCGCGCCCGCCAGCCCCGCCGCCAGAAAGCCCAGCGAATGCGCGCCGCTGTGACGGACCACGATGAAGCCTATCACGGCGCCAAGGGCCATCATGCCCTCGATCCCCAGGTTCAGGACGCCCGCGCGCTCGGCGACAAGCTCGCCCAACGCGGCCAGCAGGAAGGGCGTGGCCGCCGCCAGCATGCCGGCCAGGATAAAGGACAGCCCGCTCATGCCCGCACCTGGGCGGAGCCGAGGCGGCGCAGGCGATAGCGCACCAGCGTCATCGCGGCCAGGTAGCACAGCAGCAGCGAGCCCTGGAACACCCGAACCGCCGCCACCGGCAGATCGGCCGAGACCATGGCGTTGTCGCCTCCGATATAAAGCGCGGCCATCAGGAACGAGGCGAAGACGATGCCCACCGGATGCAGCCCGCCCAGATAGGCCACGATGATCGCGGCATAGCCGTATCCCTGCGCGACCGAACGCTGCAACTGGCCAAGCGGACCGGCGACCTCGGCCGCGCCCGCGAGGCCGGCGGCGACGCCCCCGATCAGCAGCGACAGCCAGATCGCGCGCTCCTCGGAAAACCCGGCATAGGCGCCGGCGCGGGGCGCCAGCCCGCCGACGACAAGCTGATAGCCCTGAAAACTGCGCCGCATGTAAAGCCAGCAGCCCGCCGAACAGGCCAGCGCCAGCACCAGCGCGACATTGACCCGGGTGCCGGGGATCAGCAGGGGCAGCAGCGCATCCAGCGGGAACATCACCGATTGCGGGAAATTGAAGCCCATCGGGTCCTTCCACGGTCCGGTCAGCAGATAGTTCAGCACCTGCGCGGCGATCAGGCTCATCATCAGGGTGACGAGGATCTCGGAGGCGTTCAGCCGCGCGCGCCAGAAGGCCGGCAGTGCCGCCCACAGCCCGCCGCCAAGCGCGCCCAGGACCAGCATCGCGGGCCAGACCCACCAGCCCGTCACCTCGGGCCGCCAGACCGGGATGGCCGAGGCGAAGATGGCGCCCAGGATGAACTGCCCCTCGGCGCCGATGTTGACCACCTTGGCACGAAAGCCGACGGCCAGCCCCTGCGCGATCAGCAGAAGCGGGGTCATCTTCAGAAGCACCTCGGAAAGCGAGGACCAGGAGACGAAGGGCTCCAGCAGCATGGCGTAAAAGACCGCGCCGGGGTTCTTGCCCATGGCCATGTAAAGCGCAAGGTTCGCGGCGACGGCCAGGACCAGCGCCGCGAAAGGGGCCAGGACCATCATCCGGCGCTCGGCGACGGGGCGGCGGACAAGCTGGAACGGGAACCTCATGCGGCCTCCTCATCACCGATCATGTAGCGGCCGATTTCCTCGACATGGGTTTCGGCCACCCTCAGCGAGCGCGAGAGGCGGCCTTCGCGGATCACCTGGATGCGGTCGCAGATCTCGAAAAGCTCTTCGATTTCCTCGGAGATGACCAGGATGCCCATGCCGGCATTGCGAAGCTGGATCAGGCGGTGGCGGATGGCGGTGGCGGCACCGATATCGACGCCCCAGGTCGGCTGGGCCAGAAACAGCAGGCGCGGAGCCAGCATGATCTCGCGCCCGACGATGAATTTTTGCAGGTTCCCGCCGGACAGGGCCCCGGCCTCGGCCTGCGGCCCCGGCGTGCGCACGTCGAAATCCTTGATGCAGGTCCGGGTGAAATCGCCTTCCCGCGCGCGGTCGATCAGGCCGCGCCGGACCAGGCCCAGGCGATGCGCGGTCAGCAGGCTGTTATCGGCCAGCGACATTTCCGGGACCGCGCCGCGACCCAGCCTTTCCTCGGGGACGAAGGCAAAGCCCATGGCGCGCCGCCGCGCCGCGTCCAGATGCGCGACGGGCTGGCCGAACATGCGGATCTCGTCCGCCTCGGCGGCCGGGCGCCGCGTCTCGCCCGAAATCAGCCGCGCCAGTTCCGCCTGACCATTGCCCGAGACGCCCGCGATGCCCAGGATCTCGCCCGCGCGCAGCTTCAGGCTGACGCCCGAAAGCGCGGTGGCGAAAGGATCGTCCGGGCGATGCTCCAGCCCCGCCAGTTCCAGCAGCACCTCGCCCGGAGCACGGGCCGAGGGGGGCAGGGGCGCGGGCATCTCGCGCCCGATCATCATCCGGGCCAGCGCGCGGGCGTCATGCGCGCGGGGATCGACATTGCCGGTCACGGTCCCGTCGCGCAGGATCGTCGCGCGGTCGCAGATCGAGCGGATCTCATCGAGCTTGTGCGAGATGAACAGGATCGACACGCCCCGGTCCCGCAGCCGCCGCAAGGTCTGAAACAGCCGCTCGACCGATTGCGGCGGCAGGACCGATGTGGGCTCGTCCAGGATCAGCAGGCGCGGATCGGTCATCAGGCAGCGGATGATCTCGACCCGCTGGCGTTCGCCCACGGAAAGCGCATGGACATGGGCCAGCGGATCGACGGCAAGGCCGAATTCCTCGCCCAGGGCGCGCACCCGCGCCGCCAGATCGGCCCGCCTGCCCGGCACGACCAGGGCGATATTCTCAACGACCGTCAGCGTTTCGAACAGCGAGAAATGCTGAAACACCATGCCGATGCCCCGCCGCCGCGCCTCGGCGGGCGAGGCCAGGGCCAAGGGCCGGCCCTGCCACAGCATCTCGCCGGCATCGGGGGTCTCGACGCCATAGATCAGCTTCATCAGCGTGGATTTGCCCGCGCCGTTCTCGCCCAGGACGGCATGGATCGAGCGTTCCGCCACGTCGATGTCGATGCCCCGGTTGGCCCGCACGCTGCCATAGCTTTTGCTGAGGCCCCGAAGCGAAAGAAGCGGCGCGGACATGGCTTAATTCGGCAGCGGCGTGGAGACGCCCTTGACGTGCCAATCCATCGCCACGATCTGCTCATCCGTCATGGTCTGGCCCGCGGCCACGCCTTCGCTGCCGTCCTGCCTGGCCAGCGGCCCCGCGAAGGGAGAGAAGCTGCCCGTCGCGATCTCGGCCTCGCGGGTTTTCAGCGCGGCCAGCGTCTCGGCGGGGATGTCGGGGTTCAGGTCCAGGACCGCCACCACCTTGTCGGCCATGCCGAGAAAGGCGTTGTGCCCCTTGAAGTCGCCCGCCAGGTGCTGTTCGACCGAGGCGGTGAAGAAGGGCGACCAATCCGTCGCCACGCAGCCCAGATATTTCGTCGGGGCGTATTTTTGCATCGAGGAGTTCAGGTTGAACACATAGGCCCCGGCCTCTTCGCAGGTGGCGACCACCGAGGGCGTGTCCTGGGCATTGGAAAACAGCACGTCGCAGCCCTGCGCCAGCAGGGCCTTCGCAGCCTCTTGTTCCTTGGCCGGGTCGAACCAGGAATTGACCCAGACCCCCGAGACCTCGATATCGGGGCGCACCGATTGCGCGCCCAGCGTGAAGGCGTTGATCGAGGTGATCAGTTCGGGAATGGCGAAGGCCGAGACGCAGCCCAGCTTGCCTGTCCTGGTCAGCGCGGCGGCGGCCATGCCCATCAGATAGGTGCCCTGATAATAGCGCGCGGCGAAGGGGGTGAAGTTCGGCGCGACCAGGAAGCCCGAGGCATGCAGCACGCTGACCTTGGGATTGCGCCGGGCGATCTGCATGGCGCCGTTCTGATAACCGAAGGAACCGGCGATCAGGAATTGCGCGCCATCCGCCACCACCTTGGTCATGATCCGGTCCGCATCCGGTCCTTCCATGATGTTTTCCAGGATGGTGACCTTCAGCTTGTCGCCCATCCGCGCCTTGATCGGGTCAAGCCCGGCGGTCAGCGCATGGGACCAGCCCACATCCCCAAGGGGCGAGGGCAGGACCAGCGCCAGGCTCAGCGTCTCATCCGCCGCCAGCGCGCGCGAGGCCAGCGCCGGCAGAAGCCCGGCGGCCAGTCCGGCCCGAAGGAAGCTGCGTCGTTTCAGATATGTGCTCATCGAGGGCTCCCTTGAGGGTCAGAGGTCAATCCTGGAAAGCGCGGTCTCGGCCTCGGCGGCCATGCCCGCCTCGTCCAGGCCGGGGAATGCGCCATCGGCCCAGACGATGCGGCCGTTCACCATGGTCAGATCGGTCGCCATGCCGATGCCGACGCGGGCGATCAGGCTTTCGGGATCATGGCGGGTGCCGACGTAATCCATGCGCCGGCTGTCGATGGCGAAAAGATCTGCCGCCATGCCGGGCGCAAGCCGGCCGATGTCGTCGCGCCCCAGCAGCGAGGCGCCGCCCGCAGTCGCATAGCGCAGGAAGGCCGCCGGTTCCGGCACCGCGTGCCGGCGGGTCGAGGCGACCAGGCATTGCAGCATATAGGCCGAATGCAGGCAGTGCATCAGGTTCGAATTGTCATTCGAGGCCGCGCCGTCGCAGCCCAGCCCGATCCGCACCCCCAGCGCGGCCATCGCGGGGATCGGCGTCACCTCGGCGCCGACCAGATAGACCGGCTCGGGGCAATGCGACACGCCGGTGCCGGAGGCGGCCAGCCTGGCCAGCTCATCCCCGGTCAATTCCCAGCAATGGGCATAGAAGGTATCGGGACCGGCAAAGCCCATCTCCTCAAGGTAATCGACCGTCCGCATGCCGTGCCGGGCGCGGATGACCTCGCTTTCGCCCTCGCCGACATGGGTATGCAGCATCAGCCCGTGCCGGCGGGCCAGGGCGATGGATTCGGTGAAGGTCTCGCGGTAGCAATTGACCGGCTGGCAGGGCGCGATGGCCACCTGCCGCATCGAGAAGCGGGCGGGGTCGTGATAGGCCGCGACCAGCCTTTCGCAATCGGCCAGGAATTCGTCGGTCGTCTCGCGCATTTCCTCGGGGATGGTCGAGCCTTCGGATTTCGGCAGCGTGTTCGTGCCGCGCCCGGCATGAAAGCGCAGCCCGATCCGTTCGGCCGCCTGGAACTGGCGGTCCACGATGCCCTTTCCGGCCCGGCGCGGGAAGCAATATTGATGATCGAAGGCCGTGGTGCAGCCGTGCTTTGCCAGTTCCGCCATGGCGGTCAGCGAGGCGTGATAAAAGCAATCCTCATCCAGCCGCGCGAAGATCGGATAGATCCGGTCCAGCCATTCGATCACCGACAGCCGCGTCCAGTCCAGATCCACCCGGTTGCGCACGAAGCACTGGAAGAAATGATGATGCGTATTGACGAGGCCGGGATAAAGAAACCAGCCCGAGGCGTCGATCACCTCGGCCCCCGGCGGCGCGGTCAGGCCCGGCCCGATGGCGGCGATGGCCGGGCCATCGGTCAAAAGATCCGCGTCCCGCAGCAGGCCCGAAGCCGTCAGAATGGCGGCGCAGCCCTTGAAAAGATAGGCGGGCATTCAGGCTTTCTCCTTTCGCACGACATCGGGCAGCATGTCCGGTTCGGGCAGAAGCTCGTGCAGGCGGTGGATGCCGGGCATCTCGACAAAGCCCGGCAGGCCCCTGATGGCCCGCATCCAAAGCCGGATCGAGGGATAGGGATCCAGCGCCAGCCCGCCGTCCGGCGCCAGCGCCACATGCGGAAAACAGGCAATATCGGCGATGGTGGGGCGGTCGCCGGCCAGGAAAATGCCGCCGCGCCTGCGCGCGGCGCTGATCGCGGCCTCAAGCTCGCGCAGGGCCTGGGTGGCTGTGGCGCGCAGGGCGCGGATGTCGCCCGGCGCGCGCAGCATGTCATGCGCCCGCGCGGCCCCGGCACTGGCGGAAAGCCGCCCCGCGAAGGCCAGCCATTGCGCCACGCGGGCGCGCATCCGGGGATTGTCCTCGCCCAGCCATTCCGGCGCCGCCGTCGCGGCCAGATAGGTCAGCATGGCGGCGGATTCGGTCAGCACCAGATCGCCATCGGTCAGGATCGGGATCGTTCCCGCCGGGTTCAGCGCCATCAGCCCGGCCCCGCGCTGCTCGGCGCCGGGATGGACATCTACCGGGCGCAGTTCCAGCCCGACCCCGGCCAGCGACGCCATCAGCCGCACCCGATAGCAGGACGGCGACAGGATCCAGTCATAAAGCCTCATGCCGCCACCAGTTGCGCGCCATAGGTGAAGCCGTTGCGTTTCAGCCAGCGGCGATAGGCGATCGACAGCATGTCGGCCCGCGTCGGGATCTCCTTGCCGGGGTCCAGCGGCAGCAGCGCCGGGATCTGGTTTTCCAGGATCGAGCGGTCCTGCACGAAGATCATCTGCTGGAAATGGATCATGTCGGTCATCGAGGTTTCGTCGTCGTAAAGCGCCATCCAGGGCCAGACATCGCAGGTCTCCTCGGTCAGGGGCTGGACGAACAGCGTGATCACGTCCCATTCGCCCGGACGCGGCGGGCAGGTCTTGTAAAGCACCGAGGCCGTGGGCGCGGGCACGCGATACATGTATTGCGTGGTGATCCCGCCCTGCGCCGATTTCGCGGCCTGGGGCTGGTAGAATTCGACCTTGGTGGCCCAGACCTCGTCCACATCCTCGCGGATCTCGACCTCGTATCGCTTGACCTCGGTATGGGGCTCGGACCCCAGGATGTCGGTATGGACGAAAGGAAAATGCGCGATGTCCAGGAAGTTCTCGACCGCCCGCAGGGGCGAGCAGCGGACCCGGCAGGGGCCGACATCGACCAGGCGACGACCGGGCTGGTCGGCCTCGGGGATGGTGAAAAGATCGCGCGCGGGACTGCCGGGCGATGTCCAGACATGGCCGAAGCGGGTGATGACCGGCAAGGCCCGCCCCGTGCCGTCGATGACGGCGGGTCGGCCCAGGGCGTCCAGACCCACGCGGATCCGCTGGCCCAGAAGCAGGCTTTCCGCCATGTCGCGGGACAGGCCCCGGACCATGCCGACCGGATACCACTGATCCCTCATCGCGCCGATCATGCCGTTTTCTCCCTTGCCTCAAGCTCGCGCCGCAGGGCCTCGGCCGCCGCCGACAGCGCATCCAGCGCCGGGCAGTCGGCCCCCTCGGGCGCCAGCAGATGCAACCGGCAGGCGCCGCCGCGCAAGGGCTGAACCAGCGCCGCCCCCTTCAGCGGGGCATCTGCCAGGCGGGCCGCCAGCCGTTCGGCGGGGGTCTCGATCTGAAGGCTGCGAAAGCCGGTCATGCCGGGATATTCCGGCGGCGTGCCTTCGGTCCCCGCTTCGGCCGCCCAGATCACGCCCGAGACCTCGGCCCCGGAAAAGGCCGGCACGCGGATCGCGGCGGGCGGTTTCAGGTCGGGATGGGCGGGGATGCGGATGCACTGGCCCCCCTCGGCATAGCGCCAGCCGTGATAGATGCAGGACAGCGCCTCGCCCCGCACGAAGCCATGGGACAGGCGCATGCCGCGATGCGGGCAGCGATCCGCCCAGACGGAAAGCCGCCCCGAGGCGCTGCGCCAGATCGCCAGGTCATGGGGGCCAAGCTGGCCGGGCGCGGCCGAGCCGACGGGAATATCCATCGACAGGGCCACGGGGGTCCAGGGGGTTCGCTGGCTCATCTGGGGCTACGCTTGCTCATGGATTTCGGGCTTGCTCATGGCTTCTGGCTATATCGACGGGCTGTGGCTTGTTATCCATCGCGGCCCGGCACGAGCAAAGGAAATGCCGCAAACCTCCCCTGTTTGCCCATGCCTTGCGCTTCAAGATCAAAAATCATGCAGCTTCGGGTGGGGCGCCGTGACGGTCTATCGTCTCGACCCAGACCTCGCGCGGACCTAGCAGGCAGCCCATCTCCATCGCGTCCAGAAGATCGGGCGGACCGTCCAGCAGCAGCGTCAGCCGGTCTGGCGCGGGGGCCGTGACGCGCAGGGACAGGCCCAGCCGCCGTGCATGACGTTCGATCCAGGGAGTGAAGTCGGGGGGCGCGAACCGGCCGGTGATGGTGAAGGCTTCGCGGGCCATCTGCTTCCTTTCCGCCGCCGCGAGGATGTCCGCCCAGATCGTCACCGCAGGCGGCGCGGGTCAAGGGCCTTCGGCGGCCAGCCTCCGTCCGCCAATCGACGCGGCGGTGATCCCGCTTTTCCACGCCGACGCCCGGTCGCATCGAGATAGCCTTGGCCCTTCTCCTGCTTTTTTCAGGCGGGCCGCTCTTTCACGGCACGCTCGGTATCCGCCTTGCGCCGATCATGGTCCCGACCCAGTTGCGTCGATGCGGTGGTGACGCCGCTGATCCAGATACCGCCGCTGGACCTGCTTGCGGCCCGGCATAGGCGGAGGCGCGGATCGTGGCGGCGCCTATGCCGATGCTCTCGGCTCTTTCGGGCAGCGCGCCGTCGCGGCGGATCCATGTCCTTCGCATCTTGGGTCCGCCGCCGCGACTGGGCGGGGCCTTTGCCATCGCCAGGGCACGGTCCTGATCCTCGGGGCATAGGCTGATAGCCTCGGCCTGGCGCAAAGGGCCTGCGTGATCGATGGCCGGGGGCGGCGTTTCGCCACAGGTTTCGGCCGCCCCGGCCTTTGCCGCTTAGGCAGAGGATCGCGCCTTTGGGAACCATGCGCATCCTCGACCGCATCGCCCGTCTTCACCTGCGCGATCAGGGTCGGATCGGTCGATTTTCCTGCCGCGCAGGATCCGCGTGGCAGACCCTCGGCGCCAAGCTACCGCCATGTTCTGCATACTTTTAATGCATATGCATAAATTTAATGCAATATATAAATATGTTTATTTAGCACACATTGAAAAAATATATAAAAATAGATTTATAAGATGGATATAATACAATAGTTTATTACTCGCCCACGAAGGTTTTGTAATATTGATTAATAAACTTATGGTTGTGTCATTCTTTATTGCCGCGCTACTGCAGGGATATCACACCCCTGCATTCAGCGAGTCCATCATGCCAGATCTGTCGAAATACGAGATTGTCCTTCATGACGATTTTGATACCGGACTGAACGCCTATCGGGGGGAGAGCGGCATCTGGTCCACCTCTCCCCGGCGCGACGACCTGATGACCAATGGCCCGAAATCCGTCTTCCTGTCGGATGCGACGGTGACGGCGGATGGCGAAACGGTGGGGATCAACCCGCTTTCCGTTTCGGACGGGTCGCTGCATATCTCCTCGGGCGTCATTCCCACCGACAAGCTTGCGGTGGTGCGCGAGGCGTTGCAGGACGTGGGGCGCGGCGCCCAGGCGGATAATGTCCGGTATTATACCGGCATGGTGACCACCGCCGATACCTGGGCGCAGGCTTACGGCTATTACGAGATCACGGCCGAGATCCCTGTCGGCAAGGGCCATTGGCCGGCGTTCTGGCTTGCCCCCGCGGGCGTGGGCTGGCCGCCCGAGATCGACATCTTCGAGATCTACAGCAAGGGCGTCGGGGGGCAGTCGACCGCGGCGGACAACACCTTCACCGTCGCCTCCTTCTTCGACCGCTACGACCTGGACGGCAACCCGACCCAATCCGTCGATGTGCAGAACCCCTATGCACTGGATAAATACGGCCAGCCCAGCGATCCCGTCATTCGCCATCAAGCCGGCGGCGAACAATACATGTTTCAGGACAGAATCAACGCCTTGACCGAATACGGCGCGGATATCTTTACCGGAAAATGGACCTGGGCCTGCGAATGGCTGCCGGATTACATTGTGTTCTATTTCGGCAAGGACCGCGATTCCATGGTCGAAATCTATCGCACGCCGACGCCGCAGGATCTGACCTCGCCGATGTATACGATCATCAACGATCAGATCAGTTCGACCTGGGGCTGGGATCCGGTCGAAGGGCTGGACGACCTGACCTTTGCCAAGGGCAATGATTTCAGCATCGATTCCGTCTCGATCTATGCGCTGCGGCCGGACCGGACCGTGACGGCCACCACCATCGGCGAGACGATCGTGGACGATGAGCGCGGCTCGGTCATCACCGGCTCGGCCGGGAACGACATCATCGTGACGGGGGGCGGCGCGGGCCAGGATTTCGTCGCGCTAGGGGGTGGCGGCGACATCCTGCACTTCACGCGCGGGATCGGAAACGCCATCGTCTCGGGTTTCGGCGCCGATGACAGGGTCGTGCTGGAGGGCTTTCATTTCGACGGCGCTCAGGGCGCCATGTCGCGGCTGACCCAGGTGGGCAAGGATGTCTGGCTGACCAATGGCGCCTATCCCGCCGATCCTCAGACCATCATCTTTCGCGACAGCAATCTGGCCGATTTCCGTGCCGAGCAATTCGTGGTGCGCTGGTCCGTCACGCCCGAGGTCTGGAACAGCAAGATCCTGTCGTCCGAGCGGCTTAGGGATCAGGATGGCGACGGGCATGTCTGGGCCAGTTCCGAGGGTAGCCGGATGACCGATGTGGGCAGCAGCTTCGCCGGTTCGCTCACCATGCATGGCGGCGAGGGGGGCGATGTTTATTATCTTTATGGCCGTGATACCCGCGTGGTCGAGGCGGCCAATGGAGGCGTCGATACGGTCTATTCCAGCCGCAGCATGACCCTGGCCCAGAATGTCGAGAATCTGATCGCCGCGCCGGGCGTGCGCGGGATCACGCTTGCGGGCAATGACGGCGACAACCGGATCGAGGGCAACGGTTATGCCAACACGCTGCAAGGCGGCGTGGGGCAGGATCTGGTCGTCAGCCATGGCGCCGACGTGATCGTGCATGGCTTCGGCGACGGCCATGACGTGGTGGAGGGCTTTGACGGCGCCGACCGTATTCGGCTGGAAGGATACGCCGTCGCCAGCGCGCGGGACTTGCTCTCGCGGCTGGTGCAGGACGGCTCGGACGTGCGCCTGGATCTGGGAGAGGGCGGCTCGATCACCTTCCGCGACACCAAGCTGTCGGCCTTCGGTGCCGAGAATTTCGAGATCTCGGCGGGCGGCGGCAACGCGTTTGGGTCCGCGACCCGCGATCCCTATGCGCTGCCCAGCATCTCGGCGCCCGGCCAGGATGTGCCGGTCGATCCGCTTCCGTCCCCCGTGGAGGGCGGGCTTGACACCGGCACTCTACGAGGCACCCCGCTGGACGACGTGCTGCGCGGCGGCAGCGGCGATGATCTGCTGCGCGGGTATGCCGGCAATGACTGGCTGTATGGCGGCACCGGCAGCAACCACATGAACGGGGGCGAGGGCAATGACACCCTGGTCGCGCAGGGCACGGGCGACCGGCTGTTCGGGGCGGCGGGGGCCGATACCTTCATCCTGGACCTGGGCGCGACCAGCACGGCGATCATGGATTTCGCGCGCGGCGACAAGGTGGATGTCAGCCGGATCTGCGCCGAGGATGCCGATCTGCGGCTGGTCAAGGCGGGGCTTTGGTTCAACCTGGAGGTCCAGAACGGCGCGGACTGGGATCGCGTCTGCGCCATCCGCTCGACCGATGCGGCGGGTATCTGGGATGCGCTGATCACCGCCTGACCGGCGCCCGGCCCGTGCCCGGCCCGTGCCCGGACCCGTGCCTGGACCCGTGCCTGGACCCGCGCGGGTGCCGTGCCGCGTCCATGATGGTCCGGTGGTCGCAGTTCCCGCGCTGTCCACGGATTGGGCAACGCAGCCCCGATGGGGCGACCTCTCGACAGAAAGGCTGTAGCTGCTATGAAGCGCGGAACTTTCTTCCAGCAGTTCAAGAGGATCCCAGTGCGAAAACAGAATGCGGCAGGGCCGCGCGTCGGCGCCGCCCTGCCGACCGAGGTTGACGGTAAGGCGCGCAAGGCCATGTGGGGCGCCGCGATCGGCTATGCGATGGACGGGTTCGACCTGCTGATCCTGGGCTTCATGCTCAAGGTGATTTCGGCCGACCTGGCGCTGAGCCAGGCGCAGGCCGCCTCGCTGGTGACGGCCACGCTGGTCGGCGCCGTTCTGGGCGGGATCGGCTTTGGCATGCTGTCGGACCGGGTCGGGCGTATCCGGGTGCTGACCTGGACCATCGTGCTTTTCGCCGTATTCACCGGGCTTTGCGCATTCGCCCGGGGCTATTGGGATCTGCTGGCCTATCGCACCATCGCGGGCATCGGCCTGGGCGGAGAGTTCGGCATCGGCATGGCGCTGGTGGCCGAGGCATGGCCCGCCAGCAAGCGGGCGCGCGCCTCGTCCTATGTGGCGCTTGGCTGGCAAAGCGGGGTGCTGGCTGCCGCCATCGCGACGCCGCTGCTGTTGCCGCAGATCGGCTGGCGCGGCATGTTCCTGCTGGGCGTGTTCCCCGCAATCGTGGCCTATTGGATCCGCCATTCCCTGCACGAGCCCGAGGTCTTCGTCGCCAGGACCGCCCGCAGACCCAGGGAATCTGCCCTGAAGCTGCTGGTCAAGGACCGCGAGACCACGCGGATCAGCCTGGGGATGGTCATCCTCTGCTCGGTGCAGAATTTCGGCTATTACGGCGTGATGATCTGGATGCCGAACTATCTGGCCACGCAATTCGGCTTCGCGCTGACCAAATCGGCGGTCTGGACGGCGGTGACGATCCTGGGCATGGCGGCGGGCATCTTCGCCTTTGGCCATCTGGCCGACCGCCTGGGCCGGCGCCCGGCCTTTTTCGGCTATATGATCATGGCGGCGGTGATGGTCGTCGTCTATTCGCGGCTGTCCGATCCCGTGGCGCTTCTGCTGGTCGGCGCGGTGATGGGCTTTTTCGTCAATGGCATGATCGGCGGCTATGGCGCGCTGATGAGCGAGCTTTACCCCACCGCCGCCCGCGCCACGGCGCAGAACGTGCTGTTCAACATCGGCCGCGCGGTCGGAGGCTTCGGCCCGCTGGTGATCGGCGCCATCGCGGCGGCCTACAGTTTCCAGGCCGCCATCGCGCTGCTGGCGGCGCTTTACCTGGTCGATCTGGTCGCGATGTGGCTGCTGATCCCCGAGCGGCGCGGCGCGCAGCTTGAATGATCCATCCGAGGGGGCGGGCGGATGGGGGGCGGGCGCCTTGGCCCGCCCTTTTTCGTCTAATCCGTCAGCAGCAACCCCTGCCGGTGGGCCAGTTCGCTGGCACCGGCGATCTTGCCGATGACCTTGCCGGGCCAGGCGAAGGGCTGGCTGTGGCGGGCAAACAGAATGCCCGAGGTCTCGGCCAGGATGTCGACGCCACTGCCCAGCGGGTCGATGATCGTCGCCACCACCTCGTCTTTTTCCACCCGGTCGCCCAGTTGGCGGCGATAGGCGACCAGCCCGCCCACGGGCGCCTTGACCTGGGACATCGCGGCCAGCGGCGTGCCCTCGGCCCGCGCCTCGGGCAGCCCGCCCGGATCGCCCTGGATCAGCCCGCGCCGTTCCAGGATGCGATACAACGCCTCGGCCTGGTCCTGGGCCTGGCGCAGGTCCACGTCGTCGTTGCTGCCCAGTTCCAGCGTCGCGGCCAGGCAGGCGGGTGGAATCGCCGCCTGGGGATGGGCTGCGGCCAAGGCCCACCAGGGGCCGCTCAGCGCCTCGTCAAAGGGGTTCCCGCCCGAGACCTCGGCCAGCAGGACCGCGCGCGCGCCGATCTCGGCGGCGATGTCCCGCGCCTCGGGCCAAAGCGGCGTGCCGGTATAGACATGCGGCAGGGCCTGGTTGTCGGCATGCAGGTCCAGGACCAGATCGGCGTCATGGGCCAGGGTCATCAGCCGGTGGCGCAGCGCGTCCAGCGCGGTCGCGGGGCGTGTCGCGGCCAGGGCCTTGCCCATCGCGGCGCGGATCAGGGCCACGTTTTCCGCCGCATCCGCACCCAGCGCCAGCCCCTGCAAGGCGGGTGCCAGATCGGGATAGCCGCGATTGAAATTCTGGCCGCTCTCGGTCTCGTGGCGGCCATAGAGAAAGCCGTTCGGATGCTGGGTCAGGCCCAGGGGATTGGCCTGGGGCAGGATCAGGATCTCGCCCAGGACGCGGCCCTGCGCGGCGGCCTGGTCCAGGAGCCCACGCAGCAGGTAAAGCGCCAGCATGCCGGGGAATTCGTCGGCATGAAGCCCCGCCTGCAAATACGCCTTGGGCCGCGCCCCCGCCGCGCCATAACGCAAGGCGCGCAGGTGATGGACCGTGCCCGCGCCGGTGGGCGGCAGGGCGAAGTCCAGGGTTTCGGCGCGGCTTTCGGTCGTGCTCATGCGGGGTTCCAATGCGTCTGTCTTAGGCGGGTTGATCGGGGGCGGGGGCGTCCAGGGAAAACCGCTCGACCTCGTAATAGGCGGCGCAGGCATCCTCCAGCACCGCCTGCAATTCGCCGCCGCCCTTCATCACCGCCTTGGTCGCGGCCTCGATCAGCCGCTGCGAGGGCGGCATGTCGCGCAGTTCGATCTCGGCCAGCTTGAGATAGTTCAGCACATGGACCTCAAGCTCTGCGGGCTCCAGGCCCTTGTCCTTCAGTCCCAGGATGGTGCCCGCCACCGCCAGGGGCGAGGTGAACCGCTTGCGCGTCCCGGCGATGGCGGCGGCGGCGCGCTCCTCGGTGGCGGCGTCGGACAGGATCGCGGTCAGGGTCTTGCTGTCGAAATACATGGTCATGCCTTTCTTGAGGGGTTGGCCGGAGGACCGGCTTAGCCGTGCCGGTCCCGGATGCTCTGTATGTTCAACTGGCCGGTGCCGTCCCCTGCGGGGTGATAGTCCAGCAGGATATGCGCCTCGGCCGGCTGGCCGCGCGGATCGCCGGGGGTGAAGCCGCAGCAATCCTCGATCACGTCGGCCACCAGCGCGTCCAGCGCCTGGGCGGCCAGTTCGGGCGCACCCGCGCGCCGCAGCGTGCAGGTGCCCAGGTCGATCACGTCGCCGGGGGCGGCAAAGGCCAGCCTGGTTCCCGGCGCGGTGAAGTCGTCGCCCTGAAGCTCGGTGCGTTCCAGATCGATCTCGACCAGCACCGCGCCGCCGGTCCCGATCACCGTCAGGGCCGAGCCGTCATGATTGGCGATAACGCCGCTGTTTTCAAGCAGGCCCAGCCCGTGACGCACGCCTTCCTCGGCGCAGGCCACCGCCAGCCGTCCCAGCCGGCGCGAGGCGTCCAGGTTCTGGTCCACGATGGCCGCGCCGAACAGGCCCAGTCCCTCTTGGATGACCAGCCCGCGCCGGCCCATGTCGGATGCGATGCCAAAGCGCAGCGCCTCGTAGCTGGTGCCGCCGCCGATCATGAAACCCGACAGGGCCGAGGCCGCGCCGCTGACCGCGATCACCACTCCCCCCGCCGCATGGGCGCGGGCGATGGCCAGAAGGATCGGCGTGACCTCGCCCCGGTGCAGCAGCGTTTCTATCAGGCGGATCTGGTTGCCGCCGGTCAGCAGGATCGTCTTCAGCCCGGCGATCCGCTCGACCAGTTCGGCATCGCGGCCCAGCCGCTCCACATTGTCGATGGTGATGCCGAAATCCAGCGCGGCGATTCCGCGCGCCTCAAGCGCGCGGGCATAGCCGCGCGCCTCGGTCCTGGGATCGGCCGAGGCGGCCGCGATGATGCCGACCGGCCCCTGCGCCTGCGCGGCGATCTGATCTAGCAGCGCCGAGCCGTCGCGCAGCGGACTGGAGCCGAGCAGCATCAGCCGCGCCTGAGGTCCGCGCACAAGCCCGTAGTCGCGCGCCAGCGCGCTGCGATGGCTTTCCGCCAATTGCGCCGCGCTAAGCCGGCGCGTTCCCATCGAGGCGCGGAAACCCACCGCCGTCATGCGGAAGTCGCGGTCCCGCTCGGACATGAGCGCCCGCGAGCCGGGGGCGCGCGCGAATTCGACCGTCGTGGCGCAGCCGCCCTTGGGTTCTATCGCGCGGGCGCGGTCCGAGGCGTAGCTTTGCGGATCGCCCAGCACCAGCCGCGCCAGCAGGTCGTAAAGCGTATAGGCGCCGAAGACGTTGCGCAGCGAGCGGGCGGGGGCGCGATAGGCGATGTCGCGCGCCCCGACCGGGCGCTTGTCCGGGCCGGGCCTGACCTCGCCCGTGGCAAGGTCGAGGGCGTCGCCATCGTCTAGATAGGTAAAGCCGATCTCATCGACGCTTTTTTCCCGCGGATCAATGCGTGCCGTCGTCATGTCCAGCACGAAGGCGCCGAATTCACCGATCACGCGGGCCTGGTCGCCATCGACGAACAGCGCCGTGTTCTCGTCGATGCCGAAGCCGCGCGCGACGCCGCTTTCCGCCAGCGCCACCACCAGCCGGCCGAAGCGACCGCGCTTGATGAAATGCTGATCGACCACGCCCCAGGGAAAGAAGCCCAGGCCCCGGCCCAGCAGCATCCCCGGCTGGTCGGCGTCGCGCACCACGCCATAGGTCGCGGCCTCAAGCGAGGTGCCGCCCTCGATCATCACGTCCGACATGACCGCCGCCCCGGCCGAGGAGCCGGCGATCAGGCCCCCCGCCGCATGGGCGGCGCGAATCGCGGCCAGGACCGGGCTTTCGGCGCCGCCCGGCGCCAGGGCCCCGGTGATCAGCGCCTGATCGCCCCCGGTGAAGAACACGCTGCCGTAATCCGCGACCAGCGCGGCGATGGCCGGGTCCCGCGCCGCCTGGGCCGCGCCCGCGCCATGGACGGGGGCCATGGCCGCGTCGAAGCCATGGGCGGCAAAGACCGCGACGGTTTCGGCGCCCACGGCCTCGGGTTCGCCCGAGGCCGTCGGAAACACCAGGATGCGCCCGCCGGACAGGCGGTGCATCTGGGCATAGATGGCATCGTTGTCGTCTTCCAGCCGGCCGCCGATGACGGCCAGCTTGGGGTTGTCGCTGTTGATCGTCATGTCAGGCTGTCACGCGACCGGAGCGATCAGCACGCCGCGCTGATCCGTCACGACCTTGTAGCCCTCGGGGATGTCGAAGCTGTCCTGAAGGTGGCGCGCGACCTGGCTTTCCTCGGGTTCGGCCTGGAAGGCGGGGGTGAACTGGATGATCTGCTTCCACGACCGGGTGATCCCCTCGCAGAAGAACAGGATCAGGTCGTCGCGCTGCGCCATGCTCAGCGCGGTGGCAAGCGCGTCCTGCTCTTCCTCGACGATCTGGATCGCGTCGGCGGCGACGCCGTTCGCGATCAGCGCCTCGCGCATCAGGCGCGGCATCTCGTCGGGGGCACGGTTTCTCAGGTCGTCGTCGCGATGGCAGATGTAATGGTCGAAATGGCCGGCCACCTTGGCGGCGATGGCCAGCGCATCCTCGTCCCGGCGATCGCCGGGGCAGGTAACGCAGACGATCTTGCGGCCGCGCGGCTTCAGCCGGTCCACCAGATCGACCATCGCGCCCACGGCGGCCTCGTTATGGCCGTAATCCAGGATCACCCGGAAGCCGTGCTCGTCAAAGACGTTCATCCGGCCGGGGCTTTGGAAGAAGGTGTTGTCGAAGGTGCGCAGGCCGGTGCGGATCTGGTCCAGCGTCTTGCCGAGCGCGAAGGCCATGGCGGCGGCGAACATGGCGTTTTCGACGTTGTGCAGCGCCTTGCCTTCCAGCGTCGCCGGGATCAGGTGGGTCCAGATCAGGGGAATATGCGTGCCCTTGTCATAGATCACGATCTGCTCGCCATTGATGCCCTGTTCCAGCACCAGGGCGCGCTTGCCCAGGCGGATATGCTCGCGCACCAGTTCGTGCTCGGGGTTGCGCGTCACATAAAGGATATGCTTCGCCGGCGAATGGCTGGCCATCTTCAGCGTGTATTCGTTGTCGGCGTTCAGCACCACGGTGCCGCGCGTGACCTCGGCGATGACGCGCTTGACCCGCGCCAGCCCGTCCAGCGTATCGACGCCGCCCAGCCCCAGATGGTCCGAGGTGACGTTCAGGACCGCCCCCACGTCGCAGAAATTATAGCCCAGGCCGGAACGCACGATCCCGCCCCGCGCGGTTTCCAGAACGGCGATGTCCACCGAAGGATCGCGCAGCACCATCCGGGCCGAGACCGGGCCGGTCATGTCGCCTTTGACCGTCACGTTGCCGTCGATATAGACCGCATCGGTCGAGGTCTGGCCGACCACATGCCCCGCCATCTTCAGGATATGGGCCAGCATCCGCGCGCAGGTGGTCTTGCCGTTGGTGCCGGTCAGCGCCGCGATCGGCACGCGGGACTGCGCGCCCTGCGGGAACAGCATATCCATGATCGCGCCGCCCACGTCGCGCGGCTTGCCCTCGGAGGGCGCGATATGCATGCGCAGGCCCGGCCCCGCGTTGATCTCGCAGATGCCGCCGCCGGTTTCGCGATAGGACCGCGTGATGTCCGATGTCAGGAAATCCACCGCCCCCACATCCAGCCCGATGGCGCGGATCGCGCGTTCGGCCATCAGCTTGTTGTCGGGATGGATCGTGTCGGTGCAGTCCACCGCCGTGCCGCCGGTCGAGATGTTGGCGGTCTTGCGCAGATAGACCTCTTCGCCCTCGGGCGGGACGGTTTCCGGCGTATAGCCGCGCTCCTCCAGCAGGCGCAGGGCCTGGGCGTCCAGCTCCAGCCGGGTCAGCACGTTTTCATGGCCGACGCCCCGGCGCGGGTCCTGGTTCACGATCTCGACCAGTTCGGCGATGGTATGGCTGCCGTCGCCTTTCACATGGCCCGGCACGCGGCGGGCGGCTGCGACCAGTTCGCCGTTGACCACCAGCAGACGGTGATCGTCGCCGGTGATCATGCTTTCCACGACGACCGCGCTGCCTTCTTCGTCGGCGACGGCGAAGGCCGCCTCGACCCCTTCTTCGTCGGTGATGCTCACCGTCACACCGCGCCCGTGATTGCCGTCCAGGGGCTTCACCACCACCGGATAGCCGATGCGGTTGGCGGCCGAGACGGCCTCGTCGGCGTCATAGACCAGACGCTGTTTCGGGACCGGCAGGCCCAGATCGCTGAGCAACTGGTTGCAGATATTCTTGTCCGAGGCGAGTTCCACCGCGATATGCGGCGTGCGCGAGGTCAGCGCGGCCTCGATGCGCTGCTGGTATTTGCCCTGGCCCACCTGAATCAGGCTGGCGTCGTTCAGCCGCGACCAGGGAATGTCCCGCGCCTCGGCCGCGCGCACCAGTTCCAGCGCCGAGGGGCCGAGGCTGCGCTTGTCGGCATAGCGCAGGAAACCGGCGATGTCGCCTTGCAGATCGGCATCCTCGTCCTTGGCGATGGCGGCCAGCAGGTCGCAGGCGACCTCGCCCGCCTCAAGGCCGATATCCTCGGAATCGAAGCTATAGAAGACATACAGGAAATCCGGGTCGTCGGTCGTCTCGGACCAGGCCAGGTTCCCGCGCTGGCCCGCGACGCGCTGCAATTCCAGCGCCAGCCGCGCCAGCAGATCGCCCAGATCGAATCGCCCGCCGCGCGCGGCCTCGATCCAGGCCGCATCCGTGGCCGCCGCCCATCCCGGCAGCACCGCCAGCAGCCGCTCGATCACCGCGCCGCCCAGTTCCGCCAGGCGGGCGGCATAGGCGGGCTTCACGTCGATGCCAAGCCGGATCACCGGCTCTTTCGCATGCACGTTGGGGCCTACATATACCGAGGTGGAGTCGATGTTCATGCGGATTTCCTTCCTGTCCTGTCCTGTTCTGGGCGGCGTCCGCGCTTGCTCCGGCGGATTCGTGACGAATGGATCACTCTCTGGCGGACAGTGCAAGCGGTCGTGATCGCCGGGTCGGGGCGCGAAAGGGCATGGCAAGGGCCGGGCATCAGCCCGGCCCTGTTTCCGGCGCGGTTGCTTTCAGGCCAGCAGACCCGCGAAACGCAGCATTTCCTTGAGGCTGTCGATGGGCCTTTCAGGCCGGAACAGGCTGGGCGACCAGCGATGCCCATTGATCATCGCGTGCCAATACGAAGAGGGATCGCCCTTCACCAGCCCGATCAGCGTGTTTGCGACCAGATGGCTGCCCAGCGGACCCAGATGATGGCCGCCCGCCAACTCGGCCTCGCGCAGGACATAAAACCACAGCGGCGTTGCCTGATCCATGCCCGTATCGGCCAGGAATTCGCGCCCCTCGCGGACCTGTTCGGCTGTCAGCACGGGGACCGGACGGTAAAGCCCGGTCGCGTTCAGCGCCCGCGCCACCGCCTGCCCCGAGGGCAGGTTCAGCCGATAGCCGCGCCGCAGGTTGCGCTGCGCCAGCCGGCGCATCATCGCGGGGTCGGCGGGCTCGTTGATCAGATCGCCCAAAGGCGGGGCCAGATGCGTGTCGATCTTGCGCGCCGAGCGGGTCGGGCTTTCGGCATGGACGAACCGCTCCCATTCGATGACCCAATCGCCGGGCAGCGCGGTCTTCGGGTCGGGCGTCGTGGGCGAGGGCATGCGCCCGTTGCCGGTGAAGCGGAACAGAAGCTCGAACGAGGCAGAGGGCAGAAGCTGCGGCGCCCCCGCGACGGGGCTGCCGAAAAAGCGGTTGTGATCATATTCCGACCGCACCATCGAATGCCCGAAGCGAAAGCCCGCGACCGAGAATTCCAGCGGCAGGGGCAGCCGCGCCGGGTTTACGGGCGCATGCGCGTTCAGGAATTCGGCGTAAAGCGGCGCGCCGGTGGACAAAAGCTCATCCGCCACGTCGCCGGCGCAGATCGCGGGCAGATACTGGTTCAGCACCAGCCATTGGTAGTGAAAGCGGGTCAGCCTGCGGGCCTCTTCGAAATCCTCGGTCAGGTCCGCCAGCTTGTTGTGCAGCCGCAGGAAGGCGACGTGAAGCTGCGCGACCAGCAGGTTCTCGTCGTTGCGCCCGTCGCCCAGGATGGCGCGGGTGCGGATCGGGCCGTCCTGGTCGACGAAGTTCGCGCGCAACGCGGGGTCCAGGGCATCAAGCTCGGCCCGGGTGATCTCGCCCCGGTCCAGCAGAAAGCCCAGCCGCAGCAGGTCGGCCGCCGGGTCGGCGGGCAGGGGCGGGCGGCCATCGCCCGAATCCGCCGTGACCCCCAGCCGCATCTTGTGGCGAAAGGTCGGGTGGCGCATCAACCCGGCAAGTTTCGTCGCGAAGGCCCCCTGTCCGGGCGCATCGCCGTAAAGGCTGTCGAGGCCCAGCGAGCCGTCGCGCAGATTGGTGATCCCGGCCTGGACCTGATCGCGGTCGGTGGGCTGGAAATCCCCCGAGATGACCGAGATGCCCGCCACCTCGCGGTCGGTATTGGCGGTGATGTCATGGTCGATGAACTGCCCGAAATAGGTCAGGATCGGCGGCAGGGCGCTTTCCGACGCGCCCGGCGCCTCGGTCGCCATGCTGTCGGCCAGTCGATCCAGCGCGGCCAGCGTTTCCGGGGTTGCCGGAATACCGTCGGCATCGCGAAACAGATAGTGAAAGCCGCCGCTGGTGGCGATGGTGGAATACATGATCGCGCGCCCACGCATTCCAGCCGCGATGGCCGGGGCCTCGTCGATGACGGCCTGAATCCGGGCCGTTCCGGCGACGCTTCTTGCGGCGGGTCCTTCCATCACCACGCCGCCGCGTGCCAGATCGCGGGACGGGGGCGGTTCGGCCAGATCCTGAATGATGTGCATTCCGTGGCTTAGCGAAAACAACATGGCTGGGCTCCTGATAAGGTTCTGGAACTTGGCAAATAAGATGCAGGCAAGACAAATGGATCGGCATGACGAGCATGCGGGAAATGGGGGGGTGGAGAGGAAAGGCGGGCAATGGAACGCACGGGCAGGTGATTCGATTGCCTGAGGGGAAATATACTACAACCGATTTCCAGAATATAGTTTTACGTCAAATATGGTGTGATTGCGCAATTAACTCGCCAATTGGTTGTATCTCCGGGCACTCGCTTGATCGCTCGCCCGCCCGGCGAAGCTTCCAGGCGAAGCTCTCTAAAAGAGCTAGTAATTCATATGTAATACAAGGTAATTTAACGTATTTCCAGAGACTGACGTATTTTCGCATGCCGCTGTCGATAAACTCAGGCTTCCCTGGGTCGCGCGGGGTGCTATGGAAAATTTTAGATTAAGCTGACCGACCTGATATTTCCCAATATCCGTCCATCCGATTCTGTGATAAATTAACGGACATTGGATCTGATGTTAAAGAATCGCCCCTTTGGGCGCTGCGTAAGTTCAAGAAATTTAATGTCCAACTCGGCGCTTGGCCTGCAAGTGCGGGGGTGCGGGATCTGCGCGTCCGTGGGCGGGCTTGCCTCGTTACGATTTCGGTATCGCTTATGTGTGCATTTCCACATTATACTGGCGCCAGGCTCGATTTCGTCGATCTGCGCGATTATATCTATACACCGGGCCTTGCCGCGCTGCCGGCCGAGCATCTGCCCTGGGATCTGCTGCTGCCCGAGGGCGGAGAGGCGCTTGCGGTCCGCAACCAGCTTGCCGAGGGCACTTGCGTGGGCCAGGCCCTGGCGGCGCTGATCGACCTGCAACTGCGCCTGCGCGCCACGCCCGCGGCGGGCCATGTCAGCGCGGAAATGCTTTACCGCATGGCGCGTTATCACGACATGGCAAGCGAGGATCAGGGCAGCGGGGTCAGCAGCCTGCGCTCGGCGATCAAGGGGTTCTTTCATCACGGCGCCTGCCTCGATGCGGCCTGGCCCGATGGCGATGCGCGGGACTGGCCCGACGATCAGCAGGCCCTGGCCGCGACCGAGCATACCCTGGGCGCCTATAGCCGCTTGCAGCCGATCCTGCACCACTATCACTCCGCCATTCAGGAAGCCGGCGCGGTCCTGGTGACGGCCGCGATCCATGACGGCTGGATCAGCCCGGATGCCGAGGGGCTTATCGCGCCGCCGCCGCCCGAGGACGGGCCGAAGCCGCTGCGGCATGCCTTCCTGATCGTCGGCTATAACCGACGCGGCTTTCTGGTTCTGAATAGCTGGGGCCGGGATTGGGGCGGGGTGCCGATCCCCGCGCGTGGCACCACCGCCCCCGGCATGGCGATCTGGCCCTATGCCGATTGGGCGCGCAATATCGCCGATGGCTGGGTGCTGCGCCTGGGGGTTCCGGGGCAGGAGGCTTTCGCCGTCAGCACCCAGGCGCAGGGCCTGACCCCCGAGGGCGGGCGCACCGCCTCGATGCCCTATCGCGCCTTGCGCGGCCATGTCCTAAGCCTCAAGGAGGGCCGCTGGCAGACCCAGGGTGCCTATGCTACCCCCGAACGGGCCGTGCAGGGGACCGAAGAGCGGCTGCGCCAGGCGCTGGCCCAGTCCGACTGCCAGGGGCTGGTGCTGGCATTCCCCGGCATCATGATGGACGAGGCGGCAAGCTGGCGAAAGGCGCTGCGGCTGAAGAACCTGCTGCAATTCCGCAAGCTTGACCTGCTGACCTGCTTCTGGTGCGCCGATTTCTCGGCCGACATGATCGCGGTCATGGGCAATATCTTCGAGCGGTGCCGCGCCCAGTCCGGCGGCCCCGGAGAAGAGCGCGACCGGCTTTTCGAGGCGCGCGCGCAGGGAGCGGGCCGGGCGTTCTGGCGCGAGATCAACCGCCACGCCTATTGCGCCGCCTTGCCCTGCGACCCCGAGGCCGGGATGTGGCGCAACGATCCCGGCTGCGCCGGAGATCGCGGCGTGCTGGGCGATCTGCTGGAACGGCTGGGCCGGGAATGCGCCCGCCAGGGCAAGGGCCTGCATCTGCTGGCCGAGGGCGCCGGCGCGCTGGTCGTCGATGCCCTGCTGCGGCGCGCGCAGGGCCGCGACGGCGATAGCGATCCCCTGGCCTGGATGCCCGGCCTTGCCAGTCTGTCGCTGAGTTTTCCTGCCGTGCCCATGTCCCAGGCGGGCGAGCGTATCCTGAAGCTTGCCGATGCGCTGAACGCCGCCGCGCCCGGCTCGGCCCAGATCCTTCTTCCCAGCGAGCAGCTTGAGCGGCGACTGACGACGCAGGGCTATGGCGGCTCGATCCTGAAACTGGTCACGCGCTCGTTTCTGGACGGGCGCGAGCCGATGCTCGGCTCATGGGAGCAGGGCGCGGCCAAGGCGGCACCGCCTTTCCAGGTCTTTCCCCCTTCGCCCACGCCCGAGGACGGCCCGGCCCAATCCCCGGCCCAGTCCCCGGCCCCGAATCTGGCGCGGATCAACGTCGATGAGATCGAATCCGATCCTGGGGCCGAGGCGCAGTCGCTTCTTCCCCTGTTGGCCCATTCCAAGCCGGTCAAACCCTTAACCAACGCGCAGGAGCGTGACATGAACAGCTCGGATTTCCCGGCACTGACGCTGGAACAGCTTCAGGCCAAGATCAATGACGGGTCGCTGACACCCGAGGACACGCGGCATTATCTGATGCTGGACAAAAAGGCGTCCACGCCCTTCGCGCCGGTCCTGGTGGTCAATCCCGATCTGGTGCGGGTGCCGCCCGGCGCGCGCTCGGCCCTGGCGCTGAACTCGGCCAATGCGGCGGCGCGGCTGCTGCGGCAGGCGGCGTATATGACGAAGCTGGGCCAGGGCTATGACGGCCCGCGCCTGGCCGCTGAAGGCGATAGCTGGTTTCAGTATCCACTGCGCCTTTTCGACGTGATCGACTACGCGATGGATCATTACGCCGTGTTCGACACCTCGGCGGCGGGCGATCTGCTGGAGAACATGGCCCGGTCGCGCGAATATATCGCCGCGCTTCGCCGCAGCGAGGCCGAGATCCTGCTTTTGTCGGCGGGCGGCAACGATGTCTGCGCCGGCGGCAAACTGGCCGATTTCCTGGAAACCTATGATCCCGACCATCCCGACCTGAAGCCCGGCGACTATCTGAAGCGCGGCTATCAGGCGGTGATGGATAATGCCATCGCAGCCTATGAGCGTATCTGCCGCGATGTGAACCGCGAGTTTCCGGGCGTGACCATCGTGGTCCACGGCTATGATTATGTGATCCCGAATGGCGGGCGCTGGCTGGGCGGACCGATGGAAAGCCGGGGCATCGCCGACCGCAAGCTGCAACGCCGCATCGCCGCCGAGATGATCGATCAGTTCAACCGCGCGCTGCGCCGCATGGCCCGGGATCTGGGCCATGTCGCCTATGTCGATTGCCGGGGCGCCGTCGCGGATGCCGATTGGTTCGACGAATTGCATCCCACGAGCAAGGGCTTCGCCGCAGTCTCGTCGCGGATCCTGACCACGGTGAAGCAGATCCTGGCGCAGCGGCCCCCGCGCGTCACGCGCGACCTGGCCCCCGCGCGTGAGATCCAGCGGACGCCCCAGGCGCTGGCGGGCCGGCGCAATGCCGCGCGCTCGCTGCATATCGGGCTGAACTCCTTCGACCCCGCCCATTACGCGGGCCAGAACGGACAGCTTTACGGCTGCGAGAACGACGCCCGCGCCATGCGGGATCTGGCCCAGGCGCAGGGCTATGAGCCGACGGTCCTTCTGACCAAAGACGCCACGCGCGAGGCGGTGATCAGCGAACTTCGCCGGGCCGCGCGGGATTTGCAGCCGGGGGATCAGTTCCTGTTCACCAATGCCTGCCACGGCGCCCAGATCAGCGACCTGAACGGCGATGAAAAGGATTATGGCAGCAATACCCGACGCGACAGCACGCTGTGCCTTTTCGACAGCCAGATGATCGACGACGAATTGTGGCATGTGCTCTCGGAATTCCGCGAGGGCGTGCGGATCACGATGGTCGCGGATAGCTGCCATTCCGGCACGGTGATCCGCGCCGCGCCCGTGCCGTCCCTGCTGATCGACGCCGAGCCGCTGCCTGCCGTGACCCGCTTTCGCGGCCTGTCCGACAGGCTGGCCCGCCAGATCGAGTCCGAGAACTAGGATTTCTACGAAAGGATCGCGCGCGATCTGCCGCATGTCGATATCGCCAAGCTGAAATCGCCCCTGCTTTCGGACATCTCGGCCTCGGTGATCCTGTTCAGCGCCTGCCAGGACGACCAGCTTGCGGGCGATGGCGACCAGAACGGGCTGTTCACCTCGGCCTTGCTGCGGATCTGGGACAAGAGCGGCTTTCAGGGCGGCCATGAGGCGTTCATGCGCCGCTTGCAGGACGAGCTTGCCGGCTCGGGACAGACGCCCAACATCCTTACCGTCGCAAGGAATGATCCAAGCTTCGTGCGCCAGCGGCCGTTTTCGCCGATCGGCACGGCGCGGACCCGGCCTGCCGCCGCGCTGGACCCGGTGCCTGACCCCGCCCCCATATCTGCCCCCGCGTCCGACCTGCTGATGGTCGAGGATGGCGAGGACGATCCCGATGCCGGCCCCATGCCCATGGGCAGCCGCGCCCTGGTCCCGGATGTCCCCGCCGAGATCGTGGCGCGGTTCCGCGACCTTCTGGCGCCCCTGGCGCTGCGCCATTTCGATCCGGCCGAATTCCTGACGCTGGGCGGCCAGCACTATGCGCCGGGCAAGGCGCATGGGCTGAACTCGGCCCCGCCCGAGGATCTTTGGTTGAACATCATCCCCACCGCCCGCGTGCTGGACGAGTTGCGCGACCGCCTGGGCAGTCCGATCCACATCAACAGCGCCTATCGCAACACGGAATACAACAAGGCCGTGCGTGGCGAGCCGAACTCGTTCCATATGCGCTTCATGGCCTGCGACATCACGGCAGAGGGGGTCGCGCCCTCGCGCGTGGCCGACGAACTGGCGTCGATGCGCGCGCATGACGTATTTCATGGCGGGATCGGGCGCTATGCCACCTTCACCCATGTCGATACGCGCGGGGTGGATACGGATTGGACCCAACGCTCCCGCACGCGGGGCGGGACCGGGACGCAGGTGGCGCGGCTGCGTCGCCTGGCCGCGACGATCCCCCTGGCTCCGCGCAGCCGGAACGGCGCGGGCAGCCAGGCGCTGTCGGTGGACCCCGCCAAGGCGGCGGCCGACCTGGCCCAGGCGACGGGGGCGGTCAACGGCTCGCAACTGGTGGCGCTGGACCAGCCGCTGGACGCCGATCTGCGCCGCGCGGTGCTTTATTCGATGCAGTTCGCGCAGCGGGCGGCGGATGCGGATGCCGATCCGGTGACGCAGACCACGGCCTGGTGGGCCACCTATCTGTCGGCCCTGGCCGCCGTGGGCTGGGTCGTCAACGACACCGTGACCCGCAGCGCCACCGGCAAGCAGCTAGACGCGACGCTGGACCAGCTTGCGCTGGAGGTGATGGCGGGACTGGTCGGGGCCAACAAGCTTGGCGCCATCACCGCCGTCCTGAGCGGGCTGAAGGATCTGGCCGTAGGGGATGAGCGCCTGATCCTTCTGGACAGCCAGGCCCGCCAGCAGAACGGCGGCGCGGTCCAGGTCGGCCAGGCCGAGGTCGAGGGCGACAGCGTCGCCATGACCCTGGGCGCCGTGCAGTTCTCGGGCAGCGACGACCGCAAGAAGGTGCTTTTCGCGCAATGGGGCAAGTCGATGCAATCGGTCTGGCTGGCCGCCGGACGGTTGGTGCTGAACCGGGATTTCTATTTCGGCACCGCCCGCAGGATCATCGAGGATCGGTTGCAGGACGCCGAGGCCCGCATCCTGGCCTTCGACCCAGGCCCGGCCCCCATGCGCGAGATGGAAAGGGATATTGCCTGACCTTGGCTCGCCGCGCCCCTGGGCGCGGCACCTGGTCCGGCCTGGCAAGGGAAAGGCGATGACCCTTCCCGCAAGAACCGCCCGAAACAGCGGCGGAACGACCGGCAGGCAGTTTCCGCCTGCCCATCGGAACAGGGACAGGATCTTAACGACCTTAACGCAACATATCAAAAATTGAGGGTAATACGATGAAAACGCTTATTTTGATCTGCGCCACGCTATTCCTGGCCTCGCCCTCGGCGGTGACGGCCCAGGCGACATGCAACCCGGCCGAGCAAGTTTGCAGATAGTGCGGGTCCGCCATGGAACAGCAATTCGCAGCCTTGGCCCCATTCTATGGGGCCGGGGTGATCATCTTCTATGCCTATGGCAGGTTCAACGAAACCTCGTTCGAGACCCGAG
Organism: Paracoccus sp. (in: a-proteobacteria); assembly: GCF_047605025.1. GTDB lineage: Bacteria > Pseudomonadota > Alphaproteobacteria > Rhodobacterales > Rhodobacteraceae > Paracoccus. The sequence goes on along the minus strand of NZ_JASGGO010000002.1, from coordinate 95,409 downwards.
CCGGGCTGGAGCGGTTGAACAGCCTTTTGCGCGTTGACAAGATGCGGACGATTTCGGTCGTTCGAGTCTCGTTTCTATATTATCTGGCGGGGCTGCTGGCGATCTATCTGCTGGGCACGATCTATGTCCTGTTTTTCGCGGATACGAAAATCGACGCCGTCGCGATTGGCGGCATCGCCCCCGACGCGGTTGCCAAGGGGATGGGCGGCAAGGGGGCGGCCTTTCTTGCCGTGGCCTTGGGCATCGTCGGTCTTGCGCCGAACTTCCCCATCCTGCGCAATGTCGAGATCTGGCTGCGCCGCAGCGCCCATGCGCTGGCGGGCATTCCAACGCGCGTGCTGACCCATGCGCGGGGCCTTGTCGATGAGGGGTTTCCCAGCAGCGAGAATCTGGGAGTCGTTCTGGACCTGTTGCCTTTTGAGGATCGCGATCTGGTGAAGCGTCTCGACGATGACGCCCAGGCCGACCTCTCGATCAAGCCCCTGCTGCGCGACGTGACGCTGATCGCGGCGGTCGGGGCCTGGGTGCTGAACAGCCGCGCTTTGGTCGGGGATTCGAACATGCAGGACAGGTTCGGCAAGCTGGAAGAGGATCTTCGCCAGCGCCGCCGCAATCTTTTCAGGCGGTTGAAAGAGGAATTGAAGGCATCTTCGATCATATCGGCGGCTAAGGGCGATCCCGATGCGTCGGGGACCGGCAGCACGGCCAAGACCCTCAGCAGCGCCGCCGAGGCCGACGAACTGGCCGACGATCTTTGCGTCCTGCTGGCGCTTTACCGCGAGCATGGGCTGCTGCGGCCCCCGATCGGGGGCAAGAAAGGCGAGGAAGACGTGCATTATTCCGCCAATCTGCATCGCGCCAAGATCCTGGACGCCTTTCTAAGTGCGGGGGGCATGGGGCAGGGCGATGACGAACTGGTGGCGGGCCGGGCGACCCAGGCGCTGCTCTGGACGCTTTGCGTGCTGGTGGTGCTGTCGCTGGCCTGGACCACATGGCCCGGCCCGTATGAGCGTCAGGTCATGTTCCCCGATATGCCAAACGAGGCCAATCTGGGCTGGGGATGGCGCCTGGCCGAGCGGTTGCAGGAATCGTTCGGGACTTTCTTTATCCCGGTGGCCTTCGGTATCGGGATTTGGCAGGGGTCCAAGACCTATGGCAGTTGGGGCAAGGGATTTCGCGACCATTGGACGGTCGTGCTGCCCAAGGTCCTGACCGTGCTGGCCGGAGGCTGGGCCGTGGGCGCCTTCGTGGTCTGCGGCCTCGGGCTTTGGTCCGCGGCCAATCAAAACAATTGGGCGGCTACGGACGTTCCGACTCTGGACAGCCTGGCGCGAAGCCTTGCCTTTCAGGGGCCGCTGATCGCCAAGGGCGCGCTGCTGGCGGTCTTCGTCGTGGGCTGCCTTGACCGATACGACGCCGAGTGGTCCCCGGCGGAACGGTCGTTCCTCCACAGCCTGCTGGGCGCGCTTCTGGTCGCGGCCTGCGCGGGGGCGGGTCGCGTGATGTCGATCCATTCTCTTGGGGCGGACTTGACCACCTGGCCCAGCGAATACCGGGCGGGGGCGGTGCTGTATCATGCGATCCACTCGGGCCTGTTCGCGTTTTTCCTGATCTTCGCGCTTTCGACATCTCTCAGAACCAAGCAACAGGAGCGGACCAAGCAACAGGAACGGGCCAGGCAACAGGATCCGCCAGAGGATCCACCCCCCGCCAGACCCGCCTCGGCCACGGGCATGACCGCGATCATGGGCGGGATTTTCCTGGTGCTTTGCCTGCTGGCCACCACGGCCCGCGCCGAAACCATCACCATCGGCGTGCGAGAGGATGCCCGCCCCTATGTCTGGGTCGAGCGGGACGCGAATGGCCATGCATCGCCCAAGGGCTATCTTTGGGAGCTTTGCGCCCTGATGGCCTCGAATGCGGGGTTCAGCGTGGAAATGGTTCCGCTGGCTGCGGATGCCCGCAGCGCCTTTCTGACGGGTGCGGCGTCGACAGTCGACGGCGCCGCCCATCCGCGGCAGATCGATCTGCTTTGCGACCCGACGACCTTGACGCTGGGGCGGCTCGTGGCCTTCACGCCCAAGCCCGGATCGGCGGATAACGAACCGGACCGGGCGCGGCTGCGGTTCCTGCCGGTCTTTCATCTGGCGAACCAGGGCTGGATCGCCCGCCAGCCGCCGCCACTCTCGGACCAGGAGGATAAATCCTGGTGGGAAAGATGCCTCAAGACGCCGCGACACCCGTGCCTGCGCATGCGCCTTGAGAAAGCGTCAGAGAAGACGAACGAAGAACCCTCGGCGACATGCGAGGACATCGCCGTCGAGGGAACCACCGCCGCCGAAGGGTTGAAGCGCCCGGATTCCGCCGACAGATGCGGCGAGAATGCCCCCATCGTTCAAGCGGCAAGCCATCAGGACGCCGCCCGGCAGTTCTGCACCGCAACCGGACCCACCATGCGCTATCACGGCGATATCGAGCTGATCCTGGCCGCCATCGGCGAATGGAGCAGGCTAAATCCGCCCGGCAAGGGGCAGAAGCCCTGCATCGATTCCAAAAAGCAGCCGACCATCTCGAATTACGAACCCTATGCCCTGGTCGTCTCGACCCGGCGGGTGCCCGACCTGGATCTGCGCCTGACGCTGGAGCTTTACCGGCTGGCCAATGAAAAGCGGTTGCGCCCGATGCTGGAAAGCCATTTCCCCGGCCAGGCGCTTTCGCCGGATCTGTCCAGCCTGTTCCGCATTCTGACCGTGCCCGCCGGCACCGAGACCGACCCGCCTTCGCCAACGGACGCCCGGCTTGCCCAGGGCGAGGCGCGGAACTGAGCCCCAGAAAGCTGACCCGCAGAAAGCTGATCCGCCGCCTTGGCCGAAGCGCCGATCAATGCCGTCAGGCTTGGGTGCCGGAAGTCAGCTTTCGCGAGGCTTGCCGCCAAAGACAGGACGAAAGCCGTGGCGGCGGCCTTCGTCATCAATTCGCTCTTGACCGCCGCACGCCTTCGCCATGACCGCCTGAAAGGCCGGCAAGGATTACCGAGGATCCCCGGCCCGGATCCGTGGCAACCTTCAAGGGGTCAGCGGTCCTTGATCCCAAGCGGGCCGATAGGGGCCACGTTGGGCAGGATCAGCATGACATCCCCCGCCTCGGCTGGCGGAGCCTCGAAAACCGCCTTCCAGGTGCCGACACGCGGGTTCTTCTCGGGGTCGTAGTTGAACGAGGTTTCCGCGCGATCCGGCGCCATCGGCTTGCCCGCCGCGTCAAGAAACAACGGATAGTCCCGGCCGCCCGCAGTCAGATGCGGAACCTCTGCCGCCGGCAGAGCGGCGAGATCGGTATAGATGACCTCGCCCGAATAGCCGCTGGTCCTGGTCAGAAAACGCAGTTCAATCGACAATTTGCCGTCCTTGCGGTTGGCCTTGTGGAGTTCGGCCCAGGCTTTGCCGCTGGTCGTGACAGCCAGGCCGGCGGCGTCGAAGGCGTGAACAGGCGCGATCAGCGACAGGCTGAACCCGAACAGCGCGGCGGTGAATTTGGATCTCATGGGATCTCCTGAAAACGGGACAGGCCCCCGGCCTGAGACCGGGAGCGAATAGGCGATCTGCGCTGGATCACTCGGCCTTCAGGCCGAAGGCGTGCATCGCGGCGCGGAACACATCGGTGTTGTCGACATAGACCTGGCTGTCCTCGTCCACCCCATAGGCGGCAAGCCCCGCGGCCGGGTTCGCGACTTCGTTCAGGAAATCGGCGCCGGCACCCTTGGCATAGACCGGCACCAGTTCACGGGTATGGGTGTCCGAGTTCCAGCGCACCAGCGGCAGCGCACCAGCGCCCTGGCTGATGATCGGCTGGTAGGCTTGCTTGTCCGAGTCCGGGCCTTGCAGCAGGCCGTTGCCGTGATCGGTGGTCACGATCACCAGCGTCTGGTCCCAGGAACTGTTCTTCTCGACCCAGTCCACCACGGTCTGCACCGCGTCGTTGAAATCGATCTGTTCCTCGATCAGGCGCGGCAGGTTGTTGGCATGCGCCGCCCAGTCGACCGCGCCGCCCTCGACCATCAGGAAGAAGCCGTCCTCGTCCTGGGCCAGCGTGTTCAGCGCGCCAAGCGTCATCGTCGGCAGGTCGGGCGTGTTGTCGAGCTTGTCGCCCATGGCGACGCCCGGCCGGTTGAACTGAAGCGTGGCGATGTTCTCGGCGGTGCCCAGGACCTTCTTCTTGCCGCCCAGATCCAGCTTGCCTTGGGCCAGCGCCTGGAAATCGGCCTTGGTCTCGATCAGCTTGTATTCGGTATCGCCCTTGGTCAGCCTTTCCCAGGTCGCGCGACCGCCGACATAGCCGAAATCCTTGTCCGAGGGTTCGGCGATCCTGCGCCCGGCCTTGTCGAAATAAGGATGCCCGGTGCCCATGACCACGGTTGCGAGGCCCGATTCCACGATTTCCGTCCCCAGCCCGACATAATCGTTGCGCGAGCGATTGTGGGCAAGGAAGCCCGCGGGCGTCGCATGGCTCCATTCGACCGAGGTGATGACGCCAAGTGCGCGGCCGGATTCGACCGTGTATTCGCCGATATGCTTAAGCTTCTGGTCGGTATTCGACCAGTTGATCGCATTGTTGTAGGTCTTGTGCCCCGACGCCAGGGCCGTCGCCGCCGCCGCGCTGTCGGTATAGTTGGCGCGGGCATAGTCGTATCCCTCGAAGAAGCCGGGGTAATTGCCGATCGTCCCCTCGAAGACCTTGGCCGAGGGCGTGGCGTTCCATAGCGCGGCCGGATCGAAGGTGACCTTGCCCGCATCGCTGCCGGTCGGTTCTTTCGAGGTGTTCAGCGGATAGGTCGAGGCGAAAACCTTGACATCGAAATCGTCATAGACCTCATGACCAAGTGCTCCGTGGCGGTAGAAGCTGGCGGCATTCCAGGTTTCCATCCCGGCACCATCCGAGATCAGCACGATCACGTTTCTGGCCAGCGCCTCTTGCGCCAGGACCGGGGAGGTCAAGATCGTGCTTGACCCAAACGCCAGGGCAAGCTTCATCGCGGTTTTCATCGTCATCTCCTTGCAGGGATCGGCAGAGCCATCTCACGAAGGACGACGTAATCGGATAATGTAACATGCGCGTGAACCGCGCCGAGGTATTTTCCTTCTCAAGCGCCGCCGGCACCAAAGAGCTTGGATGCTGAAGACCATTCCGGGCCGTCCCGCACGGCCTATCCCGTCCGGGCGTGCCGCGCCTCAAGATCACCCGCTTCCGTGAGGCAGTGGACTATTGCCGTGGCGGCGACGTGATCACGGTTCAGTTCACCGCCGATCACTCCCAGCCTGTCGTGACCCAGCACAATCACCTCAAGAAGGCTTAAGCCCCCTGGCCAGCGGGAAGGCAGCGACAGCCCGCCCCTTGGCGCGGAAGTCACCCGGAGGCCCCCTTATGGCACGCAACCTCCTGATCGGCTGGCAGGTCGCGCGGTTTCCGGGTCACGGTTTTCTTGGCCAATCCCGATCGCAGCAACCCCGCTTCTATGCTGGCGGCGGCCTTGCGATCCGGCCAGGGCGGGATGATCGGCATAAGGCCGCGCCATCGCCGCACTCCGAACAGGACGCATGGAGGCGTTCGCTTTGGTCGCCCCCGCCGCTTCTGGGAAAGCCGGTGGTGGAAAGCCCGGACCCCGTGCCGGATCCTGGCCCGTTTCGCGGATCCCATCCGCGACGGTGGCCACCCGCCCAGGATCAGGCGAGGGTCTGGCGGATCTCTCCGGTGGCGCCGTCGCAGATGCCGATATCGGTCACATGCGGCCCGGCATTGCAGGCCAGCGAGGCGCCGACCAGCGCCTTGAAGCTGCGCAGCGGCGGCAGCCAGTCGGCGACCTCGGCCGCGGCCTCGCGCAGCCTTGTCAGTGTGCGGCCGACATCGGCGGTCGGCACGTCCGAGAGCAGGCCGCAAACGGGTAGTTCCAGAACCGCGATCACCTGGCCGTCGCGCGCGACCGCCATGCCGCCGCCACAGGCGATCAGCGCATTGGCCGCCGCCGCCATGTCGCGCGGATCATGGCCGAAGACGTTCAGGTTATGGCTGTCATGGGCGACCGTGGTGGCGATGGCGCCGCGCCACGATCCCCATTCCCGCAACAGCCCGACCACAGGGCGCGGCTCGGCCAGGCCGTGGCGGTGGATCACCGCCATGCGCAAAAGCTGGGGCGGCACCTGCACCAGCCCATCGCGCACCGGCAATTCGGCGCTGGCCCATTCGGTGAAGCGGGGTTTGCTGACCAGGTTCACCCGCGCCGAAGGGCCGGGCGCGCGGATCTGGAAATCCTCGGGCGCCAGCGGGGCCAGCTTCATCGTATCGGCGAAGGGCAGGGGCTCGGGCGGCAGCGGGCCCGCCAGATGAACCCCGTCCCGCGCGACCAGCCGCCCCGAGGCCAGCACCAGTCCCGCCTGGAAATCCCGCAGATCCCGGAAGACCGCGATATCGCCCCGCCTGCCCGGCGCGACCAGCCCCAGATCGCCGCGCCCCAGCCGCATCGCCGCGTTCAGCGTGGCCGCCCGCAGCGCGTCCAATGCCGCCATGCCATGACCGACCAGCCGACGCAGCACATCCGACATGCCGCCCAGGCGGGCCAGATCGTCGGGGAACACGTCATCGGTGCAGATGGTCAGGGTCTGAGGCATCTGCGGCAGTTCCTTCAGCGCCGCGACCACCTCGGGCAGCACATAGTCATGCGAGCCGCGCAGTTCGATCGTATAGCCCGCGCGCAGCTTTTCCATGAAATCGGCGCTGCCGCTGATCTCGTGATCCGAGCCGATGCCGGCGGCGGCAAAGCCCTGCACCTCGGCCCCGCGCAAGCTGCGGGCATGGCCGCAGACAAGCTTGCCCGAGGCCAGCCCCGCGCCGACCACCCCCGCCATCCTGGCCGAGCGGCTCAGCACGCCGCGCATGTCCATCACCTCGGCCACGCCGTGAATGGCGGGCCAGGACAGCATCCGGGCCAGTTCGGGGGCGCCGAATTCGGCCCCCGCGCGTTCAAGCCCCGGCGCCGAGGGCACGCAGGAGGGCGCCAGGACCAGCATCCGCAGGTCAAGGCCCAAGGCGGCGTCGCAGGCCCAGCGGACGCCCGGCAGGCCCGCGACATTGCCGACCTCATGGGGGTCCCAGACCACGGTTGTCGTGCCCTGCGGCACCACCGTCCGGGCATAGCGGCGCGGCGTCACCATCGAGCTTTCGACATGCATATGCGCGTCGATCAGCCCCGGCGCGATGAAGCCGCCCGCGCAGTCGATCACCTGGGTCGCGTCGCCGCGGCTGCCCGGCGCATGGACCGATGCGATCAGCGGGCCGACCAGCCCCACATCGGCGGCGTAGATCTCGGAGGTGGCGACATTGACCAGAAGTCCGCCGGTCAGCAGCAGGTCGAAGGGCGCCTGGCCCTGGGCCGCGCGCACGGCGCGGTCGCGCAGGCCGGGGGCGTTCAGGTCCTGGGGTTCAGTCGGGGCGGTCATCGCGGTCCCTGCTCATATGGGCCAGCGCGGCGTGAAAGCGGCGCCGGATTTCCGGGGCGTCGGGCTGTGTCGCGACGCGGGCATTGGGGGCGGCCTTGTGGGCGCGCCATTCGATCACGGTCATGCCGCGCGTATGGGTGCCGGTCAGCTCGGCCCGGATATGGACGGGCTGGAACGTGGCAAGCCGGGGGTCCAGCGCCAGCGCGGCGGCGACGGGATCGTAAAGCGCCATCGGCCGCGCGCCATTCGCGGCGATGCGGACATAGCCTTCGTAAAGATCGGCCAGCAGGGCGGCGCGAGGGCCGGGCAGGGCGCGCAGGGCCGCAAGATCGTCCAGCCCCACCAGCACCTCGCGGCAGCATTCCAGGCCGATCATGATCAGCGCCACCCCCGCGCCCAGCACCGCGTCTATGGCTTCGGGGTCGACGGCGGCGTTGAACTCGGCCACGGCCGAGTGGTTGCCGCGCGCGAAGGCGCCGCCCATCCAGGTCAGGCGCATCCCGGCGGCAAGCTTGGGCTCCTGCCGGACCAGATGCGCGATATTCGTCAGCGGTCCCAGGGCCAGGACATCGCGGCCCCCGCCGCGCAGATAGGCGGCAAGCCCCGCCACGGCATCGCCCGGATCGGGGCCGCGCGCGGGCGCGGGCAGGCGGCGCCCGGCCGAGGGCATCCCATCCGGTCCCAGCACATAATCCGCCGTTTGCAGCGCCCCGGCCAGCGGCGCATCGGCCCCGGCCAGGATGGGCATTGACCAGCCGAACATCTCGGCCGCCGCGCAGGCATTCGCCACCGCGCGCGGCAGCGGCACATTCCCCGCGACCACGGAAAGGCCCGCGACCCGCGCGCCTTCGGCCAGGCAAAGCCCGATGGCGGCCAGGTCGTCGAAGCCCATATCCGTGTCGATCCAAAGATCCATTTCAGGCCCGGCTGAGCGCCGCCGCCGAGGCCAGCGGCAGGTCGAAGCGCAGTTCCTGGCCCATCGCGTGGCGGGGGGCGGCGGCAGGGGTTTCGGCCTTGATCGGGCCGGCGGGGGTCTCGATCAGATATTCCACCGTCTCGCCCAGATAAGAGGCGCCGATCACCCGCCCCAGATGCGGTCCCTGGCCCAGCACGACGGCGCGCGGGCGCCAGGCCAGCCCCTGCGCGCCCTGCGGCGCCTCGGGCAGCGGCAGCCGCCCCGCCGCCGTCGTCAGAGCGCCGTCTTGCAGCGCGAAGGTGTTCTCGAAGCCGATGAACTCGGCCACGAAACCCGAGACGGGACGCTCATAGATATCGGTCGGGCTGTCGATCTGCTCGATCTTTCCCTGGCGCATGACCACGATGCGGTCGGCCAGCGCCAGCGCCTCGGCCTGGTCATGGGTCACATAGATCATGGTGATGCCCAGTTCCTTTTGCAGCCGCGCCAGTTCCGAGCGCATCTCAAGGCGCAGCCGGGCGTCCAGGTTGGAAAGCGGCTCGTCCAGCAGCAGAAGCTTGGGCTGCACCACGATCGAGCGCGCCAGCGCCACCCGCTGCTGCTGGCCGCCGGACAGCGCGCGGGGCTGGCGGTCGGCAAAGGCCGAAAGCCCGACCGAGGCCAGGGCCGCGCCGACCCGGCCGGCGATCTGGTCCTTGGCCACGCCTTGCAGGCGCAGGCCGAAGGCGACGTTCTCGAACACGGTCAGGTGCGGGAAAAGCGCATAGGACTGGAACACCAGCCCGATCCCGCGCTTGTTCGGCGCGACGCGGGTGATGTCGCGCCCGTCCAGCGTGATCCGCCCCGACATGGGTTTCATCAGCCCTGCGATGGCGCGCATGGTCGTGGTCTTGCCACAGCCCGAGGGGCCGAGCAGGGCCACCAGCTCGCCCCGCCTCAGGTCCAGGTTCAGCTTCTCGACCGCGGCGGGGGCGCCGCCGCCATAGCCAAGGGTAAGGTCTTGCAGCGAAAGGAAGGCGTCAGACATAGCGCGAAAGCCCCAGCAGTTTCTCGGCCACCATGACGATCGCCAGCGACATCAGCGCCAGAAGGCCCGACAGCGCGGCGATCGAGGGGTCGTAGTTGAATTCCATATAGGCCATCATGTCGATGGGCAGCGTGCTGACCCCCGGCCCGGTCAGGAACAGTGAGACCGGCACCTGGTTGAACGAGGTGATGAAGCCGATGATGAAGGCCGCCATGATGCCGTTGCGGATATTCGGCAGGACGACCTTGGTGAAGCTTTGCAGCCGCGAGGCGCCCAGCAGGACGGCGGCCTCCTCGATGTCCACCCGCAGGTTCATCAGCGACCCCGAGACGATCCGCACCGCATAGGGGATCAGCAGCGCCGTATGCCCGATGAACAGCGCGGGCAGGATGCCCACCCCCATCGGGATCACCAGATGGCGCAGCAGGGCCAGCCCGACGATGATCCCAGGCACGATGATCGGCGTGCTGAGCACGTTGCGCACCAGGTTCGCGCCGGGCGGGTCGTAACGCTCAAGCGCATAGGCGGCGGGCACCCCGATCAGAAGCGCAAGCAGCGTCGAGCCGATGCCCAGCGTGATCGAGATCAGGAAGGTCGCGCGAAAGCTTTCGACCTGGAACACCCGCGCCACCCAGCGCAGGGACAGGCCTTCGGGCGGAAAGGCCAGGGTCTCGCCCCCGGAAAGGCCGGCCAGGCAGATCAGCACGAAGGGACCGATCAGGAAGGCCAGGACCAGAAACAGGACAATCTGTCCGGCGATACGCATTACTTGCCCCCCTTGCGCGCCGTGGCGAGGCGCTTCAGCGCGACATTGGCGATGATGGACATGACGATCAGGATGACCGCGATCACCGCCGCCGCCGCGAAATCATTGGCGACCGAGACGCGCTGATACAGCAGCGTCTCAAGCATCAGCACCTTCGAGCCGCCCAGGATCGCGGGCGTGACATAGGCCGTCAGCGAGCCGGTGAAGACCAGCGTGCCGCCGACGATCAGCCCTTCGCGCGTCAGGGGCAGGATGACCTTCCAGAAGACTTGCAGCCAGTTCGCCCCCAGCATCCGCGCCGCCGGCACCACGTCGCGGGGCAGGTTCTCAAGCGCCGAGATCAGCGGCAGCACCATCAGCGGAAAGAAAAGCTGGATCAGCCCGATGAAGATCGCGGTTTCCGAAAACAGGATGCGGGCGGGGGTCTGCATGATCCCGGTCCCGGTCAGGAACTGGTTCACGATCCCGGTCTTGCCCAGAATCACCACCCAGGCATAGGTCCGCGCCACCGGAGAGATCATCAGCGGCAGGACCAGCGTGGCCACCAGCCGTCCCTTGGCCTTGTCCGAGGCGTCCACGATGGCCAGCGCCACGGCATAGCCGATCAGGGCCGAAATCGCCGTGACATAGATCCCCAGGCGGAAGGTGCGCCAGAACACCTCGCGATGCAGGGGCTTGGCGAAGAATTCCGTGAAGCTGGAAAGACCCCAGCCCTCGGGCGTCTGGAATGCGCCGGCCAGCAGGATCGCCACCGGCAGCAGAAAGCCCAGCAAGACGAACAGCGTGGCCGGAGCCAGCAGCGCAAGACCCAGCCTGCGGTCCTGAAACATGGTCTAGCTCTCCGAAAGGGGCCGCGGGCGCGCTGCCGCGGCCGGTTGAGCCCTTTACTGGGCGACCTTGGCGTTCCAGGCGTTCAGCCAGGCATCGCGGTTTTGCAGCATGTCGCGCGCCGGCAGGAACCTGATCGACGCGGCCATCTCGGGGCCATAGGTCAGCCCCTCGGCCACATCGGCCGCGACCTGGACCTTCTGGTTCACCGGGCTGTCCACCTGCGCCTCGGCCAGTTTCTGCTGCACCTCGGTCGAAATCCAATAGTCGATGAATTGCTGCGCCAGCGCCGCGTCCTTGGTGCCCTTGACCACGGAAAGCACGTTCATGCCCCCGGCCTGGCCCTCTTTCGGGCTGGCCCAGCGGGCGCCCGGCACGGTCTTGGCCAGGTTCGCCCAGCCGAAACGGCCGATGACGCTGGCCGCGATCTCGCCCTGCTGCATAAGTTGAGGGATCTGGCCGCCCTTTTCATAGAACGTCACGATGTCGTCGCGATGCTCGGCCACCAGGTCGATGGCCTTGCCGAAATTCGGATCGTCCGATCCCAGCGCGGTCTCGATCATGTAAAGCGTCAGCGGGCCTTGCGTGGTCGAGACATTGGGCAGCGCCACCTGACCCTTGAGCTTGTCGCCGAGCAGGTCGAGCCAGCTTTCCACCCCGTCGATCACCTCGGAATCGTAGACGATCGAGGTGCCGTAGAAAGTATAGCCGACCGCCATGTTGCCGCCGACCGGATCGCGGGCGAAGTCGTAAAGATCGGGCAGGCTGGCCAGCGCCGCCGGGTCCAGCGGCTGGATCAGGCCCCGGTCCGCCGCCTCAAGCGCATTGGCGTCGGAAAAGGCGATCACATCGACGACGGGCTTGGCCGCGTTGGCCTCCAGCTTGGCGAGGCGCTCCGAGGAATTCCCCATCTCGATCACCAGTTTGCAGCCGCATTTCTGCTCGAACGGGGCATAGAGCGCCTCCTTGTAGGTGTCCTGCGAGACGCCATAGACCGAGATGGTCAGGCTTTTCTCTTGCGCCTGGACAGAGGCGGCGCTGGCTGCAAGGGCCAGCAGGCTGGCGGAGAGAAGCGGTTTCATCATGAGGTTCCTTCGGGGCGGGGGGCGGCGGCCGAGCCGCGCCGGACAAGGGTGACGGGGATCAGGTCGGGTGTCTTGCGCATTCCCAGCGCATGGGCCAGGGCGCTCTGCGCCACCTGGTCCAGGTCCTGGCGCACGGTGGTCAGCGGGGGCATGGTGATGCGGCCCCAGACGGTATCGTCAAAGCCCGTCACCGAGATGTCCTGCGGCACGCGGATGCCGCGCGCCGACAGCGCCATCAGCGCACCCACCGCAAGGGCGTCATAGCTTGCCGCGATGGCGGTGACGCGACCCGGCTGCCATTCGGCCAGATAGTCGCGCGCGGCCTCATAGGCGACCGGAGCGACGGGCAGCAGCGTCTCATGCACCGTGACGCCGCGCGCGGTCAGGACGGCGCGCATCCCTTGCAGGCGCAGCGCGTTCACGCGCGAGCCGCCCTGGCCCCCCGCGCCCAGCAGCAGCACCTCGCGATGGCCCAGATCGGCCAGATGCCCCGCCACCAGCGCGCCGCCCTGATGGTGATCCGAAGCGACCGCGTTCCTGGGGTTGCTTTCCGCATCGACGACGATCAGCGGACGCTTCAGCGGCAGTTCGTCCAGCGCCGTGCCGCGCATCGGCACCAGCACCACCGCGTCGACGCCGCGCGCATCCATGTCGCGCAGATGCTCGCCCTGCCGCTCAAGGCTGCCCAGCGAATCCGCCACCGTCATCACCATGTCGCAATCCTTCGCGGCCAGCGCGAAGGCGCGGGCGAACTCGGCGAAAAGCGGCATGCGGAAATCCGGCAGGATCAGCGCGAATGTGTGGGATCGCCCCGTGCGCAGCGCCCGCCCGAAGGCCGAGGGCGAAAAGGCCAGTTCCTCGGCCTTTTGCAGAATCAGCCTGCGGGTTTCATCGGAAAGCCTGCCCTTGCCGCGCAGCGCGTTCGAAACCGCCGCGCGCGACACGCCCACCAGATCGGCGATGTCCTGCATCGAGGTCCTGGGGCGGGCATCTGGGTGCAAAATCTTATTTTCCTGATGATTACACGATTAATCGAATCTTTAAGAGAGGTGCGGCGCGCAAGTCAACAAAATTTGCCGCCTCGGCGGCGGCACAGAGGCACTAAGGACGGAGGGGCCTAAATATCGGGCGATTTCGGGGGGCAAGGTTCGTCCGGTTTCCCCGTTTCGTGCAAGAGGGCAATCTTGCCCTGCCGGGGCAGGCCGCTAGCGGTTGCGGGTATCAACCGGATAGACCGTGCTGAAGCGGATTCGCTCCATCGAGAAATGCGAGGTCACGTTCTTGATCGGCACCGCATCGGTAAGGCGGCGATAGAACTGGTCGAAGCTTTCGATATCCGGGATCGCCACGCGCAGAAGATAGTCCATCTGGCCGGCCATGCGATAGGCTTCCATGATCTCGGGCATGCTGGCCACGGCACGGGTGAAAGTCTCGCGCCAGGCGGTTGAATGGTCGGGTGCCTCGATCTCGACGAAGACGATGATGCCCAGGCCCAGCTTCGCCGGATCGGCCAGGGCCACGCGCCCGGTCAGCACGCCTTCGGCCTCAAGCTTCTGGATCCGCTTCCAGCACGGGGTCTGCGACAGTCCAACCTTGTCCGCGATCTGGGCAATGGGCAGCGTCGCGTCCCGCATGAGTTCGGTGACAATCTTGCGGTCGATCAGGTCGAGGTCGCGCATGGCTTCACCCTTGGTTCGATTCGTGTCGTGCGGTAGAATATCGTTATTGTCTACCATGTAAATCGTGTATTTGAAATCTCTTTCCGAACCGTCCGGTCTGATACGGGGCGCTTTACGGGAAATTTCGACTTTCCCGGCTCTGGGGTTGAAAATTCCTTCAGGAAGGTGCATCTATGGCTTCGCTGGGTTACTTCCTCTGCATCCTGTCTCCTTACCGGCTTCAGTTGCGCTATGATTTGACTGAGCCGGGTCGTCGCAATGTCGTGGACGACAAACTTATAGGAGATGTCACGATGGCCAACGGCACCGTGAAATGGTTCAATGCAACTAAAGGCTTCGGCTTCATCGCGCCGGAAGATGGCGGCAAGGACGTTTTCGTCCATATCTCGGCGGTCGAGCGCGCCGGCCTGCGTGGCCTGGAAGATGGTCAGGCCGTGACCTTCGAGCTTGAAAGCGGACGGGACGGGCGCCAGTCGGCGCGCAACCTTCAGCTCGCCTGATCGGCAGCTTTAGCCCGGCCCTAGCGCCGGGCTTTTCATTTCGGGAGGGATGGAATGTCGAAACCCGCTCTGCGCGGGAACGATCCGCTTTTTCGTGCGCCGGTGCTGTCCGTCGCCGAAAAGACCACGATCGAGGCGCGCAAGATCATCGACGAACAACGCAAACACCGCGACCAACTGACCGCCGCGCTTCGCGCCGCGAGGCTGGCGCGGGATGCCGCGCAGGAACCCCCCGCGATGCGGGCGGAACCCAAGACATCCGCAAGGCGGACAAGGAAAAGGAATGAAACGGAACACACGCCCCAGGGCGACTAGGCGCCGGGTAACCAGCCGGCACCAGAATCAGCGTCGGCTGGCCATGCTTTACACCAGGATCGCGCAAGAAACGCCGCGCCAGGACCACCGGACCCAGACCGAATCTCTGGTCAGGACCGCAGGCGGCGGCGCCCGCTGATCCCCCCTTTCTCCGGCATCATTTCGGACTGGCCCTTGAAGGCGCGGCGCGGCATGCCATGATGGCCCCGCCCTGGACCGGAGCCTAAGATGACGGAAATCCCCCCAAGCTGGACCAGCACCGCCCGCCGCGATCAGGTAAAGGCCGATCCGGCGCCGATCCCTGTCGTGCTGGCAGAACCGCCCGCGCCCATCGGCTCGGTCCTGCTGGTCCATGGCCGCAACGGCGCGCCCGAGCAGGTCCAGATCGCCGAGATCGCGCGGGCCTATCTGGCGCGCGGCTGGCGCGTGGTCGCGCCGGAACTGCCCCATTCCCTTGCCTTGCCGCGATCCGGCCCGCCCGGCGGGATCAGCTTTGCCGGCCATGTCCGTGCGGCGGCGCAGGTCTGGGACTGGATGGCGGGTCGATGGCCCGACCGGCCCCGCGCCCTGGCCGGGCACAGCATCGGCGGCTATGCGGTGGCGCATCTGGGCGCGGGTTCGGATGCGCATCATGTCCTGGCCGTATCGCCGCCCATGTCGGGAATGGTGCTTTATCGCGCGCGCCAGGCGATGGGAGAGGCCGCCCTTGACGAGGTGCGCCGCGAGGCACCGGGTTATTTCGACGAGATGCGGCTGGCCGATGCCGAGCCGGCGCTGCGCCGCCTCGCCGCGCCCCTGGCGGTGGTCACGGGGGCCGAGGACGGTCTGGTGCGGCTGGCCGATGCGCGCGCCTATTTCACCGCCGCGCCGAACGGGCGTTTCTTCGGCGCCCTGCCGGGTCAGCATCATTGCCCGGCGGGCGCGGCCTGCGGGCAGATGCTTGCCGTGGCGCTGGCAAGCCTGGGGGCCTGAATGCGGCGGCCCGACCCCGATTGGATCGCGGCGCAGCGGCTGGCCTCGGCGCGGGCGATGCGCGGGGCCTGCTCGGCCGGCCATCTTTCGCGCCATCGCGCGGGGTTCGGCTGGAGCGTGGTGCCCGCGCCCGGTTCGGTCCTGGCCTCGACCCGGACGGCAAGCTGGGACCCCGAGCCGGATTATTTCCACCATTGGATCCGCGATTCGGCCATCGTGCTCCGCGCGGTGCCGCGCGCCATCCAGGCCGCCCCCGAATCGCGGGATTTCTGGCTGCGCTTCGTTGCGGATTACGTCGATTTCTCGCTGCGGATCTCGGATCCGGCGCGCCGGTCCCCGGCACGGAACCCGCTGCGCGACGGCAGCCGCGCCGATCATCTGCAATTCCTGCGCCCCGATGCCGAACTGGCGGCGCTGACCGGCGATGCCTGGATGGAGGAGCCGCGCTGCGCCGCCGATGGCGGCCCGGACCTTGAGCAATGGGGCCGACCCCAGGATGACGGCCCGGCGCTGCGCGCCTCAAGCCTGATGGCGGTGGTGGCGGAGCTGCCCGAACTGGACGGCGCCCGGCCCCGCGCGCTGATCGCCCGCGATCTGGCGCATCTGCGACGGGTGGCGGGCCGCCCCTGCATCGGCCCCTGGGAAGAGCACCCGCCCCGGCGGACCACCTTCACCCTGCTGGTGCAATGGGACGCGCTGGACCGCGCGGGGATGCGCGACGCGGCCGATCCGCTGGCGGCCCTGCTGGCCAAGGCCGAGGACGGCCCCGGCGGCGGCTGGCGCGAAAGCATAGAGGCCGCGCCGGGTGTCATCGACAGCGCCACCTGCCTTGCGATCCTGCATGCCGGGCGCGCGGACGGCCCCTTCGCCATGACCGCCCCCCGCAGCCGGGCCATGATCGCTGATCTGGAACGGCTTTTCGCCCGGCTTTACCCGATCAGCCGGGACCAAGCCGTTCCCGCCATCGGCAGATGGAAGGGGGATGTCTATTTCGGCGGCAATCCCTGGTATCCGAACACGCTGGGCATGGCCGAACTGCATTACCGCATCGCCGCCCTGACGGGCGAGGCCGAGGCCCTTGCCAAGGCCGAGGCATGGATGGCCCTGATCCAGAAGGTAGCGCCCGAACCCGGCCCCTTGCCCGAGCAATTCGAGCGCGTCAGCGGCGCGCCAGCCTCGTGTCTGAACCTCACCTGGTCCTCGGCCGCCTTTCTGGAGGCAGCGGCGGCGCGCGGGCGGGCGCTTCAGGCGACGGGGTCCAGATAGGGGGCCGAGAAGCCAAGCGCCGAAAGCCCGCGCCGGATCTCGGGACGGCCCGAGACCAGCCGCCAGATCAGGCCCGAGCGGTGATTCTCCAGCCCGATCACGATGGGCGCCTGGTCGATCGCCAGCCGGCTTTCCGCCACCCAGTCATGCGACAGGCTGAAGGCATCGACGAAACCGGCCTCGCCCCAGATCCGGTCCCCCAGATCGTCATGCATGCGGCGCAGGACCGGCATCGCCTCGGCCGGGGCAAAGGGGAACGAGGCCAGCGCGGCGGTGGGCGTGATCGTGCCGGTATCGTCGGTCGGCGAATGCGCGACATAGCCCGCATGGTCGTCGCTGGCGGTCAGCCCCCACAGATCCGCGCCATAGCCGCGCCAGCCCCTGGGATTGATCAGGCAATGCTGGCGGTTCACCAGCGCATGCGCCCGCGCCTGCCGCCCGTAATCGGCATAGGCATCGCGCAGCCCGCGCGGGTCGATGCCCAGAAAGGGATATTGCGACAGAAACAGCGGCCCGCCCCAATCCGGCCCCAGCGGCAGTTCGATCCCGCCATAGGCGCGGCCGTTCAGGAAGGTCGGCGTGCGCGCCCAGCTTTCGTGATAGGACGATGCCGGGATCGGATGCGTGGCCGAGCCGGCGCCCAGGACAAAGACCGGGAAAGCCTCGTTCCAGCCCCGGATCGGCAGGGCGTTCGCGGGCCAGGGGCGACCGGGATGATTGTGCCACATCACCGCACCATCGCCGCGCAGATGCGCGTCCCATTCCACGGCGTCGTAAAGCGCCTGGATGCGGGCGCTCAGCCAGTGTTCCTCGGCGAAATAGGCCGCAGCACCCAGAAGGCCCAGCATCAGGAAGGCGGTCTCGACCAGATCGCCGCCATCGTCTCCGGCCATGAAGGGCAGAACGCGGCCGGTGGCGCCGTCCATGAAATGCGGAAACACGCCCCGGAAGCGGTCGGCGCGTTCCAGAAAGCCGACCAGCCGCTCGACCCGGTCCAGGATCTGGCGCCGGGGGCGCCAGCCGCGTTCGGCGGCCGCGATCTGGGCCAGAAGGCCGAAGCCGGTGCCGCCGGTGCAAACGGTCTGCTCGACATCATAGCCGAAGGCGCCGGCGCTGCGCTCGCGCGCCATGCCGCTGACGGGATGGCTCCAGTCCAGGAAGTAAAGCGCCGTCGCCTGCGAGACGCGATCTTGCAGCGCGATGTCGTCCAGGCCCCGGATCAGTCCAGCCATGTCAGTTCCTTCGTCTGGGTGTCGCGGCTGTTCGGGCCGACATGCAGCCGGATCAGCCCCGGATCGCGCACCCATTCCACCCGGTCCAGCGAGGGTGCCAGCGGATAGCGGAACTGCTCGGCCCGGATCTGGAACACAACCTCGCGGCTTTCACCGGGGCCAAGGGTCATACGCTGAAAGTCGATCAGCTTGCGCAGGGGGCGGGTCACGCGGGCAACGGGGTCGCCGGCGTAAAGCTGGACCACCTCGACCGCCGGATGAGGGCCGTCATTCGTCAGGGTCAGCGACAGTTCCACCGTCAGATCCGCCCGCGCGGCGGTTTCGGACAGCCGCGCCGGGCCATAGCTTGCCTGCCCATAGCCCAGGCCGAAGCCGAAGGGAAAGCGCGGCGCGTCGTCGGGCAGGTCCAGCCAGCCGGTCAGGAACTTGGCGAAACGGCCGGGAAAGGGGCGCCCGGTCGGATCGGCGGCATAGGTCAGCGGCGTCTCGGCCGGATGCGCGGGCAGCGAGACCGCCAGCCGCCCCGAGGGCCGGGCCGCGCCAAAGATCAGGTCGGCCACGCCCTGCGGGCCACCGATGCCGCCATGCCAGGCGTAAAGCAGCGCATCCGCCTGCGCGGCGACCGGCCCCAGCGCCAGCGGCCGCCCGGCAAAGACCACGACCAGCAGGGGCTTGCCCGTCCGGGCCAGCGCCTGGATCAGCCGCTGCTGCGGCGCCGGAATGTCCGGGGTCAGACGCGATGAGGATTCGCCCGCATGTTCCTTGGCCTCGCCGATGGCGGCGACGATCACATCGGCGCCTGCGGCGGCGGCCAGCGCCTCGGCCAGGATATCGGCCTCGGGGCGGGGATCGCGGGTGACGGTCACGCCATGGACGTTGAGCCGGGTTTCCAGCCAGGGCTCGTCCACGACATTGGCGCCCCAGGCCACGGCAGGGGCCTGGCCGGTCAGTTCCGCCACGGCCTGGTCCAGCGGCACGACATCCTCGGCCCGGCCCGAGACGGCCCATGTGCCCAGCATGTTCGCCCGGTCCGAGGCGAAGGGACCGATCAGCGCCACCCTGGTTCCCCGCGCCAAAGGCAGAAGGCCGTCATTCTTCAGCAGCACCGCCGATTGCGCGGCGGCCTCGCGCGCCAGCACGCGGCCCTGATCGCGCGAGGGGGCGCGGTTGGTGCCCTTCAGCCCGCGGAAGGGATCGTCCAGCAGCCCCAGCCGGGCCTTGAAGGTCAGGACGCGGCGGCAGGAAGTCTCGATCAGTTCGATCACCTCGGCGGCGGAAAGCGCCATCCCCGCCTCGGGCGCGCACAGCCCCGACAGCGCCAGGGCCGGCAGTTCGCGCAGATAATCCTCGCCCACCATGTCCATGTCGACCCCCGCATGCAGCGCGCGGGCGACCGAAAGGGGCGCCGGGCCAAGCCCGTGGGCGATAAGTTCGCGCACCCCGGTGTAATCCGAGACGACCAGCCCGTCGAAACCCTGCGCGCCTCGCAGCCAGTCCCGGATCAGCGGCCCATGCGCGTGCATCGGCAGCTTGTTCACGGCGTTGAAGGCGACCATCAGGCTTGCCGCGCCGGCCTCCAGCCCGGCCTGGAAGGGGGGCAGGTAGGTTTCGGCCAGATCCTCCCAGGCGATGCTGGCATTGTCGTAATCGCGCCCGCTTTGGGTCGCGCCATAGGCCACGAAATGCTTGAGGCAGGCGGCGACCCTGCCATCGGTGCCGATCCCCCCGCCCTGAAAGCCGCGCGTCGCGGCGGCGGCGATGCGGGCGGCCAGCAGCGGATCCTCGCCCGGCCCCTCGGCCACGCGACCCCAGCGCGCGTCCCGGCTGATGTCGATCATCGGCGCATAAACCTGGTGCAGACCCTCGGCCGAGGCTTCGGCGGCGGCAAAGGCCGATGTCCGCTCGACAAGATCCATGTCCCAACTGCATGCCATCGCGATGTTCAGCGGAAAGACGGTGCGGTGGCCGTGGATCACGTCCTCGGCAAAGAACAGCGGGATGCCCAGGCGCGAGCCGGCCAGCGCGCGTTCCTGCATGGCGCGGGCCGAAGCCAGCGACTTGGTGCCGAAGATCGCGCCGACCTGGCCCGCGTCCAGCCGCTGGGACAGGGCGGTCGGCTGGCTCGCGCCGGTCACCAGCCCCTCGCCCGCCGCCAGCAGGTTCAACTGGCCGATCTTTTCGTCAAGCGTCATCCGGGACAACAGATCCCCGACGGCATCAGGCTTGGTCATGTGGCGTCCCCGTAGCGTCTATTCGGCCGCGTGGCGCACGACCTCAAGGCCCGAACCCAAGACCGGGCGCAGGTGACCGACGCCCTCGCGGATCTGAAGCACGGACGCATAGAAGGGCGTGCCGTCGGGATCATGGGGCGCCGAGTCGCCATGCAGCACGGCGAGGATGGCGGTCTTGGGCAAGCAGTCGCACAAGGTCTGGTGGAAGTCCACGACCGCATCGGCGTCCAGCGCCGCCGTCGCCTCGTCCAGCAAAAGCACCTGGGGCTTGGCCAGCAGGATCCGCGCCAGCACCAGCCGCTGCTTCTGCCCGCCCGACAGGACATTGCGCCAGTTCTTGCCCTGATACAGATCATCGCCCAGGCTGGCGATGAAATTCCCCAGGCCGACGCGGGCCATGGCGGCGGCGGCGTCGATGTCGGAATGCTGCTCAGGGTGGTCGGGATAGGTCACCAGCGCCTTGAGGGTCAGGCGGTCGGGCACGTCGGGTTCCTGCCCGGCCAGAAACAGGCGCGCCCCCTCGCGCAGGGTCACGCACCCCTCGCCATAGGGCCAAAGCCCGGCCACGGCCTTCAGCAGGCTGCTTTTGCCGCAGCCGTTCTGGCCGTTCAGAAACACCCGGTCGCCGGGGTAAAGCCGCAGCCGCGCCACCGACAGGAAGGGTGCGTTGTCATGCCCGCGATGGTGCAGGCGCAGGTCGTCCAGGCCCAGAAGCGCGCCCTGGGCGCTGCGGGCGCGGGAAAAGCGGCTGACGCCGGTCTGGGCATAGAAATCCTGCCGCGCCTTGACCCGCTCGATCGCCGCCGCAAGCTCGGTCAGGCGCTGCGCATTGGCCTTGAGCGCAGCGATGTCGGGCATGACGTTGATGAACCAGGACAGATCGCCGATCAGCTCGGCCGTCAATTCGCTGCCGGCGGCCAGGTCGCGAAAGGTCAGGTTGCCGGCCATATAGGCGGGCAGGCCCGGCAGATAGGCCAGCAGCCGCGCCGAGAGGAAACTGTAGACGTTGTTGAACAGCATCACCCCGGCGCCCAGCCAGTTCTGCTTGCCCCAGGTGCGGTCCAGGTCGTCGTAAAGCCGGTCGTTGATGCGCGCCTGCGCCCGTTCGCCCCGCGCCGAGGCCAGTTGCCCGACCCGGCTCAGCATGATGCTCCATTCGCCCCGCCATGCACCGTCATGGCGCTGGCGGCGGATGGTCAGCCGCTCGATCACGCGGCCCAGGCGCCAGGCAAGCCAGGTGATGACCGGGACATAGACCACGACCAGAGCCAGCGTCAGCAGGACCGAGCCGTATTGCCCCGGCACCAGGTCGATCCGCCCCGCCAGCCCCGCGCCCAGCCACGGCTCCAGCGCGGCATTGGCGCTGGCGCCCCAGCGGTCCAGGAAAGGCACCGGCTGGCTGCGCTGGATCAGCGCCGAGAACACGAAATAGGTCGAGGCGACCGCGCCCCAGACGCCCATCGTCAGCCCGATCAGGCCGCCGTAAAGATTGGCCGAGCAGACATCCACCCGCTGGTCGATGGCATCCGGCATGCGCGGCCCGTCGCCCCGGTCCGAGCGGTCGCTCATCAGGTCCAGGGCGATCCGCTCATCCGCCAGGATGGCGGCGTTGAAGCGCCCGACCAGCCAGCCCCGCGCCCGGCGGTGCAGCGTGGATGAGAAATAGTGCCGCATCGCCACCCCGACCATGCGCGAGACGAAGATCGCCAGATAGATCGCGCCGGCGGTCAGGATGGTGTGGCCGGGATCGACGCCAAGGCCGGGGGCATGAAAATTCGCGAGCGAGGCCAGGAAGTCCGCGCTGGCGAGCGCGACCCAGACGCTTGCCTTGCTGAGCAGCGTGGTCATCACCAGAACCAGACCCGTCAGCAGCCACGCCTCGCGCCACCGCTCGGATGTCCAGTAAGCGAAGATCAGACCCCAGAAACCACTCAAGCGTTCCAACTGCTTCTGCCCTTCCGTGCCGGCATGCGGTCACCTGTCCCAGGGCGACATGCTTACCCCCTGGGCCGGAACCGGCACATTGTTCGATTTCTCTCCTTGGTCGCCCTTGGCCATCACGGCTTCGCGACCCCTTCATCCTTGAAGCATAGCAACAGAAAATATAAGCGGTAAATCGCCGATATGGGATAGGCCCCTGTATTAATCGTCATCTCTTTGCGGGGAAGGGGGGTGAGAAATCGTCGCATAGGCGAAATCTCTCTTGACGGCGTGACGGAACCCCCGTGCGAAAGACCGCCCCTGGCCGTGGCCAGATGCCCTGATTCGAACCGCCCTTCGCGACTAAAGGATTGAGATGGCGGAAAGTCTGATATCGGTTTTCGCGCGCATCCCGGCGCTGGCCGGGGGCGGCGGCGCGCGTATCGCCGCGCGGGCTTGCCGCTCTGGGAAGGAAGTCGGGGCAATCCGCTTGGGCGGGCACCTGTTGCCGAACCGCCCCATGGCCGCATGAATTCCGCCGGTCGCGGAGATTTTAATCGTTTCCACCGCGCGGGATCGGCAGGATCAGGCCGGCTGCATCGGATAGGGCCGAGGGCGCAATGCGCGCGGGATAGTTAGGTCCAGCACCGGCTCGACCTGCCGGCCATGTCGAAATGCAATCCCGGAACCAGGCCGGGCAACCCGCCATGGCGGCCACCCGGCCGGAGCGAGGCCGCAGACGCGACTTGGCGGACAAGGCACGGCATAGGTGTGTCATACACCCAGGCCGCCGATGCCGGGAAGTGCCGCCTATAGCGCGGCATCATGCGTCGCCAGGCC
Organism: Paracoccus sp. (in: a-proteobacteria); assembly: GCF_047605025.1. GTDB lineage: Bacteria > Pseudomonadota > Alphaproteobacteria > Rhodobacterales > Rhodobacteraceae > Paracoccus. Next base: position 72,345 of record NZ_JASGGO010000002.1, on the reverse strand, counting down.
CAAGGGCGCGGCTTCGTCTTGCGCAAAGGGGACCACGCCCGGAAAGGCGCGGTCCCGTCGCATCATCAGCGGGCGGCGGTCCAGCCTTTGTATTCGCCGATATTGTCATGCGTGATCAATTGCGGCTCAAGCAGGACGACGTTCGGCTCGGGCACCGTGCCCTGCATCGCGTCATAGCCCATCTGCAACGCCTGGCCCGCCATGGCATAGGGATCCTGCGAGGCCGACGCCTTGATCAGCCCCTTGCCCGATTGCAGCTCCTTCTCGATATCGGGTGCACCATCGACCGAGGTGATGATGAATTCGTTGCGGCCGGCCTGCTTGGCGGCCAGCGCGAAGCCGATCGCGCTTGGGTCGTTGATCGCGAAAACGCCGTCGATCTTGTCGAAGCGGGTCAGGATGTTCTGGCCGACGTTCAAGCCGCCGTCGCGCGAGCCTTGGGCGTTCTGGTCGTCGGACAGGATCTTCATGTCGGGATACTTGGCCAGCTCGTCCTTGCAGCCCTTGACCCGATCCAGGACCGCGGATGCGGACGGGCCGTTGACGATGACGATATCGCCCTTCTGGCCCAGGTTCTCGGCCAGATAGGCGCAGGCTTTCTCGCCGGCCTGGACGTTGTTGGTCATCACCGTGATGGTCGCGCCCGGCGCCGACACGTCGAAGGCCGCGACGACGACACCCGCCGCGGTCGCCCGTTTCACCGCCGGAGCGATGGCCGAGGCATCGACCGCGTTCAGCATGATGATGTCGGCGCCCGCCGCCACGAAGCTGTCGATCTGGCTGACCTGCTTGTTCAGGTCGTAATCGGCCGAGACCGACGTGACCTTGACGTTCGGATTGATCTTGCGGGCCGCGTCCTCGATCCCCTGGATGGTGGCGACGAAGAAGGGGTTGCCCAGCAGTCCGACCGAGATACCGACATTGTTCAGGTCCTTGGCGGAGACAGGCACCGCCGCTACGGTGGCCAGGGCAAGGGCCGAGGCCAGGGTCTTCGCAAAACGCATGTGGTTTTCCTCCCGTGATATGCGTGTGGGAATGGGTCGTATCAGGTCCGCGCGCCGCCTTTTTGGCGATAGCGGTCCAACGCCACGGCCGCGATGATGACGAGGCCCTTGACGATATATTGCCAGATGTCGCTGACCCCGATCAGGATCAGGCCGTTCGACAGAACCGCGATGATCAGCGCGCCGATCAGCGTGCCCCAGATCGTGCCGATGCCGCCGACGAAGCTGGTGCCGCCCAGGATGACGGCGGCGATGGCGTCAAGCTCGTAAGCCTGGCCCAGTTGCAGGCCGTTCGCGGCGTAAAGCCGGGCCGCCGCCATGGCGCCGCCCAGACCCGCGAACAGGCCCGAGATGCCATAGACGAAAAGCAGCACCAGCGGCACCTTGATGCCAGTCAGGCGCGCCGCCTCGGGGTTGCCGCCGGTGGCATAGATCCAGGTGCCCAGCACCGTGCGCTTCAGCACGAACCAGGATGCCAGCACCACCGCCAGGGCGATGATCGCAAGCCAGGGGATACCGAACAGGGTGCCGTTGCCGATCACGTCGAAGGGCAGGTCCGGGTTGAACACGGTGGTGTCGTTGCCCAGCAGCCGGGCAAGGCCCCTGACCGCCGTAAGCGAGCCCAATGTCACGATGAACGGCGGCAATCGCAGGGCCGAGATCAGGACGCCATTGGCCAGCCCGCAGGCCAGCCCGATCCCCATCGAGGCCGGCACGCCCAGCCAGCCGATCCCAGGGATCAGCGAGACGATGACCGCGATCATCGCCGAGGTGGCAAGGATCGAGCCGACGGAAAGGTCGATGCCCCCGGTCAGGATCACGAAGGTCATCCCCGAGGCGAGGACGATATTGATCGATGCCTGCTGCATCACGTTGGATAGGTTGTTCACGCTCATGAAGCGGCCGCTCATCATCTCGAAGATGATGGCCAGCAGGATCAGCACGGGCAGCATGCCCACCACGCTCATCATGGCGCGCAGGCGCTGGCTGGCGGCGGGACTGGTTTTGGGATCGGACATGTCAGGCTGCTCCTTCGGTGACCGTGCCGGTCGAGAATTCCATGATGGCTTCTTGGGTGATCGGGCGGCCGGGGGCGGATGCGACCTCGCCGGCGATATGGCCCTCGCGCATCACCAGCACCCGGTCGCAGGTGCCGATGATTTCGGCCAGTTCGCTTGAAATCACGATGACGCCCACGCCCTGGCGGGCCAGCGCGTCGATCAGCTTGTAGATCTCGGATTTTGCGCCCACGTCGACGCCTCGGGTCGGCTCGTCCAGGATGACGACGCGGGGCTTGGTCTCAAGCAGGCGGGCGATCAGCACCTTCTGCTGGTTCCCGCCCGAAAGGCCGCCCACGGGCAACCGTGCCGAGGGCGTCTTGACCGCCAGCGCCTTGACCGCCTCATTGGCGCGGCGGGCGGCGGCCTTGAAATCCAGCAAGCCCCCCTTGCCCGCATCCTGCTGGATCACGCCGATATTCACATTGTCCGAGATCGACATGTCCAGAAACAGGCCCAGCTTGCCGCGATCCTCGGTCAGATAGGCGATGCCGGCGGCAAGGCTGGAACGCGGGTCCGAGGTCGTGACCGGCTTGCCCTCAAGCTCGATCGTGCCGGCGCTATGGGGATCGGCGCCGTAGATCAGCCGCGCAAGCTCGGTCCGGCCCGAGCCGACCAGCCCCGCGATGCCCAGAACCTCGCCGCGCCACAGCTCGAACGAGCAGGGCTTGACCATGCCGCCATCGGTCAACCCCGAGACCCGCAGCAGCGGCGCGCCGCTTTGGTCGGGGGCGGGGTTGTGCTCTTTCTTGTAGAAGCTGTCCAGATCGCGGCCGACCATCATCTGCACCAGCCGCGCCGCCGACAGTTCCTCGCGCTCCAGCGTGCCGATATAGACCCCGTCGCGCAGGACCGAACAGCGGTCGGCCAGCGCATAGACCTCTTCCATGCGGTGGCTGATATAGATGATGGCGATGCCTTCGGACTTCAGCCGGGCGATCACCTCGAACAGCTTCTCGCTTTCGCGCGCGGAAAGCGATGTCGTCGGCTCGTCCATGACGATCAGGCGGGCGTCGGTGGTCAGGGCGCGGGCGATCTCGACCATCTGGCGCTCGCCCAGGGACAGATCGCCCACCTTGCTGCGCGCGTCGAAGCCGACACCCAGCCGGTCCAGGATCGGCTGCGCGCGCTCGCGGGTGGTGGCGCGGTCCACCACGCCCCGGCTGGCGATCTCGCGGCCCAGGAACATGTTCTCGGCCACGGTCAGGTTCGGGGCCAGCGACAGTTCCTGATAGATCACCGCGACGGCGCCCGCGGCCTCGGCCTGGGGCTTGCCCTCGATGGTGACGCTGCCGCCCGGATCGGCCTTGTAGGCCCCGGACAGGATCTTCATCAGCGTCGATTTCCCCGCGCCGTTCTCGCCCATCAGGGCGTGAAGCTCGGCCGGGTTGACGGTCAGGCTGACATCCTTGAGCGCGCGCACCGCGCCGAAGGTCTTCGAGATATTCCGCATTTCTAGGATCGGGGCCTTGCTCATGTCTCCCTCTCATTCTTGGCAATGATGATCTGGACGCCTGCGCGTTCCAGCAGCTTGGCATGGGCATCGCTCAGCCCGTCATCGGTGACGAGCCGGGCGACGCGGGAAAAGGGCAGGGCGACGGTCGGCGGGCGGATGCCGAACTTGCGGCTGTCGGCCAGGACCACGGTTTCATTGGCGCGGCGGCTCATCTCGTCGCTCAGCCGCACCAAAAGGGGGTGCTGCTCCAGGACGCCCTGCTCTCCGATCCCCAGCGCGCCGACGAAGAATTGCGCGGCATAGAAATCGGGGCGCATGGCGGCATCATACATCACGCCCGGCGCGCGGTGCAGAGCGCCCCCCAGCACGTCAAGCTGGCACAGGCCGAATTCCGACAGATAAGCCGCCAGCGGCATGGAATAGGTCAGCACGCGCAGGTTCCGCTCGGCCATGCGGCAACCGAAGTGAAAGCAGGTCGAGCCGCCATGCACGACGATGGCGGTGCCGTCCTGGACCAGCTTCTCGGCCTCGCGCGCGATGGCGCGCTTGGCGGAAACGGCGATGTCGCGATTTTCGACGAAGGGCAGGTCGGCGGGGCGAAGACTGCGTTCCATGGCGGCGACGCCGCCATAGACCTTGCGCGCGCGCCCGGTCTCGTTCAGCTTTTCGATGTCGCGGCGGATGGTCGCCCCCGATGCGCCCACAAGCTTCTGAAGCTCGCGCACGGATGCGAAAGGTTGCTCACCCAAAAGGGCGACAATCTGCGCCTGTCGGTCGGAATCGCTCACAACCCCTCCCAAAGCCGCGTGCTGATGATCGAACTTACTCGCGAAGATGAGGCTGCGCAAACAGTATTTCACCCCTGTCCAAGCCCCGTCCCGCGCGGGAAGACGATGGCCTTGGAAGCGAGTTGCCCATGATTTCAGCGATATTTACGCCCCCGCGAGAGTTGCCTGTTTTTACGCCAAGACACAACCGTAAGGATATATGAAAATAAACGATATGGTGTAATGAGGCGCAGCCCTTCCGCTGCGGGAATCGGGTCCATTGTGATCACAGTTGAGCAATCTGGAGATGTTTTTAAGATAGATTATTCAATCTAAGATTGATAAACTTCCTTTTGATATACCTTATATGGTTTGTAAAATCGCACGACACAACCATAACGGTATGCGAGAGGTGACAGTTCGGCGGAAAACAATGTTGTCAGATCATTCACCGTTAAGTAGAACGGTAGTGCATTCACAGTCGCCATCTGACGGAATCGCATTGCCCGGATCCATGAAGTTTTTAACACGTGACAGGGAGAACGCATGCCGCGAACATGCAAATCATATCCAGACTATTTTGACAGTCCTGACATGATTGCCCTGACCTTGGGGCGTGCTCTGATGGCGATGCTTTCGTCGCAGAGCCAGGTGTCACGCGTGACGCTGCGCGATTGTCTGGCCGGGGCGGCCCGGCAGGACGAGAATGCGCAACTGCACGGCGTCTCGGTCGAGATGGCCATGGCGGCGGTCGCCCATCTGGAGCGCGGCGCGATGCCCGCCCCGGCAAGGGCTCCGATAATGCGGGCTCGCGCCTGAAACAACCCCAAGGGCGGCCCAGGGGACCGCGCCACCCGCCTAGGCGGATGGCGCGGGGATTCAGCCGCGAAAGATGATATCCAGGATCTCTTCCTCGATCGCCGCCAGTTCCGGGCTGCGATGGCCTGCGGCATGATCGCGCGTGATCCGCGTCTCGTGCAGGATGCCGCCCTGGCCCAGCACGATGACGCGATCCGACAGCGCCACGGCCTCGGCCACGTCATGGGTCACAAGGACAGCGGTAAAGCCCGCCTGCTCATGCATGTCGCGGATCAGGGTCTGCATGGTCAACCGGGTCAGCGCATCCAGCGCGCCCAGCGGTTCGTCCAAAAGCAGCAGGCCCGGATGGCTGACCAGCGCGCGGGCCAGGGCGACACGCTGGCGCTGACCGCCTGAAAGCTGCGCCGGCCAAAGCCCGGCCTTGTCGGAAAGCTGGACCGAGGCCAGGGCATCCGCCACCGCCTGCGGATCGCGCCCGTTGCGCAGGCCCACGGCGACATTCTCGGCGACCGAGGCCCAAGGCAGCAGGCGCGGTTCCTGGAACATGATGCGCAGCTTGTCGCTGGCCTCATGCGCGGGCAGGCCGCCCACGCTGACCTGGCCCGCGCTTGGCCGGTCCAGCCCCGCGATCAGGCGCAGAAGCGTGGATTTGCCGCAGCCGCTTTTCCCGACAAGGGACAGAAACTCGCCCGGCCGCACGCTTAGGTCCAGATTGCGCAGGACGGTAGTGCTGCCGAAGCTTTGGCTGAGGTGACGGATATCGACCGGCGCCCCGGCCAGCGACAGGCGTGACGGATGGGGCGGCGGGGCCAGCCCGGCCTGCGGCGCGATCTCAGTGATTGGCATAGGCCGGGCTCCATTTCAGGGCGCGCCGTTCAAGCGCGCGGGTCAGCGAATCCGCCAGCTTGCCCAGGGCGGCGTAAAGCAGGATCGACAGGACGACGACATCCAGCACCATGAATTCGCGCGCCTGCATCGCCATGTAGCCCAGCCCAGACGAGGCCGAAAGCGTTTCCGCCACGATCAGCGTCAGCCACATGATCCCCAGCCCATAACGCAGCCCCACGAAGATCGAGGGCAGCGCCCCCGGCAGCACGATGCGGCGGAAAAGCTGGCGCCCGTTCATCCCGTAGGCGCGGCCCATCTCGATCAGTTGCGGGTCCACGTTGCGGATGCCGTGCAGCGTGTTCAGGTAGATCGGGAAGAACACGCCAAGCGCCACCAGGAACAGCTTGGCGCCCTCGCCGATGCCGAACCACAGGATGACCAGCGGGATCAGCGCCAGGTGCGGGATATTGCGCACCATCTGAAGCGTGCTGTCGGTCAGCACCTCGCTGGTTCGCGAGACGCCGTTGGCGACCCCCAGCGCAAAGCCGATGCCGCCGCCCACGATCAGCCCGGCCAGTGCCCGCGCGGCCGAGACGCCCAGATGGGTGAACAGCTCGCCCGAAAGGCTCATCCGCACGGCGGTCGCGAAGATGGTCGAGGGGCGGGGCATCACCGTATCGGCGACCAGCCCCGTCGCGCCAGCCAGTTCCCACAGCACCAGGATGGCGGCGGGCACGGCATAGGGCAGCAGGGACTGCGCCTTCGGCAGGCCGGGGCGCCAGCCCGCGATACGCTGCACCGAGGTTTCTGCAAGGCTCATCACGATCTCCTTAGCTGGCTTTCTGCGGGGTCCAGACCACCGAGGCGATGTCGAGTTGCCGCGGGATGATCTTGAGCTTGAAGAACTCGTCCGCGACGCCCTGCTCATAGGTGACATGGTGCGGCTCGACATAGCCGACGCGGCCCAGATCAGCCTCCTTGCGGGTCAGGGCGCGCTCCATCACCTGCTCCGACAGGCCGGTTTCCTTCGAGAAGGTGCGGATCGTCTCGGGCAGATCCTTCTGCCCCGCGACGCCGTCCTGGCGCACCAGTTCGACCAGCTGGGCCACCAGTTCGGGGTTGTTCTTGGTATAGCTGTCATTGGCGGAATAGAAATTGTAATCCGGCTCCAGGATCTCGGTCGTGGACAGCACACGGGTGTTGGGCCGGTCCTGCGCCATGGCGAAATAGGGGTCCCAGATCGTCCAGGCCCCGATGGCGCCCGCGTCGAAGGCGGCGATGGCATCGGGGGGCGAAAGGTCCTGCGGCTTGATGTCGTCCAGCGTCAGCCCAGCCTTCTCCAGCAGCTTGATCGTCGCGTAATGGGCCGAACTGCCGCGCTTGAAGGCGATGCTCGCGCCCTTCAGATCCTCAAGCTTTTGCAGGGGCGAGTCCTTGGGCACCAGGATCGCGTGCCCCTCGCGCGAGTTCTGGCCGGCGCCGACGAACAGCAGGTTGCCCCGCGCCGCATGGGCGAAGATCGGGGGGACGTTCCCGGTATAGCCGAAATCCAGCGCACCGGCGGAAAGCGCCTCAAGCAGGGGCGGACCCGAGGTGAATTCGGACCAGGTGACCCGAATGCCCTTGTCGGCCAGCGCCTTCTCGAAGGTGCCGGCACCCTTGACGAGGCTCAGAAGGCCGGCTTTCTGCCAGCCGACGCGCAATTCGCGGGCGGGAGCGGCGCGCAGGATCGCGGGGGCAGCCATGGCGGCCAGGCCCAGCCCGATGGCGGCACGGCGCGAGAAAATCATGGTCATGGCTTCAGTCCTTTCAAAGCGCCTTCAGGATGGGCGCGGGGGCCTCGGGCAGGGCCGGGGCGGTGTAGGGATTCAGGAAGGGGGCGAACTGGTTCACGGCGCGGCTAAGACGTGTGCGTGCCGCCTCGTCCGTCAGGCGTCCGCCCAGGAAATCGCGATCCGAGGCATAGACCCCTGTTGCCAGGGTCTGGGCCTCGAAAAAGCCGAAAAGCGGGCGCAGGTGCTGCTCGATCACCAGCGCGTGGCGGTCGCCGCCGCCCGTCGCGGCCAGAAGCACGGGCTTGCCCGCCAGCATGCCGGGATCGAGCAGGTCGAACAGATGCTTGAACAGGCCCGCATAGCTGCCCTTGTAGACCGGGCTTGCAATCACCAGCGCGTCGGCGCGCAGCAGCGCGGTCACATGCTCAAGCGCCTCGGGGGCCAGGTCGCCCAATTTCCGGGCATGGCCCAGCGAGGGACCAAGCTGGGCCAGATCAAAGACATGGCCCACGGCATTGAAACGCTCGGCGACCAGATCCACGGCCTGCTCGACCAGCGCACGGCTGCGCGAGGGCGCCGAGAAACTGCCAGCAAAGCCGGTGACGGTCAGGATGGTCATGGAAAACTCCTCGTGATTTCGGATGGTCCCGACGGATCAGGACGACAAGGCGGACCGGCCGGGCGCCGGGGGCTGCGGGGTCGGCAGGGGCATCGCGCTTGGCGCGGCCCGCCGGGCGATCTGCTGCGCGATCCCGCGCGCATGGACGGCACATTCTGGCGCGCCCACCAATTCCCCCACATGCCCCCGAGCCAGCGGCCCCGCGACCAGGATGCGGTCGCTGGCCTGACCCTGGGCATCGACGGCCTTGCAGCTTTCCCGTGTGGCAAGGCCCAGGCCCAGGGGATCGGCAGTGATCAGGCCCAGACGGGCCAGGGCCCCCAATGCGGGGTTCCCCTGAATGCATCGCCCCTGGGCCGGGCCGGTGGTGACGATCAGCCGGTCGAAGCCCTGTTGCCGGACCTGCCCGTTGCCGCGCGGCCTCCACGCGACCCTTAGCTCATCGGCCTCGCGATGGACCGAGACCACATGCCCTGCCTGATAATGCAGCCGGTCCTCGGCGATCAGGCCCTGGATCACCGCCTCGGTCTGCGGCGGCAACCGATAGCGGTGGACATCCCAGAAACTGCGCAGATGCCGCAGCAGCCGGGCGCGGGACGGCTGATCCAGCGCCGCCCAGATCGCCGGACCCTGCATGCGCAGCCGGCGCAGAACCGCATGCCAGCTTTCGCCCCGCGCCTGATCGTCCACCACGGCATGGCGCACGCGCCGCACCAGGTCCGAAACGCCTTGCAGCGGCGGATCGGTGAAATCGGCCTCGCTTAACTCGCGCACATGGCCCTGCCCGCGCGAGCGCAGCCCATGGCGCGAAAGGCAGGTGATACGACCCTTGAAACCCTGCCGCGCCAGCGTGGCCACGGCATCCGCCGAACTAAGCGCGGCGCCCAGGATCAGCACACGCCCGTCCTGGGGAACCTGGGCCAGGCCCTCGCTGTCCGAGGTATCTACGACATCGGCAAGACCCACCAGAAAGCCGGGCGGGGCGGGGGCCGGATGGCCCGTCGCCAGCACCAGAAGATCGGCCCGGATCCGGCTGTCATCCGACAGATGCAGCATCAGCGTGCCCTCGGGACCCCGCTCGATATCGCCGACGCGGGCGCGGATGTGGCGGATCGCGCCGCTGTCCAGATCGGGCTGCAACCGCTCGGCCATATAGCGCCCGAACAGCGCGCGGGCGGGAAAGATGCCGTATTCGGTCGCGGCCGCCGGATCGGGGGCGACGCGGCCCGCCGCCTGGGCCTGGGCCAGCCATTCGGCGAAATCCAAGGGATTTCCGGGGTCGATCGACATATTGTTATCCGCCGAGACGTTCAGCCGATGCGCCGGATCGGTGGCGGAGTAAGCTTGGCCCCGGCCCAGATCGGCGCGCGGCTCGACCACGGTGATCCGTGCCGGCAGCCTCATCCGGGCCAGGTGCCAGGCCACCGCGGCGCCGGTGAAACCGCCGCCGATGATGACCGCGCGCAGGGGAGGCTCGACGGTCGTCATGATCCTAGCCGCCCGTGACCAGGACGGGGCGCGGCGTGCTGCGGGGACCGGGGCGATAGTCGTTGCCGACCGCCTCGCCGAAGGGACCCATATTGGCCACGGCGTCCTGTGCCGGCCGGTCATGGTCCAGCGGCAGCAACGGCAGCACGCGTTCGCCGAAGCTGTAGGCTTCCTCCAGATGCGGATAGCCCGACAGGATGAAGGTATCGATGCCCACGCGGCGGTATTCGTCGATCCGCTCGGCCACGGTGGCGGCATCGCCCACCAGCGCCGTGCCCGCGCCGCCGCGCACCAGACCCACCCCGGCCCAGAGGTTCGGGCTGATCTCCAGCTTGTCGCGGCGCCCGCCATGCAGTTCGGCCATGCGCCGCTGCCCGACCGAATCCATCCGCGCGAAGGTCTCTTGCGCCTTGGCGATGGTCGCGTCGTCCAGCTTGCTGATCAGCCGGTCGGCGGCTTCCCAGGCTTCGGCATTGGTTTCGCGCACGATCACATGCAGGCGGATGCCGAAGCTGACCTCGCGGCCCTCGGCCTCGGCCAGGCGGCGGACGCTGTCGACCTTGGCCTGGACCTGGGCCGGAGGCTCGCCCCAGGTCAGGTATTTGTCCACCTGCTTGGCCGCCACCGCATTGGCCGCGTCCGATGAGCCGCCGAAGTAAAGCGGCGGGCCGTTTTCTTGCACGGGGGGGAACAGCAGCTTGCCGTCCACGATGCGGAAATGCTTGCTTTCGTAATTCACCGTCTCGCCGGCCAGCAGGGCCTTGTAGACATCCAGGAATTCCCGCGTGACCTCATAGCGTTCGGCATGGTTCAGGTGGATGCCGTCGCCCGCGTTCTCGACCGGATCGCCGCCAGTGACGACATTGATCAAAAGCCGCCCGCCCGAAAGCCGGTCCAGCGTCGCGGTCATCCGTGCCGCCACGCCCGGCGATTGCAGGCCGGGGCGCACCGCGACCAGAAAGCGCAGCCGCTCGGTCTGCGAGACCAGCGCCGAGGCCACGATCCAGCTATCCTCGCAACTGCGACCCGTGGGCAGAAGGACGCCGTAATAGCCCAGGGAATCGGCGGCTTGGGCGATCTGGCGCAGATAGGGCAGATTGACCGCCCGCCCCCCTTCCGAGGTTCCCAGATAGCGGCTGTCGCCATGCGTGGGCAGGAACCACAGCACTTTCACCTTTTCCGGCACTTGGATCGTCATCCGGCATTCCTTCCTTCCGAAACTTTCGCGCCTCTGGGGCTCGGTATCCGGGGAATAATACAGCAAATGACGATTGTTTAAATAGTGATTTTCTCACTCGGCGATTTTGAACAGATCGTTCTGCCTTTGTAAATTTAATGGGGAAATTTATCCCGCAATCTGCCGGCCTGGTGGAATGATTTGCTAATCATGCGCTATGCTACCGGGGTCCAAAGAACCTCGTCGATGCGCGGCGCGCCGGTCGCCAGCATCACCAGCCGGTCGAATCCCAGCGCGCAGCCCGAGGCCGGAGGCATGAAAGCCAGCGCCGCCAGAAAGTCCTCGTCCAGCGGATAGCGTTCGCCGTAAACGCGGGCCTTCTCGTCCATCTCAAGCTGAAAGCGGCGGCGCTGCTCGGCGGGATCGGTCAATTCGCCGAAGCCGTTGGCAAGCTCGACGCCGCAGGCGTAAAGCTCGAACCGCTCGGCCTCGCGAGGGTCCGAGGCGGGCCGCGCCAGCGCCGCCTCGGCGGCGGGATAGCGGTCCAGGATCGTGGGCACGCCATGGCCCAGATGCGGCTCGACCTTCTCGACAAGGATGCGGGACAGGATGTCGGACCAGGTGTCATCGGCAGCCAGACGGATGCCCTGGGCCAGGGCCTGGGCGCGCAGCGCCGCGGCATCCGTTTCGGCGCCGTCGCAGGTCGAAAGCAGGTCGATCCCCGCGAATTCCGCGAAAGCCTCGGCCAGGGTCACGACCCGAGGGCTGGCGAAGGGGTCGCAGGTGATGCCGCGATATTGCAGGCGCTTGGCCCCGGCCCGACTGGCCGCCAACTTTAGATACTCCATGCAATCATCGAACAGAACGGAATAATCCTCGCCCACGCGATACCATTCCAGCATGGTGAATTCGGGATGGTGCAGCCCGGTCCGCTCGCGGTTGCGCCAGACATGACCAAGCGAGAAGATCCGCCGCTCACCCGCCGCCAGCAGTTTCTTCATCGCGAATTCGGGGCTGGTGTGCAGATACATCGGCCGGGCCGCGCCGTCATTGCCGATCAGCCGGGTCTGGAACCCGTGCAGATGCGCCTCGTTGCCGGGGCTGACCGCCAGACCGGCGGGATCGACCTCAAGGAAATCCCGCTCGGCCAGCCAGGCGCGGATCGCGGCCTGGATGCGGCCACGCGCCAGCAGCAGGGGGCGGCGCCCGGCATGGCGGTCGCGATCCCACCAGGGCGTGTCCTGCGGCATGGGTCGGGTCGGTGTCATGGGATGCCTCTTTTCCGGCAAGCTTGCTTCTGGCAATGCGGCGCCAAAACCGCTATGGGACCACATCTTTCGCCGATCCGATCCGCATCGGCCACCCGGAATTTCAAAAGCACGCAGGGAAACCGCCTTGAAAGTCATCGCTTCCAGCCTTCGCAAAGGCAATGTCGTCGAGATCGACGGCAAGCTCTATGTCGTCCTGACGGCGACCAACTTCCACCCCGGCAAGGGGACGCCGACCACCCAGGTCGATCTGCGGCGCATCTCGGACGGCAACAAGGTCTCGGAACGCTGGAAGACGACGGAACAGGTCGAGCGTGCCCATGTCGATGAGCGCGCCTATAACTTCCTTTATGAGGATGGCGAGGGCTTCCACTTCATGGAGCCGGAAAGCTATGAGCAGGTCACCGTCTCGCCCGATGTGGTCGGCGATGACAAGGTGTTTCTTGAGGACGGCATCAGCGTCTTTCTGCAAGTCCATAACGGCGTCGCCATCGCCATCGAGCTGCCCCAGAAGGTGACGGTCGAGGTTGTCGAGACTGAGCCTGTCGTCAAGGGCCAGACCGCCTCGTCCAGCTACAAGCCCGCGATGGCGCATAACGGCGTGCGGATCATGGTGCCGCCGCATATCGGCGTGGGAACGAAGGTGATCATCAACACCGCCGACCTGACCTATGTAGAGCGGGCGAAAGCCTGATTTCGGCGAAAAGGGGGCCTCGGCCCCCTTATTCTATTCCGGCTCGCGCACCGCGCTGCCCGCGCCCGGCGGTCGGGCGATCAGCCTGGCCGCATCCGCCAGGGGCAGCAGCGGCGGCATCGAGGTCGGCGTCGCCAGGTAATGCGGCGTCCATTCCGGCCCGAACTTGTCCTTGAAGGCGCGCAGCCCCTCGAATTTGTAGAAGCTGCCGCCATGGCGAAAGATCAGCGCGCCGAAGCGGTCCCAGGTCCGGCGCGACCGCTGCGGGTCAAGCCCCGCCAAGGGTGCCATGCCCAGCGAAAAGAACGGATAGCCGCGCTCCTTCAGCGCCAGCATCAGCGCCGTGAACATGTATTCCATCGTCCCCGAGGGCGCATCCGCGCGATGCCGCATCAGGTCGATCGAGGCGATGCGCCGCTGATCCGTGGTCATCACATTGCCGAAGGCCACGATGCGCCCGTTCAGCCGCACCAGCGCCAGATCCCAAAGGTTCAGCCAATCGGCATCGAAGCGCCCGACCGAAAACCCTTTTTCCTTCGATTTTTTTGACAGAAGCCATTCGTCTGAAATGATTTTCAGTTCGCCCATCAGGGCGGCGCCATGCGGCGGAGCGGTGATTTCAAGGCTAAGCCCGTCGCGGCCCGCACGGGCGAATGTGGTGCGAAGGCGCTTGCGATGCGGCCCTTCCAGAGAGAAGCCGCGCAGGTCCACCAGCGCCTCCTCTCCCATCTTGTGCAGCGTCATGCCCAGATCCAGCATCAGCGGCACCGCGTCCGGCCCGACCTCATAGAAGATCGGCCGTGCCCCGGTCCGGCGGGCGGCATCGACGAAGCTGTAGGCGACTTCCTCGGCGGCCTCCTCCTCGCCCACCGGGGGGCCATAGGCGATCCAGCTTGACCCGGCGACGCCGAACATCAGGAAAGCCTGGCGGCTATCGGAAAGCATGATCGCCTTGTCGCCGGTCAGCACGAAGCCCGCATCCGGGTTTTCGCCCTGCATGGCGATCTGGCCCGCGATCTCAAGCGTGCGCGGGTCGGGCGGCTGGGGCCGGAAGCGGGGGATGCGCAGCAGCATGAACAGCGCCGAGACACCCACCAGCAGGCAGGCCAGCAGCCCCGCCCGCAAAGCGCGCGGCGCGCGCTCGTCGGTGGCGAACTGCCACCATAATTCATTCGAATAGGTGGTGTCCTTATGCGCGAAGAACAGCACGAAGCCGAAGCCCGCCAGCGCCGCGACCATCAGCGCCACCCAGCCCGGCGTCAGCGCCGAATGCGTCAGCATCGAGCGGCGGTGAAAGGCGCCGCGAAAGGGCAGCAGGATCAGCACGCCCAGGATCAGCGCGCCCGCCTGCTCGATATCGACGCCTTCCAGCAGGGCGAAGGCCGCGCCCGTCAGCATGGCGGCGACGGTCAGCCAGAAGGCGCCCAGGCTGCGCCGCACCACGCCCAGCGACAGCACGATCAGCCCGGCGCCAAGCGCGCTGGACAGCATCACCGAACCCTCGACGAAGGCCAGCGGAAAGAAGCTTTCCGCCAGTTCCGAAGTTTCGGTCATCGGCGGCAGCACGGCCGAGACGCTCATCCACAGGCCCGAGCCGAAGACCATCACCGCCAGCAGAAGCGGCGCGATGGGCGTAATGGCGCGCAGCGCCGGCTCAAGCGTGCCAAGCGTGCGGCCGATCACGGTCGCACGGCCCCGGCCCAGGATCCGCCAGCCCTCATAGGCGGCCAGCAGCACCAGCGCCAGGGCGAAGGGCACGAGGTAATAGATCAGCCGGTATAGCAACAGCCCTGCGGCGACCTTGTCGATGGGCGTGCCCTGCGGCATGGCGGCGATGATCACCGATTCAAAGACGCCGACGCCCCCCGGCACATGGCTGAGCACCCCGGCCATGAGCGCGGCGGCGAAGACGGCCAGGAAGGTGGGAAAACCGATCTCGGGCGAGGGCAGCAGGATATAAAGCGTCGCCGCCGAAAAAACGATGTCGCCCAGGCAGATCACCAGTTGCGTGCCCAGGACGCCCAGCGTGGGCGCGTGCAGGCGAAAGCGGCCGATGCGCAGTTCGCGCCGGGTGATCGCGGCCCAAAGCAGCGGCAGCATCACCGCCAGCACCGCCAGGATCGCCAGCAGCCGCACCGTGCCGTCGGGCAGGGGCAGGATCGGCCCCAGCGCGCTGGGATGGATCGCCAGCGCGGTGAAGCCGATCAGCGAGGCCGCGATGCCGAACGAGGCCGCCGTGAAGGTCGAGATCGCGGCGATGTCATAGCCGTCCAGCCCCAGCCCCGAATAGACCCGCCAGCGGACCGCCGCGCCCGAGATGGCCGAAAGCCCGATGGTGTTGCCGAAGGCATAGGCCATCAGCCCCCCCGTCATCGCGACGGGCAGGGGCAGGGGCTTGCCGATATGGCGCAGCGCCGACCAGTCGTATGCCGCCAGGAACAGATATCCCAGCACCGTCGTCGCCAGCGCCAGCGCGGTGACGTGCCAGGGCGTGGCGCGGATATGCAGCGCGACCTCATGCACATTGACCGGCGCCAGCAGCCGGTTCAGCGCGTAAAGCCCGGCCCCGAACAGCACGAAGGCCGCCACATAGGGCAGGAATTGCCGCCAGAGGGCGGTGCGGGGCTCTGGCTCGGTCTGGCGCGGCCCTGGGGGCCTTTGCGAAACGGTCATCTACATCTGCAAAGTCAGGGCCTGCCGCCGCTTGCGGGCGGCGGCGGGGCGGAACATTTCAGGCTGCATAAAGCAGCGGCGCGCCGCGCGAAAGATGCCGCGCGCGGGTCTTGCGGCATTTGCCGCGCCTGTGCGATGGCCTGCGCGGCAGGCCGTCCGCGATGATCGCGCGCGGAGCCTGGACGGGGAAAAGTCATTGCCCGCAGGCGGATCCGCCATCTTCCTGCCCCGTGGCTTCCAGGGCCGATGCTCAGGATCGCGCGGGTTGCGCAGGCGCGGCGACGTGCGAGGGATTCCCGTAGAGATCATATTAAATCAATTAATAACATATGATTAAAGTAAAATAATATAATATTTCTATGGCTGCCTGAAAGGGGCGGATGGCCGTCGCTGGTGCCGCTCATGGGTGTAGGTCTCGGGGTGGGCGAGGCGATGGCGCGGGGATTGGGTAGGGGCGCGCACTTCACCCGCGCCGGCACCCAGCCATGCCCCGGACTTCATTCTGCCTATGTTTTTAAAAAATTGCATATAGAACAATTATAAATAAGTTATATCTAGATTTTTTTGGCGTTCCGCCCTCCGTGGACCGGCTAGACCTCTTGCGACAGGATCACCATTGTCGAGGTCTCACCGACCGAGGGGATGCCTTGCAGCTTGTCGCGGATGAAGTGCCCCAGCGCGTCCACGTCCCGCAGCCGGGTCCGCAGCATGTAGTCGATATTGTTGCCTGTCACGAGATGGCATTCCACCACCTCGGGCAGCCTCGCGATGGCCGAGAGGAATTGCGCCGTGCCCTCGGGCCCGACGCGGCCCAGCCTGACCGAGATGAAGGCCCCGATCTGAAATCCCAACGCGCGGTGGTCGATGCGCGCGCCATAGCCGCGGATGATGCCCGCCTCTTCCAGGCGTTTGACGCGGCGGCCGCAAGGGGTAGGGGACAGGCCCACCCGCCCGGCCAGTTCCAGGATGGGCAGCCGTCCCTCGGCCTCCAGGAGGGTCAGGATGCGGCGGTCGGTAGCGTCAAGCTGAAGCATGGCGTAACTCTCTAATGCTTGCCATGATATTAGAGAATTACTGCGCATAATCCAGGTTTTTCAAGCAAGATTGCAGGGACAGAAAGGCTTTGCGCGGATATGCTGCGCGTCTTCTGAATTTACCCGAGTCGCTTCGATGACCGATCCTGTCACGCTCGCCCGCGAAACCTTTCCGTCCGAATCCGCCCCGCGCGCACCCCTTGCCTCGTGGCTGGGGCAGACCAATGAGGTGACGCGGCTTTTCCTTTCGGCGGGCCAGATTCCGGGGCTGATCAACCTGGCGGGCGGATTGCCCGACCCCTCGGTCTGGCCGGTCGAGGAACTGGCGGATCTTGCGGCCAGCGTCATCCGCGAGACGCCGGCCCAGGCGCTGGCCTATAGCCCGATCGAGGGGCTGGCCGATCTGCGCGACGAGATCGCGCGGCGCTTCAGCACCGGCGGCCTGCGGCTGGATCGCGGCAACGTCCTGATCACCACCGGCGGCATGCAGGCGCTGGAACTGCTGGGCAAGGTGCTGCTGGATCCCGTGCAGCCCGCGCGTCGTGCGACCATCGCCGCGCAATCGCCCGCCTATCTGGGCGCGCTGGATGCCTGGCGTCCGCGCCATCCTGACTATCGCCCGATGCGGCTGGACCGTGCCGATTGCGACATGCGGGCCGCGATGGAGGGGGCGCAATTCGCCTATGTGGTGCCGAATTTCTCGAACCCGACCGGGCGGCTGGTCCCCGAGGCGCAGCGCCACGCGCTGGTCGCGGCGGCCACGGCCTCGGGCTGCTGGCTGGTCGAGGACGACCCCTACGGCGCGCTTTATTACGATGGCGCGCGGCTGCCGCGCCTGCTGGAACTGGCGGCGGGGCCGGGGCCTTACGACGGGCCGGGGATCTATCTGGGCACCGTGTCCAAGGAACTGGCGCCGGGCCTGCGCATCGGCTGGGTCATCGCCGCGCCTGAGATGATCCAGGCGCTGACCCTGGCCAAGCAGGGCTCGGACATGTCCACCAGCGGGCTTTGCCAGATGATCTATCTGCGCGCCTTGCAGCAGGGACTGACAGAGCGCGTGCTGCCGGGGATCCTGTCGCTTTACGCCGACCGCCGGGATGCCCTGCTTGACGCGATGGGGCGCCACCTCTCGGATCTTTTCACCTGGGAACGGCCCAAGGGCGGCATGTTCGTCTGGGCGAGCGCGCGCGATCCCAGACTGGACACCGACCGGCTGCTGGCTTTGGCGCTTGAGCATGGCACCTGCGTCACACCTTCCAGCGTCTTCGACCCCGAGGGCTTGGACCGGCGCGCGATCCGGGTCAACTTCACCCTGAACGCACCGCCCGAGCTTGACGAGGGCGTCCGCCGCCTGGCCCGCGCGGCCCGCGCGGCACTGGCACAGGAGGAAGCCGCTTGACCCTGTCCCCGGACCTGCTGGCGCGCTGGCGCCGCATTCCGGTCGCCGTGATCGCGGATCATGCGCCCGAATGCCAGATCGACATCGCCATCCGTCCGCTGATGCCGCCGGGGCGCCAGCCGCCGCTGTTCGGGACGGCGATGACCGCGCGCTGCGCGCCGCCGGATTTCGGCGCGGTGCTGCGCGCGCTGGATCTGATCCGGCCCGGCCAGGTTCTGGCCATCGACGCGGGCGGGGAAAGCGGCTGGGCGATGATCGGCGACGTTCTAGGCGGGCATCTGCACCGCATCGGCGCGGCGGGCATCGTCTGCGACGGAGCGGTGCGCGACGTAGCAAGCCTTGCCGCGATGCAGGGGCTGTCCGTCTATCGCCGCCATGTCAATCCGCGCGGCCCGGTCGGCGGCGCGCGGGGCCAGGCGGGCGTGCCCGTGGCCATCGGCGGCCGCGCGGTCCGGCCGGGCGATCTGCTGATCGGCGACGATGACGGGCTGGCCGTGCTGACGCCCGATCAGGCCAGCGCCCTGATCGCGCGCTGCGAGGCGAAGCTGGAGCTTGAGCGGGAATGGATCCGGCGCCTCGGCCAGGACGAAAAGCTTGCCGACATCTTCGGACTGGACGCGACGCCCTGAGTTGACAGGGCTTCGCGGCCGGGCGCAGAAAGATCCGGCAATGCGGGAGGATGCGCCATGACGAGCGATGAGACCATCAGGGACCAGGATTTCGCGGGCAAAGTGGCGCTGGTCACCGGAACGACCGGGATCGGCCGGGCCACCGCGATCCGGCTGGCAGAGGCGGGCGCGCAGGTGCTGGCCTGCGGCATCGACGCCGCCGCAAATCAGGATCTGACCGCGCTGGCCGTGGCGCGGGGCCTGGGCCTTGCCGCCCGCCGCATGGATGTCTCGGACGAGGCGGAGGTCGCGCGGGTCATGGCCGATCTGGCCAAGGAATGGGGCGGGCTGGACATCATCGTGAACGCGGCGGCGGTCCATCCCTATGGCACCGTGCTTGAGACCGATTGGCGGGTCTTTCAGCAATGCATGGAGGTCAATGTCGGCGGCATCTGCCTGACCGCCCGCCACGGCATCCCGCTGATGGCCGGGCGCGGCGGGGCGATCGTGAACCTTTCCTCGGCCCAGGGCCATGCCTGCCAGCAGGGGGTCGCGGCCTATGTCGCCAGCAAGGGGGCGATCCATGCGCTGACCCGCGCCATGGCGCTGGACCACGCCGGGGCGGGGGTGCGGGTCAATTCGGTCTCGCCCGGCTCGGTCCGCACCCCGATCCTTGAGCTTTCGGCCCGTATGCTGGGCGCCGACCTGCCCCAGGACGAGGTCTTCGCCCGCTTTGGCGCCGCCCATCCCCTGGGCCGGATCGGCGAGCCCGAGGAGGTGGCCGAACTGATCGCCTTCCTGTGCTCGGACCGGGCCGGGTTCATCACCGGGGCCGATTACGCCATCGACGGCGGGCTGACCGCCGGGCTGGCCGTGAAATAGGCCGCCCCTCAAGGCCGGCCGCGGCGCGGTTCAGCCTGACGTGCCCGATTAACAAAAGATCATTTACCCGCAATCGGGCGGTTTGGCCGTTGCCGGAGGGCGTCGCCAACTCTACCACTGACCTGAAATCGTGGAAACTTGTCAGGATGCGACATCTTGAGATGCGACAGAACTCATTGCGCCATAGCCTGATGAACCGGACGCGCGACCTGCATCGCAGGCTGGATCAGGGCCTGGGCGAATTCGCCGCGCCCCAGGATTACCACGCCTATCTTCGCGGCAGCTTCGCCTTTCGCACCGCTCTGGAGGCCGTGCTGCCTTTGGCCCAGGGCTGGCCGATGCTGGCGCTGAGCCAAAGCCTGCGCGCGGATCTGGGGGATCTGGACCTGGACCCGCCCGAACCGCCCCGCGCGCCGGAACTCGCCGCGACGCATTCGGCGCTGGCGGGGGCGCTTTATGTGATCGAAGGCTCGGCCCTGGGCGCGCGGGTCTTGCAGCGCCGGGCACAGGCGCTTGGCTTCGGCCCGGATCACGGCGCGCGGCATCTGGATCTGCAAACCCGCGACCGCGCGCGCTGGCCGCAATTCCTGGCCTGGCTGGAAAGCCAGCCCGCCGACGAGGATCAGGCCGTGGCCTCGGCCAACGCGGTCTTTGCACTGGCCCTGGCGGCGCATGGCCTGGACCTGCCGACATGACCCGCGATGCCGGCTGGGATGCCGCGCTGGCCGGTCGGCGGATCGACCTGACCAATTGCGACCGCGAGCCGATCCATATTCCCGGCAGCATCCAGCCGCATGGCTGCCTGCTGGCCTGCGACGGCATCGCCGGCGTGATCGGGCGCCATTCGGCCAATGCGGCCCAAATGCTGGGCCTGCCGGGCGCGCCGCTGGGGCGCAGGCTTTCCGATGTCATCGGCGTCGCGCGGGCCCATGCCATCGCCAATGCGCTGGCGATCCTGGGGCCGGTGCCGCGCCCGGCGCTGCTTTTCGATCAGCAGGTGAACGGGCGCGCCTTCGACGTGACGGCGCATCACCAGGCCGGCCGGATCATCATCGAGTTCGAGCCGGCGTCGCGCGATCTGGGCCGCACGCTGGGGCTGGCGCGCACGGTGATGGGGCGCATCCGGGCGCAGGATAATCCCCAGCGTCTGCTTCAGCAGGCTACCGCGCTTATCCAGGCGCAACTGGGCTATGACCGGGTGATGATCTATGAGCTTGGTCCCGACGGCGCCGGCAAGGTCGTGAGCGAGGCCAAGACCGAGGCGCTGGAAAGCTTTCTCGGCCAGTATTTCCCGGCCAGCGACATTCCCCGGCAGGCGCGGGCATTGTATCTGCGAAATCCGATCCGCATGATCGGCGACGTGCATTACCGGCCCGTGCCGATCCTGCCCGCGCAGGACGAAGCCGGGCCGCTGGATCTGTCGCATGCGCATCTGCGCAGCGCCTCGCCCATCCATTGCGAATATCTGCGCAACATGGGGGTCGGGGCCTCGATGTCGGTCTCGATCATCATCGACGGCGCGCTTTGGGGGCTGATCGCCTGCCACCACTATACGCCCCGCATCCTGCGCCTGGCAGACCGCGCGGCGGCCGAGATGGTCGGAGAGTTCTTTTCCCTGCATCTGAACACGCTGCGCCGCCGTCATGCCCGCGAGGCCGAAACCGCGGCGCGGCGCGCGCTGGACGATCTGATGGTCGATGCCAGCCGCGGCGAGGGTATCGGCATCGCGCTGCGCCACCGCCTGCCGCTGCTATCGGGGCTGATCCCCTCGGCCGGGATCGCCCTGTGGTTCGATGGAGAGTGGAGCGCCCTGGGCCATGCCCCGGACGAGGCGCTGGCCGCGCCCCTGATCGCCCTGGCCCGGGCCGCGCCGGAAGGCCAGGTCTTTCAGACCGACCGCCTGGCCGAATTGCTGCCTGGTGCTACGGCGCTGACCGAACTTGCGGCGGGGGTGCTGATCGTGCCTCTGTCGCGGCGACCGCGCGATTTCCTGTTCTATTTCCGGCGCGAGGCGGTGCAGACGCTGGACTGGGCGGGCGATCCCGGCAAGACCTACCCGGCCGGCGCCTTCGGCGACCGGCTGACCCCGCGCAAAAGCTTCGCGCTTTGGAAAGAGACCGTGCGTCAGCGTTCGCATGCCTGGGCCGACAGCGACCGCAGCTTTGCCGAGGCGTTCCGCATCGCCGTGGTCGAGGTGCTGCTGTTCAACAGCGAGTTGCTGGCCGATGAACGCGCCCGCGCGGCTGTTCGCCAGCGCGTGCTGAACCAGGAACTGAACCACCGGGTCAAGAACATCCTCGCCGTGATCCGCGCGCTCGCCAGCGTCCCCACGCGCGAGGGCGAGACCTTGGCGAACTATTCCGAGGCCCTGCGCGCGCGCATTCAGGCCATGGCCTATGCCCATGACCAGGTGGTGCGCGATGAGAACGGCGGGGATCTTCTGGAATTGCTGCGTGCCGAACTAAGCCCCTATCTGGCGCGGCAGAACCCGGTCGAATTGCGCGGTCCCGGCCTGACGCTGGACGGGCGCGCCTTTTCGGTCCTGGCGCTGGTGGTGCATGAACTGGCGACCAATGCGGCGAAATACGGCGCGCTTTCGCGGTCGGACAGCCGCCTGGACGTGACCTGGGATCTGGACGCGGCGGGGGATTGCCATCTTCATTGGCGCGAAAGCGGGGTCGAGGGGGTCGAGGCGCCGGCCGCGCGGGGCTTCGGCTCGACGTTGATCGAACGCTCGGTCCCCTATGATCTGGGCGGGCAGAGCCGGATCGAGTTCGGCGCCGACGGGCTTGCCGCCGAATTCGTGTTGCCCGCGCATTTCGTCAGGCCGCATCAGGGCACGCCTGCCGCCGCCGTCGCCGCCGCCCAGACGACGGCGCCCACCCCTCCGCCCGGCCCCCCGCCAAGCCTGCCCCCCGAGGGTCGTCGCCGCGTGCTTCTGGTCGAGGATCAGGTGTTGATCGCCATGTCGCTTGAGGCCGAACTGAAGGATCACGGCTTCGATGTCACCGGCATCGCGCCCAATGTCGATGCCGCGCTTGAATTGATCCGCAAGGATCCGCCGGATCTGGCCGTGCTGGACGTGAACCTGCGGCGCGAGACCTCGCTGCGGGTGGCCGAGGCCCTGCTGGCGCGGGGCGTGCATTTCGTCTTCGCCACCGGCTATGGCGCGGATTTCGACCTGCCCCCGGAATTCGCGCGGGTGCCGGTGGTCGAAAAGCCCTATAATGTCGGCGACGTGCTGGAAAAGCTGCGCCGGGACTAGGCCAGCAGCGGGTTTCCGCGCGCCGTATGGGGCTGGATCAGGTCATAGGCATGGCCCAGTTCCAG
Organism: Paracoccus sp. (in: a-proteobacteria); assembly: GCF_047605025.1. Classification (GTDB taxonomy): domain Bacteria; phylum Pseudomonadota; class Alphaproteobacteria; order Rhodobacterales; family Rhodobacteraceae; genus Paracoccus. The sequence continues at coordinate 49,466 of NZ_JASGGO010000002.1, read as the reverse complement.
CACCGCCAGATCGCCGCGCGGCGGGCCGATCAGTTGCAGCCCCATCGGCAGGCCCTGCGGCCCGAAGCCCGCGGGCATGGCCAGCACCGGCAGGCCGGCCAGCGTCGGGCCGATCACCACCTCCATCCAGCGGTGATAGCTGTCCATCGACCGCCCGGCCAGTTCGCGGGGCCAGGGCTGCGCCGCGTCGAAGGGGAAGCATTGCGCGGTCGGCAGCGCCAGCATGTCGACATCGCCGAACAGCTTCAGCATGTGCAGATACCATTGCGTGCGCGTGACCGAGGCCGCATGCACCTGCGCCGCCGTCAGGGCGCGCCCGCCCTCGACCTCCCAGATGGCCTCGGGCTTCAGCAGCGCGCGGGTCCTGGGGTTGTCGTAAAGCGCGCCAAGATTGCCCGCGACCAGGAAATGGCGCAGGGTCAGCCAGCATTCCCAAAGCCGCGCCATCGGAAAGCCGGGTTCCAGCGCGACGACCTGACAGCCCAGATCGCGCAGATGCGCCAGCGCGCTTTCGCAGCAGTCCAGCACGCCCGGCTGGGTCGGCAGATAGCCGTCCAGATCGCCCAGCCAGCCGATGCGCAGCCCACGCGGCGGCGCGGCCAGCGGCTGGGCGAAGGCCGCGCCATCGCCGGCAAGCGACAGCGGATCGCGCGCGTCATGGCCCGCCTGGATCGACAGCATCATCGCCACATCCTGGACCGAGCGGCCCATCGGCCCATCCGTCGCCAGGCTGTGCAGAAACCGCTCGGGCGCCGGACCCGAGGGCACCAGCCCCTGCGTCGGGCGGAAGCCATAGACATTGTTCCAACCCGCCGGATTGCGCAGAGAACCCATCATGTCGCTGCCATCGGCGACCGCCAGCATCCCGGTCGCCAGCGCCACCGCCGCGCCCCCGGAGCTGCCCCCGGCCGACAGCGCGGGATCCCAGGCATTGCCCGTCGCGCCGAAGACCGGGTTATAGGTATGCGAACCCAGGCCGAATTCGGGCGTGTTGGTCTTGCCGATGAAGATCGCCCCCGCGCCGCGCATGCGCGCGGCCAGGATCGAATCCGCCTGCGGCACGTTTTCCCTTAGCGCGGCCGAGCCCTTGACCGTGGCGATCCCCGCCGTCTCGGTCAGATCCTTGGGCGCCTGCGGCATCCCGTGCAGCCACCCGCGCGAGCGGCCCTGCGCCAGTTCCTGGTCCGCCCGCGTCGCCTGCTGGATCAACCCCTCGCGCGGCTGCATGGAAATGATGGCGTTGAAGCGCGGGTTCAGGGCCTCGATCCGGTCCAGGAAGGCGGTCATCACCTCGACGCAGGAGACATGCCGGCCGTGGATGGCGCGGCTCAGTTCGGTGGCGCTGAGCGCGGTGATCGGCTGGGTCATGCGGTCCTCATGCGATGGCTGGCCAAAGATCAGCAGGATTCGGACGTGGGAACAAGCCCCCCCGGCGGGCGGCTCAACCCCGGCGCCAGCGGCCGATCCGGCGGAAGAAGGCGGTGAAGCCGAAAGCCGCCAGGACCAGCGCCACGCCGCCCTGGAAATGGGCAGCCATGCCATGACCCGCCGTGCCGGCCTCGGCTGTCAGCAGGAAGCACATATTGGCATCCAGCCCCAGCGGCGCGCTGCGCGGATGGCTGCGCAGCATGGCTCCCAACGCGATGAAGGGCAGGGCCAGGACCAGCGCCGTCGCCGCCGGATCGGGCAGGTGCAGGTCCAGCGCGCGATAGGCCAGCGCCGCCGCGACGCCGATGGTCGCGCCGGGGGGCATATAGGTCAGCATCGGCATGGGATCGCGGGCCGAGCAGATGATCAGGCTGAAAATGCAAAGCGACAGCGCCGCCGCGATGCCCGCCGGCCCGCCGATGGTCAGGACCAGCGTGCCCCCCAGCCCCGCCGCCAGCGCCGCGATGCCGCCCCGGTTCGCGGCCATGCGCCGCGATGGCGCCCGGCGCGGCGGCAGCGGCAGCGCGCGCCGGGGGGTGAAGGCGAAGGTGATCAGGGTGACGGCGACGACGCCGATCAGCGTGCAGGCGATGCGATCCACGGCCAGCGCCGCCGCATCGACCGGATGATCCATCGCCGGGACCAGCACCACCGCAAGCGTGATCCCCGCCAGCAGCACGCCATAGCTGTAGGCCGTGCCGATCCAATAGGCCAGGGCCGCGACGGCGCCCAGCGACAAAGCCAGCACGGCAAGGCGCGGCCCGGCCTCGGGCAGAAACAGCAGCGCCGCATATCCCAGCGCGGCGCCAAGCGCCGTCCCCAGCACCCGCAACAGCCCGCGCAGGACCAGATCCTGGCGGTTGGGCTGCGCCACGACCCAGACCGGCATCGCCGCCCAGAACGGATTATGCAGTCCCAGATGGACCGCCAGCGCCAGCGAGATCCCGGCCGCGGCGAAAAGTTGCAGGGCGCGCAGGCCCCAGGGAAAGGTCGGGTCCATAGCCTTGGCTCTGCCTTGGAAGTCCGGCCCTGATTGCGCCGGGCCGGCGGGAATTGCAATCCCGCGCCTAGCCGAAGGCCGCGCGGATCTGCGCGGGCGCCGCGCCATTGGCCAGCAGCGCCGCCAGCAGGATGCGCGCCTGGCCCGGACGCAGCCAGGCCGAATGCACCGCGCCCGCGCGCATCAGGTCATGCCCGCCGCCGCCGCCGCCATAGGCCGGGGCAAGCCGCCCCTGCGGCACGCGGCTGCTGATCACGACCGTAATGCCCCGCGCCGTCGCCCGCGCAACCGAAGCCGCGATTTCGGCCGTCGCATTCCCCGAGCCGAGCGCCTCCAGCACGATCCCCGCCGCTCCGGCCGCGATGCTGGCGTCCAGGTGCAGCGCGTCCGCCCCCGGATGGATCGCGACCAGGTCCACCCGCTGTCCGCCGACGGGCAGGGGCAGGGGCGGCAGGTCGGGGCGCGGAACCTTTCCCGCCAGGGCAAAGGCATCGGCCCGGTCGGTCGCCGCCTTGTAAAGACCCCAGGCGGGCAGCAGCCTGCCGCCAAAGGCCAGCCGCACGCCCGCCTGGTCCAGCACCCCGGCCTGGTCCCGCATCGCCGCCTCGATCGCATGCGCCAGGTTCCCCGGCCCGTCCGGGGCCTGGGCATCCGAGGCGAATTGCGCGCCGGTAAAGACCACCCGGCCCGGCGGGCGCTGCAAATCGGCCAGAAGCGCGGTTTCCTCCATCGCATCGGTGCCGTGCAGCACGACCACGCCCGCGACGCCGGGATCGGCAAGCTGGGCCGCGATGGCGGTGCCGATCCGCTGCATCTCGGCCAGGGTCAGGGTCGAACTGTCCTGGGCCAGAAGCTCGACCGGGCGCAGGCGGACGGGCAGGGGCGGCAACAGATCCAGCAGATCCTGGCCCCGAAGCGCGGGGCTGGCCGCCCCATCCGCGTCCTTGCGGCTGGCGATGGTGCCGCCCGTGGCGATCACCGCGACCAATGGCGGGGCGGGCGCGGTCACGGGCGCGCCTGCGGATATGGGCGAGGGGACAAGGGCGTTCTCCTGACGGCGGCGCAGGCTGTATGACAGATTTGCCCGCATAGGCGCGCCGTCGCCCCAGGTCAAGACGGAAATCCCTGCAAGTCCTTCGCCAGGCTTTACGAATGCCGGCCCCATGCCTATCGTCTGAGCGGGATGATTTGGGTGCCGCGATGCTGATCCGCGTGGGCAATGAGCGAACCGCGACGATCGACTTGTTTCTGGCGGGAATGCTGTCCTCGGTCGCGGGGGCGCTGAACGCGGTCGGATTCATGATCGCCAGTTCGTTCACGGCCAATATGACCGGGAATATCTCGGCTTTCGCGGATCATCTGGCTGGCGGCGGGATCGCGTCGGGCCTGTCCTTTGCCGGGCTGGTCCTGGCCTTCATCCTGGGCGCGGGCATCGCCGCCCTGGCGATCCAGCAAGGCGAGCGGCGGCGCCTGCGCTTTATCTATGCGCTGGCCGTGGTGGTCGAGGCGCTGATCCTGATCGCCCTGGGCGTGGTGCTGCTGGCCTGGTCCGGGCCTTTGGAGCGGTTTCTGGTGATCGTCCTGAGCTTCGTCATGGGCCTGCAAAACGCGGTGACGACGATGATCTCGCGCGCGCGGGTGCGGACCACGCATGTCTCGGGGATGGCGACCGATATCGGCATCGAGCTTGCCGCCATGCTTGGCGGCGACGCTTCACGGCGCGAGGCGCTGCCGAACCTCAAGCTGCACAGCCTGACCCTGATCTGCTTCGCTGCGGGCGGTGTCCTGGGCGCGCTGCTGTTCGGGCTGGTGGGGAACTGGCTTTTCCTGATCACCGCCGCGATCCTGCTGCTGGTCGCCGTGCCCGAAGCCCTGCGCGGAGCGTCTGGGGCCGAATTCGCTTCACGGGTCTAGCCGGCCAATCGGCACAGGGACGGCGGGGTCAGCCCGACTCCTCGGCGGAACGCTTCCCTTGCGTGAATGTCCGCTTCCTTCGGCAGAACCGTCGCCCTGGGCTTGCGCCAACGGGCCTGCTGGGCGCGGGATCAGGCAGCGCGCCAATGTTTCAATACGCCAGAAGAGGAATTCCGGGCCGCCTGGAGCAGATCTCGCATATTAGCGCAGCGTCATGCCGCGTCCAACGGCTGGAAGCTTGACCAGCTATCATCGCTATTCCCTTGGGCGTGGGTTGTGGAAGGACATGATATTGCTCTTCATTTTTGCAATGGATCTCTAAGGAGCATCACCCGGGATACTTCTGGTAGTCTGGACGAGTTTGCGCAGCTTGTTTTCGAACTTGAGATTTCAAAAAGAAAACCAGAACTACACGTCGGCACGTTCATGTCTGGAAGGGTAAAATTTTCGAATATAAGTGCATGCTTTCCTAACGTAGACGACATCGGGGTAGGCGTGCAATTGAACAGCATCGGCGGCAGGCACACTATCGAAAGAAATTATTTCACCGAGTCATTGACTTGCAGCTGAATGACCGATTTTGGCACTTCGCAGTGAGATGCCTTCCAGCGGATCTCCAGCCGCCGGTCAGCATAGGCAAGCACATGTGCCGCAGTTGCCGTGCGCAGGCTGCCGTCCAGAACCTGCGCCAGCACCTCAATCCGCTTTGCTTCCACGCATATTTTTGTAATAATGCGGATTATGTAAACAAACTCCCCGCCTGCGGAGTAAACCTGAGCCGCTGCGGTGCCATATCGCGCGCGGCGCCATGGTGAACCCCTGGCCGCGCAACGGGCCGCTGCCAGGGGAAACCCAAGGACACGCCCTAGCGGGCGCGACGGTCGTGACGGACGGGAACCTTCTCTTCGACCGTTTCGAACCACATCGCGTTCAGGACCGCGAAGCAGACCGCCAAAGGCAGGCCCAGGATCCATGCGAAATACCACATTTCCGTTTCCTTTCAGTAGCTGTGGCCAGGGCCGGTGATGTCGTGTTCGGTGACCTTGCCCCACATGATGCGATAGGCCCAGGCGGTATAGGCCAGGATGACCGGCAGGAAGATCACGGTCACCACCAGCATGATGAACAGGGTCACATGGCTGGACGAGGCATCCCAGACCGTCAGGCTGGCCTGGGGCTGCACGGTCGAGGGCAGGATGATCGGGAACATCGACAGCCCCACCGACGAGATGATGCCCAGGATCGAAAGCTTCGAGAACAGAAGCGTGCCGACCTCGGAGCCGCGCCGCAGGCCCCAGAGCACCAGAAGCGCGCCCAGAAAGCCCAGCACCGGGGCGGCCATCATCCAGGGATGGGCATCGTAGTTCCGAAACCAGACGCCCGGCTCGATCGCGACAGTCTTGGCCAACGGATTGGACGGCCCGCCCGCCGGGATCTGGCTGGTGATGCGGTAGCCGTCCACGAAAAGCCACAGCGTCAGCCCTCCCAGCGCGTAAAGCGCGATGGTCGCCAGCGCGGCCATCCGGCCATAGGCCCGCGCCCGCGCCTGGACCAGGCCGGTGGTCTTCAGGACCAGCCAGTTCGCGCCATGCATCGCCAGCATCGCCACCGAAAGCAGGCCGCAAAGCAGCGCATAGGGGTTCAGCAGGCCGAAGAACGTGCCCTCATAGCCGATCCGCAGGTCCGGCCCCAGCGTGAAGGGCACGCCTTGCAGCACGTTGCCCACCGCCACGCCGAAGATCAGCGCGGGCACGAAGCCGCCCAGAAACAGCGCCCAGTCCCAACGCTCGCGCCAGATCGCGCTTTCCCGCTTCGAGCGATACTTGAACCCCACCGGCCGCAGGATCAGCGCCGCGAGGATCGCGAACATCGCAAGATAAAAGCCCGAGAAGCTGACCGCGTAAAGCGGCGGCCAGGCGGCGAAGATCGCGCCGCCGCCCAGGATCAGCCAGACCTGGTTGCCCTCCCAGACGGGGCCGACGCTGTTGATGGCGATGCGCCGCTCGATATCGTTCCGGCCGACGAAGGGCAGAAGCATGCCGACGCCCAGGTCGAAGCCGTCGGTGGCGGCAAAGCCGATCAGCAGCACGCCCAGAAGCGCCCACCAGATCACGCGCAGGGTGTCGTAATCGATCAGTTCATGCAGGATCATGGGTCTACTCCGCCGCCACAAGGGCCTGGGGCGCCAGCGGCGCTTCGGGTTCGAAATCGGGCTGCGGTCCCTTCTGGATCGCGGCCAGCATCAGGCGCATCTCGATCACGATCAGCACGCTGTAGATGACGGTGAAGCCCAGGATGGTCAGCAGCACGGTCGGGACGCTTAGTTGCGAGGCCGCGACATGGGTGGGCAGCACCCCCTCGACCACCCAGGGCTGGCGACCGTATTCGGCCACGATCCAGCCCAGCTCGGCCGCGATCCAGGGCAGCGCCAGCGAACCGACCGCCAGCTTCAGAAGCCAGGGCCGCGCATCCAGCCGCCGCCGCGCGGCCAGCACGAAGAAGGTGGCCATCAGTGCCAGGTTGAGCAGCCCGATCGCCACCATCCCCCGGAACGAGAAGAACAGCAGCGGCACGTTCGGCACCGTGTCCCAGGCGGCGGCCTTGATCTGCGCCTCGCTGGCCTGGCGCGGGTCATCGACGTATTTCTTCAACAGCAGGCCATAGCCCATATCGTCGCCATGCTCGGCGAAGGTCTGGACCGCCTCGGGCGGCACCTGATCGGCCGAGGGCGCGGCGCGGTAATCCTGCAAGGCGCCATAGGCCAGGATGCCGCTGCGGATGCGGGTTTCGGCATGTTCGACCAGATCGTCGATGCCGGGGATCTGCGTGGTCAGCGAGCGGGTGCCGATCAGGCCCATGACCATGGGCAGATGCACCGCGTAATGCGTCTTGCGGTCCTGCATGTCGGGCAGGCCGATCAGGGTGAACGAGGCCGGCGCCGGCTCGGTCTCCCACATGGCCTCGATGGCGGCCAGCTTCATCTTCTGATGCTCGGAGGCCAGATAGCCGCCCTCGTCCCCCAGCACCACGACCGAGACCGCGGCGAGCAGCCCGAAGCTGGATGCGATGGTCATCGAACGGCGCGCCAGGTCCAGGTGCCGGCCCCGCAGCATATACCAGGCCGAAACGCCCAGCACGAAGACCGCCGCCGTCACATAGCCCGCCGAGACGGTATGCACGAAGCGCGCCTGCGCGACGGGGTTGAACAGCACCTCGAAGAAGTCGCTGATCTCCATCCGCATCGTGTCGGGATTGAAGCGCGATCCGGTCGGGTGCTGCATCCAGCCATTCGCGATCAGGATCCACAGCGCCGAGAAGTTCGAGCCGATGGCCACCGCATAGGTGGCGCAAAGGTGCCCCACCCTGGACATGCGGTCCCAGCCAAAGAAGAACAGCCCGACGAAGGTGGCCTCCAGGAAAAAGGCCATCAGCCCCTCGATCGCCAGGGGGGCGCCGAAGATGTCGCCGACGTAATGGCTGTAATAGCTCCAGTTCATGCCGAACTGGAACTCCATGACCAGACCCGTGGCGACGCCCAGCACGAAGTTGATGCCGAAAAGCGTGCCCCAGAACTTGGTCATCTGGCGCCAGATCGGACGGCCGGTCAGCACATAGACCGTCTCCATCGCGGCCAGCAGGACCGAAAGCCCAAGCGTCAGGGGAACGAACAGAAAGTGGTAGAGGGCCGTCAGCGCGAATTGAAAGCGCGAGAGGGCGACAACGTCGAATTCCATAGATCAGCCTATCGGTATGAACCGTTGGGGAGGGGCCGCACCCCCCAAGGGCCTGCGGCGAAGTCAGTCGGGACGAAGCCCGTTCAGAGCCTCGCGGAACCCCGCGCTGCCGCGTTCATAGATGGCGGCCACGGCGCCCTCTTTGATCAGGATCAAACGATCCGCCGATTCCGCCTCGCGGCGCAGATGGGTCGCGGTGATCCGGGCGCGGGCTGCGGTCAGGCGTTCCAGTCGGGCCAGAATGTCGCGCGCGGTCGGTCCGTCCAGCCCGTCGCTCGGCTCGTCCAGCAGCCATAGGGGCGCATCGCGCAGGATCAGCCGCGCCAGGGCCAGCCGCCGCCCCTGCCCGCCCGACAGCCCCAGCCCCGCCTCGGCCAGCGGCGTGTCAAGGCCCTGGGGCAAGGCCGCCAGCAGCGGGTCCAGCCCGGCCTCGGCCAGGGCCGCGCGCATCCGCGCATCCGAGGCATCGGGCCGTGCCAGGGCCAGGTTGCCGCGCAGGCTGTCGGCGAAAAGCTGGCTCGATTGGGTCAGAAGCGCGGCGGGAAGGGCCTCGATCCCGCTCCGGCCGGGCGCGATTTCGCCCGCGATCAAGGCGATCAGGCTGGATTTTCCGGCGCCGCTTTCGCCGATCAGCGCGATATGCTCGGTCGCGCCGAGGCTAAGCGAAACCCCGCGCAGGCTGTCCGCCCGCGCGCCGGGATGGCGCAGGGACACATCCGTCAGCCGCACCGCCAGCCCCGCCGGCGGGGCCGCCGCCGCCGCACGCGAGGCCGGCGCGGCCAGACCGTCCCGCAGGCGCCGGGCGGCAAGGCGGCTGCGCGCCAGTTCCATCCCGCCGCGCCCCAGCGCCTGGAACGGCTCGGTCAGCGCCAGCACCAGAAGCAGCGCCAAGGCCGCCCCCGGCGCGGTGATCCGCCCCGTCTGGACCAGCGATGCGGCGGCAAGCAGCACCCCCGCCAGCAAGGCCGCGCCCAGCAGTTTCAGCCCCAGCGCCAGCGTGGTCTCGATCCGGTTCAGCCGCGCGTCGCAGCGCGCCAGCGCCGCTTCGGTCGCGGCGATGCGCGCCTGCTGCGCGCCGATCTGCCCGGTCATCAGGAATTCCGTCTGCCCGCGCGACAGGTCGATCACCCGTGCGCGCAGCCGCTCGATCAGCAGGGCGCGGCGCAGCACCAAAGGCCCTGCCCGCCGCGCCGCCCAAAGCGGCAGGCCATAGCCCACCGCCAGCACAAGGGCGAAAACCGCCAGCGCCAGCGGCACCGACAGAAAGGCCAGGATCACCCCGCCCAGGCAGGCGGTGGCGAAGCTGGCCGCCAGCGGCACCAGCAGGCGCAGATAGATCCCGTCCAGCGCGTCGATATCCGCCGTCAGCCGGAACAGCAGCCGCGAGGGCCGCAGCGCCAACCGCCCCGCCGCGCCCGGCTCGGCCCAGGCGCGAAACAGCCTTTCGCGTAGACGTGCCAGCGCGGCCAGGGTGGCGTCATGGGTGATCACCCGTTCGCCATAGCGCGAGGCGGTGCGCAGGACCGCCATCAGCCGGATGGTGGCGGCGGGCATGAAGACCTCGAAGGCCAGCGCGGTCGCGGTGCTCAGCCCGGCGATGGCGGTCGCGGTGATGAACCAGCCCGAGACGCCAAGAAGCACCATCGAGGCCAGCGCGGTCATGCCCGCCAGCACCGCGCCCAGCCACAGCATCCGCCGCCGCCCCTGGGCCAGAAACCCCAGGACCGGGGCCAGGTCGCGGTATAGCCGCCTCATGCCGCGACCTCGCGCCGGTTCAGGTCGATGCGCAGGTCCATGGCCTGGGCCAGGGCCGGGTCATGGGTCGCGACGATCAGGCTGCGACCCCGCGCGATCTCCAGCAGCGCCGCCGTCACCGCGCGGGCGGTCAGCGGGTCCAGATGCGCGGTCGGCTCATCGGCCAGGATCAGCCCCGCATCGGCCGAGACCGCGATCCGCGCCAGCACCAGCCGCAGCGCCTCGCCACCCGAGATGCCCATGCCCCCCTCGCCCAGGGGCGCGTCGCCGCGCACCCGCGAAAGGTGGTCCAGATGCACCCGTGCCAGCGCGTCCCGCAGGGCGCCGGGCGCCAGGTCGCGGCCAAGCGCGACGTTCTGCGCCAGCGTGCCGGGAAAGACATGCGGCGCCTGGCCCAGCCAGCCGATCCGCGCGCGCAGGCCGGCGGCCGTTTCCGGCCCCATCGCCAGGCCGTCGATCAGGATGCGCCCTTCCTGCACCGGCGCCAGCCCGGCGATCAGCGCCAGCACCGTGGACTTTCCGCAACCGCTTGGCCCGGTCAGCGCCAGATGCTGGCCGGGGCGCAAATCCAGGTCAAGGCCGCGAACCGCCCAGGTTTCCGCGCCGGCATGGCGATGCCCCAGCCCCTCGATCCGCAGCGCCGGGGGATGCGCGGGCACCGCGCCGCCAACCTCCTCCGCGCCCGGCAATTCCATGCCTCGATCCTGAAGCCGCTCCAGCGCGTCCCGCGCCGCCTCGCCCGCCGCGCGGTCGTGCCAGATCGCGGAAAGTTCGCGCATCGGCTCGAAGAAAGCGGGCGCCAGCATCAGGATGAACAGCCCCTGCCCCAGGTCCAGCCTGCCGCCCCAGGCGCCGAAGGGCAATTGCCCCAGCAGGTGAAAGCCCACATAGACCGCCACCATGGCGACCCCCAGCGCCGCGAAAAGCTCAAGCACCGCCGAGGACAGGAACGCGATCCGCAGCACCGTCATGCTGCGGCGGCGCAGATCCTCGGCCTCGGCGCGGATCTGGCGGGCGACCGGCTCGACCGCGCCAAGGCCGCGGATGGTCTGCATCCCGCGCAGCCGGTCCAGAAGCACGGCGTTCATCTGGCCCAGCCGGACAAGCTGCGCCTCGCTGGCATCCTTGGCCTTCCAGCCGATCAGCGCCATGAACATCGGGATCAGCGGCATCGCCACCAGCAGGACCACCGCCGCCACCCAGGAAAAGGCCAGCACCGTCAGGAAGATCGCCACCGGCACCAGGCTCGCCTTGCGCCGCGCGGGCAGATAGCGCGCAAGCCAGGGCACCAGCGCCTCGGCCTGTTCGGCCAGAATGCTCGCCGCCTCGCCCGATGGCACCCGCGCCCGGTCCAGAGGCGAGCGTCCGGCCAGAAGCGCGACCGCGCGACCGCGCAGTTCCGTCAGCCGTGCGCGGGCCTGACCGAAGCTTGCCCGCGCGGCCCAGGCCTCAAGCCCCGCGCGCGAAAGCCCCAGCGCCAGCACGCCGAAACCGGCCCAGGCGATGCGCCCGTAATCCGCCCCGCCCGCCGCCAGAGCGCCCACGGAAAAGGCCAGCAGCGCCGCCTGCGGCAGCCAAAGCAGCGCCGCCAATGCCGGGATCCAGTCGAAAGATGCGCGCATGTGCCGTTCCAGCCTGCCACGGGAATATGTCCTTGGCCCAAAGCTATACAGCGCCGCGACGGGGCGACAGGCCGAAGATCAGCCCTATAGGCGGGATTTTCCCCGCGCGCAGCGAGGCAGCTTGCCGCAGGCACGACCGGATGTGGGGCCGGATGTGGGGCCGGATGCGCGAAAGCCCCGGACGATGCCGGGGCCTTGCCGATCCGCCCGCGCCATCCACCACGGGATCGCGCGAAGCAGAGATCAAATAAGGAAATCATTTATCTCCAATTGGTTAACATTGAATCCCTCGATCGTGATCGAAGTGTTCGCATCCAGGTTCAGCACCACATTGCCGCCGACCTGCTGGGCGTTGCTGATCACACTGTTCAACTGCGCGCGGCTGAAGTCGTCCAGTTCGATCCGATCCACGCCGTTCTGGAAATCGGCGATGGTGTCGCGGCCGTCGCCGCGCTCGAATTCGAAGACATCGGCGCCGCCGCCGCCGAACAGGCGGTCATTGCCGGTGCCGCCTTCCAGCGTGTCGTTGCCATAGCCGCCGCTCAGCGTGTCATTGCCGCGCCCGCCATCCAGGTCGTCATTGCCCAGATTGCCCCAAAGACGGTCATTGCCGGCGTCGCCGTCCAACTCGTCATGACCGTGATGGCCGATCAGGCTGTCATGGCCCGCGCCGCCCTCAAGCTCGTCATTGCCATGGCCGCCATGCAGATAGTCGTTGCCGGCGCCGCCGCTCAACTCGTCATTGCCAAGCTGACCGAACAGGCGATCATTGCCGCCTCCGCCCAGGATCTCGTCATTGCCGCTTCCGCCATGGATGGTGTCGTTGCCGTTCAGGCCCGACAGGAAATCGGCCAGGCTGGTGCCGTCGATACGTTCCGCCGCATTCGTGCCAATCTTGCGTGCCATGTCAGTTCCTTTTCTTGGGTTCTGGCCCAGAGGGCCGGGATGATTCGTCGCGGCCCGCCCTGGGCGCCGCCGATAAGACCCGTCTAAGCCAACCCGCCTGACAGCGATCTGATCCCTTCTGTCAGCCAAATGTCAGCGCGGCATTGCTACACCACGCCCCATGACACGCATCGCTCCCCTTCTTCTGCTGCTTTGCCTTACGCCCCAGGTCGCGGGCGGCGGGGGCGGCCCCGACATGAGGATGGCCCGGGAACTGGTCCAGCAGGGCAAGATACTGCCGCTGACCACCATCCTGGACAGGCTTCAGCAAAGCCATCCCGGCCAGGTGGTCGAGGTGGAACTGGAATATGAGGACGGCGTCCTGGTCTATGAGATCGACCTGATCACCCCTCAGGGTCACCTGATCGAGGTGGACATGGACGCCGCGACGGGCGACATCCTTGAGGTGGACGAGGAAGAGATGGACGACGGCTGATGCGCGCCCTTGTTGTCGAAGACGATCCCCGCATCGGGGCCGATCTGCAACGCGCGCTCGGCGCCTCGGGCTTCCGGGTCGAGATGGTGGCCGACGGGGAAACCGCCTGGTTCCAGGGCGGAACCGAGAATTACGACCTGATCGTGCTGGACCTGAACCTGCCGCGCCTGGACGGGCTGACGGTGCTGAAGCGCTGGCGCGCCGAGGGCTGCGAAAGCCCGGTCCTGATCCTGACCGCACGCGGCGCCTGGACCGAGCGGGTCGAGGGCATCGACGCCGGCGCAGACGATTACCTGCCCAAGCCCTTCCGCATGGAAGAGCTGATCGCCCGCGCCCGCGCGCTGGTGCGCCGCGCGGGCGGGCGCGGCGCCGGGCAGCAGCAATTCGGTCGGCTGACGGTGGACCTGAACCGCATGACGACCAGCATCGACGGCATTCCGGTCCAGGTCACGCCGCTGGAATTCCGGCTGATAAGCTATCTTGCGCTGAACCGGGACCGGGTGATCCCGCCGACCGAGCTTCTGGAGCATCTTTACGGCGACGACGACGCGCGCGAGGCGAATGCGCTGGAAGCCATCGTCGCCCGGCTTCGCCGCAAGCTTGGCCCCGGCATCATCGCGACCCGGCGCGGCTTCGGCTATTACCTGGAAGAAGGGGCGTGACGGCCTCGATCCGCTGGCGGCTGGTCATGGCCGGGGCGGCGGCGATCCTGGCGGCGTTGATCATGGCCGCGATGGGACTTGCATTCCTGTTCGACCGCCACGTCGAGCGGATCGCGGAATCCGACCTGCGTTCCCGCGCGCTGGCCGTCGCCGCCATGATCGAGCCGGCGCCCGGTCCCGCGCCGCTTCTGCGCGAGGTGGCGCTGGATCCGCTTTATGATCAGGTGTTTTCCGGCCATTACTGGCAGTTGCGCCTGGGCGATCAGCTTTTTCAGTCCCGCTCGCTTTGGGATTTCACCCTGCCCATGTTCAAGGGGCCGCCCGCGCCGGGTCAGGTGCGGGTGCTGAGCCTTGCCGGGCCGCGGGCCGAACCGCTGATCGCGGTCGAGCAGAACCTGGTCGTCGGCACCGGCGCGCGCGCGGTTCCGGCGCAGATCCTGGTGGCGCTGGATCGCAGCGGCCTGGTGCTGGCGCGGCGCGAATTCCTGCGCGACCTGCTGCCCTATCTGTCGCTGCTGGGGGCGCTGTTGCTGCTGGCCTCGTTCGTGCAGATCACGGTCGGGCTGCGGCCTTTGGCGCAGGTGGGCGCGCGGGTTCAGGATCTGGTCTCGGGCGCGCGGCCGCGCATCGGCACCGACATGCCCTCCGAGGTGATCCCGCTGGCGGGCCAGATCGACAAGCTGCTGGACGCGCGCGATCTGGAACTGTCGCGCGCGCGCCATCGCGCCGCCGATCTGGCGCATGGCTTCAAGACCCCGCTTCAGGCGCTGATGGGCGATGCCCGGCTTTTGCGCGACCAGGACCGGGCCGAAATCGCCGACAGCATCGAGCGGATCGTCCAGGCCATGCGCCGCCATGTGGACCGCGAACTGGCCCGCGCCCGGATCCAGACCGACCGCACCGCCGGCGGCGCCGAGCCGGGCGCCGTCGCGGCCAAGCTGGTCCAGGTGCTGCGCCGCACGCCCCTGGGCGGGCTGATCGACTGGCGGATCCAGGCGCCCCCCGGCCTGCGTGCCCGCATCGACCCCGACGATCTGACCGAGGCGCTGGGGGCGCTTCTGGAAAACGCGATGCGCCATACGCATGAGACGGTCGCGATCACCGTCTCGCATGAGGGGGGACAGGTCTGCATCTCGATCCGCGACGACGGGCCGGGCGTCCCCGAGGGCGACCTGGCCCGGCTGACCCAGCGCGGCCTCAGCCTGGATCCGAACGGCCAGGGCCAGGGGATCGGGCTGGCCCTGGTGGCGGATGTGGTCGACGCGGCGCAGGGCCAGTTGCACATGCGCAACGCCAAGCCGGGGCTTGAGGTGCGATTGCTGCTGAACCCTGCCTGAAGCCGCGCCGCGCATTCGTCCCGCCCCGGCCCGGCATTGCGCCCTGCCCGCGCCCCGCCTACATGCCCAAAAGATGCCCCGCAGCCAGGACGAACCCGCATGCCCAAAGCGATGCCCGCCGATCCGGGGCCGATGACCCGGCGCGAAAGCGCCGTGCGCCGCTTCGTGCGGGCGCGCTATGGCTGGCGCGGCACCCTGGCGCTGCACCGCGAGGCCCTGGGCTGGGATCTTCTACGCGCGCCGCTGAACGTCACCCTGTCGCCGATCTTCCTGCTGATCAAGCTGGCCGCGACGATCCTGGGATGGCTGGGGATGGCCCGCGCATCGGCCTGGTTTTCCAGCCGGCGGGTGTTTCTGACCTCGGACGTGGCGCGGCGGCTTGAAACGGATCTGGGCCGGTTCATGGCCGAACTCGACGCGCGGGGCATCGGCCCGCGCGCCGCGCCCGAAACCGTCCGCGCGACCATCGCCGCCCATGCCGAGACGCGCAACGCGGTCTCGGAGATCACCACCTCGCTGCTGGTGCTGGTCTGGGGATACATGATGTTCCACCAGGCCACGCCCGGCATCCTGTCGCTGGCCGGTCCGGTGGCCGAGATGCGCGCCCAGTCCCAGGCGATCGAGGGTTTCGCGCTGGGGTCCTGGGCGGGCGGGATCTGGTATGGGATCTTTCCGACGCGCCTCTCGCCCGGTCAGGTGGTGCTGACGGGGGCGGCGCTTTCGGTGCTGTCCTCGCTGGTCACGACCTTCGCGGGGCTGATCGCCGATCCCTTGCAGGTGGTCTGCGGCACGCATCGGCGCCGGCTGATGCGGATGCTCGCGCGCCTTGACCGCCAGCGGGGACCGGCGGGCGTGGAGCGCGAGCATATCCTGGCCCGGCTGGGCGATCTGGGCGATATCGCCGCGTCGATCTGGCGCGCGCTGCGCTAGGGGTTCGCGGCCTTGGCGAAGGCGCGGGCCTCGGCCGGGGCGGTGCCGAGCCCACCCGCCGCCGAAAGGTCCAGATCGGGGAAATCCCTGGCGACCAGATCCTGCAAGGACAGGCCCTCGGCGATGACGCGCTTGCAGAGCGCCTTGATCCTGACCTGCGCCTCGGGGCGGGGCATGTGGCGGGCCAGCGCGAAAGTATAAGCCTCGGCATGGATCAGCCCTCCGCCGTCGTCCAGCCCCCGCGCCATGGCGCCGGAATCGGGGCTGATCGCGCCCGCGAGCTCCAGCGCCAGCCCGATGCCGCGCCCGGTCGAGACGCAGATCTGCGGCACCGTCAGCCATTCGGTGAACCAGGCCGCGCCGTCGCGCTGCTGGCGATGCAGCCCTGCGGCCTGGATCGCCA
This sequence comes from Paracoccus sp. (in: a-proteobacteria), assembly GCF_047605025.1. Taxonomy (GTDB): domain Bacteria; phylum Pseudomonadota; class Alphaproteobacteria; order Rhodobacterales; family Rhodobacteraceae; genus Paracoccus. The sequence continues at coordinate 33,300 of NZ_JASGGO010000002.1, read as the reverse complement.
GCGCCAGCGGGCCGACCTGCCGCGCCAGCGCCACCAGCACAGAAGGCCCGACCGGGTTCTGCTTTTGCGGCATGGTCGAAGAGCCACCCGCGCCTTGCAGCCGGATCTCGCCGATGCCCGATTGCGTCATCAGGATCAGATCCTCGCCCATCTTGCCCAGAGAGGCGGTCAGCCCGGCCATCCAGGCGGCGAAGGCGCCGATGCGGTCGCGCTCGGCATGCCAGCCATGGCCGGGATCGGCCAGGTCCAGCTCGGCCGCCAGCGCGGCGCGCACGGCCGGGCCATCCGCACCCATGGCCGAGAGCGTGCCGGCCGCGCCCCCCAGCGAGACCGTCGCCAGATCGCGGCGCACCGCGTCCAGCCGCGCACGGTGGCGGACCAGCGGATGGCCCCAGCCCGCGACCACCGCGCCGAAACTGGTCGGCGTCGCGACCTGGCCATAGGTCCGCGCGGCCATGGGCAGATCGGCATGTTCGGCGGCCAGCCGCCCCAGGGCCGCGATCAGCCGCCCCAGCCTGTCGTCCCAGATCTGGGTGACGCGGCGCAGGCGCAGCGCCTGCCCGGTTTCCACGATATCCTGGCTGGTCGCGCCCCAATGCAGGAATTGCGCGTGATCGGGCGCGTTCATCGCCTTGCGGAAGGCGGCGACGAGGCCGGGGATCGGCACGCCGTTGGTCGCGGTCTCGGTCCCCAGCGCGGCGGGATCGATCTGCACCTCTCGGCTGGCGCGGTCGATGAAGGCGCCCGCCGTCTGGGGGATGAGGCCGAGCCGGCCCTGGACCTTGGCCAGCGCGCCCTCGACCAGGAGCATGGCGCGGATTTCGGCGCTGTCGGTGAACAGGGCGGCGGTCTCGTCATCCCCGAACAGGCGGCGGTAGATGGCGCTGTCGGCGGCGGAAGCGGGCATGGGTGATCCTTGTGAGGCGCGAAGGACCGGGGGCTTTCCGCCCCCGGACCCCCGAGGATATTTGGACAAGAAAGACGCGGGGGCGAAGACGGGGGGCGAAGAGGGGGGCGAGGACGGGGCGCGCGAGGTTCTCAGGCGATCTCGCGCAGCCCCAGGATCTGCCGCGCCTGCCGCCAGGTCGCGACGGGGCGGCCGTATTGCGCGCAAAGATCCACCACGCGTTCGACCAGCGCCGCGTTCGAGGGCGCGAGCCGGTCGCGGTCGAGGCGGACATTGTCTTCGAGGCCCGTGCGGGCATGACCGCCAGACCCGACCGCCCATTCGTTCAGCACGATCTGGTTCGGGCCGATCCCGGCGGCACACCAGGCCACATCCTTGCCGAAGAGGCGCTTCACCGTATAGATGTAATAGTCGAAGACCTCGCGATCGACCGGCATCGCGTTCTTCACGCCCATGACGAACTGGACATAGGGCGTGTCCTTGATCCGGCCGTCCTTGTGCATCCTGGCCGCTTGCAGGATATGCGACAGATCGAACGCCTCGATTTCCGGCTTCACCCCGTATTTCAGCATTTCCGCAGCCAGCCAGTCGACCAGATCCGGCGGGTTCTCATAGACCCGCGTGGGGAAGTTGTTCGAGCCGACCGAGAGCGAGGCCATGTCCGGCGCGAGCGGCAGCATGCCGCCCCGCGTTGTGCCCGCACCCGAGCGCCCGCCCGTCGAAAGCTGCACGATCATGCCGGGGCAATGCTTTTCGAGCCCTTCTTTCAGGCGGGCGAAGCGTTCGGGATCGCTGGTCGGCTTGCCCTCGTCGTCGCGCACATGGCAATGCGCGATGGTCGCGCCGGCCTCGAAGGCCGCCTGCGTCGATTCGATCTGCTCGGCGATCGTGATCGGGACGGCGGGATTGTTCTGCTTGGTCGGAAGCGAGCCGGTGATGGCCACGCAGATGATGCAGGGTTTGTCGGAAAGTTCGGTCATGGGGGTCTCACACGTCGAAAAACACGGTTTCGTCTTCGCCTTGCAGCCGGATCTCGAAGCGATAGACCGGCACGCCGTCGCGCAGGCCGCGCTTGGCGATCAGGGTGGCGCGGCGGCGCTCCCATTCGATCATGTTGATCACCGGATCCTTGGCATTGGCCTGGGCCTCGTCCTCGAAATACATGCGGGTGTTCAGGCCGATATTGATGCCGCGCGCCACCAGCCACAGGTTCAGGTGCGGTGCCATGACGCGGCCGTTGCGGCCCCGGACGGGTCCGGGCTTCACGGTGTCGAAGCCCCATTCGCCGGTCTCGAAATCGGTGATCACGCGGCCCCAGCCGCGGAACCCCTCTTCGACCGGGCCGCCGCCCTCGGGATGGGCGTAATGGCCTTCGGAATTGGCCTGCCAGACTTCTAGCAGCACGTCCTTGATCGGGCTGTCCATGCCGTCGATGACGATCCCCTCGACGCGGATCCTTTCGCCCTTGGCATTGGGGCCGGTGATGTCATGGCCCAGTTCCCGGCGATAGATGTCGAAGCCTGCGGCGCCGGGGGCCAGGCCGATATGGACATAGGGGCCGGCGGTCTGCGAGGCGGTTTCCTGTAGGTATTGCGGGTCTTGAAAGGCCATGTCAGTTTCCCTCCAGGCGGTTCTCGAACAGGGTCGAGCGGCGGCCGCGCAGCACAATGTCGAATTTATAGGCGATGGTGTCCAGCGGAATGGTGGCGTTCAGGTCCAGCCGCGCCACCAGGCGGTCGATGGCGTCCGCGTCCGGGATGGATTGGACGATGGGGCAATGTTTCAGAAGCGGATCGCCCTCGAAGTAAAGCTGCGTGATCAGGCGCTGCACGAAGCCCGTGCCGAAGATCGAGAAATGGATATGCGCCGGACGCCAGTTGTTGACCCAGTTGCGCCAGGGATAGGCGCCGGGCTTGACGGTGCGGAAATAGTAATAGCCGTTCTCATCGGTCAGGGTGCGCCCGCAGCCGCCGAAATTCGGGTCGATCGGGGCCAGGTAATTGTCTTTCTTGTGGCGATAGCGGCCACCCGCATTGGCCTGCCAGATCTCGACCAGGGTGTTCGGCACGGGGCGCGCGTTCTCGTCCAGCACGCGGCCATGGACGATGATGCGCTCGCCGATGGGGTCGCCCTGCTTGGCGTAGTTCTTGATCAGGTCGTTGTCGATCGGGTCGATATCGCCATGGCCGAAGGTCGGGCCGGTGATCTCGCTCATCGAGCCTTGCAGGCTGATCATCGAGAAGCGCGGCGAACGCGCCACCGAGGTCTTGTAGTTCGGCGTCAGCGCGGGCGGATGGATCTGGCGATTGCGCTGGTAGAATTCCGCTGGCTTCATTGGCTCTCCTCCTGAGTAGCTACGGCTTCCATTTCGGCATAGGTCTGCTTGGCGAGCTTCAGCGCGTGGTTGGCGCGCGGCACGCCGGCATAGATGGCGACATGCTGGAAGGCTTCCTGCACGTCCCGCCTGGTCGCGCCCGTCCGGGCGGTGGCGCGGATATGCATCGGGATCTCCTCGAAATTCCCGGTCGCGGCCAGAAGCGCCAGCGTGATCATCGAGCGTTCGCGCAGGCTGATGCCGTCGCTGGTCCAGACCGTGCCCCAGGCCGACAGGGTGATCAGGTCCTGGAAGGGCTGGTCGAATTCGGTCTTGGCGGCCTCGGCGCGGTCCACATGGGCGTCGCCCAGCACCTTGCGGCGGGTCTTCATGCCCTGGTCGTGAAGCTCGGTCATGGTTGCTGTTCCTTGATGAAGGCGTCCAGGATCGCGGCGTAATCGGCCGGCTGCTCGACGCAGGGGATATGCCCGGCACGGGCGATGACGTGAAAGCTTGCGCCGGGGATCATGCGCGCGGTGGCCTGAACCAGCTCGGCCGGGGACGAGCCGTCCTGATCGCCCGCGACCACCGCGACCGGCAGGCACAGGGCCTGCGCGGCGGCGGTCAGATCGGCGGCCGCCAGCGCCTCGCAGGAGGCGATATAGCCTGGGGCCGAGGTTCGCGCGACCATGTTGCGCCACATCGCGAGTTCAGGGCGGGCGCGGAAGGGGGGCGCGAACCAGCGTTCCATGATCACCTCGGCGATCGAGCCGATGCCCCCGGCCTTGATCGCGGCGATCCGCCCGGCCCAGCTTTCGGCGCTGCCCATCCTGACGGCGGTGTTCGACAAGAACAGGGCGCGCAGCAGTTCGGGATGGGCCGAGGCCAGCGCCTGCCCGATCATGCCGCCGATGGACAGGCCGACGAAGATCACCGGGCCAAGCTTCAGATGCCGGATCAGGGCGGCGGCATCCTCGGCCAGATCCTCGATCAGATAGGCGCCGCCCAGGTCCGAAAGCCCGTGGCCGCGCTTGTCGAAGCGTATCGCGCGAATGCCCGGAAGCCGCGCAAGAACCTGATCCCAAAGCCGCAGGTCGGTGCCCAGGGAGTTCGCGAAGACGACGACAGGCCCGTCCGCCGGACCGTCGACACGGTAATGCATGGCCCCCCAGGGCCGCGTCAGAGCTTGCATGATGTTCCCCCTCGATCCATAATCTGCCACAATAAATTCTGGCAGGACAAATGCTAAATGAGGCATGATGGATAACCGGGCAGTTATACATCCTGGCATCAAGCTGCGCCATATTCGCGCCTTTCTGGACATCGCGGCCGAGGGCGGGCTGTCGGCGGTGGCGCGCGCGCAGGGCATCACCCAGCCCGCGCTTAGCCGCACCCTGGCCGAGCTTGAGGTGATGCTGGGCCAGCCCATGTTCAGCCGCCAGGGCCGCAAGCTGGTCCTGACCGATGCGGGGGCGCTGTTCCGCCGCCATGCCAGCCTTGCGGTGCAGGCGCTGGATGCGGGGGCGGCGGCGCTGGGGCCGGGCCAGGGCGGCAGCCTGCGGCTGGGCGTGCTGCCGACCGTTGCCACCCGTTTCCTGCCCCAGGTCGCGCTGCGCTTTTGCGCGCGGTGCCCCGAGATCACCCTGGCGGTCGAGACCGGGCCGCATTTCCACCTGATGCGGATGCTGCGCGAAGGCGCGGTGGACCTGATCATCGGCCGCCTGCCCGGCCCCTCCGAAATGACCGGCCTGCGCTTCGACCACCTTTACGAGGATGAGGTCATCCTGACCGCGCGCGCCGGCCATCCGATGGCTGGGCTGCCCGCGCCCCAGGCGCTGGCCGCCGCGCCGGTGATCCTGCCCCCGGCGACGGCGCTGATCCGGCCCATGGTCGATGCCTATCTGTCCGCGAACGGCCTTTCGGCGCTGCGCCCTCTGGTCGAGACCGTCTCGCTTGCCGTGGGCCGGGGGATCTGCCTTGGCTCGGATGCGCTGTGGTTCATCTCGCAGGGCGTCGTCGCGCATGAGATCCAGCAGGGCGCCCTGCTGCGCATCCCGACCGGCGCGCGGTTTCTCTCGGGCGCGGTGGGGCTGACCCGGCGCCAGGAAGCCGGCGCCGCCGGGCTTGCCGATTTCGCCCGCCTCGCGCAGGAGGTCGCCCGCGACGGCGGCTAAAGCCAGCCGCGCCACAGCGCGCCACGAAACCCTGTTTACGAAGCCGCGCCGCGCTGCTAGGGCCGATTCAAGGGCCCGGCCCGAGGAGCACCGGGCCCTCGATCCCATTACAGGAGAAGGCTGGACGCATGGCAGCGACAACGCAACATATCGGAGACGCCGGCAGGCCGGGCAGGAACTGGGTTTCGCTGCTATGCTGGATCGCGGTGGTGCTGGACGGGTTCGATCTGGTCGTCCTGGGCGCGCTGATCCCGACCCTGACCGGGGGCGAGGCGCCCTTCATGACCAAGCCCGCGGCCACTTTCGTCTCGACCATCAGTCTTGTCGGGATGACGCTGGGCGCGCTTTCCATCGGTATCGCGACCGATATTCTGGGCCGGCGCAAGACGATGATCTGGGCGGTCGCGGCCTTCTCGGTCACGACGCTGCTTTGCGCGGTGGCGCAGAACTGGTGGCAACTGGGCCTTTTCCGCTTCATGGCGGGCTTCGGCCTGGGCGGCTGCCTGCCCACCGCCATCGCCATGGTGACCGAGTTTTCCAGCGGCAAGGCGGGCAAGGCTTCGACGCGGGTGATGACCGGCTATCATGTCGGCGCGGTGGCGACGGCGCTGCTGGGCCTGGTGCTGCTGCCGACGCTGGGCTGGCACTCGATGTTCGTCGCGGGCGCCCTGCCGGGACTGGTGCTTCTGCCCTTCATGCTGCGCCACCTGCCCGAATCGCCTTCGTTCCTGGTCGCCAAGGGCCGCCGCGACGAGGCCGAGGCCATCGCCCGCGAGCATGGCTTGACGCTGGCCCCCGAGGGCGCCGTTCCCGACACCCCCAGGGCCGAGGTTTCGGGCCGCGCGCTGTTCCACGCGCCCTTCCTGCGCAATTCGATCGGCATCTGGGTCACCTCCTTCATGGGGCTGCTGCTGGTCTATGCGCTGAACACCTGGCTGCCGACGCTGATGGTCGAGGCGGGCTATGGCCTTAGCAAGGGGCTGTGGTTCCTGCTGCTGCTGAACGCGGGCGCGGTCACGGGGCTGATGCTCGCGGGGGCGGTGGGCGACCGGATAGGGCTGCGCACGGCGGGGGTCCTGTGGTTCCTCGCCAGCGCCATCCTGCTTGCGGGCCTTTCGGTGCGGGTGCCGACGGCGGCGCTTTATCCGCTGGTCTTCGTCACCGGCTGCTTCGTCTTCTCGGCACAGGTGCTGGTCTATGCCTATACGGCGGCGAACCATCCCCCGGCGGTGCGGGCGACCGCGCTTGGCATGGCGGCGGGGATCGGGCGGCTTGGAGCGATCTCGGGGCCGCTTCTGGGCGGCACGCTGGTCTCGATGGGGGTGGGCCATCCCTGGGGCTTCTACGTCTTCGCCATCGTGGGCTTTCTGGGCGCGCTGGCGCTGGCGACGACGCAGGTGATGCGCCAAAAGATCTAAGCCATCCGCCGGGCCCCGTGATCAGGGCGCCCGGCTTTGTTTCCGGGGGGCGGGATCATGGCCAGGTTCCGTTCCGCGCCGTCACCTTCGGGGGCGAGCGCACGGCGGATGTGGCGCCGCTTCGGGGCCCATCCAGCCCATGCCCATCCCGACGACATGCGGATATGCCCGCACCGGCGCCGCGCCACTGCGCTTTCGCCAAAGCGGCGGCGGGGCGTCCCGACGATCCGTCCAAGTCTTTCGACGCGCCGCCCATTTATCGCGACCCCACCCATGCGGTATCCTGACGCGGTAAAACAGGGAGGGAAGGGCCATGCGTCATCAGGTATGCATCATCGGCGGCGGCCCGTCGGGGCTGCTATTGTCGCTGCTTTTGCGCCAGGCAGGCGTGGATACGGTGGTGCTGGAGCGCCGCACGCGCGACTATGTGCTGTCGCGCATCCGCGCCGGGGTGCTGGAACAGGGGCTTTGCGACATCCTGCGCCAGGCCGGGTGCGGCGCGCGCATGGACGCGCAAGGTTTCGTCCATGAGGGCACCATCATCACCGCCCAGGGCACTACCGTGCATATCGACTTCAAGGCGCTGACCGGCAAGGCGGTGATGATCTATGGCCAGACCGAGGTGACACATGACCTTTACGACGCGCTCGACCGGGTTCAGGCGCCAATCTGGCATGAGGCCCAGGATGTGCGGATCCACGGGGCCGACAGCGATGCCCCCTATGTGACCTTCACCCATCAGGGCCGCGACCATCGCATCGACTGCGACCATATCGCGGGCTGCGACGGATTTCACGGCGTCAGCCGCCGCACCATCCCCGAGGCGCTGCGACGCGAATATGAAAGCGTCTATCCCTTCGGCTGGCTGGGCATCCTGTCCGAAACCCCGCCTCTGGCCGACGAACTGGTCTATGCCAGCCATGCGCGGGGCTTCGCGCTCTGCTCGATGCGCAACGCGAACCTGTCGCGCCATTACCTGCAAGTGCCGCTGACAGACAGCCCCGAGGGCTGGTCCGACGACGCTTTCTGGGACGAGCTGCGCCGCCGCCTGCCCCCGCATCTGGCCGAAACCCTGGCGACCGGCCCCACGATCGAGAAAAGCATCGCGCCCCTGCGCAGCTTCATCTCGGAGCCGATGAGCTGGGGCCGGCTGCATCTGGCGGGCGACGCGGCCCATATCGTGCCCCCGACGGGCGCCAAGGGGCTGAACCTCGCGGCCTCGGATGTCTGGTGCCTCAGCCGTGCGCTGATCGCGCATCACGCGGGCGACGGCCAGCTTCTGGCCGACTATTCGGCGACGGCGCTGGCGCGGGTGTGGAAAGCCTCGCGCTTTTCCTGGTCGATGACGCGGATGCTGCACCACTTTCCCGTCGAGGGCGATTTCCTGACCCGCATGCAGGCCGCCGAGGTCGAATATCTGGCCACCTCACGCGCCGCCCAGACCGCTTTGGCCGAGAATTACGTCGGCCTGCCCTACTGATCCGGTTCCGCGGCCATCGCCGGAAAGGCTGCGCATCCGTGCGGGCCTTTCGCATGGTCCAGCCCATCAGCGCATGTGAAAAAGGCCCGGAGCTTTCTCCGGGCCTTTCATTCCGATCACGGGGCCTCAGCCCTTGCGGTATTTCGCGCCCTTCGGCCCAAGCCCGCCCTTGACCTTGCCCGAGGGCTTGGCCCAGCTGGCTTTCTCCGGCTTGCCGGCAGCGGGCTTACCCTTGTCGCGCGGCGCGGTGTCGGTGCGGCGGGCGGCCTTTTCGCCGGTCGTCCAGCGCACCTTCTTCGGCGCCTCTTCGCGGACGATACCCTCGTCGCGCGGGGTGTATTCGCGGGGCGCCGAACGCGGCGCTTCCTCGGCCTCGCTGCGCTTCGGATAGCCGCGCTTCTCGGCCGGCTCGCGGCGGGGACGCGCCGGACGCGGCTCCGAGGAACGCTCGAAATTCGGCATCCCATCAAGGCGGCGCATCATCAGCCCTTCCTCAAGCTCGACCGTATCGCCGAAACGGGTCGCCATGTCCGGGGCGATCTGCACGAACGTCTCGTGGTCGCGCACCTTGATCGCGCCCACCGCATCCTTGCCGATGCCGCCGGTCTCGCAGATCTTGGGCAAAAGCCAGCGCGCCTCGGCCCGGCCCGAATAACCCACCGAAAGCGAAAACCAGACCGCCGCGCTGAAATCGCGCAGGCTGCGCGGCGCCTCGACGCCCGGCTGGCGGTTCACCGGGGTCAGATCCTCGGGCGCGGGGCGTTCCTCGCGCCACAGCCGGATGAAGGCGGCGGCCATCTGCGCGGGACCGAAGCGTTCAAGCATCTGCGCGGCCAGCGCGGCCTCGTCCTCGACGGGGGCATGCAACGCAGGATGGTCCAGCATCCGCTCGTCGTCGCGCAGGCTCACGTCCTCGGCGGTGGGCGCGCCGGACCATTCGGCCTCGACCTTGGCCATCTTCAAAAGCCGCTGCGCCTTCTTGTAGTCCGAGGGCGCGACGATCAGCGCCGAAACCCCCTTGGCACCCGCGCGCCCCGTCCGCCCCGAACGGTGCAGCAGCGTTTCCGAATTCGTCGGCAGATCGGCATGGATCACCAGTTCCAGGCCCGGCAGGTCGATCCCGCGCGCGGCCACGTCGGTCGCGATGCAGACCTGCGCCCGACCGTCGCGCAACGCCTGCAAGGCATGGGTCCGTTCCTGCTGGCTCAACTCGCCCGACAGCGCCACGACCTTGAAGCCGCGATTGCTCATCCGCGCCAGAAGATGGTTCACGTTGGCGCGCGTCTTGCAGAAGATGATCGCGCTTGGCGCCTCGTAAAGACGCAGCAGGTTGAAGATCGCGGGTTCGCGGTCGCGGCCCTGCACGCTGATGCCGCGATACTGGATATCGCCATGCTGACGCGCCTCGCCCTGGGTCACAAGCCGCAGCGCGTCCTTCTGGAAATCCTGCGCCAGCTTCTCGATCCCCGGAGGCACCGTGGCCGAGAACATCAGCGTGCGCCGGTCCTCGGGCGCCTCGCCCAGGATGAACTCCAGATCCTCGCGGAAGCCCAGGTCCAGCATCTCGTCGGCCTCGTCCAGCACGGCGGCGCGCAGGCTGGAAAGGTCCAGGCTGCCCCGGTCGATATGGTCGCGCAGACGGCCGGGCGTGCCGACGACGATATGCGCCCCGCGCTCCAGCGCGCGGCGCTCGGTGCGGTAATCCATGCCGCCGACGCAGGTGGCGATCTGCACGCCCGCCTCGGCGTAAAGCCAGCTCAGTTCCCGCGCGACCTGAAGCGCAAGCTCGCGCGTCGGCGCGATCGCCAGGCCCAGCGGCGCCTCGGCCGGCAGCAGCACGTCATGGCCCGCCAGAACGTTCTCGGCGATGGCCAGGCCGAAGGCCACGGTCTTGCCCGAGCCCGTCTGGGCCGAGACCAGCATGTCACGCCCCGCCCCGTCAGCGGCCAGCACGGCCTCTTGCACGGGGGTCAGGTTTTCATAGCCCTTGGCAGCAAGAGCAGCGGCCAAGGGGGCCGCGATATTGGGATTTGTCATTTATCAGCCGAAGCAACAGGGGTGCCGAACACCCGATGGGCGGCACCTGAACCCTTGCGACGGCCCTTCGCCGCCGCCCCGAGCGTGCGGAGCCAAAGAGGGCTTACTAGCCCCCCGCCGGCTCCCCGTAAAGCCAAAATCGTGCTCATGACCCTACGTCAGGGCAGCGCCACCGGAACATTGTCGATCAGCCGCACCCCGTCCAGCCAAATCGCGACCAGCAGCCGCGCGCCCTGCCCCGGTCGCGGCTGGGCCAGCGACTCGGCGTCGCGCAGCGCCAGATACTCCAGCGGCCCCAGGCCCGCCCCGGCCATCGCGGCCTCGGCCTCGGCCAGCACCGGCGCGGGGGCCTTGCCCGCCTCGATCCGCGCCGCCGCCCGGAACAGCGCCGCCGGGATCGCCGCCGCCCTGGCCCGCGCCTCGGGCGACAGCCGCTGATTGCGCGAGGACAGCGCCAGCCCGTCCCCGGCCCGGATGCAGGGGCAGGGCACGATCTCGATGGGCAGGCGCAGATCCGACACCAGCCGCCGCACGACCTGCAATTGCTGCCAGTCCTTTTCCCCGAAATAGGCCCGATCCGCGCCGGTCATGTTGAACAGGATCGTTACCACCGTCGCCACGCCGTCGAAATGGCCGGGCCGATGCGTGCCCTCCAAGGGGGCGCTGACGCCGCCGACATGGATGCCGGTGACATGGCCGGGGGGATAGACCTCATCCCCATCGGGCACGAAAAGCACATCCGCCCGATCCCCCAGGATCGTGGCATCCGCCTGTTCGGTGCGGGGATACTTGGCGAAATCCTCGGGGTTGTTGAACTGGCGCGGGTTGACGAACAGCGTCACGATCACGCGCCCGCATTCGGCGCGGGCAGCGTCGACCAGGCTTAGATGTCCCTCATGCAGCGCGCCCATGGTGGGGACGACGCCGACCCGCGCGCCCTCGGCCCGCCAGTCCCGCACCAAGGCCCGCATCTCGGCCAGGCCGCGCACGATCCTTGTGGCCATCACTTGCCCTCATCCGCGAATTCATGCTCGGGTCCCGGAAAGCGCCGGGCGCGGACCTCGCAGGCATAGGCGGCGATGGCCGCGTCCGCATCGCGGGCCAGTTCGCCAAAGCGGCGCACGAATTTCGGCCGGAAATCGGCGAACAGCCCCAGCATGTCATCGACGACCAGGATCTGGCCGTCGCATTCCGCCCCGGCGCCGATGCCCACGGTCGGAACCGCGATCTCCTGGCTGATCCGCGCCCCAAGCGAGGCCGGAAGCTTTTCCAGCACCACCGAAAAGGCCCCCGCCTCGGCCAGGGCCCGCGCATCCTCAAGCACCTGCCCGCCCGCCGCGCCGCGACCCTGGACCTTGTAGCCGCCAAGCGCATGGACCGATTGCGGCGTCAGCCCGACATGGCCCATGACCGGAATGCCGCGCCGGGTCAGAAAGGCCACCGTCTCGGCCATGTGCCGGCCGCCTTCCAGCTTGACCGCCTGGCAGCCCGTCTCGGCCATCAGGCGCGCGGCGTTGCGCATGGCCTGCGCGGGGCTTTCCTCATAGCTGCCGAAGGGCATGTCCACGACCAGGCAGGCATGCGCGACGCCGCGCGCCACGGCGCGGCCATGCAGCACCATCATCTCCATGGTGACGCCCAGGGTCGATTCCAGCCCGTGCAGCACCATGCCCAGGCTGTCGCCGACCAGGATCAGATCGCAATGGGTATCGACCAGCTTCGCCATCGGCGTGGTATAGGCGGTCAGGCAGGCGATGGGGGCCAAGCCCTTCATGGCGCGGATCGCGCCGGGGGTCAGCCGGGTCTGACGTTCGGGTGTGGCGCTCATCGGTTCCTCCCTGCGGGCGCGTCGTCTTCGGGCGTCTGAATGGCCTATCCGGCGCCGCTTGTCGCGGGGAAAATCCGGGCGGGGCGGGCCAACCCTTATGCGGGCCGCGCGGGCGCGGCGCAGGCTTTTGTTGCACCCGCCCGCGACAGGCGCTAACCCCGCCCCGCCGGTCGCAGCCCACCCGGCCGCCAAAACAGGGAAACCCGCCATGTCCGAAAGCATCTACCAGAACCTGACCCAGCTTGGCGGGGCGACCAGCCTGCCCGAAAGCCCCGAGAAGGCCGTGCTTGAAAGGGTCCGCAATCCGCAGGCCGATGTCGATTACAACGTGCGCTTCACCGCGCCCGAGTTCACATCGCTTTGCCCGATGACGGGCCAGCCGGATTTCGCGCATCTGGTCATCGACTATGTGCCGGGCGATTGGCTGGTCGAGTCGAAATCGCTGAAGCTTTTTCTTGGAAGCTACCGCAATCACGGAGCTTTCCACGAAGATTGCACCATCGGCATCGCCCGCCGCCTGGTCGCGTTCCTGGCCCCGCGCTGGCTTCGCATCGGCGGCTACTGGTATCCGCGCGGAGGCATGCCGATAGATGTGTTCTGGCAGACCGGCGCCCTGCCGCAAAGCGTCTGGATCCCCGACCAGGGCGTTCCCCCCTATCGCGGGCGCGGCTGATCCGGGGCACCGGCCAGGAACCGCGCCGCCAGCCGCAGATCCTGTTGAAAGCGCCTGGCTTCGCCCCGCGCCTGGGCCGGATCGGGCAGGCGCAGCAGATAGGCGGGATGCCAGGTCGGCAGGATCGCGGGCGCGCCTTCGATGATCCGCCCCCGGATCTCGGCCATCCGCACCGCCCGCCCGGTGAGGCCCAGCATCGTCGTCGCCCCCAGCGCCAGGACCAGCCGGGGGGCGCACCGCCTCGATCTCTTGGCGCAGCCACCAGCGGCAATGCGAGACCTCGCCCGCGTCCGGGCGCCGGTGCAGCCGCCGCCTGCCTTTGGGTTCGAACTTGAAATGCTTGACCGCATTGGTGAAATAGGCGTCCTCTCGGGCGATGCCTGCGGCCTGCAAGGCGCGTTCCAGCACCTGTCCCGCCGGCCCGATAAAGGGGCCGCCGGTCAGATCCTCATGGTCTCCGGGCTGCTCGCCCAGAATCATCAGCGCCGCCTCGCGCGGGCCTTCGCCCGGCACGGCCTGCGTCGCCTGGGCATGCAGCGGACAGCGCGTGCGGGCCCAGGATCCCCAAGCGCAGCGCCTGCCAGCCATCGGCGGCGGGCGGCGGTTCGGGCACCTGGGGCCGCCGCGCACGGATCGCGGCGTGAAAGGCCGGGGATCCGCCCCGCCTCGGGCAGGTTCTTCCAGTATTTCCTAGGCATTTCAGAGGTCATCGCCTTGATTTTCAAGCGTGCGGGATTGAAGGTCGCACTGAAATAGGTCCGCCATGGCGCCTCGGTCGGGTCGTCCAGATCGGGCTTGTCGCAGGGCGCCTCATCCGTCCGCAAGATCCCGTCCCGAAACAACGCCTGCCCCCTGGGCGTCAGGATCGCCCAGTCCATATCGGCGAAACGGCGGGCAAAGAAGGGCGTGGCGCGGGCAAGGATATGGTGATCCGGCTCGAACCAGGCGGCGAAGCGGCGGCGGGTGCCGGCCCCCAGGTCCAGTTCGCGAAACCGCACGAAAGCATGCATCTTGTGACAGTCGCGGCCCACCGCCTTGACCATGCGGCGCAGCGCCGCGACATCGGGATCTGGCGCGATGTCAAGCAGGCGGGGCTGATCCTGCAAGCGCCAGAGCAGCCGGTAGAGCAGCGCGAAACGCCCCGGATCGGAATGGCAAAGCGCGGCGGCGGCGGCTTCGGGAAAGCCCTTGGGCACGCGCGGCATGGCGGCCCCAGGGCACGGCGGCGGGCGCGCCTGGGCCAACAGATCGCCGCCACCGCCCACCTGCCAGGCCACGGCAGGATCGCATTGACGGTCTTGATCCCCAAGCCCGGCACGCGCAGCAGCATCTCGCGCGGGGCGCGGTTCACATCGACCGGGAAATCGGCGCGATGGGCCAGCGCCCAGGCCAGCTTGGGATCCAGATCCAGGTTGCCATCCGGCCGGGCCGAGGTGATCTCGGCCACGGAAAAGCCATAGCTGCCGTAAAGCCGCGCGCTGGAGCCCAGGATCGTCGCATCGCTCGCACCGTCCGCGTCCACGATCATCTGCGTCGATTGCCCCGCCGGAACGAAGCGCCGCCACCGCCCGGTCGGGCTGGGATCGGCATGTTCCTCGATCTTCAGGCGCAGATCGGCCATGGCGCGGCGGATCTGGCCGGGCCGCTTCTCCGGCGCCAGATCGGCGATGCCGCGATCCGTCGGCAATTCGATGTTGATCGAAAGCCTGTCCGCCCAAAGCCCCGCTTCCTCGATCAGGGCGGGCGAGGCTTCGGGGATGGTCTTGAGGTGGATGTAGCCTTTGAAACCATGGGCTTGGCGCAGGTCACGGGCGATTTGCACCATTTGCTCCATGGTGTGATCCGAACTGCGCGCGATCCCCGAGGACAGAAACAGCCCCTCGATATAGTTGCGGCGATAGAATTCCAGCGCCAGCCAGACCACCTCGGCAGGGGTGAAGCGGGCGCGCCGGACGTTGCTGGAACTGCGGTTGATGCAATAGGCGCAATCATAGATGCAGAAATTCGTCAGCAGGATCTTCAGCAGGCTGATGCAGCGCCCATCGGGCGCATAGGCATGGCAGATCCCCATCCCCTCGGTCGAGCCGATCCCGTCCGCGCGGGCATCGCGCCGCTGGGTTCCGCTAGAGGCGCAGGAGGCGTCGTATTTGGCGGCGTCGGCCAGAATCGCCAGCCGCTCTTGCAAGCTCGTCCTCATGGATGTTTCCCAAATGTTCCAATTTGGAAACGCAATCAGCCATGAACCCGTTCCAGCACCGTCCGCGCCCAGCGATGCGCGGCGCGGCCGAAGCAGTCATGGACCGAATCGACCGCGATCATGCTGCCAAGCGCCAGCCGGCCCAGCAGCGACAGGCCCGGCTGCGGCTGGCCCTCACGATCCAGCAAGCGGCCATCGGGGCGGATCCGTGCCGCCAGCCCCTCCCCATGCAAGATCAGCCGTCCCGCGTCGCGCAGGCCCGCCAGCAGCGGATCGTCCAGCCGCTCCAGGTCCGGCGCGGGCAGGACCGCATCGACCATGACCTGGGCGTGGGCGGTCGCGTCCTCCTCGACCAGTTGCCAGCCTTCGGGCGTCAGCAGGATGTCGGGATCCTCGGCGGCCAGCAGATCGACCAGCCCTGCCTCGATCAGCATCAGAAGCTCGCGCGCGGTTCGGACGGGCGGGCCGTAGGAATAGCGTTTCAGCCCCTCGTCAAAGCTCAGGATCGCGCGGGCGGTCTGGGGCGCGGGCGGTTCGGGGTTGAAGCCCCGGCGCAGCGCGCCCTGCCATTTGCGCCAGATCTGACCCAGGACGAAACCGATATCGGGCGGCACTTCGGCCAGCGCCATCAGCACGCCATGGCGCAGCGCCGCCGCCGGGGCGCGATGCTCTTGCGCGCCGGGCCTGTCGCGTTCGGTGGCCAGCCAAGCCTCGACCCCGGCGGCGGGACAGTCGAGCAGGCGCGCGACCGGCGCGACAAGCGGGCGCGAAAGGCAGGCCAACGCGGCATCCGGGCCTTGATGCAACGCCTGGGCCAGCGCTGCCTAGAAATCGGCGCTTTCCTGGGGCGTCGGCGAAAGCGCCGCGTCCAGCATCGCGGTGGCGGGCTTCGGGCAGGGCGGCATCCCGTCCAGGGAAAAGGGCAGGATCCGCCCAGGCTCGCGCCCCGAGGGATGATAGGCCCCGCCCTGGAAGTGCCCGCCAAGACCCAGGGTCAACTGCCGCAGCACGTCCAGCGTGGCAAGGCCCATGCCCCGGATCGCCACCGCCTTGCCCTGCCAGCCTTGCGCGGCGCGGGCCAGGTCGCGGGCGGGATAGGCGGGCAGCAGGTCGGCGCCGATGGCCCCGGCATGCTCGCGCCAGCGCCTCAGTTGCGGATCAGGGCGCGTGGCGGGCTGGCCCTGGGTCAGCAGCACCTCGGCATAGGGACCGTGGCGGGCGTCATGGCCGCGCAGCCACCAGCCATCCGCCGCGTCATGGTCCAGATGCAGCGCGGCCTGGGGATGGACGCGGATCGGAAACGGTGCCTGCCGCGCCAGCGCCTGGAAGCGCGCGGCGAAATAGGCGCCAAGCTGGGCGCGGGGCGGGTAATGCTCGGGATCGGCCTCGGCCAGCCAATCGGCGAAATCGGGAAAGCCCTGCGGCGGCGCGGGCAGGCGGAGCGCGCGCAGGGGCAGGTTCAGCAGGGCAAGCGGGCTTTGCCTGGGATCGAAATTCGGCCCCGCGCCCGGATGCGGTTGCGTATCGAACATATCGACATGCAGCCCGCCCGCCCCCTGCCCGTCCCGTGCCCCGGCCGCCAGCGCCTCAAGCGCGCCAAGCGCACGCGGCCCCGTCCCGATCACCGCAATCCCGAAGCCCTTGCCCATGCGCCACCCTTTGCCCTGGCCGCCTGACCAACGCGGCAGCGCGGGCTCTGGTTCGCCGAACGCTTGCAAGGCGCGTGGAATTCATAAAAATTTTATCGAAATGCATTGTAAAATCAGGAATTAGTGGCGTAGCCTAAAAAAGGCGCAAGCTTGTCGTGCTTGATTCTCTGGTTAGCCATTTCCCGTAACCCTGCTGGTGTAGCATCGCATGAACCCTCCCGATTTGCGCGGCGGCTCGCTTTACGGGGCTGCCGTGGAAGCCTTTACCGACCTTTACACGCAGACCGGCCAGGTGCCGACGCTTTGCGATGTGGCCACGCGGATAGAGGCCGAGACAGAGGAATTGCGCGCCATGTTCCCAGGGCGCGAGGATCTGCTGGCCGCCATGGCCGAAAATGCGATGATGCTGCTTCAGGACCAGTGCATCCAAACCGTGGTCGCGGCGGATGGCAACGACCCTCTGGCCCAGTTCGAGGCCCTTGGCGACGCCTATCTGGAATGGGCCTATCGCCACCCGCGCGAATTCCGCATCATCGGCATGATGCCCGGCGACAAGTTCGAGCGAAGTGAGGTGCTGACCCGCTATGAGCATGGCGTCCATGAGATGATGCTGAAGCTGCTGAGGCGCGCGCAGGCGATGGGCATGCTGGACGAGAGCGAGGATTTGCAGGTGACGCTGGCGGTCTTTCACACCTATGCCTATGGCGTGGCCAGCAAGATGCTGGTGGGCGACCTGCAACGCTGGATGCCCGGCGCGGATCCGCTTGGAACCGCGCGCATGGCGATGCGCGCCTTCAGCCGCATGGTCGTGCCGGCGCATCATACGTGAAAAGGGCGGCCCCTGGGCCGCCCTTTCAGCTTTCAAACCTCGTCGCGCCCCGAGGCCAGGACGCAAAGCAGCGTCACCACCGAGGCGCCCAGCATGTAATAGCCGACATGACCCAGCCCATAGGTCTGCTGCAACCAGGTCGCGGCATAGGGCGCGAGCGACGCCCCGAAGATGCCCGCGAAGTTGAAGGTGATGGACGAGCCGGTATAGCGCACCCGCGTCGGGAAGGGGGCGGCCAGTGCCGCGCCGATCACGCCATAGGTCAGCCCCATCAGGAACATGCCCAGCGTCACGAAGGTATAGATCCCGGCCTCGCCAGCGCTCATCAGCGGGGCCAGCAGGAACGAGAAGGCGCCGATCAAGACGGTGACCACCACCAGGAACGGGCGCCGCCCGATGCGATCGGCGACCTTGCCCGCCAGCGGGATCCCGAGCCCGAAGATCACCGAGCCGAAGATCTGGATCTTCAGCGCGTCCAGGAACGGGATCTTGGCGACCTTGACGTTATAGGACAGAAGCCAGGCCGAGCAGATATAGAACAGCACGAAGGTCACCAGCGCGACGAAGGTGCCCAGGAACAGGCTGCGCTTGTGGTTGCGGAACAGTTCGATCACCGGAACCGCGACGCGCTTGTCCCTTTTGATCGCTTCGGCGAATTCCGGCGTCTCGGTGATCGAAAGCCGCACCCACAGCCCCAGCACGATCAGGATGATCGAGGCCAGGAACGGCAGGCGCCAGCCCCAGGACAACAGATCGTCCTGGCTCATGAAATGCAGCAGCACCCAGAAAAAGCCCGAGGACAGGAACAGCCCGACCGGAGCGCCAAGCTGCGGGAACATGCCATACCAGCTTCGCTTGCCCTCGGGGGCGTTCTCGGTCGCAAGCAGCACCGCGCCGCCCCATTCGCCGCCAAGGCCGAAGCCCTGGCCAAAACGGCACAGGGCCAGCAGGGCGGGCGCCGCGACGCCGATCTGGGCATAGGTCGGCAACATCCCGATCACCACGGTCGAGACGCCCATCGTCAGAAGCGCCGCGACCAGCGTGGCCTTGCGCCCGATCCGGTCACCGAAATGGCCAAAGACCACCGCGCCCAGCGGACGCGCGAAAAAGGCGATAGAGAAGGTGGCGAAAGAGGCGAGAAGCGCGGTGGTTGGATCCTCGGCCGAAAAGAACAGCGTCGGAAAGACCAGCACGGCAGCAGTCGCGTAGACATAGAAGTCGAAGAACTCGATCGTCGTGCCGATCAGGCTGGCCAGCAGCACGCGCGCGGGCGAATTCACCGGCCGGTTTCGAGGCGCCGTGAAGGGCGCCAAAATATTCTGATCAGTCATTGTGTCATGGTCCGCAAACAGGGAAAATGGGGCATTCGAATCGCGGAAGATGCCCGGACGCCGGCCGCGCTACCCCATCGCGGGGCGAATGGGAAGGGCACGCGTAAAGAAATCGCGCCCGCATGCCGGCTTTGTCCCCGGCGACTGCCTTGGCGGCGGGGCCTGGGGCGTGAAGCGGAAAGTGCTTGCCGTTGGTGCCCCGCGCGGCTTTTCCTGGCCAGCATCCGGTCCCGATCCATTGCCCCATGCCGTCGGTCCCGACGCGGGCCATGCTGCTGATGGTGCCGGGGGCGAAGCCGAAGAAACAAAGAGCTACGCCCATGCTATGGCACTCCCCCCCAAATCAAGGCACGGGCGAGCGGCGCATATGGATGGAAAGCAGGCCCGCCGCTGGGTCATCCGTCTTTCCGTCGGAACCAACCTCATTTGCCGTTGTCGCCGCGTGGACTGGCGCAAGGAAGAACCGGCAGATGCGGATCATGATCGGGCCTTCCGCGTGCAACCCAGTCCCGTTTGGCACGAAGATAGCCGATCAACCCGGCCAGGTCGGCGGCCTTTTGTTCAAGGCGGGCAAGCTGGGTGTCCAGGACGCCAAGCTCGCGCTGGGGCGAACTGTCATCTCGGTGCAGTTCGGCGTCGATCTCGGCGATTTCCCTGAGCGACAACCCCAGGGATTGCGCGAAACGTATGATCCGCGCTGTCGAGACATCTTGCTCGGTGAAGATCTGCCAGGGCTGACGGCCCCCCTTCGCTCCGGTTCGCGGCCTGAGCAGCTTTTTACGGACATAGAAGCGTATCGTGTCCTGGCTCAGCCCGGTTCGCCGGGCGAACTCTCCAATGAGCATCTGCTTCCCCCCTTGACCATGGACCATGATCCAGCCTTATAGAACAGGCTCCCAGCAGATGGAGCCCCCATGCCCGACAAGTCGACTCATCCTTCTTCCACGGCCGGCGACGGAAAGGTGGCGGTGGTTACCGGCGGCACCGGCGGCATCGGCAAGAAGATCGTGCGCGGGCTGCTGCGCCGGAACATGACCGTCATCATCGGCGTCCGAAGCCTTGAGAAAGGCGAAGCTTTGCGCGCGGAACTCGCCGACGACCCGGCCGGTGGCCGGATCGAGGTCTTGCCGCTGAATGTTGCCAGCATGCAGTCCGTGCGCGCATTCGCCGCTGCCATCGCCCAGACGCATCCGACGCTGCATCTTCTCATCAACAATGCCGGCGCCTGGTTCAACGAACGGGGCGAGACCGGCGAGGGCCATGAACTGACGCTGGCCACGAACGTGGCTGGCCCATACCTTCTGGCGCGACTGCTGCTGCCGCGATTGCGCGCGGCCGGGGCAGCCCGGATCGTCAACATCGTTTCCAGCGCCGTCGGAGACTACGATGTCAGTGACCTTGAGTGGACGAAGCGCCGCTATGACGGCTTCAGGGCCTACAGGCAATCCAAGCAGGCCTTGCTGATGGTGACATCAAGGCTGGCCCAGCAGCTCGCAGGAAGCGGCGTGGTCGTCAACGCCGCTTCACCGGGCTTCGTCAAGACCGCTTTCCTTAAGGATGCCAAAGGCTTCGTCGCCACCGCGCTGCGTCTGATCTCGTTTCTGGCGGTTTCGCCGGAAAAAGGCGCGGAAACGCCATTGTGGGTGGCCCTGGCGCCCGAGTTGAACAATGTCAGCGGCAAGCTTTTCGAGGGCCGCAAGCAGAAGGTTGCCCGCCTTCCGGCGCAAGCGGCACTTGATGATCTGGAAAAGGCGCTCGACAGGATGACCGGCTCAGGGTGGAATACCGCGCCATGAAGCGCAGTCGGCAGTGCCTGGCACGATCCGGGCCTATGGGCAGGTGGTCTGGCCGCTGGTGATCCTGACAGTCCGGGTTGACCCGGTGCGGCTGGGCCTTCCGGCCCATGCTGGTCCTCATGATCATGGCGGTGGCGGCTTCCCGGCAGGGCGGCTGGCGGCGGACCCGCCCGATAGCCCGCGCCCTGATCGCGATGCGGCGAACGGCTTGCCAATCCGTGCGATGGCCGCTATCAGCCCCGCCTTCCCCCTGACCCGCCACGGAGCCAGAGATGAACGATATCCTTGCCGTGGATTTCGGCACCTCGAACAGCGCCGCCGCGATGGTCGAGCGGGGCCGCATCCGCCGCATCCCCATCGAGGAACAGGGCGACACGCTGCCGACGGCGGTGTTTTTTCCCCCGCGCGGCTCCATGCGCATCGGCCATGCCGCCGCCGAGGCGCTGATCCAGGGCGACGAGGGGCGCTATATGCGGGCGCTGAAAAGCGTGCTGGGCACGTCCCTGCTGCATGAGACCCGGCTGATCGGCGGCAAGCGGCGCAGCCTGTCCCAGATCATCGCCGAATTCCTGACCGTGGTGAAGGCGCGGGCCGAGGCGGCCACGGGCCGCCGCTTCTCGCGCGTCCTCTCGGGCCGTCCGGTGCATTTCCACACGAACGACCCCGCCCGCGACGCCCAGGCCGAGGCGGATCTGCGCGCCTGCTATCTGTCCGCCGGTTTCGCCGAGGTGGCCTTTCTGGCCGAACCCGAGGCCGCCGCCCTGGCCACCCACGGGCTGGGCCAGCCCCAGGGCCTGGGCCTGATCGTCGATATCGGCGGCGGCACCTCGGATTTCTCGGTCTTTCGCAGCGCGGGCGATCAGGTGCGGATCCTGGCCAATCACGGTATCCGCCTGGGCGGCACGGATTTCGACCATGCCGTTTCCCTGACCCATGCCATGCCCGCCCTGGGCCATGGCGGCAGCCTGCGCCGCGAGATGGGCGAAGGCGTTTTGCCGGTGCCGAACGGGATCTATTCGGACCTCGCGACCTGGGCGCGCATCCCCTTTCTTTACACCCCTGAAACACGGCGCATGGCGCGGGACATGGCGCGCCTTGCGGTGGACCCCGCCGCCATGTCCCGCCTTGTCGCCGTCCTGGACGAGGAACTGGGCCATGAGCTGGCCTTCGCGGTCGAGAGCGGCAAGATCGCGGCCAATGCCGGCGACGATGCCGCGATCCAGATGGGCTTCATCCAGCCAGGGCTAAGCCGCCCGGTCAGCCCCGCCTCGCTTGGGCAGGCGCTGGCGGGTTATCGCGACGCGCTGCGCGAGGCGGCCGCACAGACGCTGGCGATGGCCGGGGTCGTGCCGGACCAGGTAGCCAGCGTGATCCTGGTCGGCGGTTCAAGCCTGATGGGGCTGGTCTCCTCGGTCGCGGCCGAGCTTTGCCCGCAGGCAGGCATCGCGCGCTCGGAGGCATTCACCGCCGTGGTGGACGGGCTGGCGCTGGCCGCCGCGCGCATGGCCCCGGAAGGGTCCCGCGCTGATCCTTACCGCGCCGGATAGCCCCCTCTTCGCGCCATTCGCGAAGCACCGTCAGCCCAGCCGCGCGGTCGCAGGTATCGTGCGGGGCGGCGGCAAGGGCTGTAACGATAGGCGGGTGGCGTTGACATGCCCGTCCAGGCGGTCTAAATCTACACTGAACGTCAGGTTCATACAGGTGTCGATTTGTCGTCTCTCATGCAGATCGGGGAATTGTCGGAGCGCGCGAAGGTCAGCCATCGCACGATCCATTACTACGAGCGGCTCGGGCTGGTGAAACCGGCCGAGCGCGAGGGTGTGGGCTATCGCTATTACGACGAAGTGTCCGTCAAGCGGCTGGAGAAGATCGCCGCCCTGAAGCGCCTGGGCCTTAGCCTCGACGAGATCGCCGCCGTCATCGACCTTTACTTCGAGGATGCGAGCGGCATCAAGGGCAAGGAAAAGGTGCTGGAGATTCTTCAGGCCCAGCTCATCAAGGCCGATGCCCAGTTGTCGGAGCTGACCGCGTTCAAGCGCGACGTGGAAACCAACATTGCCCGTATGCAAGACCTGATCGCGGAAGCGAAGCAGGGTTAAGGGGGCAAGGAAAGGAACAGATGTCATCCAAATCTACAGCTAACGTTACATTACATTCTGAACCGGATCGCCTGAGCGGCCGCCATATCGTGCTGCTGGCGCTGCTGATGGCCTGCGGCTTCATCGTGGTCGGCCAGCTTTATGTGACGATCCCGATGGTCTCCGGCATAGCGGCTGGTTTCGGCATCGATCCGGCCCGCGCGGCGCTGATCGGCACGACATTCGGCATCGCCTATGCCGCTGGCTTCCTGGTCCTCGGCCCCCTGTCGGACCGCTACGGTCGCAAACGAATGGTCCTGATCGGCCTCCTGGCGACGGCCGCGGCCACGGCACTGGTCGGCCTTGCCACCAGCTTCGGGCTTCTTCTGGCCGGCAGGGCAGCGCAGGGGCTCGCCGCCTCGATCTTCCCGCCGGTCGCGCTTTCGCTCGTCACCGAGGAACTGCCGCCCGGCCAACGTCCGCTCGGCGTGTCGCTGATGAGCTTCGCCTTCCTGGGCGCGGCGCCCCTGTCGCAACTTTTCGCGGCGGAAACGGGAAGCAGCCTGTCCACCATCATGTTCGAACTGGCCCCGCTTTACCTGCTCGGCGCGGCCGGCCTCTTTCTCGTCGTCGCCGGAAAGGCTGTCGTGCCGGGTGCGACCACAGCACAGAGCAATCGCCTCGCTTCTCTCTTCCAGGACCGGGGCGTCGTCGCCGCATGGGTGGCGGCCGTGACGGTGCTGTTCGGCCTCGTCTCCTTTTACAGCGGGATGCAGGTTTTCGGGCCTGGCATCGGGGTGGATCTTCAGACGGTCCGGCTGATCGGCCTGCCGCCGCTGCTTCTGACCTTCGCGGCCGCCCCGGTGACGAAACGCTTCGGGGCGCCGGTCACGGCCCGCCTCGGCCTTGCGCTGGCGGCGCTTGCAATCGGTATCGGAGCCTTTGCAACGCCCGCCGCGATCATGGCGGCAAGCGCCTTCCTCTCGGCGGGCGTCGCCTTCGCCGTGCCGGGGCTGATCGCGACCGTCGCCGGGCGCGCGACCAACGCCAATCGCGGCCTCGCGCTGGCCGTCTACAGCTTCGCGCTGTTTCTTGGCGCCAGCTTCGCACCGCCAGTTGCGCAGGCCCTTGCCGGGATCGGGATCGCGCCGCTTCTGCTGCTTCCGGCCGCGCTGCTACTGGCGGCTGTCATCGCCCTCACCCTCGGCATCCGCCGGCCGCACCCCTCTCGCTCAAGCTGAAGGAGACCTCGCCATGCCACGCATCCCAATGCTGTCGCTCTAGCCTATGAAGCCGCGGCATCAGGGTTGGTGGTCTGCTTCGGCCCTCATGGCGGAGCTTCGCATCTTATCCCGCCCCCGCCAACCCTGCCCCCATGGCCCCTGGTGCAGGGAGCGGGGCGGGACAGCCCGCGCCAGAGGCGACATTTTACCTGGTGACGGCGCCCCATCGGATGGGTGTGCCTGATCCAGACCGACCAGGCGCGACAAGCCGGCACCGACTGCACGCGCATGCCGGCCCACAAGATCGCCTGCCATGGTGAGGGAGTGGGAAGCGATCTGGGCGAAGGCCGACTTCGCACGATGACCGCTGCGATGCGCCGGGTTGCCGGGCGGAGACGCGCCGGGCAGGCCGGCGCGTCGTCAGTTCATTCCCGATGGGGCGGCCATGGCAAGCTGGCCTTCCCCTCAGGTCCTGGCTTTTCCTGCCTGGATCACGTCCGAGTCGATGTTCGGCTCGATGCCGCGCTTGCGAAGCTGATCGGCCTCGATCCGGGTGACCATCGGCGATGCCAGGACCGCGATGATGGCCAAGACCGCGATGGCGATGATGTAGGTCGCGATGGGCCACCATTGGCCATTGAAGTGGCGCAGCATCCACACCGCCAGCAGCGGCATGGTGCCTCCGGCCAGGCAGGCGCCGATCTGATAGCCAAGCGTAACCCCCGTGTAGCGGACGCGGGCGTCGAAGATTTCGGAGGTCATCGTGCCGATCGTCGAGGTCGTCCACGGCCAGCAGATGCCGAAAGCCAGGGTCACGGCAAGGAACGCGGCCCAGACCTGCCCGACATTCAGCAGAACGAAGAACGGAACGGTGACGGCACCCACCAGGACCGCGCCCAGGATGAAGGTCCGGCGCCTGCCCCAATCGTCCGAAAGCCGTCCGGTCAGCGGGATCATGATCGTGCAGATCACGGCGGCGACGGTGACGATGTTCAGGATCGTGGTGCGGTCATAGGACAGCGTGGTCGTGGCATAGGCGACCACGAAGGTCGAGAACAGGTAGAACGGCGCGGTTTCGACCGTCTTGGCGCCCGCCGCGACCAGGACGGAGCGCCAGTGATCCCGGATCGTGTCGGCGATGGGCAGCTTCGGCGGATGACCCTGCTCATGGACCTTCTTGAAGGCAGGCGTCTCGCCCAGGCCGTTGCGGATCCACAGCCCCAGCAGCACTAGCAGGATGCTGGAGATGAACGGCACGCGCCATGCCCAATCCTCGAAGGCCGTTCCGGGCAGCGAGGTCACGATCGCGAAGGCCAGGGTCGACAGCAGCATGCCGATCGAGATGCCCATCTGCGGGATCGCGCCGTAAAGCCCGCGCCGGTTGCGCGGCGCGAATTCATAGGCAAGCAGCAAGGCCCCGCCCCATTCGCCGCCGATCGCCAGCCCCTGCACGACGCGGCACAGCGTCAGCAGGATCGGCGCAAGCATGCCGGCCTGTTCATAGGTCGGCAGCAGCCCGATGGCGATGGTCGCGGCCCCCATCAGGGTGATCGTCATCACCAGTGTTTTCTTCCGGCCCACCTTGTCGCCGATATGGGCGAAGATGACGCCGCCGATGGGTCGCACGAAGAAGGTGATCGAAAGCGTGACGTATGAGATCATCAGCGACACATACGGGTCGTCGGTCGGGAAGAACTGCTTGTTGAAGATCAGCCCCGCCGCCGTGGCGTAAAGAAAGAAGTCGAACCACTCTACCGAGCTTCCACTGAGGCTGCCGAACCAGACGCGGTTTCTGGTGTTACGATCAAGGGCAGTGGCTTCATTCATTAGATCATGTCCCGATGTTGTAAGAATTTTTTAAGGGGCGGTCGTGGTTTGCGCCTTGAAGCGCGGTTATGGCATGGCCTCGGAGGGCGCGAAGGTCTTATGAATCCTGAGCGTGGGGAATAATGTCCTGCGCCTTGTCATCGCATGGGGGGCAAAGGGCCGAAAACCCCGCTCATGTGCAAAATCCTTTGGCATCATTGGCGCTGCATGCGATCATGTCAAACAAATGCTCATATGAAACGGCGACTTGGCAAGCCTTGCCCATCGCATGTGCGGCCGTGGCCCTTTTCTGGGTATCGGGCCTGTTATCCCAGCGAAAGCCGTAACCTGCCCGCCTCGAAACCGCCATCAGGGCGCGGCATCATAAATGACCGCCCCGCGCCTTTACCATGTGGTGGTGCCGGTCCCACGCCTGGGCACGACTGGTCCGGGACGGCTATCGCGGCCCTGCACCTTGCCGCAGGATCGCCACCAGATCGGTTCCGACGGCATCGACCTTGGCATAGTCCAGATCCATGCGAATGCGATCCAGATGCTGGAACATCAGCCGGGCGCTTTCCTCTTCGTCGCGGCAGCGGATGGCATCCACGATGGCCGAGTGATCGTGGTCGCGGCAGTCGGTCATGTCGTTCGCGCCGAAGATCCCGATGATCAGCGAGGTGCGGATGACCAGCTCCTTCATCACCCGCTCCAGCACCGAGTTTCCCGCGACCTCGGCCAGAAGGCTATGGAACTGGCCCGATAGCCGGATCGCCTCGCGCCGCTGCTTGTGGTGATGGGCCTGGTGCTCGCGTTCGATATGACCGGCCAGGGTCGCGATCTCGGCATCCGAGGCGCGGCGCACGGCCAGACGGGCGATGGTCGGCTCAAGAGCCAGCCGCGCTTCGAACACCTCTTGCGCCTGCTTCGCCGAAGGTCGCGCGACATAAGCACCGCGATTGGCATGAAGATCGACCACCTGACGGCTGGACAGCAGCAACAGGGCGCGACGGATGCGCATGCGCCCGACGCCGAACGCCTCGCAAAGAGCCGATTCGGAAAGCTTCGTCCCCGGAGGTAGCCGCTGTTCTATGACTGCCTCGAAGATGTGCTCGACGATGGCTTCTTCACCAATTCCGCCGCCTTCATCTTGTGCATTTGTCAGACTCATTCGCTCCGCACCTTCGGGAAATCGCAGAAGACCCCTTGAAACTAGGGATTTCAGGCATTGGCAACAAGTTTTCGCCTGTAAACGACCAGCAAAGAATTTGTTGACATGATTGTTAACAATTCATCCATTATTGTGTCGGAACGTCTTAGATGGCGCTCTTTCAAGGCCAAGTCCAAGGCACGAATCACAAAGACAAATAGGGAGTATTTCGATGCTGCGTCGCGTTTTCCTGAAGACCACCGCGCTTGCCGCCGTTGCCAGCCTGTCCTTTCTTTCCGCCGCCCATGCCGAAAACCCCAAGCTGCGGATCGGCTTCGTCGGCGTGACATCGGGTCCGGCCGCGGCCTGGGGTATCTCGAACCAGCGTTCGATGGAGACGCGGGCGGCCTGGCTGAACGAACTGGGCGGCGTCAAGATCGGAGAGACGACCTACGACATCCAGATCGTGCCCTTCGACGACCAGAAAGACCCCAAGCGCGCCATCGCGGGCATGGAGAAAATGGCCCAGGACAGCGTGCATTATGTCGTCGGCCCGAACGTCGATGACGGCGCCGCCGCCGTGCGCCCGGTGGCCGAGCAGAAGGGCATCATCTACTTCCCCTACGCCTTCCCGAAGACGCTTTACACGCCGCCCGCCTCGAACGCGATCCTGGGCATGGTGGCGAATTACCAATCCGGCCCGGCGATCTATAAATACCTGTCCGAAAACAAGGGCGTGAAGAAGGTGGCCTTCGTCGCCGCCAACGAATCCGATCCGCTGAGCCAGCGCGATTCCGGTGTCGAGGCGGCCAAGGCGCTGGGGCTTGAGGTGGTTTCCGACAAGGTCAGCTACCAGGTCGACACCACCGATTTCACGCCGGTCCTGCTGCCGGTGCTTCAGACCCAGCCGGACCTGCTGGTCCTGTCCGGCGTCTCGCCCGCGAACGCCCCGCAATTGATCCGCTCGGCCCGCGAACTGGGCTATGAGGGGCTGATCTCGACCGAGACGGCCCAGGATGCGAGCGTGCTGGCCGAGGGCGCGGGCGATCTGGCCAACGGCTTCATCTCGGTCGGCGGCGCTTCGACCCCGGAACTGGCCTCGGACGCGATGCGCGAATTCGTGGAACGCTATACCAAGATGTTCGGCGAATATAACGACGAGTCGAACACCAAGGTCTATGCGCTGGAATATATCATCGAAACCCTGAAGGCGAACCCCGCCGCCATCGACAACGTGGAGGAATTCAAGAAGACCATCGACGGTTTCGAGGCGCCGAACCCCTTCATGGTAGGCGACGCCAAGCTGCATTACGTCGGCACCACCTCGTTCGGGCAAAAGCGCCAGCTTTCCGTGCCGCTGGTCGTGAACGAGTTCAAGGACGGCAAGTTCGAGACGCTTTTCGTCGCACAGGTCGATTGATCCCTTAGCCGCGCGGCCCCGATGCGGGCCGCGCCCCGATCCATGGGGGCGGAATGGAACAGATCCTTGCAAACGGGCTTTACCTTGGCGCGCAATATGCGCTGATCGCGCTGGGGCTGACGCTGATCTTCTCGTTGATGAACGTGCTGAACTTTGCCCATGGGCAGATGTATGTCTTTGGCGGCTTCATCACCTATACGGTCGTCGCGCAATACAAGCTGCCCTTCATCGTCGGGCTGATCGCCTCGGCGCTGGTGCTGGCGGTGATGGGGGCGCTGATCGAGAAATTCCTGTTCCGCCCGGTGATCCGCCGATCCAAGCGGGACGAATCCACGATGCTGCTGGCGGCGGGCATCGCCTTTTTCCTGGACGCGGTGATCCTGCTGCTGTTCGGGGAAAAGCAACGCGGCGTGCCCAAGATCGTGGGCGGGGTCTTCAACTGGGATTTCCGCGTCATCATGCCCTATGACCGCATCCTGATCGGCGTGCTGGCCGTGGCGATCATCGTGGCCTTCATCGGCTTCATGCAATATTCGCGCGCCGGCCGCGCGATGCGGGCGCTGGCGCAGGACCGGACGGCGGCGCAGCTGATGGGCGTGGACGTGGACCGCTATTCCATGCTGGGCTTTGCCCTTGGCGCGATGCTGGCGGGCCTGGTCGGCGCGCTGCTGGTGACGATCACCGGGATCAACCTGGGGATGGGGGGGCCCACCTCGGTCAAGGCATTCATGATGATCATGATCGGCGGCGCGGGCGTCATCTCGGGCGCCATCGCCGGGGGCTTCATCCTGGGCATGATGGAGAGCATCGGGCTGTCGGTGCTGTCCTCTTATGGCGATGTGACCTATCTGGTCATCTTCGCCTCGCTGATGGTTTTCCTTGCCATCCGGCCGCAGGGCCTGATGGGCAAACCCTGGGGGTGACGGCCATGACGACACGCAACGAACCGCAGGCCGCAAGCCCCAAGCGCATGGGCCTGTCCGGCGGCAGCATCCTGGGGGGCGGCGCCCTTCTGGCGCTGGTCTTCGTGCTGGTGCCGGCGCTGATCGCCGCGACCGGACGCTGGGACTTTTACTATACGCTGACCTCGGTGGCGCTTCTGTCCATCGCGGCGGCGGGGGTCTGGCTGACCTTTTATATCGGCCGGATCAATATCGGCCAGGGCGCCTATGCCCTGGCGGGGGGCTATGTCTCGGCCATCCTGATCACGCAGGCCGGGTTCAGCTTCTGGCTGACGCTGCCGCTGGCGGGGCTTTTCTCGGCCGGGATCTCGGTCCTGATCGGGCTGCCGATCCTGCGGCTGCGCGGGGTCTATTTCGCCATGGTCACGCTGGTCCTGACCGAGGTGGCCCGCCTGACCGCCCTGGCCCTGCCGATCACCAAC
Organism: Paracoccus sp. (in: a-proteobacteria); assembly: GCF_047605025.1. Lineage (GTDB taxonomy): Bacteria > Pseudomonadota > Alphaproteobacteria > Rhodobacterales > Rhodobacteraceae > Paracoccus. The sequence goes on along the minus strand of NZ_JASGGO010000002.1, from coordinate 3,606 downwards.
GGCGCCAAGGGGATCACCTCGATCCCGCTGCCCGGCGGCATCTCGATCTTCGGGATCACGCTGGTGCCGGATTTCGCGACGCTGCAAAACCCGCGCCAGGCGTTCTACTTTGTCGCCGTGGCGCTGATGATCCTGGTCTATCTGGTGCTTTGGCGGATCGTGAACTCGCGGTTGGGGCACCTTTGCCGCAGCTTGCAGCAGAACGAGGAGCTGTCCGCGTCCATCGGCGTCAACACCGCCTGGCTGCGCGTGCTGGCCTATGCCATCTCCAGCTTCTTCGGCGGGCTGGCCGGGGCGATGTTCATCGCGATCTCGCAATCCATCTACCCCTCGTCCTTCGTGGTGCAGGACAGCGTGAACTTCATGCTTTACTGCTTCCTGGGCGGGCTGGGCTATGTCTTCGGGCCGATGCTGGGCACCTTGCTGCTTTACTTCGGCTGGGATCTGCTTTCGGCGGCCAAGGAATATCAACTGCTGATCTATTCCGGCACGCTGATCGCCCTGATGCTGGTGCTGCCGAACGGTGTCCTGTCCCTTCTGGACCGCAAGGAGGGCAGCAAATGAGCCCGATCATCGAAATCCGCAACGTGACCAAGAAATTCGGCGGGCTGACGGCGAACAACGACATCAGCTTCGACGTGGCGCAGGGGGAAATCCTGTCGGTGATCGGCCCCAACGGCGCGGGCAAGTCCACGCTGTTCAAGCAGATCGCCGGGTTCGAGCGCCCCACCTCGGGCGAAGTGCGCTTTCAGGGCAACCGCGTCTCGGGCCTGCCGCCGCATCAGGTGGCGCGGCTGGGCGTCGTGCGCACCTTCCAGGAAACCACGATCTTCAAGTCCATGACCGTGCGCGAGAATATCATCGTGGCCCATCATCTGCGATCGAAGGCCAGCCTTTGGGGCTATTTCCTGGGCAGCCAGACCGCGCGGGCGGACGAGGCGGAATTCGCCCGCTCGGCCGATGAGATCGTGGATTTCCTCGGCCTCCAGGCGATCCGCAACGAACTGGCCTCGAACCTGCCGCAGGGGCATCTGCGCGCGCTCGGCATGGCCATCGGGCTTGCCACCGATCCCAAGGTCATCCTGCTGGATGAGCCCTTCGCCGGCATGAACCATGACGAGACGATGCGCATGGTCGGCCTGGTCCGGCGCCTGCGCGACGAACGCGGCGTGACCGTGCTGCTGGTCGAGCATGACATTCCGGCGGTGATGAAGATCTCGGACCGGATCGTCTGCATCAATTTCGGCGAGAAGATCGCCGAGGGCACGCCCGCCGAAATCCAGTCCAACCCCCGCGTCATCGAAGCCTATCTGGGCTCGGAAGACGCGGCCATCGGGATCTGAGCCATGACCAGGATGCTGAGCTTCGACGATGTCGAACTGTATTACGACCATGTCTATGCGCTGAAGGGCGTTTCGATCCACCTGGACGAGGGCGAGACCGTCGCCCTGATCGGCGCGAACGGGGCGGGGAAATCCTCGATCCTGCGGGCGATCACGGGGCTGCGCAGGATCAAGTCCGGCTCGATCACCTATATGGGCCAGAAGCTGGACGGCACGCCCGCCGCCCAGATCGTGCGCCAGGGCATCGCCATGGTCCCCGAGGGGCGGCGCGTCTTTCCGCTGATGAGCGTCAGGGACAACCTGCTGATGGGCGCCTTCACCCGCACCGACAAGGAAGGCATCGCCCAGACCCTGGAAAGCGTGTTGACCCGCTTTCCGCGCCTTAAGGAACGCTTCAACCAGCAGGCCAGCACGCTGTCCGGCGGCGAACAGCAGATGATGGTCATCGGCCGCGCGCTGATGGCCAAACCCCGCCTGCTGCTTCTGGACGAGCCGTCCTTGGGGATCGCGCCGAAACTGGTCCAGGACATCGCCCGCGCCATCGTGGCGATCAGCCGCGACGAGGGCGTCTCGGTGCTGCTGGTCGAGCAGAACAGCCGTATGGCCCTGTCGATATCGAACCGCGCCTATGCGCTGTCCACCGGCCAGATCGTGCTGTCCGGGAGTTCACGCGAATTGCTGGACGACCCACGCGTCAAGGCCGCCTATCTGGGTGGAGAGGTCTGATGAAGATCCTTGTGCTGAATCCCAACACCACCGCCTCGATGACCGAAAAGATCGGGGTGGCGGCGCGCGGTGTCGCATCCGCCGGGACCCAGATCATCGCGGCCAATCCCCCGCATGGCCCCGCCTCCATCGAGGGGTTCTATGACGAGGCGATCAGCCTCGCGGGGCTTTTGCGGGTGATCCAGACCACGCCCGATGCCGATGCGGTGGTGATCGCTTGCTTCGACGATACCGGGCTGGACGCGGCACGCTGCCTGACCGACAAGCCTGTCGTGGGCATCGGCGAGGCGGCCTATCACATGGCCTCGATGATCTCGAACCGATTTTCCGTGGTGACGACGCTGGCCCGCTCGGTCCCCGCGCTGGAACATAACCTGCACCGCTATGGCCTGTGGGCGCGCTGCGGTCGCGTGCGCTCGTCCGAGGTGGCGGTGCTGGAACTGGAAGAGCCGGACAGCAACGCCTATGCCCGCATCAGCGCGGAGATCGGCCACGCCATTCGCGACGACCGGGCCGAGGCCATCGTCCTGGGCTGCGCGGGCATGACCGATCTGGCCGGGCGGCTTTCGGCCGAGCATGGCATCCCGGTGCTTGACGGCGTCAGTTGCGCGGTCGGCCTGTGTGAAACCATGGTCCGGCTGAAGCTGCGCACCTCGCGGCTGGGCGGCTATGCGCCGGTGCCCCTTCAGAAGCTGGCGGTGGCCTGAAGGCCGAACGCCATGCCCCCCAAGCAAAGGAAATACGACATGCTAGGGTTTTCCCGCCTTATCAGCCGTGGCCTGCCGGCCATCGCGGGCGCCACGCTTATCGCGACCACCGCCGTTCCCCTATGGGCCGAGACCGCGAAGATCGTGCTGATCAACCCGAACTCGAATGCCGAGGCGACGAAAGGCATGGCCGACCTGGCGCGCGGCGTCGCGGATGGCCGGGCCGAGATCGTCGAGCGCACGAACGAGGGTGTCCCCGCTTTGCTGACCACCCCCGAGGACATGGCGAATGCCAGCAAGGGCGTCGCCGCCATCGGTGCATCCGCGGCGGCCGAGCCGGGCGTCGCCGCGATCATCGTCGCGGCATTCAGCGATCCGGGCCTGCCCGAATTGCGCGCGGCGGTAAGCGGGACACCCATCTTCGGTATCGGCGAAGCGGCCTTTCACGAGGCGGCGAAGGGCGGACGAACTTTCTCGATCGTGACCATCACCCCCGACAAGGGGCTGATCGAATCCTTCCGCCTGCGCGCCGAGGCGCTGGGTTACTCTGGCCAATACCGGGGCGTGAAGGTGACGCCGGGCGATCCGAAGGAGCTGGTCAAGGACCCCGCCGCGCTTGACGCGGCCCTGGCCGACGCCGTCCGGCGCGCGATTGCCGAGGACCAGGCTCAGGCCGTGATCATGGGCGGCGGCCCGCTGTCAGCGCCCGCCATGCGCATCCGGGATCAGTTCAAGATACCGCTGGTGATCGCCGTCGCCGCCGCGACGAATGCCGCTCTTGCGAAAATCGGGGCCGCGTCCGAATAGAGCCGGGAAAAGCCGCCCGGCCA
>NZ_JASGGO010000001.1:0-406147 GCF_047605025.1 Paracoccus sp. (in: a-proteobacteria) | reverse complement strand
CTCGGTCGAGGGCAGCGCCTTCGCCCATGCGCTGCTGTCCATGGCCGAGGGGGGCGCGATGCTGACGATCCAGCCGCCCTGGAGATTCAACAATCCCTGGAAGGACTATACCGACGCCTTGGGCATGCGTTATGGCTATGTTCTGGCCCAGGGCGGACCCAGCGAATTCCGCCTGGACCCGGACGACCTGCTGCGCAGCCTCGATCTGGCAAGGGTTTGACATTCGGGCGCGATAGCCGGAAGACTGGCCGCGAACCGCGCCGCCGGAACCGAAGATGACCGACCTGCCCCAGAACCCTCGGCTGAACGCCGCGCTGGATGACGGAACCTTGCGCCTTTCGGGCGAATTCTCGGTCTGGACCCTGCCCGACCTGCCCCAGGGGGCCGATGCCGCGCGCCACATCGCGCTGGAGGGGTTGACCCGTTTCGACACCGCCGCCGCCTGGTATCTGGCCGGGCGCGCCGGCGAAGGCGCGCGGATCCAGGGCCTGACACCGCGCCAGAGCCAGCTTCTGACCGCCGTGACCCGCGCCGCCCCCAGCCCCGAGGCCGCGCCGGCAGCCCTGCTGGGCTGGCGCTTCCTGCTGGACGCGACCGGGCGCAGGGTCGTGGCGGGGCTGGGCTTCCTGCGTGAACTGGCCGAATATCTGGGCCGCTTCCTTGCCGCCCTGCTGCGCGCCATGCGCCACCCCTCCGAATTCCGGCTGACCTCGCTGGTCTATCATTGCCAGGAAACGGGCCTGCGCGCCGTGCCCATCGTGGCGCTGATGTCCTTTCTGATCGGGGTCGTGCTGGCCTTTCAGGGCGCGGCCCAGCTTAGCCAGTTCGGGGCCGAGATCTTCGTCGTGGACCTGATCGCCATTTCCATCCTGCGTGAGCTTGGCATCCTTCTGACCGCGATCATCGTGGCGGGGCGGACCGCCTCGGCGCTGACGGCCGCCATCGGCTCGATGAAGATGCGCGAAGAGATCGACGCCATGCGCACGCTGGGCATGGACCCGGACATGGTGCTGGTCCTGCCGCGCATCCTGGCGCTGGTGATCACGCTGCCGATCCTGGGGCTGATCGCCAACCTGGCCGGGCTGGTCGGCGGCGCGCTGATGTCCTGGATCGAGCTTGGCATCTCGCCCTCGATGTTCCGCTATCAGTTGCTGGCCGATACGGATGTCTCGAACGTGCTGGTGGGCGTGCTGAAGGCGCCGGTCTTTGCGCTGGTGATCGGGGTGATCGGCTGCCATGCCGGGATGAAGGTCGGCAAGGACGCCGAATCGCTGGGCGCGCAGACATCGACCGCGGTGGTGAACGCGATCTTCGCCGTCATCGTCATCGACGCGCTTTTCTCGGTCTTCTTCGCCGAGGTGGGGCTGTGACCCAGGACGTGATCCAGGTGCGCGGCCTGCGCACCCAGTTCGGGCGCCATGTCGTCCATGACGGCCTGGACCTGGACCTGAGGCGGGGCGAGATCCTGGGCGTGGTCGGGGGGTCGGGCACCGGGAAATCGGTGCTTCTGCGCACCATCGTCGGGCTGAACCGCCCGGCGGCCGGGGCGGTGCGGGTGCTGGGCCAGGACGTGGCGGCACTGTCCGGCCCCGCGCGCGAGGCGCTGGAGCGCCGCTGGGGCGTGATGTTCCAGGACGGCGCGCTGTTTTCAGCCCTGACCGTGCAAGAGAATGTCGAGGTGCCCTTGCGCGCCGTGCCGGGCCTTTCGGACGCGCAGCGCGAAGGGCTGGCGCAGCTCAAGGTTTCGATGGCGGGGCTGCCCTGGAACGCGAACGGCAAATATCCCTCGGATCTGTCGGGGGGGATGAAGAAGCGCGCGGGCCTGGCGCGGGCCCTGGCGCTGGACCCCGAGATCGTCTTTCTGGACGAGCCGACCGCCGGGCTGGACCCGATCGGCGCCGATGCCTTCGACCGGCTGATCGTGGGCCTGCGCGATGCGCTGAACCTCTCGGTCTTTCTGGTGACGCATGATCTGGATACGCTGCATGCCTGCTGTGACCGCATTGCTGTGCTGTCGCAAAAGCGGGTGCTCGTCACCGGCACCATGGCCGACATGCTGACCGTGGACGACCCCTGGGTGCATGAATACTTTCACGGACCGCGCGCCCGTGCCGCCATGACGGAAAAGGACTAGGCGATGGAGACCAAGGCCAATTACGCCCTGATCGGCGGTTTCACCATCGCGGGATTCCTGGGCATCCTCGCCTTCCTGCTGTGGTTCGCGAAACTGGAGCTGAACCGGCAATTCGCCTATTACGACGTGTATTTCCCCGAGGTTTCGGGGCTGACGGTCTCGTCTACCGTGACCTATGCCGGGCTGACGGTGGGCAAGGTCGTCGATATGCGGCTGGCCTCGGGACCGAACGGGGCGGTGCGCGTGCGCGTCGAGGTGGCCGAGGACACCCCGATCCGCACCGACAGCCGCGCCTCGATCGAAATCACCGGCGTCACCGGCGTCGCCAATGTGGCGATCACCTCGGGCGCGGCGGATGCGCCCCTGCTGCGCGTGGCCCAGCCCGACGGCGTGCCGGTGATCGCGGCCAACCGCTCGGCCCTGCAAACGCTGGCGGATCAAGGCCCCGAGATGATCTCGCGGCTGAACACCGTGGCCGAGCAGATGACCCGGCTGCTGGGCGAGGAAAACCAAGGCCGCGTGGCCCGGATCCTGAACAATGTCGAGCGTTCCTCGGCCAATCTGGACAAGGCGCTGGCGGATGTGACCAAGGCCACCGATTCCATCGCCTCGGCTGCGGGGGACATCTCGGCCTTCGGGACCAAGCTCGACAGCCTGGGCGCGGCGGCGCAGGTGACGCTGGGCAATGCCGACACGGCGCTGACGCAGTTCGACGACACCGCCCGGCGCGCCAGCACCGCGCTCGACGCCGGCACGGCGACGCTGGAAGAGGTGCGGGCCTATGTCTCGGGCGACCTGAGCGGGCTGACCGCGAAGCTGGACCAGGCCGCCGAGGTGCTGGGCCAGGACCTGACGCGGCTGACCGCGCGGGCGGGAACCACGCTGGACAATCTGGACGCGGCACTGAGCGTCGGGCAGCGCACGCTTGCCAGCGCGCAAGGCGCCTTCAGCAGCGCCGACCGCGTGATGAACAGCCAGATCGAGCCGGTCGCGGCCGATTTCCGCGCCACGCTTGCCCGTTTCAACGACAGTATCGGCACCTTGACCCAGGACATCCCCGAAATCACCGCCCGCCTGCGCCGCGCCGCCGACAGCGCGGATGCGGGCTTCGCCAGCCTGCGCGCGATGCTGGACGGCGCCCGCGCGCCCGTGCAAGCCTTCGCGCGTGAGGGGTTGCCGCAATTCACCCGGCTGGCCGCCGATCTGCGGACCCTGTCCCAGAACGTCAACCAGCTTGTCGGCACGCTGCGCCGCAACCCGTCCCAGATCATCACCGGGCCGAAGACCCCCGAATTCCGCCGCTGAAGGAGCCGCCATGCCCAAGATCTTGCTTGCCCTGGCGCTTGCCGCCACCGCGCTTCTGCCGGGCTGCGGCGCGCTTTCGGCCCTGTCGGGCGGGCCCGATCGCGACGTGTTCGAACTGCGCCCGCCCGCGGGCGGGCCGTTTCGCTGCGGGCGCGGGCGGCTGGCCGAACTGGTGATCGAAGAGCCGAAGACGCGCGGCACGCTTGCCAGCGAACGCATCATGATCCGCCCCAATGCCTTGCAGACCCAATATCTGCCCGATGCGCAATGGGGCGATACCGTGCCCACCACCTTGCAGGATCTGCTGGTGCGGGCCTTCGGCGATTACGATGTGTTCACCCATGTCGGCCGCGCGCCGCTGGGCACGGCGGGCGACTATGCCCTGATCAGCGAGATCGAGGATTTCAACGCCGAGGTTCAGGGCAAGGGCGCCGTGGTCAAGCTTTCCGTCGCGGCCCAGATCGTGCGCGAGATGGACGCCCAGGTCGTCGCGCGGGGCCGTTTCGCGGCCGAGGGCGCGGCGCCCTCGACCCGGACCAGCGACCTGATCCCGGCCTTCGACGCCGCCTCGCAGCAGCTTCTGACGCAGATGACGGATTGGGGCCTGCGCGGGATCGGGGTCAGTCCGGGGGCCTGCCGCTAGAACTCGACGCCCGGCTGGGCCTTGATGCCATAGCGGAAAGGGTGCTTCACCGCCTCCATCTCGGTCACAAGATCGGCCAGATCGATCAGTTCCGGTCTGGCGTTGCGGCCGGTCAGCACCACATGGGTCATGGGCGGCTTTTCCGCGCGCAGGAAGGCCACCACCTCGGCCACGTCCAGATAGTCATAGCGCAGCGCGATGTTGATCTCATCCAGCAGGACCATGCGGATTTCGGGATCGCGGATCAGTTCGCGGGCCTTGTCCCAGCCCGCGCGGGCGGCGGCGATGTCGCGGGCCTTGTCCTGGGTTTCCCAGGTAAAGCCTTCGCCCATGGCGTGGAACCGGCACAGATCGCCGAAATGCGTGGTCAGCAGCCGCCGTTCGCCGGTGTCCCAGGCGCCCTTGATGAACTGCACCACGGCGCAGGGCATGCCATGCGCGATGCAGCGCAGGATCATGCCGAACCCCGAGGACGATTTGCCCTTGCCCTTGCCGGTATGGACGATGACCAGCCCCTTCTCGCCCTGCTTTTCCTGCATCATCCGGTCGCGGGCGGCCTTGACCTTGGCCATTTTCTCGGCATGGCGGGCATTCTCGTCGGCATCCATCGGACGCTCCTTCGCTTGACAAGTCGGGACCGGGCGCGCACAGACGGGACGCGCCGGTTCCTGTTTATGACAGGTGAAAAGGGAATGCGACGGGGGAAAGCCCGGAATGCAGCCGCCCCCGCGACCGTGACCGGAAAGGTCGCCCATCGCCACTGGCACATGCCGGGAAGGCCGGGCGCCCGTGGGCCAAGGCCCGGATCCGCAAGCCGGGAGACCTGCCGCGCGAAGGATTGACCGGCGGACGGGGTGTTCCGGCTGGGGCTTGTGCGGCATCCGCCGCCCGCTCGCCCATGCCCCGACCCGCCTTGAGGGGATGGAAGGGCCGATGACCGTCACGCTGCATGTCTGTATCACCTGCCGCGCCGGCCAGCCGCTGGTCGAGGGCGAGCCCGTGCTGGGCGCGCGCCTGCATGCCGCATTGACCGGGCAGGGCGCGCCGGAAGGCGTGCGGATCGTCCCGGTCGAGTGCCTTTCGGCCTGCGCGAACGGCGCCGCCCTGGCACTGAGCGCGCCGGGCCGATGGAGCTATGTCTACGGCCACATGGCGCCCGGCGACGCCGCCCAGATCCTGCAAGGCGCCGGTGCCTATGCGCTGGCCCCCGACGGCATCGTGCCCTGGCGCGAGCGCCCCGCCATTTTCCGCAAGCGCAGCCTCGCGCGTATTCCTCCGATTGGATAAGACATGACCGACCTGACCAAGACCCCCGTGACCGTCATCACCGGCTTTCTGGGCGCCGGCAAGACCACGCTGATCCGCCACCTCATGTCCCAGCCGCAGGGCAAGCGCCTGGCGGTGCTGGTCAACGAATTCGGCACCATGGGCGTCGACGGCGATATCCTGAAATCCTGCGCCGACGAGAATTGCCCCGAGGAGAACATCCTGGAACTGTCGAACGGCTGCATCTGCTGCACCGTGGCCGACGACTTCATCCCGACGCTGGAAAAGCTGATGGCGATGCCCAGGAAGCCCGACCATATCCTGATCGAGACCTCGGGCCTGGCGCTGCCCAAGCCGCTCTTGAAGGCGTTCGACTGGCCGGCGATCCGCTCGCGCATCACCGTGGACGGGGTGATCGCGCTGGCCGATGCCGAGGCGGTGGCCGCCGGCCGCTTCGCCCCCGACGAGGCCGCCGTCGAGGCGCAGCGCGCGGCCGACGACAGCCTGGACCATGAGACGCCGCTTTCCGAGGTGTTCGAGGATCAGATCGCCTGCGCCGACATCGTGCTTTTGTCCAAGGCAGATCTGGCCGGCGACGCGGGCCTTGCCGCCGCCCGCGCCGTGATCGAGGCCGAGGCCCCGCGCAAGCTGCCGATCCTGGCCCTGACCGATGGCGTGATCGACCCGCGCGTGATCCTGGGCCTGGGCGCGGCGGCCGAGGACGACCTGGCCGCGCGCCCCAGCCATCACGACGGCGCGGACGACCATGAACATGACGATTTCGATTCCGTGGTGATCGAGTTGCCGGAAATCTCCGACCCCGCCGACCTGGCGGCCCGGATCGAGCGGCTGGCGCGCGAACGGAGCATCCTGCGCGTCAAGGGCCATGTCGCCGTCGCCGGCAAGCCGATGCGCCTTTTGGTGCAGGCGGTGGGCGAACGGGTGCGGCATCAATACGACCGGCCCTGGGGCGGCACGCCCCGCGCCTCGCGCCTTGTCGTGATCGCCGAACATGACGATATTGATCCGGCCGCGATCCGACAGATCCTGACCGACTGAACGCGACCGGAGGGGCCGAAAGGAGGGCCGATTGCACGTCGTCTTTCGCGACAGCCGGGGGCTTGAGGACACCGAGACCCCGACCGATCCCGGCCAGAGCCCGGCCCCTCTGGTCGCGCTCTCCTATTCCGATAGCGACCTTGGGGCCTTCGCGGCCGGCTGGCATCGCGCGGCGGGGGGGCTGCCGGCGCTGCGGCTGTGCAACCTGACGGCACTGCGCCATCCGGTCTCGGTCGATCAGTATTGCGAGACGACGCTTGCGGGGGCAAAGGCAGTGCTGGTTCGCCTGATCGGGGGCGAGGCTTACTGGCATTACGGTGTCGCCAGCCTGCAAGACCTGGCTCGCCGCCGCGGCATCGCGCTGGCGCTTCTGCCCGCGGATGGGCGGGCGGATCCGGTGCTGGACCGCTTTTCCAACCTGCCGGTTCCGGTGCTGCGGCGGCTGGCGGCGCTTTGCGACCAGGGCGGGGCGGTGGCGGCGCAGATGGCGCTGGCGGAACTGGCGGCTGCCGCCGGCCTGCCCGCCACGCCGGTCCAGGGACAGGCCGCGATACCGGATTTCGGCTTTTACGATCCTGATCAGGGGGTGGTGCCGGCCCCCGCGCCAGGGATACTGGTCAGCTTTTACCGCAGCTATCTGACCAGCGCCGACCTCGGCCCGGTCGATGCGATGATCCGCGCCCTGCGGGCGGCGGGCCTGCCCGCCACTGGGGTCTTCGCGCCCTCGCTGAAATCGCCGGGATTCGCGGATTTCCTGGCCCCGCATCTGGGCGGCATCCGGGCGGTGGTGAACCTGACCGCCTTCTCGGCCCGCGACGATGCGGGAACGACGCCCTTCGGCGGTGACCCTCCGGTGTTCCAGGTCGCGCTGTCTACCGCCCCGCGCGAACTGTGGGCGGGTGAGGAACGCGGCCTTTCCGCCGCCGACCTTGCCATGCATGTCGTCCTGCCCGAGGTCGATGGCCGCATCTTCCTGGGCGCGATCAGCTTCAAGCAGGCGCAGCCCCGCGACCCGGACCTGCAATGCGCGCGCCTGGTCCACGCCCCCGATGCCGCGCTGATCGCCCACGCGATCGGGCGGATCAAGGCGCGGCTAACGCTGCCCGCGCCTTGCCGGGCGGTGGTGCTGTCCACCTATCCCGGCAAGACGCATCAACTGGCCCATGCGGTGGGGCTGGACGCGCTGGCATCGGTCGGCGCCATGCTGGGGCTGGACCATGCCGGCCTGGCGCGGCGGCTGCTGGCCGAGCGTATCCATTGGCCGCTGGCGGATTACCTTGCGGCGCTGGCGACCCTGCCGCAACCCCTGCGCGACGACCTGGACATGGCCTGGGGCCAACCGCCGGACGGCTTCGCCTTCGCCGCCATCCGCCACGGTCCCGACCTGATCGCCCTGCAACCCGAACGCGGCGCGGTGCGGACCCGCGGCGACGATTACCACGACCTGTCCCGCACCCCGCGCCACGAATATGTCGCCTTCTACCTGTGGTTGCGCACCCAGGCGCAGGCGCTGGTCCATATGGGTGCGCATGGCACGCTGGAATGGCTGCCGGGCAAATCGGTGGCGCTGTCGGACGGCTGCTGGCCGCAGGCGCTGCTGGGCGATCTGCCGGTGATCTATCCCTTCATCGTCAACGACCCCGGCGAGGCCGCGCAGGCCAAGCGCCGGCTCTCGGCGGTAACGCTGGGCCATCTGCCGCCGCCGCTGGTCGATTCGAATCTGCCCGAGAACCTGACCCATCTGGAGCGCCTGCTGGACGAATATTCCACCGCCGACGGGCTGGACCCGCGCCGCCGCGACCGGCTGATCGGGGCGATCCGCGACGAGGCCCGCGCGGCCGGCGTGGAAACCGACCTCGGCCTGCCCCCCGACGCCGCGCCGGCCGAGGCGATCCCGCTGATCGACCGCTTCCTTTGCGACCTCAAGGACAGCCGTTTCGGCGACGGGCTGCATATCTACGGCAGCGCGCCGGGCGAGACCGAGGGGCTCGCACATGCCTTGGCGGGCCGCCATGTCGCGCCCGGCCCCTCGGGTTCGCCCGCGCGGGGCAGGCAGGACGTGCTGCCGACGGGGCGCAACCTCTTCACCGTGGACCCCCGCGCCGTCCCCTCACGCAATGCCCATGCCCAGGGCGTGAAACTGGCCGAGGAACTGCTGCGCCGCCATCTCCAGGACCATGGCGACTGGCCCAAAGGGCTGGTGGTCGACCTGTGGGGCAGCGCCACCATGCGCACGGCGGGCGAGGAATTCGCCATGGCGCTGCATCTGGCGGGCCTGCGGCCGCGCTGGGACGCGGGCTCGGGCCGGGTGAACGGGGTCGAGATCCTGCCCCTGGCCGAACTGGGCCGGCCGCGCATCGACGTGACGCTGCGGGTCTCGGGCCTGTTTCGCGATGTATTCCCCGGCCTGGCGCAACTCTTCGAGACCGGCGCCGAAGCCCTGGCCACCCGCGACGAGGCCACGGCGGACAACCCCTACATCACGACGCGCGCACCCCGCGTCTTCGGCCCCAGGCCGGGGCTTTACGGGCTGGCCATCGCCGATCTGGCCGAAACCTTCACCGCCGAGGCCCGCGCGGCGGCGGGCGAAGCCTGGCTCGCGGCCTCGTCCCATGCCATCGGCGCGGATGGAGCGATCACGCATCAGCCGCAGGCGATCCGCGACCGGCTGGCGGGGGCCGATGCCTTCGTCCATGCACAGGACCTGCCCGAATCCGATCTGCTGCTGGCCAGCGACTATGCCGCGCACGAAGCCGGCTTCGCCGCCGCCATGGCCCGGATCGGTGCCCCCGCGCCCGCGCTCTATCACCTGGACGCCACCCGCCCCGATACGCCCCATGCGCGTCCGCTGACCCAGGAAATCGCCCGCGTCGCCCGTGCCCGCGCCGCCGATCCCGCCTGGGCGGACGGCATGATGCGCCATGGCTTTCGCGGCGCGGCCGAAATCGCGGCGACGCTGGACCATATGGCGGCCTTCGCCAATCTGGCCGGCGTGGTGCCGGGGCATCTGTTCGACCTCTATCACCAGGCGACACTGGAACGGCCCGATCTGGTCGCCTTCATGGCACGCGAGAACCCGCAGGCGCTGGCCGCGATGCGGGCAATGTTCGCGCGGCTGCTCGACTCGGGGCTTTGGATCACGCGGCGCAATTCCGTCCTGGGGATGGCACCATGAGCTTTCTGGTCAAGGGCTGGTGCCCCGGCGCATGGCGGCCGATGCGGTCGGGCGACGGGCTGGTGCTGCGCATCCGGCCACGCAATGGCCTGCTGCTGCCCGAACAGACCCAAGCCATTGCCGACCTGTCGCAGCGGCTGGGGAACGGGCTGATCGACCTGACCAGCCGCGCCAACCTGCAATTGCGCGGCCTGGATCAGGACGGCCATGCCCAGGCGCTGGCGACCCTCGCCGAACTGAACCTGCTGGACCCGACACCCCAGGCCGAGGCGCGGCGCAATATCATCCTGTCTCCCTTTGCCCCGCTGAACGGTCCGGCCTGGCGGGCGGCCGAAGCCCTCGCCGCCGCCCTCGCGGCGCCCGACGCGCCGCAACTGCCGGCCAAGTTCGGCTTCGCCGTCGAAACCGACCCGCCGGTGCTGCAAGACGCGCCGGCCGACATCCGCCTCCACCCGCAGGGCGCGGGCTGGCTGGTCCTGCCCGAGGGGGGCGGCTGGGGATTGCCCGCCGGGGACGCGCAAAAAGCCGCCGCCCGCGCCCTGGACCTCGCCCGCTGGTTCCTGGCGGATGGCCTCCATAACGGGCGCGGCCGGATGCGCGATCACCTGCACCGGAACCCCGAACCGCCGCAGGACGCGCTGGCCCCTTCTTTGCTTTCCAAATACCCATGCGGCGGCGCCGATCCGCAAGCGACCTCGCCCCCCACTCCGGGCCGAACGCCGCAAGGCTGGCTGCTGGGCTTCGCCTTCGGCCAGATTTCGGCCAGCCAGCTCGCGGCGATCAAAGCGCCCTTGCGGCTGACCCCCTGGAGAATGCTGCTGCTGGAAACCTCGGAGCGGCCGCGGATCTTGGGGGCCATCGAGGCCCCCGGCGATCCGATGCTGCGCATCTCGGCCTGCACCGGCGCACCGCGCTGCCCGCAGGGCAAGGCGGATGCGCGCGGCCTTGCCCGCAGCCTTGCCCCATATCTCGGCACGCGCAGCCTGCATGTCAGCGGCTGCGCCAAGGGCTGCGCGCGGCGGGGCCACGCCGACATCACGCTGGTCGCGGCGGGCGCGGACCGCTTCGACCTGATCCGGGACGGCCGCGTCGGCGATCCGCCGCAGGCCCGGCCGCGCGGGCGCGACATCCCGCGCTTGATCGCGCCCGCCGCGCGTGACATGACCCGAAAAAATCAGGGCTCGACCATGCATAGCTACGAAACCGACGGCGCGGCGATCTATCGCCAGTCCTTCGCCACCATCCGGGCCGAGGCCAACCTGACCCGCTTCTCGCCCGGGGAAGAGCCGGTCGTGGTGCGCATGATCCACGCTGCCGGGCTGGTGGGGCTGGAGCGCGACGTGCGCTTCTCTCCCGGCATGGCCGAGGCCGCCCGCGCGGCGCTTGAACAGGGCGCGCCGATCCTGTGCGACGCGCGCATGGTCAGCGAGGGGATCACCCGCCCCCGCCTGCCCGCCGGCAACCGCGTCATCTGCACCCTGCAAGACCCGCGCGTGCCGGACCTGGCTGCGCGGATGGGCAATACCCGCAGCGCGGCGGCGCTGGAACTGTGGCGCGACGATCTAGGCGGCGCCGTGGTCGCCATCGGCAATGCACCCACCGCCCTTTTCCACCTGCTGAACATGCTGCAAGACCCCGCCTGCCCGCGCCCGGCGGCGATCATCGGCTGCCCGGTGGGCTTCGTCGGCGCGGCCGAATCCAAGGACGCGCTGATGACCGACCTGCCCGCGCCCGCGCTGATCGTGCGGGGGCGGCTTGGCGGCTCGGCCATCACCGTCGCCGCCGTCAACGCGCTTGCCAGCCGAAAGGAATGAGCATGGGAAAGGTCATCTGCGCGGGCCTCGGCCCCGGCGATCCCGACCTGATCTCGGTCCGGGCCGACCGTGCGATCCGCAATGCCCGCCAGGTCGCCTATTTCCGCAAGAAGGGCCGCGCCGGGCAGGCGCGCCGCATCGCCGAGGGGATGCTGGCCCCGGATGCCGTCGAGCATGCGATGGAATATCCGGTGACGGTCGAGATCCCCTTCGACAGCCCGGAATACAACCGGCTTCTGTCGGCCTTCTACGACGAATGGACCGCGCGGCTGGCCACCCTTGCCCGCGCGGGCGATGTGGTCGTCCTGTGCGAGGGCGATCCGCTGTTTTACGGCTCGTTCATGCATCTGCATGCGCGCCTGCAAGGGATCGTCCCGGTCGAGGTGATCCCCGGCATTCCCGGCATGACCGGCTGCTGGAACGCCATCGGCCAGCCGATGACCTGGGGCGACGATGCGATGACGGTGCTGATGGGCACCCTGCCCGAATCGGACCTGACCCGGCACATGCAGGCGGCGCAGGCGCTGGTGGTGATGAAGACCGGCCGCAACCTGCCCAAGATCGCCCGCGCCCTGACCGCCGCCGGCCGCATCGCCGACGCCTGGCTGGTCGAGCGCGGGACCATGCCGAACCAGCGCGTGACGCCCCTGGCCCAGGCCGACCTGGACGCCTGCCCCTATTTCGCGACGGTGCTGGTCCATGGCAACGGCCGCCGCCCGCTTGCGGATGCCGCCGAATGACGGGCTGGGTCGCCGTGGCGGGGCTTGGCCCCGGCGCCGATGCGCTGATCACGCCCGAGGTCCGCGCGGCGCTGGATCAGGCAACGGATGTGGTGGGCTATATCCCCTATGTCGCCCGCGTGGCGGCGCGTCCGGGGCTGGTCCTGCACCCTTCGGACAACCGCGTGGAACTGGACCGTGCCCACCATGCGCTGAAGATGGCGCGGGACGGGCGGCGCGTGGTCGTGGTCTCGTCGGGGGATCCGGGGGTATTCGCCATGGCCTCGGCCCTGTTCGAGGCGCTGGACGCCGGCCCGGCCCCGGACATCCGCATCCTGCCCGGCATCACCGCCATGCTGGCCGCCAGCGCCCGGATCGGCGCGCCGCTGGGGCATGATTTCTGCGCCATCAACCTTTCCGACAACCTGAAGCCCTGGGCCTTGATCGAAAAGCGCCTTCGCCTGGCGGCCGAGGCGGATTTCGCCATGGCCTTCTACAACCCCCGCTCAAAGGCCCGCCCCGAGGGCTTTGCCCGCGTCCTTGAGATCCTGCGCGGATGCTGCGGCCCGGATCGCCTGATCAGCTTCGCCCGCGCCGTCTCGACCCCGGACGAGGCGATCCGCACCGTCTCCCTGGCCGAGGCGACCCCCGACATGGCCGATATGCGGACGGTGGTGATCGTCGGCAACAGCGCGACCCGGCGCGTCGGCCCCTGGGTCTATACTCCGCGATCCGCCCCATGAAGCCAGGCCAGGACCTGATCGGGATGGCCCGCCATGCGCCGGGCGGGCAAGGGCGGGCGGGCGATCATCACCACGCGGATGCCCAGTTCGCGTGCCGCGACCAGCTTCGCCACGGCCGCGCGCCCGCCCGCATTCTTGGCGACCAGATGGCGAATGCGGTGGCGGCGCATCAGGTCCAGATCCCCGACGACCGAGAAGGGACCGCGCGAGACGACCAGCGTGGCGTCGGGCAGGGGATGGGCCGCCACCTCGGCGAAGCGCAGCAGCCAGCGGTGATCGCGGCCCAGGAAGGGTGCCAGGTTCTGCCGCCCGATCGCCAGGAACACGCCCGAGCCATCGCCCGGCAGCGCGGCGGCGGCGCGGGCGAAGTCGGGCGCATGGACCCAGTTGTCGCCCGGCGCCTCGGGCCAGGGCGGACGTTCCAGCGCGATCAGGGCGACGCCGGCGCGGGCGCAGGCGGCGACGGCATTGCGGCTCATGCCGGAGGCGAAGGGATGGGTCGCGTCGATGACATGGGTGATGCCATGTTCGCGCAGCCAGGCCATCAGCCCCTCGGCCCCGCCGAAGCCGCCGATACGGGTCGGCAGGGGCTGCGGCTGCGGGTTCGCCACGCGGCCCGCATAGGAATAGATCGCATCCAGCCCCGCCCCGGCCAGCGCGCGGGCCATCGCACCCGCCTCGGTCGTGCCGCCCAAAAGAAGGATGCGCTGCATGGCTGAGCCCTGGCTTTCGATCATTGGTTTGGGCGAAGATGGACCCGAGGGGCTGCCCCCTGCAAGCCGTGCCGCGCTGGCGGCGGCGGAAATCACCTTCGGCGCGCCCCGGCATCTGGCGCTGGCGGGCGTTCGGGGGCGCGAATGGCCGGTGCCCTTCTCGGTCGCGCCGCTGCTGGCGGAACGCGGGCGGCGGGTGGCGGCGCTGGTCTCGGGGGATCCGTTCTGGCATGGCGCGGGCGCGGCCCTGGCCGCGGCCCTGCCACCGGCCGAGTGGCGGGCCTATCCGGTGGCGGGGACGTTTTCGCTGGCGGCCGCCCGGCTGGGCTGGCGGCTTGAGGACGTGGCCTGCCTGGGCCTGCACGCCGCGCCCTTCGCCCGCCTGCGGCCGGTGATGGCGCGGGGCGCGCGCGCGATCTGCCTGATGCGCGACGGCGCCGCGCCGCGCGCATTGGCGCAATGGCTGGTGGCCGAGGGGCTGGGCGCGACCCGGATCAGCGTGCTGGAGGCCCTGGGCGGCCCGCGCGAGCGTATCCGCCAGGCACGGGCCGAGGGCTTTGCGCTGGTGGACGCCATGGCCCCGGTGGCGGTGGCGCTGGACGGCGCGGACCTGCCGCCGGGCAGCGGCCTGCCGCGCGGCTTCGGGCTGGACGAGGGGTTTTTCGCCCATGACGGCCAGATCACCAAGCGCCTGGTCCGCGCCGCGACCCTGGCGGCGCTGGCCCCCCGCGCCGGGGAAATGCTGTGGGATATCGGCGGCGGCTCCGGCTCGATCAGCGTCGAATGGTGCCTGAACGGCGGTCGCGCCATCAGCATCGAGCCGCGCCCCGACCGCCTTGCCCATATCGAGGCCAATATCGCCGCCTTCGGCCTGGCCGGGCGGATGCGGGCCGTTCAGGGCCGCGCTCCCGAGGCGCTGGCCGGACTGCCTCCGCCCGACGCGATATTCGTCGGCGGCGGCGCCCATGCCGCGCTGATCGAGGCCCTGCCCCCGGCCCGGCTGGTCGTGAATGCCGTGACGCTGGAGACCGAGGCGCTGCTGGCCGCGCTGCATGCCGGCCGCGGCGGTCGCCTGACCCGCCTTTCGGTCGAGGAAGCCGCCCCCCTTGGCCGGATGCGCGGCTGGTCGCCCCAGCGCAGCGTCACGCAATGGAGCTGGCCATGAGGGTTGCCGGCATCGGCTTTCGCCAGGCGGCGACCCTTGCCTCGCTTTACGGCGCGCTGGCGCGGCTGGGCCAGCCCGACGCGCTGGCGACCGCCATCGCCAAGGCCAAGGCTGCGGTGATCCTGGACCTGGCCCATCAGCTTGGCCTGCCCTTGCTGGCGGTCGATGTCGCCGGCATCGCCACCGCCACCCGCTCGCCGCGCGTGGTGCTGATGCACGGCACCGGCTCGGTCGCCGAGGCCGCCGCGCTGGCGGCGCTGGCCCCCGGCGCAAGCCTGATCTTTCCCCGCGTGACATCGCAAGACGGCATGGCGACCGCCGCCATGGCCGAAGGAGATCCCATATGACCGTCCATTTCATCGGCGCCGGGCCAGGCGCCGCCGACCTGATCACCCTGCGCGGCCGCGACCTGATCGCCGCCTGCCCGGTCTGCCTTTACGCGGGCAGCCTGGTGCCGCAGGCACTGCTGGCCCATTGCCCGCCCCGCGCGCGGATCGTGAACACGGCCGGCCTGGACCTGGACGCCATCATTGCCGAGAT
Organism: Paracoccus sp. (in: a-proteobacteria); assembly: GCF_047605025.1. Taxonomy (GTDB): domain Bacteria; phylum Pseudomonadota; class Alphaproteobacteria; order Rhodobacterales; family Rhodobacteraceae; genus Paracoccus. The sequence goes on along the minus strand of NZ_JASGGO010000001.1, from coordinate 390,871 downwards.
CGCCGCTGCGCATGCGGCGGGCCAGGACGTGGCGCGGCTGCATTCGGGCGATCTGTCCGTCTGGTCGGCCATGGGAGAGCAGTTGCGGCGGCTGCGCGCCCTGGGGATCCCCTATGACGTGACGCCTGGCGTGCCCAGCTTCGCGGCGGCGGCGGCGGCGCTGGGGGCCGAACTGACCCTGCCGGGCGTGGCGCAATCTGTGGTCCTGACCCGGACCTCGGGCCGCGCCTCGGCCATGCCGCCGGGCGAGACGCTGGCCAATTTCGCCGCGACCGGGGCGACGCTGGCCATCCACCTTTCGGTGCATGTGCTGGAGCGGGTGCAGGCGGAACTGGCGCCCCATTACGGCCCGGATTGCCCTGTCGCGGTGGTGTTTCGCGCAAGCTGGCCCGATCAGCGCGTGATCCGCGCCACGCTTTCGACGCTGGACCCCGGCATCGGCGCGGGCGAGCGGACGGCGCTGATCCTGGTCGGTCCCGCCCTGGACGCCCCGGATTTCGACGAAAGCCGCCTTTACGCCGGCGATTACGACCGCCGCTTCCGCCCTGTCGGCACCGCGCCGCGTTTCCCCGAATGAGGGGGCTTCTGGTCAGCGCGCCCGCCTCGGGCTGCGGGAAAACCACGGTCACGCTGGGGCTGATCGCGGCACTGCGCGCGCGCGGGCTGGCGATCCAGCCCTTCAAGAGCGGCCCGGATTACATCGACCCGGCCTTTCACCGCGCGGCAGCGGGGCGCGAATCCTACAACCTTGACAGTTGGGCGATGGGCCGGGCGCAGATCGCGCATCTGATCGGCCGCGCGGGGGATGCCGATATCGCCGTGGCCGAGGGCTCGATGGGGCTGTTCGACGGCGTGGCGCGGGTTGGCGGCTGCGGCAATGGCGCCAGCGCCGACATCGCCGCGCTGACCGGCTGGCCGGTTCTGCTGGTCGTGGACGCGCGCGGGCAGGCCCAGTCCGCCGCCGCCGTGGCGCTGGGGTTTCGCGAGATGCGGCCCGATGTGGCGCTGGCGGGGGTGGTGCTGAACCGCGTGGCCTCGCCCCGGCATGAGGCGCTGATGCGGCTGGCTTTCGACGCGCTGGCGATCCCCGTCCTGGGCGTCCTGCCGCGCGAAGCCGGGATCGAACTGCCCGAGCGGCATCTGGGGCTGGTCCAGGCGCAGGAACATGCGGCGCTGGACGACCTGCTGGCCCGCGCCGGCGCGGCTGCGGCCCGGCACCTGGATCTGGACGCCATTCTGGCGGCGGCGCGGGGCGGCATCGAGGCGCGGGAATTCACCCCCCTGCCCCCGCCCGCCGAACGGATCGCCCTGGCCCAGGATGATGCGTTTTCCTTTGTCTATCCGCATCTGGTCGCGGGCTGGCGCGCGGCGGGGGCGACGATCCTGCCCTTCTCGCCGCTGGCCGACGCGGCGCCCGACGACAGCGCCGGGGCCTGCTGGCTGCCGGGGGGCTATCCCGAATTGCATGCCGGCCGGTTGGCGGCGGCCGAGCGGTTCCGCGAAGGGCTGGCGCGCTTCGCCCGCACGCGCCCGGTCCATGGCGAATGCGGCGGTTATATGGCGATGGGCGCGGGGCTGGTCGATGCGGGGGGCGCGCGTCACCGGATGGCCGGGCTTCTGGGCCTTGAGACCAGCTATGCAAAGCGCCGGATGCATCTGGGCTATCGCCGGGCGCAGCCATTGGCCGGGCCTTACCGGGGCACGCTGACGGGTCATGAATTCCATTATGCGACCATCCTGGAACAGCCCGACGCGCCCCTGGCCCATGTCGCCGACGCCAATGGCGATGCGGTGCCCGAAACGGGATCCTGGCGCGGCCATGCCACCGGCAGCTTCTTTCACCTGATCGGAGCGGCGCCATGATCGACCTGTCCCTGATCGGCATCGGCACCGGCTCGCCCGGCCATCTGACGCGCGAGGCAATCGCGGTGATGGCGATGTCGGACCTGATCCTGATCCCCTCGAAGGGCGAGGACAAGGCCGACCTGGCCGATCTGCGCGAGGCGCTGTGCCAGCGCGTCCTGCCCCGTCCGCCGCTGCTTCTGCGCTTTGAGATGCCCCGGCGCGAAATTGCCATGGGCTATCGCCAGGGGGTCGAGGATTGGCACGACGCCATCGCCCGGATCTGGGAGCGGGTGATCCGCGACCATGGCGCCGCGCGCCCGGCTCTGCTGGTCTGGGGCGATCCTTCGCTTTACGACAGCACGCTTCGCATCGCGGCGCGGGTGGCACGGCGCCTGCCCCTGTCGCTGCGCGTGGTGCCGGGAATCACCGCCGTCCAGGCGCTTTGCGCGGCCCATGCGGTGCCCCTGAACGAGGTCGCGGATCCGGTGCAGATCACCACCGGCCGGCAATTGCGCGAGGGGGGCTGGCCCACGGGTCTGCGCCGGATCGTGGTGATGCTGGATGGCGAGGCATCGTTCCAGACCCTGGCGCCCGAGGGGCTGCGGATCTGGTGGGGAGCCTTTCTGGGCATGCCCGAGCAGATCCTGATCTCGGGGCCGCTGGACGAGGCCGGGCCGCGCATCCTGAAGGCACGGGCCGAGGCGCGGGCGCGGCATGGCTGGATCATGGATATCTATCTGCTGGAACGTGCGATCACCGGGAGCGCCTGACGCAGCCGGCCACCGGACCTCGTGCGAGTTTTCGGTTGCCGCCGTCGCATGGGTATTTGGGAAACGAAGAAACGCCGACTTTGAGAGAAGCCGGTCTTGAGAGAGGCTAGACTTGGCGGAAAAAAGAAGCCGCCGTTCTTGCGTCACGCGGAGGGAGGAGAGACGCGGCAAGAACGGCGGCACTGCCATGAAGAACCCCGTGCGGCCCGGGGGGCGGGGATGCGGACCCCGTCTTGATCACGTTGCGCCCGCAGCACGCGTGCGGCAACCGCAAAGCGCCTTGAATGCAGGCGCGGCATAGAAATGATGTTATTTTGTGCATTATATTCATTATTTGCCCTTATTTTGTAGTTTTCTGGAAGAAAAGACGGGGAAAGCCCGCTCATTGGGCGCGAAAGGGCCGATTCCAGCCTGGCTGTGCATGGAAGAAAGATGCGTAAGGGTCCGCGATGGGAATTGAGCGAATCGCCTATTGATGCCAGCATGTCAGGGTTGGTGCGCAAGGAGAGTTGAGATGATCTCGAAAGCCTTGGCCATCGCAATGGTCCTGACCGTGACGGCCCTTCCGGCCCTGGCCTGTCCCGGTAAGAAGATGCTCGACCAGAATGCTTCGGTCGAGCAGCCGCAAGGTCCGGTGGTGGAACAGCCCGCCACCACCACCTGAATGGAAAGGGCGGGAATGGACCCGCCCTTTTTCCGTTCCAGATCGCGCGGCGGTATCCGTGGCGCCGCCCGCCGGAAGGGTTGGGCCACAACTCAGTTAGCGGGCGCCGGTCTGCGGCCGGTTCTTTGTCGCCAGTTGCGCGCCATCGGTGGCCAAGGCGGAAGACATTCCGAAGGCCGAAGCGCCGCCGGACAAGCTGTCGATGATCGACAGTCCCCGATCAGCATCCAGCCTTATGCGGACGGCACCGCGAAAGAGGCTTCTGGCCGTTCGAGAGGCGATTTCACGCACAAGGCCGCGGCTCCATGAGGCGGATCCGCCGATGGGGCTGGGATCACGCCCCGCCGCGATCTGATGGGCGCCGACAGCCAGCCACCCGCCCGGCGGAGATCCCAAAACGAGAATACCAGATCCAGCGCGGCGTTCGTCCGGGTCGACGGCAAGGATCTGGCGGTTCGAATCGCCGAAAAGGAAATCACGTCAGGCGACTATCGATTTTAGCAGATGGAAGGGATGGAGGCAGCCCGCTCTGGCGACAAGTTCATGCCCGAAGGCGATTCCTCGATGATGCCAGAGGGGCAGCCCGCCATTAATGTCGGCCAGTTGGCGGAGATTTTCAATGGATCGACCAAGGCGGACACATGTTTTCAGACCCGCCGTGGCTAGATCCGGTTTCCCCCAGGCGACGCTGAACTTGGCCACGACGCTTCATCCATGTTTCCGATGCGCCTGGATCGCTGGCACGGCACGGCCCGCGCGATATGGTGGACGCGTTTGGCCGTCTTCTAGAAGACGCCTCATACGCGTGCTCGGCAAGCGAAAGGTCTACGGCGGATCGCCGCCCCGCCGGCAAAGGATGCGGGATCCGCCGGCCGGGCCTAGTTGAACTTATTGTCCCTGGGGAAGCCGCGCGGGGCCATGTAGCCCGTGCCGGCGCGTTTGCCCAGCCATTCGGTCAAGTCCGGCTCGGTCCGGGTGCGGCCACCCGCTTCCTGCCAGCGCAACCCGTCGGTCAGGGTGAGGCAGATGGCATCCGACAAGCCGCCATCCTTGAACTTTTGCAGCCGCACGCCCTTGCCGCGCCCCATCTCGGGCAGTTCGGCAAGCGGAAAGACCAGCATCTTGCGGTTCTCGCCCACGCAGGCCAGGTGATCGCCGGTGACGGGACGGCACAGCAGCGCCTCGCCGTTCAGCACCTGCTTGCCGGCGCGGGTCTGGGCCAGGATGTCGGCGGCCGGCACGATGAACCCGTCCCCGGCCTTCGAGGCAACCAGATAGCGGGCATCGGCGCGCCAGGGGAACAGGTCGATCACCGCGACATCGTTCGGCAGGTCGATCATCAGGCGCAGCGGCTCTCCCATGCCGCGCCCGCCGGGCAGGCCGTTCGCGGGCAGGGTATAGAAGCGGCCGTTCGCGCCATAGACCATCAGCTTGTCGGTCGTCTCGGCGTGAAGGGCCAGGAAGGGACCGTCGCCGTCCTTGAACTTGACCTCGGCATCCAGCGGCTGATGGCCCTTCATGGCGCGGATCCAGCCCATTTTCGACAGGATCACGGTGATCGGCTCGCGCTCGATCATCGAATCCATGTCGATCTCGGCCACTTCGCCCGCCTCGCCGATCTCGGTGCGGCGCTGGCCGCCGGGGGCGGATTTGCCGAACTTCGCCCGCGTCTCGCGCAGTTCCTCGGCGATCCTGGCCCATTGCGCGGCGTCATCGGCAAGCATCGCCGCCAGAGCCGCGCCTTCGGCGGTCAAAGCCTCGTGCTCGCGGCGCAGCTCGATTTCCTCAAGCTTGCGCAGGGCGCGCAGGCGCATGTTCAGGATGGCTTCGACCTGCACCTCGGTCAGGGCGAATTCGGCGATCATCACCGCCTTGGGATCGTCCTCGTGCCGGATGATCTCGATCACGCGGTCAAGGTTCAGGAAGGCGATCATATAGCCTTCCAGCACCTCAAGCCGGGCCGCGATCCTGTCCAGCCGGTGGTTGCTGCGGCGCACCAGCACCTCGCGCCGGTGGTCGAGGAAGGCGCGCAGCACCTCCTTCAACGAACAGACCCTGGGCAGGCGGCCGTCGATCAGCACGTTCATGTTGAGGCCGAAGCGGATTTCCAGATCGCTGACGCGGAACAACGCGGCCATCAACTGCTCGGGGTCCACGCTGCGGGCACGAGGTTCCAGGACGATCCGCACATCCTCGGCCGATTCGTCGCGGACATCGGCCAGGATCGGCACCTTCTTTAGCTGGATCACCTCGGCCAGGCGCTCGATCAGCTTGGATTTCTGCACCTGATAGGGGATTTCGGTGACGACGACCTGCCAGCCGCCGCGGCCCAGATCCTCGACCGACCAGCGCGCGCGCAGGCGAAGGCTGCCGCGCCCGGTCCGGTAAGCCTCGGCGATGGTCTGGCGGCTTTCGACCAGCACGCCGCCGGTCGGGAAATCCGGGCCGGGGATGATGCTGACCAGCGTGTCGTCGCGGGCATCGGGCGCCTTGATCAGATGCAGGCAGGCGTCGATCACCTCATGCAGGTTATGCGGCGGCACGTTGGTCGCCATGCCGACCGCGATGCCCGAGGCGCCGTTGCACAGAAGGTTCGGGAAGGCGGCGGGCAGGACGACCGGCTCTTGCAGCGTGCCGTCATAGTTCGGACGGAAATCGACCGCATTCTCGGCCAGCCCCTCCATCAGCGCCTCGGCGCTCGCGGTCAGCCGGGCCTCGGTGTAGCGGCTGGCGGCGGGGTTGTCGCCGTCGATATTGCCGAAATTCCCCTGCCCGTCCACCAGCGGATAGCGCATGGCGAAGGGCTGGGCCAGGCGCGCCATGGCGTCATAGATCGCGGCGTCGCCATGCGGGTGATAGTTGCCCATCACGTCGCCGGTGATCTTGGCCGATTTGCGAAAGGCCCCGGTGGGCGACAGCCGCAATTCGCGCATCGCGTAAAGGATGCGGCGATGCACCGGCTTCAGCCCGTCGCGGGCGTCGGGCAGCGCGCGATGCATGATCGTGGACAGCGCATAGGTCAGGTAACGCTCGCCGATGGCGCGCGACAGCGGTTCGGTGCTGGTCTGATCGGGGATATTCGGATCGTCGGACATGGCTGACAAATAGGCGCAGGCACCGCGCCGGTCCAGCCGGAAATGCGCGTCTTGCGCGAGCGGCGGGACTGTCGCAGAACCGCGCCAAACGGAGGCGCGCATGAAGACCGTCCTGATCACCGGCTGCTCCTCGGGCATCGGCCTTGATGCCGCGCATTTCCTGCGGGATCGCGGCTGGCGGGTGATCCCCACCTGCCGCCGCCCCGAGGATCTGGACGCACGGCGGACCGAAGGGTTCCAGCCCCTGCATCTGGAACTGGCAGATGAGGACAGCGTGGCCCGCTGCGCCGAAGCCGCCGCCGCGCAGGGTGTGACCGCGCTGGTCAACAACGCAGCCTTCGCCATTCCCGGCGCGGCCGAGGATCTGCCGCGCGGCGCGCTCCGCGCCATCTTCGAGGCTAACCTGTTCGGCACCCACGATCTGACCACGCGCCTGATCCCGCATTTCCGCGCGCAGGGGGGCCGGGTGGTGAATATCAGTTCCGTGCTGGGCCTGGTCGGCATCCCCTGGCGCGGCGCCTATGTGGCGACGAAATTCGCGCTGGAGGGGCTGACCGACGTGCTGCGCGCCGAGATGGCCGACACGAAGGTCAGATTCGTGCTGATCGAGCCCGGCCCGATCAGCACGAAGATCCGCCTGAACTCGGTCCCGCATTTCGAGACCTGGATCGACTGGCAGGCCAGCCCCCGCGCCGAACAATATCGCCGCACCCTGCTGAAACGACTCTATGAGCCGGAGGCAAGGAAGCACCGTTTCGAACTGCCGCCCCGCGCCGTCAGCCTGCGCATCGCCCAGGCGCTGGACGCCCCGAACCCCAGGCCGCGCTATTACGTCACGACACCGACTTATCTTTCGGGCGCGGCACGGCGCATCCTGCCCTCGCGCGCTCTGGACTGGCTCGCGCGGCGCAGCTAGGCTTCGCGCCGGAAGGGGCCATGATGCGAAACGATCCGCTGTTCTATCTGCTGGCGCTTTGCTGCCTGGCCGTGGTCGCGATCCTGGCCACCGGCATCGGCGGCTTCGCCAAAGGGGGCGAGTTCAACCGCAGGCATGGCAACCGGATGATGCGCTGGCGCATCATCGCCCAGGCCGTCGCCATCGCCGTCTTCCTGATCTATCTTTGGGCAAGGAGCCGCTGATGGTCGTCCTGAACCGCATCTATACCCGCACCGGCGACCAGGGCGAAACCGCGCTTTCGAACGGCGAGCGGGTGCCGAAGGATTCGCTGCGGGTCGAGGCATACGGCAACGTGGATGAGCTGAACGCCACGCTGGGCCTGGCGCGACTGCATGCCGAAGGGGCGCTGGCCGAGCGCATCGCGGTGATCCAGAACGATCTTTTCGACCTTGGCGCGGACCTGTCGCGGCCGCGCATGCAAGAGGATGCCCAGGCGCCCTATCCGGTGCTGCGCATCATCGACAGCCAGACCCTTCGTCTGGAGGCCGAGATCGACGCCATGAACCAGGGGCTGGCGCCCCTGCGCAGCTTCATTCTGCCCGGCGGCACCGCGCTTGCCGCGCATCTGCACCTGGCGCGCACCGTGGCGCGGCGGGCCGAGCGCGCGGCGGTGGCGCTGGCAGCCGCTCAGGACGCCAATCCCGCCGCGATCCGCTATCTGAACCGACTCTCGGACTGGCTTTTCGTCGCGGGCCGGATCGCCAATGAAAACGGCGCGCGGGACATCCTCTGGGTGCCGGGCGCCAGCCGTTAGCAGCAACAGGCATGGATCGTCGCTTAACGACGCAATCCTGTCGCTTTTTCTCTGTCATTGGCGCCAACGCCCCGCTAACACATTGCGCGACCAGGTGACGCAAACCAAAAGGAAGAGGTTTATGAAGCTCCTCGTGCCCGTGAAGCGCGTGATCGACTACAACGTGAAGGCCCGCGTGAAGGCGGACGGCAGTGGTGTCGATCTTGCGAATGTGAAGATGTCGATGAACCCGTTCGACGAGATCGCGGTCGAAGAGGCGATCCGGCTGAAGGAAAAGGGCGTGGCCTCGGAGGTGATCGCGGTCTCGATCGGCGTGAAGCAGGCGCAGGAAACGCTGCGCACGGCGCTGGCCATGGGGGCGGACCGGGCGATCCTGGTCATCGCGGCCGACGACGTGCAGACCGATATCGAGCCGCTGGCGGTGGCGAAGATCCTCGCCGCCGTGGCCAGGGCCGAGGGGGCCGGGCTGGTCATCGCCGGCAAGCAGGCCATCGACAACGACATGAACGCCACCGGCCAGATGCTGGCGGCGCTGCTGGGCTGGGGCCAGGCGGCCTTCGCCTCGAAGGTCGAGATCGACGGATCCAAGGCCCGCGTCACCCGCGAGGTCGACGGCGGCTTGCAGACCATCGAGGTCGCGCTGCCCGCGGTCGTCACCGCCGACCTGCGGCTCAATGAGCCGCGCTATGCCAGCCTTCCGAACATCATGAAGGCCAAGAAGAAGCCCCTGGAGGAAAAGACCCCGGCGGATTACGGCGTCGACGTGACCCCGCGCCTGGAGGTCGTCTCGGTGCGCGAACCCGAAGGACGCAAGGCCGGGATCAAGGTGGGCTCCGTCGATGAACTGGTCGGAAAACTGAAAGAAGCGGGGGTGATCTGATGGCCGTTCTGATCCTGGGTGAGGTCGCCGACGGCGCGCTGAACGTCGATGCGACCGCGAAAGCCGTCAATGCCGTCAAGGGCCTGGGCGATGTGACCGTGCTTTGCGCCGGGGCCTCGGCGGTGGCGGCGGCAGCCGAGGCGGCCAAGATCGCGAGCGTCTCGAAGGTGCTGGTGGCGCAAAGCCCGCTCTACGGCCATCGCCTGGCCGAGCCGACGGCGGCGCTGATCGTGGCGCTGGCGGGCGATTACAGCCATATCGCGGCGCCGGCGACGACGGATGCCAAGAACATCCTGCCCCGCGTCGCGGCGCTTCTGGACGTGATGGTGCTGTCGGATGTCTCGGCGGTGATCGACGCCGACACGTTCGAGCGTCCGATCTATGCCGGCAACGCGATCCAGACGGTGAAATCGCGCGACGCGAAAAAGGTCTTCACGCTGCGCACGGCAAGCTTCGAGGCGGCGGGGATCGGCGGCGCGGCCCCGGTTTCGGACGCGGCGCCGGCCGAGGATCCGGGCCTGTCGAGCTGGGTCTCGGACGAGGTGGCCCAATCGGATCGGCCCGAGCTGACCTCGGCCAAGCGCGTGGTCTCGGGCGGTCGCGGCCTGGGCTCGAAGGAAAGCTTCGCGATCATCGAGGCACTGGCCGACAAGCTGGGCGCGGCGGTGGGCGCCTCGCGCGCGGCGGTCGATTCGGGCTATGCGCCGAACGACTGGCAGGTCGGGCAGACCGGCAAGGTGGTCGCGCCCGAGCTTTACGTCGCGGTGGGGATTTCCGGCGCGATCCAGCACCTGGCGGGGATGAAGGATTCGAAGGTCATCGTCGCCATCAACAAGGACGAAGAGGCCCCCATCTTCCAGATCGCCGATTACGGCCTGGTCGGAGACCTCTTCACAACTGTCCCCGAACTCACCGGAAAACTCTAAGCGCCTTCTTCCTTGCCAAATATCCTGGGGGAACGGTTTGCCTGCCCCATTGAGGGGCAGGCAAATCGTGGGGGCAAAGCCCCCGGCCCTTGAAACAGGCCGCTCCCCATCGGGAGCGGTTTTCCGATTGAACGCCCCCGTCGCTTGCGCCTATCGTCCTGCGGGGCGCAGAAAGAGGTAGGACCATGACGATTCAATCGGTGGGCGTGATCGGGGCCGGCCAGATGGGCAATGGCATCGCGCATGTCTTCGCGCTGGCGGGTTATGACGTGCTGATGACCGATATCTCGCGCGAGGCGCTGGACAAGGCCCTGGCCCTGATCGAGAAGAACCTGGACCGTCAGGTCAGCCGCGGCAAGATCTCGGCCGAGAACCGCGACGCCACCTTGAAGCGCATCCTGACGACACCGCAGCTTGCCGAACTGGGCCAGTGCGATCTGGTGATCGAGGCCGCGACCGAACGCGAAGCCGTCAAGCACGCCATTTTCGAGGATCTGCTACCCCATCTGAAGCCCGAGACGATCCTGGCTTCGAACACCTCCTCGATCTCGATCACCCGGCTCGCCAGCCGCACCGACCGCCCCGGCCGCTTCCTGGGCGTGCATTTCATGAACCCCGTGCCGGTGATGCAACTGGTCGAACTGATCCGGGGCATCGCCACCGACGAGGGCGTGTTCCAGGAACTGGTCGGCGTGGTCGAGAGGATCGGCAAGACCGCCGCCAGCGCCGAGGACTTCCCCGCCTTCATCGTCAATCGCATCCTGATCCCGATGATCAACGAGGCGGTCTATACGCTTTACGAAGGCGTCGGCTCGGTCAAATCCATCGACGAATCGATGAAACTGGGCGCGAACCATCCCATGGGACCGCTGGAACTGGCGGATTTCATCGGGTTGGACACCTGCCTTGCGATCATGAACGTGCTGCATGACGGGTTGGCCGACACGAAATACCGGCCCTGCCCGCTGCTGGTGAAATATGTCGAGGCCGGGTGGCTGGGCCGCAAGACCGGGCGCGGCTTTTACGACTATTCCGGCGATGAGCCTGTTCCGACGCGGTAAAAGGGCTTTCCCGCGATCCGGGATGTCGCAAGCAAGGCGCGCGATTTCGGCGAGGGGACTGCCCGAACGCGGACCAAGCCCCGCCGGACACCATCAAGCAACCCTCATATCGCGGACCTAGACGCCCAGACACCAGCGCATGACGGCCTTTTGCGCATGCAGCCGGTTCTCGGCCTCGTCGAAGATGACCGAGTTCGGCCCGTCCATCACCGCGCTCGTCACCTCGTCGTCGCGATGCGCCGGCAGGCAATGCATGAACAGCGCATCGGGCTTGGCCCGCGCCATCAGCGCCTCGTTGACCTGATAGCCGCGAAGCTGGTTGTGCCGCCGCTCGCGCGCCGATTGGGGATCATGCATCGAGACCCAGGTATCCGTCACCACCAGATCCGCGCCCCGCACCGCCTTCGCCGGGTCGCGCTCGATCACCGCCTGCACCCCTTGCGCGCGGGCGAAATCCAGCGCCTCGCGCTCGGGGTCCAGGGTCGAAGGACCGGTGAAGGTGAAGTCATAGCCGAACTGCCCCGCCGCATGGATCATCGAGACGCAGACATTGTTGCCATCCCCCGACCAGACCACCTTGCGCCCAGCGATGGGGCCGCGATGTTCCTCGAAGGTCATCACATCGGCCATGATCTGGCAGGGATGGGTCCGGTTCGTCAGCCCGTTGATCACCGGCACGCTGGCATGTTCCGCCATCTCCAGAAGCGTCGCCTCTTCGAAGGTGCGGATCATGATCAGGTCCACATAGCGCGACAGCACGCGGGCGGTGTCGGCGATGGTCTCGCCATGGCCAAGCTGCATCTCCTTGCCCGAGAGCACCATGGTCTGGCCGCCCATCTGGCGCACGCCCAGGTCGAAGCTGACGCGGGTGCGGGTCGAGGGCTTCTCGAAGATCAGCGCCACCATGCGGTTCTTCAGCGGCTGCTCGGCATCGGCCGCCCCCTTGGGCTGGCCGGCGCGCGCATCCTTCATCCGGCGCGCGGCGTCGATCATGCCGCGCAGATCGGCCTTGTCGGTAGTATGGATGTCAAGAAAGCTGTTCATCGTCCTATCGTCTTTCGGAAGGCTCCGGCCAGCAAGCCGCTTTGCCGGCACAAGGTCAAGGGTCATGCCCCGATCAGGCCGGGGATCTGCGCGGCCTCATCGGGGCCAGGTCATTGTCCGCGCGGGCAGGCCATGCGCCGCCGGATCCGGCACTTCCGGCATGGGAAGGTCGTCACGGCCGAGCCGAGAAACGCCGAGCCTATCCATCCAGCCGGCTGGCGGCGCGATCCAGCCGGGCCACCGCCTCCGCGATCTCGTCATCGGTGATGTTCAGCGGCGGCAGCAGGCGCAACGCATTGTCGGCGGCGGGCACGGTCAGGATCCGCTCGTCATAGCCCGCCTTGACCAGTTCGGCCGGGGCCGGCTTGCATTGCAGCCCCAGCATCAGCCCCTGCCCGCGCACGCCCTCGAAGACATCGGGATGGGCGGCGACCAGCCCTTCCAGCTTCTGGCGCAACAGCGCGGCCTTGCGGTTGACCTCGGCCAGGAATTCGGGGGCCGAGACGATCTCCATCACCCGCGCGCCCACCGCGCAGGCCAGCGGATTGCCGCCATAGGTCGAACCATGCGTGCCCGCGGCCATGCCCGAGGCGGCCTGCTCGGTGGCCAGCACCGCGCCCAGCGGAAAGCCGCCGCCGATGCCCTTGGCGACCATCATGATGTCTGGCGCGATCCCGGCCCATTCATGTGCGAAAAGCCGCCCCGTCCGGCCCATGCCGCATTGCACCTCGTCAAGGACCAGCAGTGCCCCGGTCCGGTCGCAAAGCTCGCGCACCCGCCTCAGATCGGCGTCGGCAAGCGGCCGGATCCCGCCCTCGCCCTGGATCGGCTCCAGCATGACGGCGGCGGTCGTCTGGGAAATCGCCGCCTCCAGCGCGGTCATGTCGCCCCATGGCAACTGCCGGAAACCGGGCATCAAGGGGCCGAAGCCCTTGACCATCTTCTCGGCCCCCGAAGCCGCGATGGCCCCGGTCGAGCGGCCATGGAAGGCACCCTCGAAGGTCAGTATCTCGATCCGGTCCTCGCCCTTCTCATACCAGTATTTGCGGGCCATCTTGATCGCGAGCTCCGCGGCCTCGGTGCCGGAATTGGTGATGAAGGCGGTATCGGCAAAGGTATGGGCGACCAGAAGATCGGCCAGCCGCTCCTGCTCGGGGATCTGGTAAAGGTTCGAGACATGCCAGATCTTGCCCGCCTGCTCGGTCAGCGCCGCCACCAGTTCGGGATTGGCGTGGCCCAGGGCGTTCACCGCGATTCCCGCGCCCAGGTCCAGGTATCGGGTGCCGTCCGTGGCGATGGCCCAGGCGCCTTCGCCGCGCGCGAAAGCGAAAGAGGTGCGGTTATAGGTCGGCAGGACGTGCGGAATCATGGAATTGTCCTCTTGCGGGCGAAGCCCCGGAACGGGGCGGCGACAGGAATAGGGAAAGGGCAGGCGGGATCGAACGTCGAAAAATCAACGTCGGGGACGGGCGATACGGGCGGTCCGGGCGATCATGCCTCTCGCATAGCGCGGAATTCCGGGCCGCGCAACGGCTTTCAGGGCTTCATCCGATAGCCGGTGGAAAGCCAGCGCCAGGCGATGCCCAGGACCAGGACCACGGCCAGGCCGCAAACCAGCAAGCCCCGCCACACCGGCGCGTCCGAGACCCCGGCCATGCCATAGCGCGCCCCGTCGATCAGATAGAAGATCGGGTTCCAATGCGCCAGCGCCCGGAATGGCTGGGGCAGCGCCTGAACCGAATAGAAGGTGCCGGACAGAAAGGAAAGCGGCGTCACGATGAAGTTCGAGATCACCGCCATCTGGTCGAATTTCTGCGCCGCGATCCCGGCCAGAAGGCCAAGCCCGCCCATCAGCAACGCGCCCAGCACCACGAAGGCCAGCGCCGAAAGGGGATGCGCGACCCCCTGTCCGATCACCAGCGCCATGCCAAGCGCGATCGCCGCCGCCACGATCAGCGCCCGCGCGACGGCACCGATCAGATAGCCGGCCAAAATCTCGGCCGCCGACAGGGGCGGCATCAGCGTATCGACGATATTGCCCTGCATCTTGGCCGAGATGATGCTGGATGAACTGTTGGCGAAGGCGTTCTGGATCACCGTCATCATCAGGATGCCGGGGCCAAGGAAAGCCAGATAGGGCAGGCCCATCACCTCGCCCCGATGCTGGCCCAGGGCCAGGGCAAAGACTGTCACGAACAGGGCCGAGGTCATCAGCGGCGCAAAGATCGTCTGCTGCCAGACGTTCAGGAAGCGCATGATCTCGCGCCGCGACAGGGTATAGAGTCCTAGCCAATTCACCCGGCCAAAGCGGCGCACGCCCATCTGGCGGCAACCGGCGGGGGGCAGGAGAGGGCTGGGTCGCATCGGCGCTCCTTGAATTTGCGGGTCCGGCCGGCTAAATCTGGCTATCGCCGGTTTTCCGGGCCCCGGTTCTAAGGCCGGTCCGCGCGGAATTGAAGCCGTGAACAGATTTGAAGCCACGAACACAAAGGCACCGGGCCGGAACCGGTGCAGGAAAGGCAAACCATGTCCTGGACCGACGAGCGCGTCGAGACGCTGAAACGCATGTGGGCCGAAGGCCAGTCGGCCAGCCAGATCGCCAAGGAACTGGGCGGCGTGACGCGCAATGCGGTGATCGGCAAGGTCCATCGCCTGGGCCTCTCGAACCGCGCCGAGGAAGGGGCCGAGCCGGCCCCCGCCGCGCCCGCCCCCGAGGCCAAGCCCGCCCCCCAGCCGGCGGCGGCGGCGGCCCCCGCGACACCCGAACCGCAGCCGGAACCCGAACCCGAACCCGCGCCCCAGCCCGCCGCCCAACCGGCAGCCGAGCCGCAGCCCGAACCGGCCGCGGCATCGGCCCAGCCGGCGGTCAATTTCAACCGCCGTCCCATCGTGCCGGCAGGCCAGCCACTACCGCCCCAACCCTCGGCCAATGAGATCAGCCCCGAGGCGCTGGCCTCGGTCCGCGAGGTCGAGAAGCGTGCCCGGAAGCTGACGCTGATGGAACTGACCGAGCGGACCTGCAAATGGCCCATCGGCGATCCGGCGACGGACAAGTTCTGGTTCTGCGGCCTGCCCTCGGCCCCCGGCAAACCCTATTGCGAGGCGCATGTCGGCGTGGCGTTCCAGCCGATGAGTTCGCGCCGCGACCGCCGCCGCTGACGGGCACCGCGCCCATGCCCGCCGCGCCGCCCCTCGGCCAAACGCCGCCGCAAGAAGCTCGGCGGCATTTTCCCCGGCTGGCTGCGCTGGCGGTCACGCTTCGCGGTGATCAGGTGCTGCTGGTGCGGCGGCGCAACCCGCCCGATGCCGGGCTGTGGGGCTTTCCGGGCGGGCATGTCGAACCGGGCGAAACCGCGCTCGCCGCAGCCGCCCGCGAGCTTCTCGAAGAAACCGGCGTGACCGCCCATCCCCGCGCCTATCTCGACAATATCGACATGATCGCCCACGATCCGGACGGCACCCTGCGCTTCCATTTCCTGCTGGCGGCGGTGCTTTGCGACTATCAGGCGGGCGAACCGAGGGCGGCCGACGACGCACAGGACGCGGCCTGGTTTACGCAGTCACGCATCCTGAATCCGCCCCCCGAGGAAGCGCTGCCGCTCAGCCGAGGCGTCTCCGATCTTCTTGCCCTCGCCCTCGCCCATCCCCGACCGACGCCCTGATGTCTTCCTTGCGCAGATATCCTGGGGGGAACGCCTGACGGCCTCCATTGAGGAGGCCGTCAGGCGTGGGGGGCAAAGCCCCCCGGCACTCCGCACGCACCACACCTTAACGCAAAGCGGCTCGCCCCCTTCAGCGATGCGCGCCTCGCATAGGGGCAAGGCACGGCTCTGGGCGACCGGAACCGACCCCTTCCCCGAAAATCCTGGAATTTTAGCGCCGCATTCCCAATCCCCATCGCGTCCCGCCCCGGCAAAGCCCTTGGGGACGGCGCGGATCACGCACTTTCCAAGCCGCGCCATCGCGGCTAGAGATGGCCCCGATCACGAAGGACGCATCATGGCCCGGCATCTCATCACCTCGGCGATCCCCTATATCAACGGGATCAAGCACCTCGGCAATCTCGTCGGCTCTCAGCTTCCGGCGGACCTCTACGCCCGCTACCTGCGCCAGCGAGGACATGAGGTGATGTTCGTCTGCGCCACGGACGAACATGGCACCCCGGCCGAACTCGCGGCCAAGAAGGCGGGCCAGCCGGTCCCGGTCTACTGCGCCGAAATGCATGACATCCAAGCCGGAATCGCCCGCGATTTCGGCCTGTCCTTCGACCATTTCGGGCGCTCCTCCTCGGAACGCAACCACATCCTGACCCAGCATTTCGCGGGCAGGCTGGACGAGAACGGCTGGATCTCCGAGGTCGAGGAAAGCCAGGTCTATTCCATCGACGACGCCCGTTTCCTGCCCGACCGCTATATCGAGGGCACCTGCCCCAATTGCGGCTACGACAAGGCACGGGGCGATCAATGCGAGAACTGCACCAAGCAGCTCGACCCGACCGACCTGATCGAGCCGCGCTCGGCGATCAGCGGCTCGACGAACCTCGAAGTGCGCAGGACCAAGCATCTGTATCTGCGCCAGCGCGCGCTGAAGGACCGGATCGCCGCCTGGATCGACAGCAAGACCGACTGGCCGATCCTGACCACCTCGATCGCGAAGAAATGGCTGAACGACGGCGACGGGTTGCAGGACCGGGGCATCACCCGCGATCTGGACTGGGGCATCCCGGTCAGGAAAGGCGATCAGCCTTGGCCGGGAATGGAGGGCAAGGTCTTCTATGTCTGGTTCGACGCGCCCATCGAATATATCGCCGGCACCGCCGAGGGCACCGACAAGGCCGGCCTGCCCGACAGCGCCTGGCGCCGCTGGTGGCGCCTGGACGAAGGCGCGGGCGATGTGACCTATACCCAGTTCATGGGCAAGGACAACGTGCCCTTCCACACCCTGTCCTTCCCCGCCACGATCATCGGCTCGGGCGAGCCCTGGAAGCTGGTCGATTACATCAAGTCCTTCAACTACCTGACTTATGACGGCGGCCAGTTCTCGACCTCGCAGGGGCGCGGCGTGTTCATGGACCAGGCGCTTTCGATCCTGCCCGCCGATTACTGGCGCTGGTGGCTTCTGTCCCACGCGCCCGAATCCGGCGACAGCGAATTCACCTGGGACAATTTCCAGCAATCGGTGAACAAGGACCTGGCCGATGTTCTGGGCAATTTCGTCAGCCGCATCACCAAGTTCTGCCGCAGCAAGTTCGGAGAGACGCTTCCCGAAGGCGGCAGCTACGGCCCCGAGGAGGAGGCCCTGACCCAGGCACTGACCGCCCGCATCCGCGCCTATGAGGGTTTCATGGACCATATGGAGATCCGCAAATCCGCCGCCGAACTGCGCGCGATCTGGGTCCTGGGCAACGAATACCTGCAATCCGCCGCCCCCTGGACCACCTTCAAGACCGACCCGGAAAAGGCCGCGATGCAGGTCCGGCTGGGGCTGAACCTGATTCGGCTCTATGCGGTCCTTTCGGCCCCCTTCATCCCCTTCGCCGCCGAGACCATGCTGGATGCGATGCAAGCCCAGGATCGCGATTGGCCAACCGACCCCGGCGCCGCCTTGCAGGCCCTGCCCGCCGGCCATGCCTTCACGGTCCCGGGCGTGCTGTTTGCCAAGATCAGCGACGAAAGCCGCGACGCATGGCAGGACCGCTTCAAGGGCATCCGGCAATAGCCCCGGCTCTTGCCCCGCCCCGCCGCCAGCCAGAGCGCGGCGCGGGCGTGGTGGAACGGTTGACGCATGGGGAATAAAACCATCCTTACCACCACCTGCGTTCAGTTCCGCCTGCCCCGGACGGGGAAGTTGGCGGACGGGAAATGGAGCGATCAGGCCGATCCCATCCGCTGAGCCACGCGCAAAAGCGGCGCCGATCCTTCAAGGTTCGCGCCTGTCCTTCGCCAATGATGCGGCAAGCGGGTCCTTTGCGGCAAAACCTCTCCACGACCGGGAAGCGGCACCTATGATGGGATGACCGAGACTGCCTCTCTCTGTCATCTACACGGAAGGAGGCTCCGTATTCGATCCCGCGGACGAAATCTTCGGCCAACCAGTTTCGCCTGAACCTTCCGATCGCGTCAGCCATCGAGTTCCGGGTCCATCCACGAGATGAAGTCGGACGAACTGCGGACCCTCTCCCGACGACGAAGCACCTGAAGGGCGATGAAGAAGAGCGGAAGAATGTGCCGTTTGGTCTTGATGGTGTTGATCATTCATGATCCTTGTGATTTTGGGTCGCCAGTTGCGGGTGTGGTGGAACGGTATACACAGGGCACTTAAAATGCCCCGCCTATGGCTTGAGGGTTCAAGTCCCTCCACCCGCACCAATCAGGCCCCAGCAATCCGGTCCCGATGCCGCGATGCGGAAAGGACAGGCACAGGTCTGAATCCGCTTGGTTCCGCGCGGTCGCTCGGCTAATTTCCCCTCGATTGAGAATGCAGGAGAATGGAATGGCCCAGCGCCTTCACCTCGTCTTCGGCGGCGAGCTTGTCGACCCCACCCGCAGCGAGTTCCGCGACACCAGCCAGATCCATATCGTGGGAATCTATCCCGATTATGCCAGCGCCTTCGCCGCCTGGAAAGCCGAGGCGCAGCGCACCGTGGACAGCGCCCATACCCGCTATTTCATCGCCCACCTGCACCGGCTGCGCGATGAGGAACGCGTGGGAAGCCCGACCGAGGAACTGGGCGGCTAAGCTCCGCCATGGCCCTGGCGGGACAGACCACGGCCTCGCTGGCGCTTTGGCTGCATCTGCGGCGGCGCTCGGGGCTTGGCCCTGCCTCGCCGCCCCGGATCCAGCCGCCGCCCGGAGACGGGCCGCTGATCCTGATGCATCTGTCGGAGCGGGCGGACGATCCGCCGCCCGTGCTGGCGATCATCAGGGCGCTTCTGTCGCGGCGCGCGAACCTGCGCTTTGCCTTTACCGGCTCGCCGCCCGACAAAGGCATGCTGACGCCGGGCCTGCGCACCGTTACCCTGCCGCCGATGCGCGACAGCGCCACCGTCCGCGAGGCGATGCAGGTGCTGAAGCCTCGGGCGTTGCTGCTGCTGGGCGACCAGTTGCCCGCCGCGCTGATCACCGAATGCGCCGATGCCCGACTGCCGATCCTGCTTTGCGAGACGCGGCTGGTCGCCTATAGCCGCGCCGGCTCGTGGCGGGGGGCGATCAATCGCGGGCTGATTTCGCGGATCGGTCGTATCCTGGCACCGGATGCGACCGCCGCCGCCACCGCCCGGCAACTGGGCGCCGCTCCCGCCCGGATCGAGGTCATCGGCCCCGTCACCGAAACCCTGCCGCCCCTGCCCGTGAACGAGGCCGAGCGCGCCGCGCTGGCCCAGATCCTGCGCGGCCGCCATGTCTGGCTGGCGGCCTGTCCCAGCCTGCCCGAGGCCCAGGCCCTGCTGGCCGCGCATCAGGCGATGCTGCACCACAATCACCGCGCCCTGCTGATCCTGGCGGGTCTGCCCGAGGCATTGCTGCCCGAGATCCGCGCCGAGACCGAAAAGCTTGGCCTGGCCGCCGTGCTGCGCGCCGAGGACGAGGACCCCGAGCCGGACGACCATATCCTGATCGCGGACGACCCCTATGAGATGGGGCTGTGGTATCGCCTGGCGCCCGTCTGCTTCATGGGCGGCACGCTGCTGCCCGGTCCGGGGCTGGCGCCGCGCCATCCGTTCGAACCGGCGGCCCTTGGCTCGGCCATCATCCACGGTCCGCAGCCGGGGCCTTACGGGGCGGAATGGGTGCAGTTGGACGGCGCCTCGGCGGCACGGCTGGTCACGGACCCCGAGACATTGGCCCGCGCCATCGCCGACCTGACCGCCCCGGATCAGGCCGCGATCCTGGCGGGCAATGCCTGGTCGGTCAGCACCGGCGGCGCGGCGGTCCTGCGCCGCATCGCCGATGCGCTGATCCAGGCGATGGAGGAAAGCCCGTGAACATCCGTCAGGCCCCCCGCTTCTGGTATCAGCCCCCCGGCCTGAAGGCGCGGCTTCTGGCGCCCCTGGGCGCGCTTTACGCCTCGGCCACGGCACGGCGGCTGGCCGGGGGCAAGCGCGCGCGCCTGCCCGTGCCGGTGATCTGCGTCGGCAACGTGAATGCGGGCGGCACCGGCAAGACCCCCAGCACGATCATGCTGGCGCAGCGCCTGATCCGGCGCGGGGTCGCGGTGCATATCGTCTCACGCGGGTATGGCGGCAGCGAAAAGGGGCCTTTGCGGGTAAACGAGGCGCGTCACGAGGCCGCGCAGGTCGGCGACGAGCCGCTGCTGATGGCGGCCTTCGCTCCGGTCTGGGTCTCGGACGACCGGGTGGCGGGGGCCAGGGCCGCGATCGAGGCCGGCGCCGGCGCGATCCTGTTGGATGACGGGTTTCAGGACCCCGGCCTGGCGCATGACCTGTCGCTGGTGGTGGTCGATGCGGCGAAGGGCTTCGGCAACGGGCTTTGCCTGCCGGCGGGACCGCTGCGCGAGCCGGCCGAGCAGGGGCTGGCGCGGGCCGGTCTGCTGCTGTCGATCGGCCCGCCCCCGGCACAGGCCGCTTTCGCCCGCGACTGGGGCGCCCGTCCCCGCCCGCCGCATCTGCGGGGCGCGCTGATGCCGCTGCGCACGGGCATGGACTGGCAGGACCTGCGCGTGCTGGCCTTTGCCGGGATCGGCCATCCCGAGAAGTTCTTTGACACGCTGCGGGGCCTTGGCGCCCGGATCGCGCGGGCCGAGGCGCTGGAGGATCACCAGCCCTTCACTCCCGCCCTGCTGACCCGGCTTGAGACCGAGGCGCGGCTGGCCCAGGCCCAGCTTGTCACCACAGAAAAGGACGCGGCACGCCTGCCGCGCGGCTTCCGGCCCAAGGTGCTGACCCTGCCGGTGCGGCTGGAGCTTGAGGATGCGGCCGCGTTGGACGACAGCCTGACGGCGCTGGGGCTTTAGCTGGGGCTTTAGCTGGGGCTTTAACCGTCGCCCTCGCCCAGGCGGGGAGAGGCGCGGTCCAACGCCAGATCGGCAGCCGAGAACAGGATCGGCAGGCGCACGCCCGGCACGCCCTGCGGCGCGATCCGCAAGCCCCGCGCCACGATCTGGGGATCGGCGAAGACATCCGCCAGATCGTTGATCGGACCGGCTGGCACGCCCTGCCCCTCAAGCGCGGCCAGAAGCGCATCCCGCTTCCAGGTGACGGTGACGGCGCTAAGCGCCGCCGTCAGCGCCTCGCGATGGGCGACGCGGGCGGCATTCGTCGCATAGGCGGGCGCATCCGCCAGGGCCGGCAGACCCAGCACCGCGCACAGCCTGCGATATTGCGCGTCATTTCCGGTCGCGATGATGATCCAGCCATCGGCGCAGTCGAAGACCGCGTAAGGCACCAGGTTCGGGTGATCGTTGCCCAGCCGCCGCGGCGCCCGGCCCGTCGCCAGATAGTTCATCGCCTGATTGGCCATCGCCGCCGTCGCCACGTCGAAAAGCGCCATGTCCACATGCTGGCCCCGGCCCGTCGCCTGCCGCTGATGCAGCGCGGCCAGGATGCCCACGGCCGCGTAAACCCCGGTCAGCAGGTCCACCACCGCGACGCCGACCTTCTGCGGCTGGCCATCGGCGGCGCCGGTCACGCTCATCAGGCCGGACATGCCCTGTATGATATAGTCATAGCCCGCGCGATGGGCATATGGCCCGGTCTGTCCAAAGCCGGTCACGCTGCAATAGATCAGGCGCGGGTTCAGGGCGGCCAGGCAGGGATAATCCAGCCCGTATTTCGCCAGGCCCCCGACCTTGAAGTTCTCGATCACCACATCGGCGCCACGGATCAGGTCACGGACCTTTTCCCGGCCCTCGGGCGTGCGGAAATCGGCGACGACCGAGCTTTTGCCGCGATTGGCGGCGTGGAAATAGGCCGCCGCCCGCTCGCCCTCATGCTCGATGAAGGGCGGCCCCCAGCGGCGGGTATCGTCGCCCTCGGGCGCCTCGACCTTGACCACATCGGCGCCCAGATCGGCCAGGATCTGACCGGCCCAAGGACCGGCCAGGATGCGCGCAAGCTCGACGACCTTCACGCCGGCAAGGGGTGTCATCCCTGCTTTGCCGCCTCGGCGAGCTTGGCGTCGATGATCTTCTTCATCTCGTCCCAGGGCTGGTTCTGCACGGTCTCGCCCTGGATGATGAAAGTCGGCGTGCCTTCGATCTTGTCCTCGGTGGCATTCTTCTGGAAGGTGGTGACCAGATCCGCGACCTTCTGCTTGTCGGCCCAGCAGGCATCCATCTGCTCGGGGGTCATGCCGGCCTTGGCGCCGATCTTGCGCAGATTGGCCGCGATCTCGTCACCGCTTTTCGCATTCAGCCAGGTCTTCTGCTCTGAAAAGAGCATGTCCGAGACGGGATAATATTTCTCATCCCCGCCGCAACGCGCCAGGATCCCCGCCCAAAGCCCCACGGCGTCGAAATAGACATCGCGCTGGATCAGCTTGACCTTGCCGCTGTCGATATATTCGGCCTTGAGCTTGGGCAGGTTATCGTCGTGGAAGGCCGCGCAATGCGGACAGGTGAAGCTGGCATATTCGATCACCGTGACCGGCGCGCCTTCCTGGCCCAGCACGATGTCGGGCAGCACCTTGCCCTGGGGCATGGTCTCGGCCGGGGCGGCTTGGCCCTGGGTCGTCTGCGCCTCTTGCGCCATGACGGGAGAGATCGCGGCGGCGGTCATCGCGGCCACAGCGGCGGCGACCAGAGAGCGGCGAGAGAAAGTCATATATGGGCCTTTCGGTCGTTTGCGTCCCGGCGGGACAGGATGTTCAGCGCCATCTGCCGCATGGCGGCGGAAAGCCGGGGGTCGGCGAAATCGCGGGCGATGGCCTCGGCCCTCTCGGCCCGCGCGGGGTCGGGCACGCGGCCGGGGCCGGGGCTGGGGCCGGCGAAGCTGGCCTGTGCCTCGGCAAAGCCCGCCTGGGCCTGGGCGAACCCCGTCGGCGCGGTCTGGGTCAGGCTGATCCGCGCCACCGCGTTGAAGCCATAGCAGGCATTCACCTTGGCCCGGATCTGTTCAAGCTGCATGGTGATCATCGGCGCCCGCGCGCCCGGCACCAGAAGCGTCAGCGTGGCGCCGAAGCTTTTGCCGTGGCTGACCCTGACGGGCCTGGTATGGGCGGCGATCTGGGGGCCGACGACTTCCTCCCAATGGGTCAGCAGGCGCGCCACGGCAAAGCCGCGCGCCTCGCCCACCAAGCGGACCCGCTGCGCGACCAGCAGGGCCGCCGCCTCGAAACCGCGCATGCGGCGGCGCGGGGCAGTTTCGGGTTTCATTCGGGCCATGCCGCGACCATATGGTTAATATGGCGGGCAGTCTGGACCGAGCCGCGCCCGGACGCCAGAGAGAAGAGGCTGAAAATTGCGTGACTCCCGCGCCCCCAATACGCACGAGATCGCGACCGGCCTTCTGGACTGGTATGATCGGCACGCGCGCGTCCTGCCCTGGCGGGTGCCGCCGGGCGGGGGCCGGGCCGACCCCTATCGTGTCTGGCTGTCCGAGGTGATGTTGCAGCAGACCACCGTGGCGGCGGTGAAATCCTATTTCCTGCGCTTCACCGGGCTTTGGCCGACGGTGGACGATCTGGCCCTGGCCGAGGATGCCGCCGTCATGGCCGAATGGGCGGGCCTTGGCTATTACGCCCGCGCCCGCAACCTTCTGGCCTGCGCGCGGGCCGTGGCCGAGCGGGGCGGCTTTCCCCGGACCCGCGCGGAACTGGCGGCGCTGCCGGGCATCGGCCCCTATACATCTGCCGCGATCAGCGCCATCGCCTTCGATCTGCCCGAAACGGTGGTGGACGGCAATGTCGAGCGCGTCGTCTCGCGCCTGTTCGCCGTCGAGACGCCGCTGCCCACCGCCCGCCCCGCGCTTGTGGCCCTGGCCGAGACGCTGACCCCCCGCCTGCGTCCCGGAGATTTCGCGCAGGCGATGATGGATCTGGGCGCGACCATCTGCACCCCGCGCAGCCCCGCCTGCGGCATCTGCCCGCTGACGGACGGCTGCCGCGCCCGCGCCATGGGCATCGCCTCGGAACTGCCGCGCAAGCTGGCGAAGAAGCCCAAGCCCCAGCGCCTGGGGGTGGTCTGGATCGGCTTTCAGGACGATGCGGTGCTGATCGAAACCCGGCCCGGCAAGGGTCTGCTGGGGGGCACGCTGGCCTTTCCCTCGACAGGCTGGGACGGATCGGACCAGCCGCCGCCCGCCGATGCGGATTGGCGCGAGCAGGGCCTGGTGCGCCATGTCTTCACCCATTTCGCGCTTGACCTGACCGTGATGACGGGGCGGTTGACCACGGCGCCGCAGCGCGGCAATCTGGTGGCCTTGCGCGACTTCAACCCCGACGCCCTGCCGGGACTGATGCGCAAGGTCTGGACGCTGGCGCGTCCAGGCAGCAATGCCGAACCAGCGCGCCCCAAACCGCGGCCCCATGCCGCGCTGGCCAGCCGGAAACAAACACGCCATGGTTGAGACATGCCTGACGCCTCAAGCGCCTTTCGCACCCGCCTGATCGACGCCCTGCCCTTCTGGCTTTCGCTGGGCATGGTGCCGCTGTTCCTGATCGCGGCCCGCTTCGGCGGCGCCTGGTTCCTGCTGATGCCGCTTTACGCCTGGTATCTGATGACGGTGCTGGATTCGGTCTTGGGCCTGAACGAGGAAAACCCCGATACCGAGACGCCCGAGGGCCAGCTTTTCTGGTATCGCGCGATCACCGTGATCTGGTTCCCGATCCAGGCGGCGATGATCCTTGGCGGCATCTGGTGGGCGCGCCACGGCGGATTGTCGGGATGGGAGAGCCTGGGCCTGTTCTTCGGCATCGGTGTCGCCTCGGGCACCATCGGCATCGTCTATGCGCATGAGCTTTTGCACCAGAAGAACCCGGTCGAGCGCTGGCTGGGCGACCTGCTGCTGGCCTCGACGCTGTATTCGCATTTCCGCACCGAACACCTGTTGGTGCATCACTCCTGGGTGGCGACGCCGAGGGATGCGGTCTCGGCCCGCTATAACGAGGGGTTCTTCCGCTTTTTCCTGCGCGTCCTGGCGGATTGCCCGGCCAGCGCCTGGCGGGCCGAGACGCGCAGGCTGGCGCGTGCCAGCCGCAAGCCCTGGGACCGCCGCAACCCCTTCTGGCGCTACGGCGCGCTGCAACTGGCGATGCTGGCCCTGGCGCTGGCGTTTGGCGGCTGGGCGGGGCTGGGCCTGTTCGTCTTTCAGGCATTCATCGCCATCTGGCAGCTTGAGCTGACGAATTACGTCGAGCATTACGGCCTGACCCGCAAGCATCTGGGCGGGGGCCGGTATGAGCATGTCCTGCCGCGTCATAGCTGGAACGCCTCGCATACGGCGACGAACTGGCTGCTGATCAACCTGCAACGCCACTCGGATCACCATTACAAGCCCGACCGCCGCTTTCCCCTGCTGCAAACCTATTCCCAGGAAGAGGCCCCGCAACTGCCCCTGGGCTATCCGGCGATGACCTTCCTGGCGATGGTGCCTCCCCTGTGGCGGCGGCGGATGAACCCGCGCGTCCGCGCCTGGCGCCGGCAATTCTATCCCGAGATCGAGGATTGGAAGCCCTATAACCGGGGCGACCTGCCCATGCCCCGCAACGCGTTCTAGGCTGCCGCCTGGCGCGCCCTGTCTCGCGGCCTAGAAGCCGCGAGGACGACGGTGACAGCGGCGGCGACAGCGGCGGCGGGTCAGATCTGGCCGGCGGTCAGGATCCGGCCGATCCGTTCGGATTTTTCGCGCACCAGTTCGGGATCGGCCTCGGATTCGACGTTAAGGCGCACCACCGGCTCGGTATTCGAGCGGCGCAGGTTGAAGCGCCAGCCGGGCATCTCAAGGCTGATCCCGTCCATGTCGTCGCGGCGTATCGCCTGCGCCTGGAACGCGTCCAGCACGCGGGTGATGGCGGCGTCGGGATCGGTCAGGCGGAAATTGATCTCGCCCGACGAAGGAAAGGCCGCCATGCGCTCGCGCAGCAGCGCCCCCAGGGGCTGGCCCTTGCGCGAGATAAGCTCGACCACCAACAGCCAGGGAATCATGCCGCTATCGGCAAAGGCGAAATCGCGGAAATAATGATGCGCCGACATCTCGCCGCCATAGATCGCGCCCGATTCGCGCATCGCCTTCTTGACGAAGGCATGGCCGGTGCGGGCCTGGACCGCCTGGCCGCCGGCCTGGGCGATCACGGCGCGGGTGTTCAGGACCACGCGGGGGTCGTGGACGATCCGCTCGCCGGGATGCTTTTCCAGGAAGGCCGCCGCCAACAGGCCCACGATATATTCGCCGGGGATGAAATTGCCCGCCTCGTCAAAGAAGAAACAGCGGTCGAAATCCCCGTCCCAGGCCACGCCCAGATCGGCGCCATGGGCGCGGACCGCATCGGCGGTCATGGGCTGGTTTTCCGGCAGCAGCGGGTTCGGGATACCGTTCGGAAAGCCGGAATCCGGGTCATGGTTGATGCGGATGAACCGGATCGGCGCCCCGCGCGCCGCAAGCTCATCGGCGATGGCGTCGAAGGTCGGCCCGGCGGTGCCATTGCCCGCATTGACCAGCACGGTCATCGGCTTCAACATGGCGACATCCACGAAATCGACAAGGGCGCGGGCATAGGCGGCGCGGGCCTCGGGGAAATCGCGGGCCGTGGCAAGCTTGGCGGGCCGGAAATCGCCCGCCTGGGCCAACGCGGCCAACTGCGCGAATTCGGTCTCCGGGTCCAGCGGCGCGGCGCCGGCGCCGACCAGCTTCATGCCGTTGTAATCGATCGGATTATGCGAGGCCGTGACCTCGATCCCGCCATCCGCACCGAAATGGGCGGTGGCGAAATACATCTCCTCGGTGCCGGCAAGGCCCAGGTCGCGGACATGGGCGCCGCCCTCGGTCAGGCCACGGATCAGGGCCTGGGCCAGCGCGGGCGAGCTTTCGCGGCAGTCGCGTCCCACGATCACGTCGCGCGCGGACCGCGCCTGGGCGAAGGCGCGGCCGATCCGATAGGCCACATCCTGATCCAGTTCGATCCCGAGCCTGCCACGGACATCGTAAGCCTTGAAACAATCGATCTGCCTTGCGGACATGCTGGCTTTTCCCTGCTGCTTTCCCGCCATGGCTACACCACCGCCGCGCGAATGCAAATCCGCCGCGTCTTTACAGACGCGCTAGGATCGCCGCCGCCAGCCCGGCCTGCGACACCGGGCCGGAAAGGTCGGCCGGACCGCCGGTTTCGTCCACGGTCAGTTGCGGAACCCTCGACGCGGGATTGGCCAGGGCAGAGGGCAGCAGCACCAGTTCCGGGCCGGGGGCCGCCGCCGGCGGGCAGATCCGCGCCCCAAGCGCGGTCAGCCGCCGCAGCCAGTTCCGGCGCAGGCTCGGCGGAAAACCGATACAGGCCAGGCGTCGCCCGGCCAGCGGCTGTCCCGCGCCCTCGCCCAAGGCTGGAAAGGGCAGTTCGACCCCAAAGGTCGAGCCGGTCTCGTCGCGGTGATACCACAGTTTGCCGCGCATGGCCGCGACCAGCCGCGCCGCGACCGGCAGGCCCAGGCCGAAGCCGGGGAACTCCTCGCTGCCCGACAGGCGGACGAAATCCTGGAAGGCACTGTCCACCTGTTCGGGCGCGATGCCCTGCCCGCCGTCGCGAACCAGAAGCACGCAGCCCGAGGGGCTGTCATGAATATGCAGGACGACCTCTTCCCGGTCGCCGAAGCGCAGGCCGTTGACCAGAAGGGCCAGCATCACCTGGCGCACGAAACCCGCATCCCCCAGGCGTTGCGGTGGCAGGCAGGGATCAAGGACCAGGCGCAGCCGCGTCTTGACGGCCGCCGCTTCATTGCGCATCCGTTCAAGCACCACCACGGCAAGCTCGACGATGTCGAATGCCTGTTGCACGGGCAGCGCGCCGCCCACCGCGTCGCGGGCAAGCTCCATGGCCTCGTCATGGATACGGGCAAGGCGGGCCAATGCCTGCTCGGCCGCTTGCAGATGCGGCCGCTGCGCCGGCCCGATCCCCGAATCCTCCAGCCCGCCAAGGGCAGCCCGCAGCGCCTCGGCCGGTTCGGCGATGTCGTGCCGCACCCGTGCCAACAGTTCGAACCGGCTGCGCTCGGCGCGAATCGCCAGATCTTGGGCGAGGTGGTCCGGCATGCTTGGCGGCCCGGCGATCTCGAAGACGCGGCACTCCAACTCCTGGCCAGGGCTCAACCGGGCGGTCCAGCCCAGAAGGATGCCGGGGCGCTGGTCCAGCAGCAGGCTGCCATCACCCCGGACCATCACAGAAAGCCAAGCTTCAGGATCGGCGATCCGCCCCGCATTCTCAAGCAGCCGGCGCAGGCCAAGCCCCCGGATCAGCGGCGCGTCCCCGGCGAAATGATGCAAGAACACCGCATCGTGGCGCAACAGGCGCAGATCGCCGTCAAAGACAGCCAGCCCCGCCTTGGCGACACGAAGATCCGCGCCGGCTGGCGATTCGGGTTGCGCAGGCAGCACCGGCGCGGCATGTCGCGATCCTGCGCCCTGCTTGTCACTGACCAAAAGCCTCTCCCGCCGCTGCAATCCATTATATATGCTCATTATGTATAAATTATTGGCGCAAGATGGAAAGGCCGGGATGAACGCCGGACGCGGGTTCGCCGAAAAGCAGAGCAGAAAGGTTTTCCCATGGATAGCAAGGCCCTGATCGCCGCCTATTATCGGGCATTCAACGCCGGCCGCACTGACGAGATGCTCACCTATCTGAGTGAGGATTTAGAACATTATGTCAACGAAGGCCAGGTCCGGCGCGGGATCGAGGCGTTCCGGGCCTTCAACGCCCATATGAGCGAGAGCTATCGCGAACGCCTGGCCGACCTGGTCATCTTTGCCAATGAGGCGGGCGACCGCGCCGCCGCCGAATTCACCGTGCATGGCAGCTATCTGAAGACCGATGCGGGCCTGCCCGAGGCCAGGGGGCAAGCCTATGTCCTGCCCGCCGGGGCCTTCTTCACCCTTCGCGACGGCAAGATCACGCGGCTGACCACCTATTACAACCTGGCCGACTGGGTGCGGCAGGTCTCGGCATGATCCGCACGCGGGTCCTGACCGGAGAATCGGTCCTGGCGGCAATGAACGACCTGGCGGCGCTGCGCATCGCGGTGTTTCGCGACTGGCCCTATCTCTACGATGGCAACCTGGATTATGAGCGGGAATATCTGCGCGCCTATCAGGCGCCGGGCGCCGTGGTCGTGGGGGCCTGGGACGGCGCGCGCATGATCGGCGCCGCGACCGGCGCCCCGATCGAGTATCACGCCCAGGATTTCGCCGCGGCTTTCGCCGGACGGCCGGAACCGCTGGAGCAGATCTTTTATTGCGCGGAATCGGTGCTGTTGCCCGGCTATCGCGGACAGGGCCTGGGCCATGCGTTTTTCGACGGACGCGAGGCGCAGGCGCGTGCCCTGGGACGGCGCTACAGCGCCTTTTGCAGCGTGGTTCGCCCCGCAGGCCATCCGCTGCGCCCCGCCGATTATCGCCCGCTGGATGACTTCTGGCGCAAAAGGGGTTATGAGCCCCTTTCCGGTGTGGTTGCTGAGTTCGACTGGAAGGACCTGGATGCACCGGAATCGAGCATGAAACCGCTGCAATTCTGGATGAAGACCCTGTGACACGCGAAATCAAGATCGCCGCCGCTGCCTATAATCTGGACTGGTTCGACGACTTCGATGCCTATCGCGCCAAGCTGACCCGCTGGGTCGAGGCGGCGTCGGACTGCAACCTGCTGATCTTTCCCGAATATGGCTCGATGGAACTGGCCTCTCTGGGTGGCAAGAAGGTCGCCGGAGAAGTCGAGGCCGCGCTGCGCGAGGTGGCGCGCCACGCCGAGGCGCGCGATGCCCTGCATGCCGAACTGGCCGCCGCGCATGGGCTGCATATCCTGGCCGCGTCGGCCCCGCATTACGACGGCGCGCGGCCCCATAACCGCGCCGTCCTGTTCGGACCCGAGGGGCGCATCGGTCATCAGGACAAGCAGATCATGACCCGGATCGAGCGCGACGAATGGAGCATCGCCGGCGCGCCCGGCCTGCGGGTCTTCGACACCGCCGTGGGCCGGCTGGGCATCCTGATCTGCTATGACAGCGAATTCCCGCTTCTGGCGCGGCGGCTGGCCGAGGCCGGCGTCGAGGTGCTGCTGGTGCCCTCGTGCACGGACACGGTGGCGGGCTTCAACCGCGTCCGCATCGGGTCCATGGCGCGGGCGCTTGAAAGCCAATGCGTGGTCGCCCATGCGCCCACGGTCGGGGCCTGCGACTGGAATCCGGCGGTCGACGAGAACCGTGGCCGGGCCTCGATCTACGTCCCCTCGGACGGGATCTGGCCCGAGACCGGCATCCTGGCCGAGGGCGAGATGGACCGCCCCGGCTGGGTCAAGGCACGGGTGGACCTGGACCGCGTGGCCGAAAGCCGGCGCGGCGGGCGCGTCCTGCCCTTTGCGCATTGGCCGGAAAGCGACGCCTGCAAGCTGATCGGGTGATCCCGGGTTTCGCGGGCACCCGGGGGGCTTTGCCCCCCACGTCCTGACGACCCCTCGATGGGGTCGGCAGGACGTTCCCCCCAGGATATTTGGGCAAGTAAGACGGGCTGGGCATCGGCTTATGGATCGCAGCGCGGCACCGCCGAGCCGCCTTCTCATGCGGTTCGGCGGCGCCGCAGGCTGCGCGCGACGACGAAAGCCGCGTTTTCGTCGAACATGCGGCTGTTGATCAGGAAACTGGCCACATGCACCGGCGACAGATCGAAAGCGCCCAGACCGCGGCAGCCATGATCGCAGCCGGTTTCGCAAAGCGCGATCAGGCGATCCAAGGGGGAGGCCAGCTTGACGCGCGCCGGCGGTGCCATCAGCCGCGCGTATCGGTGGCGGGATCGACGGGCGGCTCTTGCGGTGGCTCGGCGGTCTGCGGCGCGACGCTTTGGCCCGAGGCGCCCTCGGGCCGTGTCAGGCGGTTGTCGTCCCATTCGCCTTCCGCGACCTGGCCCGAACCATAGCGCATCACGCCCACGCCCTGGCGCTTGCCCATCACGAAATGGCCGGTATAGACATCGCCATTGGCATAGGTCGCGACGCCCTCGCCGTCGATCTCGCCCTCTTTCCACATGCCTTCATAGCGAAAGCCGTCGGGCGCGATCAGCCGGCCCTTGCCCTGGCGCAGCCCCGCCACGAAAGTACCGTCATAAGTGGTGCCGTCGGGATAGGTGGCCTGTCCCTGGCCGTGGCGCTGGCCATCGCGCCAGGCGCCGTTATAGACATAGCCGTCGGGATAGGTCATGCGGCCCTGGCCTTCGTTCCGGCCGCGCAGGAAGCCGCCTTCATAGACCATGCCATTGGCGTATTTCGCCCTGCCCTGCCCCTCGATCACGCCGCCCAGCCAATCGCCGTCATAGCTGGAGCCGTCCAGATAGGTGATCAGGCCCTTGCCCTCGGGCAGATCGGCTTTCAGCGCGCCCTCATAGACCGAGCCGTCGGGATAGGTGATGCGACCCAGCCCCTCCATCCGACCCTGCACCCAGTCGCCAGTATAGGCATAGCCGTCCGTCGCCGTGAACGTGCCGCCGCCATCGCGGCGGTCCGCGCGAAAATCGCCCTCGTAGCGGTCGCCATTGGCGTAAAGCGCGACGCCCCGCCCCTCGCGCCGGCCATTGGCGAAGCGCCCCTCATAGGTGTCGCCCGAGGGCTGAACCAGCTTGCCCTGCCCTGCCATCTGTCCGGCGGACCAGCCGCCCTCATAGGTCAGCCCGTCCGGCATGGTCAGCGTGCCATGCCCCGCGCGCTGATCCGCCTGCATCCCTCCCTCGTAGCTGGCGCCGTCGGGATAGGTGATCTTGCCGTGCCCCTCTTTCAGCCCGGCTTTCCAATCGCCCTCGTAGCGGTAGCCGTTGGGCTGGGTCAGCACGCCACGCCCGTCATGCAGCGCATCGGTGAAGCCGCCGACATAGACCGAGCCATTGGCGTAATGCGCCGTGCCCTGGCCGGTGATCTGGCCGTCGCGCCAATCGCCCTCATAAGTGCCGCCATCGGCATAGGTGATCTTGCCCCGCCCATGCGGCTTGCCGCGCGCGAAGGCCCCCTCATAGACCGAGCCGTTGGGAAAGCTGGCCTTGCCCTGGCCGCGGATCTCGCCTTCGACCCAATCTCCGGCATATTCGTAGCCGCTGGGCAGACGATAACTGCCGCGCCCATGCTGCTTGCCGTTTCGGAACGTGCCCTCGTAGATGCCGCCATCGTCATATTGCTTGGTGACGACCTGCGCGCCCAGGACGCCGGGCCAGGCCGCGATCAGCACGCTAGCGGCCAGAAAAGCAGCGCGGGTCGCCTTCATCGGTCCTGCCTCCAGCACTTCTCGGTGACGTTTCGCGTGGGTTTAGCGCAGCCCGCGCGGCGACGCAAAGGCCGACTTTCCCTTTCGCCGCCGCTCGCCTATCTACGGGGGGCAATCGGGAAAAGGGGCATGCGATGGCCGACACGTTCCGCATCACGCTGGGGCAGCTCAATCCGACGGTGGGCGACCTGCCGGGCAACGCGCGAAAGGCGCGCGCAGCCTGGGAGGAGGCGCGCGCGGCTGGCGCGGACATGCTGATCCTGCCCGAGATGTTCATCACCGGCTACCAGACCCAGGACCTGGTGCTGAAGGCGGCCTTCACCCAGGACGCCATGGCCGCGATCGAGGATCTGGCCCGCGACTGCGCGGACGGTCCCGCCATCGGCATCGGCGGTCCCTGGGCCGAAGGGCGCAAGCTTTACAACGCCTTCTGGATCCTCCAGGCCGGACGCGTGGTAACGCGGGTCCTGAAGCACGACCTGCCGCACAAGCAGCTTTTCGACGAATTGCGCCTGTTCGACCAAGGCCCGCTGCAAGGCCCCTACAGCGTCAACGGCATCCGTATCGGCAGCCCCATCTGCGAGGATGCCTGGTGGCCCGAGGTGGCCGAAACCCTGGCCGAGTCCGGGGCCGAGATCCTGATCGTCCCGAATGGCAGCCCCTATCACCGCGACAAGCTGGACCTGCGCATGGGCCATATGGTCGCCCGCGTGGTCGAGAGCGGCCTGCCGCTGGTCTATCTGAACTCGGTCGGCGGCCAGGACGACCAGCTTTACGACGGCGCGAGCTTCGTGCTGAACCCAGGCGATACCGGCGGCGCGACCAAGATCGTGCAGCTTGCGCCCTTCGACGAACAGATCGTGCATGTCGATTTCACCCGCACCGCCTCTGGCTGGCGCGCGGCGCCCGGCCCGATGGATCATCAGCCCGACGCATGGGAACAGGACTATCGCGCCATGACCGAGGGCTTGCGCGATTACA
Organism: Paracoccus sp. (in: a-proteobacteria); assembly: GCF_047605025.1. Taxonomy (GTDB): domain Bacteria; phylum Pseudomonadota; class Alphaproteobacteria; order Rhodobacterales; family Rhodobacteraceae; genus Paracoccus. The sequence continues at coordinate 357,498 of NZ_JASGGO010000001.1, read as the reverse complement.
TGCGAAAATCGGGATTCAAGAAGGTAGTGCTGGGCCTGTCGGGCGGCATCGATTCGGCCTTGGTCGCGACCATCGCCAGCGACGCCATCGGCCCGGAAAACGTGCGCTGCGTCATGCTGCCCAGCGAATACACCTCACAGGCCAGCCTGGACGATGCCGCCGATTGCGCGGCCCGGCTGGGCACGCGGCTGGATACGGTCCAGATCGAGGGCGCGCGCGATGCCGTGGGCGCGGCGCTGGCCCATCTGATGGCGGGCACCAAGCCCGACACGACCGAGGAAAACATCCAGTCCCGGCTGCGTGGCGTGATGCTGATGGCGATCTCGAACAAGTTCGGGGAATTGCTGCTGACCACCGGCAACAAGTCCGAGGTCGCGGTCGGTTATGCCACGATCTACGGCGACATGGCGGGCGGCTACAACCCGATCAAGGATCTTTACAAGACCCGCGTGTTCCAGACCTGCCGCTGGCGCAACCAGAACCATCGCGACTGGATGCGCGGCCCGGCGGGCGAGGTCATCCCGCCGCAGATCATCAGCAAGCCGCCCTCGGCCGAACTGCGTCCGGACCAGAAGGATCAGGACAGCCTGCCCCCCTATGAGGTGCTGGACGCCATCCTTGAGGGGCTGGTGGAAAAGGATCTGGCGCTGAAGGATCTGGTCGCGCAGGGCTTCGACGCCGAGACGGTCAGGAAGGTCGAGACCCTGCTTTACGGCAGCGAATGGAAACGCTACCAGGCCGCGCCGGGACCGCGCATTTCCACCAAGGCGTTCTGGCTGGACCGGCGTTATCCGCTGGTCAACCGCTGGCGCGACCGGCTTTGACGCGCCTGGTTAATGCGCGGGAAGGAAATATAAGAAAATAAAATCAACGATATGATGACTGCCTGCCCGGACGGGGCGATGGATCCGGCGGATTTTTAGACATTCGCGATTCGGAGCCCGGCAGAGGGTCCGGCTAGATGGAATCAAATCTAGCCGCATCAATCTCCGGGTTTTCTCATGGCCGTCACCACAATCCGCGTCATCTATCTGGGCTCGCACCGGGATCTCGATCCCAACGAGAATGCAAGGGGGGCCGAGCGGGCGGATGAGCTTGTCGGCGCGACCTTCGGCAGTTCCTCGGCACCGCTGGCGCGCGATATCCATGAGATGCTGCTGAACGACGGCAATGACGATCAAAGCGTGGCGTTCAACACCTCGCACGGCGACACGCACGGCGAATATGTCACTGTCGGCGACAATCGCTATGACCTGGATGCGGGCATCATCTATCGCGGCACGGTGACCTATACCGACGGGACCAGCGTGACGGACGTGCCGCTGCGCATCCTTCAGGATACGGCCGGCCACCTGGTCCTGGTGCCGCCGCCCCGAAGCGCCCAGGCGGCCGAGGTCCAGGGCGTCACGGCCAAGGCGATCCAGTCCATCACCCTGACCGCCGTGACGAACAGCCGGTTCAACGGGCTGGATACCTCGCGCTATGGGCTGGCCGACCCGCCGGTCTTCGTCTGCTTCCGCAGCGGCACGATGATCGCCACCGACAAAGGCGAGCGGCCGGTCGAGGATCTGCGCGCGGGCGATCTGGTGCTGACCCATGATCACGGCCCGCAACCGATCCGCTGGATCGGCTGCAAGTCGCTGGGCGGTGCGCTGCTGGGCCTGTTCCCGACGCTGCGCCCGGTGCGGATCCGCGCGGGCGCGCTGGGGTCGGGCCTGCCGCGCCGCGATCTTTACCTGTCCCAGCAGCATCGCGTGCTGGTCCGCTCGCGCATCGCCGAAAGCCTTCTGGGCGGACCCGAGGTTCTGGTCGCGGCCAAGCATCTGACCGGCCTGCCTGGCATCGAAATCGACCAGGAGAATGTCGACCTGCGCTATTTCCACATGCTGTTCGACCGGCACGAGATCGTGCTGTCCGAAGGCGCGCAGACCGAATCGCTGTTCACCGGCCCCGAGGCGATGAAAGCCCTTCCGCCCGAAACGCGGGCCGAGGTCATGGCGCTGTTTCCAAAATTGCTTACCACAGATCAGGGGCCGGTCCCGGCCCGCCCGATCGGCCAGGGACGCGCGGCCCGCGACCTTGCGCGCCGCCACGGGATAAAACGCCGGGCGCTGCAACCTCTGTCTCTGGGCTGATCCGATCAGACCAGGACGGCCACGCGCTCTTGCTGGCCGACCTCGAAGACGCGACGATAACGCGCGATCTCGTCCTTGGGTCCGGTGGCCTTTTCGGGATTGTCGGACAGCTTGACGGTGGGATGGCCATTCGCCGCCACCGCCTTGCAGACCAGCGAGAACGGGGCCAGCCCGTCGCCGGGCACCAGGTTGCGGAAATCATTGGTCAGAAGCGTGCCCCAGCCGAAGCTGACCTTCACCCTGCCCCGAAACTGACGCGACAATTCCTCGATCTTGGCGACATCCAGCCCGTCCGAAAAGATCACCAGCTTCTGGCGCGGATCCTCGCCCCGGCTTTTCCACCAGGCGATGGCGGTCTCGGCCCCCTCGGCGGGATCACCGCTGTCGATGCGGATGCCGGTCCAGCCCGCCAGCCAGTCGGGCGCATGCTGCAAGAAACCCTTGGTGCCATAGGTATCGGGCAGGATCATGCGCAGGTTGCCGTCATGTTCCTCATGCCAGTCGGCCAGGACGTGATAGGGCGCCTGACGCAGTTCCTGGTCGTTCCTGGCCAGCGCGGCATAGACCATGGGCAGTTCATGGGCATTGGTGCCGATGGCCTCGATATCGCGGCGCATGGCGATCAGGCAGTTCGAGGTGCCGGTGAAGCTGTCGCCCAGCCCCTCGATCATGGCCTGCACGCACCAATCCTGCCAAAGGAAGCCGTGCCGCCGCCGGGTGCCAAAGTCGGCGATGCGCAGATCGGGACCAAGCCCGCGCAATTGCTCGATCTTTTCCCAGATGCGGGTCATGGCGCGGGCATACAGCACCTGCAATTCGAAGCGCCCCATATCCTTCAGCACAGCGCGCGAGCGCAGTTCCATGATGATGGCCAGGGCGGGGATCTCCCATAGCATGACCTCGGGCCAGCCACCCTCGAAGGTCAGTTCATATTGGCCGTCGCGCTTTTCCAGCGCATAGGGCGGCAGGCGCAGGTTCTCCAGGAATTCCATGAAATCGGGCCGGAACATCTGGCGCTTGCCATAGAAGGTATTGCCGCGCAGCCATGTGCTTTCACCCCTGCTGAGCGACAGGCCGCGCACATGGTCAAGCTGCTCGCGCAGTTCGCCCTCGTCGATCAACTCGGCCAGCCGGATCTTGGGGCTGCGGTTGATCAGGCTGAACGTGACCTTGGTATCGGCGCTATTGCGAAACACCGACTGGCACATCAGCAGCTTGTAGAAATCCGTATCGATCAACGAGCGGACGATCGGGTCGATCTTCCACTTGTGATTATAGACGCGGGTGGCGATATCCATCGTAATTCCTCGTCAATCCAGCCGGACGCCCGCCGCCAGCATGTTCTTGCGCGCCACCGCGCGCGACCCGTTCAGATCAATGGCACGGGTGGCCTCCTCGATCACGCACACCTCGAAGCCCAGCCGCATCGCGTCGATCGCCGACCATGAGACACAGAAATCATAGGCAAGCCCGACCAGACACAGCTCCTCGATCTGGCGCTCGCGCAGATAGCCGGTAAGCCCTGTGGGCGTGCGGAAATCGTTCTCGTAAAAGGTGGAGTAGCTGTCGATGGCGGGGCGGAAGCCCTTGCGGATGATCGTGGTGGCCGAAGCCAGGTCCAGGCCCGGATGAAACGCAGCCCCGGCCGATCCGATGACGCAATGGTCCGGCCACAGCACCTGCGGGCCGTAATCCATCTGCGTCAGGGAATAGGGCGCCGCGCCGGGATGATTCGAGGCGAAGCTGGAATGATTCGCCGGATGCCAGTCCTGGGTCAGGATGACGGTCTCGAAATCGGCCATCAGGCGGTTGATCGAGGCCACGATCTCGTCCCCGCCGGGGACGGGCAGCTTCCCTCCGGGACAGAAATCCACCTGCATGTCGACCACGATCAGCGCCTTGGACATTCGAGCAATCCCCAGGAATATTTTGTAGACCATGCGTAGGAATTGCGCGCAGGGCGGTCAATCCCGGTAAAGCACTTGCCCGCCGTTTCGAAGCGCCACGGTCAAGGTTGCAACCCCGGACAGGGATGGCTAAGCCGCGCCCATGCTGATCGTCGCCGCACTTTACCATTTCACACGATTTCCCGACCCCGCCGCGATCCAGCGGCCGCTGGCGCGGCTCTGCTGCGGCCAGGGCCTGCGTGGCACGCTGCTGCTTGCGCCCGAAGGGATCAACGGCACCATCGCCGGCACGCGCGCGGGCATCGACGCGGTGCTGGCCCATATCCGCGCCCTGCCCGGCTGCGCGGACCTGGAATGGAAGGAAAGCGAGGCCGGAACGATGCCCTTCGGTCGCATGAAGGTGCGGCTGAAGCGCGAGATCGTGACGATGGGCCAGCCCGATGTGGACCCGACCACCGCCGTCGGCCGCTATGTCCTGGCGCGGGACTGGAACGCGTTGATCAGCCAGTCCGATGTCGCGGTCATCGACACCCGCAACGATTACGAGGTCCAGATCGGCACCTTCAAGGGCGCCGTCGATCCCACCACCCGCAGCTTTCGCGATTTTCCGGCCTGGTGGCGCGAGAACGCGCATCGCTTCGCGGGCAAGCGGATCGCCATGTTCTGCACCGGCGGCATCCGTTGCGAGAAATCGACGAATTTCCTGCTGGGCGAAGGCGTGCCCGAGGTGTTCCATCTGAAAGGCGGCATCCTGAAATACCTTGAGGAAGTGCCCGAAGCGGAAAGCCTGTGGCACGGCGAGTGCTTCGTCTTCGACAAGCGCGTCAGCCTGGGCCACGGGCTGCGGCAGGGCGATCATGTGCTGTGCCACGCCTGCCGCCGCCCGCTGGCGCCCGCCGATCGCGCGCGGCCGGAATATGAGGAAGGCGTCAGTTGCCACCGCTGCCACGCCGAATATGACCAGGCCGACCGCGCCCGCTTTCGCGAACGCCAGCGGCAGGCCGAGCGGGGCGGTTGCTTCAACTTGTCCAAGTAAATAGTCGGCTGATCTTCAGCCCATCACCTAACAGTTGAAAAGACTGCAAGTTAATAGGTGAACAATGACGATTACTCGCAACGGCACTGCGGGTAATGACCGGATCCGCATGAAGAACGTGTTTCCATATTCGGAAACGATTCGCGTGAACGGATTGGCCGGCCATGACGAGCTTGTGGGTGCGTTTCTGCATTACAACGAGCTTTTCGGCGGCACCGGCAACGACACGCTTACCGGCGGTGCGAGCGGGAACCTATTGGACGGCGGTGCCGGCAACGACCTGATGGATGCTTGGCAAAGCAGCGGCTATTCGACGTTCCGGGGTGGCGCCGGCAATGACTACATTCAGGGCGGCGATGGCGGCAATCTGCTGGACGGTGGCATCGGCAACGACACCCTGGCCGGAGGGGCGGGGGCGGATGCCTTTATCTTCGCGGCGGGCGATGGCGCCGACCGGATCAGCGATTTCCAGGACGGGGTCGACCGCATCGTCATCGAAAGCGGCGCCGAGCGTTTCGCGGACCTGCGCATCACCGACCTGGGCGCCGATACGCGGATCAGCTTCAGCAACGTGACGGTGACGCTGGCGAAGATCGACCACGCCGTCCTGGGTGCAGCGGATTTCTAGTTCGTCTGAAATCGAAATCCGAGAGAATCTGTTTAAATATGTCGCCGGGCCGGAAATGGCCCGGCGCCGACGCTTTCGACACTCCTAGGGTTTTTCTTGGGTTTTTACGGGAAAAATCCAGAGCTTTCTCAAGCGCATGTTCTGCAAGGAAATTCCAGGAATCCGATTAATTCTCTAGGTGAAATTAATCCGAGATAACTTGTCAACTATTTGTTTTTATTAGATTTTCTATTGAACTCCCCAAAAGCGTCTCCTATATTCCTCTCATACAGCAAGCAAGCCACGCGCAAGCAAGCCATCGCCAGCCAGCTTAACAGCCAGCCAGATAACGAACCGAATACAGGAGCCGAAATCATGACCCATGGTGCATGCCAATCCTGCGTTTTCTATGAAGATCACGCAGCCAATTCCAACACCGAACTGACGGGCGCCGGCCTGTGCCGCGTCAATCCTCCGGTGACCCAGAAGGACGCCGATAGCCGCGGCTTCTGGCCGGTCGTCGAACAGGGCGACTGGTGCGGGCAATACGCCACCGCGATCGCGGCCGAGTGATTTTTACCTCGGATGCCAGATCAAAAGGCAGCACCACCGGGTGCTGCCTTTTTTCATGGGCGGGTTATTTCACCTGACCCAGACGCCCGGCGGCGATGGCCGCCATGTTCAGGATGTCGTTCACGGTCGAGCCGGTCGAGCAGATCTGGATCGGTTGCGGCACGCCGGTCAGGATCGGCCCGATGATCGTCGCCCCCGCCATCTCTTGCATCAGCTTGACCGAGATCGAGGCCGAATGCCGCGCCGGCACCACCAGAACGTTGGCCGGGCCGGTCAGACGCGAGAACGGATATTTCGCCGCCTGCGCCGGGTTCAGCGCCACATCGACGGTCATCTCGCCCTCATATTCGAAATCGGCGCCCTGCGCGTCCAGAACCTCGGTGGCCTTGGCCATCTTCACCGCCCGCTCGCTTAGCGGATAGCCGAAGTTCGAGAAGGACAGGAAGGCCACGCGCGGATCCAGGCCCAGGCCGCGCGCGACATGGGCGCCCCGCGTGGCGATGGCGGCCAGGTCCTCGGCCTCGGGCCATTCATGGACCAGCGTATCGCCGATCACCACGATGCGGCCATTGTGCAGAACCGCCGTCAGGCCGACCGCCCCGGCGGCGGGTGTCACGTCGAAGACCTTGCCGATCTGGGCCAGCACCGGCGCGTTCTTGCGCGTGGCCCCGGTCACCAGACCGTCGCCATGCCCATGCGCCAGCATCAGCGAGGCGAAGACATGCCGGTCCCGCGCCGCCAGCTTGAACACGTCCTCGCGGTCGAAGCCCTTGCGTTGCAGCCGGCTGTAAAGCGTCTGCTGATAGGCATCGAGATGGCGGGTATTGTTGCTGTTGACGATGGTGAGTTCGCGCGACGCATCGCCCAGGCCCGCGCCTTCCAGCATCTCTTTCACATCCGCCTCGCGGCCGACGACCAGCGACTGGCCCATGCCGCCGCGCTGCCAGGCGACGGCGGCGCGCAGCACACGCAGATCGTCCCCCTCGGCGAAGATCATCCGGGCCTGGGCCTGGCGGGCGCGGGCATGGATGCCTTGCAGGATCGCCGCGGTCGGGTCCATGCGCGCCTTCAGCGAATGGGTATAGGCCTCCATGTCGATGATCGGGCGGCGCGCGACGCCGGTATCCATCCCCGCCTTGGCGACGGCGGGCGGCACGACATGGATCAGCCGGGGATCGAAGGGGGTCGGGATGATATAATCGCGACCGAATTGCAGCTTGCGGCCGTAAGCCACGGCCACCTCGTCGGGCACGTCCTCGCGCGCCAGTTCGGCCAGCGCGCGGGCGCAGGCGATCTTCATCTCATCGTTGATGGCGCGGGCATGGATGTCCAGCGCGCCCCGGAACAGATAGGGAAAGCCCAGCACGTTGTTCACCTGATTCGGATAGTCCGAACGGCCGGTGGCGACGATGGCGTCGGGGCGGACGGCATGGGCCTCCTCGGGGGTGATTTCCGGGTCGGGGTTCGCCATGGCGAAGATGACCGGGTTGTCGGCCATGCCGATCACCATCTCCTGCGTCACCGCGCCCTTGGCCGAGACGCCCAGGAACACGTCCGCGCCCTTCATCGCCTCTTCCAGCGTGCGCGCCGAGGTATTGGCGGCATGGGCCGATTTCCACTGGTTCATGCCCTCGGCGCGGCCCTGATAGATCACGCCCTTGGTGTCGCACATGATGCAGTTGTCATGCCTGGCGCCCATGGATTTCAGCAGTTCGAGACAGGCGATCCCCGCCGCGCCGGCGCCGTTCAGGACGATGCGCACATCCTCGATCTTCTTGCCGCTGATCTCCAGCGCGTTCAGCAGGCCCGCGGCGCAGATGACCGCCGTGCCGTGCTGGTCGTCGTGAAAGACCGGGATGTCCATCAGTTCCTTCAGGCGCTGCTCGATGATGAAGCATTCGGGCGCCTTGATGTCCTCCAGGTTGATGCCGCCGAAGGTCGGCCCCATCAGCTTGACCGCGTTGATGATCTGTTCGGGATCCTCGGTGTCCAGTTCGATGTCGATGGCGTTCACATCGGCGAAACGCTTGAACAGGACCGCCTTGCCCTCCATCACCGGCTTCGAGGCCAGCGCGCCCAGGTTCCCCAGCCCCAGGATCGCCGTGCCGTTCGTGATGACGGCGACCATGTTGCCCTTGACGGTATAGTCATAGGCGGTTTCCGGGCGTTCGGCGATGGCCTCGACAGGGACCGCCACGCCGGGCGAATAGGCCAGCGACAGGTCGCGCTGCGTGGCCATGGGGGTCGAAGCAACGATGTCGTATTTCCCCGGACGCGGCTCCATGTGATAGGCCAGCGCCTCCTCGGGGGTGATCCGGGACCGGCGGGGGGTGTTGTCGTCGCTCATGCTCATCCTCCTAGCTTTCGATCTGCTTAGCGAAGCGAAAAGCCGGAAAAAAGAGCAGAAAGTCGCTGCGCCGCAGCCCGATCAGTGCAGCAGCGCAGCGGAAACGATGTCGCCATGCAATGTCAGCGCGAACGCGGCGCCCAAAACCGCGACCACTGCCGCGATCATGTCGTGGCGGGGATCCCATGCCTTTTGCCGCCGCGCCATCCAGACCGAGACCGGATAGCAGAAAAGATGCGCGAATGCCTGGCCGACCAGCAGCCCCGCCAGCCCGCCCAGCCAGGCGCCGATCATCACCAGCGCGCTATAGATCAGGGCCCGGCTGGACTGCATGATGAAGAAGCCCCGCGAATCCCCCGACGCCAAGGCCGCCGTCTCATAGCTCAGCGGGATCACGATCAGCATCTGGATGCAGGCCAGCGCCACCAGGATGCCGCCGGCGCGGGTATAGCGGTCGTCGTAAAGGTGATCGACCATCCAGGGACCGATCAGCGCCAGAATGATCGCCGCCGTCATCAGCAGCGCGGTGAACCCCGTGCGGGTGCGTTGCAGCGTGCGGCGGTTATGCTCGCTTTCACCGGGCGGATGCTCGCGATACATCGGGATGAAGAGCCGGCCCGCGATGGCCGTGCCCAGAAGCCCCGGCACGGTGGCCAGGAACAGGCCGATATTGTAGATCCCCAGATGGTCCAGCGTCAGCACGCGGCCCAGCACGATCCGGTCGCCCTGAAACAGCATGAAGCCGCAGATGGTGCTGAAAAAGATCCATTTGCCGAACTTGACGATTTCTTCCCGCGCGGCCTTTTCCATGCGGAAGCGGTCGACATGGCCCGGCAGCATGTAATGGAACATGACAAGCTGCACGAATGCGCCCAGCACCTGGCCCCAGACAAGCGCCCAGACGCTTTGCAGGATCAGCGCGGCCGCGATGGTGATCAGGATGCCGATCAACTGGTTGGCAAGCTCGATCAGGGTCAACCGGCCGATCTGCAAATGCCGCCCGGCGGAATCGATCCGGGTCGGAAAGAACCCGCCCACCAGCATCGAGATCGCCGCCGCCGGAAATACCCAGGCGAATTGCGGCGCGTCGTAGAACAGCGCCAGCGGCCAGGCCATGGCGCAGGCCGAGGCGAAGATGATGAAGCCGCGGATGACCTTGATCGTCCAGGCCGTATCCAGAAAGGCCGGGTCGTCGCCGCGCTTGCTTTGCATGATCGAGGGGCCAAGCCCCATGTCGCTGAACATATTCAGGCCGATCAGGAAGCTGGATACCAGCGCCATCAGGCCAAAATCGTCCGGGCTGAGAACGCGCGTCAGAATCAGGTTCGAGGCCAGCCGCATGATCTGGCCCAGGCCGAAATTGGCCATGGACCAGACACCGCTGCCCAAAGCACGCGAGGCAAAGCTCTTGCGTGGCGGCTCGGACACCGCCGAGGGGGTCGCGCCGTCGCTCATCAACCCATTCCGTCGGTCGGCGTAGCCACCACGCCCGGTGAGGGCAGGCCGGGGATCTTTCCCATAAGCCACAGCGCCGCGAACAGCCCAGCAGCCAGCAGAAGGCAGATATAGATCATGCGCCAGCGCCGCATCGCGATCTCACGCCGGGAAGCGCGATAGGGCAGCGAAATCACCGGGCGGGTGCCGGTGGAGCGGGTAAACTGGTTGACGCGGCGCAACACGGGGTTCTTCAGCTCCAGCGCCAGCGCGATGGCAAGCGACAGGCCGATGCTGGCAAAACCGCCAAGAGCGGCGCTTTTCTTGCGGTTCGAAAGCGCCGGATATTCCGGCGGCAAGGCCCGCTCCAGGATCACGAACCGCTCGGTCTGGTCGTTGTCCATCAACATCTGCTGCGTCTCGACCTGGGCCAGTTGGCGCGAAATCTCGTTGTAGCGGTCCTGCAAGCGGCGCAATTGCCGGGTCATCGCCTCCAGATCGCGGGCAACCTGGGGGGCACGGGCGCGCGCCCGCTCGATCTCGGTGCGGCGGGCCTGAACCTCGCGCTTCTGCTGCTCGAACTGCTGCAATTGCGTATCGTAAAGCTCGCCCTGACGCTCGGCCACGTCCGAGGCTCCCTGCACGCCAGTGTTCAGCCGGGTCAACTGATCTTCCAGCCGCTTGATCTCGGGATGCCCGGGGGCAAGCGTGCGGCGGGCCTGGGCCAGTTCGACCTCGGCTGTGCGGATCTGCTGGACCAGCGTGGCCGAGGGCCGGGCATCGGTCGCCGTGCTTCCCGCCTCAAGCGCCAGACGCGAGCGTTGAAGCGCCATGATCTCGCGATCCAGCGCTGTCTCGTTGGCGTTAAGCTGCACCAGCTCGGCTTGCAGATATTCCTGCGAGGTCGGCAGCGCCTCTTCGTTGCGGGCGCTGAACTCGGCCAGGCGCCGGTCCTGTTGGGACAGCGATTCGTTGAGGCGGTTCTCCTCGCCGATAAGGAAGTTGCGGCTTTCGACGATGCGGGCCTGCCGGTTCTCGCGGTCGCGGTTCACTAGGCTGTTGGTGAAATAGTTCGCCATCTCGGCCGCCGTATCGGGCGTTTCCGCGCGCGAGGTGATCACGATCGCCGCCAGGGACATGCCGGAATCCGCCGAGACTCCGGGCGCCTGGATGCTCTCGATGCGGGTCGAACTGCGCACGGCGGCGATCCGCTCGGTCTCGCTCAGGCCCGGATTGTCCTTGAACAGGCCCAGCTTCTCGATCACCTCCAGGATGTTCGAGCGCGCCATCAGCCGCTGTTCGATCAATTGCACGCGGCGCGAGGCGGGAAGCGAGGCGTCGCCGCCCGAATTCACCGCCGCCGGGGTATCGACCTGGATGACCGAAGCCGCCTCATAGATGCGGGGCGAGGAAGCGACCAGGTAAAGCGAAATCAGAACGCCCAAGACCAGCACCGTCAGCATCAGCGGCAGGCGCCGCCAGAGCATCGAGATGAAGTCCTGCAAGGATTGTATTGGTCCCAAACTATTGAACCCCGTCTCTCAATCTTCGGATTTGTTCAGAATCACGCCCATGACCGGCGGCATGCCCTCCAGCAGACGCTCGACCTGCACCATATCCGACGCAGTGCCCCGGCGCCCATCGGCGACCAGCAGCACCGCGTCGGCCAGGGGAAGCGCCGCCAGCGCCTCGTCCTGGCCGATCAGCGGTCCGCAATCCAGGATCATCACGGTGGAATCGGGCAGGATGGCGGCGGCGGCATCGATGGTCGCCGCCAGCCCCTCATCCTGAAGGATCTCGGCCGCCGCATCCTCGGGTTGGGCGGGGGCGACCACGGAAAGGTTGTGCAACTCCTCGATCGTCTGGGCGATCTCGGTCAGCTTGCGGCCAGATGCGACCACCTCGGACAATTGATCGCAGCCGGGAATGCCCAGCATCCGCGCGACCGAAGGCAGTGCCAGGTCCAGATCCGCCAGCAGCACCCCCGTATGCTGCTGGCGCGCCAGCGCCAGCGCCAGATGGACCGCGACGAAAGTTCCGCCCGCGCCCTGGGTGACGGGAACGACCGCCAGCTTGCGCCATTTGCGGCTGCGCATCTCGCGCAGGATGCGCGTGCGCAGGATGGCGAAACGCTTGGCGATCAGCGCCGCATGCTCGGCATCCTCGGCCGCGCGGGCGGCTTCGCGCTTGATGAAGGAACTGGAAACGGTCCGGGCGCCGGGCACTGCGGTTTTCCGGTCCATGCCCAACTCCCGCGCGTGTATCGTATCGGCCTGCAAACCTGTGGCCCCTCTGCCTCTGGTGGAACACTGACGGCGCGTGCCCCGCTGCAAGACGATGACTTTGCCGATCACCGCATGTTAGCTTCCCCGCCATGAGCGCCACAACCGAAAACAGCCCCGATCACGAGAATGCTGGGCAATTCCCCCAGCATGTGAGCCCTGAACACGTCACCGCCATCGCCATCGGAAGAAACGAGGGCGAGAGGTTGATGCGCTGTCTGCGCTCGCTGCTGCCGCAGGTAGGACGGGTGATCTATATCGATTCGGGTTCAACCGATACGAGTGCCGAGCGCGCCGCCGAACTGGGCGCCGAGGTGATCCGCCTGGACATGAGCATCCCCTTCACCGCCGCCCGCGCGCGCAATGCCGGGCTGGCGCGATTGGACGGGGCGACCGAATTCGTGCAGTTCGTCGATGGCGATTGCGAGGTCGAATCCGGCTGGATCCAGACCGGCCTTGCCGCGCTTGCCGCCGAGCCGCGCCTGGCCATCGTCGCCGGGCGCCGCCGCGAACTGCATCCCGGCGCTTCGCTTTACAACCGGCTTTGCGATGCCGAATGGGACACGCCCATCGGCCCGGCCCAGGCGGTCGGCGGCGACATGCTGGCACGCCGCGCGGCGCTGGATGCGGTGGGCGGCTACGATCCCGGCCTGATCGCCGGCGAGGAACCCGAGATGTGCCTGCGCATCGCCCGCGCGGGCTGGGCCATCCGGCGGCTGGACGCGCCGATGACCATGCACGACGCCGCGATGACCCGCTATGCGCAATGGGCCAAGCGCGCGCGGCGGGCCGGCCATGCCTTCGCCGAGGTCTCGTGGCGCCACCGCAACGGGACCGAGGGGTTCTGGCAGCGCGAGACGCGGCGCGCCCTGATTTGGGCGGTCGCCCTGCCGCTGGCGATCCTCCTGGCCGCGCTGCTCACGCCCTGGGCCTGGCTGCTGCTTCTGGCCTATCCCGCGCAGATCACCCGCATGGCGCTGCGCGACCCCCTGCCCCGTGATCGCTGGGCGCGCGCCTTCTATACCATGCTGGGCAAGTTCCCCGAGGCGCGCGGCGTCCTTGAATTCCATCTCCGGCGCCTTCTGGGACGCCGATCCGGCCTGATCGAGTATAAATGACCCCCTGCTCCATCATCATCCCCGCCCATGACGAGGCGCTTTACATCGAGGATTGCCTGGCCAACCTGCTGGCCCAGGAAGCCCCCGGCCCCGTCGAGGTGGTCGTCGTCGCCAATGGCTGCCAGGACGACACCGTAGCCCGCGCCCGCGCCATGACCCCCGATTTCACGACGCGCGGCTGGGTGCTGCGGGTCGAGGATCTGCCCCAAGGCGGCAAGATCGGCGCGCTGAACCATGGCGACGCCTGCGTCTCGCATGGGATTCGGCTGTATCAGGACGCGGACCTGCGCCTGTCGCCGGGTGTGCTGACGCGCATGGTCCAGGCGCTGGACGTGCCTCAGCCGCGCTATGCCGGCGCGCATCTGGTGGTGCGGCCCGCGCGCAGCATGGTCTCGCGGCTTTACGCACGGTTCTGGCAGAAGCTGCCCTTCGTCGCGGAAAACGTCACCGGCGCCGGGCAATGGGGGGTGAATGCCGCTGGCCGCGCACGCTGGGGCGATTTCCCGCAGATCATCTCGGACGACACCTTCGCCCGGCTGCAATTCGACGAGCCCGAGCGGGTGCTTGTCGACGGCAGCTTCGAATGGGTCATCGTCGAGGGCTTCCGCACCCTGGTCCGCGTCCGCCGCCGTCAGGACGAAGGCGTGGCCGAAATCGCGCGGCTTTATCCCCAGCTTCTGGCACGCCAGGGCCATGTGCGCCCCAGCCGGGCCGAGCTTCTGCGCCTGGCGGCAGCCGATCCGCTGGGTTTCGCCACCTATTCGGCGGTTGCGATCGCCGTGCGGATGGGTCGCAACGACCAGGAATGGGCGCGCGGGCGCTAGCGGGCGTCGAACTCGGTCACGGTTTCCTGCGCCAGTTCCTGCAAGACCCGCGCCTGCTCGGGCGGCACGGTCGCATAGGGCGCCCAACGCCCCATCAGTTGGTTGGGCAGCCCCACCGGGCTTTTCCCGGTCAGCACCGCATGGTGGATCATGGCGACGTAATAGAACCCGGCATCGGTCGGGTGAATGTCGTCGCGAAAGAAGTCGCGGATCGAGGACGCGCCCGGCACCTTGCCCGCCGCGATCGCGTCATGCAGCCGCACCATGCCCAAGCCCCCCGGAATCACCTGCATGGGCTTGGCGCCCCGTGGCAGGCGCGCGTTCACGTCGTCCGCGATCTGCTGCCAAAGCGGCAGGTCACTGACGATCCGGTCGCGCCAGGCATTGGTGCTGCCGGTGGCCTTGTCGTCGATGTCGTCCCAGGTTTCATAGAGATAGCTCTGCACCTGCGGATTGCCCTGCAAGGCGCTTTCGACGAAGCGATATGCGTAATCGGCACTGGCATGATACTCCATGGTGATCGCCAGCGGCACCCGCTCGGTCAGGACCAGCACGTCGACCTTGTGGCTGGGCAGCCACTCGCGCGCGACCTGCCCCTCGATTCCCGCCGGGTCCTTCCACTGCACCTCAAGCGGCGCGCCGTTGATGATCTGATACTCGACAGGCTGGTCGATGGTGCCCTTCAGCATCTGCGGCAGGTCTGGGCTGACCAGGCTGTGGCCGATGAAAAAGACGGAAAGCACATCGGCCAGAAGCTGAGTCGGAAACATGCGGACACTCCCAGAAAGCAGCTACAACGGATCAATCGCCATCCCGAGGCAAGGATTCCGTAGCGTAAAACAATCATAAGATGTCTAAATCTCAGTCACTCAACCAATTGACATTGCGGGTGGCGGACCGAACCGCGACAGGCACCGAAACAGGCCCTTCAACAGAATGAGAACACGAGCCTGTTCAGCACCTAACACACTGAAAAACAACAGACCTATCCTTTTCGGCAGGAGAGCATTTCGTTCTAGTTTTATTAAAAGTGGAAGCTATACTGCCCCTCGTAATGATTGCGGTAGGTTTTACAAAATGCGGCACTCCACGGACTTTGTTTCATCCGATTTGGAACCTGTTGCCTCGCTCCTGATCAAGACCGAGGAAACTGTTCTTCCAAGGGGCATCCATTCCGTCTATGCACGGTTCGCGAAGCGCCCCCTGGACATCGCCGCCGTCTTGCTGGCGGCACCGATCGTCGTCCCGGTCGTTCTGATCCTGGCGCTGATGATCATGGCCAAGGGCGGCAAGCCCTTTTATTCGCAGTTGCGCATCGGCCGCTCGGGCCGCGCCTTCCGGCTCTGGAAGATGCGGACCATGATCGAGGACGCCGATCTGCACCTGGCCGAATACCTGGCCCAGAACGAAGAGGCCCGGAATGAGTGGAACCTGACTCAGAAGCTGAAGAAGGATCCGCGCATCACCTCGGTCGGCCACTTCCTGCGCAAGACCTCGCTCGATGAACTGCCGCAGCTTCTGAACGTGCTGCGCGGTGACATGAGCATCGTCGGCCCGCGCCCCATGATGCTGGACCAGGCGCAACTCTACCCCGGCGCGGATTACTATCACCTGCGTCCCGGCGTCACCGGCCTGTGGCAGATCTCGGATCGCAACGATAGCACCTTTGCGGCGCGCGCCACCTTTGACGCGGAATATGCAGCCAGCCTAAGCTTTCGCGGCGATGTCTCGATCATTGCCCGCACCGTCGGCGTCGTGCTGCGCTGCACCGGCTACTAAGATCGGCCTTTGCGGGCGGGGCGTCAGCCTCGCCCCCTAATTGATCTGATGATGGGCGATGCAGCGATAGCGCCGCCAGGCGAAGAAAAAGGTCGCCGCCGTTCCCCCACCCGAATACAGCAAGAATGCCTCAAGCACGGACAGGCCAAGCAGGGCGAACCCTGCCATGGCCATGATCAGCGCGAAGGCGATGCTTATGTTGAGAACCCCTGGCAATCACAGCCCCTGTTTTCGTCTTTAGGTTGCTTTCATCTATAGTGCCGAATATTAAAATAATCTCTACAGAATTCGTCTGAGCGCAAAAATATTGGATCTCTTCCGCCGGAACTTCAGTAAAAATAGGCATAATCCGGCCAATGAGGTAATAAAGCACCGCAATTCAGTGAAAAATGCCGTTGAAAAGGGTTTACAACCGTGCGAATCGGTTACTTGGTCAATACTTACCCTCGTCCCTCGCACAGCTTCATTCGCCGAGAAGTTGTGGCGCTGGAGAATCTGGGGCTGAAGGTTCACCGTTTCGCCATGCGCGGCGACCAGGGCGCACTGACCGATTCTGGCGATATCGCGGAACATGCGCGGACCGAGCGGATCCTTGAGGCCGGGGGGCGCCGCCTGCTGGCCGATCTGGCCAGCCACCTTCCCCGCGCCTTCGGCCCCGCCATGCGCCTTGCCCGCGGCCGGGCCCGGGCCGGGGAAAGCAGCCTCGCCCTTCAGATCATCTATATGGCCGAGGGGGCGCGCATCGCCCGGCGGGCGCGCGAATTGGGCCTTGCCCATATCCACGCGCATTTCGGCACGAACTCGGCCCGCGTCGCCGCCTATGCGCGGCTTTTCGGCGGCCCACCCTTCAGCTTCACCGTCCATGGCCCGGAAGAGTTCGACAAGCCCCAGGCGCTGGACCTGGCGGGCAAGCTGGCTTTGTCGGAATTCTGCGTCGCGGTCAGCAGTTTCGGCCGCTCGCAAATCCATCGCTGGGCCGCGCCCGAGGATCTGGACAAGATCCAGGTCGTGCATTGCGGCCTGGACCTGACGCGCTGGGACGCCCCCGCGCCGCTGCCCGCCGGGCCGCTGCATCTGGTCGCGGTGGGTCGCTTCGCCGAACAGAAGGGCTTCGGCCTGCTGATCCGGGGCTTCGCCCAGGCTTGGCGGCTGGACCCGCGCCTGCGCCTGTCGCTGGTGGGCGATGGCGAATTGCGCCCGATGATCCAATCGATCATCGCCGCCGAGGGGATGGCGCAATCCGTGCAGCTTCTGGGCTGGCAGGACGAGGCGGGCGTGCGCAAGGCGCTGGACGCCGCCCATGCGCTGGTCACGCCCAGTTTCGCCGAGGGCCTGCCCGTGGTGATCATGGAGGCCATGGCCCGCGCACGCCCCATCATCGCCACCTATATCGCCGGGATTCCCGAGTTGGTGCGACCGGGACAAGAGGGCTGGCTGGTTCCTGCGGGCGATGCCTCGGCCCTGGCTCAGGCCATGCTCGATGCTGCCGCGACGCCGCCCGAGGTCTTGGCGCAGATGGGGCTTGCCGCCCGTGCCCGCGTCAGCGAACGCCATGATATCCGCGAATCGGCGCGGCAACTGGCGCAGCTTTTCAGCCGTTCCACAGGCTGATCGCCAGAAGATAGCCCGCCGCCTCGGCCCAGCGGGCGCCGATCATCCGCCGCCCCATGCAGGCTCGGACGCGGTCCCCCCGAATCACCGCCGGCACCTCGCGGAAATCCAGCATCCGCCCGGTCAGGGGATATTGCGCCTTGAACATCGCTTCCTTGGCGCAAAACGCCAGCAGCGGGCGGTCGGGGCAGGCCCGATAGGGCGCGACCGCCTCGGCCAGCCCCTCGGGCAGAGGGCGATGGGCCGGCTCCAGATCGACCCCGATGGAAGGCCCGCCAGGCGGCGACGCGATGGCAATGCAGAACCCGCCAGCATGGCTCAGACTGGCCAGGACGTGCCGGGGCAGATCGGGCCTGCGATCCGGCAGCGCGGCGATCGGGCGGTCGGGCGGGATCAGATGCCCCGCACGGGCCAGAGCAAGGCGCAGGGCCTGACGCCCTGCCGCGAATTCCCGCTGCCGCTTGGGCACCGCGCGCGCCAGCCCCGCCGCCTCGGCCGGCAGCAAGGGGGCAGGCTCATCCGCCAGGTCCAGAACGGCGATGCCGAAGCCCTCGGGCAGCAGGCGCCGCGCAAGATCGCGCAGCGCCGGCGCCTGACTCATCGTCCGCCGCGCAACTGCGCCCGCAATGCCCGGCGCTTGGCCATCGCGTCGTCCACCGCCGCATTGACCGGCGCGGCAGGGGCGGCTGCGGGGGCCACCGGCGGGCTTGCCTCTGCCGGCGCCGAGACCGAAACGGAAACCGGAGCCGCCGCCGGGATGTTCGCCGGGGCAAGGCTTGCCACATGTTTGACGAAATCGCCCATGACCGGGAAGCGGAAGATGTCCGTCACCCCCAGACGTGGCAGCGCCAGCCGGTCGCGCATGGTCCGGTGCAACTGGATCGCCAGCAGCGAATGCCCGCCCAGAGCGAAGAAATTGTCCCGAGGCCCGATCTGGGCCACGCCCAGAACCTCGGCCCAAAGACCATGCACGGCGGCCGCCAGATCCTCGGTCGCCGCCGGGATCGAGGCGCCAGCCGAGGCAGGGGCGGCGGCCTCGATGGCCGGCGTCCCTGCCACCCCCGAAGCGGCGACCGCCCCCCCAGGCACCGGCAGTTGTTTGCGGTCGATCTTGCGATTCGGCGTCAGGGGCATCTTGTCCAGCCGGATGATCCGCCCCGGCACCATATGCGCCGGCAGATGCGTGACCAGCGCCTCGCGCAGCGCCTTTTCCGACAGGCCCGCATCGCCGGTCACATAGGCCACCAGCCGCTTGTCGCCAGGCGTGTCCTCGCGCACCAGGGCCACCGCCTCGCGCACGCCGGGCAGATGCCCCAGCGCCGCCTCGATCTCGCCCAGTTCGATGCGGAAGCCGCGCAGCTTGATCTGATGGTCGGCCCGGCCGATATAGTCCAGGCCCCCGTCATCGCGCCAGCGCACCAGATCGCCCGTGCGATACATGCGCGCGCCCCAAGGCGCCGAGCGGTCCGCCGGCACGAAAGGGTCGGGCCTGAAGGCATTGCCGGTCAGATCCTCGCGCTGCCAATAACCGCGTGTGACGCCATGGCCGCCGATCCACAATTCGCCCTGCGCGCCCGGTGCGACCGGCGCGCCCTCGGGGTCCAGGACGTAAAGCTGGGTATTGGCGATGGGCCGGCCCAGCGTCACCTCGGCCGCCTCGGTCACATCGGCGGTGGTGGACCAGATCGTCGTTTCGGTCGGGCCATACATGTTCAGCACCCGCGCTCGGCTCAGCTTTCGGATCTCGGCCAGAAGCGCGGGCGGCAGCGCCTCGCCGCCCAGCATCACGCATTTCAGCCCCGCCAGCGCCTCGGCCACCACCGGGTCCGAGACCAGGATGCGGCCCATGCTGGGCGTGCATTGCAGATGCGTCACCTTCCAGCGCCGGATCTGCGCCGCGATCGAGAAATCGCCATCCTCTGGCGCTTCGCTCTGCGGGTTGACCGCCGACTTCAACTGCGCCAGCAGCGGGAAACCGGCCACGACCTGCTCGGGCGCGATGCCATAGTCGATCAGGCAGGCCACCTCGCCCACGCCGATCTTCTTCAGATGCTCGATCCGCGCGACGGCATCGTCCAGCGATCCGAACAGGCCCGAATCCTCGAAATAGCGCAGGAAGGCGAATTCCAGGATGCCGTCCAGTTCCTCCTCGGACAACGAACCCAAGTCGATGGCCATCGGATTGGTCATGCCCTCGGGCTTGCGGAAGGCCGGGAAATCCCAGGCATATTGCTTGACCAGGGCAGCCGCGCTGCGCAGATAGTTCTTCATCGGCTCGCGCGCGATCTCGCGCGCCGTTTCCCGGTCCTCGGCCAGGCAGGTGTGCAGCATCAGCGTGACGGTGAAATGCGCCGGGTCATGCCCGACCGAACGCAGCGCCGCATGGTATTCCTTGATCCGCTGCTCGACCACGTCGATGCTCTGGCCCAGAAGGTGGGTCAGCACGTTCATGCCCAGACGCCCGGCCTCGGCCCAGGTCTCGGGGTTGCCGGCGACGGTCATCCACAGCGGCAGCTCCTTCTGCACCGGGCGCGGCTGGGTCACGACGCCGAAAGGCGTGCCGTCCTTGCGCGGGAAATCGACCGCCTCGCCGCGCCATAGCCGGCGCAGCTGCTCGATCCCCTGGATCATCGCCGCCTTGTTGTTCGGCGGCGCGCTTTCCGGGCGCAGCACGAAATCGTCCGGCTGCCAGCCCGAGGCGATGGCCAGCCCGGCCCGCCCCCCGGTCAGGTTGTCGATCACCGCCCATTCCTCGGCCACGCGGGCCGGATGATGCAGCGGCAGCACGCAACTGCCGGCGCGCACGGCGATGTTGCGGGTCACAGCGGCCACAGCCGCCCCCGAAACCGAAGGATTCGGATAGGGTCCGCCAAAAGCGTGGAAATGCCGCTCGGGCGTCCAAAGGGCGACAAAGCCGTTCTGGTCGGCAAAGCGCGCGCCATCCAGCAAAAGCTGGTATTTCCTTGGCCCCGGCCCGTCGTCATTGCCCCAGTAGAACAGGCTGAACTCCATCCCGCCCTGCACGTCGCGGCGGGGCCGCGCCGGGGTCGAGGAGACCGCCAGTCGCGATTCCTCGCCCGCGATCACCAGTGTCAGGCCACGCGCCAGCGACCAGAAGATCTCCAGCACCGAGATGTCGAAGGAAAGGCTGGTCACCGCCAGCCATGCATCGCCCTGATCATGCGGAATCACCGCATCCATGCCCGCAAAGAAATTCGCGACATTGCGATGCTCGACCATGACCCCCTTGGGCCGGCCGGTCGAGCCAGAGGTATAGATCAGGTAAGCCAGATTCTGCGGTCCCGCGCCCGAGACGGGGGCGGCCGCCACGCCATGCGGCAGGTCGGTCGGGATCGTCACCACCTGCGCCTGATGCGCCGGCAGCCGGTCCACCGTGCCATCCTGGACCAGCACTACGCGGGCGCCAGAATCCTCGATGTAAAGTTCGATCCGGTCCGAGGGATAGTCGGGATCCAGCGGCACATAGGCGCCGCCCGCCTTCCAGATCGCCAGCGCCCCGATCACCAGTTCGGGCGAGCGTTTGGCGAACAGGCCGACCGGCTGATCCGGCCCCACCCCCATCGCGACCAGTCTTGCAGCC
Source organism: Paracoccus sp. (in: a-proteobacteria) (assembly GCF_047605025.1). GTDB lineage: Bacteria > Pseudomonadota > Alphaproteobacteria > Rhodobacterales > Rhodobacteraceae > Paracoccus. The sequence goes on along the minus strand of NZ_JASGGO010000001.1, from coordinate 336,244 downwards.
AGCGCATTGGCGGCACGGTCCAACTGCCCGCGCGTCAGACTGCGATCCTCAAAGGCCAAAGCGACCGCATCGGGGTTCGCGGCGGCGGTCTCGGCGATCAGTTCATGGATGCAGGCAAGCCGAACCTCCACCGCCGTGTCGTTGCGCGTGACCAGCAGATCCTGCAATTCCGACGCATCCAGCAGCGAGATGTCGCGGATCGGCGTCGCGCCGGGCAGCACAAGGCCGGCATCCAGCGCCCGCGCGATGCGCTGCGCCTGAACCGGCGTGATCCGGGCGGGATCGTGCAGCAGCGCCGCGCCCTGATCGGTCAGCGCCACGGTCAGCGCCGCGCCGGGCACCGGGTCCAGGTCGCGCAGGTTGATCGCCAGATCAGGCAGCGCCGCATCGCGCAGTTCGGGCGCACGCTGGATCAGATCGGCCAGGAAATAGCCGCGCTTCGCCGCCTCGGTCCGTGCCTCGGCGATCTGGGCGGCAAGCGCCGCCAGCGTCATCTCCGGCTGGGTCCGCACCGCCAGAGGCTGCCAGCCATTGACCAGCGCCGCCTTCGGCAGATCCGCCGGGACCAGCGCCAGATCGAAGCCGGGCTGCGCCGCCAGACGCGCAAGAAGCGCGGCCGCCAACGCCACCCGTTCGCCCGAAACGCCGGGCATCAGTTCGATCCGCTGGGTCCGGCCGGATGCCTCGCCCTGGATCACCGCCGGGCTCATCCCGCCCAGCCGCTTGCGCCACCAGCCGTCATGCCGCGCCACCGCATCGGCCAGCACCGTCAGATCCGCGCGATCCTGCGCGGATAGCAGCGGGATCATCGCGCCGACGGCCGGCAATTCGCCCCGGCAGATCAGCCGGATCGCCGCGCCGCCCGCCGCGACGGTCAGGATATCGCCATGCCGCGCCAGAACGGTGCCGGGGGCGGCGCCGCTCGGCTCGGTTCCCGCCGAGCCGGTCACGGCCAGCAGATGCCCATCCGCAAGGCGCAGCTTCGCCTCGGCCAGCGGGTTCCAATAACCGCCATGATCCAGCCCCCGGACCAGCGCGCAGATCCGCCCCGCCGGCTGGGCAAGGTCGATCACGCCGCCCGCCTCGGGGCGCTTGTCGCGGCCGACATAGCTGCGCTGGGAAAGATCCTGCTTCACCCGCCGCGGCCCGTCGCCTTCAAGCTGGGCCACCACGTCGCCGAAACTTTCGGCCGCGCGGGCGAAGCAGCGCGCGTTCACGGTCAGCGCCGTATCGTCGGGGCGCAGGTCGAACAGGGTCTGCGACAGGATGTCCCCTTCGTCCACGCCGCCCTCGATCATGTGCCAGGTGACGCCGTGCCGCGCCTCGCCGCCGATGATCGCCCAGACCGGCGCGTTCAGCCCCGCCAGCTTGGGCAGCGGCCCGTCATGGAAATTGATCGCGCCGCGATGGCCGCGCTCCAGCATCTCGGGCCGCAGGATCGAAAGGTTCGCCACGCTGAAAAGCCAATCCGCGACCGGCGCATCGGCAGGCATGGGGGCGTCCTGATCCTCGACCGCCAGGCCCGCGCCGCGTGCCCAGGACTGCAATTCGGGATTGCGCGTCACCACCGCGACGACCCGATGGCCACGCGACAGAAGCGTTTCGGCGGCATGGCGCAAAAGCAACTCATTGCCGACCAGGATCGCGGAAAATTGCGTCATGACTTACCCTTTTCAATATGTGCCGGCATGGGCTGGCGCCGCAAGGCATGGCGCGTCAGCCGTCCCAGATGGTCCGGTGGAAATTCCGGCGCACGGCGCTGGATCAGGCAGCGCAGACGCCACAACGCCGAGCCACCCAGCACCGCCGCAGTGGCCAGAAGCGCGCCCGACCGACCGTGATGCTTCTCGAAATAGCGGCGGCGGGAGTCATACCAGTAATCCGGCACCCGCTTCCATGTCTTCATGCCCGTGCTGGCCGAACCGATATGCTCGACCAGACTTTCGACCACATAATGGGTCTGCCAGCCCGCATCCGCCGCGCGGCGACAGAGGTCCGTTTCCTCGAAGTAAAGAAAGAACCCCTCATCAAACAAACCGATCCTGTCCAGAACATCCATGCGGATCATCATCGACGCCCCGGCGGACCAGTCCACGCGTCCCGATGCCGCAGGCTGGGGCATGGCGACGACCTTGTTGCGCAGAAGCCTCGTCACCGGGCCGGTGCGGCTGGCCGCCTCGAACTCGCCCCCGGCCGAGGGGAAGCGAAAGGCGGTCAGATGCGGCTCGCCATCGGTGCCGCGCAGGCGCGAGCAGGCGATCCCGGCCTTGGGATGGCGATCCAGGTAATCGACCAGCGCCCGGATCGCGCCGGGCTGCGGGATCGCGTCCGAATTCAGCAGATAGACCAGATCCGGCCGCCGCCCATCCGGCAGGCCCTGGCGGATGCCGCAATTGTTCCCGGCCCCGAAACCGCCGTTCCAGCCCGATTGCACCAGTTGCACCCGGTCCAAAGGCCAACCGCGCGCCTGGATCTGGGCCTGCATCTTCTCGAAAGAGCCATCGCCCGAATCGTTGTCCACGATGGTCACGCCGCCATCCAGCCCCTCAAGCTCGCGCAGCCCGGCCTCGGCGGCGCCAATGGAAAGCTCGGGCGTGCGCCAGTTCAGCACGACAACCTGGACCAAGGGTCTCACATCATTCTCCATGATCTATTCGGCTGCCTGGGCACGAACGGCGGCGCGGGCGGTGGCGTCCACGTCCGCCTCGCGCAGAAGCTCGCGCAGCACGCTCGCCATGCGCCGCACATTGGGCTCCAGCACCATGGAATCATGGTCGCCCGGCACTTCGATGACTTGCAATCCGGGCATCCATGCGCTCCAGCCGTTATCCTCAAGCAGATATTCGCGCCCGGTGGTCACATGGCGCCCGCCCGAGACCTTCCAGCGCCGATCCAGCGGCGGGCGGAACATCGCGACCGGGCCGTCCCAGGGCGTGATCTTCATCCCCGGAAGCCAGCTCAGGAAGGCCGCCTCGATCGCCAGGTCGTGGAAGGCGCCATCGGCCGCCTCGGCGCCGGCTTCCAGTGCCTGCGCCTTGCGGCGGCGGCTGATCTCATAGCGGATCCGAGCCGAGGCCCAGTCCTTGAAAAAGTCCAGCCCCCCCTCGCGCATCTCGCCCAGGCGGATCAGCAGCCGGTCCTTGCGGCTCAACGGCTCGCGCAGGGGCAGCGGCGTGTCAAGCATGACCAGCATCGCCACCTCTTCGCCCGCCGCGCGCAATTGCCGAGCCATCTCATAGGCGGTCAGCCCGCCGCCCGAGAAGCCGCCCAGCAGATAGGGGCCGCAGGGCTGCACCTCGCGGATCTCGGCGATATAGTCGCGTGCCGCCTCCTCGAAGCTTTCATGCGGCTTGTCGTCGCCCAGAAGGCCCCGCGCTTGCAGGCCGAAGAACTTGCGATCCGCCCCCACGCGCTGCGCCAATTGCCGCAGGTTCATGATGTTGCCGAACATCCCCGCGACGATGAAGAAGGGCGTGCCATTGCCGCGCCCGCCCATATCGACCAGGAAACGCCGCTTGGCGCGCTGCGAGACGGGCAGATCCTGCACGTTCTCGGGGCGCACCAACTCGCGCGGGCCGGTCTTTTCCTCGATCAGCGCGGCAAGCTCGGCGATCGTCGGCGCCTCGAACAGGGTCGAGATCGGGAAATCCACGTCGAATTTCTTGCGCAACTGGCCGAACATGCGCACCGCGATCAGCGAATGCCCGCCCAGATCGAAGAAGCTGTCCGCCGCGCCGACCTGAGCGATGCCCAGAAGCTCGGACCAGATCTGCGCCAGTTCGGCCTGGATGCCGGGCGCGGGCTCGACGAAATCGCTGTCCAGATCGGGCCGCTCGAACCCGCCCTCGGACGGGCCGGCATCCTGGACCACCGCCGCCTCGGCGATCAGCGCGGGCAGGTCCAGCGACGAGACATAGACCTGCGCCAACCCGGTCGAGATCGCCCGGCTCAGCATGGCCGGTCCCACCGCCGCGGGAATCCCCTGGCTGATATTGTGGTGCAGCCGCCGCTCGGCCGGGGACATGCTGCGGGACTGCACCCGCGCCTTGGACTGGGCCGAGATGGCCGCCATCAGCTTGCGCAGGGCAAAGCCCCGGATCTCGGCGCAGACGGTGCCGTCGGGGGCGGCCAGGGTGATATCGAACTGCGCCATGCCAAGCGCATCGGTATTCTCGCCCGCATTGCGCACATGGCTGACGACCTGCGCCGGCAGCGGGCGGTAAAGCCGGATCGAGCGGTAGCCCATCGGCACCCAAAGCGCATCCGGCGTCCAGCCCTTGATCAGTTCCATCGCCCAGCCGGTCGCGATATCCAGAAGCGCCGGATGGGTCAGCCAGCCCTGATCCGGCTCGGCGGCGAATTCGGGGGCAAGGGATAGCTCGGCCATGCCCTCGCCCGCGCGGATGCGATAGCGGCGCAGCACCTTCCAGCGCGGCCCGAAATCCATCTGCCGTTCCTGCGCCGAGGCGATGGCATCGCCCTGCGCGTCATGGTCCCAGCCGCCCGCCGCGCTCAGCGGCGCGGGGGACAGTTCCTCAAGCGGGGCGATCAGCGCGGTGACGTTGGGCGTGCCCTGCGGATCGTCCAGGATCGTGACGCGCAGCGCATCCCCGGCCGGCTCGACCCTTGTGATCACAAGCGAGGTATCCTCGACCAGCACGGGCCGCTGGAACTCCAGCTCGCGGATGATGATCGGCAGCGACAGGCCGGATTCCAGCGCCGCCTCCGAGATCATCTCGATCCAGCCGGTGCCGGGCATAAGCGCCTGACCCGAGGCGGTCTTATGGCCGCCGATGATCCAATGCTCCATCTTCAGGGCGGTGCGGAATTCGCGTCCGGTGGGCACCGGCATCGCCTCATCCAGCAGCGGCTGGTCCACATGCGCGCCCGCCGCGGGCGCCTGATCGACGCCCATGGCGCGGGCGGCCATGCCGGTATCGGCCCAGACCCCCCAGTTCACCGCGACCGTGCGGCCCAAGGCGGCGGGGCCCGAGCGCGCCACCGCGTTCAGATATTCGTTCGCCGCCACATAATCCGCCTGCCCCGCCGGCGCGATCACCGAGGAGGTCGAGGCGAAAAGCACGGTCAGCTTGGCCGGATTGTCGGCCAAAGCCTCGATCAGCGCGCGGGTGCCCAGCAGCTTCGGCGCCAGCACGTCCCAACTGTCGTCGTCGGTCTTGGCCGCGATCAGGCTGTCGCGGATCACACCCGCCGCATGCAGCACCACGTCGAGACCGCCGAAGCGCGCGCGCACCTGGGCGGCGGCGCGGGCCATATCCTCGGGGCTGGTCACATCGGCGCGGATCGCCACGACCTCGGCCCCCAGCGCCTCAAGGCGCTTGATCGCGGCCAGGACCGGGGCGGCATCCGCCGGGCCACGCGTCGTCAGCGCCAGCTTGGCGCCGCGCGGGGCCAGTTCGCGGGCGATGGCCTGGCCGATGCCGCCGAAACCGCCGGTGATCAGGCAGACCGCGCCCTGCGGAATGCCCGCCATGCCGTCATCGGCAAGCTCCGCCCGCTCAAGCGACTGTTCAAAGCGGCGCCCGTCGCGCCAAGCGACAACGGCGGCGGCACCCATCGGAGCCAGCGCCTCTTCCAGAAGCTGGGGCAGGATCGCGTCCAGGCTGCGCTTGTCGCCCAGGCGGATATCGACCAGCCGCGCCGAAAGCTGCGGCATCTCATGGGGCATGGTGCGGATCGGTCCCGCCGCCGTCACCTTTTCGGGCGCCGGGGCGGGCTCGTCCGCGACCCGCAGGGCATCGTTGCAAAGCGCGATCAGGTCAAGCTTCGCATCGGGCATCTCGGTCCCGATGGCCTGGGCCAGGTGCAGAAGGCTGAAATAGCCGCGCTCCAACTGGCTGTTGAGCAGGCTTGAGCCGGCGCGGAACTGGTTGCCCTGCGTCACCGACCACAGATGCAGGATGCGCTGCGGCGCCATCTCCTGCGCGGCAAGGGCGGCCAGAAGCATCTCATAGCCCTCGCGGTCGGTTTCGACCGGCAGGGTAAAGCGGCCCTGCCCCTTATCGGCGAAGCTGTCGGCGATCTGCACCGTGGCGACCGTCTGGCCCAACTCGCGCAGGCGCGTGGCCAGCCGCTCTCCCAGACCCAGATCGTCGGCAAAGATCAGCCAGGTCTTGCGGCCCGTGACCACCGGGCCGGCGGGACCGATTTCCAGCGCGGGCGAGGCCAGTTTCCAGGCCGGGCGCCAGCCCCAGGCGGCCTGGTCATCGATCCGGGCCAGTTCCGCCTCGGCCTCGGGCACGGCATGGGTCGAGCGTTCTATGAAATAGCGTTTGCGCTGGAACTGATAGCCCGGCAGCGACAGGCGCTGGCGCCGCGCGCCGCCCCAGATCTGGTCCCAGTCGATTTCGCCCCCGCAGGCCCAGACCCGCCCAAGCGCCGCCATGAAATAGGCATCATCCGGGGTTTCATGGTCGCGGTGACGCAGGGTCGAGATGACCTGGCCCGCATTCACCGCCGAATGGGCCTTGGCCATGGCCTGCATGGCGCGGCCCGGCCCGACCTCAAGGAAGATGCGGTCCGGGTTCTGCGCCAGATGGGCGATGCCATCGGCGAAGCGCACCGTGCCGCGCAGATGCTGGACCCAGTAATCGGGGCTTTGCGCCTCGGCCACGGCCAGGGGCTGGCCGGTGCGGTTCGAGATGATCGGGATCTGCGGCGCGTTCAGCGGGATCGAGGCCAGATAGGCCCGGAATTCCGCCAGAATCCCGTCGAGCATGCGCGAATGCGCGGCGATGGAAATGGCGATGCGCTGGCATTCGACCTCGCGCGCGTTCATGCGGGCCGCGAACTGGTCCAGCACCGCATCCGGCCCCGAGACGACCGAAAGGCCCGGCCCGTTCACGGCGGCAAGGTCCAGGCCCAGATCCTGAAGCTCGGCCTGGAATTCGGCCGGTTCCAGCGGCACCGAAAGCATCCCCCCCGCCGGCACCCGGTCGAAAAGCTGGCCGCGCAGGCGCACCAGGCCGATGCAATCCTTGAAGGACATGACGCCGGCGATGCAGGCGGCGGTATTCTCGCCCATGGAATGGCCGATCAGCGCGGTCGGGCGCACGCCCCAGCTTATCCAAAGCTGGGCCAGCGCATATTCCGTGATCATCAGCAGCGGCAATTGCAGCGAGGGTTGCAGCAGCCGGCGGTCCGCCTCGGCCTGCACCCCCGGTTCGGGCAGCCAGAGCGCGCGCAGATCCTCGCCATGCACCCGCGCCATGTGATCGAGGCCCTGGTCCATCCAGTCGCGGAAGACCGGCTCGGTCTCGTAAAGGCCGCGCGCCATGCCGGCATATTGCGCGCCGCCGCCCGGAAGCATGAAGACCGGCTCGGCCCCCTCGGCCACAAGCTGGTGGTCGAAGACCAGCCGGGGATCGGGATTGGCCAGCAGTTCCGCCGCCTCGGCCGTGTCATGGGCGACCAGCACGCGGCGGCGGTCGAACAACCGCCTTCCCTGCGACAGCGTAAAGGCCAGATCGGCCAGATCGGCCTGGGGATTGGCCCGCAGCCAGGCCGCCATGGCCTGGGAATTCGCGTCCAGCGCCGCCTTGCCGCGCCCCGAGACCGCGATGATCTGGAAGGGCCAGTCCGATTCCTGCGAGGCGGGCAGCAGGGGAGGCTGCTCCAGCACCACATGGGCATTGGTCCCGCCCACGCCCAGCGAATTCACCCCGGCCCGGCGCGGCCCGGCCAGCGGCCAATCCGACAGCGCGGCATTGACCTCGAACGGCCCCCCCTCGAAGTCGATGGCGGGGTTCGGGCGGTCGAAGTTCAGACTGGGAGGGATCCGGCCGTAATGCACCGCCATGGCCGATTTGATCAGCCCCGCGCTGCCCGCCGCCGTGTCCAGATGGCCGATATTGGTCTTGACCGAGCCGATACGGCAAGGCCCCGGCCGCGAGCCGTCCGTGACGCGCGCGTAAGCCTGGTTCAACGCCGCCACCTCGATCGGGTCGCCCAGGGCGGTGCCCGTGCCGTGGCATTCGACATAGCCGATGCTGTCCGAATTCACGCCCGACATCACCAGCGCTTCGGCGATGGCCTGGGCCTGGCCTTCGACGCTGGGCGCAAGGTAACCCGCCTTGGCCGCGCCGTCATTGTTGATCGCCGTGCCCTTGATCACCGCCCAGATATGATCCCCGTCCGCGATGGCATCCTTGAGGCGCCGCAGCACGACCACCGCCGCGCCGCTGCCGAAGACCGTGCCTTGCGCGCGGTAATCGAAGGCGTGACAATGCCCGTCGGGGGACAAAATCTCATTCTCTTTATAGAGATAACCGACGCCATGCGGCATCTCGATGGTGACGCCGCCCGCCAGCGCCATGTCGCTTTCGCCCGATTGCAGCGACTGGCACGCCATATGGATCGCCACCAGCGAGGTCGAGCACGCCGTCTGGATGTTGATCGAAGGCCCGGTCAGGTCGAAGACATGGCTGACGCGGGTGGACAGGAAATCCTTGTCGTTCCCGGTATGACGCAACAGGAAATGCCCGACCCCATCGACCAGATCGCGGTTCGAGCAGACGTTCCAATAGAAATAGCTGCCCATGCCGCAACCGGCCCAGACGCCGATATTGCCGTCGAACCGCTCTGGCGCGTGGGCGGCATCTTCGAGCGCGTGCCAGCAGGTTTCCAGGAACTTGCGATGCTGGGGATCCATGATCGCCGCCTCTTTCGGCGACAGGCCGAAGAATTCCGCGTCGAACCCGTCGAACTGGTCAAGGATCGCCGCCGAGGGGACGTAATTCGGGTCCGACATCCGCGCCCGGCTTTCGCCGCGCGCGATCAGATCCGCCGCGGGCACGCGCTGGATCGATTCGACACCGGCGCAGAGATTGTCCCAGAACTGGCCGACATGGGCCGCGCCTGGAAGCTGGGCGGCCATCCCGACGATCGCAATATCGCTTTCCGAGACCTGACTTTCGTCATGGGCCATGGCAATCTCCTTAAGACTCATCAACGCCGCTGATAGCGGAAATACTTTAACAACTGGCGCGCGTATCCGGCATAGCGAATCCTGGCCCGCCAACCAACTTATAAAACCGTCTGAATGCCTGCCTTTTTAGGCAGAACCCCCGTCACTGAGAGATCTACCTGAGGTTGTGGCGTTAAAACGAGCAGCCTGCGGGCATTCCCGCAGAGCACGCCGGCCATCAGCCAGGTCACCGGCGTCAGGGTGGCGTTCGGAATCAGGTCCAGACAGTTCATCGCCAGCATCAGCGACAGGCAGCCCATCATGATCAGTTCGGGGTTCCGGCGCGTGGCACGCCCGCCGGGAATGGCACGCAACAACGTGAAAATCGGAGCCAAAAGCAGCAGGAACTGCGCCAGATAGCCATAAACCCCACGCGAGCCCAGCCAGATCACCCATTGTCCATCCGGCACCGAACTGAGCTTGCCGTCATGCTCGTCATAAAACAGCGAACGCCCCCAGGCGCCCCAGCCGAAAAGCGGCCTCTCCAGTGCGCGCACGATCAGCCGATCCTCGTTGATCAGGCGGAAGGCGAGCGAGCGGCCCCGCTCGGGCGAGATCGCCATGGCGGTGTCGACGATGCCTTGCACCGGCAGAAGAGGCGTCGCGCGCAGCGTCGGATAGGCGAAGGCCACCAGCGCCACCAGCGCCGCGACCAGCACCATCCCGCGAGGCCGGGCCAAGGTGATCAGAGGCGCCGCCATAAGCGCCGCCATCAGGGCGCCGGCGGATTTGCACAGCACCACCAGGCAGCACAGGTAAAGCGCAATCATCACGTTCTTGCGGGCGGGGTTTACCCGCGCCATCGTGATCGCCGACAGGCAGGCCAGCATGGTGATCAGGGCGACCCAAAGCGGATGCTCAAGGAAGACGATGGGGCGATAGCCGCCATAACGAATCGTCTGGACGAAATCGTGCTGGAAAAAGCCATAGACCAGAATGTTCATCTGGGGGCTGAACCGCAGTTCGAACAGCATCAGCACGCTATAACACAGGATCCCGGCGACCAGGGTGCGCAGCAGAAGTTCGGCCCCACGCAGGTCCGAAAGCATGCGGTAGCCCAGGAAAAACGGCAAAAGCTGCGCGGCCTGCATCATCGTGTCGCCAATGCCTTGGAGCAGCGACATGCCCGGCCGCACGTTGATGCCGTCGAACAGGGTATCGGGATTGGTGATCGTGGTCAGGAGCGGAGCGGTGAAATTCATCGCCAGCAGCAGCGTCACGAACAGCCCCATCTTGGGCGGCATCGGTGCGTCGCGCGGCAACTCCCGCCGCAGATGCAGCATCAACGCCGCCGAAAGCGCCGGGATCACCGCCTTGTTGATACTGGGAAACAGCGGCAGGTCGATGTCGATCACCGGGGGCAGCACCAGATAGCCGCAGATGATGGTGAAGACCACGGCCCGCTGCTTATCCATCCGCGCAAAGATCATCGCGGTCACGACCGGCCAGGTCAAAAGCATCATCAAGCCGAATGCGGGCAAAATTCAACTCCATCGATTGACCCGGTTCGCGATGCGCCGAAGGGAAAGGTTGCATTTTCGCGACCTACGGCACATCCTGCCCATGATCTAGGCCGGAAAAACAATTCCCATCATGCAATTCAGCTTCCCTGACGGCAATGCCGTTCGGATCAACTGTCCGAGTTCCGAGGCGGTTCTACAGCAGGCGCGCCTTCACCTTCAGCAAGGCCGGGGCTTTGCCCTGGCCACCATCAACGTGGACCACCTGCAACGCCTGGGCGAAGAGGAGCCATTCCGAATCGCCTATTCCGCGCAGGATCTGGTTTGCGCGGACGGCAATCCCATCGTCTGGCTGTCGCGGCTGGCGGGAAGGCCCGTGGGACTGGCCCCAGGCTCGGACCTGGTGCTGCCCTTGGCGAACGAGGCCGCGCGCCAGGGCCTGCCGGTCGCGCTGATCGGCTCGAACGACGCATCCTTGCAACTGGCGGGGGCCGAGATGCAGGCCCGCGTGCCGGGCCTGAAGCTGGCGCTGACCCATGCGCCGGGCTTTCCTTTCGACCCGGAAGGCGCCGAGGGCGCCGAAATCATCGAGAAAATCCGCCAATCCGGTGCCCGTCTCTGCTTCCTTGCACTCGGCGCGCCCAAGCAAGAGATCTTTTCGATCCGCGCCCGCGACACGCTGGGGAATGTGGGCTTCGCCTCGATCGGGGCGGGGCTGGATTTCCTGTCCGGGCACCAGACGCGCGCGCCGAAGCTGATGCGGCGGATCAAGATGGAATGGTTCTGGCGCATGATGTCGAACCCGCGCCGGCTGGCGAAACGCTATGCCAAGGGCTTCACGATCCTGCCCGCCCATGCCGCGGCCGCCTGGCGGCTGCGCTCGCAGGGTCCTAAGGACTGACCACCTGCGCCAGATGGCGCATCCGGGCGGCGAATTCGGCGTGGAAATCATGGCGGCGGGCATAGTCCAACCCCGCCTCGGCCTTCGCGATCAGCCCGGCGCGGTCCCCCGCCAGCGCGGCGATCTGCCCGGCCAAGGCCGCCACATCCCCCATGGGCGCGCACCAGCCGGCGCCGCTGTCCTGGACCAGCGCCCGCAGCATGTGATTGGCGAACCCCGCCACCGGCAGGCCGCAGCCCATCGCCTCGATATAGGTGCAAGAGGGATCGGACTGCACATGGCAACTGACGAAGATATCGGCCCGGCTGCGCGAGATCGGGACCAGTTCGGTCTCGAACGGCACGGGGGCGTGCAGGCTGACCTGGGCCAGCCCGGCCTCGGCGATGCCGCGCCGGATCTCATCCTCAAGGCTGCCCGCGCCATAAATGTCTAGCGTGAAGGGCACCTGCCTTTCGCGCAGCGCAAGCGCCAGCGGCACCAGCAGATGCGCACCCTTCATCGGCTCAAGCCGCCCGGAATTGATCAGCCGCAGGGGCTGGCCCTCGGCATGGCGAAGGCGCCGCGCCTCCATCTCGGGGGCCAAGGCGAACATCTCGGCGGACATGCGATTATCAAGATAACGCAAGGGCTTGCGGTTCAGCTTTGCATAGGCGGCCTCGGCGGGAAAGCCGTTCATCTGGATACCGTCGGCCTGGCGCAGCGCGGCGCGGCGGCCATGCTCGGCCCGCAGGTTCCACAGCATCGACCACAGCTTTTTCGGCAGGCTGCGGCCCCGTTCCAGCCCCGCGATGCGCAGCCGCGTCTCAAGCGTGTATTCGATGCCGCAGACGACCTTCAGTCCACGCGCATGCGCCGCAGCGACCAGATCGAGCTGATCCACCATATCGGCCGAGATCAGGATCACCCCCGGCGCCTGCCCCAGCGCCTGCGTCAGCGGCGCATCTGGCGCGACCAGCGTGACCTGAAACCCCAGCGCGCCAGGATCGACCGGCGAGGCGAAGGGCAAGGAGCCAGAGCCCAGATCGCGCATGACCGCGCGCACCGGCCCATCCCATTGCGCGGCGTGAAGCCTCATCCCCGAGACGAACTTGTCATCCAGCAACAGCCGCCCATCGGCCACGCGGGCAGCGGGAACCGCAGCGAAAAGCGTCAGTTCGGGCATGTCGGCCATGATCTTGTCCTTTGCGGAAGGCGAAGCCTGCGGCCTGGATCACAACCCCCATGCGCGGAGCTTGGCAAGCGATATGCGTGCACAACCCGAAATCGCCGGAAACCAGCGCCCGGCGGGACACAGCCCGGCAGGGAATACCTCAAATGCTTGAAAAAATGGCCGGGGGCGCGCGGCGGCGCCCCCGATACGGGGCTTAGCCCTGCACCAGACTTTTGTGGTTGCGCCGGTGACGCTGGACCATTTGCCGCGCCTTGGCGCCGGGAACAAAGGGGCGTGCCGGCTGGGCGGGCGCCTGGCGAAGCTGCGGGAAAAGGGTAAAGATCTCGTCCCGCGCGGCCTCGCCCAACGCCTTGATCGCCTCGTCGCCGGTATAGAGCGACTCGGTCTCGGCCCCTTCCGAGAAGACGATCTCGTGCTGCTCGAACAGGATGTGGAAATATTCCACCGCCTCGACGGCAAGCTCATCGATCCCGTCCAGATCCAGCAATTGCCGGGCAGCGACCAGAACCTCATCCGCGCCGAACATGCGTTGCGCGATGGCCGAGCGCACCAGCACCCGATGCTGCGGCGAAACCAGCAGATCGCGCCGCGGAAGGGCGTTGCCCAAAGCGCCGGCACTGATGCGGATCGGGCGCAGCCGAGGCATAAAGGCCAGATCGATACGGTCCAGCGCACGGCTTCCGATCCAGCGCACGGCTTGCAGTCCGTGATCGCGGGTCTCGACCAGATCGCCGACGCGCAGTTCCTCGACCGCGATATCGCCATGCTCGGTATGGATCAGCGTGCCCCGGCAAAAGCATGGAATGCCCATCGAATGCAGGCGCGATGGGGTCAGGCTGTCGGGATCGACGCCCTGCATCCACAATTCTTCCCCGTTCGGGAAGACGATGACAGCGAAGCTGTTGCCATATTGATCGACATCGGCACGCACCACGACATCGCCGACCTGGACCGGATCGCCATCGCTATTGGTCAGGCCGCTGACATCCAGCACATCAGCGGGCGTGGTATTGCCCGATGAGTCCAACTCTTCGCCGAACGAGAAGCCGCGCACGGTATCGGAGCCGAAATCATCCTCCAGAACCAGCGTATCGACACTGGAATCAGGAAGGCTGGTGCTGGCAAAAATGTCGCCATTCATCGAGATGAAGTCGTTGCCCTGGCCGCCGATAATGGTATCCGCGCCCTCGCCGCCTTCAATCGTATCGTCACCGCCGCTGCCATAGATCAGATCGTTGCCCGAGTCGGCATAGACGCGATACCCGTCCACATTGGAATCGCGGCCGTCGATAATGTCATTGCCGACGCCGGTGCGCAGGTTTGAGAAATTCTCGAAACGCAGATGGCCTTCTGCGTTACCCAGCGCGTCGATGTCGCCCGAACTGTCGCTGTCCAATACGACATGGACGCCCGATCCGTCGGTCGAGTATTGCCAGGCATTCAACGTGTTGGAGCCCGAGCCGCCATCGTAATAGTCATTGCCGATGTCCGTGTCGTTGCTGCCATCGCCCCAGCGGAAGCCGTCATCCCCGTCCTCGCCATAGGCGTAATCGTCGCCGCCGCCGGTTTCGATCACGTCATTGCCGTCGCCGCCATAAACGATGTCGTCACCGTCGCCGCTGTCGATGTAATCGGTGCCGTCGCTGCCGGTGATGGTGTCGTCGCCCGCGCCGGAATACAGCCGTATCCCAACGTAGTGATCGGCGCCGTCCTGATAGATGATCTCTGCCCCCGAGGCATCGACCGTATTGTCGCCGTCGCCCAGGATAATACGCTCGATACCGCTGAATTCGACCGTATTGCCATTCGCGTCGGTCGCCGTCCCGGCCTCGGTCGAACTGTAGGTCAGCGTCACCGCACTGTCCGAATCCAGGTTCAGGGCCAGAGTATCGCCGCCATTATGATTATAGGGATCGAAAGTGTAATTTTCCGAGCCGGTCACTTCGGTCACATTCTGGCCATCATAGACCGGCACATGACCGTCGCCGCCGATCACGACATCAGAATCGCCACCATCAGACGAGCCTTCCCAGATCAGGTAATCCGCGCCCTCGCCGCCGTCGATCGAGTCGCTGCCCTCGCCGCCGTCGATCGTGTCGTTCCCGGCCAGCCCCAGCAGCGTGTCATCGCCCCCGCCGCCGAAGATCGAATCCGCATCGGAGGTGCCTTCGTAATACTCGGCACCTGACCCGCCCGGAACAGTACTCATAAAATCCCCCAATACTTTCTCGTTACAGACGGCCGCAAATCCCTTGTCAATCCAGCCATCGAGTCGCGTCTACGACAAGCCGCAGATCTACCGCACAACCCCACGATATAGAGAGCTATCCTTTTGGGCAGTTCTTGCCGGACAGGTCAAAACCAAATGCCCGGTCAAAGACGCAAAGGCACGCCCCACCTTATGCAGCACATTGTATTTTATTGAAAAAAATATGAAGAACCGCCCGCCACCGCCCCATGCCCTATGTCCTGGGCGGCACGACACATTTTTGTTAACAATTTATTTCTGAAGTCAGGGCACCAGCGTCACCCAGACCCGCATCGGACGCCCCGCCAGTTCATATTCGGCCTCCAGCCGGCGTCCGGGGGTGGCGGGGCCGAAACGGCCAAAGCTGCCCAGAGAAATGATCGAACCGGGCTTCAGTTCATAGCTGCGCTGCGCCACCAGCCACAGCACTACGTCCAACGGGTGGCCCATCAGCACATCCCCGCGCGACATGATGACGGGCTTGCCATCGACCTTCAGCGCCACGCTCATCTCGGCCAGCGCAGCCACGGGATCGGCAAGTTCGCGCACCGGGATGCCCTTGCCCAGCACGCCCCGCCAGGGCATGCCGCCATAGGCGGCATGCAGCGGCCCGGTCGGCGTCACCCCCTGCCCCAGCGCCATATCGGGCAGCTCGATGAAGGGCCGGATCTCGGACAGGGCGGCGGCGGCCTCGGCGCGGGTGCGGGCCTGCATGATCGCGGCATCGCCCACCGTCACCACCAGATCGGCCTCATAATAGGGCTGGCGGCTGCCCTTGAGGCTCAGCTTGCTGCCGTTCGGCACCAGCATCGGCGCGAACAACAGGCCGGTATTGGGCTGGCTTACCCCGAAGCGGCGCTGTGCCTGAAGCGAGGTCGGCCCGACCTTGACGCCCACCGGCGGGCCAAGCTGCGATTCCAGCACGCCCCGGAAGCTGTCATAGGCGCAGCGCGCGTCCTGATAGTTCCAGACCAGCGGATCGGGAAGCCTTTGCCCTGCGATCCAGCCCCGCGCCGCGTTCTGCATCAAAGATACATCAGGGCAAGCCGCCTGCGCCGCAGCCGCGAACAGAAAGATTTGCGCCGCCAAGAACAACGCCTTGATCATTTTTCCTCGCCTCGAATCTGGGCGCACGATGCCGCATGAACGCGGGAGTGTCATCGGATTTCTCTACCGCCGCCGTGACAGGTTTGCATCGCGCGCGCCATCCCCTAGAACGGCGTGACGGCAAGCACAGGACGAAAGATGAGCGATCAACCCACCCCGATGATGGCGCAGTATCTGGCGATCCGCGCGGCCAATCCGGGGGCGCTTCTGTTCTATCGCATGGGCGACTTCTACGAGATGTTCTTTCAGGACGCGGTGGCGGCCTCGGCGGCACTGGACATCGCGCTGACGAAACGCGGCACCCATCAGGGCGAGCCGATCCCGATGTGCGGCGTCCCGGTCCATGCCGCCGAAAGCTATCTGCTGACCCTGATCCGCAAAGGCTTTCGCGTCGCCATCGCCGAGCAGATGGAGGACCCGGCCGAGGCGCGCAAACGCGGGCCGAAATCGGTCGTCGCCCGCGACGTGGTGCGGCTGGTCACGCCCGGCACACTGACCGAGGAATCGCTGCTGGAAGCGCGGCGGCACAATTTCCTGGCAAGCTTCGCCACGCTGCGCGAGGAAAGCGCGCTGGCCTGGATCGATATCTCCACGGGCGAGTTCCGCGTCATGGCCTGCCCGCTTGCGCGCCTTGCCCCCGAACTGGCCCGCCACGCCCCGCGCGAGCTTCTGGCATGCGAGGGCACCCGCCTGGACGAAATCGCGCGCGAGGCCGGGGCCGCGCTTAGCGAGTTGCCTTCCGGCAGCTTCGACAGCGCCGCGGGGATGCGCAGGCTTTGCGCGCTGTTCCAAGTCGAGACGCTGGAGGGGTTCGGCAGCTTCAGCCGGGCGGAGCTCTCGGCCATGGGCGCCATCGCGGATTACCTGGAGCTGACCCAGAAGGGCAGAATGCCGCTGATCCGCCCGCCCCTGCGCGAAGCGGCGGGGGGCGCGATGCAGATCGACGCCGCGACCCGGCGCAATCTGGAACTGACCCAGGCGCTTTCCGGCGGGCGCGAGGGGTCGCTTCTGGCCTCGATCGACCGCACGGTGACGGCGGGCGGCGCGCGGCTGCTGGAACGGCGCATCAGCGCACCCTCGCGCGATCTGGCGCTGATCCATGCCCGCCAGGCCGCCGTCGCGCATCTGCTGGCCGACCCGCGCCTGACCGCCGACCTGCGCGAGGCGCTTTCCCGCGCCCCCGACATGGACCGCGCCCTGTCGCGGCTGGCGCTGGACCGGGGCGGGCCGCGCGATCTGGCCGCGATCCGTGCCGGGCTGACCCAGGGCGCCGCCATCGCCGCGATGCTGGCTTGCGACGAAATCGCCGTTCTGGCCGAGGCCGCCCGCGACCTGACCGGGCATGACGCGCTGATAGATCTTCTGGACGATGCGCTGGTGGCCGAGCCGCCGCTTCTGACCCGCGACGGCGGCTTCACCGCGCCGGGCCATGACGAGGATCTGGACCAGACCCGCGCCCTGCGCGACGAAGGGCGCGGCGTCATCGCCCGGATGCAGGCCGATTACATCGCGGAAACCGGCGTCCCCAGCCTGAAGATCAAGCACAACAACGTGCTGGGCTATTTCATCGAAACCACCTCGACCCATGCCGAGCGGATGCTGGCCGCGCCCTTGAACGAGCGTTTCATCCACCGCCAGACCACCGCGAACCAGATCCGCTTCACCACGGTCGCGCTTTCGGAACTGGAAACCCGCATCCTGAACGCCCGCGACCGCGCGCTGGAGATCGAGCGCGAGATCTTCGCCCGCCTGACCCGCGCCGTCCTGGACCACGCCGGTCCCATCGGCCAGGCGGCGCGCGCACTGGCGGAAATCGACCTGACCGCCGCTTTCGCCGACCTCGCCTCGGGCGAGGGCTGGGTGCAGCCCCAGGTCGATGCCAGCCGCGCCTTCCTGATCGAAGGTGGCCGCCATCCGGTCGTGGAGCGCGCGCTGAAGCGCAAGGGCGAGGCGTTCGTCGCCAATGACTGCGCCCTGACGGCGGACGAAACCCCGGCGATCTGGCTGCTGACCGGGCCGAACATGGCCGGCAAATCGACCTTCCTGCGCCAGAACGCCCTGATCGCGATCCTGGCGCAGGCGGGTGGCTTCGTGCCCGCCAGCCGCGCCCATATCGGCCTTGTCAGCCAGCTTTTCAGCCGCGTCGGCGCGGCGGACGATCTGGCGCGGGGACGTTCGACCTTCATGGTCGAGATGGTCGAGACCGCCGCGATCCTGAATCAGGCCGACGACCACGCGCTGGTGATCCTGGACGAGATCGGGCGCGGCACGGCGACCTGGGACGGGCTTTCCATCGCCTGGGCCGTGATGGAGCATCTGCACGGCCGCAACCGCTGCCGCGCGCTTTTCGCCACCCATTACCATGAGATGACCAGCCTTTCCGCCCGCCTGCCGGGCGTGGAGAACGCCACCGTCGCCGTGCGCGAATGGGAGGGCGAGGTGATCTTTCTGCACGAGGTGCGCAAGGGCGCGGCGGATCGCAGCTATGGCGTGCAGGTCGCGCGGCTTGCGGGCCTGCCACCCCTGGTCGTCGAGCGGGCGCGGGAAATCCTGCATCAACTTGAAAGCGGCGCGCGCGAAGGAGGGACCAGACCGGCCGCCCTGCTGGACGATCTGCCACTGTTCCGCGCGGCCGCCCCACCGCCGCCGCCGGCCGCCAAGCCCCAGCCCTCGGCCGTCGAGGCGCGGCTGCGCGAATTGAACCCCGACGACATGACCGCGCGGCAGGCGCTGGACATGCTTTACGAACTGCGCGGGCTGCTGGCCCGGCCCGGCTAGATGGTGATGTTCACGAAACTGTCGCGCAGCGCCGCCGACCAGGCTTGCGACATCTGCATGAAGGCGGGGTCGCCCTCTTGGATGCGGCGCTTGAAGCTGACGCGCAGATCGTCCTTGCGGATCACTGCCAGATCCAGCGGCATCCCCACCGACAGGTTCGAGCGCAGCGTCGAATCCATCGACAGAAGCACCGCCTTTTGCGCGTCGCCCAGGCTGGTGCCCGGCTTGACCACGCGGTCCAGGATCGGCTTGCCGTATTTATGCTCGCCGATTTGCAGGAAGGGCGTGTCATCGGTCGCCATGATGAAATTGCCCTGCGGATAGATCAGGAACAACCGCATGTCGCCGTCACGGCGCTGGCCCGCGACGATGAAGCTGGCACTGGCCTGCTGGCTCAGCTCGCGCAACTGCTCGGAAATCTCGCGCCGGGTGCGGTTCAGCGTCTCGCCGATGATGGTCGCGACCTGAAGCATCGAGCCGGCCTTCATGATCGAGGTGGTCCCGTCCGAATCCGGGTCGTCGATCGCCTCTTGCAAGCGGCCCAGCGTGGTCTGCGTGACCGAAAGGCTGCCAGCGGTCATGATCGCGATCACCCGCTCGCCCGGTTCCTCGAAGAAGAACATCTTGCGATAGGTCGAGATATTGTCCAGCCCGGCATTGGTGCGGGTATCGGACAAAAGCACCAGCCCCTCGTTCAGTTTCAATCCGACGCAATAGGTCATCGCCCGCACCCGGTCCGCATAAGAATCGCGCGCGACTGATAGGTCCAGCCGCGCGCCTTGGCAATCTGGTGTCTTCACTTATTGCTGGCGCTGGCTCTGCGCCTGATCCTGGAACTGCCCGCCGCTCTTTTGGGATTGGGACTGGCCCGGCTGCACCTCTTCGACATGGACGCACACGTCCAGCGCCTCGACACCCTGGCCAAAGGCCATGCCGCGCACCGGCGCGGCGTCCTGCGCGTCCAGCCCCGAGCCCAGCCGCACATAGCGGTCATCCGGGCAGCAGGCATTGGCGGCATCGAAGCCGACCCAGCCCAGGGAGCCCACATGGATCTCGGCCCAGGCATGGGCCGCGTCATGCGGAGTGCCGTTCTGGCTGGAATGCAGATAGCCCGAGACATAGCGCGCCGGCAGGCCGCGATGCCGCGCGCAGGCGATCAGCGCATGGGCGTGATCCTGGCAGACCCCCTGACCCAGCGCCAATGCCTCGGCGGCCGAGGTCGACGCCTCGGTCACGCCGGGGCTATATGCGATCACCTCGCTGACTGCGGCCGAGAGCTTGTGCGCCAGGTCAAGCGCCTCGTCGCTCTGAATCGACTCGGCCAGCTCGATCAACCCCTCGTCAAGCTTGGTCGCGGGCGTATCGCGCAAATAGACCAACGGATGCACGTTCTCGCGATGGCCGCGCAGGACGCCCGCCGTGTCGCGGGTTTCGATGACGCCCTCGATGCAGACGGTGACGGATTCGACCGGGCCGCGCACGGTCCAGCCCTCGATCCAGTCGCCGGCACCGTCGCGGAAAGCCGCGCCGCGCTGGCCGTCCGTGACCGAAATCCTCCACTCGCCGACCCGCTGCCCCTCATAGACCGAGGGCGTCAGCCGCAGGCTTTGCACCAGCGCCTGCACCGGGGTATCATAGCGATAGGTCGTTTCATGCGTGATCTTCAACTTCATGCTGTCCCCTCCCTACATGCGGCCGCTGAAGTAGTCATCGTTGACCGCGGACGAGATGCTGGCGATCTGGCCGATGAACCAGCTCAGGAACTCGTGCAGCCCCTCGTCGAAAATGCTCTCGATATCCTTGGCCATCAAGCGCTCCAGCACCTCGCGCGCCTTGACCGAGGCAGTCGAGGGCGCCTGGTCGCCATAGCGGCGCGCCAACCCGTCCAGGTTCCACACCGCCTCGTAAAGCGAAGTCAGAAGCGAGCGTGGGCTTTCCCCGTTCAGGATCAGGAAATCGGCCACCTTGGTCGCTGTCAGGTCGCCGCCATAGGCCCAGTGAAAGGCGCGATGCGCCGACAGCGCCCGCAGGATCACCTGCCATTGGTAGTTGTCCAGCCCCGAGCCGACGAACTCCACCCGCGGCAGCAGGACGTAATATTTCACGTCCAAAAGCCGCGATGTCGCATCCGCGCGCTCTAGGGAATAGCCCAGATTGATGAAATGCCAGCCGTCATTGCGCAATTGCGTGGCATTGATCGCGCCCCGGACGGTCGAGCTGTGGCGGGTGGTGAAATCGGTCAGCAGCCCCGTATCCAGATTGGCGCGCGGCATCCGCTCCATCTCGCGGAATTCCTGATAGGCTAGGTTCAGCGCGTCCCAGACCTGGCTGGTCAGGGCGGTGCGCACGATCCGGGCACCTTCGCGGGCGCGCTCGATGCAAGAGGCGACCGAGGAGGGGTTGTCATGGTCGAAAAACAGCCAGGATTCGATATTTTCCTGATTGATCTGATCGCCATAGCGTTCGGCGAAAGCCGCCTGCGCCCCCGAAGCACGCAGAAGCGATTCCCATTCGTTACGATAGCCCTCTTCGGTATTGGGCAAAAGCGTGATGCGCTGGCCCACGTCCAGAAGCCGGGCGGCGGTTTCGGCGCGCTCCAGATGGCGACCCATCCAGAACAGATTAGCGGCGGTGCGGCTGAGCATGGCTGACTATCCTTTTTCCGCTGATCTTATTCCGCAAGCACCCAGGTGTCCTTGACCCCGCCGCCCTGCGACGAGTTCACCACCAGCGAGCCCTCGCGCAGTGCCACGCGGGTCAGGCCACCCGGCACCAGTTCTACCCGGTCGCCGCACAGGCAGAAAGGCCGCAGATCCACATGGCGCGGCGCGATCCC
This sequence comes from Paracoccus sp. (in: a-proteobacteria), assembly GCF_047605025.1. Classification (GTDB taxonomy): domain Bacteria; phylum Pseudomonadota; class Alphaproteobacteria; order Rhodobacterales; family Rhodobacteraceae; genus Paracoccus. Next base: position 314,757 of record NZ_JASGGO010000001.1, on the reverse strand, counting down.
CTCTTCGACGAAGGTGGGGCTGGTCGAAAGCGCCAGCGTCGGCTGGGCGATATAGTTGCCTGGGTTTGCCTTGATCAACTCGGCGAAGGTGGCGATTTCCTCCTTGGTGGATTTAGGGCCGATCAGCATGCCGTAGCCGCCCGAGCCGTGAACCTCCTTCACCACCAGATCCTTGAGGTTCGCCATGACATATCTGTAATCCTCGTCCTTCCAGAGCGTCCAGGTCTGCACGTTCTGCAAAAGCGGCTCCTCGCCCAGATAGAAGCGGATCATCTCGGGGACGAAGGTATAGACGGCCTTGTCGTCGGCCACGCCCGCGCCCGGCGCCGAGGCGATCGAAACCCCGCCCGAGCGATAGACATCCATCAGCCCCGGCACGCCCAGCATGGAATCCTTGCGGAAACACAGAGGGTCAAGGAAGGGATCGTCAAGCCGGCGATAGATCACATCAACCTTTTTCGGTCCCTCGGTCGTGCGCATATAGACAAAACCGCCATCGACGAAAAGATCGCTGCCCTCGACCAGTTCGACGCCCATCAGGTTCGCCAGGAAGCTGTGCTCGTAGTAGGCGCTGTTGAAATGCCCCGGCGTCAGGACCACCACGGTGGGCGTGCCCTCGCATTTCGCCGGCGCGACCGAGGCCAGGGTGCGGCGCAGCAGCTCGGGATACTGGTCCACCGGCTCGATCCGGTTGTTGCGGAACAGGCCGGGAAACATGCGCATCATGATCTCGCGGTTCTCCAGCATGTAGCTGACCCCCGAGGGCGTGCGGCAGTTATCCTCAAGAACAAAGAACTCGTCCCGGCCGGTGCGCACGATATCGATGCCGACGATATGCGAGAACACCCCGCGCGGCGGCACGAAGCCCACCACGGATTTCTCGAAAGCCTCGTTCTGATAGACAAGGCGGGCCGGGATGCGTCCGGCGCGGATAATCTCGCCCCGCGAATAGACATCGCGCAGGAAGGCGTTCAAGGCGCGGGCGCGCTGCTTGATGCCACGCTCCATCTTGCGCCATTCGCTTTGCTGGAACACCCGCGGCATCATGTCGAAGGGGATCAGCCGATCAGGATCGCCACCCTCGCCATAGACCGCGAAGGTGATGCCGATGCGCCGGAACAGGGCCTCGGCCTCGGCCTGCTTCATCTGCCGGATCTCGGCGGGCATCGTCTCGACCCAATCGGAAAGCATCGCATAGGGCGCTCTGACCTGCCCGCTTTCCATCATTTCATTGTAATACATCGTAACCCCGGATTCCCCTCGCCGCTGCCCATGTCTTCGCAATCCAAGAGCAAGTGTCCACAGTGCCAACAGAAGAGCAACAGCAGAAGATCCCAACTGTCAGCGACTTGAGCATTTTTTGCGCAATTAACAGGCATAGCGGCCGGACACGCCCGACGGACGCGACCCCCGCCGCATCCGCCCCGGCCAATGGTCGGGCACCCGCCAGCAGCCAAGAATTTGCCAGGCTTGGTCGGTCGAAAGCCGTTCAGCAGGTCGAACGCGATATTGTCTCCGATGCCCGATGGACCTGGCACTGAGGCAGCCATCATCCAGCCTGCCCCCGGAGCCTGTGATCGCGACACGCGCTGAATGACCCAAAGGCGCCGGATTTCGGGCAAGGCCCGCAGCGATGCGAACGGGCACCCGGCCTTGCCCAGCACGAAGCCGGAGCCTTGGGAAAAGAGACACGCAACTAGATGATGACCAGATCGTCCTGCAAGGCGCGGATATTCGTCACGCCCTCGATCACCAGGACATGACCATGGCCGAAAGCGATGACCACATCGCCATCGACCACGCGCGCGACCTGCAACACCTGCGCCACCGTCCGCGCGCCGCCGCCCCAAAGCGCGTCGTCCAGCATGATCGTGTCGATTTCATTGGTGAAATCCGTGATCACATCGCGGCCGCGCTGGAAGAGGAACGTATCCGCGCCCGCGCCGCCAGTCAGGGTGTCGCTTCCCGCGCCCCCGATCAGCATGTCGCGGCCGGCACCGCCATTCAGCCGGTCGTCGCCCGCAAGCCCGCGCAGCGTGTTTTCGCGGTCATTCCCGGTGATGACATTGGCCAGGCCATTGCCGGTGCCATCCTGCTTCCCGGTCGAGGTCAAGCGCAGGTCCTCGACATTGGCGGCCAGCGTGGCATTGCCCTCGCGCGCCCAGACGGCATCCCGGCCGCCCGCCGCGATCTCGATGATGGTATCGCTGTCGTCGCTGATATAAAGATCGTCGCCCCAGCCGCCCACCAGCGTGTCCGCGCCCGCGCCGCCGTTCAGCGTATCCCTGCCCGCGCCGCCCGCCAGAACGTCATTGCCCACCATGCCCAGGATGCGGTCATCGCCCAGCATGCCCCAGATCCGGTTATCGAAGCGGTTGCCCCCCAGCATGTCGTTGCCCGAGCCGGCGACCAGCGCCTCGATCACCGTGCCGGGCATGATGCCGATATTGCCCTTCAGCCCATAGGCGTCCGAAATCCCGCCCTGGGTCAGCGTGACGCGTTGATCCAGGGTATCGCCCGACAGGTCCAGCCGGTCATAGCCGCCGCCATCCACGATGGTAAAGGCAATCCGATCGCGCGCCCCGCTTTCCAGCAGGTCCGAGATGCGGCCGTAATTACCGCCAAGATTGCTGTGTTCGCCGTAGATACTGCTTCCAAGGCGCAACTGCGCCGGGCCGTACAGCACCCGCATCGCCGCGATATCCGCCATCATCGGAGAGACGATATAGGCAAAGCTCGCATCTATGAAGGTGTTTTCATCTTGGTTGAAATAGGACATGACCGAGGCTTGCCAACTGTCATTCGCATATTGATTGTCCTTTCCATAGATTCCTGTCCCGTTGTAGTTCCCGGCATGGCCCAGTCCCAGGGCATGGCCCAGCTCGTGAATATAGGTCTGGAACGAATAGGAATCGAACGTGACACCGTATTGAGACAACCAGTCCAGCCCGATGTTCACATAGGATTCAACTATATCATTGCCGAATATATTTGAATAGGAATAGGCGCCGTAATCAGAATCGTCCATGTGGATATGGATCGGTTGCCCCGCCTGCGGCCGGGTGTTGAAGCGGATGCCGGTAATGTCCGTCCACGCCTCCAGCGCGGCCAGCGCCAGGCGCTTGCCCGCCGCCGTCAGCGCCGAGATATCGACGTTCAACACCTCGCCCGACGCCACATCGAAGGCGCGCCGGGACTGACCCCAGGCATGCCAGAAGCCATCCGTCAATTGCCAGGCGATCTGCTGGTTGGTAAAAACCGGCATGGCCGTGACCTTCAAAGCATAGGCGCCCGATCCGCCTGCATAAGCCGATGCGCCCAGATAATAGGTCTGCCCCTGGGAAACATTCAGGGTAACCTGGGAATTAAGCCCCTCACCACTGTCATCGTCGCTTGCGATCAGATTTCCGCTTGCATCGTAAACCCCAAGAAAAGGGTCTGACACGCCGCTGGAACCCCGACTGTCCAGGGAAATGACATAAACCCCAGGCGTCAGGCGCAGCTTGACCCAATCCGCGTCCCCGGACCCGTTGACCGAACCCTGATAAATATCACCCGAGCGCATGAAGTATGGCGTCGAGATATTGGCCGGCGCGTCCGTCGTTTCGGTGCGAACAGCAGATTGCGGCTTGCCGCGCGATACGTCGTCAAAAGATTGAGCCAACATGGAAATCTGTCCTTATAAAAATCAGTCCGTCCGAATTCCGGCACGCCTCAGCAGCACCGAAACGAATTTCCCGACCGCCGCAGGCGGCAGCCGGTCACGATCCTGCAACGAGATCTGGCCCTCCTCCAATACACGAAAGCCGCCCTTTTCGCGCGCGGCGAGCCGAGCTTTGAGCAGATTCGGCCGGGACTGAACCACACTCAGCCTCAGAGGCACCGAATCACCGTCCACGACCTGGAAACCCCGCGCCTCAAGCGCATCGCGCAGCAACCCGCACATTTCCTGGGAATCGCCCTGCATGCCGCGGCATTCCAGGCCGATCCCACCCGCCCTCACCGCTCCACCGGCCAATCCAAGCCAAAGCCCGGCGCAGATCATGACGACGAAAGGAACCCTGCGCATACCAGAACCGCGACACCCTACCCGGACAGGCTACGCCTCTTGCCGGAAGCGATCAATCGCGACCCGAGCGAAGCCGGATGTTTCGCGGGGGCGGGGGCGGGAATTTGTGGAAAAGCTTACCTATTTTCCGCTCACCCTCGCGGGCCGATCCGAGGCAATCTTAGGAAAGACGCAACCTTATGGATGCTAGACCTGCCCTCCACAGATCCAGTTTCAGGGAATGATCGATGCAACTGACATTGCTGCCCGCCGACAATGGCATCTGCATCCGGGTCGAGGAACGGCGACTGGACGCAGCCATCGCGACCGCCTTCAAGGACCGGGTGCGCAGCCTGGCGGCGCATGCCGGCGCGCAGGTAAGGCTCGACCTCAGCAGCGTGGAGTTCATGGACAGTTCCGGGCTGGGCGCGATCATCGCCATCTACAAATCCATCTCTCCGGGACGCTGCTTCGAACTGGTCGGTCTGACCCCCAATGTCGAGCGGGTGTTCCACCTGACCCGCATGGACACGGTATTGACCATCCTGCCTGCCGCCGCTCCGGCCTTGCAGCAGGAAGGATCGGCGGGATGATACTGCAAGCCGAAGCGCCCCGCGGCAAGCTGCGCTGCCCGCCCAGTCGCCAGCCGATGTTTCATCGGATCTTTCGCGCCGATCCCCTGACCGTGCGCGATGCCCTGACCTTCCTGCGCCAGCGTTTCGCCGGCACCGCCGGGGAAGAGGTGATCGCGCGGGTGGAACTTGCGCTGGCCGAGGTGCTCAACAATATCTGCGAACATGGCAGTCGGCCCTCCGTCGCGCGTCCGACGGATCACCTGCAATCCCCGCTGATCCATCTTTGCGTGATCCGCCACGTCGGCGGCATCGCCTGCGCCATCACCGACGATGGCAAGCCGTTGCCGACCGAATGCCTGGATCGCCGCAGCCTGCCCTATATTTCCGCCGAAGGCGACGATGACGCGGTGCTTTCTCTGCCCGAGGGAGGGTTCGGCTGGTATCTGATCCAGGATCTTACGGCCTCGCTCAGCTATTTCCGCGAGGGGCGGCGCAACTTCCTGGCCTTCATCGTCCCGATCGATTCGCCGGAAGCAAGCGCGGCGGCGGCGCGCTTGACCCGCCCGATGGCACAGGCCGGCGCGCGACCCAATAACCCAGCCCAGGACCAACCGCCTTAATTCAGGCCGAATTGCAGGGGATAGCGGCCATCCTGGAACTCGCCGAACATCTCGTCCACCTCGGGATGCTCCAATGGCTCGCCCGAGATATCGGGAACCAGGTTCTGTTCCGACACATAGGCGACATAATAGGTCGCCTCGGTTTCAGCATAGAGATGGTAGAATGGCTGATTGCGCGAGGGGCGCGAATCCTCGGGAATGGATTCGTACCACTCCTCGGTATTGGAAAACTCGGGATCGACATCAAAGACCACCCCACGGAACGGATGCTCGCGGTGACGCACGACCTGGCCCAGACTATATTTCGCGGTTTTCGGTGCGATCCGCATATCGATCATCCTGTTTCGCCGCGCTCATATCCCGAAGCGGCTCCGCTGTCCACCACGCCGACCGGAATACCGGGCGCAGAATGGCCCAATGAGCGCCCGCCCGCGCGAAGCAAAGCCTCAGTCCGGCGCCTCGCCCGGCTCCAGCGCCACGGTCGAGATCGCCATCTTGGCCGAGCCTTCGGTGACCTGATTGGCATGCGCCAGATAGATCAGCACCTGGTTTCGCGCGTCATAGATCCGCTTCACCCGCAAGCTCTTGAACACCAGCGATCGCGAGGCGCTGAACACATCCTCGCCCTTCGGCCCCCGCGCGATGTCCCCCAGCCGGATCGGCCCCGTGCGATTGCACTCGATAGCCGAGTTCGAGGGGTCCTCGAACCAGTTGCCCTGCCGCAGTCGGTCCATCACCGAACGCTCGAAATAGGCCAGATGACAGGTCACCCCCTGCACCTTGGGATCCGCCAGCGCCTCGACGATGATGTCGTTGCCAACCCAGTCCACGCCGACCTTGCCGACAGTCTCGGCCATGGCCGGGCTGGCCAGCAGGAAAAGCCCCAGGAATATCGCCCGCATGATGGAACCCCTTTATATTCGCGCAGCATGCCGCGCCCCGGACCCAAGCGCAACATGGCCCCTGGCGCCATGGGCGCGAAGGTATCAAGCCCAATCCCGCCCCTATCTCTCCAGAGACCGCGGCCGTCAAACCCGGCAACTGGTGAATCGAAGCGATCCTCGCCGCGAAGTTCCGGGCATACCATCCCGCGCGGCTGACGAACCGTCACCAGAGGTTGCAATGCCTTCAATGTCCATGTCGTCGCCACGCTAAAATGTCACGCCGCCGGCCATTCAGAAACCACGCCTTGGGGCAGGACGGCCGCGCCAGGCGGTGCGGCGGCTTCGGGCCCTCTTGCAAACCCTCGCACGATCCCGTGGCCGCAAGGTGCTTGCGGCAATGTCCGCGTCAAGCGGCACCAGCGTCAAGCGGCACCAGCGTCAAGCGCAGGATAGCGGGCTGGCCACCAGCGGTTCAAGGGGCAGCCCGAACAGGCTCCGTGGCGCGCTGCAAAGGCATGATCGGCGCGCCCTCCGGCTTCAAAAGGGCATCCTTCAGGATCTGGCGCGGCCTGGCAGCCAGACCTTCCCTTGATGCGGGCGGGCACCTCCTATGATGGCGCGCGGACATCGCGCCTTCCCCACCCGGCTAGCCGACAGGCGGGGCGCCCTCATGTTGGCCATCCGTCCCGCGCCGTGCGCCTCCTAAGCAAGCCGCCGCTACAGGGCCGTTCCAAGCGGCAAGATGCGGTGCCAGCAGCCTGTCGTCGCAAAACCTTGCTGTTGGCGGCTGCGATGGCGACAGGCGAATGCAAATCCAAACGACCAACAAGGCGTAAATCCGCCCACCGGATCGGGTGGAAGTGGCGCGACAGCAGAAGCGATGCCGCTTACGGTCTCGAATTGCATCGAGACTGCTCAATGAGAATGTCACCGTCGAGACCGGGCTTCGCGGCCTCTCGAAACACGACGGGTTCAAGAGGCTGGCGGTATGCCTCATTCACATCTGCCCCCATCCCGGCGCCGCCTGTGTCTAAAGGAGCGCGCGGCCAAGCCACCGAAGGCCGGCCGGCGACACGGATGGAAACACGGACGCAGCGACACGGACACGGCGGCAACCGCATCGGGGGAAGCCAGAACATGCGGATCAGCCACGAGGCCATCTGCCAGCCGCCTGACAATCCACGGGCGCGAAGCGTGGCCCCGCCATCGGCGCAATGGTCGAGCGAAAGATATGCTTGCACTCGTGCCCGTCCGACACGGATGTCCAGGCATGGCGGGGAAACGCGCGTAAAGGACGACCGCCTGGGGCCGGTCACGGCGCCCGGACCGCGCGGGATGCGATCCAAAGCCACATCGTTTCACCGTATCGCACCTTCGCCGCTCCTGTCTTGGGATCACGCCAGCAGGCTGAATACACCAAAGACCTCGGCCGTCTCCGCCGGAAGGCAACTACCGCACCGCCCCCAAAGCCCATTGCCTATGAAGGAAAGCCCCCAAGAAACAAGCTGAACACTTTCAGCGGAAGCCGGAAAACGCCTCGGCGGCGTTGGCCGGATGACCCGAGGATGCGTATCTCACTTTGCGTTCCTGGCGAAATACGCGGCGGCTTTTTCATCATGTCACGCTGGCATACAGACCAGATCCCTGCATCCGTTTCGCCATCGCCAAACGCCACATTCGCGAACCTGCGCTTCCAAGCACAAGGCATGTGCGAGATCCCCCCAGAGACACCCTCGGCGATCCGCATTTGAAAATTCATCTACGCCCTTCATGGCGCGTCCGGAAAGCCTCTTGGTGCTTTCCATCCACAAACATCCCGCACCGCCGCCCGAAAGGATCGGACGGCTAGCCCGCCGCCATCTCATGATGGATCGCGGCCCGCCCCGCCTCGGTCAACTCGGCCAGCTCATCGCCGTCAAAGACCACCACGCTCAACGGCCCACCGTAGGCGGCGCCGGTATCCAATGCCAGACGATTGCCGAAATGGGTCACCCGCTCGACCACGGTATGCCCATGCACGACCAGCACGCCGTGCTGGGTCGTGTCATCCAGAAAGCCCTGCCGGATCCATAGCAAGTCGTCCTCGGCCTGCACCGCCACGTCGATGCCGGGGCGGATGCCCGCATGCACGATCAGCGCCTGGGGAATCCGGTGCAATAGCGGCAGCCCGTCCAGCCAATCCAGATGCGCCTGCGGCACCGCCCGCCGCATATCGGCCAGCACATCCGCATGCGGCCGGCCCGCGACATCGACGCCATAGGATGCAAGCGTCTGCGCCGCCCCCAGACCCGCATGGTCCAGCCAATGCTTGCCCGAGGCCAGGGCGGGATCGCACCAGCCCGGCACAAGCGCGAAACGGACAAGGAACCGATCATGATTGCCCTTGAGCACCGTCCACGGGCGTCCCTCGGACTGGCCCCGCATCAGATAGTCCACCACTCCGCGCGAATCCGGGCCTCGGTCGATCAGGTCGCCGACATGAACCACCCGGCCGCCGCCGCCATGCGCCGCATCGTCGCGCGCGATCCGGTCATGAGCCGCCTTCAGCAGCTCCAGCTGGCCATGGATATCCCCGATCACATAGCTGCGCATCGAAACCTCATGAAAAGACCCCCGGAGCATTGCGCCGGGGGCCCGAAGGCGCAAGGGTCAGACTTCGAAATTGATCGGCCGGACCTGAAGGAACTTGCCCGTGGCGCGCAGGGCCTCGACGACCTCTGCCGGCAGTTCCTCGTCCAGATAAAGAATCGCGATGGCATCATCGCCCGATTTGGTGCGTCCCAGGGTGAAATTGGCGATGTTCACGCCCAGATCGCCCAGGGTCGTCCCCAGCGCGCCGATCACGCCCGGCACGTCCTTGTTGCGGGTATACAGCATGTGCTCGCCGATCTCGGCATCGACATTGATGCCCCGGATCTGGATGAAGCGCGGCTTGCCGTCGCTGAAGACCGTGCCCGCGATCGAACGCTCGCGCTCATCCGAGACCATGGTGACCTTGATATAGCCGTCGAAAACGCCGGTCTTGGCCTGGGTGGTGGTGGCGATCTGCATCCCGCGCTCGGCCGCCATGACCGGGGCCGAGACCATGTTCACATCGGGATTGCCGGCCTTCATCACCCCGGCGATGACGGCGGCGTTCAGCGCCTTCAGGTTCATCGAGGCGACCGAGCCGTCGTAAAGCACGTTGATCGCCTTGATCGGCTCGTCGGTCATCTGGCCGATGAAGGTGCCCAGATGGCCCGCCAGCTTCAGCCACGGCCCCATGGTGGCGGCCTCCTCGGCGGTGACCGAGGGCATGTTCAGCGCGTTCTGCACCGCGCCGGTCAGCAGATAGTCCGACATCTGCTCGGCAACCTGAAGCGCGACATTCTCTTGCGCCTCGGTGGTCGAAGCGCCCAGATGCGGCGTCACCACGACATTGGGCAGGCCGAACAGCGGGCTCTCGGTCGCGGGCTCGGTCGCGAACACGTCCAGGGCGGCGCCCGCGACATGGCCGGATTTCAGCAGTTCGGCCAAAGCCTGCTCGTCGATCAGGCCGCCCCGCGCGGCATTGACGATGCGCACGCCCTTCTTGGTCTTGGCAAGGTTCTCGGCCGAAAGGATGTTCTTCGTCTTTTCGGTCAGCGGCACATGCAGGGTGATGAAATCCGCCTTGGCCAGCAACTCGTCCAGCTCGACCTTCTTCACGCCCAGGTCTTTCGCCCGCTCTTCCGACAGGAAGGGGTCATAGGCCAGGACCTTCATCTTCAGCCCCAGCGCCCGGTCGATGACGATGGACCCGATATTCCCCGCCCCGATGATGCCCAGCGTCTTGTTGAAGACCTCGACGCCCATAAAGCGGTTCTTCTCCCACTTGCCCTCATGGGTCGAGACGCTGGCCTCCGGCAGTTGCCGCGCCACCGCGAACATCAGCGCGATGGCATGTTCGGCCGTGGTCACCGAGTTGCCAAAGGGCGTGTTCATCACGATCACACCTTTCTTCGACGCCGCCGGGATCTCGACATTGTCGACGCCGATGCCGGCGCGGCCGATCACCTTCAGATTGGTCGCCGCCTCCAGCAGCTTCGCCGTCACCTTGGTGGCCGAGCGGATCGCCAAGCCGTCATACTGACCGATCACCTCGGCCAGCTTTTCCTTGTCCTTGCCAAGATTCGGCAGGTAATCCACATCGACGCCGCGATCGCGAAAGATCTGGACGGCGGTTTCCGAAAGCTTGTCCGAAACAAGAACCTTGGGCATCTTCTCTATCCTCTTGGACATGAAGCATCCGCTGGCCGACACGCCACGCGCTCGATGCTTCTTTCTTGCATAAATATCCCGGGGGTCCGGGGGCAGCGCCCCCGGCTCCAAGGGCTCAGGCTTCGACCGCCTGCGCCGCGATCTCGGCGTTGAAGGCATATTCGATCCAGGGCATCAGAGCCGCCACATCCGATGTCTCGACGGTCGAGCCGCACCAGATCCGCAGACCCGCAGGCGCGTCGCGATAGGCGCCGGCGTCCAGCGCCACGCCCTCTTTCTCCAGCCGCTTGGCGACGGCCTTGGCGAAAGCCGCGCCGTCCCTGATGCGCGGATCGGTGAATTTCAGGCAGACCGAGGTGGTCGAGGCCGTGGCCGGATCCTCGGCCAGATTGGCGATCCAGTCCTTGTCCGCGATGAAATCGGCCACCGCCCCGGCATTGGCCTCGGCCCGCGCGATCAGCGCCTCGCGGCCGCCCAGGGATTTCGCCCATTTCAACGCGACCAGATAATCCTCGACGCACAGCATCGAGGGCGTGTTGATCGTCTCGCCCTTGAAGATGCCCTCGATCAGCTTGCCGCCCTTGGTCATGCGGAAGATCTTCGGCAGCGGCCAGGCGGGGGTATGGGTTTCCAGCCGCTCGACCGCGCGGGGCGACAGGATCAGGATGCCATGCGCGCCCTCGCCGCCCAGCACCTTCTGCCAACTGAAGGTCACCACATCCAGCTTGGCCCAGGGCAGGTCCATCGCGAAGGCGGCCGAGGTGGCGTCGCAGATGGTCAGGCCGGCGCGATCGGCCGGGATCCTGTCGCCATTCGGGACGCGCACGCCCGAAGTGGTGCCGTTCCAGGTAAAGACCACGTCCTTGTCGAAATCGACCTCGGCGAAATCCACGATCCGGCCATAGGGCGCCTTGCGCACCACCGCGTCCAGCTTCAACTGCTTGACGACATCGGTGACCCAGCCCTCGCCGAAGCTTTCCCAGGCCAGCATCTCGACCGGGCGGGCGCCCAGCAGCGACCACAGCGCCATCTCGACCGCGCCGGTATCCGAACCGGGAACGATGCCGATGCGGTAATCGGCGGGAACGCCCAGGATCTCGCGGGTCAGGTCGATGGCTTCGGCAAGCTTCGCCTTGCCCACGGCGGCACGATGCGAGCGGCCCAGCGGCGCGTCGGCAAGCATGTCCAGCGAAAAATCGGGGATCTTGGCGCAGGGGCCCGAGGAAAAGCGCGGATTGACCGGGCGCGCGGCCGGAGCAGTCATGCTCATGATGTGTAGCCTTCCAGCTAGATAGCGCCGCGTTGGGGCGGCGTGTCCCGAGGAGGCATCTAAGCCCGCGCGCGGGTTCAGGCAAGCGGAATCTGCAACGCGATTGCCCCCGACCGCCGGATTGGCTAGTGCTGCGCGCAACCAGGAAACGCCGGGGACCGCCCATGCATACCGTGACCATCCTTGCCGCGCCCAGCCGCGCCGATCTCTCCCCCGCGCTGGTGGAAAAGCTGCGCGGCGTCTGGAACGGGGGCCATGCGCTCTGGCTGAACCAGCGCATCGCCGCCGAATTCCCGGTGGCCGGCATTCCCGGCGACTTCTGGCAGGTCTGGGAGGATCTTCAGGCGCAGGGCTTCGACCTCGCGATCCAGCCCACCCCCCAGCGGCGCAAGGCGATACTGCTGGCGGATATGGATTCGACCATGATCCAGCAGGAATGCATCGACGAGCTTGCCGATTTCGCCGGCGTGGGCGAACGTGTCGCGGCCATCACCGCCGCCGCGATGAATGGAGAGTTGAACTTTCACGAGGCATTGATCGCCCGCGTCGGTCTTTTGGCCGGGCTGGCCGAATCCGTGGTCGAACAGGTGCTGGACAGCCGCATCACCCTGGCCCCCGGCGGCCGCCAGCTTGTCGCGACCATGCGCGCACAGGGCGCCTATACGGCGCTGGTCTCGGGCGGGTTCACGGTCTTTACCGGCCCGGTCGCCGCCGCCCTGGGCTTCGACGAACATCGCGCGAACGAGCTGATGGCCGACCAGGGCGTCCTGACCGGGCATGTGGCCCTTCCCATCCTGGGCCGCGAGGCCAAGATCGAGGCGCTTGAGCAGATCGCCGCCGCGCGCGGCCTGACCCCCGCCCAGGCCATCGCCGTGGGCGACGGCGCGAATGATCTGGGGATGCTGCAACGGGCCGGCACCGGCGTCGCGCTGCATGCCAAGCCCGTGGTGGCGGCGCAGGTCGATCTGCGCATCAACCATGGCGACCTGACCGCGCTGCTTTACCTGCAAGGCTACGGCGCCGAAGAATTCGTCGATTAGACCCCCACGCGCGCCCCGCAAGGCGTCCCGTGTCACTTCGGGACCAATCGCGGGCATTCGGCGCGGGCGAACTTGCGATCATCACATTTAGGTGACAGAAGCAAGAACATGACTCCTCGCCTCAAAGCCCTTTCCGTCCATCTTCTGACCGCGACCGGCGCGGTGCTGTCCATGCTGGCGCTGCTGGCGGCGGCGAATGCCGAATGGTCGCGGATGTTCTTCTGGCTGGTCGTCGCCCTGATCGTCGACGGCATCGACGGGCCGCTGGCGCGCCGCTACCAGGTCAAGAAGAACTGGCCGACCTATGACGGCGTGCTGATGGACCTGATCATCGACTATCTGACCTATGTGTTCATACCGGCCTATGCGCTGTTCAAGTCGGGCCTGCTGCCCGGCTGGACCGGCTGGATCGCGATCATCGCGATCACCTATGGCAGCGTGATCTATTTCTCGGACACGCGGATGAAGACCAAGGACAATTCCTTCGCGGGCTTTCCGGCCTGCTGGAACATGCTGGTGCTGGTCCTTTTCGCGTTGAAGCCGAATTTCTGGCTGATCCTCTTCGTCGTGGTGGCGCTGACCTTCACCATGTTCGCCAATGTCAAATTCATCCACCCCGTGCGGACCGAGCGTTGGCGCTGGATTTCGCTGCCGGCCTGCATGGCCTGGGTGATCTTTGCGGTCTGGGCGGTGATGATCGACTTCCACCCCGAAAGCTTTCCGCGCTGGGGACTTCTGATCACCTCGCTCTGGCTGATCTGCGCGGGCTTCGCGCAAGAGCTTTTCCCGCCCCGGCGCCGCTAGTTCTTCAGAACGATGCAGCGCCCGCCGAAGCTGCGCAGGCGGGTGCAGAAGGCGAAAGCCTCATTGCGCGAGGAGTAGCCGATCTGCGCGGTATAGACCTTGCGCGGCCCGCCCGAGACCTTGCGCCGCAGATAGCTGACCCGCTTGCCGCCCAGAATCGGGCGCAGCGCCTTGTTCAACCGCGAAACCTGGTCCGTGACACCCGATTGCGTCTGATGCGTGGCCACGATCACGCCCCAGGGCCAGGCATGTTCAGGGGTCTGGAATTCGCGCAGCTTGCGCCGCCCGGCCAGATCGATGCATGCCGGCAGAAACGGCCGCTCCTTGTCCAGCCGCAGGTCGGGACTGCTGCCCGGCTTCTCGCGCCAGTTCCAGGCGGTCAGGCCGGTGATCGCCTGGACGTAATCCTGCGTCTCCCAAGGCAAAGAGCCCCCCTGCGAGACGAAGCGCGCGGCCCGCCCCTCGCCGCCGTTATAGGCGACGGCGGCCAGGCCCACATTACCGAAGCCGTCGGCCAGGGTCTTCAGGTATCGCGCCGAAACGACAATGGCCTTGGCCGGATTGAAAGGATCGTCCAGCCCCACCAGATCGGCCGTGCCGGGCATGAATTGCGCGATCCCCATGGCGCCGACCGGGCTGATGGCGTTCGGCTCGAACAGGCTTTCCTTCCACAGGAGGCGGGCGAAGAAATGCGGGTCCAAGCCGTTCCACGTCGCCGCCCGCTCGATCGCGTGGCAGACATCGGGGACGTAATTCGCCAGCGAGATGCAGACCCCGCCGTCATCGGTGCAGCGCGATTTGGTCGAGAGCCGGGGGGCGGCCAGCCCATGGATCGCGTCCATCGCCTCATAGGCGGGCGCGGGCAGGGCGACCAGCAGGGCAAGAAAAGCGGGAATCAGGCGGCGCATCGCGGTCTCGGTCAGATCGGGCCATGTCGCGGCCCGCTCCCGCATAGCAAGATCGGATCGCGATGAAAACTACCTTGCCAGAAGGCCGGTCCCCGACATTCCGATTCGAAGGCAGGCAGGCCCTTGGGGACCAGTTCCCCGCAGCGGCATGGGCGGCGCCATGACCCGTGCCGGGTCAGCCCTTTTCGCCCTTGACGCCCGCGCCCCGACCCTTTTCCTTCGCGGGCTTTTCCCGCGCGGCCTTCTCGGCCTTGACGCCGTCCGCGCGCCGGGCGGGCTTCGGCGCCTTTTCCGGCTTCCCGGCCTTGGCGCGGGCCTTCTGGGCCTTGGCGGCCTGGCGGGCGGCGTCCTTGGCCGCCTTGCGCTCGGCCTTCTCGGCCTCTTTCACGCGCTTTTTCTCGGCCTTTTCGGCCTGCTTGCGGGCCTTCTCGTCAGCCTTGGCCTTGCGATGGGCCTTGGCCAGCGATTTCGGCCCCTTGGCCTCGCCCGCCGGCGGCTTTGGGTTCTGAGCGGCACGGCGGCGCTTTTCGGCCCCGGCGCGCCGGATCGCCTGCGCCAGAAACTTTTGCTGAGCCGGGTCCTCGGTCGCGGCCTTGCGCTCGCGCAGGTCGCGCAGCAGCGCGTTCAGCCCCGAATGGTCCAAACCTTGCAGGGCCTCGGGCCGGGTATTGTCCTGGATCATCCCCGCCGCCGGGATCTCGGGCGTGGCGGTGTTCGGATCAGTCGGGGCCATGTCAATCCTTTGGGCTTTCCTCCGCAAAGCGAATCCTGCCATGCCGGATCGCCACCCACCAGATGGAATTCGCCCCGAACCCAAGGACCAGGGCGAGAAAACCCGTCAGGGGTTGCTGGCCAGCGTCGGACCCGAGGGCACCAGATAGCCGTCCGGCATCTGGGTCAGCGGGCCTTCCATCTGGATGCTCTCGGCCTGGGTGCGCACCTTGACGCTGGTGCCGGTCGGCACCTGTTCGAACAGGTCCATGATGTCCTGATTGAACATGCGGATACAGCCGGCCGAGGTGGCCTTGCCGATCGAGGACGGATCCATCGTGCCGTGGATGCGATACATCGTATCCCGGCCACCCTTGTAGAGATACAGCGCGCGCGACCCCAGCGGATTGTCCACCCCGCCGCCCAGGCCGTTCTTCAGCGGGCCGTAAAGCTCGGGCTGGGTGCGGACCATGTTCGCGGTGGGCGTCCAGCTTGGCCAAGCCTGCTTGCGGTTGATCGTGGCCGTCCCCTGGAAGTTCTTGCCCGCCTGGCCCACGGCCACGCCATAGCGCGTCGCCTCGCCCGGCGCGGTGATGTAATAAAGAAACCGCGCATAGGGATCGACGACGATGGTGCCCGGCGCTTCCGGGCCGTTATAGGCCACATGCTGGCGGGTATTACGCTCATTCAGATAGGCTTGGCGGACGGCGTGGATCTCGATCGGCTCGCCATTGGGGCCGGAATCGGTGCGCGCGCCATAGATCCCTGTTCCGACCGAGGGCGCGGACGGAGTTTCGGGCGGCGTCGGCGCGCAGGCGGCAAGCCCCAGGCCCATCACCAGCATCAGCGAAGCAATTCGCATCTGTTCATCCCTTCGATAGACGGTCCCGCGCGGCATTCGCGCGGCCGTGGCAGCAGTTCGGTTCGTCCTGTCGCGGCAAGGCCGAGCAGAGGCCGCCGCGATGTCGATGGATCCAAAGGCCCCCGAGAACAGGCAGCGTCAAGGACAACCCGCCCGCCGCGCGGAATTCGCCACGGGACTGTTGCGGAATGATCCTGAACCGGCCCCGCCCCCGCCGCCGCGATGAAAACCCAGTGAGGCGCGGAAATCCGGGACCCTTCGCCAAGTCCGGCTGTCGAACCGGCCGCAAATCCCGCCCGCCATGGCCGTGGTCACAGGCGTCCTGCTCCCTAAGGTTGGTCTGGCGCCCGCCCGCCTCTCGGCTCGGCCTTTCGCACCACCATCGGCGCGGCGATCCTGCCGCCGACCCAACGCGCCTAAAAGCGCCCGCCCCCTTCGCTGCCTTCAAAGGGAGTCACCGATTTTTCGGTCCCGGCAGATTTTCCCACCCCGCCAAGCCGAGCGCCGAATCGGGCGCCGGATCGGCCTCGGGGTCAGGCACGAACGGGCCGCATCGCGCTTTGCGCCGCCTTGGCCGCGCCTTTCATATAGCGCGCATAGCCCAGATCCACGGTCTCGATATCGGGCGCGCGCCCCGAGATCAGATCCGCCAGCACCCGGCCCGAACCCGCGGACATGGTCCAGCCCAGCGTGCCGTGGCCGGTGTTCAGGAACAGGTTCGGAATCGGCGTCGCGCCGATGATGGGCGTGCCATCCGGCGTCATCGGGCGCAGCCCGGCCCAGAACCGCGCCTTGTCCGGGTTGCCCCCGCCGACGAACATCTCGCCGACCGATTTCGCCAGGGTGGCGTGGCGGCGCGGGTTCAGGCTCAGGTCATAGCCAGCGATCTCGGCCAGCCCGCCGACGCGGATGCGGTTGCCCAGACGCGTGATCGCGATCTTGTAGGTTTCATCCATCACGGTCGAGACCGGGGCACGGCTTTCATCCTCGATCTCGATGGTCAGCGAATAGCCCTTAAGCGGATAGATCGGCAGCCTCAGCCCCAAGGGACGGGCCAATTGCGGCGAATGCGGCCCCAGCGCCAGCACATAGCGGTCGGCGACAAGGCGTCCCTGATCGGTTTCGACGCCCGAGACGCGGCCGCCCTCGGCCTCGATCCCCTTTATGTTGACGCCCCAACGGAATTGGACGCCCAGCGCCTCGGCCATCTCGGTCAGGCGGTTGGTGAACTTGAAGCAATCGCCGGTCTCGTCGCCGGGCAGGCGCAGGCCGCCGACGATGCGACCCGCCGCACCCGCCAGACCCGGCTCGGCGGCGATGCAGCCCGCGCGATCCAGCACCTCGAAGGGGACGCCATCGGCACGCAGCACCTCGATATCCTTGCCCGCGCCGTCCAACTGCTCTTGCTTGCGAAAGACCTGCAAGGTGCCCTGGGTGCGCTGGTCGTATTCGATGCCGGTCTCGTCGCGCAGAAGGGCCAGGCAGTCGCGGCTGTATTCGGCGATGCGGACCATGCGGCTTTTGTTCACCGCATAGGCGGCATGGGTGCAGTTGCGCAGCATCTGCGCCATCCAGCCCAGGCGGTGCATGTCCAGGCGCGGCTGGATCACCAGCGGGGCGTGGCGCTGGAACATCCATTTCAGCGCCTTGAGCGGAATGCCCGGCGCCGCCCAGGGCGAGGAATAGCCCGGCGAAATCTCGCCCGCATTGGCAAAGCTCGTCTCAAGCGCGGGGCCGGGCTGGCGGTCGACCACGGTGACCTCATGGCCCGCCTTGGCCAGATACCAGGCCGAAGTCACGCCGACGACACCCGCCCCCAGAACAACGATCTTCATCTCCGCGCCCCTTTCAGAAAAGATTGTTCGAAGAATAGCCGGAACGGCGGAAATGAAATCCCGATCTTCGGCGATTTCCACCAGCATATCTCAAGATCCTCCGAATCCTGGGCGGCTATGTGGGACAATCTTCGATCATTTATTGAATGCACGAAATATATACCGCCACGCGCGGGAATCGGGCAACGGATGGTTGCCCCCGCCGACGCGCCTGATAAGGTTGGCACGCAGCCCCGGTCAAAGATCGTTCGAAAAAGATCCATGCCTGCCACGACGCCACGCAAAAGCGCCTTTGCCCCCTTTCGCCATGGCGATTTCCGCCTGCTCTGGTCGGCCACGCTGATCTCGAATTTCGGCGGCCTGGTCCAATCGGTGGGCGCAGCCTGGATGATGACGCAGCTGACCGATTCGGCCACGCTGATCGCGCTGGTCCAGGCATCGAACACGCTGCCGATCATGCTTTTCGCGCTGATCTCGGGGGCGCTTGCGGATAACTTCGACCGCCGCACGCTGCTCTTGGGGGCGCAGGTTTTCATGGCGGCGGTTTCGGTCCTTTTGGCGGTGCTGACCTGGCAGGGCTGGATGACGCCGGCGATCCTTCTGGTCCTGACCTTCCTGATCGGGGTGGGTCAGGCGGTCTACAACCCGCCCTGGCAGGCCAGCATGGGGGATCTTGTCCCGCGCGAGGATCTGCCCGCCGCCGTCACTCTGAACTCGGTCGGCTTCAACCTGATGCGCAGCGTGGGGCCTGCGGCGGGCGGGATCGTCACCGCTGTCTTCGGCGCCGCCGCGGCCTTCGCGGTCAATGCGTTAAGTTATGCGCCGCTGCTGGGCGCCCTGCTGCGCTGGCACCCAAGGACCCCGGCCCGGCTGACCACGCGCGAGCCTTTCGTCTCGGCCGTGGGCGCAGGCCTGCGCTATGTCGCGCTGTCGCCGAACCTGATGCGGGTGTTGGCGCGCGGCGCGCTGTTCGGCTTCGCCGCCATCTCTATCCTGGCCCTGCTGCCCCTGGTCGCGAAAAGCCACCCCGAGGGCGGGTCGCTGCTTTTCGGGCTGCTTCTGGGCTGCTACGGGCTGGGCGCGATCTCGGGGGCGGTGGTCAATCCCCGCATCCGCGAGCGGTTCAGCAACGAACGCATCGTGCGCCTGGCCTTCCTGGGCTTCGCGCTGGCCGCGCTGATCCTGGCCTTCACGGATCGGGTCTGGCTGCATGCGCTGGCCATGCTGCCCGCCGGGGCAAGCTGGGTGCTGGCGCTGTCGCTGTTCAACGTCTCGGTCCAGCTTTCGACGCCGCGCTGGGTGGTGGCGCGGGCCTTGGCGCTGTATCAGACCGCGACCTTCGGGGGCATGGCGATCGGAAGCTGGATCTGGGGCTCGATCGCCTCGGATTACGGCATCGACACGGCGCTGGCCTGCGCCGCCCTGCCGTTGGTCCTGGGAGCGGTGCTGGGCCATTGGTTCCGTATCCCCGAATTCGGCACGCTGGACCTGGACCCCATCAACAGCTTCCGCGAGCCGCAGTTGAAGCTGGACCTGCGCGGGCGCTCGGGACCGATCATGGTGATCATCGACTACAGGATCGACCAGCAGGACGTGCCTGAATTCCTGCGCCTGATGGCGCGGCGGCGCGACGTGCGGCGGCGCGACGGCGCACGCAACTGGGCTTTGCTGCGCGATGTCGAACACCCCGAATCCTGGTCCGAGAGCTATCACATCGCCACATGGGACGAATATGTCCGCCACAACCTGCGCCGCACCAAGGCTGATTTCGAGAATTACGAGGCTCTGCACCGCATGCACCGGGGCAGCGCGCCGCCCCAGGTCCATCGCCTGATCGAGCGTCATACCGTCGATGCCAGCGACGACCTGCCCCTGATCGGCAAGCTGGAGCTGCCCTGACGCCGCCGATCCGGCGTTTTGGGCAGGTTTACCTTGGGTCACGCGGCGATTAGCGTCGCGTCATGCACCAAGAACCGCCCCCATCCCCAAGCCGTTCCGATCCTGCCCCGGCCCGCACCGGACCGGGCCAAGGATGAGGGGCGCGGCGATCATCGGCGCGATGCTTGTCGCACCGGCGCTGCTGGCCGCCGCGACAAGCCTGGTCTGGATGCCTGATGACCCGACTGCCCTGACGCCGACCCCGCCGCCCGAGCCACCCTTGGCCGCGCATTGGCTGGGCACCGACATGCCGGGCAGGGACATGGCGGCGCTGGCGATGCTGGGCGCCCGCCTCTCGGTCGCGGTGGCGTTGGCGGCGGCGGCGCTTGGCCTGGGCCTGGGCGTGCCGCTGGGGCTGGCGCGCCGCCCGGTGCGGCTGCTGGCCCTGCTTCTTCCGGTCCTGGCACTGATCCTGGGCATCGGGACGCTGGGGCGTTCGGGGCTGCACGCCGCGCTGGCCATCGCTTTCCTTGACGCTTCGGTCGCCGCCTGGGTCACGCGGCGGGCGGCAAGGCCGATCTGGCGGCGGGACCATATCCGCGCCGCCGAACTGGCGGGAAAAAGCCGCGGCCGCATCGCACTGGAACATGTATTGCCCCATATCGCCCGCCGGCTGGCCGTCCTGGCCCCGCTGCTTTTCGGCTTCGGCATCCTGGCCGAGGCCGCCCTGTCCCGCGCGGGGCTGGGCGTGCAGCCGCCCTCCCAAAGCTGGGGCCTGATGCTGGCCCAGGACGGGGCCCAGGGCGGGGCTTTCGTGCCGGGCCTGGCCATCCTGCTGACCGGGCTGGGCGCCGCCCTGCTGGGACTGGGACTGCGTGACCGCCCAGAGGCAGGGCCATGACCCCCGCGCCCAAGACGCCCCTTCTGCAACTGCGCCGGCTGGGGGTCCAGTTCAAGGGCGCAAGGCTCTTGCAGGATGTCAGCCTTGATCTTCATCCGGGCGGGATCACCGCGCTGATCGGCGAAAACGGCGCGGGCAAGTCGCTGGCGGCGCGGGCGCTGCTGGGGCGCCTGCCCCCCGGAATGACCACCGAGGGCGAGGCCGTGATGCAGGACTGCAACCTGCTGGCCCTGGATCCGCGCGCACGGCATCGGCTGTTGGGTCGCGACATCGCGATGATCCCGCCCGATCCGCGGGCCGGGCTGGACCCGATGCGGCCCATCGGCCAGGCGATGGCACGCGCCCGGCTGGACCCGGCCGGGCCAGACGCATGGGATCTTCCTTCGGCGCTTTATCCGCATCAGATCTCGGACAGCCAATGCCAGCGGCTGGCGCTTACGCTGGCGCTGGCGCGGCGCCCCCGCCTGCTGATCGCGGACGATCTTGACTCACTGGCCCAAGGCGCGATCCTGGCCTTGCTGAGGCAGGCGGCGCAACAGCAAGGCATGGCGGTGCTGCTGATCACCCATGACCTGTCGGCGGTGCGGGAACTGGCGGACCAGGTGGCGGTGATGCAGCGCGGCCGCATAATCGAGGCGGCCTGCCCTTCGGACCTGTTCTCGGGCCGCGCCCATCCGTCCACGCGCGAATTCCTGGCCGTTCCCCCGCCGCCACGCCTTCTGCTGCGCGCTCCGACGCCGCGACGGGCGCTACTGGAGGCGCGCGGCGTGACGCGCGACCATCCCCTGCCCCGTGCCACGCCGGATGGAAAGCCCGGCACGCTGCGGATGCTGGACCAAGCCAGCCTGATCCTGCGCGAAGGCGAATCACTGGGACTGGCGGGGGCTCCGGCCAGCGGCAAGTCCACGCTGATCCGCGCGCTTCTGGGACTGGAGCCGATCCAGGGTGGCCGGATCCTGCTGGACGGCCAACCAGTAATCGCGGGCCGCGTGCCAAAGCCGCTCCGTGCCCAAATGCAGGCGGTGTTCCAGACCCCCTCCACCAGCCTGAACCCCCGCTGGACGGTCGAGCGGCTGGTCGCCGAGCCGTTCCACCTGACCGGCCGGCCGCCCGACTGGCGCGAGCGCGTGGCGGAAACGCTTTACGATGTCGGCATCTCGGGCGACGCGATGCGGCGGCGGGTGCGGGAATTCCCGGACGGGCAGCGCCGGCGCATCGCCCTGGCCAGGGCGCTGGTCCTGCGCCCCAGTCTGATCCTTCTGGACGAGGCGCTGGCCGGACTGGACCCGCAGGCACGGGCACAGATGCTGGATCTGCTGGCGCGCCTGCGCCGCAGGCACGGCTTGGCATGTCTTTTCACCAGCCATGATCCGGCGCCGCTGCATCAGATCTGCGACCGCGTGCTGGTCCTGCGCCAGGGCAGGATCTCCGACCCGGAGCCCTTCCTTGCAAGCCGATTCGTCTTGCGCTGAACTTTCAGGCATAGCCTCGCCCCGTCTGCTCACATCTAAGTCATCGGCCTTGTGAAAGGCGGGGTTAATCTTTATCTGCTGCCGGCTTCACGAAGAGCAAAGGCTCAAAGGCAATGAAACAGATCGGCATTCAAGACCGCAACCACGGCATCAAGACCGCGCAGGCGACAGGCGCGCGGCGGCTGATCGAGGATTCGCTCTCGGCCCCGACGCGGCTTATGGGCGCGGCGCATGGCGAGGCGATTCCCCCCGTCGCCGAATCACCAATTCCGCTGCTGGACGCGCGCAACCGCACCCCGGACCCGCTGAAACGCCATGACGAGATGCGGCAGAAGGCCGTCTCCTGAACCCGCCGCCAGGTCACCTGCCCCGAACAGGGCAGGCAGAGCGCAAAAAATCTTGAAGGGCTTTCAAATACTTATCTACAGATAGCAAAAGGGACCGCCCAAAAAACAACAGGCCCTGCTTTCGCAAGACCTGTTGCCCCTCCCCCGATATGACGGCCAAGCCTCCCCGAATGGCCGCCCAGGAATTCCGTCACGGCCTAGGCGCTGATCAACTCTGCCTGCCGCACGATCACTTGTGCCTGACGTATGGACGCTATGTCAACCAGTCTCCCTTTATAGACCGTCGCTCCGGCACCAGATTTCTTCGCCTCGTCCATCGCGGCCAGGATCTCGCGCGCCTCGCGCACGGCCTTTTCGCTGGGCGAGAAGACCTCGTTGGCCAGCGCCACCTGCTTGGGATGGATCGCCCATTTGCCGACCATGCCCAGCGTGGCCGAGCGCAGCGCCTGCGCGCGGAAACCGTCATCGTCGCTGAAATCGCCGAAAGGCCCATCGACCGGCAGCACGCCATGGGTGCGGCAGGCCGCGACGATGGCCGCCTGCGCCCAATGCCAGGGATCGGACCAGTATTTCGCGCCCTCATGCGCCATGTAATAGTTTTCCTGCGTGCCGCCGATGCCGGTCGTGGCCATGCCCATGCTGGCCGCGAAATCGGCGGCGCCCAGGCTCATCGCCTGCAAGCGCGGGCTGCTGGCCGCGATCTCCTCGACATGGGCGATGCCCGCCGCGCTCTCGATGATCACCTCAAGGCCGATGCGCTTGGCGCGCCCCCTGGCCGCCTCGATCGCGGAAACAAGCGCATCCACCGCATAGACATCGGCGGCATTGCCGACCTTCGGGATCATGATCTGGTCCAGCCGGTCGCCCGCCTGCTCCAGCAGATCCACCACGTCGCGATACCAATAGGGCGTGTCCAGCGCGTTGATTCGCACCGACAGCGTCTTGTCCCCCCAGTCCACATCCCCGATGGCCTCGATGACGTTCCTGCGCGCCTGCGCCTTGTCGTCGGGGGCGACGGAATCCTCCAGGTCCAGGTTGACCACATCTGCGGCCGAGCCGGCCATCTTCTGGAACAAGGCCGGGCGCGAGCCGGGGCCGAAAAGCTGGCAGCGGTTCAGCCGGGCGGGGGCGGCGGGTTGCGTGCGGAACGACATGGCAAGCCTTTCGGTAAGGATGTTTCGCTTTCACTGGACAAGGTGATAGATAGTTGCGACACCCGTCTCAAGCGTATTTCTGCACCTGCATCCATACCGGGCGACTTGACGCATCCCGCGTTTCGGCGCAGGACGCCCGCAACACCAGCACAGGAGCACAGCATGACCCGCACCGTCTATCTGAACGGCGAATACCTGCCCGAGGCCGAGGCCAAGGTCTCGATCTTCGACCGCGGCTTCGTCATGGCCGATGGCGTCTATGAGGTGACGAGCGTGCTGCAAGGCAAGCTCCTGGACTTTCCGGGTCACCTCGCGCGGCTGAACCGCTCGCTGGCGGAACTCCAGATGGGCAACCCGCTCTCGGATCAGGAATGGCTGGACGTGCATCGCAAACTGGTCGAGCTGAACGGGATCGACGAGGGCATCATCTATCTGCAAGTGACGCGCGGCAATCCGGGCGACCGCGACTTCGCCTTCCCGCCCCAGGACACGCCCCAGACGGTCGTGCTGTTCACCCAGTCTAAGCCCGGCCTCGCCGACAACCCCCAGGCCCGGACCGGACTGCGCGTGGTCTCGGTCCAGGATCAGCGTTGGGCGCGGCGCGACATCAAGACGGTGCAACTGCTCTTTCCCTCGCTCGCCAAGAT
The DNA here is from genome assembly GCF_047605025.1 of Paracoccus sp. (in: a-proteobacteria). Lineage (GTDB taxonomy): Bacteria > Pseudomonadota > Alphaproteobacteria > Rhodobacterales > Rhodobacteraceae > Paracoccus. Next base: position 290,562 of record NZ_JASGGO010000001.1, on the reverse strand, counting down.
GGAGGCGAAAGCCAGGGGCGCAGACGACGCCTGGCTGGTCGAGGACGGCTTCGTGACCGAGGGCACCTCGAACAACGTCTATATCGTCAAGGGCGGCCGCATCATCACCCGCCCTCTCTCGCATGAGATCCTGCACGGCATCACCCGCGCCTCGCTGCTGCGTTATGCCGCCGAGGCGCAGATGCAGATCGAGGAACGCCCCTTCACCATCGAAGAGGCCCAGGCAGCGGATGAGGCGTTCTTCACCTCGGCCTCGGCCTTCGTGCTGCCGGTGGTCGAGATCGACGGCGCAACGCTCGGAAACGGCGCCCCCGGCCCCGTCGCCACCCGCCTGCGCGAGCTTTACCTTGAGGAATCGCTGAAATCGGCGATCTGACGCGACATGGGACAGGGGCGCCCCGCCGGCGCCCCCTTCCTCTCAGCTGACCGCCTCGCGCAGCAGGGTGATGGTGCCGACCTGATCGGCCTGCGCATCCAGCAGCAGGGCCAGAACCTGGCCATCCACCACGACCTGAACATCATCGCCGTCCTGGACCAGCGTATAGGCTTCCTCGCCGTCGTAATCGGCCGCCAGCGTCACGGTCAGTTGGTCCGAACCCGAATAGGCGATCTGGGCCGCCCCGCCGGCATCGCTGCGCAGAACGATCTGGTCGCTCCCATCCCCGCCATCAACGATGTCATGCGCGCCAGCATGAATGGTGTCGTCGCCATCGCCACCCAGAAGCGTATCGGGCGCATCCGGGTCCGAAGCATCGGCCGACAGGATCAGATCGTCGCCATCCTCACCATCGATATGGACAGTGCCGCCGTAATCGCCGATCTCGTCATCGCCCGTCCCGCCCAGGACAGAATGCTCGCCCAGATTGGTGATGATGGTGTCGCTGCCCGAGCCGCCGTCGATGGTGTCGGCCCCCTCCTCGGCCCCCAGGTCCAGCGCGCCATACAGATCGTCGCCCGAACCCAGATAGATCTCGTCATCGCCCGCATCGGCGCTGACGGTATCGTCGCCATAGCCACCCCAGACCGCATCGTCGCCCGCGCCCGCGTCGATGGAATCCTCCCCCGCATGGCCCTGGATCGCTTCGTCGGCATCCGTGCCGGCGATGGTGTCGTCCTCATCAGTGCCCTCGACCCGTTCGCGTCCGCCGAAGGGATCGCTGGGCTCTTCCGGGGCCTCGTCATCGTCATTGCTTGCCACCAACGAGCCAATCCCGGCCAGCCCCAACGCCCCCAGCAAAAGAAAGATGGTCTGGTTCATCCAATCCCCCCGCAATACCCTTGGGACAGGATAGCCTGCTGCGTGCAGGATGGGCAACAAAGTCTTTCTTGTCCAAATATCCCGCAGGGGGAATCCTTCGCGCCCGCGAAGGATGGGGGGACGCGAAGTCCCCCCTTTTGCCTCAATGCCCCAGGATCTGCGACAGGAACAGCTTGGTCCGCTCGCTCTGCGGGTTGTTGAAGAACTCCTTCGGGGTGTTCTGCTCGACGATCTGGCCCTGGTCCATGAAGATCACCCGGTGCGCCACGGCCTGGGCGAAACCCATCTCATGGGTCACGCACAGCATGGTCATCCCATCCTCGGCCAGTTCGATCATCGTATCCAGGACCTCCTTGATCATCTCGGGGTCCAGCGCGCTGGTCGGCTCGTCGAACAGCATGATCCGGGGCCGCATGCAAAGCGAGCGCGCGATCGCCACCCGCTGCTGCTGCCCGCCCGAAAGCTGGCCCGGATATTTGTTCGCCTGGTCGGGGATCTTCACCTTGGTCAGGAAATGCATGGCCGTTTCCTCGGCCTGCTTCTTGGGGATCTTACGGACCCAGATCGGCGCCAGGGTGCAGTTCTCCAGGATGGTCAGATGCGGGAACAGATTGAAGTGCTGGAACACCATCCCGACCTCGGATCGCACCTTGTCGATGTTCTTCAGGTCGTTGGTCAGTTCTGTCCCGTCGACGACGATCTTGCCCGACTGATGCTCTTCCAGCCGGTTGATACAGCGGATCAGCGTGGATTTGCCGGAACCCGAGGGGCCGGCGATCACGATCCGCTCACCCCGGCTGACATTCAGGTCGATGTCGCGCAGAACGTGAAAGGTGCCATACCACTTGTTCAGCTTGCTGATCTCGATGGCGGTGCCGCCCAGTTGCGATTGCGTCTGTGTCTGCATGGAAATGCTCCTCAGCGATGGTCGCGCTTCAGCCGGCGTTCCAGATACATGGAGTAACGCGACATGCCGAAGCAGAGGATGAAGAAAATCGAGCCGACGAAGATATAGGGCTCCCAATAGGCGCCTTTCCATTCGAAGCTCGCGCGGATGGTGTCGGCCATGGCCTTCAGGGGATCGAAAAGCCCCACGAAGACGACCAGCGTGGTATCCTTGAACATGCCGATGAAGGTCGAGACGATCCCCGGAATGGAAATCTTCAACGCCTGCGGCAGCACGATCAGCCGCTGCGCCTTCCAATAGTCCAGCCCCAGCGCGTCGGCAGCCTCATATTGCCCCTTGGGCAGCGCAGCCAAGCCGCCCCGGATCACCTCGGCCATATAGGCGGCGGCGAACAGCGTCACCATGATGATCACGCGCAGGATGATGTCGAAATTCGTGCCCGGCGGCAGGAAGTAATTCAACAGCAGCGAGGCCACGAACAGCAGCGTGATCAGCGGCACACCCCGGATGAACTCGATGAACATCACCGCGAACATCTTGACCACCGGCAGGTCCGAGCGCCGCGCCAGCGCCAGGATCACCCCCAGCGGCAGGGACAGCGCGATCCCCGCGACGCCGATGGTGATCGACAGGACGAACCCGCCGAAACTGTTCGACGACACCGCTTGCAGCCGCAGCGGCAGCACCGCCTGAAGCACGCCGCCGACATGGGCCGATATCACCAGCCACCAAAGCACCGCCACCGCCACCGCGATGGCAAAGGCCAGCATGCCGAAGCGCAGGACAAGCGTCCGCCAGACGAAAAAGCCGATCACGAAGCCGGCCAGTGCCATCACCGGCCCCCAAAGCGAGCCGCCCCAAAGCAGCCAGACCGCCAGGAAGGGATAAAGGCAGCTTGCCAGCAAGGCCAGGCCGGGCCGCGTCTCGATCAGAAACGCCCAAGCCAGCATCAGGACCGCCATGCCCAGCAACGCCACCAGCGGCGCGCCCAGGATCAGCGAGACCAGGAAGGTCAGCACGATGGCCAGGCCCAGAACGGCCCAGCGTGCCTTGCGGCTTTCCGAAAACAGCACCGGCGCCAGCGCCAGAAACAGCAGGCCGAAGGCCAGCACCGGGCGCCAGTAAAGCGCGGGCGGGTAGAAGCCGAAGACGAACTGGTTCCAGCGATGCTTGACCAGGGCGAAGCAGGCGCCATGCGCGCCCTCGCCCCAGGTCTCGGCGATGATCTTGCGGCATTCGCCCATGCTGTTCGCGTTCCAGACGGAATGCGACAGCCAGGGACCGACCGCGCTGGCCACCAGCCACAACAGAGCCAGCCCCAGGATTGTCAGGAAAATGTTCATCGGCCCTGCGAACAGGTTCTCGCGCAGCCATCTGATCACACCGGACTGGCTGACTGGTGGCGGCTCGGGCGGCAACATGGTGTCGCGCACGAAGGCGACGGTCTGGGCGTGGGTCTGGCTCATCTCAACGCTCCTTCAGCTTGACGCGGCTGTTGAAGATGTTCATCCCGCCCGAGATCAGCAGGCTGAGCAGCAGATAAACCCCCATCAGCAGGACCATGCATTCCATCTCGCGTCCGGTCTGGTTCAGCGTGGTGCCGCCCAATGTGCCGCGCAGGTCCATGAAGCCCACGGCGATGGCCAGCGAACTGTTCTTGGTCAGGTTCAGATATTGCGAGATCAGCGGCGGGATGATGACGCGCAGCGCCTGCGGCAGGATCACCTTGGACATGGTGCGGGCGGGCCGCAGGCCCAGGGCGGCGGCGGCCTCGGACTGGCCTCGGCTGACCGACATGATCCCGGCGCGCACGATTTCGGCGATGAAGGCCCCGGTGTAAAGCGTCAGCGCCAGCCACAGCACGACGAAGCTGTTCGAGAGGTTGATGCCGTCGGTGAAGTTGAAGCCGCGCATGGCCGGCGGGATCAGGTGCAGGCCGAAATACCAGGTCAGCACCAGCAGCGGCACGACATACAGCGCCAGCGATGTCGCCCAGGTCGAGGGTCGCTTGCCGGTCTGGTCCTGGATGCGCTGCGCCCGCGCGCGGATCATGCGATGGATCGCGATGGCCGCCGCGATGACAGCCGCATAGACGACCAGCGCCCAACTGATCCCCTCGCGCCCAAGCGCGATCGTGCCGGGCGGATTCGTCATCCCGATCGACGGGATGGCGGTATAGCGGTTCGTCGGTGCCACCATGTCGAACAGGATCATGCCGGCGGCCGGATTGTCGCCGCGATAGGCGTTCGGCGGGGGCAGGACCTCGGTAAAGATCGCCAGCACCACCAGGATCCACAAAAGCAGCGGGATATTGCGGAAAACCTCGACATAGACCGTCATCAGCCGCGCGATCAGCCAGTTCGAGGAAAGCCGCAGCACCCCCACGACCACGCCCAGCAGCGTGGCCGAGATGCAGCCCAGGATCGAGACCTGGAGCGTGTTCAAAAGCCCCACGGTGGTCGCGCGCAGATGCGTGTCGTCCGAGCGATAGGGGATCAATTGCTGCGGGATGTCATAGCCCGCGCGCCGGAACAGAAAATCAAAGCTGAAAGTCTTGCCCATGATGGCAAGGTTGCGCAGCGTATTGTCGATCAGCCAGGCCGCGACGGCCATGACCAGAAGAAAGACGACAACCTGGATGGTCAGCGACCGATAGCGCCGATCATAGATCAGCATCGATAGGCGGAACGGCGGATTGACCGCCCCCGGATAGTTTACCATGGATGAACCCCCTGAATTCCGGCGTCCGTGGGGCTTTTTCGCCCTCTCTTTGGCCGGTCGTCACAATGACGAAAAGGGCGGGGCCTTTAGGACCCCGCCCGGATGGCGATGTGATCAGCGGAACGGCATCGCATACATTAGACCGCCTTGGGTCCATTGCGCGTTCAGGCCACGGGCCAGACCGATGGGCGTCTGCTCGCCGATGGTGGCCGCGAAGATCTCGCCGTAATTGCCGCCGGCCTTGATGGCACGCTTGGCCCATTCGGCGTCCAGGCCCATCATCTTGCCCAGATCGTCGGTGCTGCCCAGAAGGCGCTGCACTTCCGGGTTCTGCGAGGACTTGGAAAGCTCATCGATATTGGCCGAGGTGATCCCGTATTCCTCGGCGGCGATCAGGGCGAACAGCGTCCAGCGGCCGATATCGCCCCAATTGCTGTCGCCATGGCGCACGGCCGGGCCAAGCGGTTCCTTCGAGATGATCTCGGGCAGGATGATGTGGTTTTCCGGGTCCGCGAAGCTGGCGCGGGTCGCGGCCAGGCCCGAAGCGTCGGTCGTATAGGCGTCGCAGGCGCCGGCCATGTATTGCTGCTCGCCCTCGGCATTCGAATCGATGTTGACCGGCTGATAGGTCATGCCGTTGGCCTTGAAGTAATCGGCCAGGTTCAACTCGGTCGTCGTGCCGGTCTGGATGCAGACGGTGGCGCCGTCCAGTTCCTTGGCCGAGCTGACGCCCAGGTCCTTGCGCACCATGAAGCCCTGACCGTCGTAATAGTTCACGCCGACGAAATCCAGCTTCAGGTCGGTGTCGCGCTGATAGGTCCAGGTCGAGTTCCGGGCCAGGATGTCCGCCTCGCCCGAGGACAGCGCGGTGAAGCGCGTCTGCCCCGTGGTGGGAACATATTTCACCTTGGCCGCATCGCCCAGCACGGCGGCCGCGACGGCCTTGCAATAGGCCACGTCGAAACCAGACCAGTTACCACTCGCATCCGGCGCCGCAAAGCCGATCAAGCCGGTGTTCACGCCGCAATTCAACACGCCGCGGGCCTTGACCTCTTTCAGCGTATCGCCTTCAGCGGCCATGGCCCCCGTCGCCACCAGGGCAAGCGCGGTAACCGAGCCGAAGAGTGCAGATTTCTTCATGGGAGTCCTCTCTGTTGTCCTTTGTTCCCTTTGCGGGAACCGGCAGAATTTGGGGCTGTTCATCCAACCCGATGGGATCTGGGCGCAGGGTTCGACTGCCCCCATAAGCGGCATTGTGCCTATGTTGATCAATGCGTCAAGAAATATGCCGAGCGCTTCAGCGCGGGCGGCTAAGGCTCCAGAACCGCCAGGACTGCCGCATCGCCTCAAGCCGCGCGGCGGCGGCGGCCTCGGCCTCTTCGTCACAGCCCCATCTATCCGACTGGAAATTCTCATCTATCCTGGACAGCGCATGGGATTGCTCGGCGGTGATCCGGCCCCGGATCACCGCAAGCCCCAGGATCAAGGAACCGGGCAGCGTGACCAAATCGTGCAAAGCTGTCAGACCGAATTTGTCCAGGTTCGACAACTCTGCCCGCAACTTAAGCAGAACCGCGCCATCCTGGGGCACGGGCAGGACGCCATGGGTGATGCGCAAGGGCGCGCGCAATTCGGTCGCAGCCCAGTCGATCAGCGGGTCCCAGCCTTCGGCCTGGGCGCTGACCAGGGCCTCGGGCGCCTCGGCGCGATAGCTGAGCAGATCGGTCGCGCCATATTCGGCCAGCATGTCGGCCACCGCGTCGAGTTGCGGGCCGACCCGCTCGACCGCGGAATTGGCCGCGCGGGTCAGCGGCATGGTGTTCGGGTCGATCACGTCGGGCTGCGCGTCCCATTCCCGCGCGATGGCAAGGGCCAGATCCGCCGTCGGCAGCAGCAGCGGGCGCTTGCCCGGCGTGCGCAGGGGACGGGCGTCCAGCATCACCTCCCAGCCGCCCTCGGCCTGGAGCGTTTCGGCGGCCTTCCAGAACCGCCGCGCCTTCCATTCACTCATGCCGGGTGCTCCGTCCGGGTCCAGTCCATCACCGCCTGGGTCAGCGCCGGGAAATCCGGCGCGACCAGCGCCGCCCCCGCCGCGTGCAGATCCGCCGCCGGGTGATAGCCCCAATCGACGCCGAAGCCCGCGACCCCGGCCCCGCGTGCCATCTCCATGTCGAAACTGGTATCGCCGATCATCACCGCGCGGGCAGGCGCGACGCCGGCCTCGGCCAGCGCGCTTTCCAGCATCGCGGGATGGGGCTTCGAGGGATGGCCATCCGCCGTCTGCCGGGTGACGAAATGCCCCGACAGCCCATGCGCGTCAAGGATGGCGATCAGCCCGCGCATCGGCTTGCCGGTGGCGATGCCCAGAAAGACCCGCTCCTGCGAGGCCAGAAGCTCAAGACAGTCACGCGCGCCGGGATAAAGCGGCGGCACCGCCCCCGCCGCGCGGGCGGCGACGAAGGCATCGCGATAGCCCTGGACCACGCGCGCCACCAGATCGGGCCCCCCGCCCGGCAGCAGATGCGCGACCGCGACGGGCAGCGACAGGCCGACGATAGAGAGGATCCGCCGCGGCTCCATCTCGGGCAGGCCGGCATCCAGCATGCCCTGGTTCATCGCCTGCACGATCTCGTGCTGGCTGTTGATCAGCGTGCCATCGACATCAAAGACGACCAGGCGCATCATGCCTCCTCGAACGGGTCTTCGGGCACGTCCTGGGCCGACCAGCCGAGCGTGTGCCAGGTCCGCGCCATATGCTCGGGCATCGGCGCCGTGATGGTGATCAGCTTCTTGGTGATCGGATGTTCAAAGCGGATCAGGCGGGCATGAAGGTGCAGCTTGCGGCTGATCTCTCCGCCCAGTTGCGCGCCCCAGCCGTCGCCCAGGTTTTCCTGACCCGAGCCGCCATATTTGCCGTCGCCCACGATCGGATGACCGATCTCGGCCATATGGGCGCGAAGCTGATGCGTGCGGCCCGTGACCGGGACCATGGCGACCCAGGCGACCCGCCCGCCCAGGCCCGACAGCACCGCGTAATCGGTATGCGCGCGCTTGGCACCCTCGGTCGTCGCCACATCGGCCGGCAGGACGGCGACCATCTTCTCGCCCTCGCCCATCCGGCCGCGCCCCGGCGCCTTCACCAGACCGTATTTGATCGAGCCCATGCGCGGATGCGGCACGCCCGCCACGGCGGCCCAATAGATCTTGCGCGTCAGCCGGTGCCGGAACGCCTCGGACAGGGAACGCGCGATGCGGTCGGTCCGCGCCAGCAGCAGCACCCCGGACGTGTCCTTGTCCAGGCGATGCACCAGCTTCGGCCGGTCCTTGTAGCCGAACATCAGCGCCTCGGTCAGCCCGTCCACATGCCGGTCGCCCTGGCCGCTGCCCCCTTGCGAAGGCAGGCCCGGCGGCTTGTTCAGCGCGATGATATGCTCGTCGCGCCACAGCACGCAGGACTGGATCATCTCGGCATCCGACGCCTTGAGGCGGGGCTTGGCCGGTGCTGGCGGGGCCGCGCCGTCGGGCAGAGGCGGCACGCGCACCTCCTGCCCCGCCTCAAGCCGGGTATTGGCCTTGACCCGCCCGCCATCGACGCGCAACTGACCCGTGCGGCACATCTTTTCCACCGCGCCCTGGGTCAGTTGCGGGAAACGCTTCTTCAGCCAGCGGTCCAGGCGCTGCTCGCCCTCGTCCGCGCCGATGTGGATGGTCTGGACGCCGCTCATGCGAAGACCCCCCGTCCGATGGAAAGCCCGGCCATCACCGCCAGGACCGAGACCCCGACCGAGGCCGCGACATAGACCAGCGCGACGGCCTGCTCGCCCCGTCCCCACAAGGTCATCGTGTCCAGCGCGAATGCCGAGAAGGTGGTGAAACCGCCCAGCACGCCCGTCAGCAGAAAGGGCGCCAGATGCTGGACGCCCTTGAGCGCCAGGACCGAGGCCAGCAGCCCCATTGCGAAGCAGCCCAGGATATTCACCGCCAGCGTGCCCAGCGGATAACCGGCGGCGACCCGCCCGGCCAGGATATTGACGCCATATCGCGCCGTCGAACCGATCGCGCCACCCAGCGCGACCATCAGGAAATTATTCATGTCTTGCCCTCTGAACGGCGCTTCTGACGCAGGCCGGCGAACCATTCAACGCGCTTTTTCAACTCGCGCTCAAAGCCCCGCTCGACCGGGGCGTAAAGCACCGGGCGCTTCATGCCCTCGGGGAAATAGTTCTGCCCCGAGAAAGCGTCCTCGGCGTCGTGGTCATAGTGATAGCCCGCCCCATAGCCCTGATCCTTCATCAGATCGGTGGGCGCGTTCAGGATATGGGCCGGAGGCATCTGACTGCCCGAGCGCCGCGCCAGGTCGCGCGCCGCCTTGTAGCCCGCATAGCCCGCATTCGACTTGGGCGCCAGCGCCAGATAGATCACCGCCTGCGCCAGCGCCAGTTCGCCCTCGGGACTGCCCAGGCGCTCGTAAAGCGCCCAGGCGTCCAGGCAATGGCGCTGCGCCGCCGGGTCGGCCAGGCCGATATCCTCGACCGCCATGCGGGTGATGCGGCGCGCGAGGTAACGCGGATCCTCGCCGCCCTCCAGCATCCGCGCGAACCAGTAAAGCGCGGCGTCGGGATCGCTGCCGCGCACGGATTTGTGCAGGGCCGAAATCAGGTTGTAATGTTCATCCCCCGACTTGTCGTATTTCGCCGCCCGCCGCATCAGCCGCCGGGAAAGCTGGTCGGTGTCGAGCTTGCCCGAGACCTTCCAGGCCAGGACCTGCTCGATCAGGTTCAACCCGGCGCGGCCGTCGCCATCGGCCATTTCCAAAAGCCGCTCGCGCGCCTGGGCGGTCAGCGGCAGGGCGCGGCCGGTTTCCTGCTCGGCCCGCTGGGCCAGAAGTTCCAGGTCGGCCAGCGTCAGCCGCTCCAGCACGATGACCTGGGCGCGCGACAGCAGCGCGGCGTTCAATTCAAAGCTGGGGTTTTCGGTCGTCGCCCCGACCAGGGTGATGGTCCCGTCCTCCATATGCGGCAGGAAGCTATCCTGCTGTGCCTTGTTGAAGCGGTGGATCTCATCGACGAACAGCAATGTGCCGTGCCCCTGCTGGCGGCGCAGGCGGGCGGCCTCGAAGACCTTGCGCAGCTCCGGCACGCCGGAAAAGATCGCCGAGATCTGGACGAAGGCCAGGTTCGTCTGCGCGGCCAGAAGTCGGGCGATGGTGGTCTTGCCGACGCCGGGCGGCCCCCAGAGGATCACCGAGGACAGACTGCCCGAAGCCAGCATCGCGCCCAGGGGACCATCGGCGCCCAGCACCTTGCCCTGGCCCACGACATCGGAAAGCCGCGCCGGCCGAATGCGGTCGGCCAGCGGACGGCTCGCGTCACGCGAAGGGGCGCCCTCGGCGGGCGCGGTATCGAACAGATCAGCCATGCGGGCGGCAGTCTACGCCGCCGCGCGGATGGGCGAAAGGCCCCGCAAAGGCTGGTCCTGACATGCGGGTACGGATCAGTGCATCTTGCTTAGCAGGTTGATCTCGACGCATTGGAAATAGCCGTCGTCGATCCAGATCACCGGACCCAAGGCGCGGGCTTCCAGACCGCAGGGCACCAGCCAGCGCGGCCAGGTCGAGGCGACCAGGCAGACCAGCTTCGACGCACCCAGCGCCCTGGCCGAGTTCGACATCTCCTGAACCAGGTTCAGGTGGACGCGGCGCCGCGCGCGCTGCGGGATGGTGTGGTCCACGAACAGCCGGCTGGCCTCCCATGTGCCGGCCTCGACCGGGGCGGGAGCGTCCAGCAGATTCGGCGGGATCGAGCCGCCCAGCAGATCCAACTGGGCATCGCGGATCATATAGGAATACATACCGCATTTCGCGGTCGAAGGGGTAAGACGGACCCCGGCAAGCACATGTCCCCGTTCATGAATCGCGACCCAGCGGCTCATCGGGGTATCGTATTGATCAAACTCCATGTCGTCCGTCTGGGGCAGATCCCAACGTTTTTGAACGATGAAACTCTGCTTCCGAGCGCGGAAGATATTTGCAAACAGTTCGCCATGGTTGTGGAGATTGGCGAACGACAGGGTGGTGGTCTGCATGGTAGTCTCCTGGGGTTGTGGTGGGTGGTGGCCCCCAGGTTGGAACCGCACGCAGGCGGACCGTTTTTCAGTTACAGCAAGCGGTAGTCCTTAGCCCGTTGCAGCGCCTCGGCAGTCGTACGCGCCATGAGACGTTCGCGCGCCGATATGAGACGTGCCTTGAATGCGCTCTCCGTAATACCAAGTTTGGCAGCCGCCGCTGCATGTCGATCCCCCTCTGCGATGCACCGAAGGGCCTCTTGTTGAGCCTTCGTCAGGCTCTCCGGCGGCTCAGTCATGTCATGAAGCCGCCGAATCGTGTCCGAGATCACTTCGATCTCGTCATCCATGAATTCCCGCTTGTCATGCGCAAAGGCGCAGATCGTGCGCGACTTGATCGGGCCATAGGCCACAGCAAGCCCGTAATGCAGCCCGTGATCGGCCGCATCCTGAAGGATGGCAAAGGGGTCGGGAATGGGCAGAACGCTCCAGCGGCAGGCCCCCGTGGTCGAAAAGCCCCAAGCGATCGTCGGATCACGCAGCGCATAGGCCCGCTCTGCATAGCGCAGGGACCATTCCTTGTTATACGTCTGGAACTGCATCAGCGGCGCGGCGAACCGGATGTGCAACCCGATAAAATAGCCCGCCGGCGAGAGCTTCCGGAGCTTTGCAAGTGCAGCGTTGATTTCCGCGCGTGACGACATGACGTTTTGGACAGCTTGAGTTTTCTACGGGTGAAGATCAAAAACGGCGATAGGTTGAGTGTATTGAAGCGCGACAGGTTTTGCGAGCGGTGTTTTGCGCGCCAATTCAGAGTTTTGTTAACGATTTGTTACCGAAACGGTCACTTTTACGCTTTCCGCTACCCCCTAGAGATGAATTTCCCTGTAAATCAGGGCCTACCATGCGGACCCTACATCCGCGCAGACCGCATCCGGTGGTTGCTTAAATCCAATGAATTCGGCCTTGTGTTGCAAAAAGCCCGCAGCCAGTTCATGGCTGCGGGCTTATTTAGTCCAATAACCCTAAGAAATTATTAAGTTCTTAGGCTTCTTCGGCGTTCGATTCGGCTTCCAGACGGCTGCGGTCGGCAGCGCCCTTGGCAGAGGTGTCACGATCAACAAGTTCAATGATCGCCATCGGCGCCATGTCACCATAGCGGAAGCCGGCTTTCAGGATACGGACATAGCCGCCCTGACGATCTTTGTAGCGGGCGCCCAGAACGTCGAACAGCTTGGCGACATGCTGGTCCTGCTTCAGCTGCGCATCGGCCTGGCGGCGGGCATGCAGATCGCCGCGCTTGGCCAGCGTGATCAGCTTCTCGACGATGGGGCGCAGTTCCTTGGCTTTGGGCAGCGTGGTCTTGATCTGCTCATGCTCGATCAACGAGCCGGCCATGTTTGCGAACAGCGCCTTGCGATGTTCGTGGGTGCGGTTCAGGCGGCGGTAGCCACGGGCGTGACGCATGATGATTCTCCTTTACGTCTTTTGCTTTGTCCGGCGGCCCATGCGTGGCGGGCCGCTCTCCTTGGGGCGGGATCGCCCGGGTCGTGCGGGGGCGGCGAACCGCCCCCGAAAACTCAGAACTGGTCGTCGAAACGCTTGGCCAGATCCTCGATGTTTTCCGGCGGCCAGTCCACGACATCCATGCCCAGGTGCAGGCCCATGCCCGACAGCACTTCCTTGATCTCGTTCAAGGACTTGCGGCCGAAGTTCGGCGTGCGCAGCATCTCGGCCTCGGTCTTCTGGATCAGGTCGCCGATATAGACGATGTTGTCGTTCTTGAGGCAATTCGCCGAACGCACCGACAGTTCCAGCTCATCGACCTTTTTCAGCAGGCGCGGATCGAATTCCAGCCCATCCTCGGCATCCGAGCGGGTCGCGGTTTCCGGCTCGTCGAAGTTGACGAAGACCGAAAGCTGGTCCTGGATGATGCGCGCGGCATAAGCCACGGCGTCTTCCGGGGTCAGCGAACCGTCGGTTTCCACCTTCATGGTCAGCTTGTCGTAATCCAGAACCTGACCTTCGCGGGTGGGCTGGACCTCATAGCTGACACGTTTCACCGGCGAGAAGATCGCGTCGATCGGGATCAGGCCAATAGGCGCATCCTCGGGACGGTTCTTGTCGGCGGCGACATAGCCCTTGCCGTTGGCAACGGTCACTTCCATGTGCAGCTCGGCGCCGTCGTCCAGGTGGCAGATCACATGGTCACGGTTCAGGATCGAGATCCCGGCCGTTTCCTGAATGTCGCCCGCCTTGACCTCGCCCGGACCCTTGGCCGAGAGGGTCAGACGCTTCGGCGCGTCCACATCCATCTTCAGCGTCACGCCCTTGAGGTTCAGAACGATGTCTGTCACGTCCTCGCGCACGCCCGGCACCGAGGAAAATTCGTGCAGCACATTGTCGATCTGCACCGAAGTGATCGCGGCGCCTTGCAGCGAGGACAGCAGCACGCGGCGCAGCGCATTGCCCAGCGTCAGGCCGAAGCCACGCTCAAGCGGCTCGGCGACGACCGTGGCCACGCGGGACGAATCCGCGCCCGGCTTGACTTCAAGCTGGGTGGGCTTGATCAGTTCGGCCCAATTCTTGTGGATCATGCGTTTGCCTCCATACTTGTTTCCGATCCATGACCGATGACCGGAAACGCCCGAGGTGAAATGCGAAAAGCGCGCCCGCACGGGACAACCCCACGCGGAACGCGACTAAGTAGCTAAGGGTCAGACCCGGCGGCGTTTCGGCGGGCGGCAGCCGTTATGCGCGATCGGGGTCACGTCACGGATCGCCGTGATGTTGAAACCGACGGCGGCCAGGGCGCGCAGCGCGGATTCGCGGCCCGAACCGGGACCCTGAACCTCGACTTCCAGGGTGCGGACGCCATGCTCTTGCGCCTTCTTGCCCGCGTCTTCGGCGGCCATCTGCGCGGCATAGGGGGTCGACTTGCGCGAGCCCTTGAAGCCCATGGTGCCGGCCGACGACCACGAGATCGCATTGCCCTGCACGTCCGAGATCAGGATCTTGGTGTTGTTGAACGACGAGTTCACATGCGCCACGCCGGTGGCGATGTTCTTACGCTCTTTGCGCTTGATACGGGTTTTATCGCGTGCCATGTCCGTTCCCCTTATTTCTTCTTGCCGGCGATGGGTTTCGCCGGGCCCTTGCGGGTGCGGGCATTGGTATGCGTGCGCTGTCCGCGAACCGGCAGGCCGCGACGGTGGCGCAGGCCACGATAAGAGCCCAGGTCCATCATGCGCTTGATGTTCATCTGGGTTTCGCGGCGCAGATCGCCTTCAACGGTCAGGTTGGCGTCGATGTATTCGCGGATTTGCAGGACTTCAGCGTCCGACAGGTCGTTCACGCGGCGGGTCGGGTCGATGCCGACGGCCGAGATGATCTCATCGGCGAATTTCGGGCCGATCCCGTGGATATAGGTCAGTGCGATCGGGACGCGTTTCCCGGTCGGAATGTTGACGCCAGCAATACGAGCCACGCGTTCTTCCTTTTCATTGTTGCGGTTCCGTAGCACCGGAACCTTTTTTCACAACCAAAGACCCGAAAGCGTCGCCTTCGGGCCTTTGAGCGGCCACCCGATGATCCGGGCGATTCTCATGCGAGATGCCGCGAACTAAGGGATTCGCGGCAGAAGGTCAAGCCTTGTGGGCCAGACCCCGGCGTCAAGCCTTCACGCCCCCTCCTTCACGCATCCGAGGGGGCGGGCACCGCGTCCAGCACCTTGGCCACGGACGAGGCCACCTCTTCGATCTCGGCCAGGCCATCGACCAGATGCAGATTGCCCTTGCACCAGTAATAGCCGATCAGCGGCGAGGTTTTCTTGTAATACTCCATCAGCCGGGTCTTGAGGCTGTCTTCGTTGTCATCCGCGCGGCGGCGCAGGTCGGTCGAGCCACAGACATCGCAGACCCCGGTGATCTTGGTGGGCTTGGTCACGTCGTGATAGACCTCGCCGCAATTGCCGCAGGTGAAGCGCCCCGAGATACGGCTGACCAGGGCGGCGTCATCGACGCGCATCTCGATCACGGCATCGATCTTCTGGCCCTCCTCGGCCATCAGATCCTCCAGCGCGTCGGCCTGGGCCAGGGTGCGCGGGAATCCGTCGAAGATGAAGCCCCGCCCGCCGGCCTCGATCCTTTCACGGATCAGGCCGATGACGATCTCATCCGTGACCAACTCGCCCCGGTCCATGACCTTGGCGACAAGCTGACCCATTTCGGTGCCCGAGTTGCGCGCCTCGCGCAGCATGTCGCCGGTGGAGAGCTGGACCAAGCCCCGCTCTTCGATCAGGCGGCGCGCCTGGGTGCCTTTGCCGGCGCCCGGAGGTCCCAGCAGGATGATGTTCGTCGTCATGTTTGCCCCTTGTTCGCCCTTGCGGGCTGTCCCCTCTTATCGACGCGCGGGCGCCTTGCGGGGACGCGCGGCCCCCGTCTTGCCGCGTTTTCCGCGCAACTGCGACTTTTCGATCAGACCTTCATACTGATGCGCAAGCAAGTGGCTTTGCACTTGATTGATGGTGTCCATCACCACGCTGACCACGATCAGAACCGAGGTGCCACCAAAATAGAAGGGAATCGCCAGTTGGTGGCGGATGATCTCGGGCAGCAGGCAGACGGCCGCCAGATAGGCCGAGCCGATGACCAGGATGCGGCTGACCACATAGGTCAGATAATCCTCGGTGCGCTTGCCCGGCCGGATTCCGGGGATGAAGCCGCCCTGGTTCTTCAGGTTCTCGGCCACGTCTTCGGTCTTGAAGCTGACGTTGAACGTGTAGAAATAGGCGAAGAACACGATCATCGCCGTGAAGAACAGCAGGTAAAGCGGCTGGCCGGGGCCGAAATAGGCCAGGATCGTGGACATCACCGGGCCGGTCTGATTGCCCGAGAAGGTCGAGATCGTGACCGGCAGAAGCAGCAGCGAGGACGAGAAGATCGCCGGGATCACGCCCGCCGGGTTCACCTTGATCGGCAGGTGCGACGACTGGCCGTCATAGATCTTCATGCCGACCTGACGGCGCGGGTATTGGATGTGGATCTTGCGCAGCGCGCGCTCCATGAAGACCACGAAGGCGATCACGGCGACGACCATCACCACCACGCCCAGGATCACCGGGGTCGAGACCGCGCCCGAACGGCCCTGCGCCAGGAACTGCGCCAGGTGGCCCGGAATCTCGGCCACGATGCCGACGAAGATGATCAGCGAGATGCCGTTGCCGATGCCGCGCGCGGTGATCTGCTCGCCCAGCCACATCAGGAACATGGTGCCGCCGACCAGCGTGATCACGACCGAGACGCGGAAGAACATGCCCGGATCATGCGCCAGATTGCCGTGTTCAAGGCTGACGGCCAGGCCCCATGCCTGGAACAGCGCCAGCGCCACGGTGGCGTAGCGGGTATATTGGTTGATCTTCTTGCGGCCCGCCTCGCCCTCTTTCTTGAGCTGCTCCAGCGAGGGCAGCATCGAGGCCAGAAGCTGCACGATGATCGAGGCCGAGATATAGGGCATGATCCCCAGCGCGAAGACGCCCATCCGCCCCAGCGCGCCGCCGGTGAACATCGAAAGGATCCCGCCGATGCCCGCCTGCGCCTGGTCCATGAAGTTGCGCAGCGCCGCGCCGTCGATGCCCGGCACCGGGATATAGGTGCCCAGGCGGTAGATGATGAGAAGTCCGAGGGTGAACCAGATCCTTTGGCGCAGTTCGGACGCCTTGCCGAACGCGCTCCAGGAAAGGTTCGCGGCCATCTGTTCTGCGGCTGACGCCATAACATGCCCCTTCATGGCAGCGCCGCCGGATCGTTTCCCGATCCCGCGGCGCCTGGAAAACTTGGAATGCTATCTATTGGGCGCGGGCGCGCCCTTCAACAGCTTATTCGGCTGCGGCATCTTCTTTCGCGGCGCGGGTGACGGTGATCTTGCCACCCACTTTCTCGACCGCTTCGACGGCCGCCTTCGAGGCGCCGGCGACGGTCAGGTTCAGCGCGGCGGTCAGTTCACCCTTGGCCAGGACGCGCACGCCGTCCAGCTTGCGGCGAATGACGCCCGAGGCGACCAGCGCATCCTCGGTCACGGCGGCCGACGCGTCCAGCTTGCCCGCATCGACGAAGGCTTGCAGTTGGCCCAGGTTGACCACCGCGAAGTCCAGGCGATTCGGCTTGCTGAAGCCACGCTTCGGCAGGCGGCGATACAGCGGCATCTGGCCACCCTCATAGCCGTTCAGCGCGACGCCCGAACGCGAGGTCTGGCCCTTGATACCACGGCCGGCGGTCTTGCCCTTGCCCGAGCCGGGGCCGCGCGCGACGCGTTTTTTCTTGCGATTCGCGCCTTCGTTGTCGCGGATTTCATGCAGTTTCATATCGCTTCTCCTGAAGCCGGAAGCGCCCCATGAAGCGAAGGGGGCGGACACGGCATTTCTTGCTTGTTGAATTCGGTGCCCGGAACGGCACCGGCGGCTATCTAGACGCATGGGCAGCGCAGGTCAAGCCCGACCCGCCCTAGGGCGGTGTCCTTCCCTCGGGCATGGCCGGTTTCGAGCCGTGGCCCCAAGCGCGATGCAGCCGATGCGCCAGCGTGCCCATGGGCCTTTCGATCAGCAGATAGACCAGCACCCCCGCGATCAGACTGCCCGCCGCCACCAGCGGCGACGCAGCCGATTCGGGCAAGCCAGGCAGCTTTTTCACGACCCGAAAGCCAAGCGGGATGGCAAAGACCTGCACCAGATAGATCGAATAAGAGGCCGCGCCAAGCAGCATGCCCACCCTGCCCCGTGCCTGCGGCAGCCACACCAGCGCCGCGACGATCATCGCCGCCGGAATGCCGTAACCGATATGACGGGGCAGTTCCGGCCAGGCCATCATGGCCTTGGCCATCATGGCAAAACCACCCAGAACAAGGAACAGCCAGGGAACCGGAAGCGGCCGCGCGCCGCGCAGACGCCACGAGCCGATCAGCATGCCATAGACGAACTCGATCGCGAAAAGTCCGATAAAGCCGGCGATGTTCAGCGCCAACAGCATGGCCAGCACCGGAATCCAGGTCAGGCCCAGCGGCAGAAAGGCAAAGCTTAGCGAAAATGCCAAGTAAAAGATCCACTCATATTCCAGCGTCCAGCCCAGATAAAGCACCGGCATCCCATCGCCCAGCAGCCAGTTCACCATGAAAAGCGATGCCAGGGTCTTGCCCGGCGAAAAGCTGTCGCTGTTGAAAAGCTGCGGCAGGACCAGCAGCAACAGCGCCAGCAGCAGGGTCAGGATCCAATACATCGGCAGGATACGGATGGCGCGCTCGGCCAGGAAATCCGGCGCCGAGCGGTGCTTGCGCGCCTGCGACAGCACCATGACCAGGCCCGAGATCACGAAGAAGATGTCAACTCCGCTTTCGCCCCAGATCCCGAAATTGTCGATGATGCCGGCGGACATTCCCTCATTGCGGGCAGTCAGAGCGACATGGAACAGGACCACCATGCCGGCCGCGACAAATCGGAGGATCTGGATATTTCCAAGCAATTCATCACTCTCCTTGGCGCCGCGCCCGCAGGCGTCATGTCGTAGCGAGCTTAATGTATAATTTGTCTGTATTCACGGGATTTCGCATGCCCTTGCCACGGACGGCGGGTTCTTCGCCCCGCGCGGGCCAGCCACCAGCAGGATCTTCAGAACTGGAACCACGTTCCCAGCTTCACCGCCGGCTCTGACTTCCCCGAAAGCGGCGCGATGACGCCCAGTTCGATCTTGGCCGGGCCGGCCAGATCGCGCACCGCCGAAACCGAGAGCTTGCTGGAAAAGCCGGTATCGTCGCGATCCTCGAACTGGAGTTGCTGGATCAGCATGGTGCTGGCGAGGGCGTGCCAGCCCAGCGTCAACTCGGCCTTGGTCGTCGTCTCGGGGGTGATATAGCTGAGAATGCCGGCGCCGCTGCCGGAAAGCCGCTCGATCGCCTTCTGGTCCTTCATCGCGCCCGCCACCTTGACGCGCGCCTCAAGCCCCACCCAGCCGCCGCCCGGCAGGGCGCGCAGGCCGGGAATGCTGTCCCAGCCCCTGCCCCAGGCACCGCCGATCTGGCCCACCGGCAGATAGACCCCGTCCCGCTCTAGCATGCCGGCGCCCAGGGAAACGGTCAGCCGGCTCTGCCCCTCGCCATCGTCAAGTGCCCGTTGCAGCCACAGGATCACGCTGTTTTCGCCCGCGCTGGCATGGCCCAGTTCAAAACCCAACGTGCTGCGAGGGGTCATGCCATATTCGCCGTAAAGGCTGATATAACTATTATCTTCGCGGTCGCGCTCGGCCGAGAGCGACAGGAAGGTCGCATCCTCGGCCCGAGGCCAGGGACCGGCCAGCACCGGACCGGCCAGAAGGGCCAGCACCAATGCCAGTGCAAGACGAAGCGAAAGAAGGGGTGGAAACAGGGGCACGGGCGCGGCTCGCTTACGGAAGGAAACTTGCCGCCAGGTTAGAGCCAAGTCCTTAGCAAAGGATTAACGCCAGCGGACTGCCCGTGCCGCGATCCAAAAGAGCCGCCCGAAACGCAAAACGCCCCGGAAATTCCGAGGCGTTCCACAAGCTTTCACGAGGCCGATCAGCCGCGCTCTTCGATGATCACGGCCAGATGCGGGATCTTGGCGACCATGCCGCGCACGGCCGGGGTATCTTCCAGCTCGCGGGTGCGGTTCATCTTGTTCAGGCCCAGGCCCTTCAGCGTCTCGCGCTGGATGGCGGGGCGGCGGATCGGCGAACCGATCTGCTTGACGACGATGGTTTTAGCCATGTTGCCTCTCCTTACGCTTCGACCGCGGCTTCAGCCGGCTTGTCGTTCGGGGACAGGATCTCGGCCACTTTCTTGCCGCGACGCTGGGCGACGCTGCGGGGCGACGCTTCCTTTTTCAGGCCGTCGATGGTGGCGCGGATCATGTTATAGGGGTTCTGCGAGCCTTGCGACTTGGCGACGACATCCTGCACGCCCAGCATCTCGAAGACGGCGCGCATCGGACCACCGGCGATGATCCCGGTCCCGGGAACGGCGGTGCGCATGATCACCTTGCCGGCGCCATGACGGCCCTCGATGTCGTGGTGCAGGGTGCGGCCGTCGCGCAGCGGCACGCGGACCAGGCTGCGTTTCGCCTGCTCGGTGGCCTTGCGGATCGCCTCGGGCACTTCTTTCGCCTTGCCCTTGCCGAAGCCCACGCGGCCACGCTGGTCACCGACGACGACCAGAGCGGCGAAGCCGAAGCGCTTGCCACCCTTGACGGTTTTCGAGACGCGGTTGATCGCGACCAGACGATCGGCGAATTCCGGGGTTTCCTCGCGCTCTTCGCGGCGGCCCCGACGGTTTTCACGTTCTGCCATGCGGCATTCCTTATATCTGGCGCGTCCTCGCGCCGTTAAATCCAATCCTGGTGGGCCAAAGCCCCCGGATCATCGGGGCGGCGGACCGAAAAGGCCCGGCCGCCCGCAGGATCAGAACTTCAGACCGCCTTCGCGGGCTGCGTCGGCCAAAGCCTTGACCTTGCCGTGGAACAGGAAACCGCCACGGTCGAAGATCACCTCTTCGACGCCGGCCAGTTTCGCGCGTTCCGCGATGGCCGCGCCGATCTTGGCGGCAGCCTCGACGTTGTTCTTGCCCACCACGCCCAGGTCCTTCTCCAGCGACGAGGCCGAGGCCAGCGTGACCCCTTTCACGTCGTCGATCAGCTGAACGCTGATATTCTTGGACGAACGGTGGACGGACAGACGCGGACGACCATTGGCGATGGTCCGCAGTTTGTTCCGCACGCGCAGGCGGCGCTTCTGGAACAGCTCTTTCTTGTTCAGTGCCATTTTTGCGCCCCTTACTTCTTCTTGCCTTCCTTGCGGAAGACGACCTCACCCTTGTAGCGGATGCCCTTGCCCTTGTAGGGCTCGGGCTGGCGCCACTCGCGGATGTTCGCGGCGACCTGGCCGACCAGTTGCTGGTCGATGCCTTCCACCACGATTTCGGTCTGCTTCGGCGAGGTGATGGTCACGCCTTCCGGCGTTTCGAAGTTCACATCGTGCGAATAGCCCAGAGCCAGTTTCAGGGTCTTGCCCTGCATGGTGGCGCGGTAACCCACGCCCTGGATCTCAAGCTCTTTCTTGAAGCCGGTGCTGACGCCGACGGTCAGGTTCTCGACCATCGAGCGGGTCATGCCCCATTGCTGGCGCGCGCGCTTGGACAGGCCGCGCGGAGTGACTTTCACCGCGCCGTCTTCCAGGGCCAGGGTCACGTCATCGGTCGCCGTGAAGCTGCGGGCGCCTTTCGGACCCTTCACCTCGATCGTCTGACCCTTGATCTCAGCGGTCACGCCCTGCGGGAGGGCGACCGGTTTTTTACCAATCCGAGACATCTCTGCCCTCCTTAGAACACGGTGCAGAGCACTTCGCCGCCGACGTTGGCGTTGCGCGCTGCTGCATCAGACATGACACCTTTCGGCGTCGAGACGATGGAAACGCCCAGGCCATTGCGGACCGAGGGGATTTCCTTGGCGCCGGCATAGACGCGGCGGCCGGGTTTCGAGACACGGGCCAGTTCGCGGATGACCGGAGTGCCTTCGAAATACTTCAGGCTGATTTCCAGTTCCTTGTGACCGGCTTCGGTCGTGGTTTCTTCATAGCCGCGGATGTAACCTTCGGCTTTCAGCACGTCCAGGACCCAAGCGCGCAGCTTCGAGGCCGGAGTGCGAACGGTCGATTTGCCGCGCATCTGTGCGTTGCGGATGCGGGTCAGCATATCGCCGAGCGGATCGTTCATCGACATATTGCCCCCTTACCAGCTCGATTTGACCATGCCGGGGATCTGACCGAACGAGCCAAGCTCGCGCAGCATGATCCGCGACAGTTTCAGTTTACGGTAATACGCGTGCGGACGGCCGGTCAGTTGGCAGCGGTTGTGCAGACGCGTGGCCGAGGAGTTGCGCGGCAGTTCAGCCAGTTTCAGGCTGGCCTTGAAGCGCTCTTCCATCGGGCGGGACTGGTCGTGGACGACATCGTTCAGGGCGGCGCGCTTGGCGGCGTATTTCTGAACCAGACGCTCGCGCTTCTTCTCGCGCTCGACCATGGATTTCTTAGCCATATCTTCTTCCCTTTGCGATCAGCTGTTGAACGGCATGTTGAAATGCTTCAACAGCGATTTCGCTTCCGCGTCGGTCGTCGCGGTGGTGCAGATGATGATGTCCATCCCCAGAACTTCGTCGACCTTGTCGAAGTTGATTTCCGGGAAAACGATGTGCTCCTTCAGGCCCATGGCATAGTTGCCGCGGCCGTCGAAGGACGAGCCCTTGACGCCGCGGAAGTCGCGGACGCGGGGCAGTGCGATGGTGATCAGGCGGTCCAGGAATTCATACATCCGGTCGCCGCGCAGGGTCACTTTCGCGCCCAGCGGCATTTCCTCGCGAACGCGGAAGCCGGCGATGGATTTCTTGGCATGGGTCACCACGGCCTTCTGGCCGGCGATCAGCGAAAGCTCCTCGGCGCCCTGCTTGACCTTCTTGGTGTCCTTCACGGCCTCGCCGATGCCCATGTTCAGGACGATCTTGTCCAGACGCGGGATCTGCATGTCGTTCTTATAGCCGAACTCTTCTTTCAGGGCAGCGCGGATGCTGTCCTTGAAGAGCGCCTTCAGACGCGGGGCGTAGGTGGCTTGGTCCAGCATCAGATCACGTCTCCCGTGGTCTTGGCGAAACGGACCTTGTTGCCGTCTTCCACGCGGAAGCCGACGCGGGTCGCTTTGCCGTTCTTGTCCAGCAGCGCGAGGTTCGACAGGTTGATCGGCATGGCTTTCGCCACGCGGCCACCTTGCGAGGTCTGGCTTTGGCGGGTGTGGCGGATCGCGATATTGACGCCGTCAACGATCGCCTTGTTCTCTTTCGGGAACACGGTCGAAATCTCGCCCTGCTTGCCTTTGTCCTTGCCGGCCAGCACGACGACCTTGTCGCCCTTTTTCAGCTTGGCAGCCATTACAGCACCTCCGGCGCGAGCGAGATGATCTTCATGAAGTTCTTGGCGCGCAGCTCGCGGACGACCGGCCCGAAGATACGGGTGCCGACCGGTTCGCCCTGGTTGTTCAGGATGACGGCGGCGTTGCGGTCGAAGCGGATCGAGGTGCCGTCCTCGCGCTTCACTTCTTTGGCGGTGCGCACGACGACGGCCTTGCGGACATCGCCTTTCTTCACGCGGCCGCGCGGGATGGCCTCCTTGACGGAGACGACAATGATGTCGCCCACCGACGCATAGCGACGGTGCGAACCACCCAGGACCTTGATGCACTGCACCCGGCGAGCGCCGGAGTTGTCAGCGACATCCAGATTGGTCTGCATCTGGATCATAGGGTTACTCCCGACCTTTGGGGACCGCGCAGAACGGCCCCAGGGTTTCGATTAGACTGCGGCGTCGACCAGAACGGTCCAACGCTTGGTTTTCGAGATCGGCGCGCATTCGACGATGCGAACGGTGTCACCGACCTTGAACTGGTTCTCCGCGTCATGGGCGCGGTATTTCTTGGACGAGCGCACGGTCTTGTGCAGCAGCGGGTGCTTGAAACGGCGTTCGACCAGGACCGTGACGGTCTGTTCGTTCTTGTCGCTGACGACCTTGCCTTGCAGGATGCGTTTGGGCATGAACCTGGCTCCTTAGTTCGACGCAGCGGCGTCGGCCGCTTTCTGGTTCAGAATCGTTTTCACGCGAGCCACGTCGCGACGGACGGCACGCATGCGAGCGGTCGATTCGAGCTGGCCGGTCGCCTGCTGAAAACGCAGGTTGAAGGCTTCTTTCTTCAGCGAAAGCAGCTGTTCCTTCAGCTGATCCGGCGTCTTGTCTTTAAGTTCTTGCGCTTTCATGCGCCTCTTCCTTTCAACATCACCGGAGGGCCCCTGCCAGGCAGGGCCACCCTGATTCCGGTGGAGTTTCATGATGAAGCCGTGCCTATAGGCGCGTTTCCCAGAAAACACAAGGGAATTATTCCGGCCCGCCCAGTCCGGCGCCGCTTGATCGGAATCGACGCACAATCAAAAGTTGTGTTCATATTGATTGAATCCGCATGGAAGGAAGCCGGGTGAAGCGGCTGCTCGGCGGCCATCCGACGCTTGCGATAGGAGCCGCGTCATTTAAGGATGAAGGCGATGGCCCCGCCCAGAGCCGGTAAAGAAAAGGCGCCTCCACCAGTGCCGCTCACTCCCCGCCGACGGCGCCAGCCGAGATATTCGGACCAGGGGCGTGAACCCAGCGGATTTCGCCGGTGCGGTGCATCAAAGCCTGTTTTACAAGGTCTCGCGAAGCGGCGCGGACCTTGCGCCAAATGTAAACGGGGCCCCCGAAGGCGCCCCGTTGATGCATTTGGCACTGTGCTTAGAGCCCTGGTCAGGCCATGACCACCGGCTTGCCTTCGTAAGTCTGCGCTCCGACACGAACAATGATATTGCCGTTCGAAACCTGACGTTCGAAGACGCCTTGGACAGAAATACAGCTACCGATGGTAATCGTGCGAATCATGTCCGATCTCCTCCCCTACAGAATTCCACGATTGCCACAAAAATATTAAAAGTTAACTAAGAATGTGCGCCGAGAGGGCATTTTGTTAAAATTTTCTGTCGAGGTCGACAATTTCGGCTCACAGCCAGTCCCGCAGAATGGGAATCAGAGGCAAATCCGCCGGCGGCATAGGATAATTGCATAAATCTTTTGCATATGCCCATGAAAGCGTCTGTCCTTCCTGGGGAATCGGAACGCCTTCCCAACGACGGCAAACATATAGCGGCATAAGCAAGTGGAAGCTGTCATAGGCGTGGCTGGCGAAAGTCAGCGGCGCCAGGCACGAGGACCAGGTCTGGATGCCCAGTTCCTCGTGCAGTTCGCGGATCAACGCGGTCTCGGGGCTCTCGCCCGGCTCGACTTTGCCGCCGGGAAACTCCCACAGCCCCGCAAGGGACTTGCCTTCGGGACGCCGTGCCAGCAGCACGCGGCCATCGGGATCGACCAGGGCGACGGCGGCGACAAGGACGATCTTCATGAGCGGTAATCGGCGTTGATGTCGATATAGCCATGCGTCAGGTCGCAGGTCCAGACGGTGCGGCTGGCCTCGCCAAGGCCCAGATCGACGCCGATGATCAGGCTGTCGCGCTTCATATAGGCGCTGGTCCTGGCCTCGTCGTAATCTGGCGCGCGCCAGCCCTTTTCCGCCAGGACCATGTCGCCGAAGCGGATGGTCAGCAGGTCGCGGTCGGCCTGGGCGCCGGACTTGCCGACAGCCATGACCACGCGGCCCCAATTGGCGTCCTCGCCCGCGATGGCGGTCTTGACCAGGGGCGAATTGGCGATGGCCATGGCGACGCGATGAGCATCCGCGGGGTCGGCGGCGCCGGTCACCTGGATCTCGACGAATTTCGTCGCTCCCTCGCCGTCGCGCACGACCTGCTGGGCCAGGTCCAGCATGACCTTGCCAAGCGCCCGCCCGAACGCCTTCGCCGCGACCGAGCGCAGGTCGGTGATCGGCGCGGCGGGCGATTTCCCCGTCGCCGCCAGCAGCAGCGCGTCCGAGGTCGAGGTGTCGCTGTCCACCGTGATCGCGTTGAAGCTGTTCGCCAACTGTCCGTTCAGAAGCCTTTGCAGCAGATCGGGCGCAACCTTCGCATCGGTGAAGATATAGACCAGCATGGTCGCCATGTCTGGCGCGATCATGCCCGAGCCCTTGGCGATGCCGACGATGTTGATCGCGCCGCCCTCAGCCTCGAAACTGGCGGCGGCACCCTTGGGGAAGGTGTCGGTGGTCATGATGGCATGCGCCGCATCCGCCGCGCCGGCCTTGTCCAGCCGACCCGCCAGATCGCCGATCACCGCCGTGATGCGCTCGGCCGGAAGCGGCTCGCCGATCACCCCGGTCGAGGATGAGAACACCCGGTCCCGAGGCACGGTCAGCGCCGAGGCGACGCCCCCCGTCACCCGGTCCACCGCGTCCTGTCCGCTTTTGCCGGTAAAGGCGTTGGCATTGCCCGAGTTCACGATGATCGCCGCGCCGGAACCAGTGTCCTGCTTCAGCGCCAGCTTCGCCTGGCAATCCAGCACGCTGGCCGCGCGGGTCGAGGATTTGGTGAAGGCCCCCGCGATCGTCGTGCCCGGCGCCAAGCGGATCAGGGTCACGTCCGTGCGGCCCTTATATTTGACCCCCGCCGCGCCCGCCGAGAACTCGACGCCCTCGATCACCGGCAGGTCGGGAAAGCCCGCAGGTGCCAGGGGCGAGACCTTCTTGCCCCCCTGCGCCGGCGCGACCGCCGAAGCTGTTACAGAAGCCGGCGAGACGATGCCCTCCGCCGCCTCTTTCAGGGCCAGCTTCAGCTTCTTCATCTTCTTCTTCAGAACCTTCAGCTTCTCAGCCTGGGGCGTCGCCTTCTTCGATGGCTTGGCCATGGATCACTCTCCCAGAATATCGGTCTTGCCCAGCAGGGTCGGGTCCAGGCCGGGGGTCTTCTCGACCTTGGATTCGGCCACGCGCTGTTCGATGGCGGCCTGAACCTTGTCGCGGCGGACCTGAACGGCAAGCTGGTCCTTCACCTCGTCAAGCTTCGGCGGCTGGACCTCGCGCTGATCGATCAGCTTGATCACATGCCAGCCGAACTGCGTCTCGACAGGGGCCGAAACATCGCCCTTTTTCAGCGACTTCACGGCATTGGCGAAAGGTTCGACCATCTGCTCGGGCTGGAACCAGCCCAGATCTCCCTTGTTCGGCCCCGAGCCGGGATCGGTCGACTTCTCGGTCGCAAGCTGGCCGAAATCGGCACCGTCCTTCAACTGGGTCTCGATGGCGTCTGCCTCTTCCTTGGTCTTCACCAGGATATGGGCGGCATTGTATTCGACCTGGGGCGCGACCTGGCCACCGAAAGCCTGGTCATAGGCGGCCTTCAACTCATCCTCGGTCGGCTCGGCCGAAGCCACCTTCTCAAGCACGGCGCCGGCCAGATAGGCGCGCTTCTCGATCTCCAGGGCGGCGATGTCATGCTTGCTCAGCGGCAGGGCCTCTTGCGCAACGGCGGTCTGGCGGATCATCTGATCCAGCATCAGATCCCATAGCGCGCTGTCGGGCAGCCCCTGGGTCGTCTGCGCGTCCAGCCCCTGGCGCATCGCGATCAACTGACCCAGGGTGATCGTCTCGCCATTGACGGTCGCGACGACAGTGTCGGCATCCTGGGCAAGAGCGGGCAGCGCGGTCAGCGGAGCGGCGACAAGCGCCGTTGCGGCAAGAAGCGATTTCAGCATGGTTTTCCCCTTCTCGGGACTGGTTTCACTCGGACGCGTCCCACAAGGCGCGCGGGCGCGAACATTGACAGTTTGGCATGCGGGGCATAAGTCCGGTCCAACCGAAAATGCGCGCCCGTCGCCATTTTACCCGCCCATGTGATAGGGCAAGGCGAATGGTGGCGGCAAGTGGGCGGAACGTCCCGCGCACCCACAGATACGCGAATTTGAAGGCTCATATGCTCGGCATCGGAAACTTGGCGAAACTGGTCTTTGGAACGCCCAATGACCGCAAGGTGAAATCGGCCCGCCCGCTGGTGGCCCAGGTCAATGCGTTGGAGGAACGCTTCCGCGCCATGTCCGACGCCGACCTGATCGGCAAGACCCGCGAATTGCAGGCCAAGGCGCAGGGCGGCGAAAGCCTGGACGCATTGCTGCCCGAAGCCTTCGCCAATTGCCGCGAGGGCGCGCGCCGCGCGCTTGGCCTGCGCGCCTTCGACACGCAGATCATGGGCGGCATCTTCCTGCATCAGGGCAATATCGCCGAGATGAAGACGGGCGAGGGCAAGACGCTGGTGGCAACCTTCCCCGCCTATCTGAACGCGCTGGCGGGCAAGGGCGTGCATGTCGTGACCGTCAACGACTACCTGGCCAAGCGGGACGCGCATTGGATGGGCAAGGTCTTCGCCCAGCTGGGGCTGACCACGGGCGTCGTCTATCCCTTCCAGGACGATGCCGAAAAGCGCGCGGCCTATCTGGCCGACGTGACCTATGCCACGAACAACGAACTGGGCTTCGACTATCTGCGCGACAATATGAAGGGCTCGATCGAGCAGATGACCCAGCGCGGCCATTTCTTCGCCATCGTCGACGAGGTGGACAGCATCCTGATCGACGAGGCGCGCACGCCGCTGATCATCTCGGGGCCAAGCCAGGACCGCAGCGAGCTTTACCGCACGCTGGACGCCTTCATGCCGGAGCTGACGCCCGAACATTACAAGCTGGACGAAAAGGCCCGCAACGCCACCTTCACCGAGGAAGGCAACGAATTCCTGGAAAAGCGCCTGCAAGCGGCGGGCGTGCTGCCCCAGGGCCAGACGCTTTACGACCCGGAATCCACCACCATCGTCCATCACGCCAACCAGGCGATGCGGGCGCACAAGCTGTTCATGCGCGACCAGCATTACATCGTGCGCGACGGCGAGATCGTGCTGATAGACGAATTCACCGGCCGGATGATGAAGGGCCGCCGCCTGTCCGACGGTCTGCACCAGGCCATCGAGGCGAAAGAGCGGGTGGACATCCAGCCCGAGAACGTGACCCTGGCCTCGGTGACGTTCCAGAACTATTTCCGCCTCTACGACAAGCTGTCGGGCATGACCGGCACCGCCGCGACCGAAGCCGAGGAATTCTCCGAGATCTACAAGCTGGGCGTGGTCGAGGTGCCGACGAACCGCCCCGTCCAGCGCGTGGACGAGCATGACCGTGTCTATCGCACCGCGACCGAGAAATACGCCGCCGTCCTGGAGGCGATCAAGGAAGCCCATGCCAAGGGCCAGCCGATGCTGGTCGGCACGACCAGCATCGAGAAATCCGAGATGCTGTCCCAGATGCTGACGCAAGCCGGCATCCCCCATAACGTCCTCAATGCCCGCCAGCACGAGCAAGAGGCGTATATCGTGGCCGAGGCCGGCAAGCTCGGCGCCGTCACCATCGCCACCAACATGGCCGGCCGCGGCACCGACATCCAGCTTGGCGGCAATGTCGAGATGAAGGTGATGGACGCGCTGGCCGCCGATCCCGAGGCCCATCCCGACGAGATCCGCGCCCGGATCGAGGCCGAGCATACCGCCGAGAAACAGGCCGTGCTGGACGCCGGCGGTCTTTTCGTGCTGGCGACCGAACGGCACGAAAGCCGCCGCATCGACAACCAGTTGCGCGGCCGCTCGGGCCGTCAGGGCGACCCCGGCCGCTCGCTGTTCTTCCTGTCGCTGGAAGACGACCTGATGCGGATCTTCGGCTCGGAGCGGCTGGACAAGGTGCTGTCCACCCTGGGCATGAAAGAGGGCGAGGCCATCGTCCACCCCTGGGTCAACAAATCGCTGGAACGCGCCCAGGCCAAGGTCGAGGGCCGCAACTTCGACATCCGCAAGCAACTCCTGAAATTCGACGACGTGATGAACGACCAGCGCAAGGCGATCTTCAGCCAGCGCCTGGAGATCATGCATACAGACGAGGTGGCCGAGGTCGCGGCCGACATGCGCGGGCAGGTGATCGACGACCTGATCGAGCAATACCTGCCGCCCCGCTCCTATGCCGAACAATGGGACGGCCAAGGTCTGCGCCAGGCCGTAATCGAGCAGTTGAATCTGGACCTGCCCATCGCCGAATGGGCCGCCGAGGAAGGCGTGGACCAAGAGACGATGCGCGAGCGGGTGCAGCAGGCTACCGACACTTATATGGCGCAGAAAGCCGAACAGTTCGGCCCGGAAAACATGCATCAGATCGAAAAGCAGGTGCTCTTGCAACAGATCGACGCCAAATGGCGCGAGCATCTGGTAACGCTCGAACATCTGCGCTCGGTCGTGGGCTTCCGCGGCTATGCGCAGCGCGATCCACTCTCGGAATACAAGACCGAGGCGTTCCAGCTTTTCGAGACCATGCTGGACGGGCTGCGCTTCGACGTGACCCAGCAGCTATCCCGCATCCGCCCGCTGACCGATGCCGAGCGCCAGGAGATGCTGCGCCAATACCAACAGCAGCAGGCCGATATCGAGGCGCATCTGCAACCCCAACATGAGGAAGCCGAGGGAGGCGAAGTCTCTACCCGCGTCGCCGGCTTCGATGAAAACGACCCCACCACCTGGGGCACGCCCTCTCGCAACGACCCTTGCCCCTGCGGCTCGGGCAAGAAATTCAAGCACTGCCACGGCGCGCTGTCATGATTCGGGGGCCTTCGGGCCCCTTTTCCATGCGCCGCCCCCGTGGAGCGGTCGAAATGGGTATTTGTAAAGCAAAGAAGGCTCAAGGGGGACGGCCCCCGCCCTTCTTTGCTTTACAAATACCCAGAACCGACGCTGACGCCCGCGCGGCTCGGATCAGTCGGGCACCAGCATATAGCCGGTGCCGCGCACGGTTTGCAGATAGCGGGGCTCGCGCGGATCCGGTTCTATCTTGCGACGCAGGCGGGTGATCTGCACGTCTATCGCGCGTTCCGAATTTTCTCCCGCATCCTCGACGGGGCTGCGGCCAAGATCCTCGATCAGTTCGCCGCGGCTGACCGGCTGGCGCGGCGTATCGGCCAGGCGTTTCAGCAGCGCCTGCTCGGTCCCGGTCAGGCGCAACGGGGTTTCTCCCTGCCAGAGTTCCCCCTTGTCGGCATCATAGCGCAGATGACCCATGGAGAGGAACTTCGGCCCCCTCTGCTCGGCCGCAGGGACGCGGCGCAGAATCGCCGAGATCCTGAGAAGCAGTTCGCGCGGCTCGAAGGGTTTGGGGAGGTAATCGTCGGCCCCGCTTTCCAGGCCCGCGATGCGGTCCTGCGTCTCGCCCCTGGCGGTCAGAAGCAGGATCGGCGTCGGCAGGCGCTTGCGCAGGTCGCGGGTCAGCGAAAAACCGTCCTCGCCGGGCATCATCACATCGAGCACGATCAGGTCGAAATCCAGGCCCGAGAGCAGCCTGCGCGCATGGGCGGCGTCGCGGGCGGCCGTGACCAGGAAGTCGTTGCGCATCAGGAAGCGGCGCAGGAGGCTGCGGATACGCTCGTCGTCATCGACGACCAGAATATGAGCAAAGGGTTGGTCTGAGTGGCTCATCTTGGGTCGGGCAGATCCTTCAGCGCCTTGAACTGACGCAGCGTATCACGATCCATCATCGCCTCAAGCACCTCGCGAAAGCCCGCGACCGCCTGCGGGCCCGCCGCGCGATAGGCGGCGCGCATGCGGGCGCGCTGCGATTCGGAGAGGCGGCGTTCAAGCGCGCTGCCTTGCTCGGTCAGGAAAAGTTGCCTTTCCCGGCGGTCGCGGCGACCGACGCGGCTTTCGACCAGCCCGTCCTCGACCAGGGTGCGCAGCACGCGGTTCAGCGACTGCTTGGTCACGCCCAGCACATCCAGCAGCGCCGTCACCGTCAGGCCAGGATCGCGATGGATGAAGTGCAGCGTGCGGTGATGAGCGCGGCCGTAATCCATGTCCGACAGGATCAGATCGGGATCGGCGGTGAAGGCACGATAGGCAAAGAACATCGCCTCGATCCCGCGCCGCAACTGATCATCGGTCAGAAACAGCAGGTTCTCGCCGCTGGCAGGAGCAAGACCGACTTTGTTCCGCATGATTTCCCCCTGCCGCATGGCTCTTATTACGTCAGGCTTGTTGACTTTCCAATGACGAATAGATAGCTCGCGGCTTGAGTTGCGCAACTTTATTCGCGGAATATGATTGTCTCGCGCAACAATCTGAAACGGACTGGCCGGAGGGAAAGATGGCAGGCGCTTACGATGATCGTGATGGCAAAATCTGGATGGATGGCCGGTTGGTGGATTGGCGCGATGCCAATGTCCATATCCTGACCCACGCCCTGCATTACGCAAGCTCGGTGTTCGAGGGCGAGCGCTGCTATAGCGGCAAGATCTTCAAGGGGCATGAACATTCGCTGCGGCTGATCGAATCGGCCCGCCTGCTGGACATGGAATCGCCCTATACCGCCGAAGAGATCGACGCCGCCAAGGAAGAGGTGCTGAAGGCCAACGGTTTCACCGACGCCTATGTGCGGGCGGTGATGTGGCGCGGCTCGGGGCTGGACATGGGTGTCTCGGCGGCGCGCAACCCGGTGCGCATGGCGGTCGCCTGCTGGGAATGGGGCAGCTATTACGGGGACGCGAAATGGCAGGGCGCCAAACTAGACATCGCCAAATGGAAGCGGCCCAGCCCCGAGACCATTCCCACGGCCGCCAAGGCCGCCGGGCTTTACATGATCTGCACCATGTCCAAGCATGCCGCCGAGGCCAAGGGCTGCTCGGACGCGTTGTTCATGGATTATCGCGGCTATGTGGCCGAGGCGACCGGCGCGAATGTCTTCTTCGTCAAGGATGACGAGGTGCATACGCCCCTGGCCGATGCCTTCCTGAACGGGATCACCCGCCAGACCGTCATCCAGCTTCTGAAGGACAAGGGCGTCACCGTGCATGAACGCCATATCATGCCCGACGAGGTCTCTGGCTTTCAGGAATGCTTCCTGACCGGCACTGCCGCCGAGGTCACCCCCGTCGCCCAGATCGGCGCGGATTGGCACTTCCAGGTCGGCCCGGTGACACGCGCCATCGCGGAAGATTACGAGAAACTGGTCCGCAACTGACTGCCCGCAGCAGGGAAAACCGGCCGCATCCCGAAGGGGGTGCGGCCGGTATCGTCAAGCTCAGGCGGTGCGGCCACGCTCGATCCGGGTGAATTCCTGCATGCGGTGATCCGCCTTGGCCTCATCCCGGCGCGGACGGGCATGCAGGGCGGCCACGGCCGGATGCAGCCCGCTTTCCCGGTCCTGCCGGATAAAGTTCAGGATGCGGCCCGCGCTGGTCCGATGCGGTTTGTCTGCGATATGCTTCATGTCTCACCTCCCATGAGAGAGGCACAGCATAACCCAATCCGGGCGGAATTTCACCCCCTTCTCAGGCGGCCTTGATGCCGGGGGCGGCGGCCAGCATCGCGTGAAGCGCCACGGGATCGTCATTGGCGCGAAGCTTGCTGCGCAGATCCTGGTCGCGCAGCGTGCGCGAGACCAGCGCCAGCGCCTTGAGGTGATCCACACCCGAGTTCTTCGGTGCCAGCAGGGCAAAGATCAGGTCCACGGGCTGGCGGTCCACCGCGTCGAAATCCAGCGGCTTCTCTAGCCGCAGGAACAGGCCGACCACCCGATCCAGCCCGTGCAGCCGCGCATGAGGCAGCGCCACGCCATGGCCCACGCCGGTCGGGCCCAGCGATTCGCGTTCCTGCAAGGCGTCCAGCGTCTGGGCGGCATCGACGCCGTAGATGCTGCGCGCCTGCTCGGCGATTTCCTGAAACAAACGTTTCTTGCTGGTGCTTTGCGTCATGGTCCGCACGGCGGCGGGAGACAGTATGTCGCTGATCTGCATATCGCCCAATAATTTGTTCAAGTCCCGGCCACGGTTCGCGCGGCCGGGACATCCATCCCGTTCGGCTGCACGCCGTGCAGTCTAACTTAGATTGCGGGGGTCGATCCAGCCCACGTTGCCATCATCCCGGCGATGGACCACGTTGACGCCCCCATGCTTCTCATTGCGAAAGACCAGAAGCGGGGTTCCGGCCAATTCCATCTGCATCACCGCCTCGCCGACGGACAGGGTCGGAAGCCTGGTTTCCATCTCGGCGATGATCATGGGTTGCAGGCCATCGTCCTGCGTTTCCCATTCGTCCTCGTCGGCGGCAAGCACATACATGTCCGCGCTTTCAAAAGCAACCGGCTCGATCCGGTCCTTGTGATGATCCTTGAGCCGACGCTTGTAGCGGCGAAGCTGCTTGTCCATCCGATCCTTGGCCTGATCGAAGGCGGCATAGATCTCGGTCGAGGCCCCCTTGGCCTGCACATTCAGTCCGGTGGACAGATGCACCACCGCATCACAGATGAATTCATGCGCATTACGGGAAAAGATGACGGTCGCATCCGTCGGACGTTGGGAATATTTCTCAATGACTTCGCCCAAATCGGTTTTGACATGCGTGGTAAGCGCATCGCCGACATCGATTTGTTTTCCGCTGATCTGATAGCGCATGTTGGTCCGTCCTTTCGGTTGCCCGGCCGTTACGTCACGCCGCCCTCGGGGCGTGCCGCCGGGGGTATCGACGGGCCGCGTCCTGGCCCGCCATATAAGCATTTGGTAACAGCCTTCGGTTCCTGTCAACGGGCGCGAAAAGAAGATTTTCAACCGGCGGGGCGGGCGGCCTCAGTTCATTCGGAAACCTTCGCCCAGATAGACGCGGCGCACCTGCGGGTCGTCCACGATCTCGGCGGTGGTGCCGGATTTCAGCACATGTCCGTCATGCAGGATATAGGCACGATCCACGATTTCCAGGGTTTCGCGCACATTGTGGTCGGTGATCAGCACACCGATGCCCCGGCTTTTCAGGTCGTGGACCAGGCCCCTGATCTCGCCCACGGCGATGGGATCGACGCCGGCGAAAGGCTCGTCCAAAAGCAGATAGGCCGGGTTCGCGGCCAGGCAGCGGGCGATCTCGACCCGGCGCCGCTCGCCCCCGGACAGCGCCATGGCCGAGGCGTTGCGCAGATGCTCGATCGAGAATTCGCCCAGAAGCGTCTCAAGCCGCTCGCGGCGGTGATGGGCATCGCGGCAGACCAGCTCCAGGACAGCGGTGATGTTCTGCTCGACCGAGAGACCGCGAAAGATCGACATTTCCTGCGGCAGATAGCCGATGCCCATCTGGGCGCGGCGATACATGGGCAGCGCGGTCGCGTCCCGGCCGTCGATCAGCACCTGGCCCGCATCCGGCGCGACCAGCCCTGCGACGCAGTAAAAGCAGGTCGTCTTGCCCGAGCCGTTCGGCCCCAGCAGCGCCACCACCTCGCCCCGGTCCAGGGTCAGCGCGACCTCGCGGATCACGGGCCGGTTGCGATAGGATTTGCGCAAGCCCCGGACACGCAGCCCCTGCATGGACGAATCAGTTCCCGGCATTCGCGCTTCCCGGCTGCAAGACGCTGCGCACGCGACCCTGGGCCTGGGCCGTGCCGCTGGCAAGGTTCACGGTGACGCTTTGCCCCGACAGCACGCTGGCGCCCTGGGTCAGCAGCACGTCCCCCGTCAGCACCACATTCCCCGAGGCCACGTCGTAATCGGCGGCCTTCGCCTCGGCCGCGTCCTGGCCGCTGGCCAGCGTGACATTGCCCTCGGCGTGAAGCTTGCTGATCTTTTGCGGATTGTTCGCGGCATAGGTCACGGTCACGCGGTCGGCGGCCAGGCGCATCTCGCCCTGGCCGATCAGCACATTGCCGATGAAGGTCGCAAGGCCGGTGGCCTGGTTCACCTGAAGGCTGTCGGCGGTAACCTCGACCGGCTGGCCCACATCCTGCGCCCGGCCGAAGCCGGTCTGCGCCAGGGCCGGCGTGGCCAGCGCAAGCGCAAGCGCCAGAAGAAGGGGCAGAAGGCCGGGCCGGGTCATCGTGGTTCCTTTCCGCCAAAGCGCCATCCCAGGGACGCCGGCACTTTGGGTCATGGGCGGTATATCAACCGAACTCCGCCCTTCAAATCAAGAAGCTGATCGGGTGATCGGGGCGCTGCGGGGCGCAATTCCATCCGCCCGGCGGTCAGATCGCCAAATGGCGCGCGGACGTTCACCTCCTGATCCGAACGCAGCGTGCCCTGGCTGGTCGAGGCCAGAAACTCGGGCGCCGTCACCACCCAGCCATCGGCGGTGGTCATCCGCACCCCCTGCCCCAGGGTGATCTGGTCGCCCTGGATACGCCCGTTGCCGGCGCTGACATCGGCTGCGCGCCCATCCTTGCCGCGCAGCGTCATGCGGACCGAGGAAACCTCGCCGTCGCCACTTTCCCCTGGCACCGCCTCGGCCCCCATCACGGTCAGTTGCGTGCCGTTGTCGGTGACGCCGGTATAGGTCGGATTGGTCATCGCCTGCCGCTCGGCCAGATCCTGGGGATCGACCGTGGCATAGGGAATCGTCGCGTCCGGTTCGGGCTTGCGGCCCAGAAGGAACAGCACCGACAGAAGCGCCAGCGCCGTCAGGGGCAGGATCACGCGCAGCCAGGCAACGATCCGCGAGCGCAACATCAGACCATGCCGGTGCGCAAAAAGTCGTGGATATGCAGCAGCCCGACGGGGCGGCCCTCCTCGACCACGAAAAGGCTGGTGATGCGGCGGGCCTGCATCTCGGCCAAAGCCTGCTCGGCCAGCCGGTCGGACGAGATCATGCGCGGGCCGCGCGTCATCACCTCGGCGGCGCGAAGGTTCAAAAGCCCGTCCATATGCCGCCGCAGGTCGCCATCGGTGATGATGCCGGACAGATTGCCCGCGCGGTCGGTGACGCCGGTGACGCCGAAACCCTTCTGGCTGATCACCAGCAGCGCCTCGGACATGGGCGCGTCCTCGGCCACCAGAGGGATATCGCGATGCATCAGGTCGCCCACCCGCGACAGCTTCGCCCCCAGCTTGCCGCCGGGATGAAAGGTGCGGAAATGCTCGGGCGTGAACTTGCGATGCTCCATCAGCGCGATGGCCAGCGCATCCCCCAAGGCCATGGTCATCGTGGTCGAGGTCGTCGGCACGATCCCCGAGCCACAAGCCTCGGGCGCGGCGGGCAGGACCAGGGCCACGTCCGATTGCCGCAGCAACGTCGAATCGGGCCGCGAGGCCACACCGATCAACGGAATCCGAAACCGGCGGGTATGGGCGATCAGGTCGGCCAGCTCCGGCGTCTCGCCGGAATTCGACAGCACCAGGGCCACGTCGCTTTGCGTGACCATGCCCAGATCGCCATGGCTCGCCTCGCCCGGATGGACGAATTGCGCGGGCGTCCCGGTCGAGGCCAGCGTTGCCGCGATCTTCCTGCCCACATGGCCCGACTTGCCCATGCCCGAGACGACGACCCGCCCGGTCGCGGCCAGGATCGTCTCGATGGCGCGGTCGAAATCGCCGTTCAGCCCCAGCGCCAATGCGCTCAGGCCCTCGATCTCGGTGCGGATCACCCGCTGGGCTGTGGTCAGATATGCGCTCATGTCCGTCATCTAATGGCGGAAGATGTCGTTTTCATCCCCCCAGCCCAACAGGTCCAGATGGGCACGGGCGGGAAGAAAGTCGAAACATGCCTGCGCCAGGCCCAGCCGCCCCTCGCGCTCCAGCCGCTGTTCCAGCGCGTCCTTGAGCCGGTGCAGGTAAAGCACGTCCGAGGCAGCATATTCCAGTTGCGCGTCACTCAGGTCGGCCGAGCCCCAGTCGCTGGTCTGCTGCTGCTTCGAAATATCGACCCCGACCAACTCGGCCAGAAGGTATTTCAGCCCATGCCGTTCGGTGAAGGTGCGGATCATCTTGCTGGCGATCTTGGTGCACCAGACCGGCGCCGCGACCACGCCGAACGCAGCCTCCAGCGCGGCGATGTCGAAACGCCCGTAATGGAACAGCTTCAGCACCTTGGGATCGGCCAGCATGCGGCAAAGGTTAGGCGCGCCGCGCTGGCCGCGCGCGATCTGGACCAGATGCGCATCCCCATCGCCCGAGGAAAGCTGCACCAGGCAAAGCCGGTCGCGCCGCATGTCGAGGCCCATGGTCTCGGTGTCGATGGCCACGACGGGGCCGAAGTCCAGCCCCTCGGGCAGGTCATTCTGATAAAGATGGATGCTCATGCAAGGTTCCGGAGCAAATGAGAACACAGGTCTAGCCCCTTTTGCCCCCGCCGCGCCAGACCCCGCGGATGGAGCTTCGTCGGGCTGGGTTGCCTCCGGCGGGGATATTTGAACAAGAAAGACCTGCCGGGACAAAGGGCGCGACAGCCTGGGCAGGAAGGGCGGGGATCGGGCGGGGGGCAGGATAGCCCGGCGGAAGGGTTCTGTTCCAGCCCCGGCTTCTTCTTCGCTCAGCCCATTCTTTCGCTGGCATGGCTTCCTGGCGATGCGGGGAAGATGACGGTCTTGTTTCCGTTGAGGAAAGCCCGGCGGTGGATATGGGCGTGGATGGCACGGGCCAGCACCTGGCTTTCCACGTCGCGGCCCAGGCTGACGTAATCCTCGGGCGATTGCGCATGGGTCACGCGGATGGTGTCCTGCTCGATGATCGGGCCTTCGTCCAGATCGGCGGTGACATAATGGCTGGTCGCGCCGATCAGCTTCACGCCGCGCTCATAGGCCTGCTTATAGGGGTTGGCGCCCTTGAAGCTCGGCAGGAACGAGTGGTGGATGTTGATGATCCGCCCCGACATCCGGCGACACATCTGGTCCGAGAGCACCTGCATATAGCGCGCCAGGACGATCAGCTCGGCCCCGGTCTCCTCGACCAATGCCATGATGCGGGCCTCGGCCTCGGGCTTGTTGTCCCTGGTGACCTTGATGCAATGGAAGGGAATGTCGTGATTCACCACCACCTTCTGATAGTCCATGTGATTGCTGATCACCGCCACGATGTCGATCGGCAGCGCCCCGATCCGCCAGCGATACAGCAGGTCGTTCAGGCAATGACCGAAGCGGCTGACCATGATCACCACCTTCATCTTCTCGGCCTCGTCATGGATGGCATAATCCATGCTGAACTCGGACGCCGCCTCGGCCAGGCCCGCGCGCAGCGCCTCGACCCCGACCCCCGTTTCGGCCAGGAAGCTGACGCGCATGAAAAAGCGGCCTGTCTCGGTATCGTCGAACTGGCTGGAATCGGTGATGTTGCAGCCCTGCCGGGCCAGATAGGTCGAGATCGCCGCCACGATCCCGCGGGTCGAGGGGCAGGTGACGGTCAGGCAGTATTTGGTCATCAGGCGCTCCACTGCGGGCCAGGGCCCATGCTTCTTTCTTGTGCAAATATCCTGGGGGGAAGGTTTTCCCGACCCCATTGAGGGGTCGGAAAAACCTGGGGGGCAAAGCCCCCCGGCCCCGGTTCAGCCAGGCCATGCAGGATCGGGCAGGCCGCTGATCCGGCAGCAAGCGGTCAGCGTATTGGCCAGAAGGCAGGCGATGGTCATCGGCCCGACGCCCCCCGGCACCGGGGTGATGGCGCCGGCGACCTGGACGGCCGCCTCGAAGTCCACATCCCCCACGAGCCGGCTTCTGCCTCCCTCCACGATGCGGTTGATGCCCACGTCGATCACCGTGGCGCCGGGCTTGATCCAATCCCCCCGGATCATCCCTGGCCTGCCCACGGCCGCGACCAGGATATCGGCGCCGCGGCAGATCGCCGCAAGATCGCGCGAGCGCGAATGGGCGACGGTCACCGTGCAATTCTCGGCCAAGAGCAATTGCGCCATCGGCTTGCCCACGATGTTGGAGCGCCCCACGACCACCGCGTTCTGCCCAGACAGGTCGCCCAGCCGGTCCCTGAGCATCATCACGCACCCCAGCGGCGTGCAGGGCACCATCGCCTTCTGCCCCGTCCCGAGCCGGCCCACATTGCCGATGGTGAAGCCGTCAACATCCTTTTCCGGCGCGATGGCGTTGATCACCGCCTCGGCGTCCAGATGCGCCGGCAGCGGCAGTTGCACCAGGATCCCATGCACCGCCGGATCCGCGTTCAGCCCCCCGATCAGCGACAGCAGCACCTCCTGCGAGGTCTCGGCCGGAAGCTTGTGCTCGAAACTCGCCATCCCCGCCTCGCGCGTCTGGATGCCCTTGTTGCGCACATAGACACCCGAAGCCGGATCCTCACCCACCAGAACAACCGCCAAGCCGGGAACAAGGCCCCGAGACGCCAGCCCGGAAACCGCCTCGGCCACATGACCGCGAACGCGGGCCGAATATAAACGTCCGTCGATGAGATCCGCCACCATCTTCCAACTCCTTCGCTTCGTCGTCCCGGCCACCGTGCCCGTGCCCGGATTCCCGCCTGCGGATAGCGCAGCCGCCGACAAGAGCAAAGCACTGCTTTCGGGGCAAATGCGCCGCGCCTTGGCTTCGGCAGATCCCTTGTCGCGAAAAACCCCTTGGGTCGCGGGCACTTTCCGACCTCGACATGCCGTTTTCGGCGGGGGTCGCAATCATACCGCTGCGGCGTCGCGCCCCCGACGGGGCAGATCCAGCCCTTGCAGCGCCGCGTAGGCCGCCAGCACGGCCAGGCATTGCGCGTGATGGGCCAGGCGCAGGGCCGGGCCTTGCAGGGTCTCGTCGGGATATTCGGTGATCAGCATCAGGGGCAGCGGCTGGCTCGGCTCGGGGCGCAGGATGACCTCCAGCCCGTGCAGCATCCGCGCGGGCGCACCCCCCTTCAGATACCGCGAGCGCGCGACGCGCTGGCACAGGTTCAGGCCAGCCAGCCCCGGATGCGCGCCCAGGCGGGCGGCGACGGCACGCAGAAGGGCCAGGCCCGCCCCCTCCCATCCCGGCCAATGGCGCAGGATCAGGAACATGCCGCGCGGCAGGGTCCAGCTTTCGAACCCGGCAGGCAGATAGCCCGAGAAAGGCCGGGCGAACTCATGCGCCGGATAGCCGTGCAGGCTGACATGCAATAGCGCGCCCGACCGCAGCCGCGCCTGCGCCCGCACGGCGCTTTCGTGAAGAGGCGGCGTGCGATATTCCAGATCGTCGCCCAAGGCGGTATAGCGCGCCGCGTGCAGCATATGGCCGGGATCAGCCGCCGCCAGTTCCGCGCGCAGGGCATAGCCGTCCGGGTTCTCCAACGGGCAGACCGCCAGATGCGCCCCGCGCCGCGCCAGGACCCGCGCCGCGCGCAGGGCGCCGATCGGACCGGAAATCTCGTTCGCATGCTGGCCCGCCGTCAAAAGCATCGCTCGGCCCGCGCCAGGCAGGTAGCGCCAGCCGACCTCCCGCCCGGCGGCCGAGCGCGCGGCCCGCCCCTCACCCCCCAGCGCCTGCAATTCGCACGCGATCTGCGAGGCGGAAAGCGCCGCCAGCGCCCGTGCCAGCGGCTGTTCGGGCGGCGGCTGTTCGGGCGGCGGCGGGTCCGGCTGCCAGGGCTCGGCCGCCATCAGAAGGGCCGGATGCGCGGCCGGCACCATCTCGGGCACGATCTGGCCCGGCCGCAGGCGGCGGTCGCCCGGCGCCTGCCCCGCCCGCGCCTGGGCATGTTCCAGGACCGAGAAATAGATTTCCTCATGCAGGATCTCGGTCAGCGACAGATGCGCGCCGCCCGGCAGGGGCTGATCGCGAAAGGGCGTCTCGACCCGGATGCGCAGGCGCTGGACTGGAAAAGAGGGAAGCCGCGCGTGGATCTTTTGCAGCATCCTCTCGGGCCAGGTGGCCAGCGGCGCCGAGACCCCGCCCCGGATCAGCCAGCCGCAAGAGGAAAGCCGCGCCCGGCCATGCGCATCCACGACCATCCGGTTCGGCGCCGCGACCCGCATCCGCCGCCGCGTGCCGTCGCGGAAATCCAGCACCAGGCGATAGGCGGGCATCCCCGCCGCCGCCGGACGCCCGGCGCGGAAACGCAGTTCGACGCCCGGCAGCATCGCGGCCAGGGGCCAGGCTTCCAGCAGGAAGCGGCCCGGCGCCGCGCCTTCGGGCCTGGGCCAGGTGACGTGCAGCCGGCGCAGATCCCGAAGCGGCACCTCTTCGGCCATGGCGCAGACCAGGGGCTTCAGCGCCGAACGGCAACGCGCCCGGATGCCGCGCCGGGCGAATTCGGCCTCGGCGGCACGGCGGGTCGGGGCATCGTCGAATGTCCAGACCTCAAGATCGCCGCCCGGCGCGTCCAGCAGCGCCTGAAGATCGTCGTCATAGCCGCCGCGCGCAAGGATCGTCATGCCGCCGCCAATACGGCCATCAGCGCCGCGACCGGGGGGCGAACCGGGTTTCCCTGCATCGAGGAACTGGCCAGCGCCGCCTCGGCCACCCGCGCGTGATCCCTGGATGCCAGGCCCTGCGCCCTTAGGCCCGGCAGGCCGCAATCCCGCGCCCAGTCGGCCAGCCGCTGCGGCGCCTGATCGGGATGGCCGCCCAGGGCATCGGCGATATGCCCACAGACCTCATCCAGCCGCGAGGGGTCGGGCATCAGCTTCCGGTTCATCGCCAGCACCGGCCCCAGCAGCACGCCGCAGATCGCGCCATGCGCCGCCGGAGCGATGCCGCCGATCACCCCGGCCAGCCCATGCACCGCGCCCAGGCCCGCATTCGCCAGCGCCATGCCGCCGCACAGGCTGACCCAGGCCATGACATCGCGCGCGGCCCGGTCCTCGCCGCGCATCAGCGCCGCCAGCGCCTGCAAGCCCGGCCCGATCTCCGGGCGTGCCAGCGCATCGGTGAAGGGCGTGGCGCGACAAGACAGATACGGCTCGATCACCTGCGCCAGCGCGTCCAGCCCCGAGGCCAGCGTCACCCCGCGCGGGCAGGCATCCGTCAGCGCGGGATCGACGATGGCCAGGCGCGGCAGCATCCGCGCATCGCGGATCGAGACCTTGCGGCCATGATCCGGCAGGCCGATCACGGCATTGCGCGTCGCCTCGGCCCCGGTGCCCGCCGTGGTCGGGATCGCGACATAGGGCAGCGGCGGCACGGCCAGCGGCAGGCCGCGGCCGACGACCTCAAGATGGTCCATGACCCCGCCCGGCGCCGGGATCAGCCCGGCCAGCGCCTTGCCCAGATCCAGCGCCGCGCCGCCGCCCAGGGCCGCGACCCAATCGGCGCCGAAGGGCTTGGCGCGGTCCAGCGCGGCCTCAAGCATGGGCAAGGTCGGCTCGGCGGGACAGGAAAGCGCCAGCACCTCGGGGCCAAGAGCGTCCAGCAGCCAGGCGGCGCGGGCGGAATCGGCGCCATGGACCAGGATGCCGCGCCCGCCGAATTCGCGGATCAGGGCGGGGGCCTGGCGCGCCTCGCCCCGGCCAAAGATCACCCGGCCCGGCAGGGCGAAGCCAAAGGGGGTCATGCCGCCTCCATCGTGGCCGCGACGGCCTTTTTCCAGCGGGCATATTTCCGCGCCCGCTCCTCATTGGCCATGGCGGGCTGGAATTTGCGGTCAAGCTTCCACAGCCGGGCGAATTCCTCGGGCGGGGGGCACAGCCCGGCCCGCAACCCGGCCAGATAGGCCGCGCCCAGGGCGGTCGTCTCGATCACCTCGGGACGGTCCACCGGCGCGCCCAGGATGTCCGAGAGGAACTGCATGGTCCAGTCGCTGGCCGCCATGCCGCCATCGACGCGCAGCACCGCCTTGGCTGCGTCGGGCCAGTCGGCGCACATCGCCTCCAGAAGGTCGCG
Source organism: Paracoccus sp. (in: a-proteobacteria) (assembly GCF_047605025.1). Lineage (GTDB taxonomy): Bacteria > Pseudomonadota > Alphaproteobacteria > Rhodobacterales > Rhodobacteraceae > Paracoccus. The sequence goes on along the minus strand of NZ_JASGGO010000001.1, from coordinate 247,496 downwards.
GGTCTGAAAGCCCACGCTTTCCAGCGCCGCGCGGGCCAGTTCCGCCGGGCCGGAATTGCGCGTCAGGCCAAAGATCGCGCCCCGGCAGTCCGGCCGCCAATAGGGCGCGCCAAGCCCGGTAAAGGCGGGCACCAGCACCACGTCCTGTTCAGCATCCGCCCGCCGGGCCAGGGCCTGGGTCTGAGAGGCGGCGCGGATGATCCCCAGCCCGTCGCGCAGCCATTGCACCACGGCGCCAGCGACAAAGATCGAGCCTTCCAGCGCATAGGTGGTCTTGCCGTCCAGCCGATAGGCGATGGTCGAAAGCAGCCTGTTTTGCGAGGGAACCAGCTTTTCGCCGGTGTTCAAAAGCGCGAAGCAGCCGGTGCCATAGGTAGATTTCATCATGCCGGGCGACCAGCAGCCCTGTCCCATGGTCGCGGCCTGCTGATCGCCCGCGACGCCCAGAATCGGGATCTCGCGCCCGAAGATGTCGGCGCGGGTCAGGCCGAAATCATCGGCGCAATCCTTGACCTCGGGCAGAAGCGACATGGGAATGTCCAGCAATGCGCAGATCTCGGCATCCCATTCGTTCCGGTCGATATTGTAAAGCAGGGTCCGCGCGGCATTGGTGGCGTCGGTGGCATGGGTGCGCCCGCCGGTCAGGTTCCAGATCAGCCAGCTATCGACGGTGCCAAAGGCCAGTTCGCCCGCCTTGGCGCGCGCGCGGGCGCCTTCGACGTTTTCCAGCAGCCATTTCAGCTTGGTGCCGCTGAAATAGGGATCAAGAAGCAGGCCCGTGCGGGCGCGGATCATCGCCTCATGCCCCCGGGCCTTCAGCGCCTCGCAAAGATCGACGGTGCGGCGGTCCTGCCAGACGATGGCATTATGGACCGGCCTGCCAGTCGCACGATCCCAAAGCACCACCGTCTCACGCTGGTTGGTGATACCGATGGCCGAGATCAGCCGCGCCCCGATCCCCGCCTTCTGGACCGCAGCCCGCGCGGTGGCGACCACGGTGGACCACAGGTCCAAGGGATCATGCTCGACCCAGCCGGAACGCGGGAAATGCTGCGGGAACTCTTCCTGCGCCTGGGCGACGACGCGCAGCCCGGCGTCGAAGACGATGGCGCGGGACGAGGTCGTCCCCTGATCTATGGCAAGGATGCAGTTCATGGTCCGTCCGTATTTTTCACCAAGCTGACAGGAAGGGGACCGGCCGCGCAACCCTTGCCGCAGCCGGTCCCGCCATTCGCAAGCACGGGGCAAGCGGGCGAGACGCGCCGCCCCGTGCCCCACTTGGGCATGACTGCCAAGACTTGATCAGTTCGTCATACAAGACCGTCTCGCCCTGCGGCGTCTCGTTCTCGATCCTGGCGGCGGGCACGTCCAGCCATTCCTGCGGGTCCTTTTCCTCGTTCAGCCTCAGGCCGGATCGTCCTGGGCCTTGGAACGCTCCATTCGCATGCGTAATATGACCGGCTTTCGCGCCTTTGCGAATGCCGTAATGTCGGAAAAGCGCGCCGCCAGACCCAAGGAGCAAGTGGCCTAGGCCGTGTGGAAAGTCGTCGGCAAAGCGGGTTCGGGCCGTGTCTTTGATCAGCCTTGGCCCTTTCGCCGACGCGTTGGATTTCTGGGTCCCTTGGCGCGCTGGCAGGTCTGGGGTTTGTGATGGATCAGCCTGATGCGCGCCTTCGGGCCACCATCAGCCCGGTATTGCTTGGATCAGCCGCCGGGTGCCGATCAGCGCGATCATCCGCTTTATGCTACAGGCCAGCACGTTCAGCGCCATCTCGGCGCGCATGTTCTTGAGCCGCCGCGTCAGGAAGCGGGTGGAGCCCATCCATGCCTCGATCATGCCGAAAGCGTGCCCGACCGTTGAGCGGCGCGGCGTCATGGCATCGGGGTCACGGCCCAGCCGTTTGCGCATGTCTTCGATCAGGTCCTCACGGTCCCACGGGTTGATCCGTCGCTCCGTGCCGGTGGTGCATTGGCTCCAGTGAGGGCAGGCCCGGCATTCATTGATCCACAGTATCGCAAGACCTGAACGCCGCACTCCTCGGCGGTGTAACGATAGATCAGGTTCTCGCCTGCCGGGCAGACATAGACATCGCGGGCGGTGTCAGGGGTAAAGCCGGACTTCACATACATGCCCTTGACCGCGTTCACGACATCCTGATCGCGCAGATAGGCGCGGTCGGCATCCGAGACTTCGCCGGTGCGGATCGTATTGGCGAAGATCCCGGCGATCTGGCGCCGTCTGTCGGTCATCCGCCCCTGCGCGTCCTGGCCCAGCGTGGTCGCCGGGCCTTGCCCATCGGCGTGCCCGCGAAGACGGCGGCCCAGTCCACATAGCCACGCCCGACGGTCGCGGGAATCTCGGGGGCGGCCATCAGCGCAGGCCCAGGACGGACAGGATGAATAAAACGACCACGACAAGGCCGACCAGATAAATGATCGAATTCATTGGAGTTTCCTTCTCCATGGGATGGATGTTCATGTGCCGGACCAACGTGCGGCTTTGCAATCGGGTTTCGCCGGATGCCGAAATTTCGCCGCCGCCGCCGCGCCGCTCAGGGCAGCGGGATGAATTCGCCATCGTCCGAGGGCGGCAGGCTGAAGCGCCCGCGCCCCCATTCGGCCGCCCGCCAATCGGCCTTGGCCTGCTCGATCCGTTCGCGCGACGAGGCGACGAAATTCCACCAGATATGGCGCGGTCCGTTCAGCGTGGCCCCGCCCAGCGCCATGATCCGCGCGCCCTGCCCGCCCGCCGCCACGGTGATGCGGTCGCCGGGGCGAAAGACCATCATCCGGCCCGCCGGGAATTCCTGCCCCGCGACCAGGACCGAGCCCCGCGTGACATAGATCCCGCGATCCTCGTGATCGTCGGGCAGCGGAAAGCGCGCGCCGGGGGCCAGCGTCACGTCCAGATAGAAGGTCTGCGAAAACAGCGTGGCCGGAGCCTTCGCGCCATAGGCATCACCCAGGATCAGCCGCGCCTGGACGCCGCCATCCTGAAACTCGGGCAGCGTTTCCTTGCCGTGATGCTCAAAGATCGGGGCCATGTCCTCATGGCTTTCGGGCAGGGCGATCCAGGTCTGGATGCCGAACAGTGCATGCGGCCCCCGCCGGGCGGCGGCGCTGGTGCGTTCGGAATGGGTGACGCCCCTGCCCGCGACCATCCAGTTCACCGCGCCGGGCAGAATCACCTGATCCGTGCCGATGCTATCGCGGTGATGGAAATCCCCCTGATAAAGATAGGTCACCGTCCCCAGGCCGATATGCGGATGCGGGCGGATGTCCACCCCCTTGCCGGTCAGGAACTCGGCGGGTCCGGCCTGGTCGAAGAAGATGAACGGACCGACCATCTGCCGGCGCGGCGCGGGCAGGGCGCGCATCACCTCGAATTCGCCCAGGTCGCGGGCGCGGGGGACGATCAGCGTCTCGATGCTGTCCAAGGATGCCACGTCCGGGCATCCGGGTTCAAGGTTGGGGTTCCAGCTCATCCGTGGCTCCTGGCTTTCAACCATGCTAGAGGAATCGCGGATTTTCGCAAAGGGAAAGGACGCGCCTTGCAACAGGGATCGGCGGGCATCTGGGTCCAGGGCGTCGCCCATGCCATCGGCGCGCGCCCGGTGCTGGAGGGCATAGATCTGCACCTGACCGGCCCCCGGATCGGCGTGATCGGGCGCAACGGCTCGGGGAAAAGCACGCTGGCGCGGGTGCTTGCGGGGCTGATCCGCCCCGACCAGGGCCGTGTTCTGGTCGAAGGCGCCGATGCCTGGACCGACCGCCGCGCCGCCATCGCAAGCCTGGGCGTCCTGTTCCAGAACCCCGAGCATCAGATCATCTTCCCCACCGTGATCGAGGAAATGAGCTTCGGCCTGCGCCAGTCGGGCCGGAGCAAGGCCCAGGCGCGGGAAACCGCGCGCGCCACCCTGGCGCGCTTCGGCAGGGCGCATTGGCACGATGCCACGACGGATGCGCTGTCCCAGGGCCAGAAGCATCTGCTTTGCCTGATGGCCGTGATCGCCATGGCCCCGCGCTGGCTGATCCTGGACGAGCCCTTCGCGGGCCTGGACATCCCGACCCGGATGCAACTGGTCCGCCATCTGGATCAAAGCGGCGCGCATCTGGTCCATATCTCGCATGAGGCGCGCGATCTGGCGGGCTATGGCCGCATCCTGTGGCTGGACCAGGGCCGCATCCGCGCCGAAGGAGGCCCCGAGCTTCTGGCCGAGTTCGAGGCCCGCATGACCGAGGAGGGCACGCGCGATGATCTCGCTGACCTCGCCGGTTAGGACGCGGGCGCACGGCTGGCCCGCGGGGGCCAAGCTGGCCGGGCTGGCCGCGGCGACGACGGGGCTGTTCCTGCTGCCGGGACTGACCGCGCAGGTCGTGGCGCTGGCGCTGACCCTGGGCCTTTACGCCCTGCCCGGCCGCGCCTTCCTGCACCACGGCCTAAGGCAACTGCGCATCCTGTGGCCCTTTGTCCTGATCCTGGCGCTATGGCATCTGGCGACCGGGGACGGCCCCGAGGGGCTGCGGCTGGCGCTGCGCCTGGTCTCGGCGGTGGCGCTGGCCAATCTGGTCACGATGACGACCAGCCTTTCGGCGCTGACGGAACTGCTGCACCGGATGCTGGGGCCGCTTCGCCGGCTGGGCCTGCCGACCGCGCTGATTCAGAATGCCCTGCCGCTGGCAATCCGCTTCACCCCCGTCCTGATCGCGCGGGCGGGGATGCTGGGCCAGGCGTGGCGCGCGCGTTCGGCCCGGCGGGCGAACTGGCGCATCGCACTGCCGATGGCGCTGCTGGCGCTGGACGACGCCGACCGCGTGGCCGAGGCGATCCGCGCGCGCGGCGGAATGGGCGAAGAGGACGGGATGGGCGGCCCCGTCCCGGCCCCTACCGATGCCGCGCCCGATCTCAGGTCACCGCCGCCCTGACCGCGAAGCGCGGTTCGCGCCATTCGCCGCTGGCCAGCACCTCGTGCAGCATCCCGGCCGCCCGCGCCACCTCGGCGAAGCTGAGATAAAGCGGCGCGAAGCCGAAGCGCAGGGTCGAGGGCGCCCGGAAATCCCCGATCACCCCCCGCGCGATCAGCGCCTGCATCACCGCATAGGCGTTCTCATGCGTGAACGAGACCTGGCTGCCCCGTGCCGCCGCCTCGCGCGGGCTTTGCAGGGACAGGCCCAGCCCCGCGCATCCCTGCTCGACCAGAGCGATGAAAAGATCGGTCATCGCCATGCTTTTCGCGCGCAAAAGGGCCATGTCCACGCCGTCCCAAAGCTGCAAGGCACCGCGCAGCGCCTGCATCGACAGAATCGGCTGGGTCCCGCATTGAAAGCGGCGGATGCCGGGATCGCCTTGATATCCGGTCTCGAAGGCAAAGGGTCGGGCATGGCCCCACCAGCCGCTTAGCGGTTGGCGCGCCTGCGCGTGATGGCGCCGCGCCACATAGATATAGGCTGGGGCGCCCGGCCCGCCATTCAGGTATTTATAGCTGCATCCCACGGCCATATCAGCCTGGCAGGCATCCAGTTCCACCGGCAGCGCGCCCGCCGAATGGCACAGGTCCCAGACGACCAGCGCCCCGGCGCGATGGGCCAGCCGGGTCAGCGCGGCCATGTCGCGCAGCGCGCCGGTCTTGTAGTTCACCTGGTTGACCAGCAGCACGGCCACGCTGTCGTCCAGCATCTCTTCGATCCGCGCGCCGTCGCGCCCCTCAAGGCGCAGCACGGCGCCTGGCAGGGTCGAGGCCACGCCCTCGGCGATATAAAGATCGGTGGGAAAGCTTCCGGCCTCGGCCAGGATGGTGGCGCGGCCGGGACGCAACCCCATGGCCGCGTGAAGCGCCTTGTAAATGTTGACCGAGGTCGTGTCCCCCACCACCGTCTGTCCCGGCGCCGCCCCGATCAGCGCGCCGATCCGGTCGCCCAGTTCGATCGGCAGGTCGAACCATCCCGCGCTGTTCCAGCTTCGGATCAGGCCGTGCTGCCACTCGTGGCTTGCGGCAAGCTGCAACGCCTCAAGCGCGCGCAGGCTGGCCGGGCCAAGCGAGTTGCCATCCAGATAGATCTCGCCCTGGGGGATCAGGAACCCGGCGCGCAGGGGCGCCAGGGGATCGGCGGCGTCCATGGCCGCGATGGCGGCGTCGTCGATGGCGGTCATGTCCTTCCCTCCCGGCATGGTCGGCTAGTCGATCTGCACGAAACCCTCGGACGCCGGATCGTATTGCAGCAGCTTGCCGTTCCCGATGTCGTGGACCAGCCCGTGCAGCGACAGATCCCCCGCCTCGACCTTGGCGCGCACGAAGGGAAAAGTCAGCAGGTTCTCAAGCGAGACCAGCACCGCCTGACGCTCCAGCGCCGCAACCTGCTGGGTTTCGGGCAGGTCCAGGACACGCTCATAACCGGGGCGCAGGATGTCCATCCAGCGGCCGACGAAGCTGGTCTTTTCCTCAAGCTCGGGGGCATGGCCCGAGCACATGGCATGACAGCCCGCGACGCCGCCGCATTTGGTGTGCCCCATGACCACCACATGCGCCACCTTCAGCTCGTTCACCGCGTATTCCACCGCCGCCGAGGTGCCGTGCTGCAAGCCGTCAGGCTGATAGGGCGGCACCAGATTGGCGATGTTGCGATGGACGAAGAATTCACCCGTATCGGCCCCGAAGATCGAGGTCACATGCACCCGCGAATCGCAGCACGAGACGATCATGGCGCGCGGGCGCTGGCCGTCCTCGGCCAGGCGGCGATACCAGGCGGCGTTTTCCGCATAGCCCGTCGCATGCCAGCCCTGATAGCGCTGCACGAGGTAGTGGGGCAGCAATCGAGCCTGTTTCATGACTTCCTCATCTTCCTATATCGCGTTTGATACAGTCCCGACCGATAAATTTCGAGAGGTTTAGTAGGCGCGTCTCAACCATTTCTTGAGGCATTGCTGCCAGTTTGCGCATCCAGGAAACGCAAATCGCGCAAGGTGGACAGATGACGAAAGTGGCCCTTCTGGCTGTCGATGAAAATGCCAGCATCGACATGCATCGGCTGGAAGAGATCGTCAGCGAACTGGGCGAAAGTGCCGCCGCCCAGGTCATCGGCGCGGCACTAGAGCAGCTTGCCTTGGCCCTGACGCGCACCGCCGAGGCCGCCGAGCGGGCCGAGCTGGCCACCACCACCCTGGCCGAACAATTGGCCCGGCTGGCCTGGCAGGTGGGGCTTGTGACGCTGGCGGGGGTCGCCATCGACGTGGGCCATTGCGCCGAGCGGCGCGACATGGCGGCGCTGGCCGCGACCACGGCCCGGCTGCGGCGTATCGGCAACCAGTCCCTGACCCGGATCTGGGACGACCCCGAACCGGAATAGGCGGCGCGCGGGAACCGGCCCGATCCCTCGCCCCTGGGGGCGTGCCTTGGGCGGCACGGGCGGCTTATTCCTCCGGCCCACTCCGCTTGCCCTTGCGGCGCGCGGCGGGCGCGCTACCTTGCCCGCAGAAAGCAAGGAAGTCCGCGATGTCCAGCACCCCCGAATTCGCCGCCCCGCAAGCCGCCCAACAAGCCGATGCGCAATCCGGCGCCCTGCCGCTCTGGCTGCTGCGCCCCGGCGAGGACGGTCCCGACTGGCCGCGCGATCTGCCCCAGCCGGCGCGGCTTTGGGCCAAGGCTCAGGGTTTCGCGGCCAAGCCGGGCCAGCTTTGCCTGCTGCCCGATGCGCAGGGCGGCATCCTGGGCGCGCTTTGCGGGCTTGGTCCCCTGCCTGACCCCCGGCCTGACTCCCAGCCCCCCGCGCCCCGCGACCGCTGGAGCCTTGCCAGGGCCGCCGAGACCCTGCCCTCCGGCAACTGGCGGCTGGCGAACCTGCCCGAGGGCTTCGACGCCACGCTGGGCGCTTTGGGCTGGCTCTTCGCGCAATACCGCTTCGACCGCTACAAAAAGGCCGAACTGCCTGGCGCACGGCTGGTCGCGCCCGAGGGCGTCGATGCCCCCCGCCTCTCGGCGCTCGCGGCGGGCGAGTTCCTGGCCCGCGACCTGATCAACACCCCCGCAAGCGACATGGGGCCGCAGGAACTGGAACAGGCGGCACGCGATCTGGCCGCGCGCCACGGCGCGCAGATCGCCGTCATCGCGGGCGACGACCTGCTGGACCGGAACCTTCCGATGATCCATGCTGTTGGCCGCGCTGGCGCGCAGGCACCACGCCTGATCGACCTGCGCTTTCCCGGCGAAGGCCCGCTGCTGACGCTGGTGGGCAAGGGCGTCTGCTTCGACACGGGCGGTCTGGACATCAAGCCCCCCTCATCGATGGGGCTGATGAAGAAGGACATGGGCGGGGCGGCGAACGTCCTGGGCCTGGCCGAGACGCTGGCGCAGCTGGGCCTGACCCGCGCGATGCGCCTGCGCGTCCTGATCCCGGCGGTGGAAAACGCCATTTCCGGCAATGCCTTCCGCCCCGGCGACATCCTGACCAGCCGCAAGGGCCTGACGGTCGAGATCAACAATACCGATGCCGAGGGCCGGCTGGTCCTGGCCGATGCGCTGGCGCTGGCCGATGAAGAGGCGCCGGCGCTGCTGATCTCGATGGCGACGCTGACCGGGGCGGCACGGGTGGCGCTGGGACCGGATGTGCCGCCCTTTTTCTGCGACGACGATGCCGTCGCGGCGGCGCTGCAAGGCGCGGGGCTGGCCCATGCGGACCCGGTCTGGCGCCTGCCCTTCTGGGCGCCCTACGAGACGATGATCGAGCCGGCCATCGCGGATCTGGACAATGCCCCCGGCGGCGGCTTCGCGGGCGCGATCACGGCGGCGCTGTTCCTGCGGCGCTTCACCGGCAAGGCGCGGCACTACGCGCATTTCGACATTTACGGCTGGCAGCCCTCGGCCGCGCCGGGCCGGCCCAAGGGCGGCGCGGGCCAGGCCATGCGCGCCATCCTGCACGCCCTGCCCCAGGTGCTGGCATGACGGCCGGCCCCGACCGCCGCCTGACCCCTGCCACGGCGCGCGTCGCGCTGGAAAGCCTGCGCGGCCTGCTTGAGCGGCCAGCCTATAGCCAGGGCCGGCCCTCCCGGCTGGCCGTGCCGCTTGCCGACCTGCGCCGCGCGCCCTTCGGCGGGCGCGACCGGCAGGTGAATTTCGGCGCCGACCTGCTGGTGATCGACGAAGAGGACGGCTGGGCCTTCGTCCAGGCCCAGGCGGACGGCTATTGCGGCTGGCTGCAAGTCGATGCGCTTGGCCCCGCCGATGCCGCGATCACCCACCGCGTTTGCGTCCCCGCAACCCATGTCTATCCCGAACCGGACCTGAAAACCCCCGAGCTGATGTCCCTGTCGCTGGGCGCGCGGCTGTCGGTCACGGCGCTTCGGAACGGCTTCGCGCGGCTAAGCCAGGGCGGCTGGGTGCCGGCGCAGCATATCGCGGACCGCCCTGCCGCCGACCCGGCCCAGGTCGCGGAAAGCCTGATCGGCACGCCCTATCTTTGGGGCGGGAACAGCCGCTTCGGCATCGATTGCTCGGGGATGGCGCAGGCGGCGCTGGCGGCCTGCGCCATCCCCTGCCCCGGCGACAGCGACATGCAGCAGGCGGCCTTCCCCGAGGCCGAGACGATCCGGCGTAACGATCTTTTGTTCTGGCCCGGCCATGTCGCGCTGGCGCTGGACGGCCAACGGATGATCCACGCCACCGCCTGGACGATGAATGTGGTGATCGAGCCTATCGCCCAGGCCATCGCCCGGATCGACGCGGCGGGCCAGGGGCCGTTTCGGGGCGCCCGCCGCCCGCCCGAGGCCGCAACCGCAAGCTTTCCATGAAAGGAACCGACATGGTCCATCTTTGGGTCCGGGCAGAAAGCCGCCCGAACGAGCGCCGCGTGGGCATCACCCCCGAGGGTGTCGCCAGGCTGAAATCCCAGGGCTTCCACATCACCATCGAGGAAAGCCCGCACCGCGTCCTGCCGCTTCAGCCCTATCTGGACGCCGGGGCCGAGGCGGCGCCGGAAGGCTCCTGGCCCAAGGCCCCGCATGACGCCATCATCCTGGGGCTGAAGGAATTGCCCGAGGACGGTAGCCCCCTGCCCCATCGTCATATCATGTTCGGCCATGCCTATAAGGGCCAGTCGGGCGGGCCGGCGCTGCTGAAGCGTTTCCGCACGGGCGGCGGCGCGCTTTACGACCTGGAATATCTGACCGAGCCTTCGGGGCGCCGCCTCGCGGCCTTCGGCTATTGGGCGGGCTTCGCCGGCGCGGCGGTCTCGTTGAAGGCATGGGCGGCGCAAAAGCGCGGCGGCATCTGCGAAGCCGTCACCAGCTTTCCCAGCCAAGAGGCGATGACCCAGGCGCTGCGGGCCGAACTGGACGCGACCGGCGCGCCCCGCCCCCATGCCATCGTCATCGGCGCGCTGGGGCGGGTGGGCGCGGGCGCCTCGGACCTTATGGCGCGGATGGGCGTGCGGGTGACGAAATGGGACATGGCCGAGACCGCGCGGGGCGGCCCCTTCCCGCAGGTCCGGGCGCATGAGGTCTTCATCAACTGCATCCTGGCCCAGCCGGGTTGCCCGGTGTTCATCCCCGCCGACGCCAAGGGACCGGACCGCGCCCTGACGGTGATCGGGGACGTGGCCTGCGATCCCACCAGCGAATTCAACCCCGTTCCGGTCTATGACCGCGCCACCGACTGGGCGCAGCCCGTGATCCGCGTTGCCGAGGCGCCGCCTTTGGACGTGATGGCGATCGACAACCTGCCCTCGCTTCTGCCGCTGGAAAGCTCGCAGGATTTCGCCGGGCAATTGCTGCCCGTGCTGGAAGGGCTGGACCGGATCGACCAGGACGCCTGGGGCCGCGCCGGCGCCCTTTACCGCGAGCATCTGGCGCGGCTTTGACGAAATCGCCTGGGAACGGCCGACCGCCGCGCGCCGTTCGGCCAGCGAACCCTGCCGAACGCGGAGCGCGACGATGAAGCCATTTCCGACGATTGCCCTTCTTGCCGCCACGCTAACCGCCACTCCCGCGCTGGCCCAGTTGAACCAGGCGCCGCCCAACGCCCCCGGCCAGCAGCCCGCCTTCCAGGGCCAGACCCGCGCGCCGGAGCTTGCGGACGGGGTGCGGGTCCGGGCGCAAGAGGTCGTCACCGGCCTCGACGGTCCCTGGGGCCTTGACCTTCTGCCGGATGGCGGCTGGCTGATCACCGAAAGGCCGGGGCGGATGCGCCTGTTCCGGGACGGCAAGCTTTCCCAGCCGATCTCGGGCCTGCCGCCTGTCGATGCGCGGGGCCAGGGCGGGCTTCTGGACGTGCTGACCGGCCCCGATTTCGGCCAGACCCGCCGCGTCTGGTGGAGCTATGCCGAGCCGCGCGGCGAAGGCAGGAACGCCACCGCCGTCGCCACCGGCATCCTGTCCCCGGACGGCGCCGAAATGCGGGACGTGAAGGTGATCTTCCGGCAGGACCCGGCCTGGGCCTCGGACAAGCATTTCGGCTCGCGGTTGGTGCTGGACGGCAAGGGCGGGCTTTTCATCACCACGGGCGAGCGTTCGGACCGCGGCGCGCGCCCGCTGGCCCAGGACGTGAACACGCATCTGGGCAAGGTGCTGCATGTCGATGCCGCGACCGGCGCGCCCCTGGCCGGCAATCCCTTCGCCGAAGGCGGCGGCAAGCCCGAGGTCTTTTCCTGGGGCCACCGCAATATCCAGTCGGCCGCCCTGGACGGCCGGGGCCGGCTTTGGACCGTCGAACATGGCGCCAGGGGCGGGGACGAGTTGAACCTGATCCGGCCGGGCCGCAATTACGGCTGGCCCGTCGCGGCCTATGGCATCGAATATGGCGGCGGCAAGATCGGCCAGGGCCAGACCCGCCATCAGGGAACCGAACAGCCGGTCTATTACTGGGACCCCGTGATCGCCCCCAGCGGCATGGCGCTTTACGAAGGCGCCATGTTCCCCCAGATGCGCGGCGATTTCCTGATCGGGGGCCTGAAGGCCCGCGCGCTGGTGCGGCTCAGGATCCAGGGCGAACGGGTCACGGAAGAGCAGCATCTGGCCCAAGGCATCGGCCGCGTCCGCGACGTGGCCATCGCCCCGGACGGCGCCATCATGCTTCTGACAGACGAAGGCAAGCTGGTGCGCCTGGCCCGCTAGGCGCCCGAAACGGGTTCAGACCGGCTTTTGCAGCGCATCTTCCTCGGCCTCGGGCGAAAGGCCCAGCGATTCCATCCCCGCCTCAAGGTAATCGGCCAGTTGCGGATCGCCCATGAGGTAATCGGCGGTCGGCGCGCGCCGCTCGGCCTTGGCGGTGCGGATGGCCTCGGGCAGATCCTCGGCGTCGAAGGTGTCGCGACCGATCCACATCACGGCGACCAGGCTGGCCTGCTCATCCTCGTTCAGGGTGTCGATAAAGTCGTGAAGCTCGGTCCGGGTGCCGTGGCCGGTGCGCTGGCCGCTATGCGCCCAAGGATTGACGCCGGAATCGTATTCGCGGGCGCGGATGATGATATGGGCGATCTTGTCGGGCGTGATTTCCAGCATGGCGGCACCTCTGGACCAAGTGTGACGCCGCCGCCGGCCAAGGTCAACGCCCGAAGAGCCGCTCGATATCCGACAGCTTCAATTCGATCCAGGTCGGGCGTCCATGGTTGCACTGGCCCGACCTTGGGGTGCGCTCCATCTCGCGCAGAAGGGCGTTCATCTCATCGCCCGACATGCGCCGGCCCGAGCGCACCGAGCCATGGCAGGCCATCGAGGACAGGACCGCATCCACCCGCGCCCGCAGCCGGTCCGAGGTGCCCTGATCGGCCAGATCGTCCAGGATGTCACGGATCAGCCGGGCCGCATCCAGCCGCTTGACCAGCGCCGGCACCTCGCGCACGGCCACGGCGCCGCCGCCGAAAGGCTCGATCACCAGACCCAGCGCGGCCAGATCCCCGGCCACGGACAGGATGCGCCGCGCCTCGGCATCCGACAGTTCGACGATCTCGGGGATCAGCAGGGCCTGGCGCGCGATGCCATTGGCCTCGGCCTGGGCTTTCAGCCGCTCATAGACCAGACGCTCATGCGCGGCGTGCTGGTCCACGATGACGATGCCCCGCGCGGTCTGGGCGACAATCCAGTTCTCATGCAGTTGCGCGCGCGCCGCGCCCAGAGGGGCGGTCTCGGCGGCGGTCTCGGGTTCGGGTTCCACCCGCGCGGCCGGGCTTTCGGCAAAGCCCGGTGCCTGGAAGGCCAGGCTGGCCGCCACCGCCTGCGCCGAGGGCCGCGCGGGGGCATGGTGGCCCGCCTGATAGCTTCGCGCCGCGGGTTCCGGCCGCGCCGCCGCCAGAGCCGCCGTCCCGACCGTGGATGAGGCGCGATGCCCCGCCCCCGCCAGCGCATGGCGCAGGGTGGAAACCACCAGCCCGCGCGCGGTGTCGGGTTCGCGGAACCGCACCTCGGCCTTGGCGGGATGGACGTTCACATCCACCGCATGCGGCTCGCAGGTCAGGAAAAGCACCGCCGCCGGATGCCGTCCCGATGTCAGCACATCCATATAGCCCGCGCGCAAGGCCCCGGTCAGCAGCTTGTCGCGCACCGGACGGCCGTTCACGAACAGATGCTGCGCCACTGCCGCGCCGCGCGAATAGGTCGGCAGCGCGGCGAAGCCCGCCAGCGCCAGCCCGTCCCGCTCGGCGTCGATCGCCAGCGCATTCTCGATGAAATCGCGGCCCATCACGCGGGCAAGACGGGTCTGCAAGGCGCCGAACAGTTCGCCCTGTTCGGCATCGGCGCGAAACAGCACGCGCCCCTCGTCCTCGTCGGTCAGGGTAAAGGCGACATATGGCTCGGCCATGGCCAGGCGCCGGATCACTTCGGCCACGGCCTGGGTCTCGGCGCGGTCGCTGCGCAGGAATTTCAGCCGCGCGGGCGTGGCGAAGAACAGATCCCGCAATTCGACCACCGTGCCGCGATTGCCGGCGGCGGGCCTGACCCCGGCCATGCGCCCGCCCGAGACCGCGATCTGCGCCGCCTCGAACCCCTCGGCCCGGCTGGTGATCGACAGCCGGCCCACGGCGCCCAGGCTGGGCAACGCCTCGCCGCGAAAGCCGAAGCTGCGGATGTCCAGAAGGTCGCTGCCGTCGATCTTGCTGGTCGCGTGGCGCGACAGGGCCAGGGGCAGATCCTCGGCGGTCATGCCGCAGCCGTCATCGCCGACCCGGATCAGCGCCTTGCCCCCCTTGGCGATGGCCACCTCGATCCGGCGCGCGCCCGCGTCCAGCGCGTTCTCGACCAGTTCCTTGACGGCCGAGGCCGGACGCTCGACCACCTCGCCCGCCGCGATGCGGTTGGCGGCGCTTTCATCCAATTGCCGGATGATGGGACGCATATTGGGGGCATGAGTGTTCATACCCCCAGATCTAGCATCGCGGTCAGGGATTCGCTAGGCGCAACCGCGCCTTTGCCCTTCTTCCGTTTCCCACGCAGCCAAAGCCGGCCGCGCGCCCTAGTCGCTGGCGCCGATCCCCTGGGGCCGCCCCACCAGGACGAAGCGGATCTGGTCGCCATGCAGCAGGCGCCTGGCCACGCGGGCCACATCCGCCGCCGTCACCGCCTCGACCCTGGCATTGCGATTGTTGACGTAATCGGCGGGCAGGCCGATCAACTGCATCCCGGCCAGGATCGAGGCGATCTTGCCATTACCGTCGAAGCGCAGGGGATATTCCCCGGTCAGATAGGTCTTGGCGTCGGTCAGCTCCTTCTCGGTCACGCCGCCCTGGGCAAAGCGGTCCCATTCGCTGCGGATCAGGCCCACCGCCTCGGCCACCTTGTCGTTCGCGCTGGCCATCCCGCCCTGCCAGGTCTGGCCGTAAAGCCCGTTCGCAAGCCCTGTGCCCACGCCATAGGTCAGCCCGCGCTTTTCGCGGATCTGCTCCATCAGGCGCGACGAGAAGCCCCCGCCGCCCAGGATATGATCGGCGACATAGGCGGCGAAATAATCCGGGTCCGACATGGGCAGGCCGGCCTGGGCGAATGTCACCACGGTTTGCGGGCTGTCCCAGTCGATCACGGTGACGCCGCCCTTCAGGTCCAGCGTCGCGGGCGCCGGCAGGGGCGCGCTGCCGGTCGCGGGCAGGTCGCCCAGGATCCTGTCGATCACCTTGCCAAGATCCTCGGGCGTGATGTCGCCCGCGGCGGCGACCACCACCCGGTCGCGGGCCAGCACGCGGTCCTTGGCCGCGATCAGGTCGTCGCGGGTCAGCGCCGCGACCGAATCCGCAGTGCCGTTGATCGAACTGGCATAGGGGTGATCGCCCCAGGCCAGCCGCGCCAGTTCCTTGGTCGCGATGGCCTGCGGATCGGTCGCCTCGGAGCGGATCACGGATTGCAACTGCGCCCGCACCCGCTCGACCGCATCCGCGTCGAAACGCGGCTTGGTCAGCGCCAGCCGCAGCAGGTCCACCGCCTGGTCGCGATTCTCGGTCAGGGCGCGGGCGCCGACCACCAGCGCATCATCGCCGACATTGAAGCTGGCCTGCGCGCCCAGTCCCTCGACCGCTTCGGCGAACTGGACCGAGTTCATATCGCCCGCCCCCTCTTCCAGCAGGGCGGTCATCAGGCTGGTCGCGCCGCGCTTGCCGGGCGCATCCAGGCTGGCGCCACCCTTGAACATCAGCGAAAGCGCGGTGAAAGGGATCGAATGATCCTCGACCAGCCAGGCATGGATCCCGCCGGGAGAGGTGATCTGCTGGATCTCGATGGCGCGCGCGGGAAGGCTCGCCAGCGCGGTCAGGGCGAAAAGGCAGGCGGCAAAGAGGCGGATCATTCGACGACTCCGTTCCGGGGGGCTTCAAGGGGGACGGCAGCCTGGCTTGCCGCCCGCGGGTCCGAGGGCAGAAGCCAGCCCGTCACCGTGGCGGGGTTTTCCAGCACCAGCTTCGCGGCGGCGCGGATGTCCTCGACACCGACCTGGGCCAGGATGTCGGGCCAGTCGTTCACGTCCTGGACCGACAGGCCCACCGCAAGGCCCTGGCCGTAATCATAGGCGCGGCCATGGGCCGAATCCTGGGCATAGATGCGATCCGCGCGGATCTGGGTCTTGACCCGCTCAAGCTGCGCGGGGTCCGGGCCATCGGCCAAAAACTTGTGCAAGGCTCCGTCAAGCGCCGCCTCGGCCTCGGCATTCGGGACCCCCGGTCCCGGCACCATGGAAAGCGCGAAGGTGGTCGGATCGACGGACAGCCCGTCATAGCCCGCATTGACGTAAAGCGCCTTGCCCGGCAGCACCAGATCCCGCGCCAGAACCGAGGTCTGGGCCGAGCCACCCAACAGTTCCGCCAGCACGCTCAGCGCGGCGGCGCCCTTCTGGTCGCCGGGGTTGCGCTCGGGGGCCAGGACGGTGCGGATCATCACCGGCTGGGCCACGCGGGGATCGGTGCGCTCGATCCGGCGCGGGGACCGCTGGATCGGCTCCTGCGGGCGCGGCCTGCGGGTGCTGTCGGGCTTGGCCGGGATCGGGCCATAGTATTTCTCGGCCAGTTCGCGGGCCTTTTCGGCCGTCACGTCGCCCGCGATGACCAGCACCGCGTCGTTCGGCGCGTAATGGGCATCATACCAGGCGATGGCGTCGTCGCGGGTCAGCCCCTCCATCTCTTGCCGCCAGCCGATCACGGGGCGGCCATAAGGATGGTTGTAATATTGCACGGCGCTGCGCTCCTCGGCGAATTGCGCGCCGGGATCGCTGTCGATGCGCTGCGAGCGTTCCTCCAGCACGACCTGACGCTCGGCCAGCCAGTCGTCCTCGCCGATCCTAAGGTTCTGCATCCGGTCGGATTCCATCTCCATGACCAAGGGCAGGCGGTCGGCCGCGATGCGCTGGAAATAGGCGGTGTAGTCGTAGCTGGTGAAGGCGTTGTCCGCGCCGCCGTTCGCCGTGACCGTCTTGGACAGTTCGCCCGGTCCCAGCTTGTCGGTGCCCTTGAACATCAGGTGTTCCAGGTAATGCGCGATGCCCGACTTGCCCGGCTGCTCATCGGCGGAGCCGATCTTATACCACACCATCTGGACCACGACCGGGGCGCGGTGATCCTGAATCACCACGGCCTCAAGTCCGTTCGGCAGGGTGAAATGGCTGACGCCCTGCGGCATCTCGGCCGCCAGCGCGGGGCCAGCAAGCGGGGGGGTCGCGGCCAGCGCCAGAAGGCAAAGGGCCAGGCGGGTCGATCTGAACATGAACAGGCTCCGGTTCCGGGTCGCGCGCGAAACCTGCACGCGGCGACAGCGGCGCGCAAGCCGCCAGCCCGTCATCTAAGCGTGATCGAAACGCGAGCCGGTCCTAGTCGCCGATCAGCGTCGGCGCATTGTCCACCGGGCGGACGACCTTGCCATCCGCGCGGATGTTCTGGGGGGGCGCCGTGGGCAGGGCCACGCCGGTCGGGCGCCACCGCTCAAGCTCGGCCCAGCTGTCCAGGGTCATCGGCTCATAGGCGCGGTAATAGACATTGCTCCGGGCCAGGATTTCCAGCGCGCGGCGACCCCGGCGCGAGCGCAGCTCCACATCCTCGCGCGCGGTGACCTGGCGGATCGCCTGATCGCGACCCAGGCGCGAGGCATAGGCGACCAGCGCCCCGTCCGCCGCGCCGACGCCCTGCGCGGAAAGCTGCGCCGGATTGCCGCCAAGCGCCCCCACCGCATCCGCCTGCGGCGTCGGATCGGTCAGGTTGCCGCCGCCCGGCGTGGGCGTGGGCAGGCTGGCCAGGTCCGTCGGCATCGTCAGCGGTTTCGTCGGCACGATGGCGAATTCGTCAGGCCCGTTGCCGGTATGGCCAAGAGTCATCAGATGCGGATCACTGCTGCAAGCCGCCAGGCCCAGCATGGTCAAACTTAGCGCGATCGCCCGCATTCTTCCGTCCTTCACGTTCTTGCGCCGCCGTTCTTAGCGCGTATTGGCGTCCCCGTCACGGGTCTTGTCGCGGCTATCCTCGGCGGCGGGCATGTCCAGCGCCAGTTGCTCCGGTGCCGGCTCGGGCTTGGGCTTCGGCGCACGGGGCCTGGAGGGCGCGCGCTTCTTGATCTCGGGCTGCTTTTCCGGGGGTTGCAGCACCAGCCCCATCGCACCCAGGAAGATCGCGATGTCGGCGACGTTGAAGCTGTAGGGATTCTGCCAGCCCGGCAGCGACATGTTCAGAAAATCCGCGACCGCGCCATAGATCATCCGGTCGATCACATTGCCCAGGGCGCCGCCGATCAGCATCCCCGCCGAGATCTGCGCGAAGCGCGAGGGCTTGGCCCGCCAGATCCAGATCGCGACCCACAGGCAGACCGCCACCGCGATGCCGACCAGAACCCAGCGCATCACCTCGACATCGCTGGCGAAAAGACCGAAATTCATGCCCTGGTTCCAGGCCATGCGCAGGTTCAGCCAGGGATCCAGCACATAGATCTCGCGCACGAGGTCCAGTTTCAGCAGATGCACGACCAGAAATTTCAACGCCTGGTCCAGAAGCAGGATCACGCCGGCCATCGCCAGCACCGGGCGCCAGACGCGCGGCGGCGGCGCCTTGCGCGAGGCGCGCTTCGGGACCTGCTTCGGGGCCGCGACGGATTTGCGCGGCTTTGCGGTCGATTGCGTCACCGGCTTCGGGTCATCGATTCTAGCCATCGTTTCGGGGGCCATTCAGTTCGGAGGCCATTCAGTGCCGGAAATGCCGCTGCCCGGTCAGGACCATGGCCAGTCCCAGACGGTCCGCCGCCGCGATCACCTCGGCGTCGCGCATCGAGCCGCCGGGCTGGATCACCGCGCGGGCACCCGCCTCGGCCAGCGCCTCGATCCCGTCCGCGAAGGGGAAGAAGGCATCCGAGGCGACCGAGGCGCCGAGGCTCGGTGCCTGCGCCAGGCCCAGCACCTCGGCCATGTCCTCGGATTTGCGCTTGCCGATCCGGGTGCTGTCCACGCGGCTCATCTGCCCCGCGCCGATGCCCACGGTCGCCAGATCCTTGGCATAGACGATGGCGTTCGATTTCACATGCTTGGCGACGGTCCAGGCGAAAAGCAGGTCCTGAAGTTCCTGCGCATCCGGCTGGCGCCGCGTCACCACCTTCAGGTCCGAAGGCAGGATCACCCCATTGTCGCGGTCCTGGACCAGGAAGCCGCCCGCGACCTGGCGGAAGGTCAGGCCCCGCGCCTTGGGATCGGGCAGCCCGCCGGTGGTCAGCAGCCGCAGGTTCTTCTTCGCGGCAAAGATCTCGCGCGCCTCGTCGGTCGCGTCAGGGGCGATGACGACCTCGGTGAAGATCTCGGTGATCGCTTGCGCGGTCTCGGCGTCAAGCCGCGTGTTCAGCGCGATGATGCCGCCAAAGGCCGAGGTGCGATCACAATCGAAGGCGCGGCGATAGGCATCGGCGGCGCTGTCGCCCCGCGCCACGCCGCAGGGATTGGCGTGCTTGATGATCGCGACAGCGGGACCTTCGGCCGGGTCGAACTCGGCCACCAGTTCGAAAGCGGCATCGGTATCGTTGATATTGTTGTAGGAAAGCTCCTTGCCCTGCCATTGCCTGGCGGTGGCGACGCCCGGCCGGTCGCTGCCGTCCCTGTAGAAGGCGGCGGATTGGTGCGGGTTCTCACCATAGCGCAGGGGCTGGGCCAGCACCCCCGAGAAGCTGCGGCGGCGCGGCGTGTCATCGCCGATCGCCCGCGCCATCCAGGCGCTGACCGCCGCGTCATAGGCCGCCGTCCGGGCATAGGCGATCTGGGCCTGGCGCTGGCGGAAGGCATAGCTGGTCATATCGTCATGGGCGTCCAGTTCCGCCAGCACGGCGGCATAGTCCTGAACGTCCACGACCACGGTGACGAAGGCGTGGTTCTTGGAGGCCGCGCGGATCATCGCCGGGCCGCCGATGTCGATATTCTCGATGCAATCGTCATAGGCGGCGCCCTTGGCGACGGTTTCCTCGAACGGGTAAAGGTTCACCACCAGCAGGTCGATCATGTCGATCCCATGCGAAGCGGCGGCGGCCATGTGTTCCTCGTTGTCGCGCAGTGCCAGCAGGCCGCCATGCACGGCGGGATGAAGCGTCTTGACGCGGCCGTCCATCATCTCGGGAAAGCCGGTGGCGTCGGCCACGTCGCGAACGGTCAGCCCGGCCTCGCGCAGCGTCTTGGCGGTGCCGCCGGTGGACAGGATCTCGACCCCGCGGGCGTCAAGGGCGCGGGCAAAGTCCAGAAGCCCGGTCTTGTCGGAAACGGAAATCAGCGCGCGCTTCAGCGGAATGCGGTCGGTCATGGGTCAAGGCCCCCCTGCGTCATTGGCGGATTTGGCCCGTCACCTAGCGAAGGCACGCGCCAAGGTCCAGCCGATCTGGATCGCCCGCCCCTGCAAAAGCGCGGAAAGCACGATCTGTTGCGAGGGGATCGGCTCGGCAAGATTGTGGTCCAGAAAACAGCTCGCCTCAAGGGCGAGCGCGCCCACGCCGTCATGGGCAAAGCGCCATTCCTCGCCTCCGGGCAGGGTCAGGCGGATTTCCTCGCCATCATGGACTGCCTGGATCTGGGGATGCAGGTGAAAGCGGATGGCGAAGGCCAGGCCCTGATCGGGACGGATCTGTTCCAGCCTGGCCTGGGCGCTGGCATCCAGCGCCGCCAGCGAATCCTCGCCCTGAAGGTTGGCGCCGTCGGGCGAAAGCCAAAGCTCGCGCAGATGGGTCAGCCCGTGGCTGTCCAGCCAGCCGTCATGCCCTGCCAGCAGATGCGCCGGCTCGGGCGCATGGGGCGGGCCGCAATCGGGGGCGGTAAGGTTGCCCAGGGCATCGCAATCCCCGGCCCAGACAAGGCTGGGGCGTTCGGTCAGGATCTCGGGGGCCGATTCGGCCTCGGCGGGGGCCAGCCGGGACGAGGAAAGCCCTTCCAGGCACAGCGCCGAATGGCTGGCCGTGGCGCGGCTGGCCCTGGCCCAAAGCGGGCCGAAACCGTCGCCGGGGCCGCAATTGACCAGGATCGGCTGGCGCGCCACGGTGAATTCGATGGCCAGCGTCGAGGCATGGGCGCGAATCGCCGCCGGTCCCGCAGGCGGCGCGGCGGCATCCAGGATCAGGGTCGAGCGCGCCCGCGCCATGCGGGCAAAGCCCATGGCAAGGCCGGAGCCGGGCAGCGCCGCGCCCTGGGCCGCGCGCAGGCAGCGATCCAGCCGCCCCGCGGCGCCCCGGCCGCCGCCATGAAAACAGGGCAAGGCGCCGTCCGCATGGCGCAAGGCGCGCAGGACCGGCGCGATCTGGGCGATGACGGGGGCAAGCTCGGGGGGGGCGGGATGGCCGGTTTCCTCGGCCACCTCCTCGGCCCAGACCAGAAGCGCCATGGCTTCCAGCAGCGCCTCGGGGGCGCGGCTTTCCGACAGAAGGTCCACCCCCATCGCCTCGGCTTCCTGGGCCAAGGCGATCAGGGCGGGCTGGGCGATGTTCTGGCGGTCGCGCAAGGACATCGCGCCGATGGCAAGGCCCGCCAGCGCCTCAAGGCGCGGCAGGCCGTCCGGGCCTTCGTGCCAATGCGCGCGCAGGTGATCCAGATGGCGGTCAAGCGCGCGGAAGTAAGGCTCGGCCCGGTCGCGGTCCAGGCCGGGCAGGATCATCCCGGCGTGAAAGATCCAGCGCAGCACCCGCCGCCCGGCGATGGCGGAAAGCCATTCGGGCCGCGCAGGCTGGGACGCGGGCTGGGGCGCGGGATGGGCGCGCAGCCAGCGCAGCACATGCTGCTGGGCCACCGCGCGGGCCTTGGGCGAGCCGACCGCCGCCAGATCGTCGAGCCAGCCGAAACCATGCAGCTCCGCCGCGAGGGTCGGCGGCAGGTCGGCCAGAAGCTCTGCGGCGAAGATGTCGCCGGTCAGCGTCAGGCCGCCCAGGTGCAGCCGACCCCGCGCGATCTCCTCGCCGCGTCCGGCATGGCCGATGGCCTTCGGCTCGGGCCGGCGCAGGAAACCACGGGAGTGTGCTTCATTCATAGGCTGACCATCGCGGCAGGCGAACTCGCCCGAAGCTTAGGTCCGTCAAGCGGTTTTCCGCAAGCGGACGATGAAGAACCCGTCCATGCCGCCGCGTTCCGGCCACAGGTCCGGGCGCAGGCGCAACCCGCCGTCGCCGGTCAGCCAGGCCGGGTCCACGCCGGGCGCGATGGCGGGTTCCGCCCGGATGCCGGCATGGCGGGCCAGGGCGGCCGCAAGCTGCGCCTCGCCTTCGTCCGGCAGAAGCGAGCAGGTGGCATAGACCAATCGCCCGCCCGGCCGCAGCAGGTCCAGCGCATGGTCGATCAGCCGCGCTTGCAGCGACAGCAGTTCGGCAAGCCCCCCGCCGTCGCGGATCAGCGACAGTTCGGGGTGGCGGCGGATGGTGCCGGTGGCCGAGCAGGGCGCATCCAGCAGCACCGCGTCCAGCGGCGCGTCGGGCCGCCATGCCAGCGCGTCGGCGGCGATCAGGCGGGCGCGCAGTCCGCAGCGGTCCAGGTTCTGCGCCACGCGCTGAAGCCGCGCGTCCGAGATGTCGATCGCCGTCACCTCGGCCCCGGCGGCGGCCAGTTGCAGCGTCTTGCCGCCCGGCGCAGCGCAAAGATCGGCAATGGCCTCGCCCGGCTGGGGATCAAGCACCCGCACCGCCAGCGCCGCCGCCGCGTCCTGCACCCACCAGTCGCCGCTTGCATAGCCCGGCAGCGCGCTGACCTGGGTGCCCGAAGGCAGGCGGCGCGAGCCGGTGGGCAGGGCCTCTCCGGGCAGGTCGTCGCGCGGGGTCCTCGGGGTCAGGTCGAGGGGTGCGCCGGCCTCATGCGCGGCCTCGATGACCTGGGTGATCCGGGGGCCATAGCTTTGCACAAGCGGCTGGCGCAGCCAGTCGGGCAGGCGCTGGGGCGGCAGAGCATTCCAGCCATCGCCGCCCGTCGCCGCCACCTTGCGCAGCACCGCATTGACCATGCCCGAGGCGGCCTGCCCCTTGCCGCCCGCACCCCGGCACAGCCCGACCGCCGCGTTGACGACGCCATGCGGCGCCTCGCCCAGCGCCAGCAATTCGGTGGTGGCGAGGCGCAGGATGCGCAGGATCTCGGGCCGGGGACGGCGGACGAGGAAAGGGGCAAGGGCCGCGTCCGCCCGGCCGATGCGGCGCAGCACCTCACGCGCCAGACGCAGCGCGCGGGCGCGGTCCGAGGGGGTCAGGGACTGGAGCGGATCGGCGGCTTCGTCCAGCGTCGCGCCCTGCTCGACCGCGGCCAGAAGGCGCAGGGCGGCGGCGCGGGCATCCATGCGGGGCGTTTGGCGGTCTCGGTCGCGCGGCTTGTTCACGTCTGCTCTCATCCTTAAGATTGGGCGGGTGTAGCCTGATGCAGGGAAAACCGCCATGACCGACCGGAAGGATTTGCCCCCCGCCGCGCAGCGCGCGCTGGCCGAGGCCGAGGAACGGCGACGCACGCCCCCGGCGGCGCTGCCGGTGGAACTGGGCGGGCGCGACGGCCCCGAGCCGGTGCGCTACGGGGATTACGAGAAGAAGGGTCTTTGCATCGATTTCTGATCCTTGCGCGTTCCGATCCATACGCGCGGCGCCGGGTGCCCGTGGGCGTTGAAAACCCGAACTGGGCGCCCCCGGGCACGGTCGCCGGGTATTTGGAAAACGAAGAAGAGGCCGGGCCGCGCGCCCCTTGCGATCCTGTGATCCCGGGCGGGCGTTTACCTGCCATTGGGATTTTGTCCCTAGAAAGGGCGAAAACGAACGGCAAGGACAGGCATATGCGATCAGCCAGAGGCCAGCTTTTCCAGGCAGCGCTGCTGCTTTGGCTTGGCCTGGTGTTTTCCGGGGCCGCGACGGCACAGGAGCGCAGGGCGCCGCAGGGGCCGCGCCAGGTCGGCGTGATGACCATGACCGAGGCCGACGTGCCCTATACCGCCACCCTGCCCGGCCGGGCCATCGCCTTTCAGCAGACCGCGATCCGGCCCCAGGTCGGCGGCGAGATCCTGGCCATCCTTTATGATCCGGGCCAGCCGGTGCGCGCCGGGGATGTGCTGTTCCGTCTGGATCCCGAGACGCTGGCCGCGGCCCTTGCCGCCGCAGAGGCGGGCGTGGCGGGGGCCGAGGCCAGCCTGACCCAGGCGCAAAACACCGTGACCCGGTATCGCCGGCTGGAAGGCTCGGGCGTGTCGGCGGTGGACCGGGCCAATGCGGAGGTGGCATTGAAGCAGGCCGAGGCGGCCCTGGCCTCGGCCAGGGCCGAGCGCGACGCGGCGCGGCTGTCGCTGGACCGGACCGAGATCGTGAGCCCGCTGGACGGGATGGCCGACGTGCCCCAGGTCTCGGTCGGCGATCTGGTCACCGCCAATCAGGCCGAGGCGCTGACCACGATCACCCAGCTTGATCCGATCTATGTCGATGTCTCGGAAAGCTCGGCCCGGATCTTGCGCAACCGCGCCCGGATCAGCGCCGGACAGTTGATCCAGAGCGGCGGGATCCAGACCCGCCTGACCCTGGAAACGGGCGAGGAATATCACGGCCTGGGCCGGATCGTCAGTCCCGGCATCGCGGTTTCCGCCACCACCGGCACCGTGCCGATCCGCTTGCGGTTCGACAATCCCGAACGGCTGATCCTGCCCGGCCAGTTCCTGCGGGTCGAGATGACGCGCGGCATGACGCGGGCCGTCCTGGTGCCGCAGCGCGCGACCAGCCGGGCCTCGGACGGGACGTTGACGGCTTTCGTCGCCCGCGACGGCCGGGCGCAGGAGGTCACGCTGAGCGAACAGGGCAGCTATCGCAACAACTGGATCGTCAGCCAGGGCATCAATCCGGGCGAGCAACTGATCCTGGACGGGCTGGACAACCTGCGCGCCGGGGCCGAGATCGTCACCGTTGCCGTCGAATTGGACGCCCAGGGCGTGGTGCGCGAGATCGCCCCGGCCGGGACCGATGCGGCACCGGGGACGAAGTGATGGCGCGCTTCTTCATCCACCGCCCGGTCTTTGCCTGGGTCCTGGCCATCGTCACCATGCTGGCGGGCGGCTGGTCGCTTCTGGGCCTGCCGGTCTCGCAATATCCCGACATCGCGCCGACCACGATCCGCATCGTCGCGCAATATGGCGGCGCCACCGCGCGGGCGGTGCAGAACTCGGTCACGGCCCCCATCGAGGACGAGCTGACGGGGTTGGACGGGCTGCTTTATTCGACCTCGATTTCCTCGCAGGGGCGCAGCGCCATCGTGCTGACCTTTGGTGACAGCGTGGACCCGATCGAGGCGTTGAACGAGGTCCAGACCCGCGTCCGCTCGGTCGAGCGGCGGCTGCCGACGCCGGTGCAGAGCCAGGGCGTGCGGGTGACGCGCAGTTCGACCTCGACGCTGATGGTGGGGGCGCTGGTCTCGGCCACGGGGCAGCATTCGACGATCCAGCTTGGCAACCTGCTGGAGCAGGTGGTCGAGGGGCCGGTGCGCCGGACCGAGGGGGTGGGCGACATCAACGTCTTCGGCTCGGGCTATGCGATGCGGATCTGGATGGACCCGCTGCGGCTGGCGCAGTTCCAGTTGACGCCCACCGACATCACCCAGGCGGTGGCGCAGCAGAACAGCACCGTTTCCGTGGGCAGCCTGGGCGAGCAGCCGGTTCTGCCGGGCCAGCAGTTCACCGCGACGATCACGGCGCAAAGCCAGCTTACCTCGGTCGAGGATTTCCGCAACATCCTGCTGAAGACGGGCGAGGACGGAGCCTCGGTGCGCCTGGGCGACGTGGCCGAGGTCGAGATCGGGCAGGTCACCTATGGCCGCGATTCGCGTTTCAACGGGCTGAACGCCTCGGGGTTCTCGGTGAACCTGGCAAGCGGCGCCAACGCGGTCGAGACCGCCAATGGCGTGCGCGCGACGCTGGAGCGGTTGAAAAGCGCGCTGCCCGAGGGGGTCGATCTGCAAGTCGCCTACGACACCGCGCCCTTCGTGGAACTGTCGATCCAGAAGGTCTATCACACCCTGCTTGAGGCTGTGGCGCTGGTCTTCCTGGTCATCCTGATCTTTTTGCAGAACTGGCGCGCGACGCTGATCCCCCTGATCGCGATTCCGGTCGTGCTTCTGGGCACCTTCGGCATGTTGGGGGCACTGGGATATTCGATCAACACGCTCACCATGTTCGCCATGGTGCTGGCCATCGGGCTGCTGGTGGACGACGCCATCGTGGTGGTCGAGAATGTCGAGCGCGTGATGGCCGAGGACGGGCTTGGCCCCGTCGAGGCGACCGAGAAGAGCATGGGCCAGATCAGCGGCGCGCTGGTCGGCATCGCGCTGGTCCTGTCGGCGGTGTTCCTGCCCATGGGGTTCATGCCCGGCTCGACCGGGGTGATCTATCGGCAATTCTCGGTCACGATCATCACGGCGATGGTGCTTTCGCTGCTGGTCGCGCTGATCCTGACGCCCGCGATGTGCGCAAGCCTGCTGCGCCCCGGCCATGGCGCGCCGCGTTTTGCGCCCGCGCGCTGGTTCGACCTTGGATTGCAGCGGATGACCGAGGGCTATACCGCGACCGTGCGGCGCACCCTGCGGCGGCCCTTGCTGGTCATGCTGGTGCTGGGGGCCATCGCCTGGGGAGCGGCGGATCTTTTCGGGCGCATGACCTCGACCTTCATCCCGACCGAGGATCAGGGCGTGCTGCAATCGCGGATCGCGCTGACCGAAGGCTCGACCGCGCAGCAGACCGCCGCCGTCGTCCGCGAGATCGAGGATTACATGCTGACCGAGGAAAGCGAGGCCGTCGGATCCGTCTTCGTGGCGCTTGGTTTCGGCGGGTCGAGCACGGCGCAGAACCAGGCCACGGTCTATGTGCGGCTGAAGCCCTTTGACCAGCGCGGCGATCCGGCGCTTTCGGCGGGCGCCGTGATGGACCGGGCCAATGCGCGCTTTGCCGGGCATCGCGCGGGGCGCATCATCTTCAGCCAGCCGCCGGCGATTCCGCGCCTGGGCAATTCCTCGGGCTTCACGATGTATCTGGTCGACCAGTCCGGTCATGGCGCGCAGGCGCTGACCGAGGCGGCGCGGCAATTGGAGGAACTGGCCGGCCGTGACGCGCGGCTGCGCAACACGCAAAGCGGCGGCTCCGAGGACCAGGCGGCGCTGCGCATCGACATCGACCAGCAGAAGGCGGAAAGCCTGGGCGTCTCGGTGCCGGCGGTGAACTCGATGCTGTCCACGATCTTCGCCGGCACCGAGGTCAACGATTTCGCGCTGGGTGCCCAGCTTCGCCCGGTGATCGTGCAAAGCGGCGCCGCCAGCCGCATGCAGCCCGAGGACATAGATCGCTGGTATGCCCGCAATGCCACCGGCGAAATGGTTCCCTTCAGCGCCTTCATGTCCATCCGCTGGGAGCCGGTCGAGCCGCGCCTGTCCCGCATCGACAGCATCGACGCCATCGAGATCACCGGCCAGCCGGGCGCCGATGCCAGTTCGGGCAGCGCGATGGACGCCATAGAGGAGATCGTGGCACAACTGCCCGGCGGTTATGGCATGGCCTGGACCGAGCTTTCCTATCAAGAGCGGCAGGCCGGCAATCAGGCCCCCTTCCTGTTCGCGGTCTCGGCGCTGGTGGTATTCCTGTCGCTGGCGGCGCTTTACGAAAGCTGGTCGATCCCCTTCTCGGTTCTGCTGGCGGCGCCGGTGGGCATCCTGGGCGCGGTCGTGGCGGCGCTGGCCTTCGGGCAGTCGAACGATGTCTATTTCAAGGTGGGGATCCTGACGACCATCGGTCTTGCCGCCAAGAACGCCATCCTGATCGTGGAATTCGCCCGCGACCTGCAAGAAGCCGGGCGCAGCGCGACCGAGGCGGCGGCCCAGGCCGCCCGCCAGAGGCTGCGCCCGATCCTGATGACCTCGCTGGCCTTCATCCTGGGGGTGCTGCCGCTGGCCATCGCCAAGGGCGC
This sequence comes from Paracoccus sp. (in: a-proteobacteria), assembly GCF_047605025.1. GTDB lineage: Bacteria > Pseudomonadota > Alphaproteobacteria > Rhodobacterales > Rhodobacteraceae > Paracoccus. The sequence goes on along the minus strand of NZ_JASGGO010000001.1, from coordinate 219,658 downwards.
CGGGGCGGGGGCGCAGAACTCGATCGGGATCGGGGTCATGGGGGGGATGATCGCGGCCACGTTCCTGGGGATATTCATGGTGCCGGGCTTTTACGTCGCCCTGCGCAAACTGACGCAGCCGAGAAGCGGAGGATAAACGAACCTTCTTGCCTGGCTTCGCTTGCGCGGGACGGCCATAAGCCGGTGCCCCATGTCCGGCGCGGCCTGGCCGGGCACCGGCCCATGACGGCGGCCCCTCTCCGGCTTCTGGCGGATCGGCGCTTAGGACGATACCCGCCGGCCAACGCGACGCCACCGCCCGAAGAACACGCGCCCGAGCACCGGCAGCGCGGAAGGAACGCGGCAAGGCAAGGCTTGGGAACCGCCCATGTGCCGCGAGGGCCTGACCCGCTGGTGCCGCCCGCCTAGCCCGGAATCGCCCCACGCGCAGGCGAGATCACGCCCTTCTTCAGGATCAAATTGCTGTAAAGCCGCGTATCGACCGTTTGCAGCACGGCGAAACTGTTGCGGGTCAACTCGTAAAAGCCGAAGCGGTCGATCGATTGCAGACCCGAGCCGGCTGCCTCGACCAGCGGAATGATCTCGCGGATCGGATCGGGCACGGCATCGGGATCGCCCACCACCTGCATCGAGGTCGCCGCCGCCGGAACGAAATCGTCCAGCGGGAACAGCGTCAGCACCGCCCGCGTCGTCGCCGCCAGCCGCGCGCCCATGGTCAGCACCCGGCCATGAGGCAGATGCCTGGCCAGCGCATGGGCGGGGAAGTTCGCGTCCACGATGGCCAGATCGTCGCCATGTCCCATCTGCGCCATGACATAAAGCAGCTCGGGCGAGATATGGGGATTGATACCCTTGAGCATTCCAGGTCTCCGTCCTTGGCCCCAGGGGCCATTGCCTTGACGCGCCACAGAACCCGCTGGAACGGGCCGCGTCAATGGCACCGCCGATCAGATCGTCTCAAGCGGGCGGGCGGCCAGGGGCGGAGGAAAGATCTGATCAAGCTCGGCGACCACTTCGGGGGTCAGCCCCATCTCGACCGCGCGCAGGTTCTGGGTCACATGGTCGGGCGTCGCGGCCTTGGGGATCGCGATCATGCCCTGACGGTTCAGCGCCCAGGCCAGGGCAAGCTGCGCGGGGGTCAGGCCCACCTTGGCGCCCAGGGCAAACAGTTCGGGCCGCACCGCCAGCCGCCCCTGCTCGACCGGGCTATAGGCCATGGCGGGAATGCCCCGCGCGGCAAGCCAGGGCAGCAGGTCCCATTCCGGCCCGCGCCGCGTCAGGTTGTAAAGCACCTGGTTCGCCGCGCAGCGCCAGCCGCCGGCGGCAAGCAATTCCTCCATATCGGCGGTCGAGAAATTGCTGACCCCCCAATGGCGGATATGGCCCGCGTCGCGCAGCCGCTCCATCGCCTCGACGGTCTCGGCCAGGGGCACGTCGCCGCGCCAGTGCAAAAGGTAAAGGTCGATCCGGTCGGTCGAAAGCCGGCGCAGGCTGCGCGCGCAGGCGCGGGGCAGTTCGACCGCAGAGGCGTTCCAGGGATAGACCTTGCTGACCAGAAAGACCTCGCTCCGGCGCCCGGAGACGGCTTCGGCGACCAGTTCCTCGGCCGCGCCCTCGCCATACATCTCGGCCGTGTCGATCAGGCTCATGCCCAGGTCCAGCCCGCGCCGCAGCGCGGTCAGCTCGGCCGCGCGGTCGCCCTTTTCGGCCATCATCCAGGTCCCCTGTCCCAGGCTGGGAACCGTTTCGCCGTCTGGCAGGTTTGTGCGTGGGACCATGACCGTTCTCACCAAGTAAGCAGACCAACCCATGCCGCAGACCCCCCGGCTCCGCACGGGGCCGATGCGCGAATACCGACCATCAACGAAGAGCCCTTCTTATGCAGCGCCTCGAATGCCCGAACTGTGGACATCGTGTTTACTTTCATAACACCTTCTGCTCCTGTGGAACGCCACTTGTTTTCGACGCCCAGGCGGGCCGTTTCGCCGCCAACGGCGCGCCCTGCGCGAAACAGGCCGAGATCGGCTGCAACTGGATGGCCCAGGAGGGCAGCGGCCTATGCCGATCCTGCGCCATGACCACCACGATTCCCGACATCTCGGTCGAGGGCAATACGGATCTGCTGATTCGCAGCGAGGCGGCAAAGCGCTGGGTGCTGGCGAACCTTGCCCGCTGGCGCTGGTTCACCGATGCCGACCGGGGCGACCGCCCGATCTTCGAGATGCTCTCGGAGCGCGCCGGCCAGCACGAGGTGGACGTGACGATGGGTCATGCCGACGGCGTGATCACCATCAACGTGGTCGAGGCCGACGCCGCCGTCCGCGTCGAGCGCCAGCAGCAACTGGGCGAGCTTTACCGCTCGATGATCGGCCATATGCGCCACGAGATCGCGCATTTCCTGTTCGAGCGGCTGGCGCCCCTGCCCGGCTTCGTCGACGCGTTCCGCGCCCGCTTCGGCGACGAGCGCGCCGATTACGGCGCCGCCCTGACCGCGCATTACGCCAATCCCAGGGATCCGGGCGACCAGTATATCAGCGAATATGCCACCATGCACCCGCATGAGGACTGGGCCGAGACCTCGGCCCATATCCTGCATCTGGTGGATATGACCGACAGCCTGATGGCGACCGGCCTGAACGGAGAGGGCATCCCCGCGCCGGGTTACGACGCCTATGCCGATGCGGATGGCGACCACCTGCTGGACGCGGCCATCGCCGTGGCGCTTGCGGTGAACGAAATCAACCGCGCGCTGGACAATCCCGATGTCTATCCGTTCGTGCTGACCGACACGACCCGCGACAAGCTGAAATTCGCGCTGCGCTGGCTGTCGTCGGGGGCGACCGCAGCGCCGCCGCAACAGGTGGCGGGCGGTCAGATCCCTGAGACGCGGCACGCCCTGCAAGCCTGACCCCGGTCGCGATCTTGACCTTCGCCCTGCCGCATCGCAGCATCGCGACAGGAGGATCACGATGACCGAAAACCCCGCCGATGATACCGCCTTTCCCCGCCCCGCGAACTTCTCGCTGCTGCTGGGTTTTCGCATGGTCTCGACCCAGCCCGACGAATTGCGCGCCGAAATGCCCGCCACCGAGCAGCTTTCGAACCGCAACGGCGTGCTTCATGGCGGCGCGATACTGGGTTTTGCCGACAATCTGGGCGGCACGGCGGCGCTGATCAACCTGAAACCCGGCCAGGCCACCACGACCATCGAGAGCAAGACGAATTTCCTGCGCCCGATTCGCGTCGGCGATACCGCGCATGGCCTATGTGTGCCGCTGCACAAGGGTCGCACCACGATGGTCTGGCAGACCACGATCACCCGAGGCGACGGCAAGGTCGCGGCCATCGTGACCCAGACCCAGATGGTGATGGAATGGCGCGATCCGGCCTGAAGTCTATTGCGCCGGAGCCAGGTCCAACCTGATCTGCGGCAATCCCTCGACCCCGCCTTCAAGCCGGTCGCCCGCGACCACCGCGCCCACGCCCGCAGGGGTGCCGGTCATGATCAGGTCGCCGGGCGCAAGGTGATAGAATTTCGACAGGTCCGCCACCAGTTCCGGGACCGACCACACCATGTCCGAAAGCACCGCCTCTTGCCGCAGCGCGCCGTTGACGCGCAGCCGGATCGCCCGCTCGCCCAGCGGTCCCTGCGCCGGTTGCAGATCCGACAGCACCGCCGCGCCCTCGAAGTTCTTGGCCAGATCCCAGGGACGGCCCTTCGCCTTGGCCTTGGCCTGAAGATCGCGCCGCGTCATGTCCAGACCCGAGCCATAGCCCCAAACATGGGCCAGCGCGTCCCCCGGTGCGATACGAAATCCAGCCAGGCCGATGGCCACGACCATCTCGATTTCGTGATGCAGGTCCGAGGTGCCCGGTGGATAGGCCAGCACCGCCGCCGATTCCGGCCCCGATTCCACCACGGCATGGGGCGATTTCAGGAAATAGAACGGCGCCTCGCGGTCCACCTCACTGCCCATTTCCGCCGCATGCGCCGCATAATTGCGCCCGACACAGAAGATTCGGTTCACCGGAAAGCGGGACCGGCTATTGTGGACACCCAGGGACGGGATGACGGGCGGGGCAAGGACGAAGGCGCTCATGCGCACAGGGATGACATAGACACAGCGCTGCGGCAAGCGATCCGCGCGACGTTGCCCACCCCGGATTTTCGTGGCAATAGGATTTCACAGCCAAGGCAAGCAGGGTTCGCTAGATGATCGATTTCGCGCAGCGCCGCACCATGATGGTCGACACCCAGGTTCGTCCAAACGATGTGACTTCCTATCCCGTCATCGACGCGATGCTTCACGTCCCGCGCGAGCAGTTCGTGCCCGACACGCGCCGCGATGTCGCCTATGCCGGGGAAAACCTGCCGCTCGGCCCCGGCCGCGTCCTGCTTGAGCCGCGCACCCTGGGCAAGATGATGGAGATGCTGGACCTTCAGACCGGCGACCTGGCGCTGCATGTCGGCTGCGGCTACGGCTATACCGCCGCCGTCATGGCCCGCATCGCCGAGGCCGTCGTCTCGGTCGAGGAAGACGAGATCATGGCCGCCGAGGCCCAGGCCCGGCTGAGCGCGCAGGATGTCTTCAACGCGGTCGTCGTGCCGGGGCCGCTGTCGCAGGGCTGCGCCGCCCAAGGCCCCTATGACGCCATGCTGATCGAGGGCGCGATCGAGGTCATGCCCACCGCCCTGGCCGACCAGCTTCGCGACGGTGGCCGCGTCATCGCTTTGTTCCGCGAAGGAAATCTAGGCGTGGTCCGCATCGGCCGCAAACTGGACGGACGGATCAACTGGCGCTTCGGCTTCAATGCCGGCGCCCCCCTGCTGAGGGGCTTCGAGGCAGAGCGCGGCTTTACGCTGTAGCGCAGGAAAAAAGGACGGCCCATGCTGAGCAAGACGCTGAAGACATTGCGGCGACCGCTGGCTGCGGCGCTCGTGGCCGGCGTTACCGCCCTGCCTGCCGCCGCCGAAACCCTGGCCGACGCTATGGTCGCGGCCTATCGTCATTCGGCGCTTCTGGACCAGAACCGCGCCGTGCTGCGCGCCGCCGACGAGGATGCCGCCTCGGCCATCGCCGCGCTGCGCCCGGTGGTGCAATGGGTCGCGGAATACACCTACCAGAACATCGAAGGTTTCGACGCCAATTCCCGCAGCATCGCGCTGGAAGCCTCGCTGACGCTTTACGACTGGGGCCGCAACGCCATCGCCATCGACATCGCCAAGGAGACCGTGCTGGCCACCCGCGCCGCCCTGGTCGGGGTCGAACAGGACGTGCTGCTGGGCGCGGTCGAGGCTTATCTGAATGTTCGCAGCGCCAGCGAGCAGGTGGATCTGCAATCGAATTCGGTCCGCGTCATCGGACAGGAAAAGAACGCCGCCACCGACCGATTCGAAGTGGGTGAGATCACGCAGACGGACGTGTCGCAGGCCGATGCCGCGCTGGCCGCCGCGCGGGCCGATCTGGCCACCGCCCAGGGCGATCTGGAAATCGCGCGCGAAAATTACCGCGCCCTGACCGGCAAGCTGCCGGGCAAGCTTGCTCCGCCGCCCTCCTCGCCCAAGCAGCCGGCGAATCTGGGCGCGGCCCGCGATATCGGCCGCCGCATGCATCCGCTGGTCCAGCAAGCCCAGCGTCAGGCGGCCGCCGACGAACTGGGCGTGGCAGCCGCCGCGGCCGAGCGTAATCCCGAATTGACCGCCTCGGCCGGGCTGGCCAGGGCGCGTAACAAGACGATCAGCACCGGGGGGATTCCCGTGACGACCGATTCCGGCTCGGTCTCGCTCAGCATGTCGCAGACGATCTATTCGGGCGGCCGCCTGCCCGCCGCGCATCGCAAGGCCATGGCACAGCGTGATTCGGCCCGCGCGGAGCTGGTGAATGTTTCGCGCCAGGTGGATCAGTCGGTGGGCACGGCCTGGGCGCAGATCGACGTGGCCCGCGCGCAGATTCGCGCCATCGACCAGCAGATCACCGCCGCGCAACAGGCTTATAACGGCGTCCGCGAAGAGGCGACGCTGGGCGCGCGCACCACCCTGGACGTTCTGGACGCAGAGCAATCGCTGCTTGAGGCGCGGGCGAACAAGATTACGGCGGAAGCCAATCTGCAATTAGCACATTATCAACTTCTCTCGGCTATGGGTTTGTTGACGGTAGAAAACCTGAAACTTGGGATTCCCACCTATGACCCATCAGCCTATTACAATTCGGTGCAGGACGCACCCTTCACCAGCAGACAAGGCAAAAGCCTGGACCGCGTGCTACGCGCGATCGGCAAGGACTGACCGCCTGTGCCCCGCCATTCCGGGGGGCCGTCATGCAGCATGAACGTATCTGGCAACAGGACCGGCAGGCGCCTGCGGAAAGCGCGGGCAACGTGCTTAGCTCGATCCGCAAGCTGATTTCCCAGGATCAGGCACGGCTGCCCGGCGAAGGCGGCATGGCCGAGGCGCAGCCCCGCGCCGGGGCACAGCAGGTCCTCTCGCCCGGCGACCACAGCCACGCGCCGCTGTTGCTGGGCCGCGAAGACCTGATCGACGCGGTGGCCCCCATCATCCCGATGCCCGTCGCCGAACCGGCCGCGCACGACATTCCCTGCCCGCATCCGGCCAATGCCCCGTCCCTGGGCATCGTCGAACGGGAGGGCGCGCGGCAGGCACCCGCTCAGCCGCCGGCAATCGATCCAGCGCCGCAGCCCGCGATTTGGCCTTCCACTACGGCCGAGGTCTGGTTCAACTCTCCCGAAGCCCTGCAAGACCGAGCCACGCCTTCTTCGGACGAAACGCTGCTCAGCCCCGAGGAAGAGACGGAATTCGCCGAGGCCGAGGCGGCGCTGGCCAAGATGATCGCCTCTCGCCCCGCCGAGGCGTCCAGAACCGCCGAAAAGGTGACGGCGCCCCAGGGCACGCTCCCCGTTGAGAAAGAAGTGATGGCACAAGACATGCGGATGACGGATATGGGACGCATCGAGGATATCGCGGCGCTTCGCCCCTCGGCTCGGGCGATCGGTCTTGGCGGCATGACCGCCGCCGGCGGCGCCGCGCCGAACCTGTTCGGCGAGATCGGAGGCGTGGCCAAGGATGCGACCCTGCGGGTGCTGATCCGCGACGCGATCCAGCAGGAGCTGCATGGCGAACTGGGCCAGCGCCTAAGCCGGAACATGTGCCAGATGATCCGCCAGGAAGTCGAGGCCGTCATCCGCGAGATCTGCGCCGAATCCTGACCCATCCCGGCCCCGTCACGACCCACATGGACCACGCCCTCTTTCGGGTCCGAAAAAGCCGCGCCTCCCCGCCCCTGTCAGGCGCAAGACGAATCGGGCGCATCCTGTTTCCACGGCCTTCGCGGAAAAACGCGCCTGTTGGGTTAAGCGGCACCCATTGGAGGAGAACGGCGCCCGTCGGGTAGGACAGTGCCGTCTGGGTGGGACTGCGCCACTTAGGTGGGACAGCGCCGCCGGGTGGGACTGCGCCGCTTGGGCCAACCGCACCCGACTGGACAACCCTGCCCGGAAAGGCCATCCCATTGCTTGGGCGTGGCCGCCACCCATCCGGCCATCGGTTGCATCGCTGCTTCGGCGGGTCAGCTGCCCGGCTCGGGCTGGCCCTGAAACTGGTGTCGGCTGCGCCCTTGCCGCCGCGCCACCGCAACCAGTCGCGATTGAAGAAAACCGTGCTGCCCAAAGCGCGCCGGTCATCGGGCCGGAAGGGGCCATGATTCCCGGGAAGGAACGGCGAAAGTTGCGCCCGCCCCGACGCGCCCTGATCGCGGGCGAAAGTTTCGGCTGCAACTTCACCACCCGGCTGATCAGGCCCTTATGGATCAATCGCCGAAACCGTCTCCGAAACGCCGGCGGTCGGGTGTTGATCACAGCCGCCCCCTCAAACGAAGGTGGGATCAGGGTCAGCACCCAGGCGATCCAGGAACAGGCCGGGACGCTTTAGTTGAGGTATTTCTCGGGATCTACGCTGTCGAAGCCCTGGCGCACCTCGAAATGGACGACGCCCTGATTGCGGGCCTTGCCCAAGGTGGTTCCCGCGCCGACCTTCTGTCCCTTCTGGACGGCCACATCGTCCAGCCCGGCATAGACGGTCATCAGGTTGTTGTCGTGGCGCACCACGATGATCGGCACCTGGTCCACATCGCGGGTGATCGCGGCGACGGTCCCGCTGCCGGCGGCCGAAACCTGGCTGCCGGGCGGAGCCGAAATGTCGATGCCGTCATTCTTGCCCTTCTGATAGGTGCGGATGATCGAGCCGTTGACCGGCATGCGCAGGCTACCATTGCCCGAGGCCGCCGTGCGCGTCCGGCCCAGATCGGGACCCGCGGGCTTGCTGACCGGCGCGCTGGCGGGCCGGGTGGTTTCGCGCGGCAGCGGCTCGGCCGCCGAAGGCGGACGCGGCGTCGGGCTTCCCATACCGGGGGCGGTCACGACCGTCGCGGAACTGCGACTTTGGCCCGCGACCGGGATCAGCAGGCGCTGGCCGTTGCGCACCGCCATATTGCCGCTCAGCCCGTTCCAGGATGCCAGATCATTGACCGAAACGCCGTATTTGCGCGCGATGGACCAGGCGGTTTCCCCGGCGGCAACCACATGCTGGCGTGGCTGGCTGGCGGCGGGAAGCGTGCTGGAGGCCACCTTGCCGCTGGCGGCGGGCGGCGGAACGTTCGGCTTTTTCATGCCCTGGGCCGCGAAGGGATCGGTCACCGCCCCGGTCGAGGACACCGCGCCCGCCGCCGGACCCGGCCCGGCCGCGACCGGGCTGCCCGAAGCAACGCGGCTGGGCAGGGCGACGACCGCGCCGGGGTTCAAGGGCGTTGCCGGATCGATCGCATTATAGCTGGCCAGCGTCCCGGCATTCAGGCCAAGGCGCGCGGCGATGGTCGCCATCGTATCCCCCGGCCGCGCGATCGCCACCTGATAGCCGGGATAGCTGATCACCCCCCGGCTGTCGGGCGCCGGACGCGCGGCGGCGGCGGCGGCGGCGGGCGCGGTATCCAGGCCCCCACGACCCCAGCCGCGCAGGTCCGGGTCCAGGCTGTTCAGGTTCAGCCCGCCCTGCGGATTGCAACCGGCCAGCACGGCCAAGGTCCCGGCGGCCCATGCCAGCCGAATGAAATTCGTCATCTTGCCCGTTCCCTCACTCTGCGTCGCCGGGGATCATGTTGGTCCCAACCCCTCGACCAGCGGCACGAAGCGCACCTGCCGCAATTCGTCATATTCAAAGCCCGCCTCGCCCCGACGGACCCGGATCAGCGTCTGCACCGCATCCGACTGGCCGACGGGGACGACCATGATACCGCCGATCTTCAACTGGGCCAAGAGCGGCCCCGGCGGGTCTTCGGCCGCGGCGGTCACCATGATGCGATCAAAGGGCGCCTGCTCGGCCAGCCCGCGCGAACCGTCCGCGACAATAGCAGTGATATTGGGCAAATCCAACAGGCGGAACACCTCTTCGGCGCCCTGGACCAGGCGGCGGTGGCGGTCCACCGTATAGACCCGCCGGCACAGCAGCGACAGCACCGCCGCCTGATAGCCCGAGCCGGTGCCCACCTCCAGCACCTTGTCGCGCGGCCCGACCTGCAATGCCTGGGTCATCATCGCCACGACCGAGGGCTGGCTGATCGTCTGGCCGCAGGGGATCGGCAGGGGCGTGTCCTCATAGGCGCGCTCCTGGAACAGCCCGCGCACGAAGGCGCCCCGGTCGATCCGCTCCATCGCGTGCAGCACGCGCGGATCCGTCACACCGCGCTGGCGCAGCGCGAACAGGAAACGCATCTTGCGCTCGGCAGCCTCATGATCGGGATCTTGATCGGGCCGCTCGTCGCTCATATGTCAGCCGTCCTCCAGCACGCGCAGCGCGTCCAGACTGGCATGGCAGGTCAGGTCCGGCCGCATCGGCGTGATCGAGACATAGCCCCGCATATTGGCATCGACATCGCTTCCCGGCGTCGCCTCGGCGACCTGCGAGCCGCCCAGGATCCACAGGAAGCGGCGCCCGTTCGGGGCGTGATACGGCTCGGCCTCGAAGCGGGTGCCGCGCCGGCGGCCCTGCGCCGCGACCCGCACGCCCTTGACCGAGGCCGCGTCGCAGGGCGGAAAGTTCAGGTTGTAGAACAGCCGGAAATCCGCGTCCGCATTCCAGTCGCCCTGGTCCAGAAGCTGCCGGATCAGCCGGGGCGCATGCACCCGCGCGGCCTCGAACGGATCCTTCAACCCCGAGGTTCCCGCCCCCATGTATTGCGAAAGCGCGATGGCCGGCAGCCCTTGCAGCGCCGCTTCCATCGCGCCGCCGATCGTGCCGGAATACATCACGTTCTCGCCCGAGTTGTTGCCGCGATTGACCCCCGACAGGACCAGATCCGGCGGCGCGTCGCGCATCACGTCGGCCAGGGCCGCCAGCACGCAATCGGCGGGCGAACCCTCGGCGGCGAAACGGCGCGGTCCCAGTTCGGCGATCAGGGTCGGATGGACATAGCTGATGCAATGGCCGACGCCCGACTGCTCGAAGGCGGGGGCGACGGTCCAGACCTCGCCCTGGGGGCCGGCAAGTTCATGGGCGATATGGGTCAGTGCCTCAAGGCCCGGCGCATTGATGCCATCGTCATTCGTCAAGAGGATCCGCATGTCGCCTCGTCTCTCCGTTGTCCCATATGCCGGGCCGCGGCCCGCCCAACCTTGGCCGAGACTGCTTACCGCCATCACATCCGCGTCAGAACCATGCTTAGCCGGGCCACAGGTTCACGACAACCCGCCGCGCGATGCGTATGGCGTTTGACGTGCCTTCGCCGCGCAGGCAGAATCAGGCGAAAGCCCAACCGGATAAGACATGCAGATCTACCTTCCGATCGCCGAAGTGGTGGTGAATGGCCTGACCCTGGTGGGGCTGGGGGGCGTCGTGGGCCTGATGTCGGGCCTGTTCGGCGTGGGCGGGGGCTTCCTGATCACGCCGCTTCTGTTTTTCATCGGCATTCCCCCGGCCATCGCGGTGGCGACCGGGGCGAACCAGGTCGTTGCCTCGTCCTTCTCGGCGCTGCTGGCGCATGTAAAGCGCAAATCCGTCGATTTCCGCATGGGCTGGATGCTGCTGGCGGGCGGGCTGGTCGGCTCGTCCCTGGGGGTGATCCTGTTCAATCTGTTGCAACGGATCGGCCAGGTCGATCTGGTCGTGCAGCTTTGCTATGTGATCTTTCTGGGCCTGATCGGCGGCATGATGCTGCAAGAAAGCCTGCGCGCGCTGCGCCGCAGCCAGCGCAGCGGGCCGATCCAGCCCATGCGGCGCCATAGCCATGGCTGGGTGCATCGCTGGCCCCTGAAGGTCAAGTTCCGCGCCTCGGGCCTGTATATCAGCGCCATTCCGGTGCTGCTGGTGGGCGCCTGCGTCGGCGTTCTGGGGGCGCTGATGGGGGTCGGCGGCGGCTTCATCATGGTGCCGGCGATGATCTATCTGCTGGGCATGCCCACCAAGGTCGTGATCGGCACCTCGCTTTTCCAGATCACGTTCCTGTCGGCCTATACGACGCTGATGCATGCCGTCTCGTCGAACACGGTGGACGTGATGCTGGCGCTTTTGCTGATCATCGGCGGCGTGGTGGGGGCGCAGATCGGCACCACCCTGGGCGCGAAGCTGCGCGCCGAGCAGTTGCGCATCCTGCTGGCGCTTCTGGTGCTGGCGGTCTGCGGCAAGCTGGCCCTGGACCTGTTCCTGCGCCCGGATGAGCTTTACACCCTGACGCCGGGGATCCTGAAATGATCCGCGCGCCGGTCCTTGCCCTGTTCCTGGCGCTGCTGCCGCAGATCGTCGCGGCGCAAAGCGGCCTTGGCCGCGGCCCGCTGGCATCCGCGTCCCAGACCCCCGCCCCGCCGCCCCCCGAGGAACAGATCGTCGCGGGCCTGTCGCGCGACGATGTGGACATCACCACCAATTTCGACGGCTCGGACATCATCATCTATGGCGCGATCAAGCGCGAGGCGCCGATCCCCAAACCGCCCCTGGACGTGATCGTCACGGTCGAGGGGCCGCCCCGCCCCGTCACCATCCGCCACAAAGAGCGCCGCCTGGGCATCTGGGTCAATACCGGCAAGGTCAGCGTCGCCTCGGCGCCGATCTTCTATGTCGTGGCGACCACCCGCCCCTTGGACCAGATCCTCGATCCCGACCAGGATCAGCGTTTCCGCATCTCGGTCCCGCTGGCGATCCGCGCCCTGGCGGGCACCCCGAACGTGCCCGATGTGGTGCCCTATACCGAGGCGCTGGTCCGCATGCGCGAGGATGCCGACCTTTACCGCCTGGACGAGGGCGCGGTCCTGCTGGCGCAGCAGACCCTGTTTCGCGCCGATGTCAGCCTGCCCGCCAACCTGATCGAGGGCTATTACGGCACCCGCATCCTTCTGGTGCGCGACGGCAAGGTGATCAATACCTTCCGCGCCCCCATCGAGGTGCGCAAGGTCGGGCTGGAGCGATGGCTGCACCGCCTGGCGCTGGGACAGCCCTTCCTTTACGGCTTCATGTCGCTGGCCATCGCGGTCTTCGCGGGCTGGGCCGCCTCGGCGGGCTTCCGGCTGCTGCGGCGGGGCTAGCTAGTCCGCCGCCACCTAATCCGCAGCCGGCCCCTGGCTGACCGGGCCGCGCCGAAAGGGGCCAAGCTGCTCCAGATAGGCCATTTCTTCGTCCACTGCCTGGGCTTCACGGCCAAGGTAGTCGGCCACGGCGCGCTGAAAGCCCGGATCGCGCAGCCAATGCAGCGAATGGGTCCGGCTGGGCAGATAGCCCCGCGCCAGCTTGTGCTCGCCCTGTGCCCCGGCCTCTACCCTGGAAAGCCCATGGGCGATGGCCCAGTCGACGGCCTGGTGATAGCAAAGCTCGAAATGCAGGCAGGGATGATCCTCGACGCAGCCCCAATAGCGGCCATAAAGCGCGTCGGGACCGATCAGGTTCAGCGCGCCGGCGATGGCGCGCCCCTCGCGCTCGGCCAGGATCAGCAGGCAGTCGCCGCGCATGGTGCGGTGCAGCCGGTCGAAGAAATCCCGCGTCAGATAGGGCCGGCCCCATTTGCGGCTGCCGGTGTCCTGGTAAAACTCCCAAAAGGCGTCCCAATGCGCGGGGCGGATCTGGTCGCCGGTCAGGGCGACGATGCCGCCGCCGAAAGCCTGCGCCCGCTCGCGCTCCTTGCGGATGGCCTTGCGCTTGCGGGAACTGAGCCGCGCCAGGAAATCCTCGAAGCTGGCATAGCCCTGGTTCAGCCAGTGGAACTGCTCGCTTACGCGGGGCAGGAAGCCCTGCGCGGCGCCGATTCCGGCCTCGGCCTCGGTGCAGAAGGTGACATGCGCGCCCGAAAGGCCCGATTGCCCGGCCACCTGCGCCATGGCCTGCAAAAGCGCCGCCTGCACCGCCGGATCGGTCGCGATCAGCCGCCGCCCCGTCACCGGGGTAAAGGGCACCGCGCATTGCAGCTTGGGGTAATAGCGCCCGCCCGCACGCTCATAACCCTGCGCCCAGGCGTGATCGAAGATATATTCGCCCTGGCTGTGGGTCTTCAGATAGCAGGGCGCGACGCCCGCGACCCGGCCGCCCCGGCGCGCGACCAGATGGCTGGGATGCCAGCCCGTGCCTTCGCCGACCGAGCCGGAATCCTCAAGCGCGGCCAGGAAGCGGTGGGTGGTAAAGGGGTTCGCCCCGGCGCCGCAGCCATCCCAAAGGGCGGCGTCGATGCCAGAGATCGCGGGCAGGACGGAGACGGTCACTTCGCTCATGCGGTGCAGGATAGGTCCGGCGGGGCGCTTTGTCAGCGCCCGCCGGTGACATCCAGAACCGCGCCCGTGACATAGCTCGCCCGAGGCGAGGACAGCCACAGCACGCTTTCCGCCACTTCCTCGGCGCTGCCGGGGCGGCCCATGGGCACGGTGTCGGCCAGGCGGCGGGGACGGTCGGGGTCGCCGATCTCGGCATGGATATCGGTCTCGATCAGGCCGGGGCGGATCAGGTTGACGCGGATGCCGTCGCGGGCAAGCTCCTTGGACAGCCCGTTGTTCAACGCCTCAAGCGCGGCTTTCGAAGCCGAGTAGTCCACATATTGCCCGCCCCCGCCCAACCGCGAGGCAGCCGAGCCGATCAGCGTGATGCTGGCCCCCGGCGCCGTGCCGGGACGCAGGCGGCGCGCGGCCTCGCGGCAGGTCAGCAGCGCGCCGATGACGTTGACGCGGATCACCCGCTCGATCCGGGCAAGGTCCATATCGGCCAGGCGCGAGGTCTGGGCCGCGATGCCCGCGTTCACGATGACGGCATCCAGCCCGCCCAGCCCGGCCTCGGCGGCGTCGAAGATGCGGATCACGTCGTCCTCATGGGCGACATCGCCCCGCACCGTCACCGCTTTGCGGCCCATGTCGCGGATGGCCTGGGCGACGGTTTCGGCGGCAGCCTCGTCGCCGCGCCAGTTCAGCGCCACGTCCCAGCCGCGCGCGGCGGCCAGCAGCGCCACCGCCCGGCCGATCCCGCGCGAACCTCCGGTGACAAGCATGCGCCCCGCGCCGGGCGCGGACTGGTCGGTCATGGCAGATACCCCTCGAATGTGATGTTGTCGGCCACGCGCCGCGCGGCCCTTGCCTGCCGCGCCGAGCCGACCGTCCAGGTCAGCACCGGCACGCCCCTTTCCTTCAGCGCCAGCACCGCCGGGTTCCGCAGATCCTGGCGGTCATGCGAGATGAAGCTGGCCCCCACCCGCCCGAAATCCGCGATCCGCGCCAGACGCGCGCGGGTGGGCGCGTCCAGCATCGGCCAGTCGCGCGCCTGATAGCCGCAGGTGGTCAGCCCGACCGCCACGCCGGGCGCGGCCCGATGAAAAGCCGCGACGCCATCGGGGTTGAAGGACATGACCGCGACCGCGCCGCGATAGGCCGCGACCAGTTCGGCCGCGCGCCGGGACAGTTCGCCCGTATCGGGCGCCGCGCGCAGGCTCTGGTCCTTGATCTCGATCAGCAGCGGCACCCGGCCCGCGACCTCGGCCAGCAGCCCCTCCAGGGTCGGGATCGGCTCGTCGGTCCCCATCAGGCGCAGCCTCGACAGCGCGTCGGCGCCCATGTCGCGGATCAGCCCCTGAGTCCCGGTCAGGCGCGGCAGGTCATGGTCGTGAAACACCATGGCCGTGCCATCCGAAGCAGGCTGGATAT
Source organism: Paracoccus sp. (in: a-proteobacteria) (assembly GCF_047605025.1). GTDB lineage: Bacteria > Pseudomonadota > Alphaproteobacteria > Rhodobacterales > Rhodobacteraceae > Paracoccus. The sequence continues at coordinate 204,490 of NZ_JASGGO010000001.1, read as the reverse complement.
CGCATTCGATGCCATAGCCCGCCGCGATGGCGGCACGAAACGCCGCCATGCTGTTTTCCGGCACCCCCGGCGAATGCAGACCCCGATGCGCGATCGGGCGGCGCAGGAAATCCGGGTGCAGAAGGGTCATTCGATTTCCAGGATCGCCTCGACCTCGACCGCGACGCCGCGCGGCAAAGCAGGGCACGAGACGGCGGCGCGGGCATGCTGGCCCCTTTCGCCAAACACCTCGGCCATCAGGTTCGAGCAGCCGTTGATCACCTCGGGCTGATCGGTGAAATCCGGGGTCGAGTTGACGAAACCGCCCAGCTTGACCACGCGCTTCACGCGGTCCAGCGATCCCAGCGCCGCTTTTGCCTGCGCCAGGATCGACAGGCCGCAACCCCGTGCCGCCTCGGCCCCGGCCTCGACCGTCAGGTCGGCCCCCAGCTTGCCCTTGGCCGCCGAGATCTGCCCCGAGATGAACAGCATGTTCCCCGAGATCACATAGGGCACATAATTCGCCGCAGGCGCCGGCGCGTCGGGAAGCGTGATGCCCAGTTCGGAAAGTCTGGTCTCGATGCTCATGGAAAGCTCCTTTCAGGTGATGCGGGGACTGTTGCCCCCCTGGCGGCGCGGCGCAAGCCCCTAGGCGACCAGCGCCTCGGCCCGTTTCAGATCGACGCTGACAAGCTGGCTCACGCCCTGTTCGACCATGGTGACGCCGAAAAGCCGGTCCATCCGCGCCATGGTCACGGCATGGTGCGTGATCACCAGGAAGCGCGTGTCGGTGCGGCGCGTCATCTCGTCCATCAGGTCGCAGAAGCGGGTGACGTTGGCGTCGTCCAGGGGCGCGTCCACCTCGTCCAGGACGCAGATCGGGGCGGGATTGGCCAGGAACACCGCGAAGATCAGCGCCAGCGCGGTCAGGGTCTGCTCGCCCCCCGAAAGCAGGCTCAGGACCGAAAGCTTCTTGCCCGGAGGCTGGCACATGATCTCCAGCCCGGCCTCAAGCGGATCGTCGGATTCGACCAGCACCAGCCGCGCCTCGCCGCCGCCGAACAGATGCGTGAACAGCGTGGTGAAATTGCGGTTCACCGTGTCGAAAGCGGCCAGAAGGCGCTCGCGCCCCTCGCGGTTCAGGCTGCCGATGCCCTGGCGCAGCTTGCGGATCGCCTCGGCCAGATCGGCCTTTTCGGCGGCCAGGCGGTCGCGTTCGGTTTCCAGTTCGGCCTTATCCTCATCGGCGCGCAGGTTGACCGCGCCCAGCGCGTCGCGGCTTTGGCGCAGCCGCGCGATCTGGTCCTCAAGCGCATCCGAGGGGGTGTCTTCGACCTGGCCCAGGGCGTCTCGCAGGGCCTCGGGCGTGGTCTCGGCATCCTCCTGGATACGGGCGCGGGCACCCGCCTCTGCCTCGGTCGCGGCCTCGGCGCGGGCTTCGCGGGCGGCGCGGGCCTCACGCGCGTCCGAGGCCAGGCGCTCGGCCTCGCGCTCGGTCTCGGCGGCAAGGCGCAGGGCCTGCTCGGCCGCCGACAGCGCGGCGCGGGCGCGGGTCAGCCGGGCGGCGGCCTGGGCCTCGGCCTCGGTCAGGGCCGTGCGCCGCTCGGCCAGGATCTCGGGCTGGGCCTCGGCCTCGTCCAGTTGCGCGCCCGCATCCTCGCGCCGGGCGGTCAGTTCGGCGGCGCGGCCGCCGGCCTGGTCCAGGCGCAGGCGCCAGCCGGATTCCTCCTTGGCGATCTCTTGCAGGCGCCTGGTGCGCGCGGTCGCCTCGCGGCGAAGCTCCTCCAAGGCGGCGCGGCGGGTCATGGTGGCGATGCGCGCGGCCTCGACCCCCATGCGGGCATGCTCGACCGCCTCGGCGGCAGCGGCACGGTCGGGCAGACCGTCCAGAGCGCGGGTGGCTTCCAGCAGACGGGTCCGGGCATCCTCGGCATCGGCGCGGTGACGGGCCAGTTCCGCGCGGGCGGATTCGGCGCGGCTTTGCGCCAGCGACAGGTCGGATTCGGCGCGGGTGACGGCACGGGCCGCCTCGGACAGGCCGCGCTCGGCCTCGCGCCGGGCTTCGCGGGCACGCTTCTCGGCCTCGGTCGCGGCGGCATGACGGCCGGTGCATGCCCGGTGCATCTCCCGTGCATGATCGGCACGGGTCTCGGCGGCCCCGGCCTGGGCGCTCAGCTCGGCCAGTTGGTTGACCTTTTGCAGATGCAGCGCGGCCGAGGACGACGCCTCGCCCGCCAGCACCCGCATCCCGTCCCAGCGGAACAGATCGCCCCGTGGCGTGACCAGCCGCTGACCGGGGCCAAGGCGGTCTTGCAGCGCCGCCCCCCGCGCCGCATCCGCGACCAGCCCCACCTGGGACAGGCGGCGACGCAATGCCTCGGGCGCCTGGACATGGGGGGCCAGGGGCGCAGCGCCCGGCGGCAAGGGCTGCGCGGGGTCATAGTCGGGCAGCGCGTGCCAACCCGAGCCGTCCCGCACCAGCCCCGCGTTCAGATCGTCGCCCAGGGCCGCACCGAAAGCCGCCTCATGGCCCCGTGCCACCCGCACCAGATCCAGGATCGCGCCGTTGCCAAGCCCGCGCTCGACCAGCCGCTTCAGCGCCGCCATCTCGGCGTTCAGGGCCGAAAGCTCGCCCTCGGCTTCGGCCCGAGCGGCACGGGCTTCGGATTCCTCGGCCTCCAGGGCGGCGCGGCTTTCCTCGGCGTCGGCCAGCGCCTCCTCGGTCGCCTCGACCCGCTCGCGGGCAAATTCCATCGCCTCTTCAGCGGTTTCGCGGGCGGAATGGGCCTCGGCGCCGGTGGTGGCGGCGGCCTCGACCGCCTGCCCGGCCTGCGCCGCCGCGCGCTCGGCCCGGTCCAGCATCTGGCGCAGGTCATGGGCCAGACGTTCGGCGGATTGGTGGCGGGCGGCAAGGCGGGCGGATTCGTCGGTCAGTTCGGCAAGGCGGGTCTCCACCTCGCGCAGTGCCTCGGCGGCTTCCTCGGAGGTCTCGCGCGCCAGGTCCTGGCGCCCGGACTGGCCGGCGCCGGCCTTTTCCAGTTCGGTCCGCTCCCATTCCAGCCGCGCGATGACCTCGCCCGCGTCGCGGTTCAGCGCGGTCTCGCGCTCGATGTCGCGGTCCAGTTGCGAGATGCGGGCCAGCAGGGTCTGGATCGCCTGGGCGGCACGGGCCTCGGCCTCGTCAAGGGCCTCACGCTCGACCGTGGCGCGCGACAGGATCGCGGCGGCGACCTGTTCCTCTTCGCGAAGGGGGGGCAGGACGGCATCCGCCTGCTCGCGCGCGGCGATGGCGCGGCGAGCCTGGGTCTCGGCCTCGGATGCCGCGCGCAGGGCCTGGGCCAAAGCCTCGGCCGCGCCGGCCCTGGCCTGGTCGGCCTCGGCCCAGCGGCGATACAGCAGCACGCCCTCGGCCCGGCGCAGCGCGGCGCCGATCTCGCGATAGCGGGCGGCGGCGCGGGCCTGGCGGGCAAGGCTGGCGGCCTGGGTCGATAGCTGATCCAGCGTGTCGTCCACGCGGGTCAGGTTCGCCTCGGCGGCGTTCAGCCTCAACTCCGCCTCGTGGCGGCGCTGGTAAAGGCCGCTGATCCCCGCCGCCTCTTCCAGCACCCGCCGCCGCGCCTTGGGCTTGGCGTTGATCAGCTCCGAGATCTGCCCCTGCCGCACAAGCGCCGGCGAATGCGCCCCGGTCGAGGCATCGGCGAACAGCATCTGCACATCCCGCGCCCGCACCTCACGCCCGTTGATGCGATAGGCGCTGCCCGCATCGCGGGTGATCCGGCGCGAAATCTCCAGCGCGTCGCTGTCATTCACCCCGGCGGGCGCCAGGCGGTCGCTGTTGTCGATGGTCAGCGCCACCTCGGCATGGGCGCGGGCCGAACGGCGGGTGGTGCCCGCGAAGATCACATCCTCCATCCCCTCGCCGCGCATGGCGGTGGGACGGTTCTCGCCCATGACCCAGCGCAGGGCCTCCAACAGGTTCGACTTGCCGCAGCCATTGGGTCCGACCACGCCGGTCAGCCCCTCGCGGATGACCAGATCGGTCGGGTCCACGAAGCTTTTGAAGCCATTGAGGCGCAGCCGGTCGAAACGCATCGGTGTCCAGGATCGTGCAAATTCCGCCGAATTTTTCGGCGATCCGGCCCGGCAAGTCAACCGCAACCCCATATCTTGGCCAAGGCGCGGGCTTATCCACAAGGTTTAAGGGTTCAAAAGGGGGCGGGGCAAATGCTAACCTGCGGCCATGATCCCCGCGCTGGCCATCCTTCTGTGCTTCCAACTGATCGGCGAAATCGCCGCGCGCGGGCTTGGCCTGCCACTGCCGGGGCCGGTGATCGGGCTGGTGCTGCTGGTCGCGGCCTGCCACCTGCGGCCCGCGCTGGCCACGATGCTGCGCCCGGTCGTGCGCGGGCTGCTGGGGAACCTGTCGCTGTTCTTCGTGCCGGCGGGCGTGGGCATCGTCGCGCATCTGGGCCAGTTCCGCAGCGACGGGCTGGCGATCGCCGTGGCGCTGACCCTCTCGACCGCGCTGGCCATCGGGGCCGGGGCGCTGGTCTTTGCCTGGGTCGCACGCCTGACCGGGCGGACCGAGGAATGACGGATCCGGTCCTGATCTGGTCCTATCTGACGCAGGGACCGCTGCTGTGGCTGACGGCGACCCTGCTGGCCTATTGGGCGGGCGACCGCTTCTTTCGCGCCATGGGGCGGCAAAGCTGGGCCAATCCGGTGCTGGTCGCGGTGATCCTGCTGGCGCTGGGGCTGGGGATCACGGGCACCAGCTACGCCACCTATTTCGAGGGCGCGCAATTCGTCCACTTCATGCTGGGCCCGGCCACGGTCGCGCTGGGAATGCCGCTTTACGACAACCTGCCCCGGCTGCGGCAGGCGGCGCTGCCGCTGATCGCGGCGCTGGTGGCGGGGTCGCTGACCGCCGTCATCTCCGTCCTGGCGATTGCCAAGGCGTTCGGCCTGTCCGACATGATGCTGGCCAGCCTGGCACCGAAATCGACCACGGCGCCGGTGGCCATCGGCATCGCCGAAAGCCTGGGCGGAGAGCCGACGATCACCGCCGTCCTGGTGCTGCTGACCGGCATCTTCGGCGCCGTCATCGCGACGCCCCTGCTGAACCTGCTGGGTGTGCGCGACTGGCGGGCGCGGGGTCTTGCGGTGGGCGTCGCCGCCCATGGCATCGGCACCGCGCGGGCGTTTCAGGTCAATGACACCGCTGGCGCCTTCGCCAGCATCGGCATGGGGTTGAACGCCGTGCTGACCGCGATCATCGCGCCGCTGATCCTGCATCTGTTCCAGTAACGGTCGCGCTTTTAATCATTTTCCGTCATATGGTTCTGGTTTACGATAAAGTGCCAGGCGGGGCCCTTGCGCAAGAAGGTGACCGGATGGACGAGGCGCACATCTCCTTCTTGGCAAGGATTCTCCGCAAGGAAGAGTTTCTTCCTCGGTATGTCGTCGTAAGATCGGAATACATGCGGGGCAGGACGGTGACCTTTCCGGCCGATGTCAGGCTGAACGACACGGGGCCATTCAGGCGAAGCATCCGCCCTTGGGGCAAGGGTTCGGACGTATTTTTCTTCAACCTGACCGCACCTCAATGCAGCAAGGCGGGCCTCGGCACGAACGATGAATGCGTGGTTACCATAATCCCAAGGGATTGATCCGGGAGAACGACAAGCATCCGCGCCGACCCCAAGCAAAAAGGCCGCCCCAACAAAAAAGGCCGCCCCGAAGGACGGCCCAACCCACGCGACACCGCTGCGCTTATGCGGCGTCGGCCTCTTCGGCGGCATGGCGGCGCTCGGATTCCTCGCGCGACAGCGCGACCGAGGTGCGCACGCCCTTGGCCACGAACTCCATCAGGCCCTTGACCACACGCTCATTGGGATCGATTCCCGCGCAGGACAGAACCTCGCGACCGTCGCGCGAGCGTGCCCAACGTGCAATCTGATCAGGCCCGTTGCCATATTTTTTGTCATCCGCGATGGCATCGTCCAGAGCAGCCAGCACAACGGCGGCAAAAAGCTTGCGGGCACGTTGCCCCTGTTCGAAATTGAAAGCCGAGCCATCCACGAAATCGCGCATTTTCTTCTTAATCCTGTTTTTCTTGCAGTCCGCATAGGACAAGGCCCCTGCCCTGTCTTTTTGGTCGCCAATACGGTGTGTCCGGTCGGCTTATCCGATCCCGGCTCTGATTCGGTATGGGCCCTGCCTCATGACAGCCATGCGTTCCATGCAACCCCTCCAAGATTCCACGGTTAGCCCACGAAAAGCATCAGCGTCAAGCCGACCGTGGCCCCACCCGCCCCCTTGACAATATCGCAACAGTGCCTGCGTTGCCTTGGACCGCGTGGGTGGATATAGGTGCGCAAAATCGCGGTTCAAGGCTTAGGCCCGCCGGATTGCATCAAACACAAGGTTGAAAAATGGCCAAGATCAACGGCAATGAAATCAAGCCGGGCATCGTTCTGGAACATGACGGCGGACTTTGGGGCGCGGTCAAGGTGAACCATGTCAAGCCCGGCAAGGGCGGCGCCTTCGCCCAGGTCGAGTTGAAGAACCTGCGCGACGGCCGCAAGCTGAACGAGCGCTTCCGTTCCGAGGACAAGGTCGAACAGGTGCATCTGGAGTTCAAGGACCAGCAATTCCTGTATGAGACCGACGGCAAGCTGGTGTTCATGGACAGCGAGACCTTCGAGCAGACCGAACTGGACGCCGACCTGCTGGGCGACCGCCGGCCCTTCCTTCAGGACGGCATGATGGCCGCCGTGGAATATTACGGCGACGAGGCGCTTTCCGTCCGCATCCCGCAGAAGGTCGTCTGCAAGGTGGTCGAGACCGAGCCCGTGCTGAACGGACAGACGGCCGCGAAAAGCTTCAAGCCCGCGATCCTGGACAATGGCGTGCGCGTGATGATCCCGCCCTTCGTCGGCACGGATGAACGCATCGTCGTCAATACCGAGCTTTTCGAATATTCCGAACGGGCCTGAACTCCTGGCCTGAACACCCGGCCCGGCGCACCATTCCGCGCCGGGCCGAAATAATCTTGAGAACCCGCCTCGGGCGCGGGAACCCTGCCCACAAGAGCCGCGTTTGACCCGAGTTGAAAACAATGAGGGCCAGCCCGTGCCAGCCTCAGCTTCGGGAAAGATGCACAGGGCCATCGCCCAGCGGCGGATCGCTCTTAAGATGGAGCGGTTGCGAAATCTGGAACTGGCGGCGCTCGAAATGATGCGCGAGATGCTCCAGCCGCCGTTTTCCGGCACCCCGCCGCTCAAGGCACAATGGCCTGACGGCTGGCGGCCCCCGCTCGCCGATAATCAGCGGCAGGACAAGACGCCACCAGACGGCAATCCGGATTGATCCATGTCGCAGCCGAACCTTACCGTTCTTCACCAGGATGACGGCCGATCCGGGCGCTATTTCGCGACCCTGGGTCCGGGCCGGGACGAGGCGGAACTGACCTGGCGCGCCGCCGGGCCGGGCACCATCGTGGCGGATCACACCTATGTGCCGGCCAGCCTGCGCGGCTCGGGCATCGCCAGCGCGCTGGTCGAGCGGCTGATCGCCGATGCCCGGCGCAAAGGGCTGCGAATCGTCCCGGCCTGTTCCTATGTGCGCGCCCAGTTCGACCGGCATCCCGACTGGGCGGACCTGCGCGCCTGAATGCGCGGCGGCCTGGCCGACCGTTTTCCCCGCCCCAGGGCGGGGCGTTTTCCCGTGACGCAAGACACGTCCGCCGCGAATCGTAAAAGATTTACCGACCGCGCAAAGCAAAATTGACTGTCCTCACACCGGCGGTCTAGCTTGGGGCCATGCGGGCGGCGCAAGCCGTCGCTGCGGGCAAGATCAGATTCTGCCCGCCTGAAGGGGGGAAAGCACGGTCAGGATGACAAGGCGCCGACAGCGCCGCATTCCGCCGTGCCCGTGAACGGGAGGAAACAATGTTCAGTCTTCGCAAATTCGCGCTGGCGGCCGCTTCGGTCGCGGCGCTTTCGGTGCCGGGAATCGCCGCGGCCGAAGGCATGGTCGGGATCTCGATGCCGACCAAAACCTCGGCCCGCTGGATCGACGACGGCAACAACATGGTCAAGCAGTTCCAGGACGCCGGCTATACGACGGACCTGCAATATGCCGATGACGACATCCCCAACCAGCTTGCCCAGATCGAGAACATGATCACCAAGGGCGTGAACGTGCTGGTGATCGCGGCCATCGACGGCACCACGCTGTCGAACGCGCTGGCCAACGCCAAGGCGTCGGATGTCAAGATCATCGCCTATGACCGGCTGATCCGCGACACGCCCGACATCGACTATTACGCCACCTTCGACAACTTCAAGGTGGGCGTCGAGCAGGCGACCACCCTGGTCAACGGCCTGAAAGAACGTTTCCCCGACACCAAGCCTTGGAATGTCGAACTGTTCGGCGGCAGCCCGGACGACAACAACGCCTATTTCTTCTATGACGGCGCCATGTCGGTGATCCAGCCGCTGGTCGATTCCGGCGAAATCGTGATTCCCTCGGGCCAGTCGGGCATGGACAAGGTCGGCACGCTGCGCTGGGATCCGGCGACCGCGCAGTCGCGCATGGATAACATCCTGTCCGCGAACTATACCGACAAGCAGGTGAATGGCGTGCTTTCACCCTATGACGGGCTGTCGATCGGGATCCTGTCCTCGCTCAAGGGCGTGGGCTACGGCTCGGGCGATCTGAAGATGCCCATCGTCACCGGCCAGGACGCCGAGTTGCAATCGGTCAAGTCGATCCTGGCGGATGAGCAGTATTCGACCATCTTCAAGGACACCCGCGAATTGGCGAAAGTCACCGTCGGCATGGTCAACGCCATGATCAAGGGCGAAGAGCCGCAGGTGAACGACACCAAAACCTATAACAACGGCGTCAAGGTCGTCCCGTCATATCTGCTTGAGCCGGTGGCCGTGACCAAGACCAATGTGGAGGAGATTCTGGTCGGCTCGGGCTATTACAAGGCCGAACAGCTCAAGTAAGCCATTTGCGCCGCCGGAGCCGATCCGGCGGCGTGTTTCCACGGAACGCGAGGGAGGCGCAACCATGGATGCCATTCTGGAAATGCGAGGCATCACCAAGGAATTCCCCGGGGTGAAAGCCCTCGACAATGTGAACATGGTGGTCCGCCGGGGCGAGATCCGCGCCCTTTGCGGCGAGAACGGCGCCGGCAAGTCCACACTGATGAAGGTGCTTTCAGGCGTCTATCCGCATGGCGACTATCGGGGGGAAATCCTTTACAACGGCAAGCCCATGGCCTTTCGCGGCATCCATGACAGCGAGGCGCAGGGCATCGTCATCATCCACCAGGAACTTGCCCTGGTGCCGCAGATGTCGATTGCCGAGAACATCTTCCTGGGCAACGAAATCGCCTCGCGCGGGGTCATCGACCGGCACGAGACGAACCGCCGCACCGCCGAGCTTCTGGCCAAGGTGGGGCTGCGCGAAAGCCCGGAAACCAAGGTCGGCGCGCTTGGCATGGGCAAGCAGCAGCTTGTCGAGATCGCCAAGGCGCTGTCGAAAAAGGTCGATCTGCTGATCCTGGACGAGCCGACCAGTTCGCTTAACGAAAACGACTCGGCGGCGCTGCTGCGGCTTCTGGCCAGCTTCCGCGACGAGGGCATGACCGCCATCATGATCTCGCACAAGCTCAACGAGATCAGCCAGCTTTGCGACAGCATCACGGTGATCCGCGACGGCGCGACCGTGGCCCATCATCAGGGGATGGTGCCGGAAAGCCAGATCATCAAGGACATGGTGGGTCGCTCGATGAGCGACCGCTATCCCCCGCGCGAGCCGAAGATCGGCGAGGTGGTGATGCAGGTGCGCGACTGGACCGTGGCCGATCCGGGCCGCGACGGCCGCCCGATGGTGGACCGCGCCAGCTTCGATCTGCACCGGGGCGAGGTTCTGGGCATCGCGGGCCTGATGGGCGCCGGCCGGACCGAGCTTGCGATGTCGATCTTCGGCCGCTCGATGGGCGAATTCCGCAAGGGCAGCGTCAAGATCCACGGGCGCGAGGTCGATGTCTCGACCGTGCCCAGGGCGATCAAGGCGGGGCTGGCCTATGTGACCGAGGACCGCAAATCGCTGGGCCTGGTGCTGATCGACACGATCAAGCGCAACATCCCGCTGGCGAACCTGCCCGGCGTCGCACCCAAGGGCGTGATCGACCGCCACAAGGAAGGCCAGGTCGCGCGCGACTATCGCAAGCAGATCAACATCCGCTCATCCTCGGTCGACCAGGCGACGGTGAACCTGTCGGGCGGCAACCAGCAGAAGGTGGTGCTGGCGAAATGGCTGTTCTCGGGACCGGAAATCCTGATCCTGGACGAGCCGACGCGCGGCATCGATGTCGGCGCGAAATACGAAATCTATACCATCATCCGCGACCTGGCGGCGGCGGGGAAGTCGATCATCGTGATTTCCTCGGAAATGCCCGAGCTTCTGGGCATCACCGACCGCATCCTGGTCATGAACGAGGGGCGGCTGGTCGGCAACCTGCCCACCTCGCAGGCCACGCAGGAACGCATCATGGAGATCATCATCAATTCGGGTCACGACCTGACCGAGGATGACATCTCTCCCGAAGAGCTCGAAACCGAGGCAGCCCATGTCTGACACCGCGACCGAAGCCCGCAAAGGGGGCGATACCTTTGGCTTCATCCGCCGCAACATCCGCGAATACGGCATCCTGTTCGCGCTGATCATCATCATGGCCTTTTTCCAGGTCGTGACCGGCGGCATCCTGTTCCGCCCCGTCAACCTGACCAACCTGTTCCTGCAAAACAGCCATATCGTGATCATGGCGGTCGGCATGCTGCTGATCATCGTGGCGGGGCATATCGACCTGTCGGTCGGATCGGTCGCGGCCTTCGTGGGCGCGCTGGCGGCGCTGATGATCGTGCGCATGGGCCTGCCGGTGCCGGTGGTGGTCGTGCTGGCGCTGGTCGCCGGGGGCCTGATCGGTGCCGCACAGGGCTATTGGATCGCCTATTGGAAGATCCCCAGCTTCATCGTCACCCTGGCGGGGATGCTGGTCTTTCGCGGCCTGACCATGTGGGTCTTGCAGGGCCAGTCCATCGGCCCCTTCCCGCGCGAGTTCCAGATGATCGCCTCGGGCTTCATCCCGGACCTGTTCGGGCCGGACAAGCCCAACACGCTGTCACTGATCCTGGGCTGGGCGGCGGCGCTGGTGATCCTGTGGATCCAGATCCGCAACCGCAAGCGCGAAGAGGCCGTGGGCATCGCGGACGAGCCCTTCCCCTTTTTCGTCGCCAAGAACGCGCTGATCTTCATCGCGCTGGCCTGGATGACCTGGGCGTTGGCGAATTTCCGCGGCCTGCCCAACGTCTTCATCGTCATGGCGGTGCTGGTCGCCCTTTACGCCTTCCTGTCCGAACGCACGACCATCGGCCGGCGCATCTATGCCATCGGCGGCAATGCCAAGGCAGCCAAGCTGTCGGGCATCAACAGCGAGCGCGTGGTCTTCATGACCTTCGTGAACATGGGGATGCTGGCGGCTCTGGCCGGGCTGGTCGTCTCGGCGCGGCTGAACTCGGCCACGCCCAAGGCCGGCGTCGGATTCGAGCTTGACGTGATCGCGGCGGTCTTCATCGGCGGCGCCTCGATGGCGGGCGGGGTCGGCACCGTGATCGGGGCCGTGGTCGGCGCCTTCATCATGGGGGTGATGAACAACGGCATGTCGATCCTGGGCATCGGCATCGACTATCAGCAGGTCATCAAGGGCCTGGTGCTGATGGCCGCCGTCATCTTCGACGTATCGAACAAGAGCAAATCATGACCTTCAAACCCGCTGAATGGCCGCGCAAGCTGCGCTCGCAGCATTGGTATGGCGGCAATTCGCGCGACACGATCTATCATCGCGGCTGGCTCAAGAACCAGGGCCATCCGCACGACCTGTTCGACGGCCGCCCGGTGATCGGCATCCTGAACACCTGGACCGACCTGACGCCCTGCAACGGCCATCTGCGCGAACTGGCCGAGAAGGTGAAGGCCGGCGTCTGGGAGGCCGGCGGCTTTCCGGTCGAGGTGCCGGTGTTTTCCGCCAGCGAGAACACCTATCGCCCGACCGCGATGATGTATCGCAACCTTGCCGCCATGGCGGTCGAGGAGGCGATGCGCGGCCAGCCCATCGACGGCGCGGTGCTGATGGTCGGCTGCGACAAGACCACGCCCAGCCTGATGATGGGCGCGGCCTCGACCGACATCCCCTCGATCGTGGTGACCGGGGGGCCGATGCTGAACGGCTGGTTCCAGGGCGAACGGATCGGGTCCGGCACGCATCTGTGGAAATTCTCGGAGGCCGTGAAGGCCGGCGAGATGACCCAGGACGAATTCCTGGAGGCCGAACAGGCGATGAGCCGGTCGTCGGGGACCTGCAACACCATGGGCACCGCCAGCACCATGGCCAGCATGGCCGAGGCGCTGGGGATGGCGCTGTCGGGCAATGCCGCGATCCCGGCGGTGGACAGCCGCCGCCGCGTCATGGCGCAACTGACCGGCCGGCGCATCGTGCAGATGGTCAAGGACGATCTGAAGCCCAGCGACATCCTGACCAGGCAGGCATTCGAAAACGCGATCCGCGCCAACGGCGCCATCGGCGGATCGACCAACGCCGTGATCCATCTTCTGGCGTTGGCCGGACGCGTCGGGGTGGATCTGACGCTGGACGACTGGGACCGCTGCGGGCGCGACATTCCGACCATCGTGAACCTGATGCCCTCGGGCAAATACCTGATGGAAGAGTTCTTCTATGCCGGCGGCCTGCCCGTGGTGCTGAAGCGCCTGGGCGAGGCCGGCGTGCTGCATCGCGACGCCCTGACCGTTTCGGGCGAAACCATCTGGAACGAGGTCAACGAGGCGCGGAACTGGAATCCCGACGTGATCCTGCCGGTGGAAAAGGCGCTGACGCCGCAGGGCGGGATCGCGGTCCTGCGCGGGAACCTGGCGCCGGACGGCGCGGTCCTGAAACCCTCGGCCGCCAGCCCGCATCTGATGCGCCATCGCGGCCGCGCCGTGGTCTTCGAGGACATCGACGATTACAAGGCGCGGATCAACGACGACAGCCTAGACATCGACGAAAACAGCATCATGGTGATGAAATACTGCGGCCCGCGCGGCTATCCCGGCATGGCCGAGGTCGGCAATATGGGCCTGCCGCCCAAGGTGCTGAAAAAGGGCATCACCGACATGGTGCGGATTTCCGACGCGCGCATGTCCGGGACGGCCTATGGCACGGTGGTCCTGCATACCTCGCCCGAGGCGGCGCGGGGCGGGCCTTTGGCCATCGTGCGGACCGGCGACTTCATCGAGCTGGACGTGCCCGAGCGGCGCCTGCATCTGGACCTGCCCGATGCCGAGATCGCCCGGCGCCTGGCCGAATGGACCCCGCCCGCCGATCCGCCCGCCAGCGGCTATGCCCGCATGTTCCACGATCATGTCGAGGGCGCGGATACCGGGGCGGATTTCGACTTTCTGAAGGGCTGCCGGGGAAGCGGGGTGGGCCGTGACAGTCATTAAGGAAACGGGCATCGACCTGGCCATCATCGGGTTCGGCAAGATCGCGCGGGACCAGCATCGCGCGGCGCTGGACGGCTCGGGCGTGTTCACCCTGGCGGCCACCGTCGATCCGGTGAACCGCGCCGATGGGGTCGAAAGCTTCGCCGATCTGGACGATTTCCTGCGCAAGCGGCCAGAGGTTCAGGCGGTCTCGCTTTGCACGCCGCCGCAGGTGCGCTTTGCCGTGGCGCGGCAGGCGCTGCTGGCGGGCAAGCATGTGCTGCTTGAAAAGCCGCCGGGCACCACCGTTTCCGAGGTGATGACCCTGCGACGCATCGCCGCCGAACAGGGACGGGTGCTGTTCGCCGCCTGGCACAGCCAGTTCGCGCCGGGCATTCCGGGCGCGAAAGCCTGGCTGGCCGACAAGCACGTCACCGCCCTTACCGTCACCTGGCGCGAGGATGTGCGGCGCTGGCATCCGGGCCAGGACTGGATCTTCGCCCCCGGCGGCACCGGCGTCTTCGATCCCGGCATCAACGCCTATTCGATCCTGACCCATATCCTGCCGGTCGCGCTTTACACCACCGAGGCGGTGCTGGAATTCCCCGAAAACCGCGACACGCCCATCGCCGCGCGGCTGAGGATGCTGACCGAGGAGGGCGCGCCGGTCGATCTGGATTTCGACTTTCGCGAAACCGGCACCCAGACCTGGGACATGCGCATCCAGACGGATCGCGGCCTGCTGGAACTGTCGCAGGGCGGCGCCACGGTCGTCATCGACGGCCAGCCGATCGCGGCCGAACGCTCGCTCTCGGGGGAATACGACCGCATCTATGCCCGGTTCGCGCAACTGATCGCGCGGGGCGAAAGCGATGTGGACCTGGCCCCTTTCCGCCATGTCGCCGATGCGATGATGCTGGGCCGGCGCGTGCAGACCGAAGGCTTCCAATGGTAGCCCCCGTTCCAATGGTAGCCCCCGGCTGGATCGCCGTTGACTGGGGCACGACCCGGCTGCGGGCCTGGGCGATGGCGGGGGCGCGGGCGCTGGACAGCCGCGCCTCGGATCAGGGCATGGGCGGACTGACCCCGGACGGGTTCGAGCCAGCCCTGCTGGACCTGATCGCGGATTGGCTGCCCCCCTCGGATGCGCCCCCGGTCCCGGTCGTCGCCTGCGGCATGGTCGGCGCCCGCACCGGCTGGGCCGAGGCGGAATATCGCGCCATCCCCTGCCCGCCCCTGGACCCGCTGCGCGCGACCCGGCCACCGCTGCGCGATCCGCGCATCCTGGTCCATATCCTGCCCGGACTGTCCCAGGCCGATCCGCCCGACGTGATGCGCGGCGAGGAAACCCAGATCGCGGGCTTCCTGGCCCTGAACCCCGATTTCCGGGGCACGCTCTGCCTGCCCGGCACCCATTGCAAATGGGTCGCGATCCAGAATGGCCAGGTGACGGGCTTTCACACCTTCATGACCGGAGAGCTTTATGCCCTGCTGACCCGGCAATCGGTCCTACGCCTGACCATCGGCGCGGCCGGCCTGGACGCGGATGCCTTCCGCGCGGCGCTGACCCATGCGCTGGAGCAACCCGAAACCCTGCCCCTGCATCTGTTCCCGCTGCGCGCGGCGGCGCTGCTGCAAGGGCTTGGCGCAAAACAGGCGGCCGGGCGTCTCTCGGGTCTGCTGATCGGGGCCGAAATCGCGGCGGCGCGGATGCTGTGGCAGGATCGCCGGGTGGCGGTGATCGGGGCGGCGGAACTTGCGGGGCTTTATGTCCAGGGCTTGACCCGAGCGGGCGGCGATGCCTACGAACTGGATGGCGCGGCCCTGGTCCTGGCGGGCCTTTCCGCCGCCGCCCTAGCCTTGGAGACAGCATGACCCAACCCATCATCGCCATCCTGCGCGGATTGACGCCCTCGGAAGCCATCCCGGTCGGCGCCGCGCTGATCGAGGCGGGGATCGACCGGATCGAGGTGCCGCTGAATTCGCCCGATCCGCTGGAAAGCATCCGCCTGATGGCGACCAGCTTCTCTGGGCAGGCCATCATCGGCGCTGGCACGGTCCTGCGCCCCGAACAGGTGGTGCAGGTCGCCGACGCGGGCGGACGCATGATCGTGTCGCCCAACATGAACCCCCAGGTCATCGCCGAAGCCCGGCATCTGGGGATGGAGAGCTATCCCGGCGTCTTTACCGCCACCGAATGCTTTGCCGCGATCGAGGCGGGCGCGACGGGGCTGAAGCTCTTTCCCGCCGACACCGCCGGTCCCGTCTTGCTGAAGGCGCTGCGTGCCGTGCTGCCCCCCGACATCCCGGTCTATGCCGTGGGAGGCGTCGGGCCTTCGAATTTCGCCGAATGGTTCGCGGCGGGGGCGCAGGGCTTCGGCATCGGCGGCGCGCTTTACAAGCCCGGCGACAGCGCCGAGGCCGTGGGCGCCCGCGCCCGCGAGATGGTCGCCGCCCTGACATGAGGCAAACCTGACATGAAGCAAAGCCTCTTCGATCCGCGCAGATGCGAATTGGGCGAGGGCGCCTTCTGGCATCCTCAGCGCCGGCAGGTGTTCTGGTTCGACATCCTGGGCCGCCGCCTGCTTAGCCGCCATGACGGCCGGGAACTGGAATGGCGCTTTGACGACCATGTTTCGGCCGCGGGCTGGATCGACACGCACCGGCTGCTGATCGCCAGCGCGACCGCCCTGCTGGATTTCAACCTGGAAACCGGCGAAAGCCGCGTCCTGACCCCGCTTGAGGCCGACAATCCCCGCACCCGCTCGAATGACGGGCGGACCGATCCCTGGGGCGGCTTCTGGATCGGCACCATGGCGCTGGACGCGGCGCCGCGGCAAGGGGCGATCTATCGCTTTCATCGCGGCGAATTGCGGCGCCTGCACGACCGCATCTCCATCCCCAATGCGATCTGTTTCGCGCCGGATCGCAGCCTGGCCTATTTCGCCGACACCGCCCGCCAGGCGGTCTTTCGCCAGACCCTTGATGCCGAGGGCTGGCCCGCCGCCGATCCCCAGGTGTTCCTGGACTTCTCGGGCAGCGACGAATTTCCCGATGGCGCCGTCACCGATGCGGCGGGAAATTTCTGGAACGCCCGCTGGAGCACGGGCCGGCTGGTCTGCCACGCCCCGGACGGGCGCCAGATCGCCGAGGTTTCGATCCCCGCGAAACAAGCCACCTGCCCCGCCTTCATGGGCGAGGCGCTGGACCAGATCCTGCTGACCAGCGCGGCCGAGGGGCTGGACGGCCCCCAGGACGGCCAAAGCTGGCATATCCTGCCCCCGCCCGGCACGCGCGGCCTGCCCGAGCCTCGGATCATCCTGCCATGACCCTGTTCGGCACCCTTCCCGATGGAAGCGAGGTGCACAGCAGCACGATCAGCGCCCATGGCATGACCATCTCGGTCATGACGCTGGGAGCAAGCCTGATCGACCTGCGGCTGGCGGGCGTGGACCATCCGCTGGTGCTGGGATTTCCCGAACTGGTCCCCTACCTGACCGCCCATGGCCGCTATTTCGGCGCCATCGTCGGGCGGATGGCGAACCGGATCGCCCATGGCCGCGCCGGGATCGACGGCAGGCAATACCAGTTCGACCGCAACGAGGCGGGGCGCAACACCCTTCACGGCGGCAGCGACGGCAGCGGCAGCCGCAACTGGCGCCGGGTGGATCTGGGCCGGGGCCATATCTCGTTCTCGGACCGGCTGCCAGAGGGTCATATGGGCTTTCCCGGCGCGCTCCTGGTGCGGGCGAGCTACCGCATCCAACCAGGCCCCCGCCTCGAAATCGAGATTCTGGCCAGCGCGCTCGACACCACCCTGTGCAATTTCGCCCAGCACAGCTATTTCAACCTGGACGGCACCGGAACCGTCGCCCAGCACCGGCTTAGCTCGCCCGCGACGCAATATCTGCCCGTGGACGAATGGGGAATCCCCCTGGGCGCGCCCGCGCCGGTCCAGGGCAGCCATATGGATTTCCGCCAGCCCACCCTTCTGGCCGAACGGCTGTCGGGTCCGGTCATCGACCACAATCTTTGCCTTCATCCGCGCAAGTCGCGCGAATTGCGTCCGGCCGCGCGGCTGCGCAGCCGCCGCCTGACGCTGGACATCGCCTCGACCGAGCCGGGCTTGCAGGTCTATGCGGGCCATCATATCCGCCCCGGCCCTTCCGGTCTGTCCGGCCGCCCCTATCAGCCCCATGCCGGGATCGCGCTGGAATCGCAGCTTTGGCCCGACGCGCCGAACCATCCGCAATATCCCAGCGCGCTGTTGCCGCTGGGCCAGATCTATCGCCAGACCACATCGCTAAGCTTCGGCGGCAACCCAGATGGTTGACGCCCGCCCCCGCCTAAGCCGAAATGGCCTCAGCAGGAGGATGCCATGAGTTCCGAAGCCGCCAATATCCCCCAGCAGCCACCTGCGCGCGCGCCGGTTGCCGCCGTATCGGAATTGCCGGCAGCGGCCCAGATGCATGCCGCGCTGCGCAAGCGCATCATCAGCGGCGAATTGCAGCCTGGTCAGCGCCTGTCGGAACAGGACGTGGCCGGTCAATACGATCTGTCCCGCCAGCCGGTGCGCGAGGCGTTCATCCGCCTGGCGGGCGAGGGCCTGCTAGAAGTACGGCCCCAGCGCGGCACCTTCATCACCCGGATCAACATGGAATGGGTGCTGGACACCCGCTTCATCCGCGAATCGGTCGAGGCCGACATCACCCGCATCGCCGCCCGACTGGCACAGGCGCCGCAGATCGACCAGTTGAACCGGATTCTGGGCCTTCAGGCGGGGCTGGGCCAGGACGATCATCAGACCATCTTCGCCCTGGACGAGGAGTTTCATTCGACCCTTGCCGCGATCGCCGGAAAAAGCCTGGTCTGGACGCATCTCCACGGCCTCAAGATCCATCTCGACCGGGTGCGGCACCTGGTCTCGGCCATGACCCCGCCCGATGTGATGCTGGAGCAGCACCGCAACGTGGTCGAGGCCATCGCTGAACGCGATCCCGACAAGGCCGAAGCCCTGATGCGCCTGCACCTGCGCCGCGTGTTCGAGGACCTGCCCGCCATAGTCCAGCTTTCACCCGAGCTTTTCGAGCAGACCGAGCCGGGCCTTGCGCGGATGCATTACGATCTCAGCGTGAATGTCTGACGGCAGGGCGGATGGGCGACCGGGTGGCGGGCGGGCAGGCTCGATTGACAAGATCGGGGCCTTTGCCGATCCTGCCCCTCAGCGGGCCAAAGGAGGGACCGATGGACAAACTTGAAACCGCGGTGATCGGACTCGGCTCGATGGGGATCGGTGCCGCGCTGTCGCTGGCACGCGCCGGCCTGCCGGTGCGCGGGCTGGACCTGAACCCCGCGCCCATGGCCGAGCTTGCGGCGGCGGGCGGCGTGCCGGTCGCCAGCCCGGCCGAGGCGGCGGGCGATGCCGATGCCGTCTTTCTCTACCTCGTCAACGCAGCCCAGACCCGCGCCGTGCTTTTCGGCCGGGATGGCGCGGTGGCGGCGGCGCGCCCCGGCACGGTCTTCGTCCTTTGCCCCACGATGACGCCCGACGACATGCAGGCCATCGCCGACCGGCTCGCACAAGAGGGCATGACCGCCATCGACGCCCCGGTCTCGGGCGGCGCGGCCAAGGCGCGCGAGGGCCAGATCAGCATCATGGCCTCGGGTCCGCCCGAAGCCTTCACCCGCATCCAGCCCGCGCTCGACGCCATCGCGGCCAAGGTCTTCCGCCTGGGCGACCAGCCCGGCGCGGGCAGCCGGATGAAGCTGATCAACCAGCATCTCGCCGGCATCCATATCGCCGCCATGGCCGAGGCGATGGTGCTTGCCGCGAAATCCGGCCTCGACCTCGCCCGCGTGCAACAGGTGATCACCGAATGCGCGGGCAATAGCTGGATGTTCCAGAACCGTGGCCCGCAGGTCGTCTCAGGCGATTACACACCGTTTTCGGCGGTGGATATCTTCGTCAAGGACCTGGGCATCGTCACCGGCGCCGCCGAAAGCCTGGGCGCCCCCGTGCCGCAGGCCGATGCCGCGCTCGCTCTCTTCCAGGCCGCCGCCGCAGCGGGCCTTGGCCGCGAGGCCGATGCCGCCGTGGCCAAGATCCTGGCCGCGAAAGCGCGGGTTCCGCTCCCCGGCACCTCCGGCTAGGCACCGCCCCCCTCCCCTTCTTCGTTTTCCAAATACCCATGCGGCCGCGCCGCCGGGGCAGGCGGTCAAACCCCGCGCAAACTCGGCAACCAGCCCAGGCTCTCGCCGGTCGGGCCGGCGGGCTTGTATTCCGCGCCGATGGGCCGGCCCCAGCCCAGTTCCCGCAGCACCCCATGGATATGGCGGTAATCCAATTCGCCATGATCCGGCGCGCCGCGGTCGGGGACGGCGGCGATCTGGACATGGCCGATGATCGGCAGATGCCGCCGCAAGCGCCGGGTCAGATCGCCCTCCATGATCTGCAAGTGATAGCAATCGAACATCAGCTTCAGGTTCTCATGCCCGGCCCGCTCGATCAGCCGCGCCGCCTGGTCCGAGCGGGACAGGAAATAGCCCGGCGCGTCATAATGGTTCAGCGGCTCGATCAGCATGGTCAGGTCCGGCGCGGCGCGGCAGGCATGGTCCAGATTGGCCAGAAAGATCGCCTCGGCGGCGGGGCCTTCGGCAAAACCCGCCATGACATGGATCGCGCCGCAGCCGGTCGCGCGGGCATAGGCGATGGCACGGTCGATCTCGGCCCGCGCCTCGGCCTCGCGGCCCGGCAGGGCTGAAAGCCCGTTCTCGCCCGGCTTGCCGCGCAGGGTGTTCAGCCCCAGCATCGGCAGGCCGGCGGCCGACAGCGCCGCCGCGACCTCGGCGGGCGCAACCGCATAGGGCCAATGGCATTCGACGGCATCGAACCCCGCAGCCGCAGCCGCCGCGATGGCTTGCGGCAGGGGCAGATCGGCCCAAAGAAAACCCAGATTCGCGGAAAACCGCATCTCTCCCCCCTCTCTCCGCAAAGGCAAGGGGACGGCGGACCCGCCGCCGTCCCGACCAGCCGTCAACCCTTACGCACGCGCTGCTGCTGTTCGCCCAGGCCCTGGATGCCCAGACGGACCACCTCGCCGCCCTTCAGAAAGACCGGAGGCTTCTGCCCCATGCCCACGCCCGGAGGCGTGCCGGTGGTGATCACATCCCCCGGCAGCAGCGTCATCAGCCGCGAGCAATAGGCCACAAGCTCGGCCACGCCGAAAATCATGGTCCGGGTCGAGCCGTCCTGATAACGCTTGCCGTCCACCTCCAGCCACATGTCCAGATCCTGCGGATCGGGCACCTCGTCGCGGGTCACCATCCAGGGACCGATCGGGCCGAATGTGTCGAACCCCTTGCCCTTGTCCCATGTGCTGCCATGTTCAAGCTGCCATTCGCGCTCGGACACGTCGTTGATCACGCAATAGCCCGCGACATGCTCCAGGGCCTGATCCTGGCCGACCTGGCGCGCGGTCTTGCCGATGACGATACCCAGTTCGACTTCCCAATCGGATTTGACCGAGCCGGGGGGCAGGACGATGTCGTCATCCGGCCCGACGATGCAGCTTGTCCATTTGTTGAAGACCACCGGCTCGGACGGAACCGCCATGCCGCTTTCGGCGGCGTGATCGGCATAGTTCAGACCGATGGCGATGAACTTGCGCACATCGCCGACGCAGGCACCCAGGCGCGGATTGCCCTGGACCAGCGGCAGCGACGCGGGGTCCAGCGCGGCAAGCCTGGCCAGCCCCTCGGGGGTCAGCGCCTCGCCGGCGATATCGGCCACGTGATCCGACAGGTCGCGGATCAGGCCCTCGCCGTCCAGCAGGCCGGGCTTTTCCTGGCCCTCGGGGCCATAGCGCAGAAGTTTCATCTTTCTCCTCCTATTTCGGTTGTGACTTTTCCTCGGAAATCGAGACGGCGGAAGTCCTGATCGCCGCGATTCTCTTTCGGCGCCCCGAAAGCCAAAGCAGCGCCCCTCCGGCGATGACGACCAGCGCCCCGGTCAGGGTCGAGGCGCCGGGCAGTTGGTCAAAGACCAGCCAGCCCAGGATGCCCGAGAACAGAAGTTGAAGATAGACCACCGGCGCCAGGACCGAGGCATCGGCGATGCGATGCGCCAGCGTCACCAGGCTGTGCGAGGCCACGCCGAAAAGCCCGATCATGCACATCATCAGCACCGTCAGCCCGTCTTTCGGCGCCTGCCAGGTCATCAGGGCCAGCGGCGCCAGGCACAGCACGGCGATGCCGCTGGTCCAGACCTGCTGGGTCGCAGTCGCCTCGCGCGCCAGCATCCGGGTCAGGATGAAATAGCAGGACGTGCAGACGCATGACCCCAGCGAAAAGAAGATCGCCGGATCGAAGGTCGTCTCCCAGGGCGAGACGATGATCACCACGCCAAAGAAGCCCAGCAGGATCGCGACGAATTGCAGCACCGAGACCTGCTCTCCCAGAAGCGGCACCGCCAGCAGCGTGACCAGGACCGGGCTTGCGAACATCACCGCCGTGACGGTCGTGACGGGCAACTGGCTCAGCGCGACGAAGTTCAGCCCGGTGCTGCCCAGCAGGCAAAGCGAGCGCAGGAGTTGCAGCCTGGGATTGATCGAGCGCAGGACGCCCAGCCCGGTGCGCGGCAGCGTCACGGCCAGCGTCGCCACCAGATGCCCCAGGTAGCGCAGGAACACGACCTGCAACGTCGCAAGCCCCGCCGCCATCAGCCATTTCGCCGTCGCATCCAGCGAGGCGAACAGCGCGACGGCCCCGGCGAAAAGCACGATGCCGGTCAGATTGCCGCTTTTCCTCATTCTTCTGGCAGATCCTTCATCGGGCCGGTTTCTTCGTGGAAATGATCGCGGATATTGGCGATCATCGCGCCCAGATGGCCGTCGATCCGGGCCTTGATATCGGTCGCGTCGCGCGCCGCCAGCGCGGTATGGATCGCCCGGTGCTGGGCCAGCACCCGCTCTCGCGAGAGTTTGCGCCGCGCCGACAGATAGCGCGCGCGCCATAGCCGCGCCATATAAGAACCGTGCGTCTGCGCCAGCGCCGTATTATGCGAGGCGGCGACGATGGCGGCGTGAAACTGCATGTCCAGCTCGAACACGTCCAGCGGATCGGCCTGGCCATAGATCGCCTCGATCCGGTCCTTCAGCAGGCCGATGGCGGCGATTTCGGCATCGCTCGCCTTTTCGCAGGCCAGTTCCCCGGACAGAAGTTCAAGCGCATGCAGCACGCGCACCTGGTCCACCACCTCGTCCAGCGAGGGATCGGCCACGACCGGGCTGCGCAGGGGCCGCAGCACGACCAGCCCCTCTTTGGCAAGAATGCGGATCGCCTCGCGCATGGGGGTGCGCGAGACGCCCTGACGCTCGGCATTGTCGCGCTCCTTGATCGGGGCGCCGGGGGGCAGGTTGCCGCGCAGGATCTCGCGCCGCAACTCATAGGCGATGGCTTCGGCAAGCGTGTCCCCGGCCATCGCCGCTCTCCCTCAGTTGACCGGGGTGACGGCGGGCTGGCCGTCCAGCACCGCGATCAGGTTGCGGCGCTGCAACTCGCCCATCCTGGCCCGCGTCTCGACCGTGGCCGAGCCGACATGCGGCAGCAGGGTCACGTTCCGCAAAGCCAGGAAGCGCGGGTCTATTTCGGGCTCCGAGCGGAACACGTCCAGCCCCGCGCCCCGGATCGCCCCGGTTTCCAGCGCATCCAGCAGCGCCCCCTCATCCACGACCGAGCCGCGGGCGATATTCACCAGCACCCCGTCCGGGCCAAGGGCGGCGATCACCTCGGCCGAGACGATGCCCTCGGTCTCGGGGCCGCCGACCACGGCGATCACCAGATCATCGACCGCGCGGGCCAGGGCCACGGGATCGTCGTGCCAGACCCAGCCGGGCGTCTTTTTCTCGCTGCGCGAGAAATATTCGATCTTGCATTTGAAGCCCGCCAGCCGGTCGGCGATCTCGCGCCCGATGCGGCCCAGACCCAGCACGCCGACCTTGCGGCCCGACATCTTGCGCCCCAAGGGAAAACCCTGTCCCTGGGTCCAGTTGCCTTGCCGCATCCAGATCTCGGCCGCGTTCATGCGGCGCGACTGGGCGATCAGCAGCGCGACGGCCAGGTCGGCCACGTCGTCGTTCAGAACGTCGGGCGTATTGGTCACGGCAATGCCCCGCGCCGAGGCCGCCGCGATGTCGATGGCATCGAAGCCCACGCCGAAATTGGCGATCACCCGCAGGCCGGGCAGCAGGTCCATGACCGCGCCGTCCAGGGGCGCGTGGCCCATATAGGCCAGGCCGCGCACTTCCTCGCGCTGGTCGGCGGGCAGGTCCGCGATCCGGTCCAGCCCGTCCAGCAGGCGCGCGCCGCATTCCTGGGCCAGGGCCTGCGCGTCGTGGTCGGAATAGCGGCCGACGGCCAGAACTCGGGTCATGCCCCTCTCCCTCTCATCCGCGCCCGATATAGGGCATGTTGGTTGCCATCACCGTCAGCCATTGCACATTCGTCCCCTCGGGCAGATCGGCCATGTGATAGACGGCGCGCGCGACTTGCAGCGCGTCCATCACCGGCTCGACCCGGATCGAGCCATCGGCCTGCGGCACGCCCTTGGTCATCGCCTGCGCCATATCGGTCAGCGCATTGCCGATGTCCACCTGGCCGCAGGCAATGTTGAAGGGCCGCCCGTCCAGCGACAGCGTGCGCGTCAGCCCGGTGACGGCGTGCTTCGAAACCGTATAGGGCACCGAGCCGGGACGCGGCACATCCGCCGAGACCGAGCCGTTGTTGATGATGCGCCCGCCCATCGGGTCCTGCCGGCGCATCTGGCGAAACGCCGCGCGGGCACAAAGGAACATGCCCGAGATGTTCACATCCGTCACCGCGCGCCATTCGTCATAGCTGATATCGTCGATCAGCCGCGACATCAGCACCGCGCCGGCATTGTTGAACAGCACGTCAAGCCGCCCCCAGGTCTGGGCCGCCTTGGCGAAGGCCGCGTCGACCGCCGCCTCGTCGGTCACATCACAGGGCAGGACCAGCGCGTTCGGATCGCCGCCGGCGGTCTCGGCCAGGGCATCGGCGCGGCGGCCGATCAGCCCGACCCGCCAGCCATTCTCCAGGAAATGGCGCGCCGTGATACGGCCCACGCCGCTGCCGCCGCCCGTGATCAGGATGTTCCTCATGCCCTCTCCTTTGCTGTCAGGCATCAATGGTTGTCGCGCGGCAGGGTCCGGCGCGTCTTTTGATAGGCGGTGGCCAGTTCCAGGCAACCGCCCTGCGCAAGCTGCCCCACCTCTTTGCGATAGATTTCTTCCCAGGGGGTCTGGCATTCCAGCGCGGGGGGCGTCCAGGCGTCGCGGCGCGCCCGCCATTCGGCGTCGTCGACCAGCGCGTTCAGGGTGCCCGCGTTCAGGTCCAGCCGCACCCGGTCGCCGGTTCGCAGATAGGCAAGCCCGCCCCCCACCACCGATTCGGGACTGGCGTTCAGGATCGAGGGGCTTTCCGAGGTGCCCGACTGCCGCCCGTCGCCCACCGTGGGCAGGTGGTTGATCCCCGCCCGCAACAGCGCGTCGGGGGGCTGCATGTTCACCACCTCGGCACTGCCCGGATAGCCGACGCAGCCCACGCCGCGAATGAACAGGATGCAGTCCTCGTCGATGGCCAGCTCAGAGTCGTTGATCCGGGCGTGGTAATCCTCGGGGCCTTCGAAGACGATCGCGCGGGCCTCGTGGACGCCCTCGGCACCGGGATGGGACAGGAAACGGCGCCGGAAATCCGGCGAGATCACGCTGGTCTTCATCAGCGCCGAATCGAACAGGTTGCCCGACAGCACGATGAAGCCCGCATTGGCGCGCAGCGGATCGTCATAGGGCCGGATCACCGTCAGGTCGCGGCTTTCCCAGCCGAGCAGGTTCTGGCCCATGGTCGCGCCGGTGACGGTCATGCAGCCCTCATGCAGGCGGCCGGCCTTTTTCAGCTCGCCCATCACCGCGGGCACGCCGCCCGCGTGAAAGAAGCTTTCGCCCAGATATTCGCCTGCGGGCTGCATGTTCACCAGAAGCGGCACGTCATAGCCGACCTTCTGCCAGTCGGTCACGTCAAGTTCCACCCCCATATGCCGCGCCACCGCCTGAAGATGCGGCGGCGCATTGGTCGAGCCGCCGATGGCCGCATTGACCACGATGGCGTTCTCGAAGGCCGCGCGGGTCATGATGTCGCTGGGCTTCAGATCGTCATAGACCATGTCCACGATGCGCTTGCCGCTAAGATACGCCATGTTCATCCGTTCGCGGAAGGGCGCGGGAATGGCCGAGCAGCCGGTCAGCGACATGCCCAACGCCTCGGCCATGGCATTCATGGTGCTGGCGGTGCCCATGGTGTTGCAATGGCCAAGGCTGGGCGCGCTGGCACAGACGCGGGACATGAACTCCTCATAGTCGATCTTGCCTTCCGACAGCAGGCGGCGGCTTTCCCAGACCACGGTGCCCGAGCCGGCGCGCCTGCCCTTCCACCAGCCGTCCAGCATCGGCCCGCCGTTCAGCGTGATCGCCGGAATGTCCACCGTGGCCGCGCCCATCAGCATGGCGGGGGTGGTCTTGTCGCAGCCGGTGGTCAGCACCACCCCGTCCAGCGGATAGCCGTGCAGAACCTCGACCAGGCCCAGATAGGCCAGGTTGCGGTCCAGCGCGGCGGTAGGGCGCTTGCCGGTTTCCTGGATCGGATGGACGGGAAACTCCATCGGGATGCCGCCGCCGTCGCGGATGCCCGCCTTGATGCGGTCCATCAGAAAGACATGGATCTTGTTGCAGGGCGACAGATCGCTGCCGGTCTGCGCGATGCCGATGATCGGGCGGGCGGATTGCAGTTCCTCGCGGGTGTATTCCTGGTTCAGGTAGCGTTCGACGTAAAGCGCGGTCATGCCTGGATTGTTCGGGTTGTCGAACCATTCCTGAGACCGGAAACGCTTGTTCGCGCGGGTGTTTCCCATGACGTGATCCCCTCTCCTGGCATCCTTTGGTCGGCTGGGTCGGGAATTTGGTATACCGGATTTCTCGATTGGGAAAGGGGGCTGCTTGCGCCGCGCGAATTTTGGTATACCGTTCCAGCAGGTTTGGAGGGGGGGCCGCAATGGCAAGATATTCGGGCATCTGGCCTGTCGCGCCGGTTGCGTTTCACGACGGCGGCGCCGTGGATGACGAAGGCAACCGCCGCATCCTGGACTGCATGGTCGATCAGGGCGTCGACGGCATCTGCATCCTGGCGAATTTCTCGGAGCAGTTCCTGATCTCGGACGCGGAACGCGAGGCGCTGACGCGGCTGTCGCTGGAGCATGTGGCCGGCCGCGTGCCGGTGATCGTCACGATCAGCCATTACTCGACGCCGCTGGTGGTCCAGCGCGCACGGCTGGCCAAGGATCTGGGCGCGGCCATGGTGATGCTGATGCCGCCCTATCACGGCGCGCTGCTGAAGGGCACGGCCGAGCAGACATTCGAGCAGTTCGCCGAAGCCTCGAAGGTCGGGATCCCGATCATGGTCCAGGACGCGCCCCTGTCGGGCGTGGACCTGCCGGTGCCGCTTCTGGTCCGCATGGCACGGGAAATCGAGCAGGTGAAGCTGTTCAAGATCGAATGCCCTCAGGCCGCGGCGAAACTGCGCGCGCTGATCGCGGCGGGGGGCGATGCCATCGAAGGCCCGTTCGACGGCGAAGAGGCGATCACGCTTCTGGCCGATCTGGACGCGGGCGCGACGGGCAGCATGACCAGCGCGATGATCCCCGACCAGATCAAGCCCGTGCTGACCCATTGGGCGGCGGGCGACCGGGCGGCGGCGACGGCGGCCTATGCCCGGATCCTGCCCGCCGTGAACCACGAGAACCGGCAATGCGGCTTCCGTTCGGCCAAGGCGGTGATGAAAGAAGGCGGCGTCATCCGTTCCGACTTCAGCCGCCATCCGATTCCGGCGCTGCACCCGGCGACGCGGGCGATGCTTCTGGACCTTGTGCGCCCTCTGGAGCCGGTGGCGCTGAATTGGGGGAAATGATGGCATTCGCGAACCTGCCCGCGACCGGGCTTTTCGTCGGCCGCGTCTGGCGCCCCGGCATCGGGCCTTGCCTTGTCGTCCGGCGCGACGGGGGGCTTTTCGACATCACCACCCGCGCCGTGCCGACCATGCGCGACCTGATCGAACTGGACGACCCGGCGGCGCATGTGGCGGCCATACCGGGCGAGGCGGTCGGCGATTTCACCCTGCTGGCGCCGCCCGACCTGCAAGCGATCAAGGCCAGCGGCGTGACCTTCGCCGCCTCGATGGTCGAGCGCGTGATCGAAGAGCAGGCCGCTGGCGATCCCGATGCCGCCGAGGCGATCCGCGCCCGCATCGGTGCGGCCATCGGCGCCAGTCTGCGCGGCATCAGGCCCGGCTCGCCCGAGGCCGCCCGCGTCAAGGAGACGCTGCTGACCGAGGGCCTTTGGTCGCAATATCTTGAGGTGGGCATCGGCCCCGATGCCGAGATCTTCACCAAGTGCCAGCCCATGGCCGCCGTCGGTCATGGCGCCGATGTGGGCCTGCACCCGATCAGCCGCTGGAACAACCCCGAGCCCGAGATCGTGCTGGCCGTGGACAGCCGGGGCCGGATCAAGGGCGCCACCCTGGGCAATGACGTGAACCTGCGCGATGTCGAGGGGCGCTCGGCGCTGCTGCTGGGCAAGGCCAAGGACAACAACGCCTCATGCGCCATCGGGCCGATGATCCGGCTGTTCGATGCGGGCTACGGCCTGGACGACGTGCGCCGGGCCGAACTGACCCTGCGCGTCGAGGGGCAGGACGGTTTCGTGCTGGACGGCGCCAGTTCCATGTCCCAGATCAGCCGCGATCCGGCGGATCTGGTCGGCCAGATGATAGGCCGGCACCACCAATACCCGGACGGGGTCCTGCTGTTTCTGGGCACTCTCTTCGCCCCGACCAAGGACCGCGGCGCGCCGGGCCAGGGTTTTACCCACAAGCCGGGCGACCGCGTGATCATCAGTGAGCCGCATCTGGGCGTGCTGGAAAACACCGTGCGGCTTTCGACCGAATGCCCGGAATGGCGCTTCGGCACCTCGGCCCTGATGCGCAATCTGGCGGGGCGCGGGCTGATCGAGCCTCTGGCGCCGCCGGATGGAACAATGTATACATAAAGCATCGGAGCGAAGGAGGAAGGTTCGGACATGAAGCTGTTGATCATCGGCGCTGCGGGCATGGTGGGCCGCAGGCTGGCGCTATCCATCCTGCGGGACGGCGCCCTTGGCGGGAAGCCTGTGGATGCACTGACCGCCTTCGACGTGGTGAAGGCCGGGCTGGACACGACCAGGGGCGTGAGGGTCACCGAGATCGCGGGCGACATCTCTGATCGCGCGACGGTCGAAAGCCTGGTGGCGGACCGGCCCGACGTGATCTTTCACCTCGCCGCCATCGTCTCGGGCGAGGCCGAAGCCGATTTCGACAAGGGTTATGCCATCAACCTGGACGGCACCCGCCACCTGTTCGAGGCGATCCGGGCGCAGGGCGCGGATTATCATCCGCGCGTGGTCTATACCTCGTCCATCGCCGTCTTCGGCGCCCCGTTCGAGGACAAGATCACCGACACCTTCATCACCGCGCCGATGACCAGCTACGGCGCGCAGAAGATGATCGGCGAACTGCTGCTGAACGACTATTCGCGCAAGGGCTTCCTCGACGGCGTGGGCATCCGCCTGCCGACCATCGTGGTCAGGCCCGGCAAACCGAACAAGGCCGCTTCCGGCTTCTTCTCGGGGATCATCCGCGAACCGCTGGCCGGCCTCGACGCCGTGCTTCCGGTTGACGACGACGTGCGCCACTGGGTCGCCAGCCCCGACGCGGCGGTGGGCTTCCTGCTGCACGCAGCGACCATGGAAACCGGCCAGCTTGGCGTGCGGCGCTGCCTGACCATGCCGGGGCTGTGCGTCAGCATCACCGACATGATCGAGGCGCTGCGCGCGGTGGCGGGCGATGCCGCCGTCGCCCGCATCAGGCGCGAACCCGACCAGACCATCCGCACCATTGTCGCGGGCTGGCCGCAGGATTTCGCGCCCGAGCGCGCACTGGCGGCGGGCTTCGCCGCGGACCCGGATTTCCAGTCGATCATCCGCGCCCATATCCGCGACAGCGAAGATGCGGCCGCGTGATCCGGTTCCCCCCAGACGCCAGCGCGCGGCGCGTCCCGCCCCAAGCCTGCATGGCCTGGCCGAGATGCCCGCGCGCGACCGCGCCTATCACGACCTGCGCTACCGCATCCTGACCGGGCGGCTTGCGCCCGGCACCACGCTGCTGGAAACCGAGCTTGCCGGGCTTCTGTCCCTGTCCCGCACCCCCGTCCGCGAGGCCGTGATCAAGCTGGAGGAAGAGGGCCTGGTCGAGGTTCGTCCCCGTCATGGCGTCACCGTCAAGCCGCTGTCCTTGCAGGATTTCGGCAATATCCTGGACGTGTTCTCGGCGCTTGAGGTGCGTGCCGTGGAACTGGCCGCCGCGCGCGGCATCCCCCAGGCCGAGATTCCCGCGCTGATCCGCATGCCCGATGAGATGGAGGCCGCGACGGCGGCGGGCGACATCGCCCGTTGGTCGGACCTGGACGACGAATTCCACTCTCGCATCGTCCTGCATTGCGGCAATAGCCGCTTGCAGGATGCGATCAGCGCCTTCTGGGGCCAGCAATATCGCGCCCGCATGATGATCCTGCCGCTGCGCCCCCTGCCCGTGGATTCCGATCGCGAGCATCGCGGCATCCTTGAGGCGGTGCTTGCGGGGGATCGGCATCTGGCCCGGATACGCCACACCGCCCATCGCGACCGCGCCGATGCGCAGCAGCTGGAATTGCTGGCCCGGTCATTGGGCCATGGCGGCCTGGTCTAGGCGACCCGGCCGAGGCGCCTTGGAGGAGGGGCAGAGATGAACCAGATCGATCTGAACGGCCGCCTGGCCGTGGTCACCGGCGGCGCGCAGGGCCTTGGCCTCGCCATCGCGAAACGCTTCGTGGAAAGCGGCGCGCGGGTCGTCATCTGGGACCGCGACGGCGATGGGGCGGCCAGGGCGGCGGCCTCGCTGGGCGACGCGGCCCGCAGCCGCGCGGTCGAACTGGCCGACGATGCCCAGATCAGGCAGGCGGCCGATGCGGCCGGGCCGGTCGATATCCTGGTCAACAATGCCGGCATCACCGGCGGCAATGGCAAGACCTGGGATCTGGACCCCGCCACCTGGCGCGAGGTCATCGAGGTCAATCTGAACGCGCCCTATGTGATCTGCCGCGCGCTGGTGCCGGGCATGATCGCGCGCGGCTATGGCCGCATCATCAACGTGGCCTCAATCGCGGCCAAGGAAGGCAATCCCAATGCGGCGCATTACTCGGCGTCCAAGGCCGGGTTGATCGCGCTGACGAAATCGCTGGGCAAGGAACTGGCCGGGACCGGCGTGCTGGTCAATGCGATCACTCCGGCGGCGGCGCGCACGCCAATCTTCGACCAGATGTCCCAGGAGCATATCGACTATATGCTGGCCAAGATCCCGATGAACCGCTTCCTGGAACCCGCCGAGGCGGCGGCGCTGGTCGCGTGGCTGGCCTCCGAGGACTGCGCCTTCTCGACCGGGGCGGTCTTCGACATTTCGGGCGGACGGGCAACCTATTGACGGGAAAAGGGCGGCCCTGCGGGACCGCCCGGCTGCGGGTCACCGACCGGGATCAGGCGGTCTTGGCGCGCTGCGCCACGGTCGCCTGTGCCCACCAAAGCAATTCGTCCAGCATGGCGTTCAGCGAGGAGATCAAGTTCGCCTGAACCTCGGCCATCTCGCCATTCCCGCCCAGAGGCGAGACCTTGAAGAAATCGCCGCCCCCCAGATGCACCGCATTTCGCAGGGGCACCATCTGCAATTCGACCGCGATGCCGCGCAGATGCTCGATGGCGCGGGCGGCGCCCACGCCGCCATAGCCCATGGCCGCCGCCGGCTTGCGGTTCCATTCCTTGTAGGCCTGGTCCAGCGCGTTTTTCAGCGCGCCGGTGATCGAGTGGTTGTATTCGGCGGTCAGGAAGATATAGCCGTCGAACTCGGCCAGCTTCTGCTGCCATTTCACCGCGCGCGGATCCGAGGACGGCATCCACAGGTTCGAGGCGGCCTCATTGAACAGCGGCAGGTCGTAATCGCGCAGGTCGACCAGTTCAAAGCGCATGTCGTCGCGCTTTTGCGCGTTTTCCAGCAGCCAGGCGGCGGGCTTGTCGGCGAAGCGCGTGGCGCGGGTCGAGCCGATGATGATGGCGATATTCGGTTTGGTCATGATTGCATCCTTGATCCGGCCGCCCATGGCCGGGCGGGAAATGCTTGTGCCATCAATCTGGCGGCTATGCCGGTTTCAAGCAAGGCGGCCAGAGCGGAAAGCGGTGTTCGAATTCTGGAAACAGAAACGTTGAGCCGGGATGCATGCCGGCCATTGCCGAGATGCGATGCGCCTTCTGACATGCCGCGTCGGTCATCGCCGCCTTTGCGACACTGGCCCCGGACGGCAGGTCATGCGTCGCTCTGGCGAATACGCCCTTGGCGCCCCACCGCTTCCATCCGCCATGAAGGGTCTTGGGCGGGCCATATTCCCGACGCGCATCGCGCCAGCCCCTCCCATCGCGAAAGAGCGTGGCCGATCGCATCCGCCAGATCGCCGCCGCCCGGCCACGAAAGGGCGACCACCGGCAGGCTCCGTCGACCCATCCGACAAGCGTGGACCGGGCAAGATCGACGCCGTGTCGGACAAATATCTGCGACCGCAGATAAAGTGGCGTGCGGTCGCAATATTTGCTGACCAGCATCCTGTGCGGGCAGCGCCGGGGGCAAGACCAAGGCGGCGCCGAAAAGCATCGCAACCAGGAAAAGGCGCATCATCCTTGGCGCTTTCGCGCGGCCCCTTTCCTGAGACCGGCATCTTCCTTTTGAGAGGTGGCACGCCGCGACGCTCGCCCGCCGCCCAAGGGCGGTTTCAGAGCTTGCCCTTTCCAGGCACAGCCGGGACGCCGGGATCCTACCCGCGATGCGCGCCCTGGGCCAGAGAGGCCACGAAACCCAGCACCTCGGGCACCGGGCGGCTTTCGCCGATCAGCTTGACGATGGCGCTGCCGACGACGCAGCCGTCCGCGACGCCGGCCACCGCCTGCGCGGCCTCGGGGGTGGAAATGCCGAAGCCCACCACCACCGGCAGCTTCGCGGCGGCGCGGATGCGGGCGACCTCGGGGGCGACCTCGGCGGCATTGGCGGCGGGGCCGCCGGTGATGCCCGTGACGCTGACGTAATAGACGAAGCCGCTGGTGTTTTTCGCCACGGCCGGCAGGCGGCGATCATCGGTGGTGGGGGTCGCCAGGCGGATGAAGTTCAGACCGGCCGCCTGCGCGGGCAGGCAAAGTTCGGCGTCTTCTTCGGGCGGCAGGTCTACGACGATCAGCCCGTCCACGCCCGCCTGCGATGCCTCGGCCAGGAAGCGGTCCACGCCGCCCTCGCGGGCATAGATCGGGTTGTAATAGCCCATCAGCACGATGGGGGTGGCGGCATCGCCTTCGCGGAAGGCGCGCACCATCTCAAGCACGCGGGTCACGGTGCCGCCGGAGGCCAGGGCGCGCTGGCCCGCCGCCTGGATGGTCGGGCCGTCGGCCATCGGGTCGGTAAAGGGCATGCCCAGTTCGATGATGTCCACGCCCGCGCCCGGCAATCCGCGCATGATCGCCAGCGATGTGTCGTAATCGGGGTCACAGCCCATCATATAGGCGACGAAAGCCTTGCCGCCGGTTTCCGACAGCCGCGCGAAAGTGTCGTCAATTCTGCTCATGGCCCTGCCCCCAGATATTCCGCCAAGCCCTAGCCCGCGCTTGGGCCAAGATCAACGGCCTGGCACTGGACTTGCGCGTCACCGACCCATAATAAGCGCGAAAACCGGGGCAAAGGGGTGCATCATGGGCTTTCGCATGGGGATCGTCGGCCTGCCGAACGTGGGCAAATCGACGCTGTTCAACGCGCTGACGAAAACCGCCGCCGCGCAGGCCGCGAATTTTCCCTTCTGCACCATCGAGCCGAACGTGGGAGAGGTCGCCGTGCCCGACCCTCGCCTGGACAAGCTGGCCGAGATCGCGGGCAGCAAGCAGATCATCCCGACCCGCATCACCTTCGTCGACATCGCCGGCCTGGTGAAGGGCGCCAGCAAGGGCGAGGGCTTGGGCAACCAGTTCCTGGCCAATATCCGCGAGGTCGATGCCATCGCCCATGTCCTGCGCTGCTTCGAGGATGGCGACGTTACCCATGTCGAGGGCCGCGTCGATCCCATCGCCGATGCCGAGACCATCGAGACCGAGTTGATGATCGCCGATCTGGAATCGATCGAGCGGCGACTGGCGGGTATCGCCCGCAAGCTGAAGGGCGGCGACAAAGAGGCCGTGGCCCAGGAACGTCTTCTGAAGGCCGCCCAGGCCGCGCTTGGGGACGGCAAGCCCGCCCGCACGGTGCCGGTCGATGACGAGGACCGGAAGGCGTGGGGCATGCTGCAACTGCTGACCGCCAAGCCCGTGCTTTTCGTGTGCAATGTCGAAGAGGACAAGGCCGCCACCGGCAACAGCCAGTCCCAGCGCGTAGCCGAGATGGCCCGTGCCCAGGGCGCAGGCCATGTGGTGATCTCGGCCAGGATCGAGGAAGAGATCAGCCAGCTTCCCGCCGACGAAGCCGAAATGTTCCTGGGCGAGATGGGCCTTTCCGAGGCCGGGCTGGACCGCCTGATCCGTGCGGGCTATGCCCTGCTGGGCCTGGAGACCTATTTCACCGTCGGCCCCAAGGAAGCCCGCGCCTGGACCATCCACCAAGGCACGCCGGCGCCGGCGGCGGCGGGCGTGATCCATGGCGATTTCGAACGCGGTTTCATCCGCGCCGAGACGGTCGCATATGACGATTACGTCACCTATAAGGGCGAGGCCGGCGCGCGCGAGGCCGGCAAGTTCCGCGTCGAAGGCAAGACCTATATCGTCAAGGACGGCGACGTGCTGCATTTCCTGTTCAACGCTTAAGGGCTTTTGAAAGGGTGCTCCGGCGGAGCCCCCTCTCGCTTCGGTGATGTCCGGCGCGAAATGGGCGTTTCCGACCGAACGCCGCATCAGCAGCACCGCTTGGCCGAGCGCATCTTAAGCCGTATCAATCGCTTCCGCTTCATAGCCCCCGACTGCAAGAAACCCCGCCGCCCCCGCCATGGCGGGGAGCGCCGGGATGAACGCGCCATCTAGGCGCAATCCACCCTTGCCCGCACTTTCCACCCCGCGTCGTCCCGTCCCAGAAGCCAGGTCTTGCGGGGAATCACGCTTCCCGCGGCGGTGCGATAGCGGGCGATCTCGACCCGTGGGCCTTCGGCCGAGGGAAACAGCCGGGCCGGCACGTCCGTTCCGTCAGAGAAGCTTACCGTAATGTCGGCCTCGTCCGGCGGCAGTTTGTCGGGCAATCTTGCGCGGCATCCCGGATAGGCATGGCTGCTTTCAAGGAATATCCGTGTCATCCGCCTGTCCGAAAACCGCCTGTCCGGGATGGGCCGCGCTGGAACGGTGCTATCACGCATCGGCCTTGCGGCCAAGGATTGCGGCGACATGGGCGGTTCCGCTGGGGGACAGGCTGGCATAGAACCATCCCATCCCTTTCCGACGGAGCCACGGCATGTCCGACACCCCTTCCGCGCACGACTACGAAACCGGGCGTCTGAACCTGCCCTTCGTTGGCATCTCGACCTTCGGCAAGCGGCCCTATGTCGCCGACTGGTCGCGGATCAAGGCGGATGTCGCGGTGCTGGGCGCGCCCTTCGACTTTGGCACCCAGTTCCGCGCCGGCGCCCGCTTCGGGCCGCGCGCGGTGCGCGAGGCATCGACCCTGTTCAGCTTCGGCCATGCCGGCGCCTATGACCACGAGGACGACTGCACCTATCTGGGCGGCAACGTGCGCATCGTCGATATCGGCGATGCGGACATCGTTCATACCGACACCGCGAAAAGCCACGCCAATATCAGGACGGGCGTGACGGCGATCCTGGATGCCGGCGCCTTTCCGGTGGTGATCGGGGGCGACCATTCGGTCAACATCCCCTGCATCGAGGCATTCGAGGGCCGAGGCGATATCCATATCCTTCAGATCGACGCGCATCTGGATTTCGTGGATGAACGTCACGGCGTCCGCACCGGCCATGGCAGCCCGCTGCGCCGCGCGGCGGAAAAACCCTATGTCACCGGGCTGACCCAGGTGGGCATCCGCAATGTCAGCTCGACGGCGAAGGACGGCTATGAGGCGGCGCGGGCCATGGGCTCGGACATCCTGTCGGTGCGGCAGGCGCGGGCGCTGGGGCCGAAGGCCGTGATCGGACGGATCCCCAAGGGCGCTCGGGTCTATGTGACGCTGGATATCGACGGCTTCTGCCCCTCGATCGCGCCGGGAACCGGGACGCCCAGCCATGGCGGGTTTCTATATTACGAGGTGCTGGAGATGCTTCAGGAACTTGCCCGCCGCCACGAGGTCGTGGGCATCGACCTGGTCGAGGTCGCGCCCGACTATGATCATAGCGGCTCGACCGCGATCCTGGCGGCGCAGGTATTGCTGAACTTCCTGGGCTTCGTCTTCCATGAACGCAGCGCCGGCCGCCGCCCACCGTCCATTGATCCCAGCGCGCCGCCGGCTGATCGGCGGTAAACGGCTTGACCGAACGCAGGGACATTTCCAGGGCATGATCGCCGCCCATCGGGGTTCTTCACCCTCAGCACGGCCGCGCCAAGATACGGGTTCCATACGGTATCAAGATACCTTACTGAGACATCCCGGTTGCTTTGCGGCTCGAACACCTCGGCATAGCTGGCATAGGCCGCGTCGGCCATCCAATCATTGTCAAATATGTGCCGAAGCCCGGTCGCCAGCGCCGCATCGCCGACGGCATGGGAGGTCGGTATCTTCGGTCACGCCGCCCGAGGCGGCGCAGCCTATCGGGTCTCGTCGCTTGCCGCCTGCTGCACCGAGGCAAGCCGCGGCATGGCCGTGATGCCGACGCAAATGGCAAGCGCGCCGGCCTTGGCGGCACGGTCCCGCCATCCTGGATTTATGGAACTTCCCATGATCTCTGCCCCGCTTTTCGGGTTTTTTCCGACACGGGCGCATGCGTCAGGCATCTTCCGAATATTACAATTACAAAACAATAAGATATGCCAATCCTGGGACAGTCGCCGGATCAACCGCGCAGCGCGGCGGCGGGAGATTGCCGATAGGCATAGATCGCGGGCAGGACCGCGATCAGCGCGGCAAGGGCCAGCAGCAGGCTGGCAAATCCCAGGTCCGAGCCTTCCAGCGTCACCGGCAGCCCCATGCCGCTTTGCCGCGCGAATAGCGTCGACATGATGCGGGCGGCCAGATAGCCCAGCCCCACGCCCAACCCAACGCCCGCGCCGATCACCAGCAAAATCTCGCTCCAGACGATGCCGAACAGGGCCAGGCGCGGGGCGCCGAAGGCCCGCAGCGCGCCGATCTGGCGCTTGCGCTGCGACACATGCGCCATGGTGACCAGGATGACCGCCGCCGCCGCCAGCGCCTGGGTGCCCAACGCGATCACGCTCAGCGCCAGCCGCGCATCGCCCAGCGTCGAATAAAGCCGGGTCAGCACCTCGGCGGGAAAGACGGCCAGGGTCGACTCGGTCCGGTAGTCGCCCCGGATCTGATAGGCGTTGGCGATGGTCTTGGGCTTGACCAGAATGGCAGGAACGCCGGGGATATCCCTGGGCCAGGGCGGGCCGAGATGGTCCGGCCCATGCTCATGCCCGTCATGCGCCTGGTCATGGCCTTCGTCGTCATGGCCTTCGTCGTCATGATCATGGGTGGCGTGATCATGGGCGGCGTGATCGTGGTCATGCCCCCCGTCATGCCCCCCGTCATGGCCACCGCCCAGGCCATGGGCGCGCCAGACGCCTTCGATCGGCACCAGGATCGCGCGGTCCCAGGGCGTCGAACTGGGCGCCATGCGCCCGGTGATCCGATAAGAGATGTCGTGATGTTCGTCGGCCGCCTGTCCGGGCAGGCCGTGCATGGGCGTGATCTTGTCGCCGATGGCCAGGGCCACGCGGGCGCCGATCACCGCATCCCCAATCCCGCCGAAATTCGTCCCCTCCGCCAGGCCGAAACCGGATTTGGCGATGAATTCAGCGGTGGTACCGACGATCTGATGGTCGAAATAGGAATCGCCGAATCCCACCGGCGCGGCGAATTCCACGCGGGGATCCTCGGACAGGCGCTTCAGCACCTCGCCCGGCAGCAGCGTCAACGGCGAGGGTTGCAGGAAGATCGAGGACAGCACCAGCTGCGTCTCGCTGCCCGGCGCGCCGATCACCACGTCGAAACGGTCGGCGGCCCGCGCGCTGCCCAGGCGCAGGGCGCGCTCTTCGATGCGGACGGCCATGCCGAGGCCGGTCGCGCAGCCGATGATCAGGACGACGACCAGCACGCCGGCCCAAAGCCGCCGCAGATCGGCCAGGACGAAACGGATCATGCGGATTCCCCCTGGGTGTCGGCGACCAGCCGCCCGCCGCCAAGCGTGATGCGGCGCTGCAAGCGCCCCGAAAGCGCCTGGTCATGGGTGACGACGATCAGCGTTGCGCGATGCTCTTGCGCCAGCGCCACCAGCAGCGCACAGACCGCCGCGCCGCTGCCAGGATCCAGGCTGGCCGTCGGCTCGTCGGCGACGATGACGCCGGGGCCGGAAAGCAGGGCGCGGGCAATCGCCACGCGCTGCATCTCGCCGCGCGAGAAGGTCTCGATCCCGCGCGCGCCCGGCGTCAGGCCGACCCGTTCCAGCAGAGCCACGGCACGCTCGCGCAGTTGCGAAGGCAGGCGCAGATGGCGAAAGCGCGCCGGCAGCAGCACGTTCTCGACGGCGCTGAGGCCGGGGAACAGGTGGAAATCCTGCATCACCAGCCCGACATGGCGCGCGCGCCAGCGGTCGCGGCCAGATTCCGAAAGTCGGGCGATGTCCTGCCCTTGCCACAGCACGCAGCCCTCGGTCGGGCGTTCCAGCCCGGTGATGGCATTGATGAAGGTGCTTTTGCCCGCGCCCGACGGGCCGGTCACCGCAAGCGAGCTTCCCGCCGCGACCCGCAGCCGGGGCAGATCCAGCGCCGGTTCGGCAAGGTCGGGATAACGCAGGCGCAGACCGTCCAGCACAAGTTCCAGCATCAGGCGTTGCCGAATGTGGCGTCGCGCAGGCGCAACAGACTGACGAAGCCGGTCTCGGGATCGGTCCAGGAGCCATGCTCCAGCCGGCCGACGACCGTGATCATGCCGGTGCTGCGTTCGAACGTGCGCTTGCCCTTCAGATAGATCACCACGATGTCGTCGGGCCAGTCGGCATCGGACGAACAGAACGGGCAGATCGACATCGGCACCTTGCCCAGGACAAAGAAATCCGCCTCGGCCTTCAGCGGCGGCGCCATGAAGCCGGTGATGCGGATCTGCTGGCCTTCCAGTTCCAGCACCTTTTGCGAGAATTCCAGCCCCAGCACGCCGACCTTGCCGTAAAGCTCGTCGAAGGTCAGTTCGGGCAAAGCCGCGAAGGCCGGGCGGGCGGCGCAAAACCCAAGGCCAAGCGCGAGCAGGCGGCGGCGAGACAGCATGGCCGGGCTACTCGGACCAGCGGGCATCGCGCAGCCGGACCAGGCTGTTCACATCCCCGACCCGCAGCGGACCATGTTCCAGAATGCCGCGCACGCTGACCAGCCCTTGCGTGAAGGCGGCGGAATGGGCGGGAAAGACGAAGACGGCGCTGTCGGGCCAGTCATGGCCGCCGCCGCAATCCGAACAGGGCGCCACCGGGTCCTGTGTCAGCACCAGCACTCCGTCATCGTCATGGCCGGCATCATGCGCATCGCCATGGTGACGGACCGGGGCCAGATGGCCGCGCATCGTCACCTCTTGCCCGCTCAGTTCGGCAAGCCGGGCCGAGAACTCATGTCCCAGCACGCCGATCCTGGCGAAAAGCTCATCAAAAGCCAGAAAACTGTCTTTTTTGGCGGTCATACCTCATCCCCCCCTGATGGATATCCCGGCCCCATCGGGGCCGGGACAGAATAGGCTCATTTGGCCTGCGGCGCCAGCGCCAGCGCCTCGGCCAGCACGCGATACACGTCCGAATTCTCCATATAGCCGCGGAACTTCTCGGCCCCCGGACCCGAGGCTTGCAGCACCTCATCGTCGATGGAATGGGTGCCGGCATTGATGCTGGTGGGGATGTTGCCCACGCGCAGCACGGCGCCGGGAACGTCCTTGTAGATCTCGTTCGCGATGAACTTGCCATTCGCATCGGCCACGGCGGGCACGAAGGGACCGTCCAGCTTGGGCCGGAAGGTTTCGTAATAGTCCGGGAAATTACCCAGGAACATCATCAGCCGCTTCGAGACATCCATCCGGTCGGGGAAGCCGTCGCCATCCTCGTCGGTATAGTTGGTAAAGCCCGCATGCTGATAGGTGCCGACCTTCTCGCGCATCTCGTCGCCGGGCTTGTCGTCATCGACGGTGCCGGTGATCGACAGGCCATGCGTGTGATCGCCGACGAAGACGATCAGCGTGTCGGGGTTCTTTTCCTGGAATTCACGTGCCACGCCGATGGCCTGGTCCAGCGCGATCATGTCATAGATCGCCCGCTCCCAATCCAGCGCATGGGTCATCTTGTCGGTATGGCCGTCCTCGACCATCAGGAAGAAGCCGTCCTCGTCCTTGGACAGGATGTCCAGCGCCGCGCGGGTCATGTCGGCGACCAGCGGCTGGTCGGGGAACTTCTCGACCGTGCCTTTCTTGAGCTGCCGGATGTCCAGCGTGGTGTCCAGGTTGCCGGTGTTGAACAGGCCCAGCACCTTGCCGCCCGGCTTGTGATCGGCTGCGGCCTGCTGCAATTCGGTGGCGCTGGTGGCCAGGGCATAGCCCGCGTCCTTGAACGCGGCGATCATGTCCTTGTCGTCCTTGCGCTTGGAGCCAGGCGTCGATTGCGGCAGGAAATAGGCCGAACCGCCGCCGAACAGCAGGTCCGGCCCGACGGCCAGGTGCATCTCGGTGATCTCGGGCTTGTCGTCGCGCGAAACGGTATGGGACACCAGCGCCGCCGGCGTCGCGTCCTGGACCTCGGTATTGGTCACGATGCCCAGCGATTTCTTGGTGTGGCGGCGGATCGCCTCGCCCATGGTCTCGACCTTCGGATGGTCGAAATTGCTTTCCGCCCGGCTGCCATAGACGCCAAGCGCGTTCACCACCGACTTGTGGCCGGTCATGTAGGCGGCCATGGTATTGGCACTGTCATTATGGATCGAGTCCTGGCTGGATGTGCCGATGAAGGCCATGTATTGCAGGTCGTCGATCGCCAGGCGGCCATTGGCCTTGCCCTCGGTATTGCCCTTGGAGAGAATGCGCGCGGCGGTGCGATGCGCCACGGTCATGCCGTCGCCCAGGAAGAAGATGACATTCTTGGCCACGGCCGTGTCGGGCGTCGAGAAAACCTCCCAGCCGACCGTCTTGCCGGTATCGCCCAGCCTGGCCTCGACGGTATAATCGCCGGGTGCGGTGATGCTTACGTCGCGCAACAGCAGGGACGAGCCATTGCTGCCATCCTCGTTCTCGATGAATTCGGCCGTCCCGCCCAGCACCGTGTCATAGGGCTTGCCGTTGATCGTGACCGTGACATCCTCGGGCTTGGCGATGCCGGGCAGTTCCACCTTGAAGTCGAATTTCGATCCCGAAAGGATCGTGGCCCGGTCCAGCGGATAGATCGCCTGCGCCGAGACCAGGCCCGGCATCAAGGTGAATGCCGCAAAGGCGTAGCATAATTTCCTCATGTCCCCTCCTCCATGACAGCGGCTTCCGCGCTGTATGCGCAATGCTCAATTCTTGCGCGTAAGCACAGTTCTTGATGCCGTGATTTCGGTCAAGCATCAAACGCCAAAAAATTGCATAGCCAAAAGGTTTCGCACCCTTGGCGAAACGCGTTCGCGGTGCCGCGCGGGCGGAAATGCCGACATGGCGTGGGGGGAGGGAGGGAACAAGGCTCAGGCGCTTCAAGACATGCCGCGCCCGGCCGGCGCCAAGACGTTGGAAAACAAACGCCCAGACATGCCGTCGATCCAGCGGTGTTGCACGGATGCCAGAGGCCGCGAAAAGCACGATTCAGGAGCGTGGACATAAAGGCCCGCAAAGCGTAGGGGCCGAAATCAACGCGGTGCCAATATCCAAATAGCCAGTCCGCCTAGCTTACGGAGTTGGACCATGATTCCCCGAATTTCACCCCGCGTGCCCGCGCGTGCCGTGCTAAGCACGTCGACGATGCTCTTCGCCCTGCTCTCGGCCGGGGCGCAGGCGCAAGAAAGCAGCGTCGTGCTTGATCAGGTGACGATCTCGGCCGAGGCGCAGGGCTATGCCGCCCGCAGCACCACCTCCGGCACCAAGACCAGCACCCCGCTTCAGGAAACGCCGGCCTCGGTCTCGGTGGTCACGGATCAGCAGATGCGCGACCAGGGCGTCACCTCGGTCGCGCAGGCGCTGCGCTATACGCCGGGCGTCGCCTCGGAATATCGCGGCACCTCGAACATCTCGGATGAGACCTATATCCGCGGCTTCGGCTATGTGTCGCGCTATCTGGACGGTCTGGCCATCGACGGCT
The DNA here is from genome assembly GCF_047605025.1 of Paracoccus sp. (in: a-proteobacteria). Classification (GTDB taxonomy): domain Bacteria; phylum Pseudomonadota; class Alphaproteobacteria; order Rhodobacterales; family Rhodobacteraceae; genus Paracoccus. Next base: position 162,246 of record NZ_JASGGO010000001.1, on the reverse strand, counting down.
CGGGCCAGCAGATCGACCCCTGGATCCTGTCATCCGTGGCCACGGTCAAAGGCCCGGCCTCGCTGCTTTACGGTCAGGCCAACCCCGGCGGGCTGATCGACATGGAGCTGAAAAAGGCCGACGGCACCGACCATAGCCAGTTGGGCGTCGATGTCGGCACCAATGCGCGGGCCGGTCTGCGCCTGGATATCGCCCGGCGGCTGAGCGACACCTTGTCCTGGCGCCTGGTCGGGCTGGCCGAAAAGGCCGACACGCAGGAAGAGGGGCTGGAAACCCGGCGGCTGACGCTGCTGCCCTCGTTGCGGTGGGCGCCGACGGATGCCACCACCGTGACGGCTTATGCCCTGTATCAGCGCGAACCCGATGCCGGCTATCGCAACTTCCGCGAGGCGCTGGGAACGCTGACCTCAACCTCTTACGGCTATATCCCCGCCGATTTCCTGGTCGGGGACGCGGACTTCGAGAAATCGGAACGCACCCAGAAAGGCTTCGGCTGGACCGTCGAGCACAAGATCAGCGACGCGCTGACCCTGCGCCAGAAAGCACGTTATTCGGTCGGCGACTGGGACCAGCGCACCCTGGTCTGGGGGGCCTTGGCCGATGACGAACGCACGATCAGCCGCACCGTCACCGAAAGCTATTACAAGACCAAGCAGGCGCTGCTGGACAATCAGGTCGAATACCGCCTGAACGCGGCAGGCGGCGAACATGTCCTGCTGGGCGGCATCGATCTGCAATACAAGCGCACCGACAGCAGTTCGAGCTATGGCGCCACGGCCAATTCCATCGACTGGACCGATCCCGATTACGGTAATGTCGTCGTCAGCGGCACGCCGCGCGGCCAGTCCGACGGCATCTCGCGCCTGCGCCAGACCGGGATCTATGTGCAGGACCAGGCGAAGTTCGGCGCCCTGCACGTCCAAGCGGGGCTGCGCTACGACTGGGCCAAGAACGATTCCCTGGATCTGCTGACCGACACGCGCGAATCCTATGACAGCGAGGCGCTGACCGGCCGGATCGGCCTGCTCTACGAGATGGCGAACGGATTTGCGCCCTATATCAGCTATTCGACCTCGTTCGAGCCGGTGACGCAGACGCCCGCCAGCGGCCAGGACGCCTTCGACCCGACCGAGGGCGAGCAGCTTGAGGTCGGCGTGAAATGGGCCAATTCCGATCAGTCGCTGCTGGTGACGGTCGCGGCCTATGACCTGCGCCAGACCAATATCCTGAAATACGACGATGCCACCGCGACCTATCGTCAGGTGGGCGAAATCCAGTCCCGTGGCTTCGAAATCGAGGCGCAGGGCCAGGTCACCGACGCCTTCTCGCTGATCGCGGGCTATTCCTACAACGACTCGAAAGTGTCCAAATCGACCGACGCGGACGAGATCGGCACCCATAACGACCGTGTGCCGCGTCATCAGGCTTCGATCTGGGGCAAGTATGAATTCGGCAATGGCTGGGATGCGGCGCTTGGCCTGCGCTATATCGGCAAAAGCTGGGCACGCAGCAATGCCTTCACCGTGCCCGGCGTGACCCTGGTGGATGCCGCGGTCGGCTATGATTTCGGCGCACTGGATCGGCGCTATGAGGGCGTCACGGCGCGGCTCAACGTCACCAACCTGACGGATGAGTTCTACACCGCCTCTTGCGCCAGCGCCTATGCCTGCTGGGTCGGAGCCGAGCGTCAGGCGCAGCTTTCGATCGACTACACTTGGTAAGACTGGGACTTTTCCTGGCCCTTCTGGCCGGGCCGGGACTGGCGCAAGAGGCGCTGCTTCCCGGCCCGGCCAAGCCGGTGGACCTGCCTCGGGGCGCGCCCCTGCGCCTGACGATCCAGGCGCCTGCGGGCAGCTATCTGGCCGGCCGGATCGAGGCGGGCGTCACGCCCGTCAAGGCCGATCTTCTGGACGCACAAGGCCGCCATCTGCGCCGCATCGCCGATGGCGAGCGGGGCGGCATCGACTTCTCGGCCATGGCCGAGGCAGGGGTGACGCTGCTGCAACTCTCGACCCCCGGCGGGGCGCGGATCGCGGTGGCGCTGGATCGGCTGGTGCCCCCCGAGGCCCAGCACCCGCCCGCGCCGGACTATCTCAGCCCGCGCATCGCCGCGCTGGCGGCGGGCGGCGACCCGGCCACCTTCTGGCGCGAGATCGAAGCGCAAGGCACTCCCCTTGTCGAGAATGCGGGCAACGGCCAGGCCATCGTCACCTTCCTGTGGCGCGGCGCAGACAGGAACGTGCGCCTGTTCGGCGCCCCCTCGAACGATCACGAATGGCTGGAGAGGCTGCCCGGCACCGATATCTGGTTCAAAAGCTTCCAGATGCCGGACGGGCTGCGGCTGTCCTACAAGCTGGCGCCGGATGTGCCCGACATTCCCGGCGATGCCCGTGCGCGGCGCGTGGCGATCCTCGCCACGGCCCAGGTGGACCCGCTGAATCGCCATCCCTGGCCCGCAGGCGCCCCGGACCGCTTTGCCCAGTATTCCACACTGACCCTGAAGCATGCCCCCGATCAGCCCGGCACGCCGCCCGCCGCCAATGTCGATCCGCGGTTTGACCAATTTACGTTCGACAGCGCGCTTCTTGGCAACAGCCGCCAGATCACCCTGGCTTTCCCGCAGGGCCTCGACCCCGCCGACCCTCGGATCGTTCTGGCGCTGATCTTCGACGGAGAGCGGGCGTTGGACCGGATGGATACGCCGCGCGTGCTGGACACGCTGACCCGCCAAGGGCGCCTGCCGCCGGTGGTGGCGGTGCTGATCCCCTCGATCGACAGCCGCACGCGGGGGCGGGAACTGCCGGGCAATCCGGTCTTCGCCAAGGCCCTGGCCGATGAGCTTCTGCCCTTGGTCGCGGCCCGGACCGGCATCCGGCCCGATCCGGCGCGCACGGTCCTGGCGGGGGCCAGCTATGGCGGGCTTGCTGCGGCGACCGTGGCGCTGGCGCGGCCCGAGACGTTCGGGAATGCGCTTTCCATGTCCGGCTCGTTCTGGTGGGCACCCGAGGACGTGTCCTCGCGGGGCCTGCCCTATGTCGCCAGCGCCTATGCCGCCCGTGACAAGCTGCCGATCCGCTTCTTCCTCAGCGCCGGGCTGTTCGAGACCGGACGCGCCAGAACCGCCGGCATCCTGGAAAGCTCGCAACAGCTTCGCGACGTGCTGCGGCTGCGCGGCTATGAGGTCGCATGGGCGGAATATGCCGGCGGCCACGACGATCTGGTATGGCGTGGCGCCCTGGCCGACGGGTTGATCGCGCTGTTCGGAAACTGACGCGGCTTCCCACGTCCCCCTTTGGTCCACAGCCGGGCGCCGGCCCGCCTGCCCTTGCCATGCGGGCCACACGCCCTTCCTGGCCTCGACCGGAGGCGCGAGTTCTTCCAGGATCGCTGGACTACCGGGATCCTCGCCGTCCAGGACCAGCCGGGCGCGGTCGCCATCACCCACACAGCAGGAGCTGGCGATGGTCGCCACACGGTTTCCCGACGCACGGGCGACGCCCATGGGCCAGTCCACCGACAACGCCAGCACCGCCAGTCGGGGTCGCGTGTTTGATCCCACGATTTAATGGTGCGATCCTTTCTTTGGACTGGAAGGCTGCCATTGCGAACCTCCCCGGATTCACCGGAGAGCTTGTGGTTCACGGATTAGGCTGCTTTTTCGGCCGTGTTCCAGCTTGTGTGGAGGGCCTCACGTCGTTCTGCGTGACGTAGCCGATGGCGCTGTGCAGGCGCGTCTCGTTATGCCAGTCGACCCACTTCAGGGTTTCCCATTCGACCTGCCCGACGGACCTCCAAGGCCCAAGGCACTTGATCACCTCGGTTTTGAACAGACCGATGATGCTTTCGGCCAGCGCGTTGTCATACCCCCCCCCGACCCTGCCGACCGAGGCACGATGCCTGCCTCGGCCAGTCGCTCGGTGTATCGGATCGACAGATATTGACTGGCCCGGTCGCTGGGATGGATCCGCTTCTCCGCCTCGGATGGTGCCCTCCGGCAAATCGCCTGGTTCAGGGCATCGAGGATCGAGCCATGATTGCGCCACTGCTTCAGGCAATCATGGCGAGGGCCGGTCGTCATCGCGGTCGGGACGCGCCAGCCGGCGGTCTTGCGGGCGAAGACCTCGATCACGAAGGCCGCGTAAACCATGCCCTGCCAGGTCAGGTGAAATCGCTGACCCATGGCTGGCTCGGCATATCGGCCGCAAAGGCCCGGTTCACCTTGTCATCCGGGCAAGGCTGCGCCGCATCGGGGTTGGACGTGATGACCTTCCTGCCGCAGGCAACACCTTGTAATCCCATGGAACTCATCAGCCTTTCCACCGTGCGGCGGGCGATGTCCTGCCTTTCGCGACGCAGTTGATGCCAGGCCTTGCGCGCCCCATATCGGCCCCGGTTGCCATCGAAGGGCTGTTTGATCGCGGTCATGTCCGGCCGATCCTGCCTGGTCCGATGGCTGATCGGGATCAACTCCACGGCCTTGAAGCTGTAGGGCGTCGATGGCGCGATCCCCAGAACCCGGCGGATCGGCCCGACAGCAAGGACGCCACGATGATCGTCGGGGAACGCGATCATTATCCGATCCTTCTCGGCGCTCGTCAGGCCGCCGCGCTGCCCGGCGCCACGTTCGGCCTGCTGGCGCCAGACGCGCAGGCTATCGGACGAACCGCCAAGCTGCGGCGCAATCGCCTTGTAGGCGGGGGTGGCGCTGGCATCGTCGGCCCGGTTCTCTCGGAGTAGCCGAACACCGCGTTCTCGAAGTTCGGCGCGATAGGCGGGGGGTGAATCTCGGCTTCGTCATAGGGCTCATCCTTTGAGTGCTCTACTCTCCGGGAAACACGCGGCGGTTCAATGGCTCAGTTAACCTTTCCTTAAGTTCGACCGATTAACCCTTTCCCTGAGCTTTCCTTGCCGGGATCCGAAATGACCGCGACCGCTTTCACCGTAGCTTTCGAAGGCGTCGAGGCGCGTCTGGTCGAGGTGCAATGCTCGGTCGCACCAGGACTTCCGGGCTTTTCCATCGTCGGCCTGCCCGACAAATCGGTCACCGAGGCGCGCGAGCGGGTTCGCGCGGCCTTCGGGGCCATGTCCATCGCACTGCCCTCGCGCAGGATTACGGTCAACCTGTCGCCCGCCGACCTGCCCAAGGAAGGTTCGCATTTCGACCTGCCCATCGCGCTGGCCATCCTTGCGGCGCTGGATATCCTTTCCGCCGACGCCTTGGGCCAGGTCGTCGCCCTGGGCGAGTTGGCCCTTGATGGCAGGCTTTCCCCGGTGGCCGGCACGCTTCCGGCCGCGATGGCCGCCGCCGAAGAGGACCGGGCGCTGATCGTCCCTCGCTCTTGCGGGACAGAGGCAGCCTGGGTCGATTCGGTATCGGTCTTCGCCCCCGCCAACCTGCGCGAGGCCGTCGATCATCTGACCGACCGCGCACCCCTGCAACGAGCCAGGCCGGGCCAGGTTGAAAGCCCGGACAACCCCGAGGACATGGCCGATGTCAAGGGACAGGAGCAGGCCCGCCGCGCCATCGAGATCGCCGCAGCCGGCCGCCACCACCTGCTGCTGGTCGGCCCTTCCGGCGCCACCAAGACCATGCTGGCACGGCGCCTACCCGGATTGCTGCCTCCGCTGACCCCCCAGGAGGCGCTGGAAACCTCGGTCATCCATTAGGTCGCGGGGCTGCTGCGTCAGGGGGGTATCTCGCGGCGGGCGCCATTTTGCCAGCCGCATCACAATGCCTCCGGCCCGGCAATGGTCGGAGGCGGGCGCAATGCCGGGCCGGGTCAGGTCAGCCTTGCCCATAATGGCGTCCTTTTCCTGGACGAACTGCCCGAGTTCGAGCGCGGCGTGATCGAAGCCCTGCGCGAACCGATGGAGACCGGAGAAGTGCACGTCTCGCGCGCCCGCGCCCATGTCTGCTATCCCGCCCGCTTCCTGCTGATCGCCGCAGCCAATCCCTGTCGCTGCGGTCATCTGGCCGATCCGGCGCGGGCCTGCGCGCGGGCGCCGATTTGCGGCGCCGACTACATGGGGCGCGTGTCGGGGCCGGTGATGGATCGTTTCGACCTGCGTCTTGAGGTGCCGCAAATCACGCTTGAGGAAATGCAGCTTCCCGGTCAAGGCGAAAGCTCGGCTCAGATCGCTGCCCGCGTTACTACGGCGCGACGGATCCAGGAGCGGCGCTTTGCCGATCATCCCAAGTTGCGCGTAAACGCCGATGCGGGCGGGCGCCTGCTTGAGGAGATCGCGCCCCTCGACGGCGAATGCCGCCGGCTTTTCAGCCGGGCCTCGGACCATTTTGGCCTGACACCACGGGGTTATCACCGCATCCTGCGCGTGGCACGGACCATCGCCGACCTGGACGGATCGGCGCAGGTACGCCTGCCGCATCTTTCCGAAGCCCTACGCTTTCGTATGACCTTCGGGCGGCAGGACTGACCGTAGAGCAACCCCGGAGGGCATGCCTTTGGTTCGCCCCCTTCGCGCGGCCTTAGCCATGGACCCGACCGGACGCGATGCCGTATCTAACGATTCCTTGGGACAGTGCATCTACAATATTCGCTCAGCACACAGAATCGACCACTCCGCCCCAAGCCCCTTCCGGGCAACCATCAGTTGACGATCAGCTCGGCATGAAGCGCACCCGCCGCATGCACCGCCTTCAGAATATCGATCATATCCCTAGGGCGCACACCCAATGAGTTCAGCCCCGCCACCACCTGCGACAAAGACGATTCGTCCCCGGTCTCAGCAAATCCGATGCCTGGCTCCTGCGTGATCTCGGCCTGGGTGCGTGGCACCACGACCGTCTCACCAGGCGAAAACGGGTTGGGCTGAGATACCACCGGCGCCTCGCGCACACGCAGCGTCAGGTTGCCTTGCGAGACAGCCACACGGGAAATACGGACATCCTCTCCCATGACGATGGTGCCGGATTTGTGGTCGATCACAACACGCGCGGCAGTTTCCGGCTCAACGGTGATATTCTCGATCTGGCCGATCAGGCGGGCGGGGTTGACCCGGCCCAGCACCGTCGAATCGATCGAGATCGTCCCCGAATCGATCAGGTTCGCCAGTCCGCGGCCCAGCTTGCGATTGATCGCCGCCTCGACGCGGGCGGCGGTCGTGAAGTCGGGATTGCGCAGGGCCAGCCGCAACTGCGTCATCTGCGAAAAATCGAAAGCGACCTCACGCTCGACCCGGCCGCCCGAAGGGATGGTGCCCGTCGTGGGCACGCCCTGAACGACCGAGGCCGCCGCCCCGCTTGCCTCGACCCCCGCCGCCAGAACAGAACCCTGCGCCACGGCGTAAATCTCGCCATCGGCGGCATTCAGGGGGGTCATCACCAGCGTCCCGCCCAGCAGGCTTTTCGCATCGCCGATCGCCGCCACGTTCACGTCGATCTGCGAGCCTGCCCGCGCAAAGGGCGGCAGCGTCGCCGTCACGATCACAGCCGCGACGTTCTTGGGCCGAAAGGCGTCATCTGTCACGTTGACCCCAAGCCGCTCCAGCAGCCCGGCCATGATTTCCTCGGTGAAGGGGGCATTGCGCAGGCTGTCGCCTGAGCCGTTCAGTCCGACGACAAGGCCGTAGCCCACCAGGTCATTGCCGCGCACCCCGTCCACATTGGCCAGATCCTTGATACGGATCGGCGCAGCGCCGGCCGCGACCGCCCAAAGCAAAAATCCGGTAATGGCGATGATGATCCGCATCACAGATATTCCGTCAGACTCAGCTTGGACAGGCGCGCGGTCAGCGTATAGAGGGTCTCGATATTTGCCTCGATCTCCTTCAGCGCGGCGGCTGTCTCATAGGGATCCGCCTCGATCAGGCCGTTCCTGGCGACGGTCAAAGCCGAGCTTTCCGCCTGATTCACGGTCAAGGCTCTTGCCGTCGCCTCTTCGCTGATTCCAATCTGCGACATGGCCGAGGAAAGCCGATCCTTTGCGCCCACAAGCACCTGGCCCGCACTCTGGGCAAGGGTTCGCGTCGTTTGACTGTCCAGGCCGGAGGCGCTGGCGGCATAGGCCAGTATCGCGAAACCCTTCAGCGCGTCTCGAAATTCGGGCGACGCCGCCGTCAGCGCAGTGCTGATCGTCTTGCCCGAGGATGCCGCATAGCCCGTCATCCCCGCCGTGCTGCCAAGATAACCTTGGTCCAGGAACCCGCCGCCACCGGCGGGCGCCGCGAAATACCCCTCGATCGCCGCGACGATCGTGGCGGCATCGGTCGCGCCGCCCACGGCCGCATCAAGCTGCGACATCAGATCGTCATAGCTGGCGACGGCCGGCTGCTCGTAGCGCTGGCCTGAAAAGACCGAACGGCCCGCCACGCTGACATTCAGCGCGCCGATCACATTGCGCAACTCGCTGGGCGCCCGGTCCAGATGCACGCTCAACGTATTGTCGCCCGAGGTCAGCGCGTCCGAAACCAGCACCGTCCCCAGGGTATTCGCCTGCATCAGGATCTCTTGCGTCGAGCTCTGCATGGCCGCGAAGACGCTTTCCGCCTCCGCCAGGTTGGTCTTGTAGGTCCCCAGCAGCGAAAGCCGCGATTCGATCTGGTTGATCCGAACCAGATCGCCCTTCAGAGCCAGCGGAATATCCGCCTTGACCCCGGTGGTCGTTTCCTTGGTCAGCGTATCAAGCTTGGCCTTCAGTCCCCCCTGCGACAGGCGCAGTTGATATGAACGGGCAAGGTCACTTACGGAATTGAAGCGGGTCATGTCAGCCTCAGGATCTGATCGAGCATGTCGTTGACGGTTTGCAGCACCCTCGCATTCGCGGCATAAGATCGCTCAAGCGACAAAAGCGCCTCCATTTCAGTGTCGGTATCGACGCCCTGAGCCAGCAGGGCCGTGTGCAGGGTGTCGGCGCGGCTTTGCTCTTGCGTCGAAAGGCTTTGCGCGGAAATGCGCTGCGAAGCCGCCGTCGAGGCCAATTCCGAGACAAACCCCAGCAGACTGCGCCCCGCAGACGAAACGGCCGATGAAGCCGGTGGCCGGCTTGCCTCCATCGCCGCGCTCATGCTCAGCAGGATCGAGCCGTCGCCCAGATCGCCGGAAGCCGCCGCTCCGATCCCAGACCGGACCCGCCACAACGCACCACCCTGGCTGGTATCGACCAGGGCATTCACCGAAAGGCGGTTGGCCAGGCCCAACTCGTTCGCGGGCAGGAAGGCGGCCTGGCTGTCGGTGAAAATGCCCGGCAAACCCGCCGCCAGGGTCGGATCTACGGTGCTATCCGAAAACCGAACATAGATTTCGCGGGCCAGCGCATCGATCTGGGACTGATAGCCCGGAGCCAGGTCGTCGCGGATGGCAAAATTGGCCGAAAGCGAACCGCCAGAGAGCATGCTCATTTCCGCCGTGCTCAAGGTGCGGCCGTTCAGCACCACGCTTGCCAGAGCACCGTTTTGCAGCGACATGTCGGGGGTGATGGCGGCGGCGGGCGCAAATTCCAGCCGGGCCGGCTGCTGGCCATCCAGTAAGGCGGCGCCGCCCTTGGTGAAAAGCGCCACCCGCCCATTCTCGCGCTGGACCTCCTGGATGGGAACGATGCCGGCGATCTCGTCAATGGCGGCCTGCCGCGCATCGATCAGCGAGGACGGGTCCTCGCCCTGCGCGGTCAACACGGTGATCTGACGGTTCAGGTTGGCCACGCGCTCCAGGGCGGTGTTCAGGCTGTCGATGTCGCTGGCTATGTTCTTGTCTGCTGCCTGGCGTTGGGCCTGGATGGTCGCGGCGATGTCGTTGATCCGTCCGGTCAGGGCCGAAGCGGCCTCAACCACCGCCGCCAAGCGCAGATCGCTGTCCGGCCGTGCCGAGGCCGCGCTCAACGCCGCATCCAGCGCGGTAAGCTGCGCGCTAAGCGCCCCACTATCATCGGCGGTGCCATAGGCTTCCTCAATGGCGGCGTGAAAGTCGGCAATGCCGCCCGAGTTGCTGGCGCTGGCCTGCGCCAGCCGGTTGTCGGCCAGCAGCCCCGCGCTGACGGTCCGGCGCACACCGTCGACGGCCACGCCCCCGCCATTGCCGGAATAAAGCCGCGAAGATAATTCCAGCTCTCGTCGGGCATAGCCCGCGACGGATTTGTTCGAGATATTGGTCGAAACCAATTCGGTGCCGCGCGTCGCGGCGGTCAGGCCCGAAAGGGCGTTCGATATCGCGGATGAGAGGCTCATGCCCTTGCTCCTGGTTCGGCGGCACGCGGCCTAGCGTTTGAGATTGGTGGTTTCCTGAAGCATCTCGTCCACCGTCTGAATGATCTTGGCATTGGACGAATAGGCGCGCTGCGTCTGGATCAGGTCGGTCAGTTCGGCAGCCACATCGGTTGTCGATCCTTCACGGGCATAGCCGGTGATCGCCCCGGTCGGACCATCCCCCGCATTCCACAGGAAGAAGGCCCCCGACTGGCTGGAAATCCTGTAGGTCTGATTGTCCAGCGCCGTCAGACCGTTGGGGTTCGGCACATCCACGACCGGAACCTGGAACAGCACCCTGCTGGCGCCATTGTCATAGGTCGCGCGCAGATAGCCGTTATCGTCTATCTCAAGCGCGGCCAGCGTGCCGGCCCCCGCCCCGTTCTTCGTCACGTTGGTCGGAGCGAAATCGGCGGCGATCTGGGTCAGCCCCTCGCCCCCCGGCGTGCCGATGTTGATTGTGATCGGCCCATGGGCGGCGTTGACGGTCAGATCGCCGGTGGCCGGGTCATAGGCTCCGCCCGTCAGCGCAGTGACGGCGCCCAGCGGACCGCCAGGCGCATCATCGAAATCCAGCGTATACGAACCGACCAGCGATTCATCCGCCGCCGTCGCCGGATCGTCGGTAATGGCGGAATCGTGGATCTCCATGGTCCAGCTGTTCGACCGCCCGCTTCCATCCGCGCCAACCGTGGGGGTGAAAGTCATGCGCAATGATTGCGAACTGCCCAGATTGTCAAAATACTCGACCGAGGTCGAGGAAGAGGTCACCTCCGATCCGCCCAGCGTGGATTGGGACGGTAAGTTGAAGCCGACGCCGATCCGCGTCGTCGGCTCGGCATAGGTGTCGTTTTCGCTTACCACGATGGGCTGCAAGCCGCTGGCACTGTCGCGCATGACCGTCGGGATCGTCCCGTCGCGGTTCGCGGGCCAACCCATCAGCACCAGGCCCGACGAGGTACGCACGATCCCCTCGGCATCGGGCGCGAACCCACCCGTGCGCGTCATCAGCAATGAGGTCGTCCCCGTGCCGCCGTTCTTGTATTGCGTATAATCGATCATCGGCAGCATGCCGCGCCCGGTAATGGAGATGTCCAGCGCGTTCTCGGTCCCGACCAGGTTGCCACGCTCGTTCACGGCCCGACCGGCGCTGGCGCGGACCCCGCCAGCCGTATAGGCGCCAGAGCCGGCGCCGCCGTTCAGGACGATATCCTCGAACTCGGTCACGACGCGGCGATAGCCATAAGTGGCGGAGTTCGCGATATTGTCGGAGATTCCCGCAAGCCGGGCGGAATGCGCGTTCAACCCGGATACACCGGCGCTGAGAGCAGAAGAGATCGACATGACTGGCTTCCTGTCTGTGAATGGCTTCGGGGTTGAAAATCGGGCGGGAACCGCGCTAGCGCAGTAAAATGACCTCGATCCGGTTGTTGCTGGGATCCATGGGATTGATCGAGCGGTTGCGGCGGTCGGCAAAGCCGGTCACGCGCTGCACACGGCGCCCGTCCAGCCGCGCACCCTCAAGCAGGTTGCGCAGGGCGTGCGCACGGGCATCGGACAAAGCCCAGACCGGGGAATGGATCAAAAGCTCGGGATAGCTGCGGACATGACCACCGATGGCAAGCTGGTTCTTCACCCGGCCCAGCACCCCCGCCAGGATCGCGGAAAGCTCTTGCAGGATCGGGGTGGGCTGCGCCGTATCCTCGGAGAAAAGCGGCTCGTCGGTCAGGTCCGTCAGTTCGATCACCAGTCCTTCATCGGTCATCCGGGTCACGACATGGCGCAGCAGATTGCGCTTTTGCAGCGATTCCGCGCCGCTGCCGGTCAACTGGTTCTGGATGTGGCGGGCCATCTCCTGAAAGGCGGCGTCGCGCCCGTCGCCGCCCCGCGTATCGCGCGAGGCGCCCATGCCGCTGCCGGAATTGGTCGCCGCGTCCTGGGTCTGGCCGCCGAAAGGACCGCTGGCGCCCCCGGTCGTGGATTGCAGGATGGTCGGGTTGAAATATTCGGCCAAGCCCTTGCGCTGCTTTTCCGTGGTCGCGTTCAACAGCCACATCAGCAGGAAAAAGGCCATCATCGCGGTCACGAAATCGGCATAGGCCACCTTCCAGGCACCGCCGTGATGGCCCGCTTCGCCGCCGCCCTGCACCTTCTTGATGATGATCGGGGCACCGCCCCCCTTGGCCGCCATGAGTCGCCCTTTCGCTTCGGTCGTTCCCAGCTTTAGGCCAAAGACAGCTAATATCACGTTAACAGATCAAATGCCGCGTATTTCCCCGACCTTGAAAGGCCGGGCCAAAGCCCTATTCTGAAGGGGATGCAAAGCCAGGGATCATATGATCTGACCTCGGGCGCGGGGCTGATCGCCTGCCCGCGCTGCGATGCCCTGCATCTTGAGCAAGAGCTTGAGCCGGGGGAAACCGCGCGTTGCATGCGCTGCAACGGGGTTCTGGCCAGCCCGCGCGCGGGCGCCTTCACCCGCATCATCGCGCTGTCCTTCACCTCGCTGGTCTTGATGGTGAGCGCGGTCTTCTTTCCCTTCCTGGAAATCTCGCGCATGGGGTTTGCCAATGAAACCTCGCTTTTCGGGGTCGCCATGGCCTTTTCCGAGGGCGCGCTGATGCCGCTGACCCTTGCGCTTCTGGGCATGATCGTGGGCCTGCCGGTGCTGCGCGCGCTGCTGCTGGTCTATACGCTGTTGCCGCTGTCGCGCGGGCGGGCGCCCTATGCGCGGGCCGTGACCGCCTTTCGCTACTCCGAGAAGTTGCGTCCCTGGTCCATGGCCGAGATCTTCGTCATCGGCACGGCCATCGCGCTGGTGAAGGTGGCCGGCCTTGCCGCGGTCAGCTTCGGCCCCGCCTTCTGGGCTTTTTGCGGGCTGATCCTGGTCAATGCGGCCAGCAACGCCTTTACCAGCGCCACCACGATCTGGGACGCGATCGAGGATGCGGGCGTGACCACGGACGGGCGCGAAATGGTGGAAAGCGGCGGATGAACCAGCCCAGCCACGAAGCCCCGATCCTGACCGCGCACCGCGCCGGGCTGATCGGCTGCCGCTCTTGCGGCAGGGTCTGGCCCCAGACCGAGACCGTCTGCGCGCGCTGCCGCTCGGACCTGGCGCCACCGGACCGCCGGTCGCTTGCCGCGGTATGGGCCTGGATGCTGGCGGGACTGATCTTCTATGTGCCGGCGAACCTGTTTCCGATGCTCAAGACATCGACCTTCGCGGGGCTGGCCGGAAACACCGAATCGACCATCTTCGGCGGCGTGCTGGAACTGATCCATTACGGCAACTGGGGCGTGGCGGCGGTGGTCTTCATCGCCTCGATCGTGGTGCCGGTCGGCAAGTTCATCGCCATTTCCTGGCTGGCGCTGGTGGCGGGACGGCCGGCCACCGTCAGGGCCGCGCATAAGCGGCTGGTGCTATACGAGGTCGTGGAGTTCATCGGCCGCTGGTCGATGATCGACGTGTTCATCGTGGCGATCCTGTCGGCTCTGGTGCAACTGGGCTTCGTCGCCTCGATCCATCCAGGACCGGCGGCGGTGTGTTTCGCGTTGTCCGTTGCGTTCACCATGCTTTCCGCGCAAAGCTTCGACCCAAGGTTGATCTGGCGGGGATTGCCTCTGCGAAACCGCAAGGACTGAACGGAAGACATGACCGACACACCGCCCGAGGCCAGGGACCGCGCCCTGAAACCTGCCGAACCCCAGCGCAAACCCGCCGCCCGCACCGCGCGGGCCGGGATGTCGCTGGTCTGGCTGGTGCCGATCATCGCGCTGATCGTGACGCTGGGCGTCGGTTGGAACGCGCTGGCCAGCCGGGGCACGCTGATTTCGGTCGTATTCAAGGACGCCACCGGCATCACCCCCGGCGAGACGGTGCTGAAATTCCGCGAGATCACCGTGGGCAAGGTCGAGGCCGTGCGCTTCACGAACGACCTGCAACAGGTCAAGGTCGAGATCCGCGTGGACAAGGACATCGCGCCCTATATCGACAAGGATTCGCAGTTCTGGATCGTGCGCCCGCAGGTCACGGCGCAGGGCATCTCGCGGCTGGACACGGTGCTGACCGGCTCGTTCATCGAGGGGTATTGGGATGACAAGGTCGATCAGGAACAGACCGAGTTCCAGGGCCAGGACCGCCCGCCCCTGAACCGCTTCGGAGAGCATGGGACGCTGATCGTGCTTTCCGCCGAACGCTCGCGCGGCATGACCGAGGGCGCGCCGGTGCTGTTTCGCGGCGTGCAGGTCGGGCAGATGCAGAATGTCCGCCTGGACGACGGTTCCGAGGGCGTGCTGACGGATGTTTTCATCGCCGCGCCCTATGACAAGCTGCTGACGACGAACACGGCCTTCTGGGACACATCCGGCTTCTCGGTCTCGCTTGGGACGCAGGGGCTTTCGCTGAACGTGAACTCGCTGGCCTCGCTTCTGCAAGGCGGGGCCGAGTTCGCGACGCTGACCTCGGGCGGGGCGCCGGTCGATAACGGCCATGTGTTCAAGCTGCAACGCGACCAGGCCACGGCCGAGGCGAATGTCTTTACCGATGAGCGCAACGCCATCCGCCTGACCATGCTGGTGGACGAATCGGTCAAGGGGCTTGAGACCGGCGCGGATGTGCGGTTCATGGGCTTGACCGTGGGCCGGGTGACAAGCCTCGCCTCGCGCGTGGTCCAGGCCAAGGCCGGCGACCGGATCGAACAGCAGTTGACCCTGGCGATTTCGCCCGACCGGCTGGGCATGAGCGGCGATCCAAGCGCCGAGCAGGCACTGGATTTCGTCGCCGAGCAGGTCCGGCACGGCCTGCGCGCGCGCATCGCCAGCGCGGGATTCTTCGGCACCTCGCTTCAGGTCGAACTGGTCGAACAGCCCGATGCGCAGGCGGCCGAACTGGACCGCGACGCCCAACCCTATCCGGTCATCCCCTCGGTGCCGGGGCGGGTCTCGGATTTCACCGACTCGGCTCAGGGCTTTCTGGCCCGCGTCGGCAACCTGCCCATCGAAGAGGCGATCAAGTCCTTTACCGACATGATGAATTCGGTGACGGCCATCGCCAGCAACGAGGATACGCGCGCCATTCCGGGCACCCTGCGCGGCACGCTGGACGATGCCCAGGCCGCCGCCGGCGAGATCCGCCAGATCGCGGCCGAACTGCGCCAGTCGGGCGCTGCGGGTCAGATCGGCAAGATGGTCGACGAGGCCGCGGCCGCAGCCGAGGCCGTGCGTCTGGCCGCAGCCGACGTGCCCTCGATGGTCGAGCAGATCGACCAGACCGCCGCCAGGATCGGCGCGGTGGATTTCGCCGCCATCTCGACCGAAGCCGAAGGCATCCTCAAGGATGTCCGCGCGCTTCTGGGAACCGAGGATGCCGGGAAACTGCCTAAAAACCTCTCGGATACGCTGGAAGCCGCATCCGGGCTTCTGAACGACCTGCGCGACGGCAATGCGGCGGGCAGCCTGAACGCGGCGCTGGCCTCGGCCAGGACGGCGGCGGACAGTTTCTCGACCTCGGTGCAGCGCCTGCCGCAGCTTTCCGCGCGGCTGGAAGCCTTGGCCGCGCGCGCGGACGGGGTCATCGCCGCCTATGGCGACCGCTCGGCCTTCAACAACGAAACCATCAACCTGATGCGTGAGTTGCGTCGGGCCGCCAATGCCTTCGGCAGTCTGGCCCAGACCATCCAGCGCAATCCGCAAGCCTTCATCCTGGGACGGTAAGATGCGTCAGATCCTGATTTCCACGGTCCTTCTGGCGCTGCTCGCCGGCTGCTCGAACGGCGAAAAAACCGCGCGCTACCTGATCGACCCGCCCGTCTCGGGCGAGCGGCTGCCGAACCGGCTGGGCACGGCCGAGTTGAAGGACGTGTCCCTGCCCGATTACGCCTCGGCCGGAGAGGTCAGCTGGCAAAGCCCCGACGGCGCCGTGCGCTCGAACACCAAGGAGCTTTGGGCCGACAATCCGCAGCGCGCCTTCACCCTGACACTGGCGCGGACGATCTCGGACATGTCGGGCGCCACCGTGATCGCCGAGCCATGGCCCCTGTCCGAGCCGCCCCGCCGCACGCTGGAGGTGCGGGTGGAAAAGGCGCTGGCGCAGGCGAATGGCAGCTACCGCCTCAGCGGGCGCTATTTCGTCGGCGATGGCGGCACGGGCGGGACGAACCAGGCGCGCAGCTTCGACATCTCGATCCCGATACAGGATACCGCACCCGCCGAGGTGGCGCGGGCGCAGTCACTGGCCATCGCGCAACTGGCGCGCCAGATCGCCGTTCTGGGCGGACCGGGCAGCGCGATCCGCACCACCGCCCCCGCCGTGCCGCGCATGGACGACCTGTTTTCCCAGCCCCTGCCGCCGCTTGAGGGCAGCTAGCTTTCCGAGGGCATGAACTCGCCGAAGCGCCCGGCGGCGAAGACCAAAGGATGATCGCCCGGTCCGGCCACGGTCACGCGCAGCACGCGCCCGATCATCACCGTATGATCGCCCGCGTCATGCGCCGCATGGGTCTGGCAGTCGAAGCGCGCGGCGACGCCCGGAATAAGCGGCGTGCCTTCCTCCGAGTAAAGATGCGTCAGCCCGTCGAATTGCGCGCCCCCCCGGCTGAAGCGCAGGCAGGTATCGACCTGCTCGGCGCCAAGGACATGCACCGCCCAATGCGGCGCCGCGCTGAACACCCCGTGGCGGGCCGAAGTCTTGGCCGGACACCACAGCACCAGCGGCGGCTCAAGCGAGACGCTGGTGAAGCTGTTCGCGGTCATCCCCATGGGACCGCCCGGCCCCTGCGTCGTGACCACGGCGACGCCTGTGGCGAAACGCCCCAAAGCCTCGCGCAGGACGCGCCCCTCGGCATTGGCGGGGTGAAAGGTCATCTCATCGGCGAGCCGGTCGCGGGTCGCGGGGGGAATGCGGCGCATGCTGGCCCTGTCATCTGTTCCAGCGCAACCATAGCCGCGTGCAGCCGCAGCATCAAGTTCGACCGGGAAAGCCCGTGGACTGCAACGGATTCAGCGCCGCCCGCAATTCCACATGCAGCAGGGGCGGCGCGACCAGCAGGCCATCGGCCAGGGCGCGCGGAGAATTGAAGCCCAAGGCCCGGCCCGAGAGTTCCGTGGCCAGGCAGCCCGCGCGCGCGGCGATCAGGCTGCCCGCCGCGATGTCCCATTCCCAGGCCGCGCGGGTGGAAAGCGCCGCGTTGAAGCGCCCCTCGGCCACCAGGCAAAGCCGCCAGGCCAGGGACGAGCGGAACTCGCGCCGGAACGGCGGCGGACCGCCGCGCCAGAAAGCCGGATCGAGGCTGGGCTTGCCGGCCAGCACCTGCGCGCCTTCCAGGGCATGTTCCCGCCCGGCGATGGGCGCGCCGTTCAACAGCGCCGGGCCATCCGCATGGGCGCAATAGGTCAGGCGGCTTGCAGGCAGATGCACCACGGCGGCGGTGATCCGGTCCCCGGTCGCGACGGCCAGCGAATGCGAGAACCCCGCCTGCCCGTCCAGAAAGGCGCGGGTGCCGTCGATCGGATCGACGATGAAGCAATGGCTGGCATCCAGGCGCTCGGGGCTATCGGGCGATTCCTCGCTAAGCCAGCCATAATCCGGCCTCGCGCCGCGCAGAAGGCTTTCCAGATGCCGGTTCACGGCCAGATCGGCCTCGCTGACCGGACCGGCGCCCCCGCCCTTGTCCCAGGATCGCGGATCCTGGCGCCAATAGCGCAGCGCGATCTCTCCCGCTTCGACAGCGGCCTGTTCCAGCAATGCCAGGTCAGGCGCCGGCAACCGTCATCCCCTCGACCAGCAGGCTCGGCACCTTCATGCCGCGCCAGTCCTGGGCGTCATCGGCGGCGGTCATCCGCATCAGCATCCCGCGCAGATTACCGGCGATGGTGCATTCGTTGACCGGATGGGCGATCTCTCCGTTCTCGATCCAGAAGCCCGCCGCGCCCCGCGAATAATCCCCGGTCGTGCCGTTGATCGAGGCACCCAGCATCGACGTGACCAGAAGCCCCCGCCCCATGTCGCGGATCAGGTCCCACCGGCTGGCCGTCCCCTGGCTTAGCACCAGGTTCGAAACGCCGGGTGCGGGCGGGCCGCCCACCCCGCGCATGGCGCTGGCGGTCGAGCGCATCCCAAGCTTGCGCCCCGTCGCCAGGTCCAGTGTCCAGCCCTGCAACACCCCGTCGCGGATGATGGCCCGATCAGAGGTCGCCAGCCCCTCGGCATCGAAAAAGCGCGAACCGTTCATGCGCGGCAGATGCGGCAGTTCCCACAGATCGAAGCCCGGCGGCAGCACCGCCTCGCCCAAAGCGTCGCGCAGCCAGCTTGAGCCGCGCGCGATACTGGCTCCGTTCACCGCGCCGACCAGATGACCGATCAGCCCGGCGGCCACGCGCTCGTCGTAAAGGATGGGGAAGGCGCCGGTGGGCGGCTTCCTGGCGCCGCGCCGCTCGACCGTGCGCCGGCCCGCAAGCTCGCCGATCCATTCCGGCGCGGGCATGTCCGACAGGTGGATGCGCGTCTCTCCGGCCCAGTCGCGCTCCATCCCGGCACCCTGCCCGGTGATAGCCACCGCCGAAAGGCTGTGCCCGCTGCGGCCGTAGCCCGCCGAAAAGCCGTTCGAGGCCGCAAGCCACATCCGCCGCGCCACATGCGCCGCCGAGGCCGATTCGACCGTCGAAACGCCCTGCACCGCCAGGGCCGCCGCCTCGGCGCGCAAGGCGGCCTCTTGCAGCGCCTCGGGGGTCGGCTCGGGCGAAGGGTCCATCAGGTCCAGCGCGGCGCTGTCGGTCGCGCGGGTCAGTTCCTCGGGCTCGGCCAGGCCCAGCGTGTCGTCGACCGGCGCCTCGCGTGCCATGGCGACGGCACGAACGGCCATTTCCTCGATGGTGCGGGCCGAATGATCCGAGGCCGAGACGCAAGCCTGCCGACCGCCCAGGATCACCCGCAGCCCGATCTCGATCCCCTCGGCACGCTCGGCATGCTCCAGCTTGCCCGCCCGCACATCGACCGAAACCGAGGCCGCCCGCACCGCGACCGCATCCGCCTGATCGGCCCCGGCGTGGCGCGCCGCCCGCAGCAGTTCTTCGCCCAGGGATCGCAGGCGGGCGTCGTCGGTCATGGCATTCCCCTTGAAGAAATCCGGCCCCATGGAAAAAGCGGGCCATAAAAGAATAACGGGGCCAGCCGGACGGCAGACCCCTTTCGCGATGCCCCGGCCCTATTTGATCTGCTGGCCATTGGCAAAGATCTGGCCGCCGTCGCGGAAGTCCAGATCTGTCGTCAGCTTGTCGGGGTTGCCATCGACCGGCTTGGCGAACATCGCCAGCATCATCCGCACGCCCATCATCTGGTCCTGCGGGATCAGGCCCATCGCGCCCAGCTTGTCCAGCAGCCCGTTCACGCCTTCATATTCGGCATGAACCTGGCCCAGGGGCGTGTTGATGTCGCCGCCCTCGGGGGCCTTCAGACTGCCCGTCGCGCTGACCTTTGCCCCCAGGGCATCCAGCGCGATCTGGTTGATCGTCACCTCGACCGGCGCCATGGGAGGGGAGATCGCCTCCTCGGCATCGGCCATGGCCTCGGCATCGTCGGCCGGCGCGTCGGGATCCATGCCCTCGGCGGTGGCGTCGTCCGTCGCGTCCGCCGGCGGCTCGTCATCCGAGGCTGGGGAACGAGGATCGAGCAGATTCACGGTCACCTTCATCAGCCCGGTCAGGTCCAGATCCAGCGAGGCCGGATCGCGCGGCAACCTGGCCTCGGGGTCGAACATCGCCCACATCTCGTCGCCCAGGGTCAGCCCGGCCAGCGAATAGGCCAGCTTGAAAGGCTGGGGCGTCTCGTTACGGCTGATCGGCAGTTGCAGGTCCATGCTGGCGCTCTGGATGCCGTAGCGGATCGGCATCGGAAGCTGCGGTGAAGTCATCTCGAAGGCGACAGCATCCGAGCCGACCCGATAGCCCAGCCCGTCGCGCGACATACTGAAGCCGGCATCCAGGCCCTTGCCGTCGTATTTGCCTGCGCCGCTGGTCGGCTGGCCATCCTCGTCCTTGCCCGAGAAATCGAAGGTCGCGGCCAGACTGCCCAGCTTCAATGCGCCCTCGATGGCCAAGCCCGATTCCAGCGCACGGGCCAGCAATGCGCCCTCGATGTCATGGCCCGATTCCATAGCCCGAGCCAGATCGGTATCGAGGTTCGAGGCCCTGGCCGGCCCGATCATCGTGCCTTGGCTTTCCAGCCCGGCCATATCGCCCTGGAAACGCACCTTGTCCGCGTTCTCGTCGGTGACCTCGCCCTGGAAGGCCAGCTTCGCCGAGGTCATCCGATAGTCGTATTTGCTGGGCGCGCCGTGGAACTGCCCGGCCGAGTTCTCCAACTTGAAAGTTATCGGAATAGCCCGGTCCTGCCCGTTCGTCCTGATCGTGCTAAGCGTCACGTCAATGACCGGATAGTCGAAGTCATGCGTCATGTCCTGGGGCGCGCCGCTGGTCAGCATGCTGTTTCCCGGCATGTCCACCACCACGGGCACCGAGAATTCCGCGCCATCCTCGTCCGTGCCCGAGATGTCCATGGTCATCCGCTCGGCGAAGACCGATCTCACCTTGCCGTCGCCCGCATCGCTCAGCCGGACCTGGGGCACCTTGGTCACGACCTTGCTGGAATCGGCCCAGCCGGTGATGGTGATGTCGTTGAGCGTCAGCGTGCCGCCTGCCTTGTCGCGCCCGCCCTCGGTCACGGTATAGCCTAGCGACTGGTAGTAATCGACCCAGGATTGCCACACCTCTTCGGGGGCGACATCGGCAAAGGCGGGCGCGGTCATCACCGCCAGCGCCAGAGCGGAGCTTGTCAGTCGAAGGGACATCTCATTACCTTTCCAGGGCGAATGCCTTTTAAAAGAGTATTTGTCCGGCTTTTGCCACAGCCGAAATGCAGGTCCAAGGAGTGATAGCATGATCTTGATCGATTTCGAGGACGGCCTGGGCCGGATCACGATCTCGCGCGTCGAAAAGGCCAATTCGCTGACCGCCGGGATGCTGGCGGAGCTTGAGGCGGCCTTCCTGGATCTGCGCGGGCGACCGGACCTGCGCGCGGTGATCCTGACCGGGGCAGGCAAGGTCTTTTCCGCCGGGGCCGATCTTGAGGCCGCGCGGGCCGGGCTTGCGACATCGCCGCTGTGGGAACGGCTTTCGGGCGCCGTCTCCGGGATGCCCTGCCTGACCGTCGCGGCGCTGAACGGCACCGTGGCCGGAGGCGCCATGGGCATGGTGCTGGCCTGCGATCTGCGCATCGCCGTGCCCGAGGCGCGGTTCTTTTATCCCGTGATGCGGCTGGGCTATCTGCCCCAGCCCAGCGATCCGGCGCGGCTGGCGGCGCTGGCCGGGCCGTCGCGGGCCAGGGTGATCCTGCTTGCCGGCCAGAAGATCGGCGCCGAGGAGGCGCTGGCCTGGGGCCTGGTGGACCGGCTGGCCACGCCCGAGGCACTGATCCCCGAGGCCATCGCGCTTTGCGCAGATGCGCGGGCAGGCAAGGATGGCCACGCGGCGGCGATCAAGGCGATGATCCCCGCAGGGCCTTGACGGCGGCGGGGATGGGGGCTCCGCCCCCGCGCCTGACCCACCCCTAGATGGGGTGGGTCAGGCGCCCCCCCGGGATATTTGGGCAAGAAAGAGAAGGAGGAGCCGTTCCGTGGACGAATGCCGGCGTGTGGACCAGACGGGTGGGATAGTCTGCGCGGCGGTCGGCTTGCAGACGATCCATGCCGCCAGGCCGTCCTAGAATATCCGGGCATAGCGGCGCCCACGGGCACCTTGTCCCTTGCTGCGCGCCTCGTGGTTGTGCCGGGCGATCTCGTGTGCATGCACTTTTCCTGACCGGCGCCAAAGGAAAGGGAACACGCCCTCTCGGGGTGATGCGCCGGTGCCATGAGGCGTGGCCTCGGCAAGGCGCTCCCGCAAGGCCGGATGGATGATCGCAGAATGCAAGCCCCATGCTCGCGGCCAAGGCAGCGCCCCATTGCACGAGGCGTTCGGCGCCAGTGCCACGAGATCGAGACCTCCTTCGCCAGGCTCAAGGGGTGCCATCCGCATCGCCGCTGACGGAAACCT
Organism: Paracoccus sp. (in: a-proteobacteria); assembly: GCF_047605025.1. Classification (GTDB taxonomy): domain Bacteria; phylum Pseudomonadota; class Alphaproteobacteria; order Rhodobacterales; family Rhodobacteraceae; genus Paracoccus. The sequence goes on along the minus strand of NZ_JASGGO010000001.1, from coordinate 139,962 downwards.
CTGGCTTTGATCAATGAGGCATGGGCTTAGGCGTAGATGGCTTCCTTGCCGAAATGGGTGCAAAGCAGGTAGTAAAACACCGCGCGATATTTGTTGCGGTTGGCGCTGCCGTATTTCTGCACCGTGGCCTCGATCGCCTGCATCAGTTCGGGACCGTCCGCCAGGCCCAGCTTCTTGATCAGGTAGTTCTGCTTGACCCGCTCCAGCTCGGACTTGTCCGAGCTGGCCACGGTTTCGGCATCGTCATTGTAGATCGACGGCCCGCAGCCGATCACCACCTTGGTCAGCAGGTCCATGTCGGGCGTGATGCCCAGCTTGTCCTTCAGGTCGGCCGCGTATTTCGCAATCAGGTCGTCGCGTTTGCTCATGGGACTCCCCCCGTTGATTGATGGGAGGAGCCTAACCTGCTGGAGTCAAATGGCAACAAAAACCGTCAATAGCGGTAATGCTCGGCCTTGAACGGGCCTTCCGGGGTCACGCCGATATAGGCGGCCTGTTCGGGGGAAAGCTTGCTCAGCTTGACGCCGATCCGATCCAGGTGAAGGCGCGCGACCTTTTCGTCCAGGTGCTTGGGCAGGATATAGACGCCAGGCCGGTATTCGCCGCCGCGAACCCAAAGCTCGATCTGGGCCAGCACCTGGTTGGTGAAGCTGGCCGACATGACGAAACTGGGATGGCCGGTGGCATTGCCCAGATTCAGCAGCCGCCCTTCGGACAGAAGGATGATGCGGCTGCCCGAGGGCATCTCGATCAGGTCGACCTGCTCCTTGACATTGGTCCATTTGTGGTTGCGCAGGGCGGCGACCTGGATCTCGTTGTCGAAATGGCCGATATTGCCGACGATGGCCATGTCCTTCATCGCACGCATATGCTCGATGCGGATCACGTCCTTGTTGCCGGTGGTGGTGACGAAGATGTCGGCGCTGTCCACCACATCTTCCAGCAGCACCACCTCGAACCCGTCCATGGCCGCTTGCAGGGCGCAGATCGGGTCCACCTCGGTCACCTTCACCCGCGCGCCGGCACCGCGCAGCGACGCGGCCGAGCCCTTGCCCACGTCGCCATAGCCGCAGACCACCGCGACCTTGCCTGCCATCATCACGTCGGTGGCGCGGCGGATGCCGTCCACCAGCGATTCCTTGCAGCCGTATTTGTTGTCGAATTTCGACTTGGTGACGCTGTCGTTCACGTTGATCGCCGGAAAGGGCAGCAGCCCCTTCTTGTGCAGATCGTAAAGGCGATGGACGCCCGTGGTGGTTTCCTCGGACACGCCCTTGATCGCGTCACGCTGCGCCGTGAACCAGCCGGGCGAGGCCGCCAGTCGCATGCGGATCTGGGCGAAAAGCGCCTCTTCCTCTTCGCTGGTGGGCACCCCAATCAGGTCGGTTTCGCCCGCCTCGACGCGCGCGCCCAGAAGGACATACATGGTCGCGTCGCCGCCATCGTCCAGGATCATGTTCGCGGTGCCTTCCGCGAACTGGAAGATGCGGTCCGTATAGGACCAGTATTCCGGCAGCGTCTCGCCCTTGATGGCAAAGACCGGGATGCCGGCCTTGGCGATCGCCGCCGCCGCATGGTCCTGGGTCGAGAAGATGTTGCACGAGGCCCAGCGGACCTCGGCCCCCAGCGCCGTCAGCGTCTCGATCAGGGCGGCGGTCTGCACGGTCATGTGCAGCGATCCCGCGATGCGCGCGCCCTTCAGGGGCTTCGCTTCGCCATATTCGGCGCGCAGCGCCATCAGGCCGGGCATCTCGGTCTCGGCGATGTCCAGTTCCTTGCGGCCGTAATCGGCCAGCGCGATGTCCTTGATGATATGGTCCATGATGGCCTCGGCATGTCTGATTTTGGCCGGGGCTTAGCACTTGCCGGGCCGGGGCGCAAATCGCGGCACCCCCGGCCAGGGCGTTCCTGTAAGATTCACGGCTGGCGCGATTGCGAGCGGTATCATAACCTGCCGCGCGACATGAGGGCTGCACCAGATGAGGAGGGGCAAAGCGTGGCAATCTTGCTGGCGGATGTCGGGGGCACCAACGCACGGCTGGCCTTGGCCAGGACCGATGGGATCTATACCGGCAGCATCACCCGGTTCCGAGGGGACGATCACGCAAGCTTCGACGAGGTGATCAGGCTGTTTCTAGAACGCGAGGGCACGCCGAAGATCGAGGCGGTCTGCGTCGCGGTCGCCGGTCCCGTCTCGCAGGGGCGGGCGCGGCTGACGAACCGCGACTGGGATTTCAGCGAGGACCGGCTTCTGGCGCTGACCGGCGCGGGGCGGGCACGGCTGATCAACGACCTGATCGCGCTTGGCTATGCCACCCCGGCGCTTAGCGGGGATGCGGCGGGCTTCGTCCTGGGCCAGCCCCTGCCCGAGGGCAGCAACGGCCAGCGCCTGGTGGTCAATGCCGGGACCGGCTTCAATGTCTGCGCGGTCAAGGTGCTGCCGGGCGGCGGCATCGCCTGCCTGGAAGCCGAGGAAGGCCATACCCGCCTGCCGGTCTCGATCGCCGCGCCCCTGGCCCAGATCCTGGGCGAGAAGGCCGCCCAGCTTGATTCGGTCGAGGAGCTTTTCGCCGGGCGCGGCCTTGCCAACCTGCATGCGCTGCGGACCGGCACCCCCCCCGCACGCGCCGAAACCGTGGTCCAGGCCGCCGAGGCAGGCGAGCCCGAGGCGGTGGCAAGCTGTGACCTCTATGCACGCCTCTTTGGCCTGATCTGCCGCGAACTGGCGCTGCGATTCATGCCCAAGGATGGCATGTTCCTGGCCGGAAGCGTGGCGCGCAGCGTGACCCAGCGCCTTGAAATCTTTCGGGCGGCCTATCACTCGGACCCGCTGATGGGACAGATCCCGCAATCCGTTCCGGTCGGCGTGATCCGCGACGACATGGCCGCCTTGCATGGCTGTCTGGCCGCCATCGGCTGACCAACCGCCGGGCTTTTCCCGGCAAGTGCTGGATTTCAGGGCGGATGCCTGCAAGACTGGGCAAAACAAGCCAAGAGCAGGGCGGCCAAGATGAAACGACTCTTGAAGGCGGGCACCGCCGTCGCGATCATGCTGGGAACCGGGACGGGCATGGTGCTGGCGCAATCCTCTGGGTCGGGTTCCTCCGGTTCGGGCGGGTCGGGATCGGGTTCTTCGGCCTCGTCGCCTTTCTCGGGGCTGTTCGGCGGGCGCAAGGGCAACGAGACCTCGCCCATCAACCTGGATTTCCACATCTCGCGGGATCAGGACGATCTGCTGTCGCCCATCCGCGACACCTCGCTTCTGGTCAGCGCACAGGACGAGGGGCGCGTGACCGGGCAGGATCTTCTGGCCGCGGCGCGCAGCGATTACGCCCGTATCCTGGGCGTGCTTTACGACGAGGGCTATTACACCGTCCTCATCAACATCACCCTGGACGGGGTCGAGGCGGCCAGCATCGCACCGCTGGACGCGCCGAAACTGATCAAGAACGTCACGGTCACCGTCGATCCGGGACCGCGCTTCCGCTACAGCCGCGCCGAGGTGGCGCCGGTCGCGCCGGGAACCGACCTGCCCAAGGACTACCGCAAGGGCGAGATCGCGCGCACCGGCGACATGAAGACCGCCGCCACCTCGGCCGTTGACGGCTGGCGCCATGTCGGCCACGCCAAGGCCGATGTCGCCGGCACCCAGATCGTGGCCGATCACGCCGCCAACACCATCGACAGCCGCATCGCCATCCGCCCCGGCCCCTCGGTCCGCTTCGGCGAATTGACCATTCGCGGCGAAAAACGCATGGACCCGCGGCGGCTGCACAAGATCGCGGGCTTTCCCACCGGCCAGACCTTCGATCCCGAGAAGCTGGAGGATGTGCGCAAGCGGTTGCGCCGCTCGGGCGTGTTTTCGGCGATCACGCTGACCGAGGCGGATTACCTCAACCCCGACAACACCCTGGACGTGGACCTGCTGGTCGCCGAACAGAAGCTGCGCCGCCTGGGGGCGGGCGTCGAATATTCGACCAGCGAGGGGCTTTCCCTTTCCGGCTACTGGATCAACCGCAACCTGCTTCGCGGAGGCGAAAGGCTGCGGCTGGATGCGGGTGTCTCGGATATCGGGGGCGATACCGGGCGCGACTATAACCTGAGTGCGCGCATCGACCGCCCGGCCACGCTGAACGCCGACACCACGGGCTATGTCCTGGCCGAGGCGGAAAGCGAGCAGGAAGAGGATTACGACCTGAAATCCGGCACCGTCGGGATCGGCTTCACCTATATCCCCAACGACCAGCTTACCGCCGATATCGGGCTGCAATACCGCGCGCTAAGGGTCGATGACGATTCCGGGCGCACCAATTTCCGGCTGCTCGCCCTGCCCGCCTCGGTCACCTGGGACAAGCGCGACAACCAGACCGACGCCAAGCACGGCTACTGGATTTACGGCAGCCTGACCCCCTTCCTGGGCTTGCAGGACGAGACCGACAACGGCGCCCAGGCCATCGCCGAAGGGCGCGGCTATTACAGTTTCGGCACTGACGACCGCTTCACGCTGGCGGGCCGCGCCCGGATGGGCACCGTCCTGGGGGCCGAAATCGAAAAGACGCCCCGCGACTATCTTTTCTGGTCCGGCGGCGGCGGCACGGTGCGCGGGCACTCCTATCAATCCCTGGGCGTCGAGGTGATCGAGGGGTCGGACGGGACCGTCAAGACCGGCGGCATGTCCATCGTCACCCTGACCGCCGAGACCCGCATCCAGGTCCGCGAAAAGATCGGCCTGGCGCTTTTCGCCGATGCCGGCCGCGTCTGGGAGGACAGCGCCTTTTCGGGTGGCAACGGCTGGCAGGCCGGCGCGGGCGCGGGCATCCGCTACGCGACGCCGATCGGCCCCTTGCGCTTCGACATCGCCGCGCCGGTGGGCGGGGGCGATGACGACGATTCCGGTATTCAGGTCTATATCGGACTGGGGCAGGCATTCTGATGATACCGCAAAAGCTGATCACCCGACTTCTGGCCGCCGCCTGGCTTGCGGCGATGCTGCCCATCCTGGCTCCTGTCGCGACCCCCGACCCGGCCCAGGCGCAAGAGGCAAGCATCGTCGACATCGCCCGCGAGGCCCCCGACGACAAGGGTTTCATCACCCGGCTCTTGCAGGAAAAGCTGTCCGGCGCGGGCCGGCAGGTCACCATCGACGGCTTTCAGGGCGCGCTATCCTCGCGCGCGACCTTCACCCGGATGACCATCGCCGACGATCAGGGCGTCTGGATCACCCTTGAGAACGGCGCCATGAGCTGGAGCCGCAGCGCGCTTCTGTCCCGCCGCGTCCAGATCGACGAGCTTTCGGCCGAAAAGGTCGTCCTGCCCCGCCTTCCCGGAGGCGGCGGCGATCCCGCCCTGCCCCAGCCCGAGGCGCGGGAATTCTCGCTGCCGCAACTGCCGGTCTCGGTCAATATCGACAAGATCTCGGTCGGCCGGGTCGAACTGGGCCAGCCCGTGCTGGGCCAGGAGGCGGTGCTGGCCGTCGAGGGCGCGATGAACCTCGCCAACGGCGAGGGCGCGACCAAGCTGGTCATCAACCGGGTCGACGGGCCGCGCGGCGCCTTCCAGCTTGACACGAGCTTTTCCAACGAGACCCGCGTGCTGGCGCTGAACCTGACGCTGGACGAGGATCGGAACGGGCTGTTCACCAATATCGTCAAGATGAACGGCCGCCCCGCGATCCAGGCGCAGATCAACGGCACCGGGCCGCTTTCGGATTACACGGCGAATATCAAGCTTGCCACCGATGACGAGCCGCGCGTGACCGGCACCGTCTCGGTCAAGGCCGAGGCACGGGACGGCGCGCAGGGCACCGCCTTCCGCGCGGCCCTGGACGGCGACATCTCCAGCCTGACCTCGCCGCGCAACCAGCAATTCTTCGCGGGCAAGTCCTATATCCGCGCCGATGGCTGGCGCGGCGCCGACGGCAGGCTGCTGGTGCCGGAACTGAAGGTCGTGACCGGCGGCCTGGACCTTTCCGGCTCGGTCGCGACCACCGCCAAGGGGGCGCCGGAAAGCGCGAACCTGACGCTGCTTCTGGGCTCGGACGCGGGCGCGACGCAGCTTCCCGTGGCGCTGCCCTTCGGCGATCAGCCGCTGACGGTGACCTCGGGCAGCCTGCGGCTGGTCTATGACATCAGCCAGGGCTCGGGCTGGGAACTGACGGGCCGGGTCGGCGACATCGAACACCCCCGGCTCAGCATGTCCGAGCTGCGGCTGGACGGGCGCGGACGCGTGGTGCTGACCCCGGATCAGGCGCTGCAAGAGGTGCGCGGCTGGGTCGCCTTCGGCATGGACGACCTGAAGCCCGCCGATCCCGGCCAGGCCAAGGCCCTGGGCCAGATCCTGAACGGCGGCCTGAACTTCGCCTTCACCCCCGGCAACGCGCTGAAGTTCTGGGGCATGAACATCAATGGCGACGGCTATGGCGTGCAGGGCGAGATGGCCGTCTCGGGCCTTAGCAGCGGCATCACCCTGACCGGAGACGTGAACGCCCAGCACCGCCACCTGGCCAATTTCTCGGCCCTGGCGGGACGCGAGCTTGGCGGCAGCGCCGAGGCCGCGATCAAGGGCAGCTATACCCTGCTGAGCAAGGGCTTCGATCTGGACACCCAGATCAAGGGCACCGACATCCGCGTGGGCGAAGCGCATGCAGACCGCATGCTGGCGGGCGCCTCGACCATCGACCTTGGCGCGCGGCGCGACACCCGCGGCATCCAGGTGCGCAGGCTTCAGGTCAATGCCCGGAATCTGACGGCGCAGGCGCAGGGCTTCATCAGCACCGCCAGCAGCGACCTGACCGCCCAGATTTCCATGCCCGACCTGTCCGTCGCCGATCCGCGCTATTCCGGCGCGGTCCAGACCGAGGCCAAGCTGACCGGACCCAAGGGCGCGCGGCAACTATCGCTGAACGGCCAGGCCGACAACCTGGTGCTGGACCGCCCCGAGATCGACGGCGCCTTCAAGGGCCGGACCGACCTGATCATCTCGTTGCTGGAAAAGAACGGCACCTATGAATTGCAGACCTTTGACCTGAAGAACCCGCAACTGGATGCCGAGGGGGCGGGGACCTTCTCGATCGAGGCGCTGGACGGGCGGCTCTCGGTCTCGATGCCGGACCTTTCGGTCCTGGGCCGGGGCATGTCGGGCGGCGTCACCCTGCAAGGCGCGGCCAGCAAGCGCGGCGCCACCCGGCGGTTGGAACTGACCGGGCGCGGGACCGATCTGCGGCTGGGCCAGCAGGACGTGGACGGCGCGCTGACCGGGATCACGAACCTGAAGCTGCTGGCGCACGAAGAGGCGGGCGAGTTCACCATCGAAAGCTTCAACCTGGACAACCAGCAGATGCAGGCGACCGCGCAGGGCCGGATCGGCACGGCCACGGACATGGCCGGGCAGGTGCGGATCGCCTCGCTGGCCAGCTTCGGCCGGGGCTGGCGCGGTGCGCTGGACGCGCGGGGCAGCTTCAAGGACGACGGCTCGGGCGCGCGGGTGCTGGACGTGACCGGCACCGGCCAGGATCTGAATTTCGGCCAGGCCCAGATCGACGGCGCGCTGGCCGGGGCCACCCGGCTGGCCGTGCAGGGGCTGGAACGAGAGGGCGTCTTCACCATCCAGACCGCGCGGATCGAGAATCCGCGCCTGAACCTGGATGCGCAGGGCAAGCTGGGCCAGGGTGCGACCGATCTTCGCGCCACCCTGCGCGCCGACGACCTGCGCTTTCTGGGCCGGGGCTTTCGCGGCGCGCTGCAAGCCGATGCGCAGGTCGCCGACCAGCCGGGCGGCGGGCGCGGCATCACCGCCAAGGGCAATGCCCGCGGCCTGGCCATCGGCAACCCCAAGGCCGACGCGATCCTGGCGGGCGATACCGCCGTGGATCTGGCCGCGACCCAGCGCGCCGATGGCAGCCTGACGGTCAGCCGCTTGCAGGCCGGAAACGGCAACTTCCGCATCTCGGGCGACGGCAGCCCGACCGAGGGGCTGAACCTGGACGCGCGGCTGAACGATCTGGCGGCGCTGGTGCCGGGCTTCTCGGGTCCGGCGCAGGTGCGGGGACGCATCCACAATACCGGCCAGGTCTATGACATGAACCTGACCGCCACCGCGCCCGGCGATACCCAGGCGCGGATCACCGGCAATGTCGCGACGGGAATGGAGCGGATGGACCTGCGGGTCGAGGGCAGTTCGAACGCCGCCGCCGCCAACCCCTTCCTGCGCACCCGCTCGATCGAGGGACCGCTAAGCTTCGACCTGCGCATGAACGGCGCGCCGGGGCTGGACGCGCTGAGCGGCAGGCTGAACCTGTCGCGCGGCCGTCTGGCCGAGCCGCGCTTTGGCCTGGCCATCGGCGCGCTGGACGCCACTGTCGAATTCGACGGTCCCCACCTTGGCGTGAACATCGACGGCACGGTCGAGAATGGCGGCCGCGTCACCGTGAACGGCCCCATCACCCTGACCGGAAACCGGCCGCTGGACCTGACCGTGCGCCTGATCGACGTGGTGCTGCGCGATCCGAACCTTTACGAGACGCGCGCCAACGGGACGATCACCGTAACCGGCCCCCAGATCGGCGGGCCGCTGGTCGCGGGCCGGATCAATCTGGGCCATACGGAACTACGCATCCCCTCGACCGGCCTGGGGGGTGCCAAGGCCATCCCAGACATCAAGCACCTTTCCGAGCGCCCGCCGCAGCGGCAGACGCGGGCCAAGGCCGGACTTCTGGAATTCCCTAGCGCCGATGCAACCGCCGCCGGCATGACCTCGCCCCCGGCGACTCCCGGAGACAACCCGCCCCGCTTTGACCTGACCATCTCGGCCCCCGATGAGGTCTATCTGCGCGGGCGCGGCGTCGATGCCGAATTCGGCGGCGAGATCCGCCTGACAGGCACCGCACGCCAGCCGATTCCGGTCGGGAATTTCGAACTGATCCGGGGCCGGGTCGATCTGCTGGGCAAACGCTTCGATCTGACCGAGGGGCTGGTCGAGTTGCAGGGCAGCCTGATCCCGGTGATACGGCTGGTCGCCCAGACCGAACAGGACAGCACCACCACCCGCATCATCATCGACGGCGAGGCCCGCGACCCGGACATCACCTTCGAATCCTCGCCCGAAATGCCCGAAGAGGAAGTGCTGTCCCAGCTTCTGTTCGGGCGCGGGCTGGACAATATCTCGGCGCTTCAGGCCGCCCAGCTGGCAAACGCGGTGGCGACGCTGGCCGGGCACGGCGGCGACGGGATCATCGGGCGGCTGCGCGCCTCGACCGGCCTTGACGATCTGGACCTGACCACGGACGATCAGGGCAATGTCTCGGTCCGGGCGGGGAAATACCTGTCCGAGAACGTCTATACGGATGTCCAGGTCGACAATGCCGGCAAGACCGAACTGAACCTGAACCTTGATGTGTCCAAGGCCCTGACCGCACGCGGCTCGGTCGACAGCGAGGGGGACAGTTCGCTGGGACTGTTCTATGAGCGCGACTATTGACGCCGCGCAATCCAGCGATGCGCCAGGCGCATCGCTGCGACCCTGGGGTATGCTTGATCTTTCCGGGTATTTTTGTTAGCTTGCTAACGAAGTTCATTAATGGCTCACCCTGTCTCATGACGAATCAGCCCACGACTCTTTTCGACGAATTGCTGGCGTTGACCCGTGCCATCCGCGCAAGCTTCGATGTCCGGGCAAAGCGGGTCGGGCTGACCTTCGCGCGGGCCAGGCTGCTGACCTCGATCAACCGCAATCCCGGCGCCAGCCAGTCGGAACTGGCCGCCGCGATGCAGATCGAGACGCCGACCCTGAAACGCCTGCTGGACGCGCTTGAGGCCCAGGGCCTGGCCCAACGCCACCCATTGCCGGGCGACGCGCGCAAACATGCCGTCTTCCTGACCGACATCGCCCGGATCGCCCCCCTGCTGCGCTTTCGCGGCGAGGTCGAGACCGCGCTGGTCGCCGATGTCGCGCCCGAGGATCTTGCCACCGCCCGGCGCGTTCTGGCGCAGATGACGCTGAACGCCGAAAGGATGCGCACGCCATGAACCAGCCCGGCACCGACGCGGCCCCTGCCCCGGCACCCGCCGCGCCCCCCCCTTTCGAGCCGATGAGCCTGTCGCGCGCCTTGGGCTATATCTCGGCCTCGCTGATCATCTCACTGACCCAGGGGCTGGCGCAGGGCTTCGTCAGCACCAACATCCCCCAGATCGCCGGAGACATCGGCGCGACGCAGACCCAGGCCAGTTGGCTGATGGCGGCCTTCATGGTGCCGCGCGCCTCGCTGCCGCTGCTCTTGATGAAGATCCGCGCCCAGTTCGGGCTGCGCCGCTTTGCCGAGGTCGCCATCGTCATCTATCTGGCGGTCGCGATCCTGTCCTTCGCCATCCTGGACCTGCGCTCGGCCATCCTGGTGCAGTTCTGCGCCGGCATGGCCTCGGCGCCGCTCTCGACGCTGGCCTTCCTTTACATGCTCGAACCCCTGCCCCCGCAATGGAAGATGCGGCTGGGCCTGCCGGTGGTGCTGGGCATGGTCTCGCTGGGGCCGCTGCTGGCGCGGGTGATCTCGCCCGCGCTGATGGGGGACCAGGGCTGGGACGGACTGCACCTGATGACGCTGGGGCTGGCCGCCGTGTCGCTGGGGCTGGTCTATCTGCTGCCTCTGCGCTCGCCTCCGCGCGTGCCGGCCATCCAGACGATGGACCTGATCAGTTGGCTGCTGGTCTTCCTGGGCTTCGGCGGGCTGACCGTCGCCTTCGTCATGGGTCCGATCCGCTGGTGGACCGAAGAAGCATGGTTGGGCTGGGTGCTGGCCGGTTCCATCCTGGCGCTGACGCTGGTGGTGGTGATCGAGCTGCATCGCAAGACGCCGCTTCTGGACATCCGCTGGCTGGCCAGCCCGGCCATGGCGCATCTGACGATCACGCTGCTGCTGTTCCGCCTGGTCCTGTCCGAGCAAAGCGCGGGCGCGCCGCGCATGTTCCAGATCCTGAACATCACCCAGAACCAGCTGGTGCCGCTTTTCGCGGTGATCTCGGCCGCGACGGTGCTGGGCGCGCTGGCGCTGATCCCCTTCATGAAGCCCACGCGCGTGCCGCATTTTCACATCATCGCGCTGGTGCTGATCGCGGCGGGGGCCTGGATGGACAGCCATTCGACCATCGACACCCGGCCCCAGCAGATGATGCTGAGCCAGGCGATGATCGCCTTTGCCGGATCATTCTTCATGGCGCCCGCCATGCTGCGCGGGCTTTTGTCGGCCCTGGCGCGGGGGCCAAGCTATCTTCTCAGCTTCATCATCGTGTTCCTGTCGACACAAAGCCTGGGGGGCGCCTTGGGCTCGGGGATCTTCTCGACCCTGATCAACCACCGCCAGGCATTGCATCTGCAAGTGCTGCGCGAAGAGCTTACCACCTTCAGCCCGCTGGTGACGCAGGAAATCACCCTGCGCGCGGCGACGCTCGCCTCGCAGATCGCCGATCCCGCGCAGCGCAAGTTGCAGGCCATGTCGATGATCGCGCAGGAGGCTTCGAACCAAGCCTATGTGCTGGCCTATAACGACGCCTATTTCGCAACCTTCCTGGTCGCGGTCGCCGCCCTTGCCGCCTTGCTGCTGCACCTTTTGCGCGACTGGATGGCCGCGCGCTGGTTCACGCCGAAAACCGCCCCCTTGTCCGAGCCTCAACCATGACCAAATCCCACCTCATTCCCACGCTGATCGCCGTGCTGGCGGGCATCGCCGGTCTTCTGATCGTGCTGTTCGCCTGGCATCTGCCACCGTTCCAGCCAAGCCTTCCCGAGACCGAGAACGCCTATATCCGCGGTCGCGTGACCACGCTGGCGCCGCAGCTTTCGGGCTATATCTCGGCGGTCGAGGTCCAGGATTTCGAGCATGTGACCCAGGACCAGATCATCGCCCGCATCGACGACCGGCAATATCGCCAGAAGCTCGCCCAGGCCCAGGCCGCGCTGGAAGGCGCCGAGGCCGCCTTGCAGATCCAAGAGCAAAGCGTGCATTCCGCCAGGGCCAGTCTGCAATCGACCGAAGCCGCGCTCCGCTCGGCCGAGGCCGCGCGCGACACCGCGAAATCCAACTGGAACCGCGCCAGCGAGTTGCAGTCGCGCGGCGTGACGGCCCAAAGCTCGGCCGACCAGACCGAGCTGGCGCTGCGCCAGGCCGAGGCCGCAGCGACCCAGGCCGAAAGCGCCATCGCGGTCGCGCGCGAGAACGTCAACGGCGCCGAGGTCGGGCTTGCCGCCAAGCGCGCCAGCATCGCCTCGGCCCGCGCGGCGGTGGAACTGGCGCAGATCGACCTGTCGAACACGGTGATCCATGCCCCCTCGGATGGACGGCTGGGGCAACTGGGCGTCCGCGTCGGCCAATATGTGACGGCCGGCACCGCGCTTGTCAGCCATGTCGAGCGCGATGTCTGGGTAATCGCCAACTTCAAGGAGACCCAGCTTCACGGCATCCGCGTCGGCGACCGCGCCACCTTCACCGTGGACGCGATGCAGCACCGCAGCTTTACCGGCCGGGTCGAGGCATTCTCGCCGGCGACGGCCTCGGAATTCAGCCTGCTTTCCTCGTCGAACGCCACGGGAAACTTCACCAAGGTCGCGCAGCGCCTGCCCGTTCGGATCAGCATCGACCCCGGCCAGGAGATGGCCGAATATCTGGAGCCTGGCCTTTCCGTGGTGGTCAGCGTCGATGCGGGATCGGGCGCGCGCGAGAAATCGGCGGATAACACGCCTTCGATCATGGGCCACGACGCTTAAGGGAAAGCACGTCCGCGTGATCCCCGGAAACCCCGGCACATCCGGGGCGTTCCCCTCCCATCCAAGCGACCTGTCACGGAGGACGACAAATGGGTGAAATCACCGACAAGATCAAAGCCGCCGGCAACAAGACCGCCGGGGCGGTGAAGGAGGCCGTCGGCAAGGCCACGGACAATCCCGGCCTGGAAGCCGAGGGCAAGATGCAGAAGGCCAAGGGCACCGCGCAGGATATCGCGGGCACCATCAAGGGCAAGCTGGGCGACAAGATCTGACGCCGCCAGCCCAGGACTTCGGGGAAAAACCGGCGCCCGCCAGCCGAGCGCCGGTTTTTTCGCATCCGCATGCCTCGCCACCTCCGCCCGAGCCTTCTGGACAAGCCCCGTCGCGCCCCGGTAGTAAGAAACATGAGTGTCATGATTTCTTCACACTCCAAGGGGCCAGCCAAGGGGACCAGGACATTGCGTCGCGTCATTACCTATGGAACTTTCGACACGCTCCATCACGGGCATATCCGGCTTTTGCGCCGGGCGCGCGCCTTGGGGGACTACCTGATCGTCGCGCTTTCGACCGACGAATTCAACGCGATCAAGGGCAAGCAAGCCTATTTCAGCTTCGAGGAACGCAAGCAGGATCTGGAAGCCCTGCGCTATGTCGATCTGGTCATTCCCGAAAACACCTGGGCGCAGAAATCCCAGGACGTGCGGCTGTTTCAGGCCGACGTGTTCTGCATGGGCGACGACTGGGCGGGCAAGTTCGACGAATTGAACGAGTTTTGCGAAGTGGTCTACCTGGCGCGGACGCCGGGAATCTCCAGCACGGTGATCCGCACCCGCCTGGCCGATGCCGCCGAATGAGCCTGATCGCATGAGCTTGATGGCGCAAGGACGGGACATGATGAACCGAGACTGGCTTGACGCCGCCCATCTGGCCCTGCCCGGCCATGGCGCATTCGGCGAACATCCCGCGCTGCATCAGGTCTATGAGTTGAACGGCGCCGTCGGGCGGCTGGTCATTCACCTGGATGCCGGATCCGAGCAGGAATTCGTCTTTCCGAACCTGCGTCTGGTCGGCATGGGCGGCAAAGAGCTTCCGCTGCGCCAGGTGGTGGCCGATGTCCGGGCCAGCAGCCTGAACGACCGGCACAAGGGACAGGATCTCAAGGATCTGGTGCTGACCGGCAAGCCGATCCTGTCGGGGCGCGAAGCCCGTCCGACGCTGACTCTGGTGCTGAAACCGGGGGTGCGGCTTTCGAAACTGCGGCTGGCCAGCCGGGGCAAGCATTTCGGCCGCGTCGGCCGCAATATCTGCGTCACCGCCTACGCCAATGGCCGCATCATCCTAAGCCAGCGCAACAACGATCCGCGCGATCTTCTGGACGTGTTCAAGGGCCTTTGCGACGCCTGCGGCATCGCCCCGCCGAAGCGCATGGACGCAGCCGAGCGCGGCCGCGTCGTCGCCCTGCTGCGCGAACGCCTGCTGGACCGCATCCGGGCCGGGGAATGCGACGCGGCGCCCCGCCACCTGCTTTACCTGCTGCCGGTCTTGCAGAAAAGCACCGAGATGACCGCGTTCGACCGCACCGTCTCGGCCCAGCTTCTGCTGGCCCTGGGCGGCAAGCGGCTGGTGGTCAAGACCTCCGATCTTGAGCCGCTGTCGCTGATCATGTCTTCGCCCGAGCGGCTGGAAAGCGTGGTGGCCGAGGCCAACGCCCTTGCCACGGCCCGGCTGGGCCGCGAGGTGAACATCGTCGCCTGCAAGCACACCTTCCAGGAACCCAAGCTGATCCGCGAACGCGAGCGTTTCCTGCTGGCCCTGGACGACATCTTTCCCGCGCTGCTGAAATGCGGGGTCACGCCGATGCTCTGCTATGGCAGCCTGCTGGGCGCGGTGCGCGATGGCGGTTTCATCCCGCATGACGACGACATCGACATCCTTTACTTCGACGGCTCACGCTCACGCGAGGAGATGCTGGCCAAGCGCAAGCAGCTTAGCGATGCGCTTGAAGCCATGGGCTATGTCAGCGATCTAGGCGACCGGATCGTCAATTTCCACGTCCGGGGCAAGAACGGCACGCTGGACCTGTTCCCGTCCTGGCAGGAAAAGGGCAAGCTGCATGTGATGCTGCGTTATCCGCAATATCACCCGGTCGCGGAATCGGTGCTGGTGCCCACGGGCACGGTCTCGCTTTACGGCCATGTCTATCCGGCCCCGGCCAAGCCCGAGGAATTCCTGAAGATCCGCTATGGCAAGGGCTGGGGCGTTTCGGACCCCTATTACGAATGGCCCTGGCCGCTTGAGGGGCGCACCAGCCGCGCCGCCGCGATCCAGGCGGCATATGCCCCGCAGGTCAACCGCTTCCGCAAGGTGCTGAACCTGCTTCGCCGCCGCCCGGCCTGACCAGGCGGCAGGCCACGCGCGGGGATCAGCCGCAGGGCCGCTTCCATTCGAAGAAATCCGGCGCCGCGCGGCCCAGAAGGTCGCGCGCCATCGCGGCCCCCAGCGCCTCGGCCTGGCCTGCGGGGCAGCGCCCCTCGACCGTCAGGCATTCCGAGCCGTTCGGGCGCAGGATCTCGCCCCGGAACCAGATCTCGTCCCCGGCCAGCCGGGCAAGGCCCGCGATGGGGGTCTGGCAAGAACCTTCCAGCGTGGCCAGGAATTTCCGCTCGCAGGCCATCTCGCGCTCGCAGATGGGATCGTGCAGGGGGGCCAGCAGGTCCAGCAGCCAGCGATCCCCGGCCCGGCGCTGAATCGCCAGCGCGCCCTGACCGATGGCGGGCAGCATCTCTTCGGGCTCGATGACGCGCCAGCCGTGATCGCGCATCTCCAGCCGGTTCAGGCCCGCCAGCGCCAGGAAGGTGCAGTCCGCCAGCCCCTGTTCCAGCTTGGACAGCCGCGACTGCACATTGCCGCGGAAATTGACCAACCGCAGATCCGGGCGCGCGCGCAGCGACTGCGCCCCGCGCCGCATGCTGGACGTGCCGACGGTGCCGCCCGCCGGCAGATCCTCAAGCCGGCGGAACCTGGGCGCAACCAGAACGTCACGCGGATCCTCGCGCGGCAGGAACACGTCCGAGACCAGCCCCTCGGGCTCGGCCACCGCCATGTCCTTGACGCAATGCACGGCGATGTCGATCCGGTCGGCCAGCAGCGCCTCTTCGATCTCCTTGGTGAAAAGACCCTTGCCGCCGATCTCTTTCAGCAGCTTGTTCTGCACCCGGTCGGCGGTGGTCTTGATCACCACGATCTCGAACGCCTCCATCGGCAAGCCATGCGCCTGGCGCAGCCAGTCGCGGGTCTGGAATGCCTGGACAAGCGCAAGCGGCGAACCGCGTGTGCCGATGCGAAGAGGATGGCTGGCGTCTGGCTGTCTCATGGATGTTCAGATAGGCCGGGGCAAGGGTCCCTCGCAACAGGGATTTGCAGCGATTGTCCGCTTTGGCAGGGCGCGCGCCTTCCTGCCAGGGGCCGCGCCCCGGCAATCGGCGCGCAAGCAGGTCCCGACCTGGCTGATTGGATAGTATCCAAAAGGACATATTCACCTTATGGGCGAAAAGGCGCATAAGGAGCACGTCGAAAGGCAGTTGATCAGTGTTCGGTTAAACGGTTGTTTTTTCCTGACGACGACCAGACCGGGCAGGGGCGCGACGCCCTTGCCCGGTCGGCCAATCCGGGGCGCGGCTATGGCCCCGCTTCCTTCCCATCCCGCAGATCCGCCGGTCCCACGAAAACCCCTTCCGCGCGCGCGTCCATGCCCTCATGCCGGCTGGCCCAGGCATCGACGGCGGCCCAGCGTGGGTTTTCGTCGCCCAGATGACGCTGAAGGCCCCAATAGCCGTAATTCCCCACGCTGGCGCATTCCACGAAAAGGTTGAAGCCCTCTCCGCCCGCCGCGCGCCATTCGTCCAGGGCCGAGGCATAGATCTGCCCCATCTCGGCGGAATAGTTGAACCGCTCCCACAGGGCGGACAGGGCGGGATCGGTCTGGACCTCGGCGGGCGGGACGATATGGGTGCCGCCCTCATACATGACCAGCCGCAGCCCGTGCCGGCGCGCGACCTGGGCGTGATAATCCCAGGTCTGGCGCAGATTGGCGATGGTGCGGCCGCTTTCCGGCCAGCCGCCTTGCAGCACCTGATCGCGCAGCCGCCCGCGAAGCCGCAACGGGTCCAGTTCCGCCGCAAGCGCCCGCACCCGCGCCACGTTCTCGGGCAGGTCCAGCCCGCCGTCGAAATAGCCCGAGACCGCCCAGGCATCGAAAAAGGCCGGCGGCGCGGGCAGAAGCGGGTTCGCGGCCCGCCAGTCGGACGCGTCCAGCACCGCCCCCTCAAGGCCCAGCCAATGGGTCTGGCTGGACAGGACCTTGACCAGATCGCCGGGCCGGGAAGCGAAGACCCGGTCCAGCGCGCGCGCCATGGCGACCGCGCGGCCGGCATAGAACTGCATGAACCCGTCGCCCTGACCGGGCCACAGCGCGCGGGCCTGCTCGATCGCCCATTGGGTCTGCGGGAACTGCATGTTCCACATCTCGTTGGAATATTCGAACCAGGCTTGCAGTCCGGGGCGCAGATGGTCGCGCACATAAGCGGCAAAGCGGGCGATCCAGTCCTCATCCGCCAGATGCGGAACGTTGAACCAGGCATCCGCGCCGATCTCATTGGCCAGATCCACCATCAATTCGACCGGAGCGCCGCGCCAGCCATAGAAGGCATCCTCGACGCGCGGGCGATCCGACCATACCGCCTGGGCCGAGCCGTTGGTGCCCATCCAATCCATGAAGCGCAGCAGGCGATAGTTGCGGATCGCGTCCAGCCATTCCAGCCGGAACACATGCCCCGCCTTGTGCCGCGCCAGATTGTCCAACTGGACCACCCGGATGTCCCGGATCGGGCCGTCCGTCACCTCGGTCACGCGGATCTCGGCAAAACGGCCGAAATCGGGGGCAAAGTCGAACAGGATGCGGTTCGGGCCCTGCTCGACGATCTCGGCGCCCAGAAGCTGGATCCTGCCCTGCCCCGCCCAGGTCATGCGGTAGCGCCGCGCCAGATCCTCGGCGCGGGGGTCGATCTCGGTCAGCAGGACGGTGCTGACGGCATCGACATCGCCCGGCACGGCCAGCAGCCAACCCCGCGCATCCACCGCGCCCCGCGCCTGCAATTCGGCAAAGGGCACCACGCCGAAATCCTCGCCCCGCCGCCCGCTCCACGGCCTGGCCATCTTGAAATGGTCCAGAAAGGGCTGGGCCGTGCTCCAGTCATTTAGGCCGTTCAGGCCCACGGCCAGCGCCGGGTTGGTCAGCGTCGCGGGTCTTGAATCGGGCATGCGGTTTCCTGGCTGGCTTCCAGCCAAGCCTGCCCGGCGGCCTGGCCGCAGGCAAGCGCCGACTGGTCAAATTCGCGGCAGCGCGGTGATCGCGGCTTTTCACCTTGGGAAAGGGGTTGAACCCGGCCCGTTCCTGGCGTTCCCTTGGGCAAACCGGGTCGCCACCCTTCGCGCACGGCCCATACGACCGGAATGACGAATGACCGCCATGACCTCCGCCGCCCGCCTGCCGCTTCGGCAGATGTCGCTGACGCCCGACCATGTGGCCCTGACCCTGCGCCCCGAGCCGGATCTTGGCCCAGAGCCAGGCTGGACCGAAATGTCCCAGCAGGAAATCCAGGCCATCGCCCGCCAATATGCCGAGGAATGCGGCGACGGCCCGCTTTGGGTCTTTGCCTATGGCTCGCTGATCTGGAAGCCGGATTTCGACGCCCTGGACCATTGCCGGGCAAGCGCCTATGGCTGGCACCGCTCATTCTGCCTCAAGATGCACCGCTGGCGCGGCTCGCCCGAACAGTTGGGCCTGATGCTGGCGCTGGAACGCGGCGGGCGCTGCGACGGGGTGATCTATCGCATCCGAGACGAGGACCGGCTGGATCAGATCAGCCGCATGATCCGGCGCGAGATCCATTTTCGCGAAAGCCGGCGCATGATGCGCTGGATCAAGGTCCATACCCAGGACGGGCCGCGACGTGTGCTGGTCTTCTGGGCCGGTCCCACCGGGCCGCGCATCCTCAGCCGCCTGCCGCTGAACGAGGTCGCGCATATCCTGGCCCGCGCCTGCGGCCCGGTCGGCTCTTGCGCGGAATACCTGTTCAACACCGTCAGCCATCTTGAGGGTTTCGGCATCCACGACCGCAACCTCTGGCGCCTGCAAAAGCTGGTCGCGGCCGAGATCGAGGCGCTGCACCATCCCTCTCT
The DNA here is from genome assembly GCF_047605025.1 of Paracoccus sp. (in: a-proteobacteria). Lineage (GTDB taxonomy): Bacteria > Pseudomonadota > Alphaproteobacteria > Rhodobacterales > Rhodobacteraceae > Paracoccus. The sequence goes on along the minus strand of NZ_JASGGO010000001.1, from coordinate 120,972 downwards.
GGCCGCCGGCTAGAACCAGAGCCGTCCGGGGAGACGCCTGCGGGGCGGGACGGGGCGGGGCGCGTCAGTCCAGTGGCTTCAGCCGCGCCTCGATCTCGGCCCGAGCGCCTTCCAGGGCGGGGGGCAGGGACAGGATCCGGCCCAGTTTGTCGACATCCTCGTCCACGGCGAAGCCGGGATCGTCGGTCGCGATCTCGAACAGGCAACCGCCCGGCTCGCGGAAATACAGCGAGCGGAAATAATGTCGGTCCACCTCTCCCGAATTGCGCACGCGCATCTGGGTCAGGCGCCGCATCCAGGACTGGATCGCGGGCCGGTCGGGCACGCGGAAGGCGACATGATGGATGCCGCCCGCGCCCTGCCGCACGACCGACAGGCCGGGCTGGACGGTGACATGCACCTCGGCCCCCGGCCCGCCCTCGCCCATCTCATAGACATGGACCTGATTGTGGTCGGGGCTGCGATAGTCGCGGACCTTGCGCATGTTCATCACCTCGGTCAGCATCTGCTCGGTCGGACCCAGATGGGGCACCGAAAGTGTGACCGGACCCAGACCGTGGATCTGATGCTCGGCCGGGACGGGGGAATGTTCCCAGGGATGGGCGGGCGCCTCATCGGAATCCTCGACCATGCGAAAGCGCATGCCCTCGGCATCCTCGAAGGCCAGGCTGACACGGCCGTCCAGCTCATCGACATTGCCGACATCCAGGCCCAGGCCGGAAAGCCGCGCCGCCCAATAGTCGAAGCTGTTTGGCCCGATGCGCAGCCCCGCGCAACTGATCGAGTTCGTTCCCCGCCGTTCCCGTGCCGCCGGCCAGCCGAAAAAGCTAAGATCGGTGCCGGGCGTCGCCAACGCGTCGGCATAGAACAGGTGATAGGCGCGGGTATCGTCCTGGTTCACGCTTTTCTTGACCAGACGCAGCCCCATGGTGCCGGTATAGAACTGCTTGTTCTCGCGCGCCTGGGCGGTGATCGCGGTCAGGTGGTGAAGTCCGGTAAGTTGCATGGTCCCGCGTCCTTTCGTCGCCGCCAGTAAACGGCCTGCTCCCCCTTCTGCCAAGGGCCAAATGCAAACATGGTGTTCTTGCCTATCGAACGATCCGGCATTTGCGCGGCGACCCCGGCACGCCTATCTTCATTCGCATGCGCTATGACCTGACCCACCTGGAAACCTTTCTGACCGTGATGGAGCTTGGCGCCGTGACCGCTGCGGCGGCCCGGCTGAACCTGTCGAAATCCGTGATCAGCAAGCGTATCGCCGATCTTGAGACCACGCTGGGCGCGGCGCTGTTTCGCCGCAATGCCGGGCGCATCACGCCCACCGAGGCGGCCCTGCGCCTGGCCGAGCGCCTGCGCCCCGCCCTGGCCGAGCTTGTCGCCGCAGCGGAATCCGCCGCCTGGGACAAGGACGGGATCGCGCCCCTGCGCGGCAGGCTGTCGATCTCGGCGCCGATGACGTTCGGCGTGCTGCACCTTGGCCCGATCATCGCCAGCTTCGCCGTCGCGCATCCCGAGCTTGAGATCGACGTGGATTATGACGACCGCACCCGCGACCTGGCGCGCGAAGGTTACGATGTCGGCATCCGCATCGGCAAGCTGCGCGACAAGGCGCTGATGCAGCGCAAGCTGTGCGAGGATGAAGGCATCACCTGCGCCAGCCCCGATTACCTTGCCCGGCACGGCCACCCGCAAAGCCCCGCCGCGCTGCGCGATCATCAGATCATCGGCTACAGCCATGTCCAGAACAGCCAGGCATGGCAGTTCCAGGACCGCGACCGCTGGATCTCGGCCCCCGTTCACGGGCGGCTGTCGCTGAACAATGGCGAGGCCATCCGCGACATGGCGGTCCATGGCCTGGGCATCGCGATGCTGCCGCACTTCATCGTCGCGCCCGCCCTGGCCGATGGCCGGCTGGTGCGGCTGCTGACCGAATTTCCGTCCCGGCGGCTGCCCATCGTGGCCGTCTGGCCCCCCGTCACCCCCATGCCCGCCAAGCTGCGCCGCTTTGTCGACCATGTGGCGGGCACATTGAAGAACCCGCCATGGCAAGGCCGGCACCACCCGGAAGCCGGGCACAACCCCAAGGAATAACATGAAAACGATTGGCTTTCTTTCCTTTGGCCATTGGTCCTCGGACCGTGGCTCACAGACCCGCACGGCCGGCGAAACGCTGCTGCAATCCATCGACCTGGCCGTCGCCGCCGAACAGCTTGGCCTGGACGGCGCCTATTTCCGCGTCCACCATTTCGCCCGGCAGCTCGGCTCTCCGTTTCCGCTGCTGGCGGCGGTGGGCGCGCGCACCAGCCGCATCGAGATCGGCACCGGCGTCATCGACATGCGCTATGAAAACCCGCTTTACATGGCCGAGGATGCCGGCGCTGCCGACCTGATCGCGGGCGGCCGGCTGCAACTGGGCATCTCGCGCGGCTCGCCCGAGCAGGTGATCGACGGCTGGCGCCATTTCGGCTATCAGCCCGCCGAGGGCGAGACCGAGGCCGACATGGCCCGCCGCCATGCCGAGGTGTTCCTGAACATCATTCAGGGCCATGGCTTCGCCCAGCCGAACCCTCGCCCGATGTTCCCGAACCCGCCGGGCCTGCTGCGCCTTGAGCCGCATTCGCCGGGCCTGAGGAACCGCATCTGGTGGGGCGCCTCGTCGAACGCGACCGCGCAATGGGCGGCGACGCTGGGCATGAACCTGCAAAGCTCGACGCTGAAGACGGATGAAAGCGGCAAGCCCTTCCATGTCCAGCAGGCCGAGCAGATCCGCGCCTTCCGCGAGACCTGGGCCGAGGTCGGCCATGAGCGCGCGCCCCGCGTCTCGGTCAGCCGCTCGATCTTTCCGCTGCTGAACGACATGGACCGGATGTATTTCGGGCGCGGCGGCAAGGAAGAGGACCAGATCGGCGTGATCGACAGCACCCGCTCGATCTTCGGGCGCGGCTATGCCGCCGAGCCGGACAGGCTGATCGAGGATCTGCGCGGCGACGAGGCCATCGCCGAGGCCGACACCCTGCTGCTGACGGTGCCGAACCAGTTGGGCGTCGATTACAACGTGCATGTGCTGGAGAGCATCCTGACCCATGTGGCCCCGGCGCTCGGCTGGCGCTAGGACGCACACGCCGCATCGGGCTTTCCTTGCGCGCCGGCCGCGCTAAGCTGGGACCGACAGCGCAAGGAGCACCGCATGGCCGTCACCGAAGCCGCCAGTCACGCCGCCGAGGCGGGCCATCACGGCGCCAATATCGGCCCCGTCGTCGTCCTTTTGGCCGCCGCCGTGATCGCGGTGCCGCTGTTTCGCAAGCTTGGGCTTGGTTCGGTGCTGGGCTATCTGGCGGCGGGGCTGGCCATCGGTCCCTATGGGCTGGGGCTGTTTCACGACCCCCAATCCGTGATCGGCGTGGCCGAGCTTGGGGTGGTGCTGTTCCTGTTCATCATCGGGCTGGAAATGCAGCCCTCGCGGCTTTGGGCCATGCGGGGCGAGATCTTCGGCCTGGGACTGATCCAGGTGGCGCTGGCGATGGCCGTGCTGATGCTGGTGGGCATGGCGCTTGGCTTTGCGCTGGCGCCCAGCCTGATCGCGGGGACGGGCTTCGTGCTGACCTCGACCGCGATCGTGATGCAGATGCTGTCCGAGCGGAACGCGATCTCGCTGCCCAAGGGGCGGCGCATCGTCGCGATCCTTCTGTTCGAGGATCTGGCCATCGTGCCGCTGCTGGCGCTGGTGGCCTTCCTGGCACCCGGCGAATCCGAGGTGACCCCGGCGCAGCGGCTTGCCGCCATCGGGATCGGGCTGGGCTGCATCCTGGCGCTGGTCCTGGCCGGGCGCTATCTGCTGAACCCGATGTTTCGCCTGCTGGCGCGCTTCGGCGGCCGCGAGGTGATGACGGCGGCCGCGCTGCTTGTGGTGCTGGGCGCGGCGCTGCTGATGCAATGGGGCGGGCTGTCGATGGCGATGGGCGCCTTCCTGGCCGGCGTCCTGCTGTCGGAATCCAGCTTCCGCCACCAGCTCGAAGCCGATATCGAACCGTTTCGGGGCCTGCTTCTGGGCCTTTTCTTCCTGGGGGTCGGCATGGCGCTGGACCTTCAGATCATCGCCCTGAACTGGGGCCTGATCGCGATCTGCGTGCCCGCCTATATACTTTTGAAGATGGCGGTGATCTATCTGGTCGCCCGGCTTTTCCGCGCCACGCCCGCCGAGGCGCTGGAACGCGCCACGCTGATGGCGCAGGGCGGAGAGTTCGCCTTCGTGCTTTACGCGGCGGCGACGCAGGCGGGCATTCTTGAGCCAAGCGAGAACGCCACCCTGACCGCCATCGTCATCGTCTCGATGGTGCTGACGCCTTTGATGATCATCCTTCACGACCGCCTGACGCCCCAGCCCCGGATCTCGCTGGAAGGGGTCGAGCCGGCGCATGACCTGCGCGCACGCGTGCTGATGATCGGCTTCGGCCGCATGGGCCAGATCATCAGCCAGCCGCTGATCGCGCGCGGGCATTCGCTTTCGATCATCGAGCTGGACCCGCAGACCATCCGCGACGCCGACGAGTTCGGCTTCAAGGTCTGGTATGGCGACGGCGCGCGGCTGGACGTGCTGCATGCGGCGGGCGCCGAACATGCCAGCCTGATCATCGCCGTTCCCGGCGACAAGCACGCGACCAGCCACATCGTGCAGATGGCCAAGGCCGAGTTTCCCCTGGTGCCCGTGCTGGCCCGCGCCTTCGACCGCGAGCATGCGCTGGAACTGGTCAAGGCCGGGGCCGACTTCCAGATGCGCGAGGTGCTGGAAAGCGCCTTCGCCATCGGCCGCGAGGCGCTGGAACAACTGGGCGACAGCCCCGAGGAGATCGACGAGGTGCTGGAAGAGATCCGCGGCCGAGACACCGCCCGCTTCGAGATGGAATGCGTCGGCGGCATCTTCGCCGGGCGCGGCATGATCCTGAGCAACCGGCAGAACTAGGCGGCGGCGATCCCGGCAAGCCAGGCGCCGGGCACCACGCCCGGATCCAGCGCCGCCTCGGGACCGTCGCAGATCACCGCGTCCAGCGGCCCCAGATCCAGCACCGCGCCCGCGACATGCAGCCGCGCGGGCCGCGTGGCCAGAAGCAGCAGCCAGTCGGGGACAAAGCCCAGCCCCTCGCCCGCGCGCACCAGCCGGTGGCGGAACCGGCCGCGCCGGGTCATCAGGTTCAGATCGGTGATCGGCCCGTCCGCCAGCCGCGCAAGGCAGGGCCGGTCCGCCGGAAAGGCCAGCGCCGGGCCGTCCGAGGTCAGCCGGTGCAGGCCCATGCCCTGGACCCGCAACTCGATCCCCTGCCCCGTCAGCACGGCAAGCGAGCGGTCGATGCCCGGAAAGATCGAGAAATCGCCATCCTCGGTCACGCCCGCCATGCTGATACGCCAGTCGAAGCCGTCAAGGCCCGCGCCCTCGGGCCAGGCGGCGATCTGCACGGTCTCGCCCTTGCCGTTCTTCCAGGGCATCCGGCGATGGGCATGGGCGGGCAGAAGATGATGCGGCATTTCGGCTTTCCCTTCAGTTATGGCCCCAGCGATAGCCGACGCCGGGCTCGGTCAGGATCAGGGCGGGCCTTGCCGGGTCGCGTTCCAGCTTTTGGCGCAACTGGCCGATGAAGACCCGCAGATAGGGCACGTCATCGACATGGGCCGGCCCCCAGACCAGGCCCAGCAGCTTGCGATGCGTCATCACCCGCCCGGCATTGGCGGCCAGCGCGGCCAGAAGATCGAATTCCTTCGGCGTCAGGCGCAGCGCCTCGCCGTCGCGGCTGACCTGATGCGCGTCCAGGTCGATCACCAGCCCGTCCTGCCGGATCACCTGGGCGCGGGTGGCGCGGCGGGGGCGCAGGCTGGCGCGCAGCCGGGCCAGCAATTCGCCGATGCCGAAGGGCTTGGCCACGAAATCGTCGGCGCCCAGGTCCAGCGCCATGATCTTTTCCATCTCCTGGTCATGGGCGGACAGCACGATCACCGGCAGGTCGAAGCGCAGGCGCAGCCGTTCCAGCACCTCTTTGCCGTTCATGTCGGGCAGGCCCAGGTCCAGGATCATCAGGTCGGGGGGATGGGCCTGGACACGTTCCAGCGCCTCGCGCCCGTTCGCGGCCAGCACCGTGTCATAGCCCGAGGCGGTCAGCGCATGGCCCAGGAACCGCTGGATCTGCGGCTCGTCATCGACGATCAGGATGGTCTGGCGCCCGGTCATCCGCCCCCCGCAGGCGCGGGCGGGACGGGCAGGCGCAGTTCCAGCACCGCGCCCCCCAGGGGGCTTTGCCCGGCGCCCAGGCGGCCACCCAGCGCAGTGGCGATGCCCTTGCTGATCGGCAGGCCCAGCCCCGCGCCCTGCGGCACCCGCGCCATGCCGTCGCGGGCAAGCCATTCGGCGATGGCGGGGGCAAGGCCGCGCCCGTGATCCGTGACCGACAAAAGGATCTCGTCCGCGCCGGCCTCGGCCCGCACCAGGATCGCGCCGGGCGCGTATTTCACCGCGTTCTCGATCAGGTTGAACAGCGCCTGTTCCAGCAGCCCGGCTTCGGCCCGCACCATGGGCAAAGGCGGGATCCGCGCCTCGATCCGGGCATTGGGCCAGGCGCGGCGGGCGCGGTTCACGGCGGCCATGGCCGCGTCACCCGCATCGACCCAACTCAGATGCACCTGCATGCCCGATTGCAACCGGGTCAGTTGCAGCAGCATTTCCACATAACGGCCAAGGCGCCGGGTCTCTTCCTCGATGGCGGCCAGAAGGTCGCCCTGCGCCGAGGGGGTCAGCGTCTCGCCCAGTTCCCGCAGCGTCGTGACCGAGCCGAGGATCGTCGCCAGCGGCGTGCGCAGGTCATGCGACAGCGAGGCCAGCAGCGCCGCGCGCATCTCTTCGCTGGTGGCGCGGCGGCGCTCGGCCTCGGCCTCGGCACCCAGCGCCAGCCGGTCCAGCGTCTGGCCGGCCTGACGCAGCAGCACCTGGATCGCCTGTTCGCGCCAGGCGCGGTCCCGCCGGTCCGGCGCGATGCGGGCATGGCCAAAGACCAGCCCCCGCCGTCCCTCGACCGCGCCCAGCGGATAGAAGCTCAGCCGCGATCCGCTCCACCCCTGGGCCGAGGCCAGCTCGACCCGGCCCCTGCGCCAGGCGGCATCGGCGGCCTCAAGCTCGCTCGCCTCGGGCAGGTAGCCCTGGGGGACCGAGGCCAGCATGCGCAACTCCCCCTCGACCGCGCCCAGAACCAGCGCGGGGCCATGGGCCAGCGCGTTCAGGTGCCGCGCGGCCACTTGCGCCACATCGGCGGGACTGGCCGCATGCGCCAGTTCGTGCGAGACCTGCGACAGCACCTCAAGCGCCGCCGCGCGGCCCTCGGCGGCATCGACCTGCTCGCGCAGCCGCCCCGAGATCAGCCCGGTGATCGACGCCGCCAGCAGAAACACCGCCAGCGTGATCAGATCGCCCGGCCGCGCGATATGCAGGGTGAAATGCGGCTCGACATAGAAGAAGTTGAAGGCGGCAAGCGCGCCCACCGCGCTGACGATGCCGACCCAGAAGCCGAAGCCCGCCGCGCAGATCAGCACCGAGGTCAGAAACAGCAGCACCGCCACCGTTTCGGGCAGGACATGCCGGTTCGAGCCGACGGCGGCGGCGACAAATGCCAGGATCAGCCCCGCCCCCAGGAACCGGGCCAGGCTGGGGGTGGCGATGTGGCGGCGGTCGTCGCGCAGGCGGGGCGGATCGGCGGGGTTCATGGCCCATGATCTGGCGACAAGCGAAAGGCGTTGTCCACCGTCTTTATGGAAACCTTACGCGCGGGACCGGATTCCCCGTCGAACCCTTACGCCGCCTTGCGGCAATCTCCGCCCCTGGCCGCCATCGGGCGCGGCCCCGGAAAGGACAATATGGCAAGCGTGCAAACCGATCTGCCCGAGATGCAGGCCAGGCGGGGCAACCCCTGGTCGCTGTCCCTGGCCGCCATCGGCGTGGTCTATGGCGATATCGGCACCTCGCCGCTTTATGCCTTCCGCGAGGCGATGCACGCCGCCGGCGCCCGCCACGGCAGCGTGCTGGCCGAGGACGTGCTGGGCGTGCTGTCGCTGATCCTATGGGCACTGGTGCTGGTGGTGACGGTGAAATACGTCCTGATCCTGCTGCGCGCCGACAACCAGGGCGAGGGCGGCACCCTGTCCCTGCTGGCGCTGGCGCAGCGCGCCATGGGCCGCCCCAGCCTGGGCATCCTGGTGCTGGGCATGGTCGGCGCGGCGCTGTTTTACGGCGACGCGGCGATCACGCCCGCGATCTCGGTCCTGTCGGCGATCGAGGGGCTGAAGCTGGTCACCCGCAATGTCGATCACCTGATCGAGCCGATCGCCATCGCCATCATCATCGGGCTGTTCCTGGTCCAGAATCGCGGCACCGAGGCCGTGGCCCGCTTCTTCGGGCCGATCACGCTGGTCTGGTTCCTGGTCATGGCAGCAGGGGGCGTGCATTGGATGATCCAGGCGCCGCATGTGCTGGGCGCGGCCAACCCGGTCCATGCCCTGCGCTTTCTGTCGCAGAACGGCACGCTGGGGCTGATCGTGCTGGGCGCGGTCTTTCTGGCGGTGACGGGGGCCGAGGCGCTTTACGCGGACATGGGCCATTTCGGAAGGAAGCCGATCCAGATGGCCTGGCTGTTCCTGGCCTTTCCGGCTTTGGTCCTGACCTATTTCGGCCAGGGCGCGCTGCTGCTGTCGCGGCCGGACGCGCTTGAGAACCCGTTCTACCTGTTGTTCCCGTCCTGGGCGCTGCTGCCCGTGGTGGTGCTGGCGACGCTGGCCACGATCATCGCCAGCCAGGCCGTCATCACCGGGGCCTTTTCGCTGACCCAGCAGGCGATCCAGTTGCGCATGCTGCCGCGCATGAAGATCCGCCACACCTCCGAGGAACACCAGGGACAGATCTACCTGCCCGGCGTCAACCGCTGGCTGATGCTGGGCGTGCTGGCGCTGGTCATGGTCTTCGGTTCGTCCTCGGCGCTGGCCTCGGCCTATGGCATCAGCGTCACCGGCACCATGGTCGTCACCGCGCTGCTGGCGATGGTGGTGGCGCGCAGGCATTGGCGGCTGCCGCTGTGGCTTTCCGTCGCGATGATGCTGCCCTTCCTGGTGCTGGACCTGACCTTCCTGGGCGCGAACCTGGCCAAGATCGGCGACGGGGGCTATGTGCCCCTGGGGATCGCCGCCGCGATGATGATCGTCATGGCAAGCTGGATGCGCGGCTCGGCCATCGTGGCGCGCAAGGACCGGCAGGCGGAACTGCCGCTGGACACGCTGCTGGCGCAGATCGCCCGTTCCTCCTCGATCGCCACGGTGCCGGGAACGGCGGTGTTCCTGACCTCGACCCCGGACCTGACCCCTGCGGCGCTGCTGCACAGCCTCAAGCATTTCAAGGCCCTGCACGAACAGAACGTAATCCTGACCATCTCGACCGCCGAGGTGCCGCGCATTCCCGTCCAGGACCGCGTCCGCATCGAGGAGATCGACGACCGCTTCCGCCGCATCGAGCTGACCTATGGCTATGCCGAGGACCCGGACGTGCCGCAGGCGCTGCTGCAATGCCGCAAGCAGGGCTGGAAGTTCGACATCATGGCGACCTCGTTCATCCTGTCTCGGCGGCGCATCCGCATCGCGGCGAAAAGCCGGGTGCCGGGCTGGCAGGGCAAGCTGTTCATCGCGCTGTCGCGGAACTCGGCCGCCGCCTCGGACTATTTCCGCATCCCCGCCGGCCGCGTGGTCGAGATCGGGACGCAGATGAACATCTAGACGCCGGCCATGGCCCACCCGGTCTTGGCGATGCGGCGAATGCCCTCTTCGATCTCGGGTTCGGCGATCGAGCTATAGGCCAGGCGGAAATGCCTGTGTCCGCCGCCGGGCGTGCGAAAGAAGGGCCGCCCCGGCTCGATCAGCACGCCCTGCGGCCGCAGCGCCAGGGCCAGCGCGCCGCTGTCGATGCCGCCCGGCGTCGGCAGCCAGAAGCTGGAGCCGCCCGACGCCGCCGCCCCCTGGCCGTCCAGTCCGTGCCGCGCCAGCGCCTGCGCCGTCGCGGCGCGGCGGGCGGCATAAGCCTGGCGCATGCGGTTCAATTGCCGGTCGTAATGACCCAGCGACAGGAAATAGGCCATGGTCCGCTGCACATGGCCGGGCGGATGGCGCAGCATCATGCCGCGCAGCGCCCGCGCCTCGGCCAGGAAGGCGGGATCGGCGACCAGATAGCCCAGCCGCAGCCCCGGAAACACGGATTTCGAAAAGCTGCCCACATAGATCACCGCGCCGCGCCGATCCATCGCCTTCAGCGCGGGCGAGGTGGCGCCGGCAAAGCTGATCTCGAATTCGTAATCGTCCTCGACCACGGCAAAGCCGCGCATGCCCGCCAGGCGCAGCAGCGCCTCGCGCCGGGCGCGGGGCATGGTGCGGTTCGTCGGGCATTGATGGCTGGGCGAGGTGAAGACGACCGAAACCCCGTCGGGCACGTCCTGCGGCGGCAGCCCGTCCTGGTCGATGGCCACGGGCAGGACGCGGCAGTCGTGGACGGCCAATATCTCGTGCAGGCCGGGATAGAACGGCTCTTCGACGGCACAGGCGGCGCCCCGGTTCAGCAGGATCTGGCAGATCAGCCACAGCGCGTTCTGCGCCCCCAGGGTCAGCAGCACCTCATCGGGCCGGGCGCGGATGCCGCGCCGGGGCAAAAGGTGGCGGATGATGAAATCGATCAGCTCGGGATCGTCGCCGTCATACTGGTCGTCCGACAGCGCCCCCAGGTCGCGCCGCCCCAACGCGCGCACCGCGCATTCGCGCCAGGCGGCGTGGTCGATCAGCCGATCATCGGTCTGGCCGTAAAGGAAAGGATAGGGATAGGCCCGCCAATCCCGAGGCCGGTCCTTCCTGCGTGCCGCCAGGGCGCGGCCCTCCAGGATCGACCAGTCGAAACGCCGCTCGGGCGGCAGGGGCGCGGGCGCGGTATCCAGCGCCCCCACCCTGTCCGAGATGAAATAGCCCGACCGCCCCCGCGCCATCAGGTAATCGGTCGCGACCAGTTCGCCGTAGGCCTGGGTCACGGTGATGCGCCCGACGCCCAGATGCGCGGCCAGGGCCCGGCTGGACGGCATCCGCTCGCCCGGATGCAGGCGGCCCTCATGCACCGCCAGCACGATCTGCCGCCGCAATTGCAATTGCAGCGGCATCGCCTGGCCTCGGTCGATCAGGAAGGTCTCGGTCGGGATCTGCATGGCGGCCCGAACCGGCCCGCCCGGCTAGCCGAAAACCCGCGTCAGCGCGCCGTCGATGGCGCCGGTGATCTGGTCGATGTCATCGGCGGTCGAGATCAGCGCCGGCGACAGGCAAAGCGTGTTGTTGAAACCGGGAACCGAACGGTTCGTGGCCCCGATGATCACGCCCTGCGACAGACAGTCCGCGACCACGGCCTGAACCAGCTTTTCGTCCGCCGGCTCCTTGGTGGCGCGGTCTGCGACCAGTTCGGCGCCGCAGAACAACCCCTTGCCGCGCACATCGCCGATGACGCGATGCTTCTCCATCAGCGCGTTCAGGTTCGCCAGCACCCGCTCGCCCATCCGGGTGGTGTTGTCCAGCAGGCCCTCATCCTCGATGATGCGCATGTTCTCGATCGCCGCCGCCGGCCCCGAGGTGCAGCCGCCGAAGGTCGAGATGTCGCGGAAATAGCCCATCGGATCGCTGGCATCGTCCTTGAACAGCTCGAACACCCGCTCGGTGGTCACGGTGCAGGAGATGGCGGCATAGCCCGAGGCGACGCCCTTGGCCATGGTCACGAAATCCGGCTCGATCCCGTATTGCTGATAGCCGAACCATTTTCCGGTGCGCCCGACGCCGCAGACCACCTCGTCGATATGCAGCAGGATGTCGTATTTGCGGCAGATCTCCTGCACGCGCTGCCAATAGCCCTGGGGGGGCGTGATCACGCCGCCGCCCGCCGTCACCGGCTCCAGCACGATGGCGCCCACGGTGTCCGGGCCTTCGCGCAGGATCACCTCTTCGATGGCATCGGCGGCGCGTTCGCCATAGTTCTCAACGTCCCATTGCTTGCGATATTCCAGGCAATGCGGCACGCGCACGAAACCGTCGGGATAGGGGCCGTATTGAATCGCCCGCTGATCCTGCCCCGAGGTCGCCAGCGTGCCGATGGTGGTGCCGTGATAATCGCGGTCGCGGAACAGGATCTTCCACTTCTTGCCGCCGTGATGGCGCGCGGCGATCTGGCGCACCATCTTATAGACCTTCTCGTTCGCCTCGGAACCCGAGTTCGAGTAATAGACGCGCGTCATGCCGGGCATCTTCTCGATCAGCTTCTGGGCGAAGATGGCGCCCGGCACGGTGCCAGCCGCGCCGGCGTAATAGTTCAGCTTGACCAACTGGTCGCGGATCGCGTCGGCGATGCTTTCGCGGCCATAGCCCACATTGACCGTCCAGACCCCGCCCGAGACCGCATCCAGGAACTCGCGCCCGGTGGCGTCCCAAAGCCGCATCCCCTTGCCCTCGACGAAGACGCGTGGATCGATGGTTTCATATTGCTTGTGCTGGCTCAGGTGATGCCACACATGGGCCTTGTCCGCTGCGATGACCGGGCTCAGGTCGTTCATGTTGCGCCTCTGTCGGATGTGGGGTTGGGGTTTCGTCGCGTTTCAGCCTACGCCGGTCCCGCGCGCCGCAACAGATCCAGTTCGATCACATTAATAGATCCAGAATAGATCCAGTCCGGCGCACTTTACATACCGGGCCGGTGCAATCTAAGTCTGATATAGAAATGGAGAAAACGGCGATGCAGGATCAGGGGCGCAAGCTGGAACAGGCGGCCCGAGCGGCATGGCTGGCCCATGTCGCAGGCAAGACCCAGGACGAAATCGCGGGAATCATGGGGATCTCGCGCCAGACGGCGCAGCGGCTGGTCGCGCAGGCCATGGCCGAGGGGCTGGTCAAGATCCGCATCGACCACCCCTTTGCCCATTGCATGGAACTGGCGCAGCGCATGCGGGACCATTGGCGGCTGGATTTCTGCGAGGTGGCGCCCTCGGACGCGGGGGATGCGGGCGTCTCGCATCACGTCGCGGCGGTGATGGAACGCTGGCTGCGCCGCACCGAGGCCCTGACCCTGGCGCTTGGCACCGGGCGCACCCTGCGCCGGGCGGTGGCGCGGCTGCCGCATATCGACTGCCGCCAGCACCGGATCGTGTCGCTGACCGGCAACATCGCGACAGACGGCTCGACCGCCTATTACAACGTGCTGTTTTCGCTCTCCGAACTGGTGACGGCGCGCAGCTTTCCGCTGACCTTGCCGGTAATCCTGCCCACCATTGAGGAACGCGAGGCGATGACCCGCCAGCCCGGCATCCGCCGCGTCATCGACATGTCCGCCGAGGCCGAGGTGGCTTTCGTGGGCATCGGCGCCCTGGACGACCGGGCGCCGCTGCTGCTGGACGGCTTCATTACCAGTTCGGACCTGTGCGCGCTGATCACGGCCGGCGCCGTGGGCGAGATCACCGGCTGGGCCTATGACGCCAAGGGAGGGCTGCTGCCCGGCCTGCCGAACGACCGTGTCGGCTCGGCCCCCATCCCGGCACGGTCGCGGACGCTGGTGATCGGGGCGGCCTCGGGCGCGCAGAAGATCCCCGCGATCCGGGGCGCGCTGCAAGGCGGGCTGATCGGCGGGCTGATCACCGATGCCGAAACAGCCGAGGCGCTGCTGCGGCCCTAACAGGCGCGGCAGCCTATCGGACGCCTTCCTGCATGGCCGCGATTTCGGCGCGATGCTCCTGCATCCGCAGGAAGACGGTCCAGTCGCGCGCACGGCGGGCCTGGGCGGCGGCATCGGGCCGGGTGATCCGCACGGCACGCGCGAAGCGGGCACGAGCGGCGCGGATACCGCCCAGATGCGGGGCGGCGGCGGCGATGGCGGTGCCCCGCAAGACGGCATCCTCGGGCTGCCAATGGATCTCGGCCCCGGTCGCATCGGCGTAAAGCTGGCGCATCAGGCCCGAGCGCGCCTGCCCGCCCGCCATGGCGATGCGGTCGGGCGCAAGCCCCATATGGGCGACGACCTGCCTTGTGCCCAACGCGATGCCCACGGCGGCACGCCAGTAAAGCCCGTCCAGCGCCGCCTCGCCGCGATCCAGCGGCAGGCCGTGCATGACGCCGCGCATCAGGGGATCGGCAAAGGGCGTCCGGCTGCCCTTGAAATCGGGCAGGATATGGATCCGGGCGCCCGGCTCATCATCGGCCAGGCCACGCCCGATCCGGGCCAGGATCGCGTCATGCTCCTGGGGGGTGTCATATTGGCGGCGGATCGATTCCAGAAGCGCGCCGGTCGCGGATTGGCCGCCCTCGGTCACGTCCTCGCCGGGCAGGATCGCGCCGGGATAGGGCCCCCAAAGCGCCGGTCCCGCCCCGACCCCTTCGGCGATGACACAGTTCGAGGTGCCCGCGATCAGCACGGGCATCTCCGGCGCCGCGCCCAGCGCCCCGGAAAAGGCGTCGATCAGCCCCGAGGCGACGACGCAGTTCCGGTCCAGCCCCAGCTCCGCCGCGCCTTGCGCCGAAAGCGGGCCGATGGCCGCGCCAGGGGGCAGCACGGCGTCCCGGCCCTGGAACCCGTCGATCTGGAAGTGCCGCATCAGGTCCAGCGCCCAGCCGCCCCGGTCGGGCAGATAGGGCCATTTCGCCGCCGCCGCGCAAAGCGAGCGCGCCGGGATCTCTGTGGCACGAAAGGCCAGGTGATCGCACAGATCGCGGATGCCGCGCAGTCCCGCCCAGGTTTCGGGCCGGTGCCGGCGCAGCCAGATAAGTTTCGGCGTCTGCATCTCGGGCGAGACCGGGCCGCCCGCCCGTGCGACGACCTCATGGGGCAGGGCGCTCAGCTCATGCGCCTCGGCCACGGCACGGTGATCGTGCCAGGCGATCACGTCGGGGGCGAAGCCCGGCGCATCGACGACCAGCGAACAGGTCGCGTCGAAGGCAAGCGCGCCGATCTGCGAAGGGCTGGCCCCGCCCATGCGCCGCGCCTCGGCCAGGGCATCGGCCACGGCCTGCCAGATCTCGGCAAAGTCGAACCCCGCCTGGCCGCCGGGCGACGGCAAGGTGCGAAACCCCCGGCTGGCGCGGGCGATCAGTTCCCCCTGCACCGAATAAAGCCCGGCCCGCGCGCGGGCGGATCCGACATCCACGGCAGCGATCAGCAAGGCGCCTACCCCCTCTAGCCCATTCGGGCCAGAGTGTTGGGCAAATCCTCGGCATGTTCAATCAGCGCGTCGGGATCAAGCGCGGCAAGCCGCCGGGCCAGATCCGCCGGGGCGGCATGGGCGCCGCCCAGAAAGCCCACCACGCGCATGCCGGCGGCGCGCGCGGCCAGGACGCCCGCCGGACTGTCCTCGATCACCACGCAATCGGCGGGGGCAAGACCCAGCCGGTCGGCGGCGAACAGGAACAGGTCCGGCGCGGGCTTGCCCCGGCGAACCTGCGTCGCGGAATAGACATGCGGGCCGAACAAGGCCGCAAGTCCCGTCAACCCCAGGGAAAGCGCCAGCCGCTCGGGCGCGCTGGAACTGGCGACGGCGCGCGGCCCCGGCAGCGCGGCGATGGCGCGCGCCATGCCCGGCACGGCGTGCAATTCGCCAGCAAAGCGCGCCATCAGCCCGGCACTGAAGCCCGGAAGTTCGGGGGCGATGTCCAGCGCATGGTCGCGCGCCGCCACCTCGACCACGTTCTGGACCGAGCGGCCCAGGAAATCGCGATAGATCGCCTCGGCCGGGACCAAGACGCCCAGCCTGGCGAACATGGCCTCAAGCTCGGCCGCGGCCAGGGGCTCGCTATCGACCAGCACGCCGTCACAGTCGAAGATCAGCCCCCGCGCCACCGATCAGCCCTGAAGGTAATGCTTCAGCGTCGCCTCGGTGCCATCGCGCCACAGCATCGCGAGCCAGCCCGCGAAGGGCTCGGCAAAGCGCGGGTCCTGGCCGGTCGCGCCATAGATCTCGGCCATGCCGAGCCAGGCCGAGGGATCGTCCTTAGCGGCCTTCGCCACCGCCGTCAGCCGGTCCCAGTTCGGATCGTTCGGCGCGATCTCGACGCCCGAATCGGTCACGCCCGCGCAATAGCGGCACCAAAGCGCCGATTCCAGGGCCAGGCCATCCACCGAAAGCCCACGCGCCAGCCGGTCGCCTATCGTCGGGATGATGAACTTGGGCTGCCGGTTCGAGCCGTCCAGGCACAGCCGCCGGATCGTGTCGCCGATCTTGGGATTGGCGCAGCGTTCGGCCACCTTGGCATAATAGGCGTGCAGGTCGGTGCCGGGCACCGGAGGGACGGCGGGGATGATCTCGTCGGTCTCGATCTTGTCGAGGAAAGCGCGGACCAACGGATTTTCCATTCCCTCATGCACGAAATGGATGTCCATCAGGCCGGCGGGATAGGCGATCACCGCATGACCGCCGTTCAGGATACGGATCTTCATCAGTTCCCAAGGGGTCACGTCCTGGACGAATTCGACGCCGACCTGTTCCAGCGGAGGGCGACCCTGGGGAAAGTTGTCCTCAAGCACCCATTGGATGAAATCCTCGGCAAAGACCGGGGCATCGTCGGCGATGCCGAAATCCTCGCGGATCATGCGCCGCTCGCGGTCGCTGGTGGCGGGCGTAATGCGGTCCACCATGCCGTTCGGGAAGGCGACGTTGGCCGCGATCCATTCGGCAAGCTCGGGATCCGACAGGCGGGCGGTTTCCACCACCGCCTCGCGCGTGACATGGCCGTTATGGGGGATGTTGTCGCAGCACATGACGGTAAAGGGCGCGAGCCCCGCCGCACGCCGCGCCTTCAGCCCCGCGACCAGCATGCCGAACACCGTCCGGGGCGCGCCGGGGGCAGCCCCGTCGGCGGTGATCGCCGGATGGGCGGTGTCGAAATGGCCGGTCTTGGCATCGATGAAATAGCCGCCCTCGGTGATGGTCAGGCTGGCGATGCGGATCGCCGGATCGGCCAGCTTCGCGATGATCGCGGCGCTGTCGGCGGCGGGCAGATGGTCGATCAGCGCGCCGACGACACGCGCATCCGAGGACAGGGCCGATTGCTCGACCACGGTATAAAGATAGTCCTGCGCCGCCAGCACGTCGCGCATCCGCGCGTCCGAGGGCATCACGCCCGCGCCGACGATGGCGAAATCATGGCCCTGGCCCAGGTTCATCAGCCGGTCCAGATAGACCGCCTGATGCGCACGGTGGAAATTGCCCAGGCCGAAATGCAGGATGCCTCCGGTCAGGCCGCCCCGGTCATAGCCGGGCTTCGCCACCGGGATCGCGGGCAAGTCGGCGTCGTTCAGCGTGATCATCTTCTGCTTATCCATTTCCCGCCTGCGCCCTTTCGGGCCGGGACGGCGATGCGGTCGGTCCGGCACGCGCCCGCTTTCCCGCCGCGCGCGGCGGCAAGGGCGGCAGGGCGCTGGTGCCGGGATTTCATAGGGACAGCCCCTTGTCGTTGAAGCGATAGACGCGGCCTTCCTGCGGGGTCAGCCAGACGCGATCCCCGTGATGCACGGGGAATTCGCCCTCGGCACGGGCGATGACATGGGCGCCGCTGTCCAGATCCACATGCAGGAACGTGTCCGAGCCAAGATGCTCGGCCACGCCGACCGTGCCGGGCAAAAGCCCCTCGGTCGTGGACATGCGGAAATGCTCGGGACGGACGCCGATGGCATGGGCGCTGTGCCGGGCGGCGGCCTCGCCCTCCAGGAAGTTCATGTTCGGGCTGCCGATGAAACCCGCGACGAAGCGGTTCGCGGGCGTGCGGTAAAGCTCCAGCGGAGAGCCCACCTGCTCGACCCGGCCGGCGCGCAGGACGACGATCTTGTCGGCCATGGTCATCGCCTCGACCTGGTCGTGGGTGACATAGATCATCGTCGTCGCCAGCTTCTTGTGCAATTCGCTGATCTCGACCCGCATGTTCACGCGCAGGGCCGCGTCCAGGTTCGAAAGCGGCTCGTCGAACAGAAAGGCCGAAGGCTCGCGCACGATGGCGCGGCCGATGGCGACGCGCTGGCGCTGGCCGCCCGACAACTGGCCGGGACGGCGTTCAAGATAATCGGTCAGGTTCAGGATGCCCGCCGCATGAGCCACGCGGCGGTCCTGCTCGGCCGCGTCCATGCGCGCCATCTTCAGCGGAAAGGCGATGTTCTTTCTGACCGTCATATGCGGGTAAAGCGCATAGGACTGAAACACCATCGCCAGCTTGCGCTGCGCGGGAGCGGCATGGGTCACGTCCTTGCCGTCGATCATGATCTGGCCCGAGGTCAAATCCTCAAGCCCCGCGATCAGCCGCAAGAGCGTGGACTTGCCGCAGCCCGAGGGGCCGACGAAGACCACGAATTCGCCGTCGTTGATCTCAAGATCCACGCCCGGAATGACCTCGACCTCGCCGAATGCCTTACGGACCTGTTTCAGGGTGATGCTTCCCATCACGATACTCCCTTATTTCACCGCGCCGAAGGTCAGGCCGCGCACGAGTTGTTTCTGGCTGAACCAGCCCAGGATCAGGATCGGGGCGATGGCCATGACCGAAGCCGCCGAGAGTTTTGCCCAGAACAGCCCCTGCGGACTGCTGAACGAGGCGATGAAGGCCGAAAGCGGCGCCGCGTTGGTGGTGGTCAGCTGGATCGTCCAGAACGCCTCGTTCCAGGCCAGGATCACGTTCAGAAGCAGCGTCGAGGCGATCCCCGGCACCGCCATCGGCGTCAGGACATGGACGATCTCATCGCGCAGGGATGCCCCGTCCATCCGCGCGGCCTCCAGGATCTCGCCCGGAATCTCGCGGAAATAGGTATAGAGCATCCAGACCACGATGGGCAGGTTGATCAGCATCAGCAGAACGGTCAACCCGATGCGCGTGTCCATCAGCCCGGTGCGCAGGAAGATCAGATAGATCGGCACCAGCACCGCGACGGCAGGCATCATCTTGGTCGAAAGCATCCACATCAGGATGTCCTTCGTGCGCTTGGTGGGCGAGAATGCCATCGCCCAGGCGGCCGGGATCGCCACCACCAGCGCCAGCGCGGTCGAGCCAAGCGACAGGATCACCGAATTGGTGAAGGGCCGCCAATAGTTGTTCTGGCTTTGCACCGCCTGGAAGCTTTCCAGCGTGAAGGAGGGGATCAGGTCGAAGCCCGAAATCGCCTCCTGCTCGGTCTTGAGGCTGGTGATGATGGTGTAAAGGATCGGAAAGAAGATCAGCAAAGCCACGATCCAGGCGGCGATGGACCAGCCCATGCGGGCGCGGGGTGAAACGGCGCGTGCCATGATTGCTCCTTAGTCCAGGTTCTTGCCGACGGCGCGCATCAGGAAGAAGGCAACGAAGTTCGCAAGGACGACCGCGATGATCCCCCCGGCAGCAGCGCCGCCGATGTCGAAGTTCAGCCGGGCCGCGCGATAGATCAGGTAGGTCAGGTTCGTGCTGGCATTGCCCGGACCGCCATTCGTCGTCACAAGGATCTCGGCATAGATGCCCAGAAGGAAGATGGTCTGGATCAGAATGACCACGGTGATCGCGCGGGCCATATGCGGCAAGACCAGATAGACGAAGCGACTGACGGCGCCGGCGCCGTCCATCTCGGCCGCCTCGATCTGCTCGCTGTCCAGCGATTGCAGCGCGGTCAGCAGGATCAGCGTGGCAAAGGGCAGCCATTGCCAGGCCACGATCACGATGATCGAGAACAGCGGATATTGCGCGAACCAGTCCACCGGCTGCGCGCCGAAGAACCGCGCGATGTCGGCCAGCACCCCATAGGACGGGTGCATGATCATGTTCTTCCAGATCAGCGCCGCGACCGGCGGCATCACGAAGAAGGGCGAGATGATCAGGATCCGCACCGCGCCCTGGCCCCAGATCGGCCGGTCGATCAGCAGCGCGATGGCGATCCCGCCGATGACCGTGATCGCCAGAACCCCAAGCACCAGGATCAGCGTATTGCCGATGGCGGCGAAAAAGGCCGGGTCGCTGTAGAAATACTGATAGTTGAACCAGCCCGCCCAGCTCGTGTTGGCGGGGTTGAGCAGGTTGTAGTTCAGGAACGAGTAATAGAGCGTCATCGCCAGCGGCACGATCATCCACACAAGCAGCAGGAGGATCGCGGGCGCGCGCATCAGGCGGGCAAGGCTCTGGGTCTGGCGGGTCGCCATGGCAGGGTTCCTTATGAAATGCGGGCGTGAAAGGGCCGGGTGCCGCCGCCCGAATGGGGTCCGGGCGACGACATGGGCGTGCTTTCGCGCTTACTTGATATAGCCGGCGCGGGTCATCTCGCGCGTCACGTTCGCTTGGGCAGCCGCCAGCGCGTCATCCGCCGACATCTGCCCGGCCAGCGCCGCCGAGAATTGCTGCCCGACCGCAGTGCCGATGCCCTGGAATTCCGGGATCGCGACGAATTGCCCGCCGGTATAGGGCACGTCCTGGACCGAGGGCTTCTGCGTCTTCGCCGAATCGATCGCCTCAAGCGTCATGGCTGCGAAGGGCGCCTCTTTCTGGTATTCCGCATTCGCGTAAAGCGATTTGCGGGTGCCCGGAGGGGCGGCACGCCAGCCTTCGGCCTTGGCCACCTCGTTGGTATATTCCTTGCTGGTCGCCCAGGAGACGAACTTCTTCGCGGCGTCCTGCTTTTGGCTGGATGCCGGAATGGCCAGGCTCCATGCCCAAAGCCAGTTGCCGTGATTGTCCACGCCTTCCTTGTTCGGGAACTTGGCGAAGCCCACCTTGTCGGCCACGGTCGAATCCTTGGGGTCGGTCACGAAGCTGGCGGCGACGGTGGCGTCGATCCACATGCCGCATTTGCCCTGCTGGAACAGCGACAGGCTTTCGTTGAAGCCGTTGGACGAGGCGCCGGGCGGGCCGTAATTCTGCACCATCGCCAAATAGTCGGCGAAGGCTTCCTTCCATTCGGCGCTGTCGAATTGCGGCTTCCAGTCCATGTCGAACCAGCGCGCGCCATAGCTGTTGGCCATGGCGCTGAGGAAGGCCATGTTCTCGCCCCAGCCGGGCTTGCCGCGCAGGCAGATGCCATAGACCTCTTTGCTTTTGTCCGTCATCTTCTCGGCGGCGGTCTTGATATCGGTCCAGGTCGGCGCGTCCGAGATGGTGACGCCGGCGGCCTCGGCCAGATCCTTGCGATACATCACCATCGCGCTTTCGCCATAGAACGGCACCGCATAAAGCGCGTCATCGACCGAAAGCGCCTGGCGCACGGCGGGCAGCAGGTCGTCCACGTCGTAATCCGCCGGCAGGTCAGAGAGCGGGGTCAGCCATTTCTGCTTGGCCCAGATCGGAACCTCGTATGTGCCGATGGTCAGCACGTCATATTGCCCGCCATTGGTGGCGATGTCGGTGGTCACGCGCTCGCGCAGGATGTTTTCCTCAAGCGTGACCCATTCCAGCTGGATGTCCGGGTTCGCGTCGGTGAACGGCTTGGTCATCTTCTGCATGCGAATCATGTCACCGTTGTTCACGGTGGCGATGGTCAGGGTCTCGGCCATGGCCGGAACCGCAAGCGCCGACAGGGCGCAGGCCCCAAGCAGGCCGCGCAGCATTTTGGTCATCTCGATTTTCCTCCCTTGCGCGTCAGCAATTGCTAACACTGTGGGCAAACGCTCACACAATGAGGCAACTCTGTCAAGCGCCACTATCCTGCAAGAGAAAATGGCTGATAGTAAGGGCTAATCGACACCCGCGCCGCCCAGATGCCGGGCCAGGAACTCCGAAAGCCGCCTTGCCGCGGCGCTTTGCAGATGACCGGCGCGGCCCAGTTCCAGATGCGTCTCGATCCGGTCGCGGCGCTGGAAGGGGCGCAGCAGCAGCGTCCCGGCGGCAAGCTCGCGCGCGACCGTCTGGCGCGGCAGGATCAGCACGGCGGCGCCCCGGCAGGCCAGTTCCTTTTGCAGTTCCAGCGAGGCGGTGGTGAAGGTCTGGCGCAACGGCCCCGTCCCCGCCGCGCGCAGCCGTGCATCGAAAGCCCGCCGCAAGCCGTATGAGCGATCCGGCAACGCCAGCGGATGCGGCAGCAGATCGTCCAGCGCGATCTCGGACAGCGCCGCCAGCGGGTGATCCGGGGCCATGACCGGCTCGTGCCGCACAGGCAGGCGCAGCAGCACCTCGATGCGGGGATCGGGCGGGGTGAACATGGTCAGCGCGATCTCGGACGCGCCCGAGGCCGCCGCATCCAGCGCCCCCTGGGCCGAGGTCACCACCACCTCAAGCCGGATCTGCGGATGCACCAGCGAGAATTCGGCCAGGGCCGGCGCCAGCATGGCGCTGGCGGCGACGCCCGGCACATGCAGCGTGACGGCGCCCCGTTTCAGCCCGCGCAGATCGTCGATCAGACGCCGCGCGGCCAGCATCTCGCGCGCGACCAGGCGGGCGCGTTCGGCCAGGACCTCACCCGCGGCGGTCAGGCGGATGCCGCGCGGGCCACGCTCGACCAGCGGGGTGCCGAAAGCATGCTCAAGCTTGTCCAGTTGCCGCACCACGGCGGTGGGCGAACAGTTCAGCCCCTCGGCCGCCTGCCGGATCGAGCCGGAGCGGACCAGTTCGTTGAACGTGGCGATGCTTTGCAGATCCATCCGTGCGCCCAGGTGCTACGAAAATCGTAGCAGCCCGCGCACGAATTGACCAGTTCCGAAACGCTGTGCCCAGGCGTTCAATGACGCCTCGGACAACCGGACGGACCCATGAACATCCTTGACCTGACCACCCGCCAGACCCTTGCCGCCTTTCGCGACCGCAGCCTGTCGCCCGTAGAATACATGCGGGCGCTGATCGCCCGCGTCGAAGCGTCCGAGCCGAAAGTCCAGGCGCTGTGGCTGTTCCGCCCCGATCAGGCCCTGGCCCAGGCCCGCGACTCAGAGGCCCGCCATGCGAAGGGTCAGGCCCTGGGCCTTCTGGACGGCATGCCCGTCACGATCAAGGAACTGATCGCGACAAAGGGCGACCATGTGCCGCTGGGCACCGCCGCGACCCCCGTGGTTCCCGCCCCCGAGGATGCCCCCAGCGCCGCCCGGCTGCGCGAGGACGGCGCGATCATGTTCGCCAAGACCACCTGCCCCGATTACGGCATGCTCAGTTCGGGCCTGTCCTCGTTCCATCATCTCAGCCGCAATCCCTGGGATCTGACGCAGAACCCCGGCGGCTCGTCCTCGGGCTCGTCGGCGGCGGGGGCGGCGGGCTATGGGCCGCTGCATGTCGGCACCGATATCGGCGGCTCGATCCGGCTGCCGGCGGGGTGGACCGGGCTTTTCGGGCTGAAGCCAAGCTGGGGCCGGGTGCCGATCGACCCCTTCTATACCGGGCGCGTGGCCGGGCCGATGACACCGACCGTCGATGATGCGGGCCTGCTGATGCGGGTGATCACCCGGCCGGACTGGCGCGACGCAACGGCGCTACAATATCAGGACCTGGACTGGGATGCCGGCCCCCTGCCCCTGCGCGGGCTGAAGCTGGGCCTGATGCTGGACGCCGGCTGCGGCACCGCCCCTCACCCCGAGATCGCCGAGGCCGTCCAGGCCGCCGCCCGCCGCTTCCAGGCCGAAGGCGCCGAGATCATCCCCGTCGCCCCCGTCCTGACGCGCGAGATGCTGGACGGGCTGGACCATGCCTGGCGCGCCCGCTTCTGGGGCCAGATGCAGAAACTGCCGCCCGAGGCGCGGGCGAAGATCCTGCCCTATATCCGCGACTGGGCCGCAAGCGGCGCCGATGTCCCCGCGACACGCGTGGCCGAGGGCTATGATCAGACCTTCGCCATGCGGGTGGCCGCGAACAAGGCGCTGCACGGGCTGGATTTCATCCTGTCTCCGGTCAATCCCGACCGCAGCTATTCGGCCGAGGCGGCCTCGCCCAGCAACGATCCGGCCCGGCCGTTCGAGCATATCGCCTTCACCGTGCCCTGGAACATGGGCGAGCAGCCGGCGGCCTCGATCCATTGCGGCATGACCTCGACCGGCATTCCGATCGGCTTGCAGATCGTCGGCCATCGCTTCGATGACCTGGGCGTGATGCGCCTGTCGCGCGCCTGGGAAGAGCTGCGCGACCCGATGCCCGCCTGGCCGCGCCACGACCGCTAGCCGTCAGTCGGTATTGATCCAGACCGCCTTGGTATCCAGATATTCGTCCAGATGCTCGGCCCCGCCCTCGCGGCCATAGCCCGACATCTTGACCCCGCCGAAGGGCACGGCGGGGTCGATGGCGTGATACATGTTGACCCAGACCGAGCCCGCTTTCAGCCGCCGCGCCAGCTTGTGCGCGGTGCCCAGATGCGTGGTGAAGACCCCCGCCGCAAGGCCGTAGGGCGTATCGTTGGCACGCCGCACCACCTCGTCCAGATCGTCGAAAGGCAAGGCCGAGATCACCGGGCCAAAGATTTCCTCGCGCGCGATGGTCATGGCGTCCTCGACGCCCGCGAAAACCGTGGGGGCGATGAAATGCCCGCCCTCATAGGCGGCACCCTCCAGCCGCGCGCCACCGGACAGAAGCCGCGCGCCCTCGGCCCGGCCCTTGTCCAGAAATCCCTCGACCCGCCGGGCCTGGCGGGCCGAGATGATCGGGCCGATCTCGGTCCCTTCCTGGATGCCGTCGCCGATGCGCAGCTTTGCGGCATAATCGGCCACACGGGCGGTGAATTCGTCATGGATCTCACGCGCGACGAAAAGCCGCGAGCCGGCGATGCAGATCTGGCCGGAATTGGCGAAGACAGCCATGGCCGCGACAGGCACGGCCTTCTCGATATCGGCATCGCGGCAGACGATGACCGGGGACTTTCCACCCAGTTCCAGCGAGACACGCTTGAGGTTTCCCGTCGCTGCCCGCGCGATCGCCTGCCCCGTCGCGGTCGAGCCGGTAAAGACGATCTTGTCTACCCCCGGATGCGCCGCCAGCGCAGCACCGGCCTCGGCGCCCAGGCCGGTGACGACATTCAGAACCCCCTCGGGCAACCCCGCCTCGGCCATGATCCGGGCAATCATCAAAACCGTCAGCGAAGCTTCCTCGGACGGCTTCAGCACGACCGTGCAGCCCACGGCCAGCGCGGGCGCGATCTTCCAGACCGAGCCCGCGATGGGCGCGTTCCAGGGGATGATGGCCCCCACGACGCCCAAAGGCTCCTTGACGGTCTGGGACAGGATCTCGCCGGGGAAGCTGTTCGGGATCGTGGCGCCGTGGATCGCGACGGCTTGGCCCGCGTAAAAGCGCAGCATGCCCAGCACGCGGCGGCTGTTGGCCAGGGTGCGGCTGATCGGCATGCCCATGTCCAGCGTATCCGAAAGGCAAAGATCCTCCCATTCCGCCTCGAACCGCTCGGCGATGCGCAAAAGCAGCGCCTGCCGCTCGAACGGGGTCCAGCGCGCCCACGGCCCCTCGAAAGCGCGGCGGGCGGCTGCCACGGCCTGATCGATGTCACGCGCATCGCCCCTTGGAACGGTCGCCAGCAGGCGGCCATTGGCGGGATTGCGTGCCTCGATCACCTGGCCCGAAACCGCCTCGACCCAGCTTCCCGCCACAAACATAGGCCGGAAACCGCCCTCGTAAAGCGCCGCCGCCCGGGCCTGCCAATCCTGTCGCATCTCGCTCGCCTCCTGATCCTGCGCGCCATGATGCGTGGCATGGAAACAAGGCTCAAGTCCCAGTCTAAAATACATTCTACGATTGTATTATTCGACAACTTTTCTCGCATTAAGCAATCCGCTACACTTTCCTGACCAACATGCCCAGGAGAACGGAAGGAAACTCGCATGGCCATCGGACATCATCGCCCAAGCACCACCTATAGCGATGCGGTCCATGCCATGACACGGTTGATCTCGCATCCCGACAAACCGACCAAGGCCGATATCGCCCGCGAAACCGGCCGGAGCGAGGCGGAAATCTCGGCGCTTTTTCCCGAAGAGCAAAGCCTGCTGCAAGCCTCTCTGGAAATCGCGGTGATCCTGTTGCAGGATCGTTGCATCCAAGCGGTGGTCAAGGTCGATCCGAACGACCAATTAGCGCAATTCCTGGCTTTGGCCGACGCCTATCTCGACTGGGCCAATGAGCATCCGCAGGCATTCGCCATCCTGGGCAATGTCCATGCCGAACAGGCACCGACGACCGGGAACCTGGAGCGCTATGAACTGGCCTTGCACGAGCTCATGCTAAGGCTCCTGCGCCAGGCCAGGGACAAGGGCCTGCTGGCCGAGAATGCCGATCTGAGACTGATGGTCGCCACGTCGCGCAGCGTGGCCTATGGGCTGGCGAACAAGATGCTCAGTGGAAACCTGTCGCGCTGGATGAATGGCGAGGACGGGCTGAGCGCCGCCCGCCGCGCACTGCACCTGTTCGTCCGGCAGATGATCGGAGCCAAGCCGACCTGAACCGCCGCAGGGGGCTCCGCCCCCGTCCTTCGGACTCCCCCGGGATATTTAAGCAAGAAAGAAGCTGTTTGTCTTTCTTGCTTAAATATCCTCGGGGGTCCGGGGGGCGAGCCCCCCGGCTTGCCTTCACTCCTTGACCGCGCCGGTCATGGAACTGACGTAATAGTCCACGAAGAAGGAATAGAGGATCACCACCGGCAGCGAGCCGAGCAGCGCCCCGCTCATCAAGGCGCCCCACTCATAGATGTCACCGCGCACGAGTTCGGTCAGCACGCCCACCGGGATGGTCTTGTTCTCGGAGCTTGAGATGAAGGTCAGCGCATAGATGAACTCGTTCCAACTCAAGGTGAAGGCGAAGATCCCTGCCGAGATCAACCCCGGCACCGCCAGGGGCAGCACGATCCGGGTCAGGATCTGCCAGCGCGTCGCGCCATCGACCAGGGCCGATTCCTCAAGCTCGTAGGGGATCGAGCGGAAATAGCCCATCAGCAGCCAGGTGCAGAACGGGATCAGGAAGGTCGGATAGGTCAGGATCAGCGCCAGCTTGCTGTCGAAGATCCCCAGTTGGAACACGATGACCGAAAGCGGGATGAACAGGATCGAGGGCGGCACCAGATAGGCCAGGAAGATCAGCAGACCCGCCACGCGTGCGCCCCGGAACCGCAGCCTTTCGATCGCATAGGCGGCGAAGACCGAGGCGAAGAGCGACAGGAAGGTCGAGGCAACCGCCACCGCCAGCGTGTTCCACAGCCAGCGCGGATAGGAAGTCTGAAACAGCAGATATTTGATATGCTCAAGCGTCGGCCCCACGACCCAGAACGGGCTGTGATTGGCGTAATCGGTCAGCTGGTTGTTCGGCTTCACCGCCGTGATCGCCATCCAGTAGAATGGGAACAGCAGCACGAACATGAAGACCAGAAGCGGCAACCAGACCAGCATGATCCGGCGCGAGCGGCTTTCGAACTGGTCCATGCCCTCATGGTCGTCGGTGACGGTCTGGGACATCAATCCGCTCCTTGTTGCCATTTGCGGCGCTGAAGGCCGAAGAAGCTGAACAGGATCGCCGCCAGCAGGAAGGGGATCATGGCGACCGCGATGGCCGCGCCCTCGCCCAACTGCCCGCCGGGAATGGCGCGCTGGAAGCTGAGCGTCGCCATCAGATGG
Organism: Paracoccus sp. (in: a-proteobacteria); assembly: GCF_047605025.1. GTDB lineage: Bacteria > Pseudomonadota > Alphaproteobacteria > Rhodobacterales > Rhodobacteraceae > Paracoccus. Next base: position 93,391 of record NZ_JASGGO010000001.1, on the reverse strand, counting down.
GTGGCGTTCACCGGCCCGCCGCGGGTCAGCACATAGATCAACTGGAAATCGGTGAAGGTGAACAGGACCGAAAAGGTCATGACGACCGCGATGATCGGGGTCAGCAGCGGCAGCGTCACCTTGGTGAAGCGCTGCCAGGGCGTCGCGCCGTCGATGGCGGCGGCCTCGTTCAGGGATTGCGGGATGGTCTGCAAGCCCGCCAGCAGCGAGATCGCCACGAAGGGAATGCCGCGCCAGACGTTCGCCGCGATGACCGAGGCGCGCGCGTTCCAGGGATCGCCCAGGAAGTTGATCGGCTGGCTGATGATGCCCCATTTCATCAGCACCCAGCTGATGATCGAGAACTGGCTGTCGAAGATCCACCAGAAGGCCAGCGCCGAAAGCACCGTGGGCACGACCCAGGGCAGCAGGATGATGGCGCGGAACAGGTTCTTGAACGGCAGGTGCCGGTTCAGCAAAAGCGCCAGCCAAAGCCCCAGCCCGAATTTCAGCGCCGAGGCGATAGTCGTGTAGAACAGCGTGTTGAAGACCGACAGCCAGAAGACCGGGTCGTCCATCAACCAAAGATAGTTCTCAAGTCCGACCCATTCGCCCGGCCTGCCGATACGCGCATCGGTAAAGCCCAGCCAGACGCCCAGGCCCAGAGGATAGGTCAGGAAGCACAGCAGGAATGCGGCGGCTGGCAGCATGAAGAGAAAGCCCAGCCCGTCGCGGCTTTCGGTGAAGCGGCGCCAGAACGAGGCACGCGGCTTGGAAACGGGTGGCATCGGGACCTCCTGTTGACGGCGGGGGGCACGCCGGCGCGCGCCCCACTCAGGCATCAGCGATAGTAGCGGGCGAAGCGGCGCTCGGCATTGCGGATCGCCTCTTCGGTCGACCGCTGGCCGGTCACGGCCTCGGCGAACATGTCCACCAGGACATAATCGGCCATGGCCCCCGCCGAAGCCGGTCCCAGCGGCCCGGCATAGCCGTTCGGCCGCAGCGATTCCGAGGCCCGCGCATAGGGCGCATGCACCGGGTTCGAGGTCCAGACCGGATTGTCCGCGAAGGCTTTCAGCGCCTGGCAGCAATAGGCGCTGGCCCCGGTGATCCAGGCATTCATGTGATCAGGCTGATACATCCACTCCAGATAGGCTTTGGCGGCATTCGGGAATTTGCAGTGCTGAAAGATCGAGATGGTCGATGTCTGGTGCAGTTCGACCGATTTGCCCACTGGGCCGATCGGCAGGTTCGAGGTGCGGATATCCTCGGCCAGGGCCTTGGTCGCCTCGTCCTTGAGCGCGGCGTAGTAAAGCGAGACGCCGTTCGCCGTCAGCGAGATGTCGCCCGACAGGAAGGCCCGGTTGTTGTTGATGTCGAGCCAGCTTTCCGTGCCAGGGATGAAGACGGCATAAAGCTTCTTGGCATATTCGATGGCGGCGGCGGTCTCGGGACTGTTGATGACCACCTCTCCGGCCTCGTTCACGGCCTGTCCGCCATGGCTCCAAAGCAGCCAATGCGCGAAGTTGTTGCCGTCGCCCACAGCCTTGCCGAAGGGGAAGCCCGCCGGAGTGCCCTTTTCCTTCAGCGCCGCGCAAAGCTTCAGAAAACCTTCCGTGTCCTGCGGGAACTCGTCGAAGCCGGCGGCCTTCACATGGCTTTCACGATAGCAGATCGCATTGCCGATGGCACAAAGCGGCGTCGAGATGAACTTGCCATCCTGTTCGCCATAGGCGCGCAGCCCGTCATACCAGCCGCCGTTCTTCTCTCCCAGCATGGTGCAGAGATCGGTCACGTCGACCAGCTTGTCGGGATATTGGAAAGGGTCGTCGAACCAGCTCATCACCATGTCCGGCCCCGAGCCGACATTGGCGGCGACGGCGGCTTTCGGGCGCACATCCTCCCAGCTTTCCTGGTCGATGCGGACCTGGACGCCGGTGGCCTCGGTGAAAGCCTTGGTATTGGCGTTCCATGCCTCTTCCTCGCCCTTGACGAAGGGGACCCAGCGCAGCAGGCGCAGGCTGGCGCCCGCTTCGGGGGTGAAGGTCATGCCACCCGCGGCCTGGGCACGCGCCCGGCCCGCGAAGGGCGAGGTCAGCACGGCGCCGGCAGCCAGCGCGGCGCCGGCCTGAAGCAGTCTTCTGCGGTCGATGGACATTGCGATACTCCTCCCAAAGTGCAATGCGGCCCGGCTGAGGCCCGTTTTTGCCCCGCCCCGCGCGGAGCGGGGGAAGTGTCGTCAATTCGTCAGGCGCACGCCGCTTTCGGCATCGAAAAGATGCACCGCCGCCGGGTCGATCGCGACATGGACGACCTCTCCGGGCTGGGCCGCGACACGCTCGCGGAAGACGCAGGTGACGGGCTGACCGGCGATCTTTCCGACCACATAGGTTTCGGCCCCGGTCGGCTCGGTCACCTCGATGGTCAGGGGAATGTCGCCGCCCAAGGTGATCGCCTCGGGGCGGGCGCCATAGACCAGCTTGCGGCCCTGCGGCGCGCCGAGCACCGGCAAGGGCTGGTCGCCCGCCAGGAAACGGCCGTCCCGCGTCTCGCCCTTGATCATGTTCATCGCCGGGCTGCCGATGAAGCCCGCCACGAACAGGTTCGCCGGCCGGTCGTAAAGCTCCAGCGGAGAGCCGATCTGCTCGACCCGGCCATCATGCATGACCACGATCTTGTCGGCCATGGTCATGGCCTCGATCTGGTCATGGGTAACGTATACGGTCGTCGTCTTCAGCCGGTGATGCAGATTCTTGATCTCGGTCCGCATCGAGACGCGGAGCTTGGCGTCCAGGTTCGAAAGCGGCTCGTCGAACAGGAATACCTGCGGATCGCGCACGATGGCGCGGCCCATGGCGACACGCTGGCGCTGGCCGCCCGAAAGCTGGCGCGGATAGCGGTCCAGCAGATGCGCCAGGCCCAGGATCTGGGCGGCGGGCTTGACCCGCTCCTCGATCTCGGCGCGCTTCACGCCGGCAAGCTTCAGAGAGAAGCCCATATTCTCGGCCACGGTCAGATGCGGGTAAAGCGCATAGTTCTGAAACACCATGGCGATGTCGCGATCCTTGGGCGGCAGGTCGTTCACGACCTTTTCGCCGATCAGGATCTGGCCCGAGGTGATATGCTCAAGCCCCGCCAACATGCGCAGAAGCGTGGATTTGCCGCAGCCCGAGGGGCCGACCAGAACGACGAACTCGCCCTCCTGGATATCGACCGAGACGCCATGCATCACCTCGACCGCGCCATATGACTTCCTGATATCCCGGATCGTCACCGAGGCCATGCGATCCCTCCTCCCAAAGGTATCCATTGTCGGCTAGGCTGGCAGGAAGCCCGCAAGCAATCAAGCCTTTTCTCGGTTCTGCGCAAAAATGCCGCGAGTCACACGCAAGAATCAATGTATACATCAGGGCGGGATCTGGGCCGGCGGGATCAGCGCGCCGGGGTGACGGATCACCCTGGAAGCGATGGCGTGACCGGCGGCGACCGCCTGGGACTGATCGCGGCCCTGCAACCGGGCGGCAAGGTATCCGCCGTTGAAGCTGTCGCCCGCCCCGGTCGTATCGACCGGCGTGATCCGCGCGGAGGGCGGGAATTCAAGCGCCTGCCCGTCTTGCAGGCCAAGCATCATGCCGCCGCCGTTCTTGACCAGCACCTCGGACACGCCCGCCTCGCCATAGCGCCGCGCGGTGGCCGAGGGATCGGCATCGCCGAAATGCGCCTCTTCCTCGTCGAAGCTGGGCAGGGCGATATCGGCCACGGCGGCGCCCCGCATGATCCAGTCGCGCATCTCGGCCGTGTCGGGCCAAAGCCGCAGCCGCATGTTGCTGTCGAAGGCCACCCGCGCCTTGCTGGCCGCAAGCGCCGCCAGCAGCGCCCGCCGCCGGTCCGGTGTCAGAATCGCCAGCGTGATCCCCGAGAAATAGATCAGATCCGCCCCCAGGAAACAGCGCGCCAGATGCTCTTCGTCATCGGCCAGGGTGCGCGCGGCGGAATTGTCGCGCCAATAGGTAAAGCTGCGTTCGCCATCGGCAAGGTCGATCATGTAAAGCCCCGGCGCGCGGTCGGGATGCCGACGGATGCAGCCGGTGCCGATCCCCGCCTGTGCCATGAACCCCTCCATCTTGTCCGAGATCGCGTCGCGCCCAAGCGCGGTCAGGTAATCGACCTGCGCATCCCGCGGCAGAAGCGCGCGCAGATACCAGGCGGTGTTGAACGTGTCCCCGGCGAAAGCCTGGCGCCACATGCCCGGCCCCGCGCCCGACAGCTCGACCATGCATTCCCCAACCGATACCACGCGCATCCCGCCCCTCCCCTTGATCGTCCCGCAGGTTAGCGGCGGCGTCGGGAATGAAAAGGGCCGCCGGATGATCGGCGGCCCCCTTTCGCGCTGCGGCATGGTCTTAGGCGTTCAGATCCCAGCCGCTGATCTGCTTGCTGTCCATGAACTCCTCAAGGCCCCAGACACCACCCTCGCGCGCGCGGCCGGACGCCTTGACGCCGCCGAAAGCCGAACCCTTGCCCCGCGATTGGCCGTTGGTCTCGACCATGCCCGCGACCAGGCGGCGGGCCAGCCGGTTGCGGCGCGCGCCGTCCTGGGTCTGGACGTAATTCGTCAGCCCGTAGATGGTATCGTTGGCGATGGCGAGGGCTTCCTCTTCGCTGTCGAAGGGAATGATCGACAGGACAGGACCAAAGATTTCCTGCCGGGCGATGGTCATGTCGTTCGTCACATCGGCAAAGACGGTGGGGCGGACGTAATAGCCGCGATTGGCGCCCTCGGGCAGGCCGGGACCGCCGGCGACCAGGCGCGCGCCCTCGTCGATGCCGGCCTGGATCAGGCCCTGGATCTTGTCCCATTGCTGCTTGCTGACCACCGGGCCGATATGCCTGCCGGCCTGGTGGGCGGTGGCGACGGGCGTGTCCTCGGCGATCTGGCGGGCCTGCTCGACGGCGGTTTCGTAAAAGGACCGCTCGACCAGCATCCGGGTCGGCGCGTTGCAGGACTGGCCGCTGTTATAGAAGCAATGCCGCGCGCCGCGCGCCACGGCCTTTTCATCGGCATCGGCAAAGACCAGGTTCGCACCCTTGCCGCCCAGTTCCAGCGCCACCTTCTTCAGGCTGTCCGCCGCCGCCTTGGTGATCGCGATCCCGGCGCGGGTCGAGCCGGTGAAGCTGATCATCTCGACATCCGGGTGAACCGAAAGCTGCGTACCGACGCCCGGCCCGTCCCCGTTCACCATGTTGTAGACGCCTTTCGGCAGCCCGGCCTCGTCCACGATCTCGGTCCATACGACCGAGGACAGGGGCGCGATCTCGCTGGGCTTCAGCACGACCGTATTGCCGGTCAGAATCGCCGGGATCACCTTCAGCGTGACCTGGTTCATCGGCCAGTTCCAGGGCGTGATCAGCCCCACGACGCCGATCGGCTCCCATGCCACCATGCTGGTGGGGGCATGCGGCCCCAGGGGACGGATGAATTCGAAATCCCTGAACGCGTCGATGAAGGTCTGGATGTGGCTCGTGCCGACGCCCACCTGATCCTCAAGCGACATGTCCCGAGGCGCGCCCATCTCGGTCGTGATCGCATCGGCCATGTCCTGCGCGCGGCGCTTGTAGATTTCCAGGATCTTTTCCACATAGGCCAGCCGCTGGGCCGGGGGCGTGGCCGACCAGCCCGGAAAGGCGGCCTTGGCGGCGGCCACGGCCTTGTCCGTATCGGCCTGCCCCCCCAGCGAGATCACCGCCACCGCCTCTTCGTTCGAGGGGTCGATCACCTCAAGGTCGTTCGGAGACTCGGGGGCGACCCAAGCGCCGCCGATATAGAATTTCCGCTTGTCAGCCAGTCCGCCCATGCGCGGCCCTCCTTGGTTTTTCCGGCATAACCTGTCACCCGGCCGGGGATGGTGCAAGCCCGCTGCGAAAATCACTATCACGACTCATCAAGTCGTGTTGAAACTTGAACCACTTTGCCTATGTTGTGCAGCGAGCCACTGGAAAGGATCATGCCCATGTCCCTGCGCATCAATGACGTTGCCCCCGATTTCACCGCCACCTCGACCGAGGGCCAGATCGCCTTTCACGACTGGATCGGCGACAGCTATGCGATCCTCTTTTCGCATCCGCGCGACTTCACCCCGGTCTGCACGACCGAATTCGGCGCCGTGGCGCAACTGATCCCCGAATTCGAAAAGCGCGGCACCAAGGTTCTGGGCGTATCGGTCGATTCGGTCGAGGATCACGGCAAATGGAAGGCCGATATCGAGAAGGTGGCAGGCGCACCCGCGAATTTCGCCATCATCGACGACAGCGACCTGACCGTGGCCAAAGCCTATGACATGCTGCCCGCCGATCACTACCTGCCGACCGAGGGCCGCACGCCCGCGCATTCCGCCACCGTCCGCACCGTCTTTCTGATCGGGCCGGACAAGAAGGTGCGGCTGACGATGACCTATCCGATGTCCGTGGGCCGCAACTTCGCCGAAATCCTGCGCGCGCTGGATGCGGTGCAGCAGACCGACGGCGTGCCGCTGGCCACGCCCGCGAACTGGGTGCCGGGCCAGGACGTGATCGTGGCCCTGGCCCTGGACGACGCGGCGGCCGAGGCGAGATATGGCCAATTGGACAAGAAGCTGCCCTATCTGCGCTTCGCCAAGGCACCGGCGTAATCCGCGAATGATAGGCGGGTTCCCACCCGCCTATTCACGCCATGCTTGCATGGCATTCCCCATCGACAGCCCTTTCCGATAGCTCGGCAGGGCAGTATCCCGCGAAACGTCGATGCAGTTCGCGATTGGCATGTTCTTGAAACGCCCTGGAACCTTCATCCAGGCTTTGAAGGCATAGAAATTTCGCATCGCTGGCAAGCGCGCGATCAAAGTCGAGCCAGGCAGAGGGCTGGCGCGCATCGACATATCCGAGAACATGATCCTGCCGATGCTGCGGCCCATTCCCGGCCTGCATCTCTAGAAGGTAGGCAAGAGAGATCGGCAGAAACTGATCCTGATTTCGAAACCTGTAGCTGATTTGCCGACGCAGAATGTCAATGCGGCTGCCATAGAATGAACGCTGAATGGAAACCCGAAGCGGGTGTGGCTGATGCCTGGGAACAAGGCTGTAACGATACTCTCCTACCAGACGCGATGATATATCGCTGGCCATCTGCATGCTGGAGCGATTGCGTGGTTTTCTTCCCGTCAGTCGTCGAAGCAACTTCCTTAGGCGGACCTTCATCAAACGGTCATGCTGCACCATGCGGTCGGCATAGAACACGATATGTTCGTGATCGAAAAAATCGCTTTCCTCAAGCGCGGCAAGCAACATCATATCATCATTGAAATAGATGAACCGCTCGGACAGTCCGGGAATACGCCATAAAATCGCTTCGATCGAGCGAGAGTTAAATGTCGGCAGCAGATCCTCATAGCCGGAAAAAATTTCCTGATGGTCGACAACCCGGATACGACCCGGTTCACACAGCCCATCAAGAATGAAATTCCCCAAGAGGCGCGGCGTTTGCCGATCTGTAATCAGCCAGATATTCTGAATGAAGGGAGCATATTTCAGGATAGAGGCAATGCAGAAATAGATCTCGCCGGATTCCACGAAGCGGGTATTTTCAACCGCCTCGGCGTAAGAGGCAGAGGCATCCTGCGCGAACAAGGCGCGCTTGGCCGCGTGAGCCGGATCTGTCCCGTCCACCCAGGCGATTACCGCATCAATACCGGACATGATCTACATTTCACCAAACTGATGAAAAAATAAGGCCCGCCCAAAATGGGCGGGCCTATTTTCATTACGCTTCCGAAGAGGCGCTTTCCTCTTTCCTTTCGGGGGCGATTTCCTCGCCGGTCTCCTGATCGACCATCTTCATGCCCAGGCGAACCTTGCCGCGGTCGTCGAAGCCAAGAAGCTTGACCTTGACCTCCTGGCCCTCTTTCAGGATCTCGTTCGGGTGGTTCAGGCGCTTGCTGGCGATCTGGGACACATGGACCAGGCCGTCGCGCTTGCCGAAGAAGTTCACGAAGGCGCCGAAATCGACCAGCTTCACGACCTTGCCGATATAGACCTTGCCTTCTTCCGGCTCGGCCACGATCGAATAGATCATGTCATAGGCTTTCTTGATCGAATCGGCATTGGCCGAGGCGATCTTGATCACGCCGTCGTCGTTGATGTCGACCTTGGCGCCGGACACCTCGACGATCTCGCGGATGACCTTGCCGCCCGAGCCGATCACTTCGCGGATCTTGTCGGTCGGAATGGTCATCGTCTCGATGCGCGGGGCATGGGCGCTGAATTCGCGACGACCCTCGGTCAGGGCATGGGACATCTCGGCCAGGATGTGCATCCGGCCGTCCTTGGCTTGCGCCAGGGCCTGCTCCATGATCGCCGGGGTGATGCCCGCGACCTTGATGTCCATCTGAAGGCTGGTGATGCCGTTCTCGGTGCCGGCGACCTTGAAGTCCATGTCGCCCAGGTGATCCTCGTCACCCAGGATGTCGGTCAGCACGGCCCATTTCTCGCCTTCCAGGATCAGGCCCATGGCGACGCCGGCGACCGGCGCCTTCAGCGGCACGCCCGCATCCATCATCGACAGCGAGCCGCCGCAGACCGAAGCCATCGAGCTGGAGCCGTTCGATTCCGTGATCTCGGACACGACGCGGATGGTATAGGGGAAATCGGTCGCGGCCGGCAGCACGGCTTGCAGCGCGCGCCAGGCCAGCTTGCCGTGGCCGATCTCGCGCCGGCCGGGCGAACCCACGCGACCCACCTCGCCCACCGAATAGGGCGGGAAGTTGTAATGCAGCAGGAAGTTGCTGCGGCTGTTGCCGTGCAGCGCGTCGATGATCTGTTCGTCGTCGCCGGTGCCCAGCGTGGTCACGACCAGCGCCTGCGTCTCGCCCCGGGTGAACAGGGCCGAACCGTGGGTGCGCGGCAGGATGCCAACTTCGCTGTCGATGGCGCGGACGGTGCGGTTGTCGCGACCGTCGATGCGGGCGCCGCCATTGATGATGTCGCCGCGCAGAATGCCCGATTCCAGCTTCTTCAGCGCCGAACCCAGGTTCGCGTCCGCCAGGTCTTCCTCGGAAAGACCGGCCTTGATCGCGGCCTTGGCGGCCTCGATGGCGTCGTGACGCTCACCCTTGTCGCGCAGCGCATAGGCGGCGCGCATCGCCTCCTCGCCCAGAGCCTTCACGCGGCCGAACAGGGCCGAGTAATCGGGGGACTGGAAGTCGAAAGGCTCTTTCGCGGCGGCCTCGGCCAGCGAGATGATCAGGTCGATCACCGGCTGCATCGCCTCATGGCCGAATTTCACGGCGCCCAGCATTTCCTCTTCGGTCAGCTCATAGGCTTCCGATTCGACCATCATCACGGCATCTTTCGTGCCGGCGACGACCAGATCCAGGCGCTGCTCGGGGTTCGAGCGCAGATGGTCCATGTCCTGAACCTCGGGGTTCAGAACGTATTCGCCATTGGCAAAGCCGACGCGCGCGGCGCCGATCGGCCCCATGAAGGGCACGCCCGAGAGGGTCAGCGCGGCCGAGGCGGCGATCATCGCCACGATGTCGGGATCGTTGACCAGATCATGGCTCAGCACGGTGCACATGACCAGGACTTCGTGCTTGAAGCCGGGGGCGAACAGCGGGCGGCAGGGACGGTCGATCAGACGCGCGGTCAGCGTCTCTTTCTCGGTCGGGCGCGCCTCGCGCTTGAAAAAGCCGCCCGGAATCTTGCCGGCGGCATAATATTTCTCTTGATAATGCACCGTCAGCGGGAAGAAGTCCTGCCCCGGCTTCGGCTCCTTGGCGAAAGTGACGTTGGCCATGACGCTGGTTTCGCCAAGGGTGGCGATGACCGAACCGTCGGCCTGACGGGCAACCTTGCCCGTTTCCAGCGTGAGCGTTTCCTGGCCCCACTGGATGGATTTCTTCACTTCATCAAACATCTGATTTCCTCTGGGTGCGTGCCAGCCCTCCGGCCGCCCCTTGTTCTGTTGCGGCCCCATTGCCGCACGCTCCTATCCTTCGCATGTGCCCCGGAGCCTGGGCGTCACGTCGCAGATGCGCGGGGAATACAACAAAACAGGGACCATGAAAAGTGGTTTGGCAAGCGGGGACCATTCGCCCTCGCCCCCCGAATGGGCGGCCTGTCCAGGGCAACGCGACAAGGACGGCTTTGGTGACGACCGTGAAAATCGCACGGGCCTGCAATGAGGACATGGGCACGAATGAGGATTGAGTATCAGGTATACCATCGGTATTCTGACCACTATCCCACAGTTCCGAACAGGAGCGCAGATGCGCACGATCGACATCAACTGCGATATGGGCGAGAGTTTCGGTGCCTATGTGATCGGCGACGATGCCGCCATGCTGGATCTGGTCAGCACCGCCAATATCGCCTGCGGCTTTCATGCCGGTGATCCGGCGGTGATGCGCCGCACGCTTCGCCTCGCGCGGGAAAAGGGCGTGTCGGTCGGCGCGCATCCCTCCTTCGCCGATCTCTATGGCTTTGGCCGGCGGCGCATCCTGGGCGAGGATCCAAAGGATCTGGAAGCGCAGCTGATCTATCAGATCGTCGCACTGCGCGGCATGGCCGAGGTCGAGGGCCATCCGATGACCCATGTGAAAACCCATGGCGCGCTTGGCAACATGGCGGCGGTGGATCCCGATCTGGCCGCGCTTTGCGTCCAAGCGGTGAAGGCGGTCGATCCGTCGCTGGTCTATGTCTCGCTGCCCTATTCCGAAACCTATGCGGCGGCGGAAAAGGCGGGACTTCGCGTCGCCTGCGAGATCTATGCCGACCGCAGCTATACCGACCGGGGTGAGCTTACCCCACGCGGCCAGCCCGGCGCGGTGATCCACGATCCGGCGCAAAGCGTCGATCAGGTGCTCTCGATGGTGGTTGACGGCCGTATCCCGACCAGCGGCGGCAAACGCCTGCCGGTCGATGCAGCCACGCTTTGCGTTCACGGGGATACGCCTGGGGCGGTAATCATGGCGCGGACCCTCCGCGATGCCCTGGCGCGAAACAGCATCGGCATCGCACCCTTCGCCAGGCCCGGCGCGGCGTGATCCCCATGGTGGCGCGGATCGGTCTTCGGCCATGGCTTCCCCATGGGCGACGCGATCCATAAGATCGCCTGCATGCCGGATGGCAGGCTGGCGGACTACGCCCCCATGCCGCAAGGCTTCATGTGCGGGAATTTCGGATGCGCATTCCACTGACAAACGACGAACCGCTTGCGGCGCATCGCGAACTCGTTACCCGCAACGGATTGAGGAAGGCAGGATCTACTTGCAGCATTCCGCAGTGCCACGGACCGCAAGTCCACCTTTTCGCGCCGTGGACGCAGGCCGCCCGCGCGGCCTTTACACCGAAACCCGCCATGCGGCACCGATCTGACGTAAGAAAGAGGTCTAAGCCAATGTCCCGGATCACCATTCTTCAGCCCGGCATGATGATGACCGTGCAGGACGCGGGGCGACATGGCCTCTTGCGCTTTGGCGTGTCGCGCTCGGGGGCGATGGATCCCGACGCCATGGTGGTGGCCAATGCGCTGGTCGGGAATCCCGCCGGGGCCGCCGTATTGGAGTTCGCCCAGTTCGGCGGCAGCCTTACCCTTGACGAGGACCGCGTGATCGCCGCCTGCGGTGATCTTTTTGCCCTGCGCATCAACAAGACGCCCGTGCGCCCCTGGGAAAGCCATTTGCTGCGCAAGGGCGACGAGCTTTCCCTTGGCCCGATGCGTGAAACGGTCTGGGGTTATCTCGCCATTTCGGGCGGGATTGCGGCGGACCCCGTTCTGGGCGCGCGGGCGACCCATCTGCGCAGCAGGCTCGGCGGGCATGAAGGGCGGGTGCTGGTCAAGGAAGACCGCCTTCCCTTGGGAGAACCGCTTTCCGGTGCCCGCGCCGGTCACCGCCTGTCCCGGCCATGGCGCGGGCGTGCGGGGGCGATACATGTGGTGATGGGCCCACAGGACGATTACTTCGCGCCCGAAACAATCGCCTGCTTCCTGTCCGCCCCCTACCGCATCGGGACAAAGCGCGACCGGATGGCGCTTGTTCTTGAAGGGCCGGAACTTCCCGCGCGGAAAGGACATGACATCGTGTCGGACGGCACGCTTGCCGGTTCCATCCAGGTGCCCGGCGCCGGCCTTCCCATCGTGCTGATGGCGGATCGCCAGACCACCGGCGGATACCCCAAGATCGCCACGATCGCGAGCGTGGACCTTGCCCGGCTTGGCCAGATGCCGTCCGGGCGCGCGTTCCGGTTCCGCAAGATCGGCGCGGATCACGCCGAAGAACTGCTGATCGCCCGCCAAAAGGCGCTCGCCCTTGCGCTTGAAGATCTTGACCCTGCTAAAGTCGGCGCGCCGGTCGGCGCTTCGCCCCGACCCTTCAGCGCAGGATAAAGATACCCGATGAACCAGGCCCTTTCCACGCGCGCCTATTTCCAGATCATCCAGATGATCCTGTCGCAGGACCTTCCCCCCGGCGCGGCGCTGCAAGAGGCGCGGCTGGCCGAGATCCTCGACATGTCACGCACGCCCGTGCGCGAGGCGATGAAGCGGATCGAGGCCGAGGGCCTTGCCCGCCGCGAGGGCAGACTATTGCGGGTGCGCCGTCTCGACCGGGCCGAGGTGGACGAGATCTTCTCTCTGCGCCTCTCTCTGGAAGGGTTCGCGGCACGGCAGGCCCCGGCCATCGCGCCCGAAATGCTGGCCCGGATCAGGGCACGGGTTCAGACGCTGATCGCCGAAGGACCTGGAGGAAGCGAGGACGAGCGGGGCGTGGACGACGATTTCCACGGCATGATCGCGCGCGCGGTCGAAAACCGCGTGCTGGCCCGCACCATAGCGGAACTGCGGCTGCGCACATGCATGTTCGACATCCGCCAGGTGCCCGACCGTTTCCTTCTTGGCTGTCAGGAACATCTTACCATCCTCGACGCGCTGGAAGCGCGCGACGGAGTTCAGGCCGAACGGCTGATGATCGCGCATCTCTCTCATGCCCGCGATGCGATCATCCGGCGGCTGAGCGATCTTGAACGGGAAGGCGACATGTCATGAAGGATCCGGTCGTGAAATGCCTGATCGTCCAGCCCGTTCACGAGGATGGCCTTGCCATGCTGCGCAACGCGGGGGTCGATCCGGTGATCTGCCCGGATTCCTCTCAGGGCACCGTGTCGTCGATGATCGTCGATTGCAATGCCGTCATCACGCGCGATCACGGGCTGTCTGCTGCCTCGATCCGGGCGGGAAAGGCGCTGAAGGTCGTTGTGGTCCATGGCGCCGGACATGACGCCGTAGACAAGAAGGCCGCGACCGAGCAGGGCGTTCTGGTCTGCAACACGCCGGGCGCGAATGCGCGGTCGGTGGCTGAACTGGCGCTTGGCCTTGCCCTTGCCGCAGCCCGCAAACTGCCGGTGGCCGACCGCGCGGTGCGGACCGGCAAGACCGGATTTCGCGAAGGCAACTCCACGGTCGAGCTATGGGGGAAGACCGCGCTGATCGTCGGCTTCGGCAACATTGGCCGAAAGCTTGCGCAGTGCCTGCGATCCGCCTTCGACATGCGGGTGCTGGTCCATTCGCCCCACGCGGTCGATCTTGGCGACTACGAGCGGGCGGACAGCCTGACCCAGGGCCTTGCGGCGGCGGATCTGATTTCCTTGCACACGCCGCTGCGCCCGGAAACCCGCGCGATGATCGGGACCGAGGCGCTGGCCCACTGCCGACGGGGCGCAATCCTTGTCAATACCGCCCGCGCGGGGCTGGTCGACGAGGCGGCGCTGGCAACGGCCCTGACATGCGGACAGCTCTCGGCGGCCGCACTTGATGTCTACAGCCCCGAGGCACCGTTCGGCCCGCTTGGCCGCCTCGATCAGGTGATCTTCACCCCGCATCTGGGCGGGGCCACCGAAGAGGCCCTGTCACGCGTCGCCAAAGGCGCGGCGGCCAATGTGCTGGAAGCATTGGCGGGCACCCGCCCGGCCACCGCCGTGAACAACCCACAGGGATGGAGCCGGTGACACAGGCAATCGCAGGCCGGGCAATCGTGGATGTGACGATCACGGATATTGTGAAAACCATCCTGGACAAGGTGAACGCGATTTCGGTCCCCGATCCGGGCCGCGACCGCCAGGCTTTCGCCCAAGCGCGATGGGAAACGGTCATGGCCTTCATCCGCAACAGGCGCGGCAGCAAAAAGGTTCCGGCATGAGCGACGAAACCCTTGCCGAGCAATCCTATCGGTCTCTGAAACAGCGTATTCTGCGCGGCGAATTCGCGGCGGAGGACACGCTTACCGAAAGACGCCTCGCCGAACAGTCCGGCATCTCACGCACACCGTTGCGCGGCGCCATCTCGCAATTGGAAAAGGAAGGCGTGCTCGTCCGGTTGCAGAACGGAACCCTTATGGTGCGCGAGGTCACGCTTGAGCAGTTGATGGAAATCGCCGAGGTGCGCCGCATTCTGGAAGGAACGGCGGCCGCGCGCGCGGCCGAGGCTGCGGCGCAAGAGGGGCTGCCCCCCGCGCTTGCGGTGTGCCGGCAAGTGATGCGGGCCTATGTCGATGGCGCCGACACCGCATTCGACGATTTCTGGCAGGATGACGAGGCATTTCATCTTGCCGTGGCACGGGCGGCGGGGTTCGCCCTGCTTCCCGACATGATCGCCGAAATGCGCCAGACCGCTCGGCGCTGCACCATCAGCCGCACCCATGACCGCTATGCCGAACAGGCATCGGAACATGTTGCGGTCATCGATGCGATCGAGGCGGGCGATCCCGCCGCCGCCCAAGCGGCGATGGAGCGCCATTTCGACAGCGTCCGCATGCGCTTCATGCAATGGCTGGTCCGCCGCTGATCGCGGCGGTTCTGGGGGTCGGCTTGCCCGCGCCCGCAAGGCCATTCCGGCAGCAGGTGGATCTGGCACGACATTCCAGGGGGGGGCCGAGAAGATCGTCTATCCCACCCAGTCCGGGCTTTACTGCCCCCTGTGGGATTTCCACATCGCCCCTCCGCCCGGTCGCACGCGCGCCGACGACCCGGTGCGCATTGGCGCTGTCACGGTCAGTTTCTATCCGGCGGGGCATGCTCTGGGTTCGGCCCAGATCCTGATCGTGCTGGGTAGTCGGTTTGAAAAACTTCGATATGATTCCCGTATTTCAAGCGTTTAGACAAATATATTTCAGTTCTAGATAATCGTCGATGCCGTGATGAGATCCTTCTCGTCCCAAGCCGGACTGCTTGACACCACCAAAGGGGGCGACCTCGGTCGAGATAAGCCCGGTGTTAACGCCGACGATTCCGTATTCCAATGCCTCCTGCACGCGGGTGACGCGGCCGATGTCGCGGGCAAAGAAATACGCCGCCAATCCGAAGATTGTATCGTTGGCATAGGCGACGGCCTGCTCTTCAGTGTAGAAGCGGAACAGAGGGGCCAAGGGACCAAAGGTTTCCTCGCGTGCGACGGCCATTTCCTGCGTCACGCCACTTAATATTGTGGGCTGAAAGAAATTACCCCCCCTCGTGTGCCGCTGACCGCCGACCATGACCTGCGCGCCTTGGGCCAATGCATCGGCAATATGCTCTTCGACCTTCTCTACCGCCGCCAGATTGATAAGCGGACCGAAAGTCGTTCCGGGCTCCAGGCCATCACCCACCTGCGCGTTGCGCAATGCGGCGGCAAGCTTTCCTGCGAAAGCGTCATAGACGCCCGCCTGAACATAAATGCGGTTGGAGCAGACGCAGGTCTGGCCGTTATTACGGAATTTCGATGCCATGGCACCTGCGACGGCCGCATCCAGATCGGCATCGTCGAAGACAATGAAGGGCGCGTTGCCGCCCAGCTCCATCGAGCATTTCATCACCTGATCCGCCGCTTGCCGCAGCAGAATGCGCCCAACCTCGGTCGATCCAGTGAAAGTCAGTTTGCGCACGGCCGGGTTTTCGCAGAACTCTCTGCCAATATCGGAGGCCCGGCGAGAGGTGACAACCGAGAACAGCCCGGCGGGAATGCCGGCGCGCTCGGCCAACACCGCCATGGCCAGCGCCGATAACGGGGTATCCGATGCCGGGCGCGCGACGACAGCGCATCCCGCAGCAAGGGCAGGAGCCACCTTGCGCGCGATCATGGCATTGGGAAAGTTCCAAGGTGTGATCGCAGCGACGACCCCAACCGGCTGGCGGATCACGCTAATCCGCTTGTCGCGCTGATGGCCGGGAATGGTCTCGCCATAGATGCGCTTGGCTTCTTCGGCAAACCATTCGATATAGGCCGCGCCATAGGAAATCTCACCTTTGGCCTCGGCCAGCGGTTTGCCCATCTCCGCAGTAAGGATCGTGGCCAGATCGTCCTGGGCCGCCATCATCAGATCGAACCAGCGGCGCAGGGCGGTAGCGCGTTCCTTGCCGGTGTGGGCGGCCCAGTCCTTTTGCGCCACCTCGGCAGCAGCGATAGCGCGCGCCGTTTCCGGCCGCCCCAGATCTGCCACCTCGGCAAGCACATCCCCTCGCGCGGGGTTGATAACGGGAAACACGCTTCCCGTGTCGGCCGAAATCCATTTTCCGCCGACGAACGCGCGGGTTTCCAACAGGAAAGGATCTTTGAGAAGGCTGCGCAGATCTGTCGAGCTTTTTGTCATTTCCATTCCGTGCTTTCGGTGGAACCTGGAAGATCCATGTTGAATCGACAAGCATATGCTAAGTTTCGATTCGTCTTAGTCCTGAACTTCGCAATCTCGTCATTCGATGCTTGGGTTCACCACGGATTTAACCCAACAAATCCCAGAACGATAGGGGTCGCGTCATTCCCGATGCGTCTTGAAATCACAGTGGTTGACACAAGATTGAAGGATCAGTCCTCAGGCGCGATCTTAAGCACAAGGCCGTCAAGCGAATCGTTCAGAATCACCTGGCATGACAGGCGTGAAGTCTCGGTGCGATGGTTGGAAGAGCAAAGAAGATCATTTTCGTCCGCGCTCATTTCTGGAAGCCTGGAAGCCCAGCTCTCGTCAATATGAACATGGCATGTGGCGCAGCTGCGGCAGCCACCACATAGCGCCAGAAGATCATCAACGCCGCCGTCGCGCAGCGTCTCCATGATCGAGATCCCATTCTTCCCGACAATCTCGCGTTCCGACCCATCCCGAAGCGTCACGTGCAAAGTCGTCATATTACCACTCCCGTTTCGTGCGAGGAATGCCAAGGTTTCGGCCTGATCCTCGATCTGCGTATTTAGGTGATCTCCGGAAATACATATCAGTGCTTTTCCAGGCGATCAGGTATGAATTCCCGTGCCGGCGGCTCGGAAGGACTGTCGGTAGCCATCTTGTGAAAGGCACGGGGTGCAGCAGGGTCTCTGTTTGCTTACTGCCAGCCTTGCGTAAAGTTGAAGCGGCTACCGACATTGGTATGGACGGCTGGCGTCACTTAGCCGGCGGATCCCATTCAAGCTCAAGATGTTCCACACCGAACACACTTCCTCCATGTGTTTTGAACGGCGCTCCGGGCTTGACGCGGAATTCCGGCATTCTCGCAAGCCATTCCTTGATCGCGATGATCAGTTCGCGGCGGGCCAGATGTGAGCCCATGCAGAAATGATGGCCGAAATTGAAAGCAAAGTGGCGGATCCCCTTGCGATCCAGGTCCAGTTCCATCGGATTGTCGAACTCATTCTCGTCAAGGCTGCCCAGGGCGCTGTTCACGGTGATCCAGTCACCGGCTTTCATCTGAACCCCGGCGATTTCGACATCGAAGTTACACTGACGATGTGCGGTCACCACCGAGAAGCGCCGCAGGAACTCTTCGACCTTGCGGTCGATCATCTGGGGGTTTTCGCGCAGGATCTGCTGATGCTTCTGATTTTCTCCAAGATATTTGAAGATGAAGCCCAAAGTAGAAGCCACCGTATCGAGGCCGCCGATGAAAAGAAGGTAAAGGACGCCGAGAACCTCGATTTCAGTCAGGGGGCGCCCCTCAACGGAGCCCGAAACCACTGCCGTCACAAGATCATTTTCCGGCTTCTTGCGGCGTTCCTCCGCGAGGTTCAGAAGATAGATCTTGATCGCCTCGCCCGCTTTGCGGCGCTGTTCCAATGTGCGGCCATGGAACAGATCATATTCCCAGCCCAGGAACGTATCCATCAGTTCCGCAGGCAGGCCCATCAACTGCATGAAAATGCTGACAGGGAAAGGCTTGCCGAATGACGAGATGAATTCGCATTCGCCCTTGTCGCGAAAGCCTTCAATCAGTTCCACGCAACGGGCGGTCACACCGGCGGACATCTTTTCGATCACTGGAGGAGAGACCAGCGGATTCAGCAGCTTGCGAAAATCCGTATGCAGCGGCGGATCCACCTCCAGCGGAATAAGCGGCCAGTCCTCGCCAAGCAGCTTGGAATATTGCGTCTCGTCCTTGTTGGTGAAAAGGTCGGGGCGGCTTAGGACGAAGCGGATTTCCTCGGCACGGGTCAACACCCAAGAGCCGCCGAAACGGTGGTTGGCCGGATTCCAGAAAACTCGGGGACCGTTGTGCAGATTCTTGATTGTCGCAAACGGACAGGAGGTGATCCCCGGCGCATCTATGAAGCTGAAGGGCTGCACCAGATCTGCCGGCACATGAGATGGAATGAAGCTTTGGACACCTAGTGCCGCTTGTGTCGATGTCTGCGCTTTCTGCGTCGATACCTGCATTTCTTCCTCCCTGCTGACGCTACGAAGCGTGGGCTGAGTTGCCACGCTGATCTTTACCCAAAGCCGAGTCCGGAACCGAACGGGATCCGGCGCAACTGGGGCTGTCCGGTGCTTGCGGGAACCGCGATCCTCCCCGCGGTCCAGACGCCCTCACCTTCTTGTTCCTATCCTTTCATCGGACGCAGAGTCGGCACGGGTCCGCTTCAAGCACCCTTACTTCTCAAGGTTTTCCAGATAGCGAATACGAAGCCAGAGCCAAGCAATCGTTCGCAACCGAGAATGGCTATTCTTATTATGATGTCCTGTGCCTGTCAATACTTTGCCAAGAGATGAGATCTTTGCCTTATCGGCCCAGGATCAGATCCGCTGCCTTTTCGGCGATGGCGACAGTGGGGGCATTGGTATTGCCGGACACCAGGATCGGCATGATGGACGTATCGACGACCCGCAGCCGCCCCAGGCCCCGCACCCGCAGCCGGTCATCCACCACCGCCAGATCGTCCTGGCCCATCTTGCAGGTTCCCGCCGGGTGAAAGGCCGTGCTGGCGCGGGCGCGGATATAGTCCTCGAACTGGGCATCGCTCTGGCAGTCCGGGCCTGGCAGCACCTCGCCCGTGAACCATTCGCGCGCCGCGTTGCCGGCGAAGATGGCGCGCCCTTTGCGCATACCGGCGGTCAGGGTCGCGATATCCTCGGGGTGGTCCAGATAGTTCGGCTGAATCGCCGGCTTCGATTGCGGATCGGCGTCGCGGATATGCGACCAGCCCCGGCTTTGCGGCTGCATCAGGATGGTCACCAGCGTCACGCCCGGAAAATCGTGCATCGCCGCCCCCGCGCTTTCGGCGCTGGAAATGAAGTAGTGATACTGGATGTCCGGTCGCCCGACCTGCGGGCTGGTCTTGATGAAACCGCCGACCGAGCCTGCGCCCATGCTCATCACGCCGCGCCCCGTCAGCAACCATTGCAGCCCGAACAGCGCCTTTCGCAATGGGCTGCGGTCGTAATCGTTGATGCTGATGGGCCTGGAGGCCCGCACGGCCATCCGCACCGCCGGGTGGTCCTGAAGGTTCTCGCCGACGCCGGGCAGATGGTGCAGCACCGGCACACCGGCCTGACCCAGAATATCGGCGCGACCGATGCCCGAAAGCTCCAGCAGGCGCGGCGACTGAACGGCGCCGCCCGAAAGAATCACCTCGCGATTCGCGCGCGCGCTGCGCCGTTCGCCGTTCTGAAGATATTCGACGCCCCGCGCCTCGCCGCCCTCGACGATGATCCGATGCGCCAGGGCGTGCGTTTCCACCCGTAGGTTGGGCCGGTTCCGCACGGGCGTCAGATAGGCGGCGGCGGTGGAATGACGCCAGCGGCCGCGCATCGTGTGCTGATAGATGCCGATGCCCTCATTGTCGCGGCGGTTGAAATCCGTCAGCCGCCGGTGGCCCGCAGCCACAGCCGCATCGACGAAGGCGTCATGCAGCTTGTGGTCCATCGGCAGGTCGGACACATGCAGCGGGCCATCCCCGCCGTGATATTCATCCGGGCCGTTCGCCTGATGCTCGGCCTTGCGGAAATAAGGCAGCAGGTCATCGTAGCCCCAGCCGGTATTTCCCAGATCCCGCCAGCCGTCATAGTCCTGCGGTTGGCCTCGGGTATAGATCATGCCATTGACGGAACTGCCGCCGCCCAGCACCCGGCCCGTCAGCCAGTTCACCTGTCGTCCGTTCAGCGCCGGCACCGGCTCGGTCGGGTAATGCCAGATCAGGTCGGGGTTGGCGAGGCTTTTGAAAAAGCCCACCGGAATGTGGATCCACAGGTTCTTGTCCGGCCCCCCGGCCTCCAGCAGCAGCACCCTGGTGCCGGGGTCCGTGCTGAGACGGTTGGCCAGAACGCAGCCGGCGGAACCACCGCCAACGATGATGAAATCGTAGGTTTCGGGGCGATCCACCATGCTCGGTCTCCTTGAATTGGGGGTCAGGCCGGCAGCGCCACGGTCTTGATCTCGGTGAACTCCTCCAGCCCCTCATGGCCGAATTCGCGCCCGAGGCCGCTTTGCTTGTAGCCCCCGAAGGGCGAGGCCACGTCGAACCAGGGCGCACCGTTCACCGTCACGATGCCCGCGCGCAGCCGGCCGGTGACATGTTCGATCCGCGCCGGATCGGTGCCGAACACCGCCGAACTCAGCCCGAAGATCGAATCATTGGCGATGCGGATGGCGTCGTCGTCGCCGTCATGCGCGATGATCGACAGGACCGGGCCGAAGATTTCCTCCTTCGCGATGACCGCATCGGGCGGCACGTCGGCGAAGATGGTCGGCTGCACGAAATAGCCGCGTTCGAACTGCTCTGCCCTGCCGCCGCCGGCGATCAGCCGCGCCTCGCGCTTGCCGGCCTCCATATAGCCCAGCACCCGTTCGCGCTGCGCGGCATTGACCAGCGGCCCCATCGAAACGGTGGGATCCGTCGGGTCGCCATAGCGCACCGCCGCCACCGCATCAGCAGCGATCTGGGCGGCCTCGTCCATGCGCGCGCGCGGCACCAGAAGCCGCGTCAGCAGGGTGCAACCCTGGCCGGCGATGGTGCAGACGCCCCCGGCGATGCCCTTGACCGTGGCTTCGAAAGCCGGGGCGTCGTCCAGCAGGATCGCCGGGGACTTGCCGCCCAGTTCCAGGCCCACCCGCTTCACGGTGGCCGCCGCCGTGGCCATGATCCTGCGCCCGGTCTCGGTCGATCCGGTGAAGGTGATCTGGTCCACCGCCGGATGCGCCGTCAGCGCACCGGCCACGGCATTGTCCGCCGTGGTCAGAATGTTCAGGACACCCGGCGGAAAGCCCGCCTGAACCGCCGCCTCGGCGATCAGCGTCGCCGACCAGGGCGTCTGCGGCGCGGGCTTCAGCACCACCGTATTGCCCGTCACCAGTGCCTGACCGACCTTGCGCAGGTTCAACTCGAACGGCACGTTCCAGGGCGTGATGGCCACCACGACGCCCACCGCCTCGCGCCGCACCTGACGGCGGACATTGCGGCCGAAGATCGTCGCGGGCGGGATCTCGCGGCCGTGGATCTGGTCGGCCATGTCCAGATAGCGCAGCAGGTTGGGGATCGCCGGATCCACGCCCAGCATCTTGGCAAAGCCGACCGGCATGCCGGATTCCGCGATCAGGGCCGGGCGGATGTCCTCCAGCCGGTCCTGCAACAACTCGGCGAAGCGGGTGATGACCGCGCGGCGGAACGCCGCATCGCGCGACCAATCGGTGGCGTCGAACGCCCGGCGCGCGGCCAGCACGGCCCGTTCCGCATCGGCGGCCGAGGCATCCGGCGCCGTTCCCGCGATCTCTTCCGTCGCCGGATTTTCATTCTCGAAGACACGGCCGCCTTCCGCATGCAGAAGTTCGCCGTCGATCAGCAATCGGTGTTCCGTGGTCACTGTATCAAACCTGTTCGCGATGAAGCTGTTGCGCACGGGCAGGCCCCCGCCCGCCCGGCTTGCACGGACCAGATGAAGCGGTCACGAGACCTTCAGCGACGGCACCGGATCGGGGTCGCGGAAAGTGGTCGTCAGCGGCGGTGCATCGGGGTTGAAGGCCGCGATTTCCAACGGCAGACCGTTCGGGCCATAGAAATAGATCGAATGCAGGCGACCGTTGGATTCCTCGATCTCGCTGACCGGGACGCCATGCTCGCGCAGGCGGTTCTGGAACCAGACGACAGCCTCGCGGCTTTCGACGCCGAAAGCCAGGTGATCAACCTGCGTCGGGTGCCCCGGCGCCCCCGCCCCAGGCCAGAGCAGCGGCAGAAAGACCGACCGCTGATCCTCGGGCTGCCATTCGGGAATTTCGACAATCGCCAATTGGGTGCCGCCGAATTTCAGGAAATACAGGCGGTTGATTTTGGTGCGCGGGATGTGATCAATAGATCCCGCCGATTTGTCCCACAGCAGTTTCGCGGTCTTGCTGTCCTGAGAAGATCCGCCAGCCGTGGCGACGACCTTCATCCCCAGCACATCCTGATAGAATGGCAGGGTTTCCTCCATGCTGCGGCAGGTGATGAGCAGATGGTTGATCCCATTCAATGAATAAGACATTCGTTTCCTCCCGATTTCAATAGATGCGCGCGCCGCGCATCCCGGATTTTCCGACAAAGCCAGATCCTGCCTTCGCCATTCAACATCTGGTCAGAGTTGCGCCTGGACCAGATGAAGGATCAACCCGTCGTGGTCCTCCGTCAGCCGCATCTGACAGCCTAGGCGACTGCTTTCGCGGCGGTCGTCGACGATATCCAGCATGTCCGATTCGAAATCCTCCATGCCGGAGAATTTTTCCCGCCATTGCGGATCGACATGGACATGGCAGGTCGCGCAGGCACAGGCCCCGCCGCAATCTCCCTGAATGCCTGGAACGCCGGTTTCAACCGCAAGCTCCATGATCGTCTGACCCGGCGAAGCTTCACGTTCGTGGGTTGTTCCATCCGGCTCAACAAAAATCACACGCATTGAGAGTGCCGATCCGAAAGGTCTGTCATTTCACCAGCCGGACGAACATCGGCTCGAAGCGCCGGGTCGTCAGGCCGATATATTGCGGTTCAGGCTTTGTGCGATCCAGCTCGACATCTGGATACTTCTGCAAGAAAAGCTGCAAAGCCTCGCGGACCTCGACCCGAGCAAGACCTGACCCGACGCAGTTTCGCGGGCCAGAAATGAATGTCATATGATCGCGTGGATTTTTACGCTCAAACGACATGTCGGCCGGGCAGTCATAGATGCCCTCATCGCGATTGGCGGCACCCATCAGGGGAAATACCAGATCATTCTTTCGGATCGTAACGCCCGCGATCTCGGTGTCCTGGTTTGCGCGGCGGGCTCGATAGTGAATCGGCGGCAAAAGCCGCAGCACTTCTTCGACATAGCGTTGCTGGATGTCGTTGTCGCCCGCGATGAACCTCGCCTTGAATTCCGGCCGCTTCAGCATGAACCAGAAGGAATTGCTGATCGCCATGGTCGTGGTGTCGTAACCGCCCAGAAAGACCGTGTTCACGTTGACGAATGTGTCGTCGATCGTCCAATTGTCCAGGATCGTCGGCCCGTCGCGCCATAGCTTGCTGATCAGGTCGGCTCCCGGATTGTCGCGGCGATGTTCAAGAATCGGGCGAAGCTGGGCCTTTAGCTCCTCGGTTGCCTGCGACGCGCTCTTCGACACATCCGATGTCATGGCGCCCCGGCGGTTGAAGAAGCCCGCCAGCAAAGCAAGATTGCCCTGCGCGCGATCCATGAACTCCTTGTCGCGCCAAGGCAGGTCCAGCACCGCCGCCACCACCCGCACAGGAATGAGGTCGATGAAATCGGCAACCAGATCAATTTCGGTCCGGCCTTCGACATTCTCCAGGGCGGCCAGGATCACATCGCGAATCAGGCCGTCACGCATGGCGCTGGTCTCGGCCGGGGTGAAGGCTTTCATCATCCAGTTGTGCAGCTTTCGCTGCGGCTCTCCCGTGAGGGTTTTCAGCGGGCGCAGCCCCGGCGACATGACCGCATAGTCGCCACCCGCATCGCCGTCCGGGTGGCGGAAAAGTGTATTGTCGCTGCGGAATACTTCACGGCAGGCGGACAGCGTCGTCACCAGCCAGCCGTTCATGCTTTCATCCCATACGACCGGCCCAGTGCGGCGCAGGTCGGCGTAGAAATCGAATGGAACGGTGTTCTCGCTGCCCCGAAGATGCATGGGGCATCCGGTATGGCTTGTCTCCGTCAGTTCGACCGTAGTCATGGTTGCCTCCCTCCATGAGAGAATGAATATTAGCTATAGGGAATATTCCGTCAAGCCAGTCTCTTCATCATGCTGCCATTGATCGTGGGTTTCGCGCTGGCAAAGGGGGCCGCCGCGAACACCGCTCAGAGGTTTTCGTCATCGACAAGCCGCAGGACGCGGCTCTCGACATTCACGATCAGCTCGGGCGCCGAGCTGATTTCGCCGGATTTGACGCGGCGGCGAATCTCGGCGACGACAGCCTCGGGATCATCCGTATCAAGGCTGTAGATGGCGAGATAGCGTTGAGGGATGCGGGCATTGCCCTGCCCGCTAAGACGCTGCGCGGAAACGACACCCGGCACTTTCAGAATATCCGGCATATGCGATGCGGAATACCAATCGTTATAGGCGTCTTCCCGGTCGGGACTAGACGGATCGCTCCAGACGAGCATTTTGTAGATCGCCATTCCATCCACTCCGATAAACTGTGCGGTGCCCAAATCAAGCGGCCAATGTCCGAAGCCACCGCAGCGGCATATTGGCTTCCGCTTCAGCGTTCAGCTTCCGGCCGTCTCGGTCGATTTCACCGGAGATGAGGCCAATTCGACGATGCCCGCCGCGGCAAGATCCCCGATCCTTGCCTCGTTCAGGCCAAGAACATCATGCAGGACCTCGCTTGTGTGCTGGGCGAAATCCGGCGCCGGATCCGCCCGCGTATCGTCCACGCCGGACATCTTGATCGGGTTGCCGATGAAGCGGCGCGGACCCGCCACCGGGTCGTCCACGGTCACGACCATATTGCGCGCCTTGACCTGCGCGCTTTCCAGCACCTGCAATGTGTCAAGGATCGGCGCGCAGGGAATGTGATAGCGCGCCAGTGCCGCCACCACCTCGTCCGAGGTCAGCCCCGCCGTCCAGGCGGCCACCACGCGGTCCAGTTCCACGGCATTCTTCACCCGCAGGACAGAGGTTTTATATTCGGGCTGGTTCGCCAGGTCCGGCTGGCCGATGGCCTTGCAGAAGCGGATCCAGATCGGATCGCCGCCGACACCGATATTGACATAGCCGTCCAGCGTCTTGAACGCCCCGAACGGCGCGCTGGTGCCCGAACGCCCCCGAGGCGGCGCCTGCCCGGTAAATGAGGCCAGCCCCAGCGGCAGTTCGTTCAGGTTCACCATCGCATCATGCATGGCGACATCGACGCGCTGCGCCTCGCCGTCCTTGGTGCGGCGGAACAGCGCCAGCACCGTGCCCAGCACCGCCATCATGGCCGAGGAATGGTCGCCCACGGCGAGGCCGTTGTAGTTCGGGCTGCCGTCCTGGCTTTCGCCGCGCATCTGCAAGCCGGACACGCCCTGCGCGATGATGTCGAAGGCCGCCATGTCGCCATAGGGGCCGCCGGACACCACGTCGCCATGGCCGAAGCCGGTCAGCGTGGCATAGACGATCCTGGGATTGGCCGCTTTCAGGCTTTCGAAGGTCAGGCCCAGCCCGATCAGGGACTGCGCCCGCATGTTGGACCAGACCACATCGGATTTGGCGACCAGATCCATGAAGATCGCCCTGCCCTCGGGCTGGCGCAGATCGATCGCCACGGATTTCTTGCCGCCCATCACCCGGATCTCGGACATGGAGCGGCGGCGGCCGTCCTTGACGACCGAGGGCCCCACGGTGCGCAGCGCATCGCCCGCACCGGGGTTCTCGATCTTGATTACATCGGCGCCGAAACGCGCGAAGACGAGGCTGCCGATATTGCCGGCATAATAGGTCTCAAGCGCGAGGACGCGGATCCCCTCCAAAGGCAACATCGGCATCTCCTTCCCCTAAGCGATGCGATCAGGCGGCGGGCGCGTGAACGGGCGCGGCGCCAGCGCGCAGCGGCAAAAGCACCTCGCCCTTGCCGGTCAGGCTGGTGTCGCCCAACTGGTTCTTGGCCTCGATCTCGACCTTGACCAGCCCGTGCGGGCCATGCTCGGCTTTCTCGGTCACCGTCCCGGTCAGCCAAAGCGTGTCGCCCACCAGGTTGGGCCGGCGCAGGCGCACCTCGAACATCTTCACATGCCCGTGGTCGCCGATCCAGTCGGTCAGAAGCTGCCCCGACCAGCCCACGCGGTTCCAGCCGTTGTCGTAGACGCCCGGCATGCCGGCGGCGGCGGCGGTGGAACTGTCCATATGGCCCAAGCCCGGCCAGTTCATCTCGCGCAGCCAACCCAGCGAGCGGTTGTTCGGGATGGTCTCTGGCGCGTGATGGGCGGCGTGGCGGATCTTCCAGTGGATGTTGGTCGAGAAATAGCCCAGCGGCAGGTTGCCCGCGTAATAGGCGATGATCGCCTGATGGGTCAGCGGCCCCTTGACCAGCACAGGGATCTTGTCTCCGACCTTCACGTCATCCCAGTAAAGCGGCACATCGCCCCGGCGCTTGTAGTCGATGATCTGCCGTTCGATATCGGCGAATTCCTCGGGCGAGTAGACATGCTGCGCGCGGGGCTTGTAGTTCAGCCCGCCGCCCTGCGAGGGGCGCGGCACGCGCAGCGCCTGAGTCCAGTAGCGGGCCAGCAGCTCGCCATCGGGGGTGTGATAGGTGGCCTCGCCTTCCTGCACGACCATGCGCTTGGAATTGGAGCCCGCCTTTTCGAAAACGTCCAGCAGGCGCGCCTCGGGGATGATGCGCTCGCCCCGGCGGGGCAGGCGGTTCACCTCCCAGCGGCCAGTGCCGAAAAAGCCCTGAAGGCCGTCGAAGCCCGGCGTCACCCCGGCCGAGAAGATCGAATAATAGAAGGTCGGCGATCCCACCACGCCGCCATGCACCGATTTCGCGGCGTAATCCTCATCGCACCACAGCGGGTTATCGTCGCCGATGCCATGGGCATAGTTGCGGATCGTGTCGATCGTGGCCTCGCGGTTGTGCTGCATGATGCGCAGCGGCTGGCCGATCAGCTTGCGGCATTCGTCGATGTCGCTTTGCAGGATGTCGGTATTCTCGCTGAAAACAGCGCTGGTTGCGGCGGTCATGTGGTCGGCTCCTCCCTTCCGCGCGGCGCGCGGCCCGGTCATTTTCCATCGAAAACGTATCTTCTCTATAATGAACGAAACGGGCCTGTCAAGCCGCAGCCCCGTCCGGCCCGACAAAATGGCCATCCGGCTGGCGGTGCTGGCGCTGGCCGGTCGCGGCGGCGCGGTAGATGGCGTCCACCAGGTGGTGGCGGCGGAGAGCATGGGCGAAATCCGCGTGCCGCGGGGGGCGGCCATGGATCGCTTCGGCAAGCGCGCCGTAGCTTTGCACCACGTTGAAGGCCGGACCCCTTGGCGCGGGATAGGGCGGCTCGGCCCCGTCGCGTGTCAGGGCCGCGCGCGTGCCGTCCTTGCGGATATGCTCGACCCGGAATTCGGCGCGCTGGACGGATCCGCCCCCCTCGCCCGGCAGCAGGATCAGATCGCCCTCGGTGCCGTGGATCTCCCAGCGCAGGCCGGTGCCGGGCGACGGGCCGCCATACAGCCCGAAGGTAAAGAAGGCGCCGCCCTCCAAAAGCCCGCTGGCCGCGACATGCTCGGGCGCGTCGCGGGGAACGGGGCCGACATTGACCACATCCACCATGGGGATCTGCACGCTTTCGCTGGCCACCAGGCTGTCGATCTCGCCCAGCACGAAGGCCAGCCCCTCAAGCGCGTGGCCGCCCAGAATCGGCAGGAAATTCCCACCCGAGGCGCGTTTCTGATTATAGACGAACTTGTTCGTCCAAGGCATCGACAGCGCCAGCGAGGTCGAGACGACGCGCCCGATGACCCCTTCGGCGATGATTCGCCGCAGCCAGATCAGATCGGGCGAGAAGCGCGCCTGCAATCCCACGGCAGCCACAACGCCGCGCGCGTCCGCCAGCGCCGCCAGATCCTGGGCATCCGCCGTGGTCGATGCCAGCGGCCATTCGCAATAGACATGCTTGCCCGCATCCAGCGCCAGCCGGACCAGCGCCGCGTGATCCTCGACCCGGACGCAGACGGCGATCAGGTCGATCTCCGGGTCGGTCGCCAGATCTTCGGGGCGCCAGTAATGTTTCGCCACGCCATGGGCCTGCGCTGCGGCCTCGGCCGATTCGCGGCGCGTGGTGCAGACGGCCGACAGTTCATATTGCGGCAAGGCACGCAGGGCCGGCACATGCGCCAGCGCCCCCCAGCCCCCCGGCCCCGCCCCGATCAGCCCGACCCGGATCGGCCCGCCCTTCACATCCGCCATCACGCCGCCCCTTCCGGTTTTTCAAAGAGCGCGATGGATTCCATCGCCAGCCCATAGCCCAGCAGATCCTGCATCGACCGGCGCAGATGCTCGGTCAGCAGAAGCCTCGTATAGCGCAAAAGCAGCGTCGGCCGCCGCGCCAGATCCGCCGCCAGCTCCTGCGCGCGCGCCATCAGCGCATCCTCGGGCAGCACCTCGGCCACCAGCCCCAGATCCAGCGCCTCGCGCGCCTCGATGATCTTGCCCGTCAGCAGGAAATGCCGCCCCCGGTTCATGCCCAGCAGCAGCGGATAGACGATATGCATCCCGTCGCCCGGCACCAGCCCGGCCTGGAAATGCCCCGAATCCTGGAATTTCGCGCTTTCCGAGGCCAGCACGATGTCACAGAGCAGCGGCAGTTCCGAATGCCGCCAGGCCGGGCCGTTCACGGCGGCGATCATCGGCACCTCGATGTTCAGCAGGTTCATCTGAAGATGCCGCCCCTCCCAATGCACCCGGTCCACCACTTTCAGATCGGGCCGGTCAGGGAAGGAGGATGTGGTCGGCGTCGCCTGCGGCCCAGAGAACCAGTCCCCCGTGCCGGTCAGGATGACGACCTTGTTGTCCCGGTCCCGGCCCACGTCCAGGAAGGCCTCCGGCAGGTCGGTATGGGCCTGAAGGCTCCACATCAGCGGGCCGCCATCGGTATGCAGCCGCATCGTCAGAACGCCATCCTGCCGCTCAAAGCTGACATTCTCGTATTTGTCCCTATAATCAGACAGACGGGTCATGATCCTCTCCTCCGCAATTTCGCTGCCCCCTTCGGGGTGCATCCGGTGGCGATCGGGGAAGCGACCCTCTGCGTCGCTGCGTTGACACGCGGTCGTCGCCATCGTAAATGACTATTCTCTATAGAGACGCATTGTGGATGTCAGCACAAGCCCAATTCCAGAACGGATAGGGTTGGCGGCCGTGTCATCCGCGCAATTATCGGGAGGGGGGAGTATGGATTTCGCCAACAAGACGGTGCTGATCACCGGAGGAGCGCGCGGCATCGGCGAAGCGACCGCAAGACATTTCGCCGCCAAGGGCGCGAAGTTGATCGTGCTGGATGTCGCGCAGGATCTGGGCGAGGCATTGGTGGCCGAGCTTGGCGCCGGTCATCGCTTTGTCAAGCTGAACGTCACCGACCCTGGCGCATGGGCGGATCTGGCTACGACCCTTGACGGCGTGGATCTGGCGTTTCTTAACGCAGGGGTGATGTCGCGCCCGTTCGGCGCGCCGATCTTCGACGATCCCCTGGACTGGATCGGGCCGGAAACATACGCGAAGATGGCCGATATCAATATCGGCGGCGTGGTCCACGGCATCTCGGCGCTGTTGCCGCTGATGCGGGGGCGTCCGGGGGCAACTTTCCTGATTACCTCCTCGGTCGCCGGGGTCGCGCCCTTCGCGATGGATCCGCTTTATGCGATGACGAAATACGCGCTGGTCGGGCTGGCGACATCTCTTGCGCCAACGCTGGCGGCCAAAGGGATTAAGATCGTCACCATCCTGCCCCGTGGCATAGAAACGCCGCTGACGCCGCCGGACCTGCGCCAGAAAATGACGGATGAAGGCCGGCTGGAACCGCCCGGCGTGATGGCGCAGGCCATCGACGACATTCTAGACCAAGCGCAGAATGGAGAGCTTTGGGTAGGAGGTGGACATACGGAATCCTACCTTTACGCGCCGAATCCGCTTCGTCCGCACAAGGCGTAGATCGGCACTACCGTTCGCTATTAAAACTGGCTATGCTCGCTAACGGTGCCAGCTTTGCTGCGCTCAGGTGTCATAACGGCTTTCTCAAACCAAACTTATGCCAGAGATGAAAACTCGATTGCAAAGCAAAGAACTTGCCCAAGGAAAACTCGTTGGGGCTTTGGCGACGGGGCTGAAAGTGCTGCGCTATCTGTCCGAAAGCCAGCGGCCGGTAGGAGTCAGCCAGATTGCCCGCGATCTGAAGCTTAACGGCAGCACCTGTTTCAATATCCTGAAGACGCTGGTGCAGGAGGATCTGATCGTCTTCCTGCCGGACGACAAGACCTATCAGGTCGGGCCGGGCCTTCTGGTTCTGGTAAAGGGCGTGATCGAGGGGGATGTCGTTCGCCGCGCGATACGGCCGCATCTGGAAGCCCTGGCCGCCACCCACCATGTCACCGCGACACTTTTCGAAAGGATCGGCGAAAACCGGATGATCCTGGTCGACCGGGCCGAGAATGCGAAAGACATTCGCGTTCAGATGAATCTGGGACAGCGCATGCCCATGCTGGCCGGCGCTTTCGGGCGTTGCATGGCGGCATTTCTTGACCTGACGGTGGAGGAGATCGAGGCGCGGTTCAACGAGGTGCGCTGGCAGGATCCGCCCAGTTTCAAGGACTATATGGCGGATGTCCGAAAAGCCAAGAATACAGGGTATGCCGTTGATCGGGACAATTTCGGAATCGGGGTCGTCATCATCGCGGCCCCGATCTTCATGGACAATGTGACGCCCTCCATGGTGATCAGCGTTGTCGGTTTCTCTGCCCAGATCGACGGTCCGACGGAACTGGCCATCGCGCGGGATCTGCGGACCCGTGCGCAGCAGGTATCCGAGATTTCGCAACGTCCGATGGTTTCCGTCGGACGACGCTAACGCGCAGACCGGCCGCCGCATCCCCTTAACGGGCGGCGCGGCCTTTTCTCAATATGTTCCGAATACCCATCGCGATGATGAAAACCGTCGCCGCGATGAAAATCAAGCTGATTGGGCGGGTCACGAAGATTTCGAAACTGCCCCGGGAAAGAATCATCGACCTGCGGAAATGCTCCTCCATGAGCGGCCCCAGAACGAAGCCCAGCAAAAGCGGTGCCAGCGGGAATTGCAACTGGCGAAGAATGTAACCGAAGATGCCGATTCCGACCATCAGCATCACCTCGAAGGTGCTGAAACTGATGGTGTAGACCCCGATGCACATAAACACCAGAACGGCAGGAAACAACACGTTCTGCGGGATCGACAGAATCCTGACCCACAGGCCGATCAGTGGAATATTCAGAACGACAAGCAGCAGGTTGCCCAGCCAGAAGCTGAAGATCAGCCCCCAAAACACTTCCGGGTGCTGCTCTATGACCTGTGGACCGGGGGTAATGCCATGGATCAGCAGCACCCCCAGCATCAGCGCCATCGTGGCGCTGCCCGGAATTCCCAGGGCAAGCGTCGGGATGAATGCCGTCTGATCGGCGGCATTGTTGGCGGCTTCGGGCGCGACGACGCCTTCGATGGCGCCATTCCCGAAACGTCCGGGATCTTTTGCCACCTTGCGTTCCAGCGAATAGGACAGGAACGACGCGACCGAGGCGCCGACACCCGGCATGACCCCGAAAAACGACCCTATCAAAGAGCCGCGCAGCGTTGGCCCGATGCTTTGGCGCACTTCGGCCCGACTGGGGATCATCTCGCGCAGGGTTGGCGCGCGGCCGACGGGTATCCGTCCCGTCTCTTCGCTGTTCATGATGATCTCGGACACTCCGAACAGCCCCATGGCCAGCGCGACAAGGCTTAGCCCGTCCGACAGTCGGTCAATACCAAAGACATAACGCTCGTCGCCGGTATACATATCGGTGCCGATCAGTCCCAGCATCACACCAAGCACGACCATCGTTACCGATCTTATCGGCGAGGCGTTCCCCACCATCGAGGCGGATATGAGCCCAAGGATCATCAGCGTGAAGAATTCCGGCGACCGAAAGCTTTTGGCCACCGATACCAGCGGCATCGACAGCCCCATCATCAGCAGGATGCCGATGCTGGCCCCGACGAAGGACGCAACCGCCGTCATGTAAAGCGCGACGCCCGCCCGCCCCTGCCGCGCCATCGGATAGCCGTCAAGGCAGGTGACGGCGCTGGAAGGCGAGCCGGGCAGGTTCAATAGGATTGAGGCGGTCGATCCGCCATAGGCCGTGCCATACCAGATACCGCCCAGAAAGATCAGCGCGGTCGCCGGATCAAGATAGAAGGTCAGCGGAAACAGCATCGAAATGGCCGCCAGCGCGCCGATCCCCGGCAGGACGCCGACGAAATTCCCGATCGTCACCCCCAGCGCGCAATAAAGGATATTCGAGGGTGTGAAGGCCGTCGCGGCGCCGGTGGCGATATTTTGCAGCAGGGTATCCATGGCTTAGAAAGACCAGGTAAAGGCCGGGATCTGAACGCCCAGGGCCAGATTGAAGATAAGAAAGGTGACCAGCACCAGGACCACGGTGATCGTCAACTTGCGCGGCCAGGATATCGACCTGTCCGCCGCGCAGAAAACAAGGCTGGTCCCGCCGACCGCCGGCGCAAGGCCCAACCGACCGACGGTCAGGCAGAACAGGCCCGCGCTTGCCACAACCGCAAGGATCGTCAGACACTCGCGCGGATTGATGCGCAGGCGCGGGGCGGACGGCTCCAGAAGAATGGCAAGGGACAGCAGGATCAGCAGGACCGAAAGGGCCAGGGGAAAATATCCCGGACCCATCCGTCGCAACTCGCCAAGATCAAGCTCGCTCAGCGCATATGCGCCCCATGACAGGCCAATGCCCGCAATGACCACTGCCGTCAGGATTTTGGAGCCGCGATTTTCCAAAGCACCCTCCCTTTCGCATCGGGCGGGGGCGGCAACCCATGCCGTGCCGCCCTGCACCTGTCATTTGCGCAGTCCAAGCGTTTCCGCGATGGTCCGCCATTCCCCGATCTGCTTGTGGAACTCGGCCTCGAACGCGGATGGTTCCATAGTTTGCGGCTCAAAGCCGAAACCACGCAGTTTGACCGCATTGTCGGGCGTGCCGACCGCCGCCACGATGACGGGATACAGCCTGGCGATGACCTCATCGGGGGTGCCGGATGGCGCAAAGACCCCGACCCAGCTTCCGGCCGCGCCCACCTCCAGCGGGTAACCCTGTTCCGCAAGCGTGGGCACATCAGGCAGAAGACCCGTTCGCGCATGGCCAAGAACCCCAAGTTGCCGAACCGTGCTGTCGCTTAGAAACGGGGTGCCAATGCTTAGATCGACCTCGCCGGCCACGATGGCCAGATTGCGTTCCGAAGCACTGGGGTAGGGAACATGCTCAAGCTTGATGCCGTAGGCATCCTGAAACGCCTCGCCCACCAGATGGCTGCTAGAGCCGATGCCGCTGGTCGCATACAGAAGCTCGCCCGGATTTTCCTTCGCGTGGGCGATCAGCGTGGCAATGTCCGCGAAGGACGCATTCGCGGCCCCGACGAAGGTGTTCAGCGACACGGCAAGCGTGGTGATCGGCTTCAACCGCTGGAAATCCGTATAGTCGGATTTCAGCGCGGCATTCGTGGTGATGGCGGAACTGGCGATCAGCAGGGTATGGCCATCCGCAGGAGCCGAGGCGACGATGCGATCGGCGATCGTGCCCGTCGCGCCGGGATGGTTCTCGACGATAAAGGGCTGGCCTAACTCTTTGTGCAGAGCCTCGGCGACAAGCCGCGCGGCAATATCGTTTATGGAACCGGCCTGATATCCGACGATCAGCTTTACCGGGCGATCTGGATATTCCCCGGCCCGTGCGCTGTGCGGCGCGCCCCCCAGGCCCATCACGACCATCAGCGCCCCCAGAAAAGCGGCCGGCCCTTGCAATATACGCATATCATCCTCCCATGTCATGCGTCTGCGGGGGTCATGGCCCCGTGTCGTGCGGGGCCATGATCATGCGTGTTTCACGCCCCTCGCTCGGGCTTGATCGTGCCGCCGAACCGTCCGACCCGCAGCAGGGGATCCACCCCGATGCTGGTGTCGAATTGCGCTGCGATCTGTTCCTCGGTCCAGCCGCCCTCGCGGAACATGGCCTTGGTCGCGCGGGGCTGGGGATAGGCCGCCACCCGGTCGCCGCCCACGGCCAGCACCTGGCCCGTCACATGGCGCGCCTTGTCGCTGGCCAGCCAGTTGACAAGCGGCGCCACGCGCTCCGGCCCGCCGGGGTTGTAGTTGGGGCTAAGCTTTTTCGTCATCCGCGTGGTGGCCGAGGGCGAGATGGCGTTACATGTGCCCCAGGGCGCCAGCGACAGCGCCACGCTGCGCATCAGGCCGATGATCCCTTCCTTGGTGGCCGAATAGTTCGGCTGGTTCGGGCTGCCCTCCAACCCGCCGGACGAGGTGAACATGACGATGCTGCCCGATTGCTGCTTATACATCTGCTGCGCGGCGGGCTGGACGGTGGCGAAATGGCCCTTCAGGTTGGTGGCGATCACCGTGTCCCATTCGTCTTCGGTCATGTCGAAGATATTGGCCGGGCGCATGATGCCCGCCACGGCGACCAGCGTGTCGATCCGCCCGAAATTGTCCAGCGCCGCCTGGATGATCCGGCGCCCGCCGTCGATCGTGGCGACGGTTTCAAATACGGAAACGGCCTCGCCGCCGGCGGCGCGGATCTCGGCCACCACGGCATCGGCGGGGCCGGCGCTGGCGGCGTCCCCGTCAAGGTTGACGCCATAGTCGTTGACGACCACCTTGACGCCGGCGGCGGCCAGACTGATCGCGCAGGCCCGCCCGATACCATTGCCGCCGCCGGTCACAACGGCGACTTTTCCAGATAGCGACATGATTTTCTCCCAGAGAACAGTTCAGAATGTGGCCAGCGGATTGACCGCGCAGCCGGTTCCCCCGCGCAGGCGCAGCGGGGCAAGCGTGAAAAGGAATTCCTGCCGGTTCCGGCTGGCGCAGGCGGTCACCAGATCGTCCAGCCGGGCGTTGTCGATCAGATGCACGCCCAGAAAGACCAGCGTGCCGATATGGATCGGCAACCGCGTGGGATAGGGAGAGGGCAGCACATCATGCCCGCCGTCCGACATCAGCAAGGAAACCTCGCGCTCGTGCAGCCACAGCAGGGTTTCGGGGTGCATCCCCGCCAGGTGCAGCTTGCCCTCGTTTCGTTCCGCCGTCTCGCCAAGGGCGCGAGCCCGTTCGTGCCGCCCGGTGCGGATGATGACCGCGTCGCCCTGACCCACGCGCAGCCCGGCGGCATCTTCGGCACGAAGCAAGTCCTCGGTTCTGATCGGCTGGTCGATGTCCAGCCAGTCGACCCCTCGCGACGCCGCGATGTCCAGCAGCACACCGCGCGTCACCACCCCGTGTTCCGTCGCGGTCAGGTCATTTCCCTGGCAGCCGGTCGACCGCATGGCCGAGGCCGGCACGCCGTTGTAGGAATAGCCGTCGAACACCAGATGGCAGAAGGCGTCGATATGCGTATGTGCCGGCCCATGCGCCGCGATGCCGATGAAATCGGTCACCGCCGAATAGCCCCGCTCGGGCGCCACATCGGCGGCCTTCACCATGTAGTGCTGCACGGGACAGGGGTTCAAAGCCGAGGATGCGGTGTTCAACTCTTGCGCGCAACTGACCGAAACGCCCTCATGCACAAGCCCGGCCGCGCGCCGACGCAGATCCGGCGTGATGTGGTTCAGGGCGCCCCGGCTGTCGCTCTCGCCCCATCTTCCCCAGTTCTTGATCCGCTCGAAAATGGCGCGAACATCGTCTTCGGTCATGCTCTCCCCCCATGCCTTCGCTGCTGAACCGAACGGTTCAACCAAACGCGGCGGCCTTCAAGGTGTCCTCAACCTCTAGCCCTGCCGTCGGGGCGCGGAGGTGACCCTGAATGACCGTCTCGCCCTTCTGATTGGTGATCTGGACCGAGAAAACACTGGTCCGGCTATCGGACGCCTCGGGGTCCAGGAAACCTGTCGCGGTGATGGTGTCGCCGACAAATACTGGTTTGACAAAGCGTATTTCCAGTTCCGCCGCGCGGCGCCCCACATCGTTCAAAGCTGGCCAGGCCACTTGCCAGATCAGGTTCAGTGACAACATCCCGTGGGCGATACAACGTCCCATCGGAGTTCCTGCCGCAAAATCGGGATCCACATGGATCGGATTGAAATCGTCGGTGATCTCGGCATAGGCCCAGACCGTTCCGGCATCGATGTGGCGGGTGATTTCCGAAAGATGCATGGCCCCTCTCATTGCGCCCAGAGGACAGTCATCTTGCCGGTCCAGTAGACCTCGCCCGAATCCGAGCTTGAGGTCAGGCCCAGTTCCAGCCAGCGGCGGCCGTTCCTGAGCGTCTTAGACAGGCAACGGAATTCGGTGGTGACCTGCTCACCCCGGCGGGGAAAGCCACGGAAGCTGAATATCTGCCCCCCATGAATGTTTCCCGGTGGCTTGCGGTTCAGAATCGCCGCATAGGCTTGCATCATCACTGGCGAGGCCATTCCCGGAGGCATCACTTCGGCGTTCCCCTCGTCGGGAAACAGAGCTTCCCAGCGTTCAAACATCTGTTCGTCCAGGCAGACGCGATGACGACCCAGCACATGACCTTCCTCGAACCAGTCGAACAGCATCGGACTCATGCGACCAGTTCTCCCTGTGGAAGGATCGCGCCGTCTTCGCTGGACGCAAAGACGATCCGCACGAGACTGCCGACCCGCGTGGCGCAGGCGGTATCGCCGAAGATGTTGACCATGATGCGAAACCCTTCATCAAGTTGAACCAGAGCGATCACATAGGGAGCCTTGGCGCGAAACAGGGCGTTGGGCGCGCGATGGACGACCGTGAAGCTTTCAACCCGGCCCGACCGGCGCGACTCGCGCCATTCCGGCTGG
The DNA here is from genome assembly GCF_047605025.1 of Paracoccus sp. (in: a-proteobacteria). Classification (GTDB taxonomy): domain Bacteria; phylum Pseudomonadota; class Alphaproteobacteria; order Rhodobacterales; family Rhodobacteraceae; genus Paracoccus. The sequence continues at coordinate 56,087 of NZ_JASGGO010000001.1, read as the reverse complement.
TCGGAACCGCAAGCAGCGCAAAGGTTGCGCGGTGGAAACTGCACGAAAGCGCAGTTCTCGCAGTGCTGATAGACAAGCTTTCCGTCACGCGCGGCGGCCCAGTAGGGCGCCGTTTCGGCCGTAGCATGGACAAAATCCCCGGACATGGCTTACCTCCGGCCCAGAACAAGAGAACTGTGCAGCGACAGGATTCCTCCGTCGCCATGGACATAGGCCAGTTCCGCGCCCTCGACCTGGCGCCCGGCGGCGGTTCTTCGCAACTGACGCACGGCCTCGACGATATGGAACATTCCACCCGCCGCACCGGAATGGGCGAAGGACAGCAGCCCGCCATGGGTATTGCAGGGCACCCGGCCAGTGACCGAAAGCGCCCCTTCCGCCGCCGCCGGCCCGGCCTCGCCCTTCTCGAAGAAGCCGATGGATTCCAGTTCGGCCAGCAGCGTGATGGTGAACGAATCGTAGATCTCGGTCACGTCTATATCGGCCGGCGTCACCCCGGCCATGGTGAATGCCTGATGCGCCGCATCGGTGCAGCCGAAATGCGTCAGCGAGGGCGCGGCGAAGATATGCTCATGCGTGCCCCGCATGCCATAGCCCAGCACATCGGTGGCGGGCGCGGCCAGATCCGGCACCGTATCCGCCGCGCTGATGATCAGCGCCGCCGCCCCGTCCGAGATCAGGCAGCAATCCAGCAGCTTCAGCGGCGTGGCGATGACCTTGGAGTTCATCACGTCATCGACGGTGATCGGCGCCTTCATCTGCGCATCGGGATGCTGCGCGGCATTGGCGCGCATCGCGACGGCGATGGCCGCCAGATCCTCTTCCCGCACGCCGAATTCGGTCATGTAGGCGCGGGCGACCAGCGCATAGGCCGCCGGAATGCTGATGCCATAGGGCTGTTCGAACTGCGGATGGCCGACCTCGGCCAGCTTCGACACCGCCGCGTCGCGCGACATGCCGCTAAGCCGGTTGTCGCCGGTGACGGCCAGCACATGGCGCGCCGCGCCCGCCTTGATCAGCGCGGCCGCATGCATGACCATGGCGCAGGCCGTCGCCCCGCCCGACTGCATCGCCGTGGAATAGCCGGGCCGCAGCCCGACGAATTCGCAGAAGGCAGAGGAAAGCATGATATGCGGCTCGACGATCGAATAGGCGCACAGAACCGCATCGATATCGCCAAGACGAAGCCCGGAATCGGCCAGGGCAAGCCGCACCGCCTCGGCCTGAAGCCCCATGGAGCTGGAGCCGTCCAGCCGGCCAACGGCCGTCTGTCCGACGCCACTGATCACGACACTCGGGCCGGATGATGTTCTGGTTGACATTGCCAGCCTTCAGTATTCTACAACAAGAATAAGCATTCTCTATTGATAGACCGCCGATGACGGGGCGTCAATAAACGAGAATGGATAATCTGCATAAGAAATAATCGGACCGCGTGAAGCAACCGCGCAGGCAGCCGTCCGTCCGGGGAAACGTCATGAAACGCCTGCCTTCACCGCGCTTTCTGGATCCGAGAACACCGCCGCACATGGCGACGCTGATCCTGATGGCGGGAATCGGCGCGCTGACCCAATCCGTCTTCGTGCCCTCGATGAGCGGCATGGCGACCTGGTTCGGCGTGGACTACAAGGTGATGCAGATCGCGATTTCCGGCTATCTGGCGACCACGGCCGTGGCGCAACTGGTCATCGGCCCGCTGTCGGATCGGTTCGGGCGAAGGCCCGTGGTCATCTTCGGGCTGGTCCTTTTCCTGATCGGCACGCTCGGCGCGATCCTCGCGCCCAATGCCACGGTCTTCCTGCTTTTCCGCATGCTGCAATCGGGCGTCGCGGCGGCCCTGGTGCTAAGCCGCGCCATCGTGCGCGACATGGTGCCGGAACGCGAGGCCGCCGCGATGATCGGCTATGTCACCATGTGCATGGCGGCGATCCCGATGGCCGGGCCGATGATCGGGGGCGCGCTGGACACGGTATTCGGCTGGCGGGCCTCGTTCGTGCTGCTGTTCGTTTCGGGGATGGCGCTTCTGGTGCTCTGCATCCTTGATCAGGGGGAAACCGCGCCGCTCAAGGGCGGCGGCCTGCGGCAGCAGATGCGCAGCTATCCGCTGCTTCTGGGATCGGGCAGGTTCTGGGGCTATGCGCTGGTGGCGGCCTTCGGCTCGGCGGGGTTTCCGATCCTGACCGCCGGCGCCTCTTTCATCGCCCATAGCATCTTCGGCCTTTCCAGCTTCCAGGCGGGAATCGGGCTGGGTGTCCCTGCCTTGGGCTACGCGGCGGGAAACTTTCTGTCGGGACGGATGACCATGCGCTTTGGCATCGACCGGATGATCATCACCGGGCTGATCGTCGCCATGGGATCGGTGACCTTCGCGCTGGCCTTCGCGCTGGCGGGCGACCGGCATCCGCTGATCTTTTACGGCGCGCTCGTCATCCAGGGGCTGGGCATCGGCATGCTGCTGCCCAGCGCCACGGCGGGGCTGCTTTCGGTGCGCCCCGAACTGGCCGGCACGGCCAGCGGACTGGGCGCGGCGCTGATGATGGCCTGCGGCGCCGTGGCCGCCGCGCTCTCGGGCTTCTTTCTTGATGCAGAGCGGGGGGCGGCGCCGCTGCTGCTGATGGTCCTGGTCGTCAACGCATTCGCCTGGGCCGGTCTATCCATCGCCACGCGGGACCGGCGAAGGTTCGGCCTTTAGGCGCCGCGTCAGCCCGTGGCCCCGAGGTCCCGGCCGGCCAGGAAATCCGCCAGCCGCTGCGTCATCCCCTTGCCCGTCGCGATCTTTCCCGCCGAGGTGAAAAGCCCATGGGCATGGCCGGGAAGGTGATGATGCTCCACCCGCAGCCCCGCCAGCCCGGCGGCATGGGCATAGGCGATTCCCTCGTCCGAAAGCGGATCGAGCCCGCAACTCACGATGAAAAGCGGGCTTGCCGTCGGCATGGGGCCCAGCAGCGGCGAAACGCGGGGATCGCTCTGGTCCGTCCCCGGGGGCAGGTAATGCCCGGCGAACCACTCCATCCCCGCGCGGGTCAGCGGAAAGCCGGCGGCGATACGTCGGTAGGATGCCGTTCGCGCGCGAAGATCCGTCACGGGATAAAGCAGGGCCAGCGCGCTGAAATCGAACCCCGCCGGGCGCAGCGCGGGATCGGCGGCCAGAACCGCCACCAGATTGCCGCCGGCGCTATCGCCCACGCCCCGGATCGCATCGGCCCGGATCTTCAACCGGGCGGCATTCGCCACCAGCCAGCCAAGCGCTTCGGCGCAATCCTGCAAGGGCACGGGGAAGGGAAATTCCGGCGCCAGGCGGTAATCCACCGCAAAGACCGCCAGGCCGCTTTTCGCGGCGATGAAGCGGCAGATCCGGTCATGCGTCTCCAGATCGCCGATGACCCAGCCGCCGCCATGGACGAAGAACACCGCCGCCAGCGGCTCATCCCCGGTTGCGGGCCGGTATTCGCGCAAGGTGATCGTGCTCCCCGCCACCGGCACGGGATGGTCCCGCACCAGCGCGACCTCTTCGGGCGGCAGGCCGTTCGCGGCGCAGCCCGCGCGGTAATTCGCGCGGGATTGTTCCAGCGGCACGTCCTGGAAAGAAATCTCGCCCGCTGCGCGGAAGGCTGCGATCAGCGGGCGCAGATCCCCGGCCACCTCTTCCAGCGGCACGCGGCTATTGCTGTCGGTCATCGCGGCCTCCGTTCAGGCGATTTCGTAATCGGCCGGGTTCCACACCGCGAGGCTGCGATAGGCATCGACCGTGCCCGACCAGTTGTTGATCACCTTGCCGGCCGCATTCTTATACCAGCTTGAGCAGTTGGTCGAGAAAGAGGACCCCGCCATTTCCTCTTGCAAGGCGCGGTTGAAGGCGGCGAACACCTCGGGGCGCACGGCGGCGGCGCCATCGGTGGGCAGCGCCTTCTGCGCGGCCTTCACATAATCCTGCTGGATTTCCAGCATGGTGATGATCGAATTGTGGTTCAGGTTGGTGTTCGGCCCATAGATCATGAACATGTTCGGAAAGCCCGGCACGGTCAGGCCGATATAGGCTGCGGCGCCCTCGGCCCAGGCGTCGGACAGGCTGCGCCCGCCCTCGCCGATCACCTGAAGATCGCCGTGGAACGCCTGCGAGGCGAACCCCGTGCCCCAGATGATCACGTCGAAAGGCAGGTCGCGCCCGTCGGCGGTGGTGATGCCGGTCTCGGTGATCTCGCGGATACCGGCGGTTTCCAGCGTCACGTTCCCCCGCATCAGCGCGGGGAAGTAATCATCCGAGCGCAGGATGCGCTTGCAGCCGAATTCGTAATCCGGCGTCAGCTTCGCGCGCAGCTCCGGGTCCGGCACCTGCGCGGCCAGATGCTCCAGCGCGATGCGCATGCCCTCTTCCTTCTCCGCAGTGCCCTGCCGGGTGCGGGCATAGCCCGATTCGCGGAAGGCGTGCAGTTCCTGCCGCGTCCCCTCGAACAGCGCGGGATCGCCCAGGCGGCGGGCCACCAGTTCAGGGTCGAACACGATCTGGTTGCGCGGCATGATCCAGTTGGCCGAACGCTGGAACACCGTCAGATGCCCCACCTGCGGCGCGATTTCGGGCACATATTGCACCGCCGAGGCCGCATTGCCGATAGAGGCAACGCGCTTGCCCGTCAGGTCCAGATCGTGGCGCCATTCGGCGGAATGGAAGCTTTGCCCCCGGAACCTCTCGCGGCCGGGGAAATCGGGCATCAGCGGCTGGTTCAACTGGCCCCAGGCCGGCACGAAGAAGCGCGCGCTGTAACGCTGGCCGGTGCCGGTCGTGAAATGCCACAGCCGCTCTTGCGGCCGCCATTCGGCGCGCAGGATCCGGGTGCCGAAGCGGATATGGCCGTAAAGCCCGAACGCCTCGGCCAGGCGCTTCTGATAGGCCAGCAACTCGTCTCGGGCGGCATACATCCGGCTGACGCCCAGATGCGGATAGAAGGAATAGCAGTAAAGCAGAGCCTCGGTATCGCAGGCGGCGCCCGGATAGCTGTTGTCGCGCCAGACCCCGCCGACCTCGCCCGTCTGTTCGAGGATCAGGAAATCCCGGTCATTGTCGCGGGCAAGCTGGGCGCCCATCCCAAGGCCCCCGAAACCGGCGCCCAGGATCAGCGTGTTGGTGTGGATGATGTCAGTCATATCGCGCCTCCCCGCGCATATATTGGGCGGCCTCACCAGGCTTGGCGGTAAAGCGCCAGCGCATCGGCCTCGGTCACGTCGACCGGGTTGTTGACCAGCAGGCGCTGCTGAAGCATGGCGTCGCTGGCCAGTTGCGGCAGGCTGGCTTCGTCCACGCCCACGTCGCGCAGGCGGCGCGGCGCGCCGGAGCGGTCCATCAGATCCGTCACATGCGCCACGAAGGCGGCGGTGCGCGCACGCGCATCGCCCTGCCCACCCGGCAGCAGCACCTCGGCCAGTTCGGCGTAAAGGGTCGCGGCGGCGGGAGCGTTGAATTCCAGCACCGGCCCCAGCATCAGCGCGTTCGACAGCCCGTGCGGGATGTGGAACCGCCCGCCCAGCGGATAGGCCAGCGCATGCACCGCCGCGACCGGCGCATTGGCGAATGCCTGCCCGGCAAGGTTCGCGCCCAAGAGCATCGCCTCGCGCGCAGCGCGGTCCGCGCCGTTTTCGCAGGCGGCGACCAGATTGTCGGCCAGCAGCTTCAGCCCGGCGCGCGCCAGCGAATCCGAGACCGGGTTCTTCTTGTGGCGCGAGGTGTAGGATTCGATCGCATGGACCATGGCGTCGATACCCGTCGCCGCCGTGTGCAGCGCGGGCAGACCCACCGTCAGTTCGGCATCCAGGATCACCTGATCGGCATAAAGCTGGTCGGAGACCACGCCCAGCTTGGTCGTGCCCCCCACCGTCAGGATCGAGATATTGGTGCTTTCCGATCCGGTCCCCGCCGTGGTCGGGAGCTGGACCAGCGGCAGGCGCGTGCCCTGCACCTTGCCGATGCCGTAAAGCTCGGACAGATCCTGATCCGAAACCGCCAGCACCGCCGCCAGCTTCGCCACGTCCAGCGACGAACCGCCGCCAAGCCCCAGAACGGCGCCGCAGCCCGCCGCGCGGGCCTGCGCCGCGCAATCCAGCAGGATAGCGTCCGACGGATCGGCCTCGACCGCGTCGAACACCGTCAGCCGGAACCCGGCCCCCCGCAGCGAGGCCAGCGCCGGCTCGATCACCCCGGCGGCCACCAGCCCCCGGTCGGTGACGACCAGCAGGTCGCGGGCGGCAAGGCTTGCCCCCAGAAGCTCGCCCAGGCGGCGCGCGGCGCCCCATTCGACCAGCATCGCGGGCACGGCCCGAAAGGAAAACGACATCATCTCTGTTCCTGTCCCAGGATCGCAGGTCGGCCTAGCCGACGGTTTCGCCCGCCACGGCGGGATGCAGGTCGAAGGCCACGCCCGCATGATCGGCGCCCTCGCGCCATTTCCGCAGGATCTCGAAATACTCGACCGGCCCACCGCCGAATGTGGTGTTCTGAAGCGGCCGCGCCGCCAGATTGCCCTCATAGTTGTAGCGGCCGGGCGTGCAGGCTTCCAGAAATGCCGTGCGGTCGATCCGCCGGGCCAGAATCGTGTCCACCCATGCCTTTTCGCCCGCATCCGTCACCTCGACCGTGCGCGCGCCGCGTGCCTCGGCCAGGCCGATCACATGGGCGATATGAGCGACATATTCCTGCGTCATATGCACGACATTGGCCGTCACCACCGCCTGCCCGTTCACGCCGGGGATCAGGAACAGGTTGGGGAAGCGCGCGATGGCCATGCCGAACTGGGTGGTCAGCCCCGCCTTCCACTTCTCGCGCAGGTCCAGCCCGCCCCGGCCGAACACCTCGAAGCCCAGCCGCAGCCGGCCCGCCGTCTCGGTCTCGAACCCGGTGCCAAAGATCAGGCAGTCCAGTTCGTGAAGCTGCCCGCCGGCCACGACGCCGGTTTCGGTCATCCGCTCGACCCCGCCGCCGCCGGTATCGACCAGCGTCACATTGGGCGAATTGAAGGCCGCCAGATATTCGTCATGGAAACCCGGACGTTTGCACAGGTAATTGTAATAGGGCTTCAGGCGCTCGGCGGTGCCCGGATCGGTGACGGTGGCGTCGATCCGCGCGCGGATCCGCTCCATCATCATGAAATCCACCCGCTCTTTTTCGGCGGCCAGTTCCTCGCCCGTCAGGCCCCGATAGGTCGGGCTGGCGTAAAGCGTGCCGTAAAGGTCGGTCCAGCCGTCCTGGATCAGGTCTTCCTCGACCGGCTGGCCGAAGTTGATGCGGGTGAAGTTCTCTTGCCGCCGCTTCTGCCAGCCCTTGGGCCAGGCGCGGATTTCGGCGGCGTCCAGCGGGCGGTTGTCGCGCACGGCCACGGTCGAGGGCGTGCGCTGGAACACCAGCAGTTCCCCGGAGGAAGCGGCCAGCGGCGCCACGCATTGCAGCCCCGTGGCGCCAGTGCCGACAAAGCCCACCCGCTTGTCCGCCAGCCCCGGCATCCTCGGGTCGGTCGGGCCGCCGCCGGTGTAATCGTAATCCCAGCGGCTGGTGTGGAACGCCTTGCCCTTGAAATCGTCGATGCCCGGAATGTCGGGCAGCTTCACCTTGCTGAGCGGACCGTTGCAGATCAGCAGGTATTTCGTCACGATGTCATCGCCCCGGTCGGTCAGGACGTGCCATTTCTCCAGCGCATCGTCCCAGCGCAATTCCGTCACCGTGGTATGAAACAGCGCGTCGTCATAAAGCCGGTAATGTTCGGCGATGCGCCTGGCATGGGCGCCGATTTCCGGCGCGGTGGCGTAGCGCAGGGTGGGAACGTAGTCGAGTTCCTCCAGAAGCGGCATGTAGATCAGCGATTCCACGTCGCATTTCGCTTCCGGGTAGCGGTTCCAATACCAGACCCCGCCCACGTCACCCGCGCTGTCCACCAGCCGGATTCGACCCAGCCCCGCCTCGCGCAGCCGCGCCCCGGCCAGAAGCCCGGCAAAGCCCGCGCCGATGCACAGGACATCCACTTCGTCGTTCAGCGGCGCGCGCGGCTTGGCCTGCGTATAGGGGTCGTCCAGATAGCCCGCCAGATCGCCCGTCAATTCCAGCGCGCCGCGCCCCGAAAACACCTGCCGGCGGTCGCGCTCCTCGCGGTAGCGGGCCTGCATGCGTTCGATCGCGCTCTGGTCTGGGGTCTCTTGTGTCATGCCTGTCGCTTTCTCATCTTGGGGTCGCTGCCTGGGCGGCGATCCGCCCAGAGGCCTGTTCAGGCCGTCGCCAGGGTTTTCAGGTCAAAGCCGCTATCGGCGGCCTGCTCCTTCGCCACCGGGCGGCCAAGGCCCAGAAGCTTGCGCGCCAGCATGTGGTCGCCCGCCTGGTTCACGGTTTCGACCGCTACCAGCCGGTCCCCGTCATAGACAAAGGCCGAAAGTTTGCCCCCCGCCCCATCGCCGCGCAGCACCGCCGTCAGCGGCGCCTGCCCGGCGGCGGGCGGCAGCGCCAGCCCGGCGATCTGAAGCCGCGCGCTGCCCTGCACCGACCAGAACCACGGCAGCGCCGCATAGGGGCTTTCGTCGCCGGTCAGCCGCCCGGCCAGGCAGCGCGCCTGATCGGCGGCGTTCTGCACCGATTCCAGCCGGACCGTCGCCGCGCCGCCGCCCGCAGGGGGGAACCGCGCGCAATCGCCGATGGCGGAAATGGCCGGGTCCGACGTGCGCAGGAAGCTGTCCACCAGCACGCCATCGGCCACATTCAGCCCCGCCGCGCGCGCCAGATCGTCATTGGCGGCGACACCCGCCGCCAGCAGCACCGCATCAGCCTCGATCTGCCCGCCCGAGGCCAGATGCAGGCGCACGGCCTCGCCCTCCGTCTCGATCCGGGCCACGCTGTCGGACAGGTGCAGCCGCACGCCGTTGGCACGGTGGAAACCCTCGAACCAGGCCGAGGTCTCGGGCGAAACCGCGCGCTGCATCACCCGCGGCGCCAAGTCGACCACTTCGACCATGCGGCCCAGATCGGCGAAAAAGCCCGCCGCCTCCAGCCCCACAAAGCCCGCGCCGATGACGGCCAGCCGGTTCAACCGGGGCAGCATCGCCGCCATGCGCGCGGCATCCTGCAAGGTGCGCAGTTCCAGCAGATGCGGCGTGTCCAGCCCTGGGATCGGCGGACGGATGTTGCGTGCGCCGGTGGCGATCACCAGATGATCATAGGAAAGCTGCTCTCCACCATCCAGCTCCACCTTGCGATCCTCGCGGCGGATCGCCGAGACGCGGACCCCGGTGCGCAGCCCGACATTGTTGTCGCGATAGAACTGCTCGGAGCGCAGGGCCTGCGGCGCATCGGGGCGCTTCATGTAGTCCTTGGATAGAGGCGGGCGTTGATAGGGTTGCGCGGGATCCTCGCCCAGAATGTCGATCTGTCCCGCATAACCACGCTGTCGAAGCGCGGCGCAAAGCTCCACGCCGGCGTGACCGCTTCCGATCACTACCACCCGGTCCTGTTCGTTCAGCTTTTCAGACATATACCCTTGGCCCCTCCTGTTGCCCGAGGTTGGTCAGGGCGGTTCCGTCTTCTCCTCCGAAGACGCAGCCCTGTTATTCTTTACAGCGATTGAACAATCTCTATCTAGAATGGCGTCCCTGTCAACCCGCATCGCGTTGACATGCCGAGTCTTCATGATCACTCATTCGCGGGGATGCCAGCGGGTTCAAGCTCCGAATGGCAAGGTGCCATGCCAGAGGGCCGTATTTTGCCGCCTCTGGACCGGCCTCGTCTAGAATGCCCAGCGCAGCGTGATCGGGGCCCAGGGATCGGGGTCCAGGGGTCAAGGCATTGCCGAAGACCCGGCCCCCGACTTCCTTCATCGCCTGCATCAGGGCACCTCCTCTTGCCTCGGCTTGCGCATCGACATTGCGACACTCATGGATTGTCGGATAAAGCGGTCCGGGCCAAGAATCATTCGCCAGATGGTATATATATTTCACGGGAAGAATTCATGATGCGCGGGGAGCGAGAGCCAGGACAGAGAGAGGACTATCTCTGGCTGACCAGCCACACGACACGCTGGAACGACAACGACAGCTACGGGCACATGAACAATGCCGTCCACTATCAACTGTTCGACACGACGGTGAACGCCTGGCTGCACCGGGCGGGATTGCGGAGCGCGGCGGATTTCTCGGTTAATCTGGTGGTGGAAAGCGGCTGCCGCTACCATTCGGAATTGCGGTTCCCGTCCGAGATCGTCGCCGGCCTGCGGATCGGCAGGCTTGGATCCTCGTCGGTGCGTTATGAGATTGGCCTGTTCGATGCGGCCGCAGAGGTGGCGGCCGCCGAGGGTTTCCTGGTTCATGTCCGCGTCGATCACCTCTCGCGCCGGCCGCAGCCTTTGGACGATGCCGTTCGCGACACCATGCGGCGCCTGATCAAACAGGCATAGGCGACGCTTTTTCAGTCATCCTGAAACACCTCTTCGCGACGCCTGCGCAGCGCGGGCGCGGCGATCATCGCCAGCATGGCAACGGAAGCGATCAGGAACACCAGGCTTACCGGGTGCCTGACAAAGGTGGTCGGATCGCCGTTCGCAAGCTGCATGGCGCGGCGGAAATTCTCCTCCATCATCGGGCCCAGCAGCATGCCCAGGACCAGGGGCGCCGGCTCGCAGCCGAATTGCAGCAGGGCATAGCCGAAAAGTCCCAGAACCATGGTCAGCACGACATCGAAGGCGCTGCTGTTGATCGAATAGACCCCGATGCAGCACATCAGCACGATTGCCGGGAACAGCAGCCGATAGGGCGTCCGCAGCAGCCGGACCCAGAGGCCGATCAGCGGCAGATTGATGACCACCAGCATCACGTTGCCCACGAACATGCTCATGATCAGGCCCCAGATCAGCGCCGGCTGTTCGGACATGATGTTGGGGCCGGGCGCGATGCCCTGGATCATCAGCGCCCCGATCAGGATGGCCATGATGGCATTCGACGGCAGCCCAAGGGCCAGCATCGGGATGAAGGAGGTCTGCGCGCCGGCATTGTTGGCCGTCTCGGGGCCCGCCACCCCCTCGACCGCGCCGCGCCCGAAGCGGGACGGATCGCGGGCAAGCCGCCGCTCCACCGCATAGGAGGTAAAGGAGCTAAGCATCGCGCCGCCCCCCGGCAGAATGCCCAGGACCGACCCGATCAGCGATCCGCGCAGCATGGCCGGCGCGGCCTGGCGCAGTTCCCGCCGGCTGGGCATCATCGGGCCGATAGGCGCCACGGCTGCCGGTCCCGCGTCTTGGCCCGCACCGGACCCGGCGGCAAGGTTGCGCAGGATCTCGGGCAGGCCGAACAGGCCCACGGCGACGGCGGTGAATTCCAGCCCCTCGTAAAGCTGGTCGAAGCCGAAGGTGAAGCGCAGCCGGCCAGAGGCGACATCGGTTCCGATCAGCCCCAGCAGCACGCCCAGAAGGATCATCCCCACCGATTTCAGCATGGTGCTGCGCCCAAGCAGGGTCGAGCCGATCAGGCCGAAGCAGATGATCGCGAAATAATCGGCGGGACGAAGCGACACGGCGAATCGCGACAGCGGTTCGGCCAGCGTCATGATGACCAGAAGCGATACCACCCCGCCCACCAGCGATCCGATGGCCGCCAGGGCCAGCGCGGGCCCAGCCCGGCCCTGCTTCGCCATCTGGTGCCCGTCGATGCAGGTCACGGCCGATGAAGTCTCGCCCGGCATGTTCACCAGGATCGCCGTCGTCGAACCCCCGTATTGCGCCCCGTAATAGATGCCGGCCAGCAGGATGATCGCCCCTTCCGGCGTGGCATGGAAGGTGACGGGCAGCAGCATGGCCATCGTCGCCAGCGGGCCGATGCCGGGCAGGACGCCGATCAGCGTGCCCAGCAGCACGCCCGTCAGCGCCATCAGCAGGTTTCCCGGCAGCAGCGCGACCGAAAGGCCGATCCAGGCATTGGCGAACAGACTGTCCATCAGAACCACTCCGGCCAGATGCGCATCGGCAGGCCCAGCGCGACATGAAAGACCAGCACGCTTGCCGTGATCACGACAAGCACCAGAAGCGCCACCTCGACCGGCCGGAACCGCCCCTGGCCAAGGCCCGCCAGAACCAGAACCGCGGCGCCCGCCAGAACCAGCCCCTGCCCCAGCGACATGAGCAGCGCGAAGGCGCCAAGCCCGGCCATGACCGCGGCCAGTCCCCGCGCGCCCCAGGGCGGCAGCGCCTGACGGCCGGCGCGCAGCGCAAGCATGATCTGGCACAGGCCCAGCACCAGCAACAGGCCCGCGACCACCGCCGGGAAAAGGCCCGGACCGATGCGCGCGGCGGTGCCGAACGCCAGCGTCCGCCCCGCCCACAGAAACACCAGCGCGATTGCGCAAAGCAGAAGCCCCGTCCAAAGGTCGGGCGCATTCCCCCTGCGCCGATGCATTTGTCCAGACATGGCCAGCCGCCTCAGAACTGGATGTCTAGCGCGGTGACGACCGGGCGCTCGCGCTCGGTTTCCTCGGCGATCCGGCCGGATATCTCCGTGGGAGAGGCGGCCGCGAAGCCGCCGGCAAGCAGCCGCACCCTGGCCGCCAGATCGGGGTTTTCGGCAAAGATCGCCGCGATCTCGGCATTGATCTTTTCGACGATGCCGGGCGGGGTGCCGGGCGGGGCATAAAGACCCATCCAGTTGTTCAGCCCCTTGAAGCCCTCGATCCCCACGGTACCCAGCCCCTCCCATCCGGGTGCCAGCGGCGAGGCATCCGAGACAGCCAGGCCAAGCTTGACAAGCTGCCCGGCGGCGATCTGGTTTTCAACCGGAACGGCGCTGATCGTGGCCATGACCTCGCCGGAAACCGCCGCCTGGATGGCCGCGACGGAACCGTTGTAGGAGACGAGGTTGAAGTCGATCCCCGCATAGCGCATCAGCCCGGCGGCCGAGATATGGTCGGTCGAGCCCACGCCGCCCATCGACACCGTGACCTCGCCCGGATGCGCGCGGGCATAGGCGATGAATTCCGCCAGCGTGGCGAAGGGCGCCTTCGGGTTCGCCGCGATCTTCGAGACGCCCTCCCAAAGGATGGCCACCGGCGCATAGCTTTCGCCCGGCGCCGCATCGAAGCCCGGATCCGCGATCGACCGGATCACCGTCAGGCCGTTGTGAAGCGCGCTGAACGTATAGCCGTCCGGCGCCGCCTGCCGCAGCGTCTGGAACCCAAGCATGCCCGAGCCGCCGGCCTTGTTCATGACCACGACGGGAACGCCGGTCCTGGCCTGAAGCGCATCGGCGATCAGCCGTATCGACGCATCGCCGCCGCCGCCGGGCGGGAAGGGATAGATCAGCGTGATCGGCTTGGCCGGATAATCCTCGGCCTGCGCGGGGCCTGCTGTCGCGGCCAGCCCGCACAGGGCCAGGACAACGGCCGCAAGCCGCGCCGCGCGCGCGCCCGTTCTGCCCAGGTGCAACATCGTGAAACCTCCCTTGTTGCTGCGCGATAAGTTCGGACGGCGCGACCTCCTTCACGCGACCGAATCAATCGTTATCATTCTATATAGAGAAAATTTGGACCGCCCGCGATTGAAATCACAGCCCCCGCGCCCGTCCCGTGACCGGCCATAATGGCTTTATATTCATATTTTCATGCGTATTAACCTGCGACGATACCCGTCGAAGCCATCAAAATCACGAATGCGTGCGATTTTGGCGTATTTTTCATTTTAGAAAATGATCATTCGTTGTAAAGAATTCCTGTCGCTACCTACGGGAGGAGGGGTGCGCGGAGGGGATAGCGGGCACGAGGAGGAAAGGCCCGCTTGGTAGCTGGAAAACATGCGGGCCGACCCGGCGCTGCCTTGGCGCGCCAAGACCGTGCGCGCGGGAAAAGCACGGGCCGATACGGCTTGTCTTGGGCCATGCTGCCATCGGAGCCAGACAGCGGATCCGATCCCCGAAACCAGTCGTGATGCGGCCCGTCATTGCACGGATCGCGGGCGATTGCGCGTGTCACGCACCTCTGCGGGGCGAGAAACGTAGACAGGGAGGGATATGATGGAAACAGGACGAAAGAAATCGCGGTTGGGTTCAAGCGCATCGCGGCTGGCCGTCGCGCTGGCCTTCGGATGGGTAGCCGCCAATGCGGCCACCGCCCAGACGATCGAAGAGCTGAATGCGCGCGTCACCCAGTTGGAAAAGAACGCGCAAAGCGGAACCCTTCACACGACCCATGGTGTCGATCTGACATTCTACGGCTTCGTGCGCGCGGATATGTATACGGACAGCAAATATGACATGGGCAACAACAGCCTGGGGTTCAGCAACGTCAACTCTCTGACCGAGGAAAACGCCAAGTTCGGCGCGCATGCCTATCAGACCCGCTTCGGCGTCCGGGGTTCGTTCGATACCGTCCATGGAGAGGCCAAGTTCAACTTCGAAGGCGATTTCTACGGCGGCGGCGGCGGATCGTTCCGCATCCGGCAGGCTTATGGCGAACTCGCGGGCTTCGTCCTGGGGCAGACCTGGAGCAACGCCGCCGCTCTCAACCCCGCGACGATGCTGGATTTCGACGGCGTGATGGGCGGGCCGGGCTATCGCACCATTCAGGGCCGCTATACGGCCAAGCTGAGCGACAATCTTGCGGCATCCTTCTCGATCGAGGACGATCCGCTTTCCTGGAAGGCCCGGCCCGTCATCACGGGCGCGCTTACCTATACATTAGGCGAAGACACCTACAAATTCGCCGCGATGTCACGGGGCATCGACGATCTGAACGGCAATAACGTCAATACCTGGAATGTCGTCGCATCCGCCAGCGTTGGGCTGTGGGAAGGCGGCAAGCTGAACGGCGTCATCTCGACGGGCAAGGGCTATTCCAGCATCGTGAAAGGCGGTGCGGGCATCGGGCAACAGGCGGGTCAGGCGGTCGCAAAATCGTCCTATGACCTAGATGCAAACGGCGATCCCATCGGACTGACGGCCTATGCCGTGGGGATCAGCCACACATTCTCGCCGAAATTCACGATGGGTTTCTCGGTCGGGCTCAACGATTACGACGATTTCGCCGGATCGACGGAGATTTCCGCCGACGATCTGACGGGCGCCATTCTGACCGCGCGCTACACGCCTTCGGAAAGGGTCCTGCTTGGGCTGGAATACCAGCGGTTCGAGCGCAAGGAGTTCGGCGGCGCGAAACTGCACAACGACCGCCTTCTTGCGGTGGCCCAGTTCAACTTCTGATCCATATATAATGCGGGATGGCGCGCCAGATAATCTCTGGCGCGCCATTCCTTTTTTGACGGCGGGTTTTGATGGGGGGCTTGTGATGGCGGGAAAAACTAGCCCGCCTTGGCCTTGGTCAGGTGCAGCCGTTCCAGGGCCTGGTTCGCCCGCGCCGTTCCAAGCGGCCCGTCATAGATCAGGCCGCCCGTTTCCAGCACGGCGATGCGATCCGCGACGGACAATGCCCATCCGGTCGATTGCTCGACCAGCAGGATGGACATGCCCTCTTGCCGAAGCGCGCCGATGACCTCGAAGACCTCGCCCACGATGGACGGCGCCAGCCCCACCGAGGGTTCGTCCAGCAGCAGGACATGCGGCGCCGGCATCAGCGCCTGGGAAATCGCCAGCATCTGCTGCTGCCCGCCGCTCATGGTGCCGGCCGGATCGTGCCGCTTGCGCCCCAGGATGGGAAAGCGGGCATAGGCTTCGTCGATCCGCTGCCGCAAAAGCCTGCGGTCCCGGATCAGCCAGCCGCCGACCGTCAGGTTTTCCTCGACGGTGCGGCGCGGAAAGATCCGCTTGCCCTCTTGCACAAAGGCCAGGCCCAGCGCCGTGCGGCGATAGGCGGGCGCGCCGGTGACATCATGCTCGGCGATCCTGATGGAGCCGCCGCCGCAATCGACCAGCCCGGCGATGGTGCGCAGCGCCGTGGTCTTGCCGGCGCCGTTCCGGCCCAGCATGGCCACGATCTCGCCCGCGTTCAGCGAAAGCGACAGATCGCGCAGCACCCGGATGTCGCCATAGCCCGACGACACGGCATCAAGACGAAGGGACAGGCTCACGAGGCAATCTCCTGCAATGCGGCGACGGGGGGCGGCCCTTCGCCCAGATATTTCAGGCGGACCTGTTCGTTGGCCTCGATCTCGGCGGCGCTGCCTTCGGCCAGCAGCGCGCCTTCGGCCATGACGATCACATGATCGGCGACGGCGGCGACAAGATCGAAATTATGCTCGACCAGCAGGATCGTCGCGCCCGCTTCCCGCAAGGCCAGGATCACGGCGCTGAGCTCCTCGATCTCCTCGGCGTCCAGCCCCGAGGCGATCTCGTCCAGCAGCAGCACGCCTGGGCGCATCATCAGGCTGCGCGCCAGTTCGATCAGGCGGCGAATGCCCAGCGGCTGGCTGGAAGCCTGCTCCTCGGCCACGCCAGCAAGCCCGGTGGCCGCCAGCGCCGCGTCCACCGCCGCTTCCTCTGCCCGATTGGCGCGGAAATACGAAGGCAGGCGTAGCATGGTGGCCACGATCCCCGGTTCGCGCATCAGCGCACCGGAGCGCACGGCCTCGCGCACCGTCATGTCGCGCGGGATGGCCGGGGTCTGGAACGTCCGCCCCACGCCAAGGTGCGCCCGTATGTTTGGCGGCAGGGCCGTAACTTCTTGATCTCCTAGCATGATCCGGCCGCTATCGGGTATGTAGAAGCCCGAGACGACGTTCAGCACCGTGGTCTTGCCCGACCCGTTCGGCCCGATCAGCGCCGTGATCTGCCCCGGCCGGGCGGTCAGCGAAATACCCTGAAGCGCGATGATGCCGCCGAAACGCTTGCCCGCCGCCTCGACCCGCAGGATCTGGCCGGGAATCGGCGGGAAGGCCGAGCGCGCGACGGGAACGGGGGCGCTTTCGCCCTGCGCCGGGGCGGGCTGGCCCTTGATCCTGAGGCGCATGCGCAGGAACAGCGTGCGCAGCAGCGGCACCAGCCCCTGCGGCAGCAGCACGCCCCCGATCAGCAGGAAGGCCCCGTAGGAAACCAGCGCATAGCGTTCGAATGCGGTGGTGCCAAGCGGCCCAAGCTGCATCAGCGCCGAACCCAGCACCGCGCCATAGACGGTGCGCACCCCGCCCAGCACGGCCGAGGCCAGGATGACGATGGCCATGTGCAGCCCGAACGCCTCGGGCGCGATGAAACCGTCGAGATAGGCGAAGAGGCATCCCGCGATCCCCGCCGGCAGCGCGCCTATCGTATAGGCTTTCAGCTTGACCGAGGTGCCGGCGATGCCCAGCGAGGATGTCAGCGCCGCGCTTTGCGACAGCACCTTGAACTGCGCGCCGCGCGGCGACACGACCAGATTGCGAAACAGCAGCAGCCACAGCGCCGCGATCAGCACCACGGCGATGTAGAAGCCGCCCGCCGACAGACCGATCCCGAAGATCGCGGCCTCCGGGATGCCCGCCAGCCCGTGCAGGCCGCCCACGGGTTCCCCGATCAGGTTCAGCACGTCGGGAACCAGCAGCACCATGAAGAACGAGGCGATGCCCAGCACCCAGCCCCCCAGCCGGACGCTCGGGATACCGATGATCAGGCCGACCACCATCGCCGCCGCGCCAGAGACCAGCGCCAGCAGCAGGATGTCGTTGACATGGTTGACCGCCAGATACCCGGTCACATAGGCGCCGACGGCGAACAGTGCCGCCTGGCCCACCGCGAATTCCCCCGCATAGCCGAAGGAGAGGTTCAGCCCCGTCACGATCAGGCTGATGACCGCGATCAGGATCACCTGCCGCGTCATCCCGGAATCAAGCCCCAGCGTGGGTGCCAGCGCGATCAGCGCCACGATCCCCACGAAGGCCAGGGCCCGCAGCAGCGGGCCGGCCGTGATGTGTTTGCCCTGTGTCATATCGTCCGCCGCCCCCCTTTGGCCGCCATGCCGCCGGGACGGGCCAGCAGGAAGATCAGGAACAGGGCGAAGACGACCAGATTGCGGTATTCCGGCCCCAGCCAGCGCGCCGTCGCGGCCTCGGCGATACCAAGCGCGAAGCC
This sequence comes from Paracoccus sp. (in: a-proteobacteria), assembly GCF_047605025.1. Lineage (GTDB taxonomy): Bacteria > Pseudomonadota > Alphaproteobacteria > Rhodobacterales > Rhodobacteraceae > Paracoccus. The sequence continues at coordinate 38,096 of NZ_JASGGO010000001.1, read as the reverse complement.
GGCCAGCAGCACGCCGAAGCAACTGCCGACCCCGCCCAGCGTCAGCGCGACGAAGCCCTTGATGGCCAGCACCAGCGCGGCGGCCACCACCAGCAGCGTCTTGGCGCCCACGACGGGACCAAGAACCGCGCAAAGCCCGCCCACCGCCGCGAAGCCCACATAGGACAGGCGGCGGACGTTGATGCCGTGCAGCATGGCGGCATCGCGGTCTTCGGTCTGGGCCGCGCAGGCAATGCCCGAGCGGCTGTATTTCGTCCACAGCCAGATGCCCACGGCCACCGCGATGGCCGTGGCGATCAGCAGCAGATCCTTGCGCAGGACGCCCCCGCCCAGGATGTTCATCCGGGTATCGTTGGCAAAGAGCGTGAGTTCGCGCGCATCCCCGCCCCAGATAATGAACGAGATCCCCGTGATCACGGTGGCGAAACCGATGGTCGAGATCAGTTCGCCATAGCCATGCCCGCCCCCGGTCCGTTCGTTGATCACACGCAGGGGCGCGATGGCGATCCGTTCCTCGATAAGGCCGACAGCCGCCCCGACGAGGCCGCAGATGACGATGGCGACGGCCAGGGGCAGGCCCAGACCCTCGATCAGCCACCAGCCGACGAAACCGCCCAGCACCACGAGATGGGCCACCGCGAAGTTGAGCACCCCCGAGGTGACGTAGCTGAGATTGTAGCACAGCGCGATGAGCGCATAGATCGCCCCCACCGCAAGGCCGGACCAGATTACCGTGATCATAGTGATATCTCCCGCACGGGTGGGCGTTCCTAGTGGTCGGCCGGCTTGAACATGCCCATGACCACCGGCGACGGCCCGATGAACACGAAGTCCTCAAGCGGCGGGTTCGGGAAATGGCGGTCGGCGCTGTAACCGCCCAGATCGGACCAGGTGATCAGTTCGGGCACCGCGAAGCCGTCGGATTCCAGCACGGCCTTCACCTTGTCGGGATCCACCGAGCCCGCCTGTTCGGCCGCGCTGGCATAGATCTGGATGCTGTCGAAGAAATAGGCCGGCCCCACGATGGAGATGCCCTTGTCCATCACCCCTTCGGCGGCATTGCCGAAGAAGCGCTTCTGCGGCTCCGAATAATCGTCCGGGTCGGCATAGCGGGTGACATAGGTGGTCTGGACGCGGACGTTCTTCAGCGCATCCCCGCTGGCCCAGGACATGTGGCCGCCGTTTGTGGCGCCGGCGCTGTTGCCGAAGATCAGCGGAATATGCGTCCCGTTCACCTCGACCCGGGCACGGGCCATCCGCTGCACAACATCGCCATTGCCCTCGATGTAGAAGGCATCGGGCGCATCGGCAATCGCGCGGTCGAAGATCCCGGTCACGTCCAGATCCTTCGGATCGAACTGATAGGCTTTCACCTCGATGCCCGCCGCGCCGACGACATCGGAGATGGATTTCACGATACTGCTGCCATAGGCATCAAGCGGCGTGACGATGGCCAGGCGCTTGACCCCCATGCGTTCAAGCTCGTGCGGCAGCGCCTCTTGCAGCCGGTCCGTCGTCACCGCGATGCCGAAATGATAGGGGTAGGATTTCGGATCGTTCAGCGACTGATGCGCACCGGGCGCGAAGGAGATGACCTTCTGCCGCGTGAAAAGCGGCGTCAGCGCCAGCGCCTCGTTGCTGGTATTACCCGCCAGGACAAGCTGCGGCTTGTCGTTGCGGCTGACATATTGCTGGAAAAGCGAAACAGTCTTGGTCGGATCGCCCCCGGAATCCAGGTTCACCACCTCGACCGGCCGCCCCAGGATGCCGCCCCGGCTGTTCAGATCCGCCGCAGCAGCATCGACGCCGATCTTGATCGCCGCGAGGTTCTGGGCCAGCGGGCCGGTAAAGCCGCCGATAAAGACGACGCGCACGGGGCTTTCCTCTGCGGTGCCCTGGCCCGGCGCCAGCCCCAAGGCCATGGCCGCGGCCATGATCGGCCCGGCCCACAATCTGGTCATTCTTTTCATTTTTCTCCTCCCTATGAAACTTTGCGGGCTCCTTCCCGCGTCAGGCCCTCCCCCGGTTCTCCTCAAACCAAGGGGAAGATGCTCTCAAAATCCCTGTTCGGGATGGCCCGCCCGCCGACAGCGCGTCGCGCCTTCCATGACGGCGCCCCCCGATCAGGGTCCTGGCCCCGGTGGCGATGACGACTGGTCCATGCATGGAACATCCCGTGAAAAGGCGGGCTCCGGCCCCGGCGCCCGCCATGCCGATACCTCGTTCAGACCCTTGCGGCCTGTTCGGCCAGAAGCGCGCGCCGACGGGCGGCCTCGGCGATCGCGGCCTCTTTCATGCCGCGGAAACCCTCGCGCACGATGGGCATGGTCTGCGAAAGGTCGGTGATCGGCAGGCCGTGGGTCGGCGCGACGATGCGGACATCCAGCTCGTGCAGCAGGTCGTCCATCCGCTCGACATAGGGCTCGATGTCCACGAACTGCGTCCAGTGGAAGGCCGAGAAGGCGAAGCGCTGCATCTGCTCGTCGATCTTCAGCGTCGTGGCCTCTTCGGCCAGATGGCCGCAGTCGCAGGCGTCATGCACATGCGAATAGGCGAAGCCGTCGCCGGTAAAGAGCACGTTTGCCCCGGTGTCGAAGAACCAGCGGCTGTGGATCAGGTCGCGGAACACGCTTTCATGCACGGTCAGCGCGCGCCCGCCCAGATCGAAACTGTCGCCCGGTTCGGCGAATTCGATCCGGTCCTCGAACTGCGGGAAGACCAGATGCAGGTCGCAGACCTCGCCGATCATCCGCGCCTTGGGGAATTTGCCCAGCACCTTGCCCACGCCGCCGCAATGCGACATTTCGGAATGGGTCACGAAGACATATTCCACCTCGATGTCGCGCCCGGCCAGAATCTGGTCCACCTGTTCCAGCACGATCAGATGCGCGGCGGTGATGCCCGTCTCGATCAGGGCGGCGGATTTCTCGCCCACGACCAGGAAGGCGGCGTTATAGGTGTGCAGCCAGGTGCCGTTGTAAAGCACCGGGAAACATTCGCTAAGCCAGAACACGCCCGGAGCGATTTCACGGGGCAGCGGGTTGTGGGGCATTTCGGGAAATTGCATCACGCGTTCCTCATGCTGGAGATGGTCCACTGGCCGGCCGCGACGCCGATAGAGGGGCGTTTCTCGACCTCGGCCAGGCATTGGTCGAGCAGCGCGATGTGGCGCGCCACGGCCTCGCCCGCCAGGACCGGGCCATGGTCGGGGGCGATGAAGGCGATGTCGAACTTCGCGAAGGTCTCGTCCAGCGCCTCGCGGATCGGGCCGGTCTCGGCACCGGGCAGCCACCAGTAGCGCCCGTGGGTCAACTGGTGGATGACGCGTTCCAGCGTGGTCGGATCATCCTTCGCGCTGTCCAGGAACCACGGCCCCGCCACGCTGTCCTGCCACACCCATGAGAAGGTATCGCCGGTAAACAGCGTCTTCGTCGCCGGATCGTAGCCCCAGTTCGACGGCAGCAGCCGCAGTTCGGGCACCAGGAATTCCAGCGCGCGCGGCCGGTCGGGATGCACCGCCATCTTCAGCGTGTTCACCATCGGCACCAGCCGTCCGGTGGTAAGGCCCCGGCTTGGCCCCACGGAATCGGCGTGGAAGTCCAGAAACAGCTCGGGCGGCGCCTCGACCCGCTGATAGATCGCGTCGATCTCGAACGTGTCGGCGATGGCGCGGGCATTGCACATCGAGGCCCATTCCACGCGCGGAATGGCCATGGAAACCTTGCGATCCCCCACCAGTTCGCGCAGCCGCCGCATCAGCGATGCGCGATGCGCGGTGAAGCCGGTCGAATAGACCAGCGCATGATCGCCCTCGATCAGCAGGAAGGTGTTCATCGTTGTCCACCCCCGCACATCCAGCGGATGGCTGGACGAACGGCCGTCAAGCTTGATCGGATTGGCGATCACGTTCAACGCGCCGTCGCCGATCCTGATGACCTGGCTGTCATCCTGGTCGTCATGCAGTGCCATTACCGGAATATCCTTTGCCACTTTCCTGCCCTTTCCCTCTCTGTGCTGATTTGCCTTCGGCGGCGGGGCCGCCAACCGGCAGATGCAGGATCGTGCCTGCCCTGCCTGCGTCGCGGGATCCCCGCGCGGGCAATCGTGGAATCGCCCGCAGCAAGCTGCGGGTGTAGTCTTCGCGCGGCCTGTTCAATATGCTGTCGACATCCGCCAGTTCGACCACGCGCCCGCGCTGCATGACGCAGACATCATGTGCAACCACCTTCAGCAAGGAGAGGTCATGCGTGATGAACAGATATGAGACGCCGAAGTCTTTCTGGATATCGCGCATCAATTCCAGCACCTGGGCACGAACCAGAACATCCAGCGCGGCCACCGGCTCATCGCAGATGATCAGGGCCGGCGTCGTGGTAAGCGCCCGCGCGATGGCCGCGCGCTGCAACTGGCCGCCGGACAGTTCGCGCGGATAGCGGTTTGCGTGCTCTTCGCCCATGCCGACACGCTCCAGCAGTTCGATGACGCGCGGCCATGCTTCGGATCGACGCTGGCCCTTGTGGATCAGCAGGGGCTCGGCGATCGAGGCCCCGACGGTCATCAGCGGATCGAAAGAGCTATAGGGATCCTGGAAGATCATTTGCAGATGGGCGCGCATCGCCCGCATATCGGCGCGCGACAAAGCCAGCAGATTGCGGTCCCGGAAGATAATCTGACCGGCGCTCGGTTCGATCAGGCGTGCTATCATCCGCCCGACTGTCGACTTGCCTGCCCCGGATTCGCCGATCACCCCAAGAGTGCGGCCTTGCTCCAGGCCAAAGCTGACATCCGCCACCGCCTGAAAACCGACCGCGCGCTTTCCGAAGATTGAAGTCGAACCGAAGTCCTTTGCGATATTCCGAACATCCAGCAGCATCAGATGGCGTCCTCATGAACGGGAGGCATTTCGGGAATCGCCTCGATCAGCGCGCGGGTATAGGGATGGCTGCTTTCGTGCAGCAGATCCGGGCATGGCCCCTGATCGACGATGCGCCCCTTCTGCATGACGACGATCCGGTCAGACATCTGTGAAACGACAGCCAGATCATGCGAGATCAGGATCAATCCCATCCCGGTCGCCTGCTGCAATTCAACCAGCAGGTCCAGGACCTTGGCCTGAACGGTCACGTCCAGCGCCGTCGTCGGCTCGTCCGCGATCAAGAGGTCCGGGCCGCAGGACAGTGCCTGGGCGATCATGACACGCTGCGCCATGCCGCCGCTGAACATATGCGGATATTCCAGCGCGCGCCGCTGGGGCTCATGGATGCCCACGCGGTCCATCATCTCGACCGCGCGGGTCCAGGCGGCGCGCCGGTCCAGCCCCAGATGGCGGCGCACCGTCTCGGCGATCTGGCTGCCGACGGTCAGGCTGGGGTTCAGCGACAGGATCGGCTGCTGAAAGATCATGCCGATCCGCTTGCCCCGGATGCCGCGCCAGACGGATTCCGGCGCATGCGTGATATCCTGCCCGTCCAGCATGATCCGGCCGCCGGTGATCCGCCCGTGCCGCTGGCCGATCAGCCCCAGCACCGCCAGCGAGGTCACCGATTTGCCCGAGCCGGATTCGCCCACGAAGCCCAGCGTCTCGTGCCGGTCCAGCCGGATCGACACATCGTGGATGACCGTCTTCGGCCCTGCGGGGGTGGCGAATTCGACGGCCAGGTTCTGGACGCTCAGCAGGGTCATTTGCCGTCCCCCCTGTTGGCGACGACATCACGCAGCCAGTTGCCGATGGCGCCAAGCGCAAGCACCGTCGCGATGATGGCAAAGCCGGGGATATAGATCAGATAGGATCCGCGTTGCAGGTCGCGCGCCGCATTCGACAGCATCGAGCCCCAGCTTGCCTGGGGCGACTGCACCCCAAGGCCCAGATAGCTAAGCGATGCCTCTGCCATGATGCAGATCCCCGCGACAATGGCCGTCTGCACCACCAGCGGCGTCAGGATGTTCGGCAGGACATGGCGCAGGATGGTCCGCGGCGTCGATGCCCCCAGCGAAATCGTCGCCTCGATATAGGTCTGGTTGCGGACATCCAGCGTCGAGGCCCGCGCCAGTCGATAGAACGACGGCGAGACGACGATGCCGATGGCGATCATCGCATTCGCCAGCCCCGGCCCCAGCACGGCGACGATGCCAAGCGCCAGGATCAGGCTGGGCACGGTCATAATCGCATCCGTCAGAAAGTTAAGCGTGAGGTCGGCATAGCTGCGGAAGAAAGCCGCAAGAAGACCAAGCGGAATTCCGATCAATGCCGCCGTTCCGGTGCCGATCAGGGCAGCACTCAGCGACACGGTAGCGCCATGCAGCATCCTGCTTAAGACATCGCGGCCAAGATTGTCGGTTCCAAGCAGATGCCCGCTGGTCAGCGGTGGCTTGTAAAGTGCAAGCAGATTTTGCTTGTTGGGATCCAGAGGGGCCAGAAAATCGGCGAATACGGCGGCGAACACCATCGCGGCCACCCAGATCGTTGCAATGATCACCGTTGGTTTCCTGATCCGGGCACCGACAATGACTGGAATGGCCAGCTTCACGCGGCCAAAAAGGCGGCGCTTATCGTCTATGACTACCTTGGTCATGCGCGGATCCTTGGGTTGAGGTAACCGTAAATCAGGTCCGATATCGCGTTGATCAGCACGACCAGCACGGTCGTCGTGGTGATGATGCCCAGAACCACGGGCAGATCGCCGTTCAGCGTGGCATTGATTGCCAGCGTTCCGATGCCCGGAATGGAAAAAACGTGCTCTACCAATACAGAGCCGCCGATCAGACTGGACAGCTGAAAGCCTAGAAGAGTGACAGCCGGAATTGCCGCATTGCGCAGGGCGTGATTGAAAAGAAGACGCCCCCCGGAAATGCCTTTCGCCTGGGCACTCAACATATAGGGGCGGTCAAATACCGTCAGCAACCCGCCACGCAATTGCAGCGTCAGGATGGCGATGGACGCAGGAGCAAGCGTCAGGGCCGGAAGGATAAGGTTGCGCAACCAGGGAAGCACACCCTCGGAAATGGCGGTATATCCCAGTGATGGCAGCCAGCCGAGTTTGACCGCGAAAGCCAGCACCAGAAGATAGCCAAGCCAGAAGGTCGGCGTGGCAATGGCGATCGCACAGAACGCGCTTATGACGCGATCAATCCATTTGCCTTCGTTGACGCCAGCCAGAATACCGAAGACAAGCGCAAATATGATCGAGATAACCATCGCAATGGCCACAAGGGAAAGCGTGACCGGCAAAGCCGAAACAAGAAGCGCGGATACCGCAACCTGGCCTGTCTGAAATGATCGCCCCAGATCGCCCGATATCGCGCCCGCGGCCCATTCCGCATAGCGCATAAGCAAGGGCTTATCCAGGCCCATGGCCTCTCGTATCTTCGGAACAAGCGACAGATCGTCGCCGGCCAGAAGGACAGCGGGATCACCCGGCATGATCGCAACGAGGCAGAATATGACAAAGGTGACGACCGCGACAAGCAAGGGCGCTACCATCAAACGTCTGAGTGCCAATTTCAGCATTGCATAGCGTCCTGGCTTTGGGATTTGGGCGGCCAAACAGGCCAGCTTTCTTGCCTTGCAGGGGAGCAGCGCGGATCAATCACCCGCGATGGTCAGATAACGAACCTCGAAACCGGGCGCCCAGATCGGCCCTTCCTGATTGCCGGCCTCGGTGCTGGAAAGACGAAGCGTGGTCGGCCAGAACTCGCGGAACTGGCAGATCGTCAGGGTCAGCGCCTCATCATAGATCGCCTGCCAGACTTCCGCCCAGATTGCGCCCTGCTCTTTTCGAGACAGCGCGGGGTTGTTTGCCTGGTCCACCAGCGCCGCGACTTTTCCCTCGATCGGGCTTCCCTTCACGACCGCCGCGCGGCGCGATCCCAGATTGGTGTAGATGTCCATCAGCGTAAAGGGCGAGAGCGTGCCGGACGAGGTGGAGATGACCGCCGAAGCCGTCCCTTCGATCATCTCGGGCACGGTTCCCGCCTGCACCGGCTTCAGCACCATCGAGATGCCGTAATCGCTTAGCATCGCCTGGATGACCTGGCCCGCCATGTTGAAGGCGGCGGTGTTCTGGAAGAATACCGTGAATTCGAACCCGTTCGGCTTTCCGGCCTCCGCCAGCAGGCGCTTGACCGCCTCGGGATCATAGCTTTTGACTTCCTCAAGCTGCGGGTTGGCCGCCCAGCTTGCAGCCGGCAGCGGCTGGTTCGCGGGCGCGCAGAACCCCTCGAACAGGGCCTGGCTCAACAGGGCGGGATCTATTGCCGCCCGAACGGCATGCCGCAGCTTGGAATCGTCAAAGGGCGGCACTCGCGGGTTCAGGAAAAGACTGAGGCTGCGGGTCGCCTCGGACGTGAAGGGCTTGCCGTTCAGTTTGCCGTCATTGATCAGCGTTTCCGCCCGCGCCAGCCCCTCACCCATCAATTGCGCAGTATCGATGTCGCCCGTAAGCATGGCGTTCAGCACGACCTCGTTTTCGCCCACCGGAATGAAGTCGATCCCCGCGAACCGAAACGCGTTTTCGTCCCAATAAGGCCGGTCCGATTTGCGCAGTTTCCAGATGCCGTTGGGCGTCCCTTCGGTCAGCACCATCACGCTTGACGTGCATTCGGCCGGCGCCATCGTCAGGTCGGTGTCCTTTTCGATACAGGCCGGGTTGATCACCGAGCCCGCAACATCCGCAAGCGTCCACAGCAGATCCGCCCCACCCGCCGACAGGTTGAAGCGGACGATATGATCGCCTTCGGCGACCACGCTTTCGACCTCGGCGAACTTGGAACCAACCCTTGAATCTTTATGCGTTCTGGCACGCTCGATACTGGCCACCACCGCCGCGGCGGTCACCGGGGACCCATCATTGAAGCTGGCGCCCTCGACCAGTTTGAGCGTCAGCGAACTGCCGTCCTCGGACCATGCCCATTCTCGGGCAAGAAACGGGGCCACCTCGCCTTTGGTGTTGATGCGCAGAAGCCTTTCCCAAGCCGAATTATGCACCGGCTGCGTCGAAAGCGTGCTTGCATGCGGATCAAGCGTTGATGTGCGGGTCAGCACACCAAGCTTTAATATCGCGCCCTCATCAATCGTTTGTGCCTCTGATCGGCAGGACATGCCGGATATCAGCGCGGCAGCGACAATTACGCAGGACAGCGCGTTCAGGCGAAGTTTCATTGTTCCCTCCCTATGTCCTTGCGTCCAGGACCGCTCTCTTTCCAATGCGCGCCACGGGGTCGGTGTTCACCACACGTTCCGTATCGGCATCCCGCTTGATCCCTCCTCACCTGAATCAAGCAGTCATTCTCTATAGAGTATCTCCATTCTTAATTAAGCACAGGGGGGCAACAGGTCAAGCGTTCTTTCGCGGTAAGGGGCGATCGGTGCCAGCAACGGGTCGTGACGTTCGGGTTCAGTCGAACTCACATGCATGGGCGCCCCGAATGGCGAATTCAGGGCGCCTTCACTTGCGCGGTCCTATCGGGTTCCGCCCCGTGCTTTGGCCCCCATCAGGGCATGGCAGGCCCTAGGCCGGGTCTGGCGAGAATATCAAGGCTGCCGCCTCGCCGCCCGACCGGAACGGCACGGTGCTGCCAACCAGGGTATAAAGGCGCCCGCCATGCTCGACTGCGCCAAAGCCGTGCCGACCTTCGGGCAAGGATGAGTGCCTGCGCCATCTGTTCGTGGCCAGATCATAGGATTCCGCCTCATCATGCAGGCTGAAGCGGGTCTCGCCTCCGAACGTATACAAAGCGCCATTCAACACCGCGAAAGCCGAGGCGCTGCGCGGGGTCGGCATGCGCGCCCCATAGGTCCAACTGTCCGTCGCCGGATCATAGATGTCGACCAGATCGACATTGACACGGGGGTCCAGCGCGAAGCGCCCGCCAGCGACGACGATCTTGCCGTCGATGGCGCCGGCAGAGGTATGGTCGCGCGGCGTCGGCAAGGGCGCGCGGCTTTCCCACCGGCCCAAGGCGATGTCAAAGACCTCGTGCGCGCCGGTATTGGTGCCGGTCAGCACGGCATCCTCGGCCGGGTTGCGGGTCCCGGAGGGCACGTCGATCAGGATATCGGTCGCACCCGAGATGACATGAATGCGCCCGTCCAGGGCGACCGCCACGCCCGCGGCCCGCGCCGTGGGTAGCGGCGGCAGGTCGTCCCAACGGCCGGTGGCCGGGTCGTAAACCCAGGCGACGGTCTGGGCCCTGGCCGGGCTCATCCCGACGAAACCACCGAAAACATACAGCTTTCCGCCCCAACTGGCGGCGGTGGGGTGGTGGATCGCCTGCGGCGCGGGCACACGGGTCCAACTGTCGCCAGCGATGTCATAGACAAGCATGTCCTCCGCGCCGCGGATATCACCGACGACATAGCCCTTGCCGTCTATGGCCGCGACCGCGACCTCGGACCGCTCGATGGGGGCCGGGGTTCCTTTGGTCCAGAGGCCCGCCGGTGACGCCTGCCCGCTCGGGTCCCGACTGGGATTGGCTGCCGTTTCCTTGGTCGTCACGAATCTTTCCTCCAAGCCGTTTCATTTGGACGTGGCGCGCCATGGCGGGGTCGGATCCCGGATGGCGGCAAGGCGGCGCGATCAGCACGCTGACCCATGGCTGGACCATGGATCGCCGTCGCGCCGGGCTTTCAGGCTGCCGAGCGCGCAGGCTCGGTCTGCATGCCGGCCGCGATCTTCTCGGCCGCCATGATGGTTATGAAATGCACCAGCCCACGCGGCAGGATCGGGAATATCGAAGCGTCGACGACACGAAGACCGGCGATCCCATGCACCCGGCCCTGGGGATCCACGACAGCTTCGGGATCGTCGGCCTGTCCCATGCGGCATGTGCCACAATCATGCAGCTGGATAATGGCGTTTTGGCGCACGAATTCGCGAAGCGCGGCGTCATCCGACAACAGCCGGTCGGCGCTGAACGCCGCCTTTCGCAGCAGCAGCGCGCGCAGCGGAGCAATGTCCAAAGCAGCCGAAATCGCCCGCGCCCGCAGCGCGTTCTGCCGCGTCGGTCGCGACAGCCGCGCGACAAGCGCCAGATTCGGCAGGAAAAGCTGTCTCCGCGCGCCCCGCATGCCGGGATCGTTGAGCAGTTCCAGCGACAGGCGCATGCCCGAGACGAGACGCTCGAAATCCCGCTCGTCCGACAGCATGTTGAACGAAATCTTCGGAGGCAGCGCCGCATCCGCCCCCGCAAGCGTCACCGATCCCGTGGAAAAAGGCTGGTTCAGCGTCACCGCCATCGAGCCGACACGTTCGCCCAGAGCATGCCAGGCGGTCCGGTTGAACGGCATAAGATGCATGTCCCGATCACCGCAACCAGGATGATTCGACGAATAGCGCAGCCAGTTCTGCATCATCCAGGGGTTGTCCGGCTGTTGACGCGCATTGCGGGCCAGCCAGACCGCAAATAGCAGATAGGGATGGTTCTGAAGGTTGGCGCCGACCCCCGGCAAGTCGCGCACCACCTGAATGCCATGGTCCCGCAGCCCGACCGCAGGCCCCACGCCCGAGCGCATCAGCAGCGACGGGCTGTGGATCGCACCGCAGGACACAACGACCTCACGCGCGCGGGCGATGCAGGGCTTGCCGCCAATGCGCAGAGAGACGCCCCTGGCCTGCCCGTCCTCGATGATCACCCGCTCGACCAGCGCATCGGACTGGATGGTCAGATTCGGCCGGGCGCGCACCTCGGCGGTCAGATAGGCCATTGCGGCCGAAACCCTGCCTTCGCGCAGGCTGTTGGTCGGAATGCCCGCGAAGCCCTCGCGGAAGTCGCTCATATAATCGTCGATCTCTCCATAGCCGCGCCGTTCGGCGGCGTCGGCAAAGGTTTCGGCATAGGCGCCCCATTTGCCACGCGGCAGGCGCCGCACCGGCATCGGGCCACTGTTGCCGCGCATCGGGGCCGCGTTCGGTCCGGTAAAATCCAGCGCGGTTTCCATCTTCTTGAACCAGGGCAGCACATCGTTCCAGCCCCAGCCCTGCGCGCCCATCTTTTCCCAGATGTCATAATCTTCGGGCAGGCCACGATCCGCCGCCATGCCGTTCACGTTCGAGCCGCCGCCGACGCTGCGGCCGGTCGCATGCGGGCGGGCGGACTGGTGATCGGTATCCGCAAACAGCCGCGCCTTCACGTTCGACCAGCGAAAGGCCGGGTTGGTCATGGACATCGGGAAAGGGTCGCGGATTTCCGCGTCCTCGGCCCCAGGCCGCGCCGCATCCTGCCCCGCCTCGATCAGCAGCACCGATCTGCCCGCCTGCTCGGACAACCGGCCTGCCAAGGCGCAGCCGGCCGCGCCGGCGCCGGCGATGATCAGATCATAGGTCTTTGCGGTATCGAATACCTGGCTCGCCATTCGCATCTCCTCCCCTTTTCAATCCCAACTCCGGGTCGTGGCTGCGGGCATGGCTTACAGACCACCAACCAAGCCGCGATACCGCCACAACCCCCGTAGGAAACGATTGTGACAGAGGCGCAGGGATCCCATACGTTTGCTGTCCGGTGGCCTCCTCGCCACCTGAACCACCCGCTGCCCGCTTCGGATGAAGCAGACCACAGGACCATTCTCTAAGAGGATTACTTATTCTCGACAGAGAAGTTGTGTCAACCACCCACTTCCGTCATGGGCAAGCTCAGCGCGGGCATTCCAACGTCCCGCCACCTGGGAAAATATCCGGTCATGTCACCCGCAACGGCCCTGCCAGCCAAAGAGGCCGCCTGCTTTCCTGACGAAAAACCGGGCTGCGGATATCCGCGGCCCGGCTTGCCTTCGGGAATGACAAGGTGCGAAGAACCCGAGCCTTACAGGCCGCCCATGTTCGACCAGTGCGCATCGCTGGTCCAGTAATACTCCAGATAGTGACCTAAAGAGGCCCGCGCATCCAGATACAGATACTTCACTTGCTGCGTCTCGCCCTCCATCACCAGCGGCATGGATTGCAGATCGACCCGTGCGCGAAATGCATCCCAGTCGGGAACACGCATGCAGATGTGATGGAACCTGATGCCGTCATCTTCGGGCAATGCCTGCGTGTAAACATCCAGATCACCACCTCGCGGCTCGATCAGTTCATATTGCAGGTTGCCTACCCACAGAAGCGCGGCATTCACCCCAAGCGACGCGTTGCCCTCGGGGGTTTTCACCGACAATACGGTCTCGAAAAGGATCTTTTTGCGCACCGACGCCATGGCCTCGATCTTGCGAATGCCTCCGGCAAGATCGCGTGTCACATAGGCGTTCTGGAAGTGAAACCCTTCAAGCATTCTGACCTCTCTTGATGCCAATAATTTTCGTAGTCGCTTGCTGAATTACGCGCCACCCAACCCTCTGCCCAAGACCATTAGGCCCTGGACAAGGAAGCCGCTAGACAGTTCCACCGGGCGGCGGCTGCCAAGTGAACTGGCCTCCGTTTCGACCGGGGCGGAACCGCGGAAAGATCAGTAGCGCCAACCGCGCCGGGTATTTCCGCCATCGCAGCACACCACCTCATTGGTGATGAAGCTGGCATCTTCAGAGGCCAGGAACAGGTGCAGCCGCACGATGTCATCGGTCGTGCCTTGACGTTCCAAAAGCTGCATCTTGCGGATGCCCGCGAACTGCTCGGGCGATAGCTGTCCCACGCTGGCGGGGGTTTCCATCAGCCCCGGCGCCACGGCATTCACCCGGATGCCATCGGCACCAAAACGCGTCGCCATGCCATAGGTCATCGCATTCAGCGCGGCCTTGGTGACGCCGTAGGCCGTCGCCGGCACATTCGCCGCCATCGAGGACTGGTTCAGCACCACACCACTGGCCGCCGCCAGCGCCGGACGCAGCGCCTGCGCCAGCAGCAGCGGCGCGACGGTGTTGATGCTCAGATAGCGCAGCCATTTCGCCTGGCTCAGCGCCTCGAAAGAGCTGCTGATCTCACCATAGGCCAGACCCGCGTTATTGATCAGCACATCAAGGCGTTCATGGCGCGACAGGAAGCCTTCGGCGAAAGTATGGATCGCGGCTTCGTCGCCCAGATTGATGGGATGCACCTCGGCGGATGAGCCGACGGCGGCGACTTGTCGCGCGGTTTCCTCAAGACCCGCAGCCTCGATGTCGAGCAGCACAAGTTCGGCCCCCTCGGCCGCGAAGCCAAGCGCGAGCCCGCGGCCCAGACCTGCGGCCGCGCCCGTCACCAGAACAAGTTTGCCCTTGAAGCGTTCTCTCATGTCGATCCTCCCGATCAGATCCAGTCCGGCCATGGTTGCCCATTGCCCGTGATTGCGTCATTATAAATGTCGCAAATAGTCTTTATGGTCAAGATAATGTGCCGCGAAGCCGTGGAAGCCGACAGCGAACGTGAAGCACTTCTCCATCGCCTGGGGGGTGCCCTGATGTCCGTAATCCATCAGGGGGATCTCGCTTTCGAGCGTGCGGCGAACTCGGGCCGGATCCATTCGACCGACTTTCGCTGTATCGGCTATCTCAAGGTGATCGGAAAACCGGCCAGTCCGGGCCGGATCCTATCCTATCTGGGCCTTTCCTCCGGGGCGGGAACGGCGCTGTTCGACCGGCTGGAAAAGGCCGGCTATATCCGGCGTGAGCGCAACCCCGAGGATCGCCGCAGCGTGCTGATCGTGCTGGACGAAATCGCTGCGGCGGAACCGCTTCGTCTTTATGCCGGGGTCAGCATGGACTACCGCGCGGTGATGTCGGGGTTTTCCGACAGCGAACTGGCCATCGTTGCACGCTATCTGGAAGAAGTCGGCAGGATCGGCACAGCCTGGAGCGCGACGCCGGCTCCGTAAACCTTGGCGCGGCACGAAGGCTCTGACAGCCCCAGCGGCATACGTCGTCGCGGTGCTTCGACACCCGCCACCCTGGCACGTCGATGCCGCAGGGGGCGCCCACCCCATCGGTTACTGATAGGGCTAAAGCACGCGGATTTCGTCGCAAAGCGCGGCGAGCTGGGCGTAGAATTCGCGGTGATAGTCGTTGCGATAGGTGATGTAATAGGTCAACGCCGGCAGGTGCAGCGGGCAATCCACCACCACAAGGCGCCCGGCCTGCACCATATGGCTGAAGAAGGTCGGCGGCAGTATGGTGATGCCCAGACCATTCGCGGCCATTTCCGCCAGGGCGCCCATGTTGTTGCAGTTGATCCGCTTGCGGAACCGTAGCTTTTCGTTCTCCAGGATCTTGTAAAGCACCGGCCGCAGCACCGATCCCGGAGATTGCGCCAGCAGGGTCATCGAAAGCAGTTCCTCAAGCGACAGCTTCATGCGCCCGGCCATCAATGCCGGGCTGCACATCCATGCCATCTGGATATCGCCCAGCGGAGCATTGATGAATTGCGGCTGCATGGTGCTGCGCGGACAGATCACGAAATCGATCTTCCTTTCCGTCAGGCCATCCATCAGCGTGCTGGTCAGGCTGATCTCGGGCTCGACCTCGACATGGGGAAAACGCTCGGCCATCGCGTCCAGCAGGCGCGGCAGCCATGAGGTTGCCACCAGATCGGTGGTGCCCAGCCTTGTGCGCGGCGGCAGCGGTGCGCGTCCGCGCGCGGCGTGGATCAACTGATCGTTCAGCCGCAGCATCTGCTGGGCGATGTCGCGCACGGATTCGCCACGGACCGTCAGCACCGCCTGCCGCCCGTCCCGCATGAACAAGGGTTCGGGGAACTGCTGCTCCAACTCGGCGATGCGCTTCGAGATGGTGGATTGCGTGACATGCAGATAATCCGCCGCAGCCTGAAATCCGCCCAGGGAATCCGCCCAATACAGGGCTTCAAGCTGCTTGATGGTAAACATCGCCAACCCATGAAAAAAAGGAATGCTATATTGTGAAGTATTATCGCTTATTTTCCAAGCGCAAGTGATGCAATGTGCCGGCGTGGTCGGAGGACCAGCACTTCGGAGGAATCATGACAATCAGGGAACACCCGGCCCCACCTTTGGTGGCGGCCGACCTGCTGCAAGCCTATGACGGCACCGCCAGTTCGATCATCAGCGATTGCCTTGATCGCCTGCCGGGGGCGGTGGGGCTGCTGCCCTATCATGCCGGGCAAACCGTGATCGGCACGGCCTTCACCGTCCGCACCCGCGCCGGGGACAATGCCGCGATTCATCGGGCGCTGGATCTGGTGCGTCCGGGCGATGTCATGGTGGTGGATGGCGGCGGCGATTGCGGTCAGGCGCTGATCGGCGAGATCATCGTGCAGAAGGCCATGGCGCGCGGGCTGGCGGGTTTCGCCATCGACGGCGCCATCCGCGATGTCGATGCGATCCGCACGCTGGGCCTGCCGGTCTATGCCCGCGCCGTCACCCATCGCGGCCCCTACAAGAACGGTCCGGGCATATTGAACCAGCCGGTCTGTCTGGGCGGCATGGTGGTGATGCCGGGCGACCTGATCGTCGGGGATGCCGACGGGATCGTCGCGCTGTCCACCGAGCGGGCCGCCGCGATCCTGCCCGCCATACGCGCCAAGGAGGAGCACGAGCGCGTCAAGATCGCCGAAATCCGCCGCGCCATCGCGGCCAATGCCCGCAGGGCGGGCTGATCGCACGATATCATATCTGTCGTTCAGAGGGAGGAACTCATGCGACATATGTCTTTGCTTGCCACGACCACGGCGGCGATGCTGTCCTTTGCCGGGCCGACCCTGGCCGATGCCGCGACCGAGATCCGCATCGTGCTGCCGGCCGGCCCGGACCGGCTGGACCCCTGCGAGACGCCGCGCTCGGTCATTGGACGGATCATCAAGCAGAACGTGGTCGAAACGCTGGTCGAGCTGAATTATCAGGATGGATCCATCATCCCGCGCCTGGCGGAAAGCTGGGTGCAGGACAGCCCGACGGTCTGGACCTTCAAGCTGCGCCCCGGCGTGACCTTCCATGACGGAGCGCCTTTCGACGCGGCGGCGGTGATCCACACGCTGGAACGCACCACCGACCCGGCGCTGACCTGCATCACCCGCACCAAATATTTCGATGGGGTCGATATCAAGGCCGAGGCCGTCGATCCGCTGACCGTGCGCTTCACGACCGGCAAGCCCAGCCCGATCCTGCCGACGCTGCTGGCGCAGATGGCGATTTCCTCACCCAATACGCCGAAGGGTGCCTATACCGAAACGCCTGTCGGCACCGGCCCCTATCGCTTCGACCACTGGACCCAAGGCCAGGAGGTGGTGATCGACCGCATCGACGACTATTGGGGCGAAAAACCGGCGATCACCAAGGCAACCTATGTCTGGCGCAGCGAATCCTCGGTGGTGGCGGCCATGGTGGCAACGGGCGAGGCGGATCTGGCCTTCTCGATTGCGCCGCAGGACGCGACCGATCCGGCGATGGACAAGGTTTATCCCAACTCTGACAGCGCCATGTTCCGGCTTAGCGTCGATGTCCCGCCGCTGAACGACATCCGGGTGCGCAAGGCGCTGAACCTTGCCATCGACCGCAACGCCTTCCTGGGCACCATCATTTCTGATCAGGCCAAGCTGGCCACGCAGCAGGTCGGGCCGAACGTCCTTGGTTGGAACCCCGACCTGACGCCGTGGGAATACGATCCCCAGGAGGCCATGCGCCTGCTGGCCGAGGCCAAGGCCGATGGCGTGCCCGTAGATACCGAGATACGGCTGATCGGCCGCCCGGCGATGTTCGCCAACAGCAACGAATTCGTCGAGGCCGTGGGCGAGATGCTGCGGGCGGCGGGCTTCAACGTCAAGATCGAGACGCTGGAGATGACGCAATGGCTGGAGGTGGCGAACAAGCCCTTCGATCCGGCGCGCAAGCCCAATATCTTCCTGACCATGCATGACAACAATTCCGGCGACGCGGCCTTTACCGTCTATTTCAAATATCACTCGGACGGGCGCCAGAGCGAGTTGCACGATCCCGCGCTGGACGCCCAGATCGAAAACGCCTCTACCCTGTCGGGCAAGAAGCGCGAGGCCGCCTATCACGAGATCTTTCGCCACATTTATCAGGACATCGTTTCGGACATTCCGTTGTTCTACATGGTGAACTACATGCGGGTCGGTCCGCGGATCGATTTCACCCCCACCATCGCCAATGCCGTCGAACTGCAACTGGCGCAGGTGAAGCTGACCGGCAAATGACGCCAGAAGGGCCGGGAATGCCGCCATTCCCCGCCCGCCCCCGCAAGAGGACAGAATGGGACGTTTCATCTTCGGCCGCTCGCTTCAGAGCGTGATTTCGCTGATCTTCCTGGTCATGCTGGTGTTCTTCATCGCCCGCATGACCGGCTCGCCCGCCGCCCTGTATCTGCCGCCCGAGGCGACCGAGGCGCAGATCGACGCCTATAACCAACTGCACGGCTTCAACGATCCGCTGCTGGTGCAGTTCACCGGCTTTCTGACCGGCATCCTGCACGGCGATATGGGTGAATCCCTGCGCTTCTCGCGCCCGGCGCTGGATGTGGTATTGGAGGCTTTTCCGACCACGCTGGCGCTGGCCGCCGTGACCATGCCGCTGGTCCTGCTGATCTCGATCGTCACCGGAGCACTGGCGGCCTGGCGGCCCGGCGGGATCTTCGACCGGCTGGCCAGCCTGATTTCGCTGATCGGCGCCAGCACGCCGAACTTCTGGGTCGCCATCGTCGGGGTGCTGGTGTTTTCCGTGACGCTAAGACTGCTGCCGACATCGGGAACCGGCAGTTGGCAGCATTGGATCCTGCCGGTGGCGGTGCTGATCATGCGACCCGCCGGCGTGCTGGTTCAGGTCATGCGAACCTCGATGATGACGGCGCTGTCCTCGGTCTATGTCAAGGCCGCAAGGGCCAAGGGGGTCAAGTCGCGCTCGATCATCTTCGTCCATGCCCTGCGCAATTCGCTGCTGCCGGTGGTCACGGTCGCCAGCGATCAGGCGGCGGGCATCCTGAACGGCGCGGTGATCGTCGAGACCGTCTTCGGCTTTCCCGGCATCGGCAAGCTGATGATCGATTCGGTCCTGATGCGCGACTTCGCCGTAATTCAGGCCGCCATCCTTGTCTCGGCCCTTGCCGTGTTCATCCTCAACATCATCGTGGATCTGTCCTATGCCCTCATCGACCCGCGTATCCGCCATGGCTGAGGCCCGCCCCCGTTCGTCGATGCGCATCATCCTGACCTCGCTGCTGCGTGACCGTTTCGCGCTGGTCTCGGCCATCTTCCTGACGCTGGTGCTGATCTGCGCCCTGATCGGGCCGACGCTGCTGGCGGAACAGGCTAGGGCGCTGAACCTCAAGGGCCGCAACATGGCGCCCTTTTCGCTGGAAAACGGCTGGCTTCTGGTGCTGGGCGGTGACGCGCTGGGGCGCAGCCTGCTGGCCCGGATCATCGTCGCCAGCCAGAACACGCTGCTGATCGCGGCCTCGGCCGTGGCGATCTCGGTTCTGGTCGGCGGCTTCCTGGGCCTTGTCGCGGGCTATCGCGGCGGCTGGATCGGCGCCGCGCTGCTGCGCCTTGCCGATGCGATCATGAGCTTTCCGTCGATGCTGCTGGCGGTGATCGTGCTGTTCGTGTTCGAGCCGGGCGTCGGCAACGTGATCCTTGTGCTGGCCATATCGCGCATCCCGATCTTCATGCGCACGGTGCGGGCCGAGGTGCTGGAGATCAAGCAGCGCATGTTCGTCGTCGCCGCCCGCGCCATGGGGGCACGAACCAATCGCGTGCTTTTGCGCCATGTCGCGCCGATGGTGCTGCCCACGGTGATCAACCTTGCCGCGCTGGAAATCGCCTTCGTCATGCTGGTCGAATCCGGCCTGTCCTTTCTGGGCATCGGCATCCAGCCGCCCGAGGTGACCTGGGGGTTGATGGTGGCCGATGGCCGCAACTACCTCGGCTCGGCCTGGTGGCTGGCCTTCTGGCCGGGGCTGGCGATCATGTCGGTGGCCATGTCCCTGAACCTGCTGACCAACTGGCTGCGCGTCGTGACCGATCCGGTCGAACGCTGGCGCCTTGAAACCGAAGCGAGGTAACCCGATGGCTCCCCTACTTTCCGTGCAGAACCTCTCGGTCCAGTTCCCCTCGCGTGCCGGCGTGGTCCGTGCCGTCGAGGATGTCAGTTGGGACGTGAACCCCGGCGAGATCCTTGCCATCCTTGGCGAAAGCGGCTCGGGCAAAAGCGTCAGCGCCTCGGCGGTGATGAACCTGATCGAGACCCCGCCCGCCGTCATCTCGCAGGGCAGGATCCTGTTCGAGGACCGGGATCTTTTGCGGGCCGATGCCGAGACGCGGCGGCGGATCAACGGCAAAAGCATCTCGATGATCTTTCAGGATCCGCTGGCCGCCTTGAACCCGGTCTATTCCATCGGCCGGCAGATTTCCGAAACCATGCGTGTGCATGGCGTCGACGCGGCCACGGCGGATGCTCGGGTCGAAGAGTTGCTGGCCCGCGTCGGCATCGGCGATCCGGCCCGGCGCAAGCATGACTATCCGCACCAGTTCTCGGGCGGGCAGCGCCAGCGGATCATGATCGCCTCGGCGGTGGCCTTGCGGCCGAAGCTGCTGATCGCGGACGAACCGACCTCGGCCCTGGACGTGACGGTGCAGGCGCGGGTGCTGGATCTGCTGAAGGAAATCCAGGCCGAGAACGGCATGGCCATCGTGATGATCACCCATGATCTGGCCGTGGTCGAGCGGGTGGCGGATCGCGTGGTGGTCATGCAGCAAGGCCGCATCGTCGAGCGCGGCCCGGCGCGCGAGGTGCTGGCCCATCCGCGGCACGACTATACCCGAAGGCTGGTCGATTGCATTCCCGGCCGCCACGGCTTTGCCACCGGCCCGAAGGTAAGCGGCGCCCCGCTGCTGGAGGTGCGCGAGGTCAGCCGGGTCTATGGCGTGCCGAAAGGCGGCCTGCTGTCGCTGCGGGGCGGCAATCCGGTGCGTGCCGTGGACAATGCCAGTTTCACCATGGCTCGGGGCGAGACCCTGGGCGTGGTCGGCGAATCCGGCTCGGGCAAGTCGACTCTGGCGCGGATGATCCTTGGCCTCGACAGCCCGACCAGCGGCAGCATCCGCTATGACGGCAAACCGACGCAGGGCCTGTCCGATGCGGATGAGCTGGCGCTGCGCCGCCGGGTGCAGTTCGTGTTCCAGGATCCGACCGCCTCGCTGAACCCGCGCATGACCGTGGCGCAGATCATCGCCGAACCCTGGGCGATCCATCACGGCGTGCTGCCGCGCAGCCAGTGGCGGGCGAGGGTGGGCGAGTTGCTGGAGCAGGTCGGGCTGCGGGCCGACCACGCCGATCGCCATCCGCACCAGTTCTCGGGCGGGCAACGCCAGCGCGTCGCCATTGCTCGGGCGCTGGCGCTGAAGCCCGAGTTGATCGTCTGCGACGAGGCGGTCTCGGCGCTGGATGTCTCGATTCAGGCGCAGGTGATCGAACTGCTGAAGGATCTGCGCCGCGATTATGGCCTGTCCTATGTCTTCGTGGCGCATGATCTGGCGCTGGTCCGCGATTTCGCCACCTCGGTTCTGGTGATGTATCGCGGGCAGATCGTCGAGCAGGGGCCGGTTCAGACCGTCTTCGACCATCCCCGTCACGAATATACGCGCGCCCTTCTGGCGGCCAGCGGAGCGGGCCTTGGACAGGCCGCATAAGGCGCCCCGACCCGCGCCGTCGCTGGCGCGGCTGTTTCTGACCTGCCTCAGGATCGGCTGCCTCAGCTTCGGCGGCGGCCTGTCGGGCTGGCTGTATCGCGAATTCGTCACCCGCACGGCATGGGTGGGGGATGAGGATTTCGCGGCCACGCTGACCCTTGCGCAGATCATGCCGGGGGCCAATGTGCTTAACCTTGTCGTCTGTCTGGGCGAGGTTCTGGGGGGGCCGCGTGCCGCGCTGCTTTGCACCCTGGGCTTCATCCTGCCGCCGGTTCTGGCGGTGGTCGGCATGGCGGTCCTGCTGGATCATGTCACCACCGCGCCATGGGTGGATGCCGCGCTGTCCGGTCTGGCCTTCGCGGCCCTGGGCCTGCTGTTGCAGATCTGCTGGCGCGGGCTGATGCGGTTGCGCCGCTCGGCATGGCAACTGGTCGTCATGGGTGCCGTCGTGGCGCTGGTTGCCGGGACCGGGCTGTCGGTGCTGGCGGTGGTGGTGATGCTGGCCCCCGCCGCGATCCTTTGCTCCGCAAGGGCGCGGCCATGAGCGTGATCGCCGATCTGCTGCGCGAAATGGTGCCGCTTTCGCTGGTATCCTTTGGCGGTGGCACCGCGATCATCGCCCAGTTGGAAACCATCGCGGTGCGCCAGCATGGCTGGATCACCGCGCAGGAGTTCCTGCACTTCTTCGCCATCACCCGAGTGGCGCCGGGACCGGGCACCACGCTGGCGACGCTGATCGGCTGGAAGGTGGCGGGAATCCGAGGCGCGGTCGTGGCCTCGATGGCGATCTACGCGCCTTCGACGCTGTTGTGCCATGCGGTGTTCCGCTGGTCGAATGGCCATCGCGACAGCCGCTGGTATCGCATCCTGCAACGCGGGCTTGCGCCGGTCGGCATCGGGCTGGTTGCGGCCGGCGTGACCTCTCTGTTCCGGGTCGCGGGCGGCGGGTGGATCGCGCCGGCCATCGCCTTTCTTGTGCTGGCGATACTGGAACTGCGCCCAAGGACCGGGATCCTGCCCTTGCTGCTGATGGGCGCGGGTCTTTCGGTGCTTTCGCAGCAGATTGGCCTGTGAGGCGGGCAACAGTGGCGAAGCGGCCATCCCCCTTGTTTTAACGGGGCATGGCCAACAAGCTTATGTGGCCGCTTTGCGACATGGCCCCGAAAGGACCATGATCCCGGCCCGATCCCGCGTGCTCTACCTGTCACCGGCGCAAGTCTGGACATGGCCGGTTCTTTCTGGTTCTCGTCGCCCTTTCAGGCAGTCGTGTGAAATCCGTTATCGGCCCAGATGACCGAGCCGCTCATCGGTGCGGCCGCTTCATCCGCCAGGAACGCGGCGATGCGCCCGATTTCTTCGACCGAGACCAGCCGGTGCGCGGGCGTGCGTTCGCGCACCTCG
This sequence comes from Paracoccus sp. (in: a-proteobacteria), assembly GCF_047605025.1. Taxonomy (GTDB): domain Bacteria; phylum Pseudomonadota; class Alphaproteobacteria; order Rhodobacterales; family Rhodobacteraceae; genus Paracoccus. The sequence continues at coordinate 15,126 of NZ_JASGGO010000001.1, read as the reverse complement.
TCCAGCAATTCGTCAAATCGGTCGATACCCGAGGCCGCGCGGGTCTGCACGGGGCCGGTCGACAGCGCGAAGGCGCGTATGTTGCGGGGCGCCAGGTCGGCGGCGGCATAGCGAACGCTGGCCTCCAGCGCGGCCTTGACCGGCCCCATCAGATTGTAATGGTCCACCACCCGGTCCGATCCATAGAAGCTGACCGTGATCAGGGCACCGCCATCCGTCATGAGAGGTGCGGCCAGCCGCGCCATACGCAGAAAGGAATGGCACGATACGTCCATCGCCTGCGCAAACCCCTCGGCCGAGGAATTGACCACGCTGGTATGCAGGTCTTCGCGCGGCGCGAAAGCAATGGAGTGCAGCAGGAAATCAAGCCTGCCCCAGTCCTGGGCGATCCGTTCGAACACCTGCTCAAGCTGGCCCGGAACGCGCACATCGCACGGCAGGAAGATATCCGTCCCCACCTCATCGGCGACCGGGCGCACCCAGGGTGCCGCCTTTTCGTCAAGATATGTCAGCGCCAGTTCCGCGCCCGCGATATGAAAGGCACGCGCGCAACCGGCGGCGATGCTGGTGCCGTTGGCCACGCCGACGACAAGCCCGCGCTTACCGGCAAGATCCGGGGTCCGTGTCATTCGGGGTTCCCTAAGCTTAGGGCCTCGGCGGCGATCACCCGTTCCTCGTCGGTCGGGATGACAAGGGCCGCGACGCGGCTGTCGGCCGCGCCGATCCGGCGCGCGTTCGCGGCATTCGCGACCGGATCCAGCGCCAGCCCAAGCCAGCCCAGCCGCTCGGCGACCATGGCGCGGATCCTTGGCTGATGCTCGCCGATCCCGGCGGTGAAGACCAGCGCGTCCAGACCACCCAGCGTCGTCGCCAGCCGCGCCACCTCGCCCGCGATGCGATGGCAGAAAAGGTCGATGGCCTCGGCGGCCTCGGGACGGTCGCTTTCCAGCAATTCGCGCGTGTCCGCCTCGAAGCCCGAGACGCCCAGCAACCCGCTTTCGCGATACAGCATGCGCTCGACCCGCTCGGCGCTCCAGCCCATCGGCCCGCTTAGAAGATGCAGGATCACCCCCGGATCCAGCGCGCCCGAGCGCGTCGCCATCGGGATGCCGTCTATGGTCGAGAATCCCATCGAACTGTCGCGACTGACGCCGCCCTCCATGGCGCAAAGGCTGGCCCCGCTGCCCAGATGCGCGACCACCGCCCGCGCACCGGGGGGCAGCTTCCCCGCCAGTTCGCCTGCGATATGGCGATAGGACAAGCCGTGGAAACCATAGCGTTTGATCCCCAGGTCGTGCAGGGCGCGCGGAATGGCGAAGCGGCGGACCACCGGCGCGTTGGTCGCATGGAAAGCGGTGTCGAACGATGCGGTCTGCAATACATCGGGATAAAGCTCTCGCATCGCGCGGATCAGGTTCACGCTTTGCGGCTGATGCAGGGGCGCCAGCCGCGAAAGCGCCTCGATCCGCGCCAGAACCCCGCCGGTGATCGCCACCGGGCCGGTGAACTCATCGCCGCCATGCACGACCCTGTGGCCAATGATCGACAGCGCCTCCAGATCGAAATGCCCGGCCAGCCAGTCGAAGGATTGATAAAGCACCGCCGTCAGATCCTCCGGGGCCGCCCGCAACTGACAGGCCAGCGTCTCGCCCTGCCGGGTCAGGCGGAATTCGAAAGGATCGTCGCGGAAATCGATCACCCCGCGCGCCAGAAGCCGCAGCCCGTCCGCATCGAAACATCCAAGCTTGATCGTCGAGGATCCGGCGTTGAACGTCAGGATCAGCCTCCCCATCAAAGACCCCCTTTCCGGGCCTTGCGGACCACGGCCAGCTTGGCCAGCGCCGCCGAGGCGATCCGCGCCGAAAGCGGGTCCGAGCGGCTGGTCAACACGATCGGAACCCGCGCGCCCAGCACCAACCCCGCAGCGGTTGCGCCGGCGAAATAGATCAACTGCTTGGCCAGCATGTTGCCGGCTTCAAGATCCGGCACCAGCAGCACATCCGCCTGACCCGCCACGGGCGAGGTGATACCCTTGGTCAGCGCAGCCTGGGGGCTGATCGCATTGTCGAAGGCCAGCGGCCCATCGACCAACGCCCCGGCGATCTGCCCCCGCGCGGCCATGACGGTCAGTGCGGCGGCATCAAGTGTGGCGGGCATCGCCGGGTTCACGGTTTCGACGGCCGCCAGAACGGCGACCTTCGGCTGCTCCATCCCCAGAAGACGCAGCAGATCGACCGCGTTCTGGCAGATGTCGCGCTTTTGTTCGAGGGTTGGAAGGATGTTGATCGCCGCATCCGTCACGATCACCGGCTTGCCATAGGCGGGCACATCCATCGCGTAGACATGGCTGATACGGCGTTCGGTGCGCAGCCCCCCGGTTTTCGCGACCACCGCGCCCAGCAATTCGTCCGTATGCAGGCTTCCCTTGACCAGCATGGAGATGCGCCCCGAAGCAGCCAGTTCGACGGCGCGTGCGGCGGCGGCATGGCTGTGGGCGGTATCCTCGATCTCCATCCCCTCAAGCGTGACGCCGGCCTCATCGGCCACGGCGCGGATCTTCGCCTCGGGTCCGATCAGAAGCGGGGACAGCAGCCCCTCGTCGCGCACTTCGGCCGCGCCGAGAATCGCGGCCGTCGAACAGGGATGCACGATCCCCGCCGCCACCGCCGGCAAACCGCGCGCCTCGGCGATGAAACGGTCATAGCGATTTGCCGCGCGCAGCACCGCCTCGGGGCCGCGCCCGGCCGTCCAGGTGATGCTGGTGGCCGGCGCCCTCACCGTGGCGGTTCCGTCCAATACCCGCACGCCGGCCTGATTGGTGCAGACCGTCTCCAGCCGGACGATCCGATGCGCCTCGGTCTTTTCGATCACGCGAACGGTCGCGGTAATCGTATCGCCCGGCACGACAGGCCGCAGAAAGCGCAGATCCTGTCCCAAATAGACCGTGCCAGGTCCGGGCAGCCTTGTCCCCAGAACGGCGGAAATCAGTGCCGCAGTCCAGATGCCATGCGCGACCACATGACCAAACGGTCCCGTGGCGGCGAAGGACGGGTCGATATGAGAGGGATTCACATCGCCGGACACCGCGGCGAACAGGGCGATATCCTGGTCGCCGACATTACGGGTCAGCTTTGCGCCGTCGCCGATCTGGATCTGATCGAAAGTGCGGTTCACCAGAGTTCCGTCTTTCATCTCACCCTCACTTTTGATGAACATAACTGCCGGGCGCATCGCCCAGGACGGGATAGCCCCCCATCGGGGCACCGATCTGCGGCGGCGCGGCCCTGGCACCCGAATGCCTGGCCAGCCACTGCCCCCAAGCCGCCCACCACGATCCCGCCCTCGGCTGATGCGTCGAGCACCACTCTGCCGGGGTCAGCAGCGGCTGTCCCGGAATATGGGAAGCGATGCGATAGCGGCGATGCGGGTGGCCCGGCGGGCTGACGATCCCGGCATTATGGCCGCCCGAGGTCAGGGCAAAGGTCACCTCGGTCTCAGTGAACTGGTGGATCTTGTAAACCGAGGTCCAGGGCGCGACGTGATCTCGTTCCGTTCCCACGACGAAGAACGGAGCTCTGATATTTTGCAGCACCGCAGGCCGATCCTCCACGCGAAAACGTCCGGTCGCGAATTCGTTGTCGAGGTAAAGCCGTTGAAGATACTCCGAATGCATCCGCCAGGGCATCCGCGTGCTATCGGCGTTCCAGGCCATCAGATCGTTCATCGGCGCGCGTTCGCCCATCATGTAGTCGCGCACCGCCCGCGACCAGACCAGATCGTTCGAGCGCAGCAACTGGAACGCCCCCGCCATCTGGTCCGCCGACAGATAGCCCCGATTCCACATCATGCTGTCGAGGAAATGCATCTGGCTGGGGTCTATGAACAGGGCCAGTTCGCCCGGTTCGGTGAAATCGACCTGCGCGGCCAGCAGCGTGACCGAGGCCAGCCGGTCATCCGCCTTGCGTGCCATCGCCGCCGCCGCGATCGACAGCAGCGTGCCGCCAAGGCAGTAGCCAGCGGCATGGATCCTGGCCTCGGGCAGGATCGCGTTGATCGCATCAAGCGCCGCCATCACCCCCAGACGGCGATAGTCCTCCATGTCCAGATCGCGGTCGCCCGCTTCGGGATTGCGCCAGGAAATCACAAAAACCGTATGTCCCTGGGACACCAGCCAGCGGATCAGCGAATTTTCGGCGCCAAGATCAAGGATATAGTATTTCATGATCCAGGCCGGCACGATCAGCACCGGCTCGGGATAGACGGCATCGCCTGCGGGCGCATACTGGATCAGTTCGATCAGGTGGTTTCGACAGACGACTTTACCCGGAGTCGTGGCCACGCTTTCTCCGGGAACGAAATTTTCGACCCCTGCCGGAGCGCAGCCCGTGACTTGGCGCGTCGCGTCCTCGACCCAGTTCCGCCACCCCTGCCAGAGGTTGGCACCGCCGGTTTTCCATGTTCGGGCGATGATCTCGGGATTGGTAAGCGGATTGTTCGCGGGCGAAAGCATGTCGAGCCATTGCCGCATGGCGAAGGACACCACCTGCTCATGGTGCTTCATCACCCCCGGCACATCATGGGTCAGGTTGTGGGTCCATTGCTGAGCCAGCAGAAAGCTCTGCGCCATCCATGAGAACGGAGGCTTGCGCCAGCCTTCATGTTCGAACCTGTCATCCCCCGCCAAAGGCTGAATGACCGGGGGAAGATCGGGTAAGGTCGTGGACGCGAGCAGGTGTGAAAGAAACCGCCCTTGCTTGCGCATCCCCTTCCACAACAGTTCCGCACGCTTGCCGGGCGCCGAGGCCAGATGAAACCCCCAGTCGAAGAAGGCAAGCGCCGCGGATCCGGGCGAGACACCGCCGGTCACCTGCCCGGCAAGCGCCTCACGCATTTTGTCGAGCACCTGAAACGCCTCCAGGCCAAGCTTGTCGTCCTCGGCAAGACCACCCCGAACATCCGACGGCCGCGTCGGCTTGGGTGGTTGCATCGGATTCGACGGAAGCTCTGGTTCACGTCCGTTCACCATTGAGGTTCGCTCACTTCTGTTTTTCCAATTAAGACAGATAGCAGACATGAAGGTCAACCTTGGTTGACTTAGATCAAAGTATTTGCGGAAATTGAAACCCATCCTGAACCCTCAACCAATCAGGAGATTCCCTATGGTTACCGAGAAAGCATCCCCGGCCGCTCTCACTTCCCCCGAGAAGTGGTCGATGGGCCGGTTCCCCGAATTCGCTACCCAGCCCCTGCACATCCAGACCGCTATCTGGCGCGAGTCCATGGCAACGCTTGCCGCCCTGTCGCAGATCAACGCGGAGTGGTTCAGAAACCTTGCAGGCGTCGACAATCCGCTTGACGCCATTGCCTTGACCAGTGGGTATATTCAGGATGTTTTTGGCAAATCGGAGGAGGAAGCCGCGCGCCTCACCGCCGCCCTGACCCCGCCCCGGAAAAAGCAGGGATGATACCTTTCCCCATGGGCATGTGATTCATAAGCAATTCCTAAAGACTGGTATCGCTCTGACCGGGGACCAGGCCCCGGTTTCAGGCATCATTTCAGAAAGCCCCGGAAATGGCGCAGCGATATCGCGAAAAGCCCCATGCCGATGGCCGCCAGCCAAAGCATCGGCTGCCAGACCACATCAAGACCCGCGCCGCGAAACAGGATCGACTGGGACAGGATCACATAATGCGTGTTCGGCGCCAGCAGCATGATGTTCTGCACAAGCTCGGGCATGGATTCGCGCGGCGTCTGCGCGCCTGAAAGCACCTGAAGCGGCAAAAGAACCAGGATCATCAGGATACCGAACTGGGGCATCGAGCCCGCCACCGTGGCCAGAAAGATCCCCAGCGAGGCGGTGGCGAACAGATGCAGCGCCGTCCCGATCAAAAACAGCGTCAGCGAGCCTTGCAAGGGTATGCCCAGCACAAGGCCGCACATCACCACCAGCGAAAACCACGTCCCCAGCAGCACGATCAGGCTCATCGACCAGATCTTCGACACCATGATTTCCAGCGGCGTGACCGGCATGACCAGCAGATGCTCGATGGTGCCGTGTTCGCGTTCGCGGATCAGCGCGGCGCCGGCGAGGATCAGCGCCAGCAGCGTGACGCTGTTCGAAATCCCCATCACCGCCTGGAACCAGCCGCCGTTCAGTTCCGGGTTGAAGCGCGCGCGCAGCGCAAGATCGGCCACGGGGGACGCATCGTCGCGGTAGCGGTCCAGAAATTCCGACACCTCGCCGGTGACGATCTGCTGGACATAGCCCGAGCCGGAAAACGCCTGCGTCATCCGGGTCGCGTCGACGTTCAACTGCATCTCGGGGTGTTTGCCCGCCAGCAGGTCACGCTGGAAATCGGGCGGGATGTCCAGCGCGAAGGTATCCAGCCCCTCGTCCATGCGCCGGTCCATCTCGGCCGCGGTGATCATGGAGGGCTCGGTGAAGAACGGCGGCTGGAACGCCTCGACGATCCGGTTCGACAGCGGCGACCGGTCCTCGTCCACGATGGCGATGGGCGCGCGGCTCAGCGTCTCGGTGGCCGAGGTCGCGGAGCTGTAGATCTGGAAGGTGAACGAGAACAGGATCAGGAACATCATCACCGGATCGCGGATCAGCCCCCGGATCTCCTTGACGCCCAATTGGAATACATTGGTCAGGTCCATGGCCTATTTCTCCTGCCGGGGCATCAGGAAGGCGCCGATCCCGATCAGCACCGGCACCGCGATCACCAGCGGCCAGATCGCGCCCGACAGTTCGGCCAGGCCCAGCCCCTTGGAAAACGCCCCGCGCGAGATGGTCATGAAATGCGTCGTCGGATAAATTGAGGAAATGAACGCCGCCACCCCGTCGAGCGACGAAACCGGGTTGGTCATCCCGGAAAACTGCACCGCCGGCAGGATGGTGCCGAGCGCGGTGGCAAAGACCGCCGCAAGCTGGCTTTTCATGAAGGCCGAGATCACCAGCCCCATCGCCGTCGCGGATGAGACGTAAAGCACCCCCGCCACGAAATAGGCGATGAAGCTGCCGGTGAACGGCACCTTGAAGGCGAAGATCGCCACGGCGGTCATCAGCACGAAGTTCAGCACCGCGATGGCCGTATAGGGCAATTGCTTGCCCAGCAGGAATTCCAGCCGCGTGACCGGCGTGACATAAAGGTTGGTGATCGAGCCGAGTTCCTTTTCGCGCACCACGGACAGCGCCGACAGCATCGCCGGGATCAGCAGCAGCAGCAGCGGGATGACGGCCGGAACCATCGCCACCATGCTCTTGATGTCGGGATTGTAGCGGTAGCGCAGTTGCAGGTCGAAATTCCCCGCTACGGCGGCGGGGCCGTATTCGGCGGCAAGCCGCGCGGTCAGCCAGTGCCCGTGAACGCCCTGCACATAGCCCATCACCGTTTCGGCCCGCTGCGGGTTCGATCCGTCGATCCAGCCGCCGATCTGCACGTCGCGCCCGCGCAGCAGGTCGCGGCCAAAGCCGGGCGGAATCTCCAGCGCGAGGTTCAGATTGCCCTCGCGCATGCGCCGGTCCATCTCGGCATGGTTGGCGATCGGCGCCTGCTCCACGAAATAGCGCGAGCCCGACAACTGGTTGATGTAGTCGCGGCTGATCGTGCTGTCATCCTGGTCGAGGACGGCGAAGCTCAGATCCTCGACATCCATGTTGATCCCCAGCCCGATCACGAACATCAGGATCAGCGTGCCCAGAACCGCCAGCGTGGCGCGGATCGGGTCGCGGCGCAGTTCCATCGCCTCGCGCATGGCATAGCTCAGCACCCGGCGCGGATCGAAAAGCGGGCTTTTCGCCGGGACATGGGGCCGTGCCTCGGCAACGGGCGCGGTGTCCGGCACGGGGTCGCCATCGCCGATGGCTTCCTCGAGCCAGGAAATGAACGCCTCTTCCAGCGTCAAAGCACCCCTGTCGGCGATGATCGCCCGCGGCGTGTCCGAGACCAGCACCCTGCCCGCATGCATCAGGCTGATGCGGTCGCAAAGCAGCGCCTCGTTCATGAAATGGGTCGAGACGAAGATCGTCACCCCGTCCTTGCGCGACAGTTCCGCGAGGATCTGCCAGAACGCATCCCGCGCCACCGGGTCCACGCCCGATGTCGGCTCGTCCAGGATCAGGATGTCGGGCGCATGGATCATCGCGACCGCCAGCGACAGCCGCTGCCGGATGCCAAGCGGCAACGAATCCGGCCGTGCCTCCATCACGCCCGTCAAATCGAAGCGCCGCGCCATCTCGGCGATGCGCTCCGGGATCATGGCCTCGTTCAGTTTGAAGATGCGCGCATGCAGGTCAAGGTTCTGCGCCACGGTCAATTCGCCATAAAGCGAAAAGGCCTGGCTCATATAGCCCACGCGGCGGCGCACCGTCAGGTCGCGCGGATCGACCTCGCGGCCGAAAAGCTTCGCCGTGCCCTCGCTGGCCTCCAAGAGGCCGGTCAGCATCTTCATCGTGGTCGACTTGCCGCAGCCGTTCGAGCCGAGGAAGCCGAAGATCTCGCCCCTTGGGATGCGAAAGCTGACATGATCGACGGCGGTGAAATCGCCGAACCGCATCGTCAGCCCCTCGGCCTCGATGGCGTAGTCGGCGGTTTCATGATCCATCGGCGGGATGGTGACGCTGGTATGACCGGCGCGGCTTTCCTCGGGCAGCAATGCGATGAAGGCCGCGTCGAGGTCTTCGGTGCCGGTGCGTGCCATCAGTTCGGCCGGGGTGCCGGTCGCCAGCACGCGGCCGGCATTCATCGCCACCAGCCAGTCGAAACGCGCGGCCTCTTCCATATAGGCGGTGGCGACGATCACGCTCATGCCGGGGCGGCTGGCGTGGATGCGGTCGATCAGCTCCCAGAACTGCCGGCGCGACAGCGGATCGACGCCGGTGGTGGGCTCGTCCAGGATCAGCAGGTCGGGGTCATGGATCAGCGCGCAGCACAGGCCCAGTTTCTGCTTCATGCCCCCCGAGAGCTTGCCCGCCGGGCGATCACGGAACTTCCTCAACCCCGTCGCGGTCAGCAGATCGGTGATGCGCGCCTCGCGCTCGGCCCGGTCCTGGCCGAAGAGCCGGCCGAAGAAATCCACATTCTCGAAGACCGACAGCGTGTGATAAAGGTTCTTGCCCAGCCCCTGCGGCATATAGGCGATGCGCGGGCAGGCCGCCTGCCGGTGGCGGGCGTCGCGCATGTCGCCGCCCAGCACCGTCAGCGCCCCGTCCTGCAACGCCCGCGCGCCAGAGATCAGCGCCATCAGGCTGGACTTGCCCACCCCGTCCGGCCCGATCAGCCCGACCATCCGTCCCGGCGGAATCTCGACGCTGACTTCATGAAGCGCCCGGACCTTGCCATATGTCAGCGAAAGACCCTGCGCCGCCGCCACCGGCGCCGTCATTTGACGAGGTTCTGATCGAGGAATGCGGGCCAGGCCACATTCGGATCAATGCGGACATAAGCCATGCCGGGCAGGCCGGTCTTTACCTGGCGGATATATTGCGCCAGCAGTTCCGGCGCGATGCGGGCGCGCACGCGGAAGGTCAGCTTCAGCCGCTCTTCCTCGGTCTCCACCGTCTTGGGGGTGAACTGCGCCACATCGGCGACGAAGGACACGGTGGCGGGGATCACCACGCCCGGCGCCGCGTCCATCACCAGCCGCACCTCAGAGCCAAGCTCGACGCGCCCCGCCTGTTCCGTCGGCAGGAAGAAGTTCATGTAAACGTCGGACACGTCGATCATGTTGATCACCCGCCCGCCAGAGGCCAGCACCTCGCCGGGCTGCGCCAGCCGATACTGGACCCGCCCGTCGCGCGGGGCGACAAGCGTTGCATCCTGTATTTCGGCCTCGATCCTGGCCTTCACCGCCTTCGCGGCCTCAAGTGCCGCCTCGGCATCGACGATCTGGGCCCTGGCCGAACCGATAGCCGCCTCGGACGCCGCGAGTGACGCCTTCGCGGAAGCAAGGGCGGCGCGCGCTCTGCGTTCCGTCGCGCGATCATCGTCCAGCGATTGCTGCGAAATCGCGTTCGTGCGGGCCAGCGCCTCGGAGCGAGCCAACCGGCGCTTTGCGGCATCCAGCGTCGCCTCCTGCAACTCGACCTCGGCACGCGCGGCTTCGCTTTCCGCCTCGCGCTGCGTGACAAGGCTTTTCGCGGTCTCGATCGCGATGCCGGCGCGCCGAATCTGCGCCTGGGCCTCCAGCTTCTGCGCATCAAGCTGAAGCGTGTCCATCTGCGCGAGGGTCTGCCCGTCCTCTACAAACTCGCCTTCCTTTACGAAGACATCCATCAGACGGCCGCCGCTGCGCGCGGCAACATCTATATCGACGGCTTCAAGCCTGCCGTTACCGCTGGCGACCCCGGCAGGCAGTTCCGAGCCGCTTATCCCGCCAAGGATATTCCATCCCGCCGCACCAATCGCCGCGACAGCCGCGGCAACGACGAGCCACTTGGTGTTCTTCTTCATGGTATCTCCGCAGGCTCGTCATCTCGGGCAATCACAGGTGATTGCGTCCGTTCCATCCGTTGGCTTGAGGCTGCACAGATTGCCAGGGACAAGTCAACCCTGGTTGACCTGGAGTCCCGGCAGGCTATGGTGCATCTGTCAATTTGCCGACAATACCCGAGGGACAGTCAATCATATGGCCTCAGACCAAAAAAACACGCAGCCTGGATCGACAAGGCAGCGCATATTGACTGCCGCAATCAAACGCTTCACGGAACGATCTTATGACGAAACGATGCTGCGTGATATTGCCGCAGATGTCGGCGTGGATGTCGCCTATGTTCACAGGTCCTTCGGCTCAAAGGCGCAGTTGTTTCTTGAGGTTCTGAAGTTCGCCTCGGAACACCGTGGCCTTGCCGATGTTCCTTTGGACCAGATCGCGCCACAGCTTTCGCGGCAGTTGTTCGGCAAGATGCAGTCCCCTGGCGAACCCGATCCGCTTATGATCCTGATCCGCTCGCTGACGACGCCCGCCACGGCCGAGGTCGTGGGCGACAGGCTGATCCGCATGTTCATCGCGCCGATCCAGCAGAAACTGGGCGATGCCTCGCCGCTACGCGCCACGATGGTGATGGGGCTGCTGATCGGTCTAAGCCTGCTCAACTCGACCGTCAGCCCTGCTGCCACCAATGGACAGAAAGTGCCCGAGGATACCGAGCGGGCAATCGCCCTTGCTCTTCAACATATCCTCGAAACGCCCGTGGGGGCCTGATCCATGACCGCCATGACGATCGATGCATTCCTGTCCTTCACCCTTGCCGCGACGCTGCTGATCTGCGGCAAGCTGCTGACGATGCGGCTGGGGATCCTGCAACGCTGGGCCATCCCCGAGCCGGTGGTCGGCGGCTTTCTTTGCGCCGCCGTCACGGCGCTGATCTATGCATTCGCGGGCGTCGATATCCGCTTCGAAGTGCAGATGCGCGATTTCCTGTTGCTGGTGTTCTTCGCCGGGATCGGTCTCAATGCGGATATCCGCAGCCTGGCGCAGGGCGGCAGGCCACTGGTGATCCTGCTGGGGCTGGCCTCGGGGTTCATCGTGATCCAGAACCTTGTCGGCATGGGCATGGCGGGGCTGTTTGGCCAGCCCGTGCAGGCGGGGCTGATGCTCGGATCCGTCTCGCTGACCGGCGGGATCGGCACGGCGCTGGCCTGGGCCCCGATCATCGGGGAAAGGGCGGGCATCGGCAATGCGCTTGAACTCGGGATCGCGGCGAATACGGTGGGGCTGATCGCTGCCTGCCTGATCGGCGGGCCGATGGCAGCCTTTCTGATCCGGCGGAGGGGAGTTTCCCCCACGTCGGACAGTGATCTTGATATCGGCATCACACATGACGAGCCCGCCGCGCGGCTGGACTATTTCTGCATCCTCTGGGCCATCCTGATTCTCAACGTCACGGTGATGATCGGAATGTTCCTGCATTACTCCATTGCCGCTACCGGAATAACACTGCCCGCCTTCGTAAGCTGCCTCTTTGCAGGTATCGCCATGCGTCATGTAACGATCCTGACCTTCGGGCGCGCATTGCGCAGGACATGGCCCGGTGTTCGCGATGGCCTTGCGCTGATTTCAGATCTGTCGCTTGGCCTGTTCCTGACAATGACCTTGATGGCGCTTCAGATTTGGCAGTTGCACGGCTCTCTTGGCTTCATCACGCTGACGCTTGCCATACAGGTCGCCCTGACAATCCTGTTCATATTGATTGCGGTCTTTCCCTCAATGGGACGAGACTATGAGGCAGCGGTCATATCGGCAGGTTTTGGAGGTATCGCACTGGGCTCGACCGCAACCGCAATAGCCAATATGACCGCTGTGACCCAACAAAACGGTGCGGCTCATCGGGCATTCCTGATTGTGCCGCTGGTTTGCGGATTCTTCATCGACCTCGTGAACGCCCTCATCATCGGATTATTCTCGCGCTAGGACGTGTTGACAAAAGGGGTTCCCTTAACCTTCGCCCTGTGTTTCAAGCTCATCTCTACGTGGGAGGCGAGCTTGGCACGCAACCTGATATCCGACGACGAGTGGGCCTTTTTTGTATGCGGCGCCTGCGTCCCATTGGATTTTCACTTGCGCTGTGGCGCGGGTGCGACGGGCTGAGGCGGGTTCGTAGCTCAGGAAGGACTCTTTTATGAACTCATCCCGGTTGGTCTCGCCGCTTGGGCATCTGCCCAGGGCATCAGGGCATCGATGTTTTTGGCCAGGTGCCCGTTGGCCAGGCTGGTGAAGAGATCGCGCAGGTAGGCATAGGGCTCGACACCGTTCATCTTGCATGTGCCGATGATGCGCAGGAGCGCCTCATCGACGATGGGCGACCCCTTCTTCGGCCTGGCCTTGATCAGCTTGCGCCGGCCATGCGCCCAACAGAAGGCCAGCCGCAAGGGATTGCCGCCCGGGCGCCTCAGTGTAGCGAGATGGGTATAGGCTCCATAGGCATCGACCTAGATCGCGCCGTTGAAGCCAGCAAGGATTTCGGCGGCATATTCTCCTTTGCGCCCGGGCCGGTAGTGGAAGACCACGCCGGGCGGAGCGGTGCCGCCCCACCCCCGGTCGTCGCGCAAAACGGCCCAGAGATAGCCGGTTTTCGTCGTGCCGCGTCCCGGGTCCAGCACCAGGTCCAGCACTGGGGCGGTCGTCCCATCGACGTAAAGCCGGGCGCTGTCCTCCATCAGCCGCCTGGCCATGTGATCGACCACGGGCGCGATCAGCGCGCCGGTCCGGCCCATCCAGTCGGCCAGAACCGAGCGATCGGCACCCCGTGCCGGGCCATCACCACCGCCTGCTGGTTCAGCGGCATATGCGCGGAATGCTTGGACACCGCGATCTGGGCCAGCAGCGCCTCGGTCGGCCAACTGCCCTCCAGCAGGTAAGCGGGTGTCTTGGCTTGTACCACACCGGCACGCCCCTTGGGGCAGGCATAGCGTGGGCGCGATCACGCGTAGGGCGCGGTGGCAGGCTCTCGGGCAATGCCCGCGCCTTGCGGGGCGCACGCGGCTTGCGCTTTTCAGGATCGGGTTCGCTGGCCGCGATCCTGTCCTCGACGTCCGCGATCTGCGCCCGGGTCTCGGCAATGGCCGTTTCCAGATCTTCCAGCGCCAGTGCCAGCTGCGCCGGGTCCATCTTTTCCGATTTCGGTCCGAACTTCGTGCGCCGGCAATCCCGGACCTGGCCTTCCAGCTTCTCGATCAGCGCCTTCAGCTCGATGATGAAGGTTTCTTTCTCGGTCACCGCCGCCTGCTCGTGCTGGCGGGCCTCCCGTTCGACCGTCGCCTCGAAGCGCGCCGCTTCCAGGGCCGCCTGTTGGGCGGCAAAGGCCTTCACCACCTCGGGCGGCAGGTTCGGAAACAGGCTGAGATCGAAGGGCTGCGACATGCGCTTTCCTACCAGATACAGACCGGCAAACACAGAAAAACAAAGAAAAATATGCCCGCCAGATCACCCCGCCGCAGTCGGCGCCGCCACGCGCCGCGCAACCGTCCGGCGCCAGTCCAGACCCTCGAACAGAGTTTCCGCCTGCGCCCGCGACAGCCGCATCACCCCGTTCTGGACCTTGGGCAAGGCGAAGCTGCCGTGTTCCAGAACCTTGTAGGTCAGCACCATTCCGGTGCCGTCCCACACCAGGATCTTCAATCTGTCTGCGCGTTTCGAGCGGAAGATCACCGTCACCCCGCAATGCGCGCACCAAGGCGGCACGCTCCACTGCGACATCGTCGGGAACACGCAGCACGATGCCGGCGCCGATTTCCACGGTCGGGATCCCGGGTCTGCGCCGATCAAACGCTACAGGCACGGCCTTCCCGGCCTGTCGATCAGAAGGATCGTCAACTGCCAGCGGCACAAAAAACGGCTCCGGGGAAATGGAGCGGGGCAACGCGGGCTGCGCCATGAAGTCTGCCGGCACGGCCAGAAATCCGCGCCGCGCACGGCCGCGCCATTCCGAAAGATGGCGGGGCTGCATGTCATGACGCCGCGCGACATCCGCGACCCGAACGCCAGGTTGCAAACTCTCGGCCACGATCCGCGCCTTCGCATCGTCAGGCCAGCGTCGGTTCCTCCGACGAGGTGCCACAACCTCGCAGCGCCCCACAAATCCATCCCCGCCACTCCGACAGCCTTCTGAAACTTCAGAAGAAAAGTCGCCGCTCAGGCACCGGGCCGAAACCGAAAATCTCAATGGGACGCAGACGCCGGATGGCGTGATCTGCCCGAAGAGTTCGGAAAGTGGTCGTCGGTCTACCGATAGTTTCGCCGCTGAACCCTTGCGGGACTGTGGAAAGACATCCTGGATGCTCTGAACCACACCGGGTTTGCGCCCGATAAGCTTCAGATGGTCGACAGCACCGTGATCCGCGCCCATCATCATACGGCGGGCGCAGTTTGAGGCAAAGAAACGTCTAGTGAACGTTTCGACCCGAAAACGGGGACTCCGAAAGAGGCTCTTGGTCGTTCGAGAGGTGGGTTCGCGACCAAGATCCATCTCCGCGTCAACGGTGCGGGCCTCCCGAAGGGCTGAGCTACTCCCCGGAAATCGGACAGTGACGGAAGCTACGATCTGAGGTTTTCTGGTCTCCAAGGGCAAGGAGATCAGGAATGCGGAAGCGCAGGAACCATGACGCTGGCTTCAAAGCGCG